>NZ_FWER01000050.1 GCF_900169785.1 Rhizobium sullae
GCCCTTCGTCGAGGACGCCGCGCCTCTGGTCATCGCGGTCGATCTGTCGCAGACGATGGACGCCATTGACGTGACCCCCTCGCGGATCGAGCGCGCCAAGCTGAAGATCAAGGACGTGATCGATACGAGGCAAGGTGCTCGGACTGCGATCGTCGCCTATGCGGGGAGCGCCCATCTCGTGCTGCCGCCGACGGAGGACGCCGCCTTGCTCGAAAGCTACTCCGACGCTCTGGCGACGCGGCTCATGCCGAGGCCTGGCAAGGACACGGCAGCCGCCCTGGCGCTGGCGGACAGCCTGCTCGAAAAGGAAGAAGCGTCGGGCACGATCCTCCTGCTGACCGACGGGGTCGAGGAAGCGGCCTCTAAGGCGATCGAATCCAATTCGAACGGCATCGTCATCCTTGGCGTCGGCACGTCGGCCGGCGGTCCGGTCAAGACGCCCGACGGCGGATTCGCTTCCGATCCTTCCGGATCACGTCTGTTCGCGAAACTCGACGTGGCGAAGCTGGAAGAAATTGGAAAGGAAACCGGAGCGAGCGTCGCGACGGTGACGGACGACGACACGGACGTCCGGTGGGTCGCGCAACGGGTGCGCTCGAACTTCGCGCAGAAGCAGGCCAAGGAAGGCGACCGCTGGCGCGACCTGGGCTGGTGGCTGATCGTGCCATTGGCGATCGCCATGGCCTTCTCCTTCCGCAAAGGGTGGGTGGTCCGGGCTGGCATCGTGCTGCTGGCAGTCCAACTGTTCTCGCCAGGTACCGCGCGCGCCGCGGGGCTTGCGGATATGTGGCTGACGCACGACCAGCAGGGGCGGATCGCCTTCGAACGCGGCGACTACTCCGCGGCGGCGGACAAGTTTTCCGATCCGATGTGGAAGGGCGTCGCCCTCTATCGCGCCGAAAAGTTCAAGGAGGCGGTGGACGTGCTCGCTTCCGTCGACACCGCCGAGAGCTGGTACGACCAGGGCAACGCCCTTCTGCACCTCGGGAAGTACGACGAGGCGGTCGCCGCCTACGGAAAGGCGCTCCAGAAACGAGAGGATTGGCCGGATGCGGCAGCAAACCTCGCCGTCGCGCAACAGCTTGTCAAGGCACAGAAGGAGAAACAGGAGGAGCAGCCGGAGCAGCCGAGCGAGGCCCCGGACAGCGTCCAGTTCGACGACAAGGGAAAGCAGGGAAAGGAAGGCACGATCAACGTCGCCGAGCAGACCTCCGAGATGTGGATGAAAAACATCTCCGTCAGTCCGGCCGACCTGATGGCCCGCAAATTCTCGATCGAGGCCGGGAGGATGGCGCAATGATCACGATGAAATTCCTCGTCGTCCTGATCGTTCTCCTGACATGTGCACGGGCTTTCGCAGCCGAGCCGTTCGGGCGGGCGTCGATCGAAGGCGCCGAAGGGATCGTTCCCGGCCAGCAGGTGCACGTGGTCGTCGACGTCTTCGCGCCGGACTTCTTTACGTCGCCGCCGCAGTTTCCGCTGTTCAAGGTGCCGGACGCCCTCGTAACGCTGTCGGACGACCGTCCCCAGAACCTGGTGCAGACGATCGACGGCGTGGAGTATTCCGGAATCCGCAGGAGCTACGCCGTCGTTCCGGAGAAGGCCGGATCCTTCCCGCTCCCCGAGATCGACATCGATCTAGGCTATTCCGCGAATGGAAATCCTGTGAAGACGCAGGTGAAGATGGCCCTCCCTTCCTTCAAGGTCGCTCCGGCTTCCGGCCAGACCTCGACGCCGTTTGCCGCGCGTAATCTCACCGTCACCCAGTCCTTCGACAGGGATCCGGCAAGCCTCAGGGTGGGAGGCGCAGTCGTAAGGACGATCGTCATCTTTGCAGAGGATACGCAGGCGATGCTGATGCCGCCCCTCGACCTTGCGCAAGTCGCGGGACTCGCCACATACGCAAAGCCGCCATTGCTTGCGGACGGGGTGGAACGACGCGGGATAGGCCGCAGCGTCGAGACCGGAAGCACCAGAACGGAGACCATCGTCTACACGACGTCCAGCGAGGGCCGTTTTTCGCTTCCCGCGATTTCCTATTCCTGGTTCGACGTCGATGGCCATGCCAATGCGGCTGCGACCCTTCCCGCCGTCGGCCTCGTCGTCGCAGCACCAACAACGCCGCGCACGCGTATCGATCCAAAACTGGATCAGGAATCCGCCCCTTCGAGGGGAATGACGAGAGGATTGCTTACAGTGATGTTGCTGGGCGCGGTCGATGTCGCTGCGGCTCTGTTCGCATGGCGACGCTATCCGGCAATTCGCGCAGGCTTGAAAAGGTTTCGGGAACAGCGCCGGAATTCTCCGCATCGAAGACTGCGCCGGCTCCAGGCGGTGATCAGGGTCGGTCCCGACGATGCCATCTATCGCGCGCTCCAGGACTGGAGCCGTCGCCTGGGATTCAGGACGGTCACGGCCTGGGTCGACGCGCAAGGGAATCCGAGGCTGGCGCCGCAGGTCGCGCTCCTCGAGCGGCGTCTCTTCCGCTCGCGCGACGCACAGTTGGATCGGACGGCGCTGGCGTCTGCGATCGCTCTGCCCGCTGCGGAGCGCGAGGATGCGAAGAGCGCCCTGCCCGATCTGAATCCCACGCCCCGGAGGCCGTTGTTACCCTCGTTGTTACGGTAACAATCTTCCCTCGCGCGGCGTGGAAGTTAAGGTCGGGAGGATCAGTCCTGGAGGTGGCTATGGCAATGGCATTCGAGAGTGCGGCAGACGACCGACGGGACGATGGACTGGTCTGGATTCCCGGCCGGACGTTCACGATGGGATCGAACGACCACTATCCGGAAGAGGCCCCTGCCCATCCAGTGAAGGTGGACGGCTTCTGGATGTCGGAGACGCCGGTCACGAACAGGCAGTTCAAGGAATTCGTCGAGGCGACGGGGCACGTCACCGTCGCCGAGAAGGCGCCCGATCCTGACGACTATCCGGGGGCAAAGCCCGAGATGCTGAGGGCGGGTTCGCTGGTCTTCGTGCAACCAAAGTCGGTCGACGGACCGGATATTTCGCAGTGGTGGATCTTCAAGTTCGGTGCGAACTGGCGGCGTCCTCTCGGCGGACTGAGCGACCTGCGCGGCAGGCTCGACCACCCCGTCGTCCACGTCGCCTACAGAGACGCACTCGCCTACGCGCACTGGGCGGGGATGGATCTCCCCACGGAGGCGGAATGGGAGCTGGCTGCCCGCGGTGGAGCGGACGGCACGGAATTCGCATGGGGGAGCGAACTTGCGCCCGGCGGCGTCGCGATGGCCAACACCTGGAGCGGCACGTTCCCGATCCATTCCACCAAGCCGAAGGGAAGCGAACGCACGTCGCCAGTCCGGTCCTTCCCTGCGAACGGCTACGGTCTCTACGACATGATCGGCAACGTCTGGGAATGGACGAGCGACTACTGGTCGACACGCCACCCGGAACCTGCGGAGCATTCATGCTGCATCCCAAGCAATCCGCGCGGGGGCGACGCCGATTCGAGCTTCGATCCACGCCAGCCGGCCATCCGCATCGCCAGGCGGGTTCTCAAAGGCGGGTCGCAACTGTGTGCGCCGAATTACTGCAGGCGGTACCGACCAGCGGCCCGTCATGCCGAACCCGAGGATACCTCCACCAGCCACGTCGGCTTCCGATGCGTAAAGAGAACTTGAGGTGAAGAGATGAAGTTCCGCGCTCAGATCTACGACACCGTGCTTGCGGCTTTTCTCGTCGCCGGCCTTTTGCTAGTGGGAGGCATCCTCGGCCCAACCTTGGCTCAGGAGGCTGTGCCCTCGTGGAACGACACGGCCGCGAAGACGCGGATCATAGACTTCGTGAAAGCGACGACGACCGCGGGCGGTGAAGGGTACGTCGCGCCGGAAGATCGGATTGCGGTCTTCGACAACGATGGCACGCTCTGGTCCGAGCAGCCGATCTACTTTCACTTTGCCTTCATGCTCGACCGCGTGAAGAAGCTTGCGCCGCAACATTCCGAATGGAAGGCGAAGGAACCCTTCAAGTCGATCCTCGCGGACGATCTTATGGGCGTCGCCAAGGGTGGCGAAAAGGGCATCGTCGATCTGGCGATGATCGCGAAGAAGATCGGAGCGGAACTACGGGCCGACCCTGAACTCGGACCGTTGTTCATCCAGCCGTTGAAGATGAAGGGCGTCGAGGAGTTCGGCGACTACGGCATCGTCCTCAGTTTTGCCATGACGACCCTCCCCGGCATGCAGACCTACATAAGGCGCAAGGCGTACGCCAAGATCCGCGAGGCTTTCAAGGAAAACAGCATCGAGTTCGCGACCTCGTCCGTGCATGTCGGCAACGACGACCGCGATGGCGCAGCGGCAGCCGCGACTGCGATCCGGACGCAGCAGGCCAAAGCCGCCGCTGCGGAGGGCTAGATGGCCGGCGCGGACGTCGATCGTCTTCGGATCATGCATGGGGGTCCTTTCTACGACCTGATGGACCGCCTGGGCATGGGGAAGCGCAGGTGGCGGGCGTTCGTGCTGGCGTTGCTATGCTGGACCGTCCCGGTGCTGCTGTTGCTGGCGACGCGCGGCGGCTATGGAGTGGTGCTCTTCCTGCGCGACTGGGGTGCATGGGCGAAGTTTCTGATCGCGCCCGTCCTGCTGACGCTTGCCGAAAAACCGATCGGCTTCGCGCTCGATGAATGCCTGTCGTTCCTGTTCCGCGTCCCGCTGGTGGCGTCGCAGTCAATGCCGCACGCGCGCGAGGCGCTGCGGGAAGCGCGCGGCCGGACGACCGCCCGAGCGCCGGAGATCGTGTGCGCGGCACTCGCCGTCATGGCGACGGCATTCAACGCAGCGACGTTCCTCGGTGGAGGCGGTCCCGCCTGGGCAGTGTTTGAAGGAGGTGTCTCGGTGACCGGCCTGTGGTGTCTCGTCGTCGGCAACACCCTCTACTGGTTCTTGCTGACGCGACTGATATGGAAGCATGTCGTCTGGTGGCGGCTCCTCTCGGCCTTCGGCAGGTGCCGCCTTCGTCTCGTCGCCACGCATCCGGACGGTCACGCAGGTCTCGGCTTCCTGGGCTTCTACCCGGCGGGCTACGGTCTGTTTACATTGGCGGTGAGCTCGGTGTTCGCGGCGGGCGTAGGCCACGTCATGCAGCGAGAGACCGTTACGCCCGGCCTTTTCACCGCCGTATGCGTCGCGTGGCTGGCGGTCGTGGCGATCTACTACATCGTCCCTTTGATAGGCGTCGCTCTGCTGGTCTCCCGGCTGAAGAGAAAGGCGGTTCTGCTATCCCTGACGAAGGCAACCGCCTTCGAACGATGGAGCGAACGGACCACGCTGGGGGGCAACGTCTTCGCCGACGAAGCGGAGCCGGAGGTGGCGGAATTCCACGACGTGAAGCCCGTCTATCTCGCGTCGATGAAGACGTCGGCGCTCCTGATCAACAAGGGGAACGTCCTGCCCGTGCTGCTCCCCGCGCTTTTGCCGATGCTCGTGGTCGGCGCTTCGTACCTGTCGTATTCGCAGCTCGGGCCGATCGTTAAGCGGCTGCTTCTTCTGTGATCGGACAGTCAGCGTAAGTCGCCAGCTCGTGTAGCGATCACACTTGATCGCGCCAAAACAAAGTCCTCCTGCGGCAAGATCGTGCCGCGGCCCCCTCGGCAAAGTCCAGAAGAAACCCCAATGTTATGTCCGTTCGGCGACGAGCTTCGATGAAAGCCCGGGTTTTCGCGCGGACAGCCTTTTGTAGGCCGAAATCCACTTAGCAAAACGCCGGGAACTGTTCAGACAGACCGAGCCAGCTCTAATGACACCTGCCGATGAGGGTCGCGCGGCACCCTGTCGAAGAGCGCGAGTACTTCGTCATTGGTCTGCATTTCGGTTCCTTCGTTGCTTTACTCGCCGAGCATGCTTCCCGCGGCGACAAGCCACAATGCGCCGAGCGCGCTCCGCGTAGCTTTAGACAGAAAGTTCCAAGCAGTCCTTCACAAGCCGGCATCCGCCCCTTATCGGATGTAAAGGTCCTCGCCGGAGGACGTGGTGTGGCACGCCCCGTTTTTCACCCCCTGGTCGCCATGCCATGGCGAATGGGAAACATTCCCCGTGTCGCGCAGAATCTGCTCGACGACCGCCTTTGCGTCTCCCAGCGCGATGCGGAAGAAGCCGTCGCCGATCGCGTGTGAGAAAAGACGCTCGTGGATACGCCGGTAGGCGTCGAGCGGATCGTGAAGGAGCCATGTCGCCAGGACGCCGAAGGCATTGTGGTCGGGGTGCTCGCGGTCCAGGCGCTTGACCACGTGCTCGACGCTACCGGCCGCGGCGCCGATATGAAGGATGTCCCACTCGGAGCTGGACCAGAGAATATATGCCCAGCCGAATTCGTCGAGGGGATGGGCCGCGTCGACCGCCATGTCGAGATAATTGCCGAGCATTTCGAGGCAGTGGTCTTCGACTATCCGCGAACGGACGATCTCGTAGACCTCCGCGTCCTGTACCCGGATCGCCATTCGCGCCCACGACATGCGCCAGGACGTAGCCCTCGCAAGTTCGGAGGAAGGGTATCCGAGCAGTCTCGACACGGTGTACCAGTCCGACGTGTCGCCTAGCGCGATCCGCGAAAACAGGCCCTTAACAACGCTGAAGCAATCTTGCAGCGCGTCTTCAGCGGCAGGCAATCCGGGTGACGAAAGGGTCTCGAGCACGACGCGCACCGCGGTGATGCGGGGCTGCCACGCTCTTGCGTCGATCTCGGACGTGCCGAAGCCGATGACCCTGTAGGCAGCCTTTGGCCACTACGGACCGGATCGCATTGTGAGGGCCTTTGACATTCCTGAAGCTCATGCGGGTGATAGTCCCCTTGACGTCCGCGCCGACGGAATGCTGCGCGTCTGCAGTGTCAACTGCGGCCGTCCGTCGCGGCCCCGCTTCCACTCACACACCCTTTAACCGCCCACCGGGCATGTCGGCGGCCTCATCATTTCCGTTCCTCAGTCCTTGAAGTCCTGATCGCCTTTCAGCCAATATGATCGTCCGCCTCGATCTTGAGGGAGCCGAAGCTGGTGCTTTTCTGAGAAGATAGAGGATCGTATCCTTGACCTGTCGTCCGTTAGCGCACCGACCTTCTTCGTGTGCCTGTACTCGTTCCGCCCGGCGTTCGCGCTCGCTGCGTTCTTCCTCGTCGCGGCGCTCATAGCAACTTTCACGTCCCATGCCAAAGTTCTCCAATGAACCTTCGCCGCCCCTCATTCAGATCATGGCGGCGCAATGCTGCCTCGATATCCAGGATTATTGGCGGTTTCCATTGATCACCCGATGCCGTTTCATGGAACTCTAGCCTGCAAACAACTAAGGGATGCTTTCAGTGGCGTGACCTATTAAAAAATGGGTCGATGTGAATCACCTGGCTTGAACTCCGCTACGGTACTTTCCGATCGGGTTCGGGGAGCCACCCACGTGTCAGGCCTCGGCTGATGCAGCCCGCCGCCGCATGCCCAGTCGGCTCACGATCGGCGCCGATGATGACCCACCTATGCTATGAATTTGCCAACAAACTGATGCACCTAGTGGCAGTCGGTTCAGGGGATAGCGGGCCGATGCTGATTCAAACGCTCACTTCCTTCATTCGTTGCTGTCCTTCAATGGACGTACAAATCGGCGGCCTTCCTCAAGTTTGCGGCGCAAGAACGAGGCCTTCACCACTTCCTCATCAGTGGACCAAGAGGACAAACTTTCGTCGATCGACGTCAGCCGAGTGTTCATGCGCGTGGCCTTGTGGTGAGCTTCCTTGGAAAAGAGTTGCCCCTGCCGGTTTCGGGCATAGCGCTCAAGTTCTGCTATCGACGCGGCAAGCCAGGAACTATGAAGCGCTTCCTCTTTCAATGCGCTCAAAAGATGCGCAACTCTCTCCCAGTCACCCGCCCGCGCGGCAATCCGTGCTTGCTCCTGAATGGCAGCCGCTCGGATTTCGGCGGCACGGGAGCCCACCAATTCGTCCGGGGTGATTGCCCCGTATGCTTCCTCCGGCAACAGCGGCAGGAACAGATGAGACGCCTCTGTTTCATGGACCGCACCGTCGAGGTCCACGTATGCCAGTACCGCAGTCAGCAGTTTGATTGGCCCGTCACCCTTTGCAGTCCTCTCACGGGGAATGGAAAGCCGGACGAGCGCCCAGGCTTCCGACCCGTAGGCGATGTCAGGCAACCGGATGCGTCCGTCTGCGTCGATCCGGTAGTCGTTCAGCAGTTCGAATTTCACGCCCTCGACGGGCATCAGAGACAACCATGGCTGTCGTGCGCATAACGATGACAACATGTCGAATTCGGACTGGAAGGGCTCCATCAGGTCCTCGGCACTCTGACCGTAATGCGCCTGGCCGCCTCCCTGCGCTGCCATCTGAGACATCAGGTCTTCATTGAAACGCTTTCCGAGCCCATAAGTGGACGTGGAAATTCCCGCTTCCATCAATTCGGCGCAGTGTCTTGCGAGTATCGCGGGGTCGGTCACACCGACATTTGCGCAGCCGTCGGACAGCAGAAGAACCCGTGAAATCGTTCCCGGACGACAATGTCGAGCGAGTTCCCCAGCGCCTGCCTGCCACCCGTCGTGCAGTGCCGTATTTCCGCCGGCCTCCACCGATCGAAGCGCAAGACGAAACCGCACGCGATCCGTAACGTTGGCGGCGGGTACGAGTACCTCCGCACGTTCTCCATAAACGACGAGGCTCAGCTTATCGTCACTATTCAGCCTTTCAATGATCATCTCCGCGCAGCGAACAGCCTGCGCAAATGGAAGACCCTGCATGGACCCGGAACGATCAAGGACAAGCGCAAGATTGAGCGGCGACCGCAGGTTCGGCTGGCCAGCCGCGGCCGGGGCCTGAGCCCGGACAAGAACATCCACCGTATTCGAGTGCCCTTCGAGGAGCGCTGTGCGATGAGGCGTGAATGCAATCGAGATCATCTTGAGGTTCCTTTTCGGGTCAGGTGAGAAATGAGGCTTGCTGTAACGGCGTGTCCGATATCTTCCGCTTCTTCGAGAGTGATCCGGCTGAGGCGATCGGACTGCACGAGGAGTTGGCACCAGGGTGCGACCGCAAACAGAGTCAATTCTTCTGTGGCAGGCCTGCCATCCGGAATGCCGAGGCGCTGCAATGCGTCGCGAAGTTCGCCATGAATACTGCTGACCCTCGCGGCACGACCTCTAAAATGCGTAGTCTGGCGCGGCTCACCGGACTGCCCCGCACTTTCGCTCCGAATGCGTTCGAGAGCGAGAACCGCGCGGTTTGGAGCGCCCGGGATCAGTGCCTCGATCTCCTCCGGACTGCTGAGGTCGAAATGTTCCTTGATCTTTGAAAGCGGCCACCCGTCCGCCAGCAGGAGACGTGCCGCCACGAACCTGGCGAGGTGCCCATACTCGAAAATTACCTCACGGCCTTTCTTGGCCACATCGCCGAGAATGCCGCGTTGCATATAGTCCCGGATCAGCCGCACCGTGGGTTCGCTCACATCCGAATGACCTATCCCTTCAAGCGTCTCGGCCGCTTTGCGAGAGAACTCCTCCATATTACCAGACCAATTGCGTGGAGCGATCATGATGAACCCCTTGTTTACGTCATTAAATGTCACTATCATTAGACGATGTCAATAACGATATCGCCGCATCAAATCATGCTGGTCAATCCTGGATGCTGGTGAAATCCAAGCCAACCGAGAACTTCGCAGAAATTATTTCCACTAGAGCGGCCGATTCGAGCTCCCAACATCGCGCGTCGGAATCCGGAAGGCTGCTGAAATTCTAAGGGTCAACGCAATTGATAAGGAAGGCTGGAAGGAACATCATGCCTTACGAACCCGTCGCTCACGGAAAGCTGGAAGGGCTGAATTATAGCGCCGCGCGGCCGTTTATCGGCTGGGAACGTCCGCAGCTACACGAGAAGATCAAAGAATGGCTTGCGCTCGATCCACCTCGACTCGAACTTGCTACGCTCGCCTACGAGGAACTACGGCAACGGAGCGACAGTCGGGGGAGGGCCGCGCTGCGGCTCTTTCCGGACGGCCTTCCACCTATTCCCTGGCTGGCGGCGGCAAGGCAGGTCGTTCTAGCAGAGCTTGGGCCGTGCGACACGCCGCGTGGAAGGGGCAGGCTCTACGTCATGCTTCGCTCAGGCTATACGGAAATGAACGGATTTTACGGTGCCTATGTCGGGGTAACCCGCCATAGAGTTGAGGATCGGTACGTCCAGCATCGTACAGGCATCCGTGCCGCTCGAGGGCTGCAGCAGTATGGGATCGAACTACTCTATTCGCTATTCTGTTGGGCAAATCCCATCCCAGGAAGTAACGAGACAAGGCGAGTGCGTGAGACGGAGCTGCACCGTCTGCTGGCGACGAGTATCCCTAAGGTGGTGGGAGACGTAACTGCGTTTGAAGGCGGGTGATTTGTTGGGAAAGGCGCCATCCGGACATCACACCGCCCTTCGAGCGATAACAAGCTGTGCCGACGTGAACACCCACCGGGAACTCAAGGCCGCTGCGATGGATTCCGGCGCCTAAAATGTTTCTGGCTTATCTGTTGGGCAAACGGGGATGGAATTTCGCTTGGGCCGCTCATGGCGGATCAATTGGGCGTCCGGAGTGTCAATCAGCACCGAACATTTTGTAATCGAGACCGGCGCGGCAAGCAGCATCGGCAATCTCGGCATCAGCACGCGCGGCGACGATCGATCGAAGATTGCTGCTCTCATGGAACGGTGTGGTTTTGGCGACTGCCAGTGAAGGGGAGTTCGCATATTCTCAGATCATCTCGATGCCGACAGCGTAGCAGGCGGCGCGACGCGTCCGCTGCTATTGAAGTCTTCTCGAGCTTTCGCCTTCGCGGTTTGCAAATTCGAACCCGTCAGGCCTTTGTCGGCACCATCGACGCCGAAGATTGACATCTCGGTTCAGATAGGAAGATCGTGATCGACCGCTTGCTGCATGTCGCGATTTGCTGATGCGCGTCGAGCGGACAGTCCAGTTCGACCTGCCTCACGTCTCGTGATTGCCTCTCGGAGCCGGTATAACATGAACGTTTTTTCACTCCTTGATCAAATCGCCGCGCGCCACCCCCAACAAGGCGCTGTATTCCTCGGGGATCAACAGGTCTGGACTTTTGCACAGCTGCGATCGCGGGCGCTGAAGATTGCTGCGGCGCTGCATCGCAGTTTTCAGATTGGCGACCGTATTGCGGTTATGAGCGAGAACAGACCGGAGTACATCGAGCTGTTTTTTGGCATCTGGGCCGCCGGAATGGCTGCCACCCCAGTCAACGTCAAGCTCCATGTCAAGGAAGCGGTTCAAATCCTGGAGGACTCGGGCGCGGCTGCGGTATTCGTTTCGCCGAAGCTCGCTTCAGGACTTGTCAGAGCTCTCGACGGATCGTCCGTCGCGAACTGTCGGCCAATCGTGATCGGTGAAGGCATCTACCAAGGTTTGTTTCGGGAGGAATGGGGGCAGCCAGTGCCTGCTTCCCCGGAAGCACTGGCCTGGCTTTTCTACACGAGCGGCACGACAGGCCGGTCCAAGGGCGCAATGCTTTCACATCGCAATCTGCTGGCGATGACCGTCGCCCATTTGGCGGACATCGATAGCCCCAACGCAAACGCGAGCCTGATACATGCCGCTCCCATGTCGCATGGCTCAGGGCTCTACATCCCCGCCTACATTGCGCGGGGAGCGAGGCAAGTCGTTCCGGCATCGGCCGGGTTCGATCCTTTGGAATTCATGGATCTGTGCGAGACGCACGCGGCCTGCAGCGTGTTTCTTGCCCCGACAATGGTGCAGCGGCTCCGGCAAGAAGCCGATAGGTCGGGGCGCGTGCCGGCAAATTTACGGACGATCGTCTATGGTGGCGGGCCGATGTACGTGGAAGAGCTTCGAAAATCGCTTGCCGTCTTCGGGCCAGTCTTCGCGCAAATCTATGGCCAGGGCGAATCGCCAATGACAATCACCGGGTTGCCGCGCGAGGAACATGTAACGGACGACGACGCCATCTTGGGCTCGGTCGGGTTCGCGCGGTCCGGCGTGGAAGTGGCAGTTGTGACCGCCGATGGAAAATCCGTCCGGCCCGGCGAAATCGGCGAGATTGTCTGCCGGGGCGATGTTGTCATGTCGGGTTACTGGAACAACGAAAATGCAACGACCGAAGCTCTGCGCGACGGATGGCTTTTCACTGGTGACATGGGGTCATTCGACGAGAACGGCTATCTCACGCTCAGGGACCGGTCAAAGGATGTCGTTATCAGCGGTGGTGCCAACATCTATCCGCGCGAGGTGGAGGAGGCGTTGCTCAAGCACGCTGATGTGCAGGAAGTCAGCGTCGTCGGCCAGCCTGACCCGGAGTGGGGCGAGATCGTTGTAGCATTCATCGTCCCCCGACCAGGGTCGGTGCCTGACGACGCTTCGCTGGACGCCCACTGCAATAGCCAGATTGCTCGGTTCAAACGGCCGAAGCGCTACGTTTACCTCAATGAACTGCCAAAGAACAACTACGGCAAGGTATTGAAACGCGAGCTTCGGGACAAGCTCATAGCTGCGCAACTAAAATAGTCCGTAGCCGAACGCAGAGACCTACCGCAAAAGGGGCGTATCGTTGCGGGTAAAAGGCGAAATTCGTGATGATCTCGCGCCCGAGCGCCGACAATCTCAGCCGCTACAGCTAAGACTTGGGTCAGGTGACGGGAAACGGGTGATTTCCGCGTAGCGCGCCCTCAAGGCTCAAGGTGATCTCAAAAAGACGGCGATTTTCTGCGCGACAAACCCTGTCGGAATGTGACATCGTACGAAAAATTCAGATTTGGGGTTTGTCGTACATGCTAATCGGTTACATGCGGGTATCCAGTGGTGACGAGCGCCAGTCGGTCGCTCTGCAGCGTGACGCGCTGCTTGCGGCTGGCGTCGATGAACGCCATCTGCATCAGGATCGCGCGTCTGGTGCGCGCGACGATCGACCCGGCCTGAAGGCCTGTCTGCAGGAACTGCGCAGGGGCGATGTTCTGGTCGTATGGAAACTCGACCGGCTGGGGCGCTCGCTTTCGCATCTGATCCGGATTGTCGAGGAACTGAAGGCGCGCGGTATCGCCTTCCGGTCTCTCACCGAGGCAATGGATACGACGAACTCGCATGGCGCATTTTTGTTCAACCTGTTTGGCTCGCTTGCCGAATACGAAAGAGCGCTGATCACGGAGCGGGTCAATGCGGGCCTGGCCGCGGCGCGCCGACGCGGTCGCAAGGGCGGCAGGCCACCGGCAATCGACACCGAAAAGGTCGAACAGATTCTTGCGGCTCTGGAAGGCGGCGCCAGCAAGGCGTCCGTTTGCCGGACCTTCAAGGTGCCGCGCTCCACGCTGATCGACACACTGAGGCGGATTGGATGGACCGGGCCCGGGAAGAAAGTCGCGCCCGACACCTCACTTTGAGGGCAGGCACGATCGATGTCCTTCCTCGACGCGCAGTCGCGTGCCATTCTGTTCGAGCCACCCGAAGCTTATGAAGAAGCCTTGGCGCGCTATGCGCTCTCGGCCGAGGATATTGCCTTCGCCAAGGGGCATCGCCGTTCGCACAACCGATTTTCTGCGCGCGCTCTACCGCGGGCGAAAGCCGCCCGCGCACGTGCCGCTTGCCTTCCTGAGCCGCAAATGGCGACGACGTGTCCGGCCGGGTGGCGGCGAGATCGACTTCCTCGCCTGGGAAGTGGCGGTGCTTGTCCACCTGCGCGATCGTCTGCGAGCCGGCGACATCTGGGTCGATGGCAGCCGGGCATGGCGAAGTTTCGAGGATTATCTGTTGCCGCGCGACCTTCGCCCTGAGGCGCGCGGAAGGAAGGCTGGGGCTGGCCATCCCGGACAGCTTCGCGGCCTGGCGGGCCGAACGCACTGCCACGCTTGACGCCAAACTGAAAGCCTTGGCTCAGGCGGCAGCGTCCAACGCCATTCCGGATGCGGCGATTTCCGACAAGGGTCTGTCGATCTCGCCTGTTCGTGAGGAGGAGCGCGACAGGATCGTGGCGCTCAGCCGGCGTCTTTATATCCTCGTTCCCCGGCTCAAGATCACCAGCCTGCTCGCCGAAGTTCACAGCTGGACCAGGTTTCTCGACAGTTTCACCCATTATCGCACCGGTGAGACAGCAAGCGATGAGGCGGCGCTGATGGCCGCGATCCTTGCCGACGCCACCAACGCGGGCGCTGAGCGCATGGCCGAAAGCTCGCGTGGTGTCACGATCCATCAGATGATGCTGATGGTGGACCGGCACTTGCGGTCGGAAACCTATACCACGGCGACCGTCGTTCTGCTCGACACGCAGCAGAACCACCCCTTCGCCGCGATCTGGGGCGATGGCCATATCTCCTCCTCGGACGGTCAGTTCTTTCCGGCCGGCGGCCGCGGCGAAGCCAGTCTCGATTACAATGCAAAATATGGCAAGCGGCCCGGCGCCTCGCTCTATGGCTTCCTGTCCAACCGCTTCGCCTCCTTCTTCTCCCGCATGATCCAGGCATCCGAGAGCGAGGCGCCCTACGTGCTCGATGGGCTCCTTCACAACGAAAGCTCCATCGAAATCCATGAGCACGCCACAGACACCGCCGGCGCGACTGAAACGACGTTTTCCATGTTCCATGCCTACGGCTATAGGCTCATTCCGCGGATCCGCAATCTCGGCAATCGCAGGCTGTTCGTCATCGATCCAGATCCGGCTTACGCCCCGCTTGACGCGCTGATCGCCGGAACCGTCAATATGGATGTCATCGAGCAGCACTGGGATGAGGTATTGCGCCTGAAGGCGTCGATCGGCGCAGGTCTGGTGCCGCCCTCGGTGATCCTCAAGAAACTTGCCGCGTCGCCCCGGCAAAACCGGCTCAATCAGGCGCTGCGCGAAATGGGCCGCATCGAGCGCTCGATCTTCATCTGCGACTGGTTGCTCGACACGAAGCTGCGACGCAGATCGCACGCCATCCTCAACAAAGGGGAAAGCCGTCATGCCCTTGCCCGCGCCGTCTTTCTCCACCAGCTTGGTGAGCTGCGCAATCGCGTCGCTGAAACCATGGCCTACCGGGCTTCCGGCCTCAACCTCGTCGTCAACGCGATCATCCTCTGGAACACGGTTTATCTCAGCCGAGCCGTCGATTAATTGACAGACCCCTTGAACGCTTCAGGCCAATTCGAACCAACCGCTTCAATCCAAGGAACTTCCAATTCCCTTAATGGGTGCTATTGCAGAGATTCCCACGGAGCCCCTTCAGCGCTGCTTGGTGTTGGGTGGGTTCTGATCCGATAGCGAAGGCGCCGGGCTCGATAATGATTCTGGTGCCCGGCAAGACCAGCTGTCGCGATACGTCGCCAGAGTTGGTGCCAGCCCCTGCCGGCTCGCCCGCGGACGCAGCAATGGCGGCAATGCTTGTCGACATGATTACACCAAGGATGTAGTGCGCGATTGGCTTCACAAAGGTATTCATGGTCACGATCTCCCCCTCCGGCGGTCCGATGGACACGCGCCTCGCCATGGCGCTGGATCTCCAAATCGATCGGCGGCTGACCAAGGGCCTGCGGAACCGAGATCACCAGGCGCTGCCCCGGCCCAAGCGTTGAAACGAACCGGATCGGCTGTCCCTCCACTCAGCAGGCCAGCGTCCCAACGACCCGGTAGCCGTCCTGATCAACGGTCATTGAAGTGCCCGAGATGGAGGCTGTGGCCATTTCCGGGGCCACCTCCGAGGCCGTGGCCAAGCCAGGCACCGCGAGCATGGTCATTGCAGTTGCCGTCAAGAATCTGGTCATCGCTGTTTCTCCCCATCCAGCGGCTGGTGGACAGGATTTGTCCCATGGTCGCAAGCTCAGCCTACTCGAGACGGCATCCGCCCACATCGCTGCCGACACCCAATCTTGGCCGTCCGCTTTCCTAGTGGACGCTTACATGTCCGGTTTGCATAACGCGTTACGAAAAATGAGACTCCATTGCTGGATCGATATGGTTTGACGGTTGTTCTTTGAGAACCACCGCTTATCGGAATCCTGTCGCTGCACCGACCGGCAAGCCGGCGATGCGTTCGTCGAGACGCGCCAGCGCGATGCCGGCATCGGAGATCGGCCGCAGCAGGGGTCTGGATGGACAATGTCGCCAGATCATAACGCATTGAATTTATGGCGAATGTAGTGTTAATCGGAAGGTATTTGGAAACTAGCTTCCTTCACGGCTGCAGATTTACAATGGTGTTTCCAACCAGCGATAAGTATCGCTTATCGATGGTAGATTGATTTCACGGCGCAAATCAGCAAGAATCGCAGCAAAGCAAGGCCGACATGGCCGCCGAATACAGCGATTTGGAGCGCTTGTGGCCAAACCCAAGACATCACTGACCGCCGTGGAGCGGCGCGCCGAAGAGCTCGACACGATCGCCGCGGTGCTGCCGCTCGAGCGCCGCGACGAGCTTGCCGAGCTGCTCACCGACCAGGATGTCGAGACGCTGCGCCATCTCGTCAACCAGGGTATGGGCGACAACACACTGCGGGCCTTGACCTCGGATCTCGCCTATCTCGAAGCCTGGGGGATGGCAGTGACTGGAAAATCGCTGCCCTGGCCGGCGCCCGAAGCACTGCTGCTGAAATTCGTGGCGCATCATCTTTGGGACCCAGAACGCCGCGAGACCGATCCCGATCATGGCATGCCGGCCGACGTCGACGAAAACCTTCGGAGCCAAGGCTTCCTGAAATCCGTCGGCCCGCATGCGCCAGCGACGGTGCGCCGGCGGCTGGCGAACTGGTCGACGCTGACCAAATGGCGCGGCCTCGACGGCGCCTTTTCCTCCCCTGCCCTCAAGTCAGCTATCCGTCTCGCCGTGCGCGCCGTTCCCCGGACGCGCCGTCGCAAGAGCGCCAAGGCGGTCACATCAGATGTGCTGGCAAAACTGCTGGCGACCTGCGCCACCGAGAGCCTACGCGATCTCCGTGACCGGGCAATCCTGATGGTCGCCTTTGCCTCCGGCGGTCGCCGCCGCAGCGAGGTTGCCGCTCTGCGGCGCGAACAACTGACCGTCGAGCCGCCGATCCCGGTCGAGAATGGCGCCCCCCTCCCCTCTCTCGCCATCCATCTCGGCCGCACCAAGACTACGACTGGCGAGCAGGACGATGTCGTCTATCTGACCGGCCGACCGGTCGAGGCGCTCAAGGCCTGGATGAGTGCCGCCAAGATCGAGACCGGCAGCGTGTTTCGGGGGATCGGGCGCTGGGGGACGGTGTCGCGGCGGGCGATCGATCCGCAGTCGGTCAATGCCATCCTCAAGCAGCGGGCGGCGATGGCCGGGTTGGAGCGTGGGGAGTTTTCGGCGCATGGATTGCGGTCGGGATATCTGACAGAAGCCGCCAATCGCGGCATTCCCCTCCCCGAGGCTATGGAGCAGTCGCGCCATCGCTCCGTGCAGCAGGCGTCTAGCTATTATAACAATGCAACAAGGAGGAGCGGCCGGGCCGCGAAACTTCTCTGACCGAACTCGACAGAGGGCCGTCTTGAGCAAGGTCGGATACAAGAGTACTGCGATTAAGAGCGAATTTTCACGCTAGCGATTGGTGCAGCGGCCTTGAGTTGCTAACCGACGGCACCCACGGCGGCGGCCTAGGCGTCCGAATGCTATAACGAGCAATCTCATAAACGCTTTGAAAGCGTTCTTTGTTACATGAGAAGTTGGCAAGAGCCAGGTAGAGTATGACCGACAAAAAATTCTTATGCACCACGTGTGACCAAGAACTCCAGATATGGGCCATCCTGAAACTCAATGAGGGATCCGTCCCGCTTATGCGGGAGGAGAATTTTCATATTGAGGACGCTTTGGTCGCTGCGAGGCCATACAATGAATACGACGACGAGCAAAAGCGCTTCGTCGTTTTCAGGGTTGAGCGCCGAAACCTCGCCACGGATATCAGGTTAACGGGCACGTTCTCGCGGAGTAGGCCTCTCCGCGATAGCAAAACTCCACTCCAGACACATGACATCATTCCACCAAACGCGTTGTGCCTGCTTCCAACGGTCTTCGAAGAGAGCTAAGAGGGATGGGAATGACACGCCCCGATGTATTGCCTACGGCTGCGCTTTCTGCCCTGACTGACGTGGCCGAAAGCCTAGCTAGGCATATGCCGATTGATCGTAAAATCGATGGAGTTGACGGGGTCACGCAGCACCGCTACTCGAATTCGCTCATCGAAAACTCGCCTGCACAGTCAGCCGCAGGTCGCATTCTGTAAGAATGCACATATGCTTCGCGGCTTCGGTCTAAATGAATTTAGCGCAGCCCGACGCAGCGGCCGGGCAGCGCAAATGCTTTAGGGCGCTATGGTAGCTCCGCGCATCCACTAGGCGTGAACCCCGCGGCTCCCATACTTCTATAGTCCGTCGCGATATTGACGAGCTGGGACATTGCTTTTGCAAATTGCATAGGAACGATGCCGCTCGTCACGAGCGCAGACCGGAGGCGAATTTTCGCCGGGGCAATGCCTGTCAGTTTGGTCAAAACGCCTGGGTCATTCTTGAAAAAGCTGATGCGATCGAGATGCTTCTGGATTGGCGTCCGCTTGCCGTTTCGCATTCCCGTAGTCGTGTAATCAGCAAGACGTTCACCAACTTCACCAACCGTTCGATCGAGCAGCAGCCGTTTGCACTCAATGATCCAGACATCACCCTCCTTGTTCCAGGCGAGCACGTCTACATCTCCAAGTTCCTTCTTTCCGTGGAACTGTGTCATCAGCTGATCGGGCAGTGCCGTCAGGCCAAGCTCCGTCAATCGCGCCGCAACGGAATGATTGAAGGCATGCCCGCGCTGATCGACGACTTTGCCGATCCATTTTCCGATCTCTTTGGTATCGAATAATTCGGCTCCTAACCTGCCTTCGATAACCTCGAAGTAGCGCCGAACGACTCGTAACAGGAGTACCGAAGAAATCAGGATTTCGGGGTCCTCGCCATCGCTCAACTGAACAAACGGGCGTCGCGTCAGCGACAGCTTCCTGTTCATTCTCCAAGGCTCCCAATCCCGCGGACGGGCGCCTTCCGGCTTTAACTCGTCCCACTGGGCCCTCGGCCTTAAGGTGAGAGATACGTAGGCGCGATCAACGTCGACATCGGTGCCGAGATCAGCCAGCAGTCCACGAAATTCGGTTCTGGTCATCGAGACCAGGATATCACCATTTCCGAGTGCCATTTCCGCCACGCTGTGCGACAGCTCGATGAGCTCCGCTAGCCCCATGCCGAACTCAGCGCGCACCCCCGCGATGAGGTCGGGATCGAGCACCGGAGCTGTGGGGCTCCGCGCGTCAGGCTCGGATTTGTCAAATGAATCCGCGTAGCCTGCGGCCGCATCGCGAAAGGCGCGGTCACCGTGCGCGTGAGTATAGGGCTTATGCAGCTGATCGTAGAAACCCTTATCAAAGAGGAAGCATCCACTCGGTGTGACCCTAAGAGGACCTGTTGCCAAACCGTAGTAGTAGGCATCGCTTTGCGTCGCACAGTCTATCAGTGTGCAGACTTCCGCAAGCAGTTGGTCGAAGTCGATCTCCGTGCAGGAAATGCCGCCTTCGGTCGGGCAGGTACACAACGCCATTTCCGCCATCGCTCGGCTGGCCACTCCGGCCGAAGCCCGCTTCCCCTCCTGCTCATTGTGTGTAGACAGGACATCTCCCTGATCCTTGTGCAGGGCAAGAAGCGCTGCAGCGGTCTGGCCCCACTCGGCTCTATCCCGATCGATAGCCTCATGGTTAACAACCGCTTTCACGACCAGACTTCGTCGATCAATCGTTGCCAGCCGAGCACGGATTCTATCCCAAAGCCGAATCACCGCAGCATGTAGCAGAGATTTGACATTGCCTTGCTCAACAATCCCACGCCCCGTTGCGCCAGCTAGCGTCGCCAGCCCGAGGTCGGACCAGGCCCGGTCTTCGTCTGATTGATAGAGCGGCGTCGGTAGGGGCAACGCCGCCTGGATCATCTGCTCGGGGTCTCCTGCCGGGATCGCATGTGCAAAACGGGCGTCCTTAGTGCCAGCAATCCTTACAGCGAGCTCGTCCGCCCAATCGACTGAGCGAGGCAATCCCGCCAGCTGGCTGGCGCCAAGCGCCATCGCTGCGATGAGATAACGCTCCGCAATGTTCGTCTCGTGGATGTAACCACATAGACTGGCAATCCTTGAATCGATCCTGATCACGCCGCTCGACACTGTCACATTCGGACGCGCGAGCTGATCGGCAGCGATCGGGGCCAGTTGTGACAGGTCTTCAAGATCAGAGAACAGTAATTCCATCGCAACCGGGCCGGCCGGCAGGGTTGTCAGCTCATGCTCTAAAAG
The DNA here is from genome assembly GCF_900169785.1 of Rhizobium sullae. Lineage (GTDB taxonomy): Bacteria > Pseudomonadota > Alphaproteobacteria > Rhizobiales > Rhizobiaceae > Rhizobium > Rhizobium sullae. The sequence continues at coordinate 20,311 of NZ_FWER01000050.1, forward strand.
AGGCGCCAACCTGAGCAGCCATTTCTGTGCCGCGTCCCAGATGTTCAGGGTCAACGCCCGAATGCCAAACGGTCCGAATTCCTGGTCGATCCACCACGGTCTCTGCTCTGTTTCGACGACAACGCGCAATTTGTCCTGGAGAGCATCCATCGGCGAAACGAAAATGGGGAGTTGACTGACTTCCTTGAAGTACGAGGACGTGGAACGCCTTTGCACCTCGATGAGCGACCGCCCGTCCGGTCCTATAGTGAGATGGTAGTCGCTCTCCGTTCTTATTCGATGACGCGCCAGACCGGCGTAACCACCGTCGAGGGTCGCTATCCCTGACAACGGCAATTCGACGGGCACAACTTCAAAATTGCGTTCCTGCAGATAACCGTAGAGATTGATGAAGCCGTAAGGGTTTTCGATTTGCCAACCGCGCGAGTGAAGCTTCTCCTGTTGCTCCAGGATTTTCCAGATCCGCTTCGCGGTGAAGTCCCCATCCCAGCTCATTCTTAACCCATCGCTCAGCGACAAGTCGACGTGATGCCAACTGGCCGGAGAAGATGCAGCATCTCTAGCAGATCCTCGCCCTACTCCGCCATGGACGAAAAGAGTTAGCCCGTGCCGATAGTTGGGGCGACTTGCAAGTTCGGTTTCAGCGTCGCGAACCGATTCCATCACTCCTTCGCCCACCTCGGATACTCCGAGCAGTCCTGTTTGCAGTGTCTCGGTAAGATCGTCGCCAATGTGCACAATAACAGCATGGCAGCCATCTCCGAATGTCGTCCTAATTAGGGTGGTGCGCGAATTCAGCTGCTCCAGATCGTCATCCGAAATCCGATTGCTGAAGCCAAGATTTGATGCGAAAAATGTCCGAACGTCCTGAAGCTCGACAGCACGGAGCGCGGCCTCGAGGCGCGGCAACGCGTTCTCCGATTGGGCAAACTCCAGAATAAAGCGGCGTGCTGCTGCCCCGATTGCGGTCGGCAAGGCGAGGAGCCAGTCGTTTCCCTGCCTCAGCAATGGGTACCGCTCCAGGACCGAATGCCCGAGCACGTCTGACCCAATGACGTCGCGCTCATTGTCTGCAAGAACAAAGGGGGCGATTTGCCAAGCATGAATACGAAGGTTTTCCAGGTCCTGGACGCTGAACCGCGCGGCCGACCGCGTTGCCTCGGCTGTACCTGGCGAAACGGTGACTTTTTTTCCAGGGCGGGACGCACATTTGCCATAGCGTTTGACACCGGTTCGCTCCGAAACCCCGCGGGCAATTTGGAGAATGGCCATCACGTGGTGATAGGCGGCTTGAGCCCATTCCTCATCGGGCAAACGGAGCAGGGCAGCCAGGAGGTTCTGAAGGTAGTACCCGTTATCAATCCAAGAGCCTTCGAGCAGGACGACGCCGCCTCCCCATGCTGGCACGACGGTGGCAAAAACATCTTCGACAGGATCCTCACCGAGGCCAAGAGGGTCTTGAAGCAGGTCATCATTGAGCCACTCACGGATCTGAGCATCAGACGGGATTTGCGTTCCCCGGCAGAAAGCGACGGCAAGATGGATCAAGGCCTCGATCCGGTACGTGGCAACCTGGTTTTCGGGGATCGTCGACAGACCCGATAGCGTCTGGACGAGGTGGAGGCCGTCGAACTTCACTAGCCGCGCACACAGTTTCGCCTGCCGCGTAGCCAGGGCATTAAGGTGAAGGCCCTCCCCTAATTGGTCATGTAGCTTTCCAGTTAACAATCGCAATCTCGCTCCAGCATTTTTACAACATGATGGGTACCTCAAGTCGATCGTGCTGGTAATGTTAGGCAACTCTTTTTGGGAGGCTGCCAACTTCGTCCCCAGCCTTCTAGGCAACTTGGGGGATTAACCTGCTTCATTTCCTCTAATTATCTGTATTTGCTTGAATATCTTAAAAAAAAAACGGCTGACAATCGGGATTGAGAAAATAGCCGGATCGGCATCGTAATAACTAATTTGGCGGTTTGCGTCTATCCCACGCGACGTATGGTATCACCGTTTGCCTTCAACAGAGACATCAGCATCGGTCCAAGCGAGAATTCCCCACGTTCCGCGCGTTTCGTTAGGTCGCGAAGATAGCCTCCAGCAGAATTTATGAAGTTTGATCGCTCGAGAATGCACGCCATAGCCACTGCGGCATTTTCTGGCCCCATCGCATTGCAGGCCTCCTCATAGGCTGACGGGCTGACACCCAACATCGAGCGGACCACCACGGCCGCAGTCATCAGCTCTCGCCAATGTGCAACGCCGCCCCCCGGCCCATAGTCTCCAATCTGCGGACAAGCTCGAAGAACCATTCCCAGCGGGAACACTTTGATCTGTTCGAGCTTTGCCTTCGTCTCTCCAGGCGTCACACTCGTTGCTTGAGGCTCTTCCGGCACGCTCTCGCCCTGCTCTTTTTCGGAGCTAGGTTCAAATTCATTTATAGATTCGGTATTTGAATTCTGTATGTGGCGGTCATTCGGGATGGCATTGCCGTGCATATTTTTGGTTTCTGATTGCATTTCCAGAAGGTTGAGTGCCTCAGAACGCAAGAGCTCCATCTCATCGAGTGTGGCTTCGACTTGATTTCTGTCCGGATAGCGAGGATGCCGTCCCAGAATTCCAATATACATCATTTCGACATGCTCCCAATTGCCGGGAGCGCCTTCCTCAATCGCAGCTGTTATCAACTTGCGGACATCTCGGCGGCAGATCGTGAGTGCTTCCTTCGCCCGGCGAAAGCGCATACGCTCCGCGGCTACGTCCTGAGCCAGCAAGGCAAGCTCGGTCGCACGCGCAAGCAGCGGGCTCAGATCAAAGCCGTAAGCCTGTTCGATCACCCCAGCTCGATCGCGGTGTGCATAACGTTTTCCGTTTGGACTATCACGACGCTGGATAAGTCCTGCATCGACGAGTGCTCCGAGTTGGCGGCGCAGTGTACTCTCGGTAATCCCGTGAGCGCGAACGGACAGCTGCGCATTGGATGGAAATACAACAAGTCCGTTCTCGCCATCGAGCTGTGGATCAGGGTAGAACGTCAAAAGGGCATCGAGAACGGCAAGCGCTCTGTCTTGCAGGCCAAAGCGTTCCCTCGCTTCGCACACATCGCGAAATACTTTCCACTTTTCGACACGCGTGCCTGGCGTTGAAGCCGCGATCGCCAATTGCCCTTTCACCAAGGCAAGCGTCGCCGGCCGCCGCCCAAAGGGCGTCGTTACATGTCCCGTTTGCATTTTTCTTTCACCTTTCTTCAGGCAAAGGAAATCCGCTCACCAAATCGGTGCCAAGACTCTTGACTGTGATTCCGGGAAATGCGATTCTCAATCCTGCGAGAGATACGAGAGAGGCTTCCACGGTTTACCGTTTGGGGGCCTTTTTCTTTTGCGGTTTATTCTCCGTTGTTTTCCTGCTTCGATCCCCTGTACTCGTCGTACAGGCGGTCCATGTGGGCTGAAAGCCACTCGCTGAAGGGCTTCGCTTCCACATTCGAAAGCTCGATCGCAACCTTCTTTGGTTTGGCGTTCATCACGAAATCCAGTGATGTATCGCTCGACGTCCAAACCTTCCCGGACACAGTGGACTTGGGTTTTTTTGCAGCCGATTTGACCTTGTAGCGCTTCAGGTAGTCATGAAGTTCATCGAACCGCTTGTCCTCTGTCAGCTCAGCGAACTCCGCGGTTCCTGCATGTTCCGTAGCTGCCTTCAAGAGGGCAGGGGCGAGAACCAATTGACGGAGGCTCAGCCACTTGTCACGTCCGATCTTCTTGGATGCTCCAAGCAGCTTGAGGACCGAGGCTGGAACTGCCTCCACAACACCAAGCATCTTTGAGAGCATCGCCTCATCGATCGCGAGCGACGACCGAACCACATCCTTCGTCATTCCGGACGCGAGTAGGTTCTGTGCGAAGTAAGCGCGCTCGATGAACGACAGATTCGAGCGGGCGGAATTTTCTTGCCCTTGGGCGATTGCTGACGTGATGTCGTCCAGTTTCTTGACGACTGCCTTGACCGGAATGCCAAGTTCGTTGGCGACTTTCAGACGGCGGTGACCAAAGACCACCATGAACCGCTGGCTATCTGCCTGACTGGGTCGAACCAGAATGGGCGTTGTCTGGCCGGATGTCTTGATCGCCTGCTTTAGCTCCTGGTACTCCTCGCCATCGTCGGAAAGGCGATCGGCGACAAACGAAACGTCAATCAACCGCGGATCCAGATCCACGATCACCTCGCCTTCCATCAGCTTCTTGGTGTTCTCGGCCAAGTCCTCGATGGAGCGAACGACAGTCTTTGCTGCCCCCGTCATGCCGTACCCAGGCTTTGTCGGTGTCTGGTTAGAAGCGATGGAAGCCATGTCCAGCTTCGCAAAAGGATTTTCACGCGCCATAGCCGGCCTCCAAACTCGCTTTCAACGTCGCCAAGAAATTGATATGACTCATAAATCCCCGCGAAAAAACGGCTGACAAATACGTCATTTCCGCCCCCATGCGCCGTGGATTAGTTCCATGATTTCGCCGTTGGCTGCGTTCAGGCTTTCCATCGCCCGGTCATAGGTAGACCGGACGAAATCACCCCGCTCTACCTCGTATAAGGTCTGCTTCTTTATTGAAGCATCGGAAATTGCCGTCGATTTCAGGACGTGGTTTCGCAACATCTGCTGGGCGAACATGGATTGCATGAATCCGACCATCTGTGCCTGTGGAATGTCCGTCGGCTCGAAGCGAGTTACAAGATAGCGGAACCACTCAACACGCATTTCAGCGCCAGCCTCTGCGACGGGGCCCATAATTCCGCCTAACATCATCAGAAATTGGCTCATCGACATGATGTCCAGCATCTGAGGATGGATCGTAATCAGAATGCCTGTCGAGGCCATGAGCGCCGTTATCGTCAGGTATCCCAGTTGTGGTGGGCAATCGATGACCACGACATCGTACCTGTCGTCCACCTGCTTCAGCGCGTTGAAAATGCGCATATAGAACAGTCGGCCGTCCTCACCCTTCTTGGAGGAGATTGCCAGGGGAACATCATACTCATACTCCTGCAGGACCAGATTTGCAGGAACCACGTCCAGGCCAGGAATGTTCGTTGGCTGGATGACTTCCGCGATCGACCTCCGTTCATCATCGAAACGAAGCGCCTCGTAAAGGGAGGCCGTATCATCGAGTTCAGGTTGGATTCCAAACAGGGAAGTCAGCGATGCCTGCGGATCCAGGTCGACCGCCAGTACGCGATGGCCGGTGAGAGCGAGATATTGAGCAAGGTGCGCGGCGGTCGTCGTCTTCCCGCTCCCGCCCTTGAAATTCACGACCGATACGACCTGCATCGGCTCGCCTTCACGACGACGGGGAACGTAGTATCTCTTATCAGATTTTTTATTGGCCTCCAGATAATCACGAAGCTCGAGCATCTGGTCAGCCGTGTAGTAGCGCCGCCCACTGACCGATTCTATCTCGGGACCCTTACCTTCCGAATGAATCTGTCGAAGATGGCTTTGGGTGACCCCGATGAAGTCAGCGACCTCTCCCAATTGGAACTTGCGCAGTCCCTTGCGAGCATCTGGCGGATACTGTTGGCTGCGCAGCATATGCAACGCGTTTGAGATCTTTGCCCCTTGCTGGGCAATCTCGATATCAAAACGATTAGGCTGCTGATGGCTCATTTTGCAAACTATTTCCCGGGAGGCTGAACTTTCGAAAAAATGGCCCCATAGCCATAATTTTCGCAACTATCTCCCGATTCTCAGATAGCCGCAAGAGAATTAAGGTTAACAAAGGGTTAAGGCAAAATCGACGGGTTGCAGACCCATAGCTTCTTTTCCTTGCGTTTTCACGGATTTAGCTAGGGGGATGGCCCGCCGCGTTCATGGTCCGTTTTACTGTGAATCCTACAATGCGCCCCGCGTTTATGTGGCCGCGCAAGGCCCCCTCGATCACCCCTTATCGCTTTTCCTTGCCGACTCGCGTGAGTGCGACTTGTAGGATCCTACAACTGCCTCTCGATTCAATTCTGTGCTGATTTCGCCGCCACCAACAACGACGGAGAAAGTTCATGCAGGTTCTCGCGTTTTCAGCACCCCGGACGATTCAAGAGGCTCACCTCCTTCACCTCCACTACCAGCTACGTGCGCGGGTTTTTTCCGACCGCCTCGGTTGGGAGGTGGACGTAACGGCGGGGTACGAGTCCGATGGCTTTGACGCGCTTCGACCGACCTATGTTCTCGCCATCGCCGAGACCGGCCAATTGGCTGGGTGCGCGAGACTTCTTCCGGCGCTTGGTCCGACGATGGTAGCCGATGTTTTCCCCTCGCTTCTCCCCGACGGTCAGCTCAACTGTCATGCCGCGATGATCGAGAGTTCCCGGTTCTGCGTCGATACGGCTCTCACGGGGGGGAGGGCGGACGGCTCGGTCCATGAAGCGACGCTCACCATGTTCGCTGGCATCATCGAATGGTGCATGGCGAATGCGTACACTGAGATTGTTACGGTGACCGATCTTCGGTTTGAGCGGATCCTCGCTCGCGTTGGGTGGCAGCTGCATCGTTTAGGCGAACCCAAGAAGATCGGCGTGACGATGGCCGTAGCAGGCACGCTGTCCGCCGACGCAGATACGTTCCTCAGGCTTCGCCCCTCCAACTACCGTTCTGAACTCGCCCCCTGTCAGCCTGGCAGCCTAAGGAGAAATACGTGAACCAGCTTCGCTCTCACCCTCGGCTCGTCCGCAAACTTCAGGATGCGCTCGGCGATCAGCTTTGTGTTGCCCTGGATGACGTGAATGTCGTCGAGATTATGCTCAATCCAGACGGAAAGCTGTTCATCGAACGGCTAGGTCACGGCGTTGCGCCCGCCGGCGAGATGTCATCCGCTGCCGCCGAGATGGTCATTGGTACAGTGGCGCACGCGCTGCAGTCAGAGGTCGACATGGAACAGCCCATCATCTCCGGCGAGCTGCCAATCGGTGGCCATCGCTTTGAGGGACTGTTGCCCCCCGTTGTCACCAAGCCTGCCTTCGCGATTCGTCGCCGGGCATCACGCCTCATTCCGCTCGAAGACTATATTTGCGCCGGCGTGATGACAGAATACCAAGCCGCAACGATCCGCAGTGCCATTTCCACGAGGCTGAACATCATCATTTCCGGGGGAACGGGCTCGGGCAAGACGACGCTTGCGAACGCTGTGATCCGAGAGATCGTCAAATCCGCACCAGACGATCGCCTCGTCATTCTCGAAGACACCGCCGAAATCCAGTGCGCAGCCGAGAACGCCGTTCTCCTCCATACCAGCGATACGATCGACATGGCGCGGCTCCTCAAGAGCACGATGCGGCTGCGCCCCGACAGGATCGTCGTTGGCGAAGTTCGCGACGGCGCGGCCCTGACGTTGCTCAAGGCCTGGAACACCGGCCACCCGGGCGGCGTGGCGACCATCCACTCGAACACCGCCATGTCGGCGCTGCGTCGGCTTGAACAGCTGACGGCCGAGGCAAGCCAGCAGCCGATGCACGAGGTGATCGGAGAGGCGGTCGACCTGGTCATTTCGATCGAGCGGACACCGCGGGGGCGGCTGGTTCGCGACATCATTCAAGTCGAGCGGTTCATCAACGGACAGTATGAGATCGAATCCGATCAGCCCACTGAAGAACAGGAGGCGCGCCATGTCGCGTAAGCATACCCTCATCGCGGCCGCGCTCGCGGCGGCGCCAATCGTTCTTGCCTCTGTCGCGCCGGCGCTCGCCAGTTCCGGCGGCAGCCTCCCATGGGAAGGGCCACTGCAGCAGATTCAGGAATCGATAACCGGCCCGGTCGCGGGTGCGATCGCGCTTGCAGCCGTGGCCATCGCCGGCGGCATGCTCATCTTCGGCGGCGAGCTCAACGATTTCGCGCGGCGACTTGTGTACGTCGTTCTTGTCGCCGGCATCCTGCTCGGCGCCACCAACATTGTCGGCCTGTTCGGTGCGACCGGCGCTTCGATCGGGCTGACCGACGAGCAGATCACGTCAATTGGTTCGAACAGAGGAGGGGAGGGAGATCATGGCTGAGTCCCTGTCCGGCCTGCGGCGTAACCGCATCCATCGCGCGCTCTCTCGCCCGAACCTGCTCATGGGCGCCGACCGGGAGCTGGTCCTGATCACCGGTCTTGCAGCAGTGATCCTGATCTTCGTCGTGCTTACGGCCTATTCGGCGATCTTCGGCGTCACTGTCTGGGTCGTGATCGTCGGGCTGCTCAGGATGATGGCGAAGTCCGACCCACTGATGCGGCAAGTCTATATCAGGCACATTTCCTACAAGCTCTACTACAAGGCAACCACTACGCCGTGGCGACGGTACTGAGGAGGCGGCCATGGTAGCTCTCAAACGCTTCCGGGTGACCGGCCCTTCCTTCGCCGATCTCGTTCCCTATGCCGGCCTGGTCGACAATGGTGTCCTCCTCTTGAAGGACGGAAGCCTGATGGCCGGCTGGTATTTCGCTGGCCCGGACTCCGAAAGCGCGACCGACCTCGAGCGTAACGAGCTGTCGAGGCAGATCAATGCCGTTCTGTCGCGGCTCGGAAGCGGCTGGATGATCCAGGTGGAGGCCATCCGTATTCCAACGGTCGACTATCCATCAGAAGATCGATGCCATTTCCCCGACCCGGTAACCCGCGCAATCGATGCCGAGCGTCGGGCGCATTTCGCGCGCGAGCAGGGGCATTTCGAGAGCAAGCATGCGCTGATCCTGACCCACCGGCCGCTCGAATCCAAAAAGACTGCTCTCAGCAAATACATCTATTCGGATGAGGAAAGCCGGAAAAAATCCTACGCGGACACGGTGCTCTTCGTGTTCAAGAACGCGGTGCGAGAGCTTGAGCAGTATTTGGCCAACACGCTTTCGATCCGGCGAATGGAAACCCGTGAAACGGTCGAAAGGGGAGGCGAGCGAATTGCCCGATACGACGAGCTGCTGCAGTTCGCGCGGTTCTGCACTACCGGGGAAAGCCATCCAATCCGGCTACCCGACGTTCCCATGTATCTCGACTGGATCGCCACCGCGGAGCTTGAGCACGGACTGACGCCAAAGGTCGAAAACCTTTTTCTCGGCGTCGTTGCGATCGACGGTCTGCCGGCCGAGAGCTGGCCCGGTATTCTCAACAGCCTAGACCTGATGCCGCTGACTTATCGGTGGTCATCGCGCTTCATTTTCCTTGATGCCGAGGAGGCCCGGCAAAAGCTCGAACGGACGCGGAAGAAATGGCAGCAGAAGGTCCGGCCGTTCTTTGACCAGATATTCCAGACACAAAGTCGATCCGTCGACCAGGACGCGATGACGATGGTAGTCGAGACTGAGGATGCGATCGCGCAGGCCTCGTCGCAACTGGTTGCCTATGGCTATTACACACCGGTCGTTGTGTTGTTCGACAGCGATCGCGAAGCACTCCAGGAGAAGGCCGAAGCGATCCGGCGGCTGATCCAGGCGGAAGGTTTCGGGGCGCGGATTGAAACGCTCAACGCCACCGACGCCTATCTCGGTAGCTTGCCAGGCAACTGGTATTGCAACATCCGTGAGCCGCTGATCAACACCAGCAATCTCGCCGACTTGATTCCGCTGAACTCGGTCTGGTCCGGAAACCCCGTCGCGCCATGCCCCTTTTACCCACCGAATTCGCCGCCCTTGATGCAGGTTGCGAGCGGCTCGACAGCGTTTCGTCTGAACCTGCACGTCGATGATGTCGGCCACACGCTGATCTTCGGTCCGACCGGTTCTGGCAAGTCGACGTTGCTCGCCCTGATCGCCGCGCAGTTTCGTCGCTACGAAAATGCGCAGATCTTCGCCTTTGACAAAGGCAGTTCACTTCTGCCCCTGACGCTCGCTGCTGGCGGCGATCACTACGAGATCGGCGGGGACAATGCGGAAGAGGGCGGAACATTGGCCCTTTGCCCATTGTCGGAGCTCAAGAGTGACGCCGACCGGGCATGGGCGACGGAATGGATCGAGATGCTGGTCGGCCTGCAGGGCGTCACCATCACCCCCGATCATCGTAACGCCATCTCTCGGCAGATCGGCCTGATGGCGAATGCATCCGGTCGCTCGCTCTCGGATTTCGTCAGCGGCGTGCAGCTGCGCGAGATCAAGGACGCACTGCGTCACTACACCGTCGACGGCCCGATGGGGCAGCTTCTCGATGCGGAAGAGGACGGCCTCACGCTCGGCGCCTTCCAGACCTTCGAGATCGAGCAACTAATGAATATGGGCGAGCGCAATCTCGTGCCAGTGCTGACCTACCTGTTCCGCCGGATCGAGAAGCGTTTGGATGGGTCGCCAAGTCTGATCGTCCTCGACGAGGCGTGGCTCATGCTCAGCCACCCTGTGTTCCGCGACAAGATACGCGAGTGGCTTAAGGTGCTGCGCAAGGCAAATTGCGCCGTCGTTCTTGCGACCCAATCGATCTCGGATGCCGAACGATCCGGGATTATCGACGTGCTGAAGGAATCCTGCCCGACCAAGATTTGCCTTCCGAATGGCGCCGCTCGTGAGTCGGGCACGCGAGAATTCTATGAGCGAATAGGGTTCAACGAGCGTCAGATCGAGATCGTCTCGAGCTCGATCCCCAAACGTGAATACTACGTCGCTACCCCCGACGGCCGGCGGCTCTTCGACATGTCGCTTGGGCCAATCGCACTGAGCTTTGTCGGCGCGTCGGGCAAAGAGGACCTCAAGCGCATCCGCGCACTGAAATCCGAACATGGCCACGAATGGCCGATCCACTGGCTTGAAACGAGAGGAGTTCACGATGCCGCATCGCTACTCAAGTAGATGGCTCGTCTGCTTAACAGCCGCCGCTCTCACGATTGGAGGCTCAGGCACGGTGCAAGCTGGGACAGCCACCGGCGCTGCGACCGAATGGACGCAGCTCGCCAACAATGCGCAGCTTGTCGATCTCATGAAAAGCTCCGGCATCCAGGTCGACAATCAGCTGACGCAGATCAGCCAGCTTGCAGAGCAGATCCAGAACCAGCTGAAGATCTACGAGAACATGTTGCAAAACACCGCGCAGCTTCCTGATCATATCTGGGGGCAGGTCGAAAGCGATCTCAACCAGCTGCGCAGTATCGTCGACCAGGGACAGGGCATCGCCTTTTCCATGGGGAATGCGGACGACGTTCTTCAGCAGCGCTTTCAGAGCTACGCCGATCTCAAGACGAATTTGCCGAGCAACGCAACCTTCTCCTCGACTTACCAGTCCTGGTCGGACACCAACCGTGACACGATCACCAGCTCGCTGAAGGCCGCGAGCCTGACGGCCGACCAGTTCGACAGCGAGGAAGACACGATGTCCTCATTGCGGTCGATGTCCGAGACGGCTGACGGGCAGATGAAGGCTTTGCAGGTCGGGCACGAGATCGCCGCTCAGCAAGTCGCGCAAATGCAGAAGCTTCGCGGCCTCGTCTCCCAACAGATGACAATGATGGGAACATGGCTTCAGACGGAACAGACCGACAAGGACCTGGCGCAGGCGCGGCGGGAAAAGTTCTTCAACGCCGAGGTCAAGAGCGTTCCGGAGGGCCAGAAAATGGAGCCGCGCTGGTGAGCCGCCCCGTCCTGATTGCCTTGCTGTTGGCTGTCGCCGCTGCATCGTCTGCAATGACAGTGCTGATCATCAATTCCCGAAACACAGGAATACCTGCGCTCACCGAGGAGCAGCGCGCCGTCCGGGAAAAATTCTTCGGCTCCGACAAGGAGCTGCCGCCGATCAAGGAAGGCCAGGAGATGCGCCCGAGATGGTAAAGGTGACTGTTGCGCGTTCTTTCCTGATTACAGGTCTCTTTTCCCTCGCCTATGCTGTTCCCGCATTCGCGCAGGAGGGACAGGTCCTCACGGAACTGGAAAACCAGGTCTCGTCTGCTGCGAGGGGGTGGGAGACCACCATCATGGAGGCGGCGAAATCCTTATTCTGGATTCTCGCAACGATCGAGATCGGCATTGCGGCCGTCTGGCTGGCGATCCAGTCAGCCTCGCTGGACAGCTGGTTCGCCGAACTGGTGCGGCGGATTATGTTCATCGGGTTCTTCGCATTCGTTCTGACCCAAGGTCCGACCTTTGCGCGAGCGGTGGTTGACAGTCTTTTCCAGATTGGCGCCGGCGCTGGTTCAGCGTCGCCCGCGGAAGTGTTCGATGCAGGCATCCGCGTTGCCTCGCAGATGTCGGAGCAGGCACAGTTCGGGGTGTTCGAAGACAATGCGCTTGCGATCGCGGCGGTGCTGGCGATGGGCATCGTCGTTATCTGCTTCTCGCTTGTCGCAGCGATCTTCGTGTCGGTCATGGTCGAGATGTATGTCGGCCTGCTCGCCGGCATGATCATGCTCGGGCTGGGTGGTTCGTCCTTCACGAAAGACTTTGCTGTTCGCTACCTCGTCTATGCCTTCGGCGTCGGCATGAAGCTCATGGCCTTGGTGATGATCGCCAAGATCGGATCGAACGTCCTGCTTGGCCTTGCGCAAGCTCCGACTGCCTCATCGGACCAGTTCGTTACGACCTTGGCGATCGCCGGTATTTCCGTCGTAGTCTTCATCATCGCCATGTATGTCCCGAACATCATCCAGGGCGTTGTCCAGGGCGCATCGGTGTCCGGAGGAATGGAAGCGATCCGCCACGGCGGGCAGGCGGCGTCTTTCGCCGCAGGCGCTGGCTTCCTCGCCGCCGGCGCCGCCGGCGCAGGCTTTGCGGCCGCGCAAGCCGCACGAGCTGCTGGTTCATCCGTTGCAGGTGCCGCTCTTCGCGGCATGGGCGCGAGCTTCAGTTCCGGCGCGCAAGCAGCCGGATCAGCCGCGAAGGAAAAGGCAATCGGCTCTCCGGGCGCTTATGCCGGGTCCATTCTCGGACTGGCCAATGCGAAGCTCGATGAACAGCGCGGCGGTCATAGCGGACCGAAGCCTCCTCCCGAACGCAACGACAAACCGTAATCGAGACAAGGGAAGAATAAATGGCAGCGAACCGCGCCCCGGAAAACCCATACCTTGCCGCCCGCCAGGAATGGAGCGAACGCTATGGTTCCTATGTGAAGGCAGCCGCCGCATGGCGGATTGTTGGTGTCCTCGGTCTGGTAATGGCCGTCATCGGCTTCAGCTACGCGATGTATCTCAGCACGCAAGTGAGGCTCGTGCCTTACATCGTCGAGGTCGACAAGCTCGGAACTGCGGTCACCGCAGGCTTCCCCGAGCAGATCGAGTATGCCGATGTCCGCGTGGTGCGCGCCACACTCGGCAACTTCGTCACGAGCTTTCGCTCGATCACGCCGGATGCGGTGGTACAGAAGCAATATATCGACCGCACCTACGCTCTTCTTCGCACCTCCGATCCGTCGACGGAGAAGGTCAACGCCTGGTTCCGAGGCAATTCTCCGTTCGAGAAGGCAAAGTCCTCGACCGTTGCCATCGAGGTCAACAACATCGTGGCGCTCTCGAACCAGACCTATCAGATCGACTGGACGGAATACGAGCGGGACCGCAAGGGCAAGGAAACCGGCACGCGGCGGTTCCGCGGGATCGCAACGGTGACGCTCACCGCGCCACAGGATGAGGCGACGATCCGCCTCAATCCGATCGGCCTCTACGTCCGGGATTTCGACTGGACGGCACAGCTTTAAGGGTAGGGATTCTTTCAATGAAAAAAACGGGATTGATCGCGGCCGCCGGCTGCATGGCCGGACTCTTGCTTGCGGCGGGCGCGCAGGCGCAAAGTATGACGAGCAACGAGGTGAAAGGAACAAATCTTTCCAAAAAGTGGCGCGGCACGCCGGGATTGGTGACGACGGGACCGGACGGAAAGGTGATCTTCCTGTTCGGCGAAACGCAACCTTCCGTCGTCTGCTCGCCGCTGCAGGTCTGCGACATCGAACTTCAGGGTGGCGAGATCGTTCGCGATGTTATGGTCGGCGACACCGTGCGCTGGAAGGTAGAGCCGGCCACTTCGGGGGCCACAGGCGGACAGGCGATCCATCTCATCGTCAAACCGTCGGAGCCAGGCCTTCTCACCTCAATGGTCGTGACGACATCGCGGCGCACCTATCACATCCAGCTCAAGTCCCATCCGAGCCAATACATGGCGCGCGTTGGTTTCGAATATCCGGAAGACGTGTCCACCAAGCTCGCCGACATCAACACCCGTCTCGAAACGGGCGGCATTCCGGGCACCGCGCCGGACAAGCTGAACTTCTCCTATTCAATCAGCGGCGGTGCTTCGTGGAAACCGAAGCGGGTCTATTCGGACGGGGTGAAGACCTACATCCAGTTCCCGAAGTCGATCTCCGGCCAGGATGCGCCTGTGCTTTTCGTCGTCTCCGGCGGTCAAAATCGCATCGTCAACTATCGCATGAAGAACGACATGATGACCGTCGACTATGCGATCGACAAGGCGATCCTCGTTTCCGGTGTCGGTTGGCGGCAGCAGAAGATCACCATCCGGCGGGGAGGCTGAACCATGCGCAAGCTTCTCACATATTTCGTCGTGGGCGCGCTGCTCTCCGGTTGCCAAACGGCGGACGACGCACTGACCACCAGTTCCACACCTGTGGCCGTCACCGGACCGGCTGCAAGCGCCATCGCCGGCGACATGGCAAGTCGTCTGGCCGAACAGATCGGCCCGGCCGGTGCTACGACCACGATCAAAATGGAGACGGACGCATCGGAGTTCGCATCCGCCCTCGAGGCGGCCCTGAAGGGGCGGGGTTATACGGTCGTCAGGGACGGCAAAGTCGCCAAAGACATCAAGCCGGTCGAGCTTGCCTATGCAATTGAGGGATTCGACGGGCAGCTGCTCGCGCGGGTTTCGACGCCTTCGATCGCTCTCGGACGTGCTTATACACCAACGGCGGCAGGCGCCACGCCGGCTAGTCCGCTTTCGATCATGCAGCGTAACTGACGGAGAGCAATATGGTCCAGTCGCTCCAACTTGGCGCGTCAGCCCAGGCCGACGATCAGAATGGCATGCGCCGGCTCAACCGCCTGCCGATCATCGTCGCCATCATCGTCATCGTGCTGTTCGTCGGCGTGGTCGTGATTGGTCTGTCACTGCGCGGGCTTTCCTTCAATCATGGCGACATCGAGGGTGCTTCCAACAGCCCTGCGACCAGTTTCGGCGATCAGCTTAAGCGGGGTGTCACCGACGGCATTATCGGTGACCCAGAAAAGCAGGAGGTGTTTCAACCGACGCCAGTCGTCGCGGAGAAAAAGGAAAAGCAGGAACCGGTCTTCGAGCGCCAACCAACAGATCGACAAGATCGCCGACAAAGGCTCGAATCCGAAGAGGAGTGGAAGGCACGCCTGAAGCGAGAGCAGGATGAACAATATATGCGCGAAGCCCAGCGGCAACGGATGGCGCGTCTCCAGGCCCGTTCCACGGCGCTCGATTCGCCGCTAAAGGTAGACATCTCCGATGTCGAGAAGGCTGCAATCTCCACCAATGACACCGTCCGCCAGCCGACAAATGCCGTGACGAGCAGCGCCTCAGACCTTTATGGCGCGGCCATGAAATCAGGCTTGATGGAGCAGAACGTCGATCAGAACGGGCAGACGTCGAAGGAGGACTTCTTTAATCAGGACATCAAGGATCTCGGCTACCTGCCGAACCAGGTCGTGCCGCAGATGTCACCCAACGAATTGAAGCGCGGTTCAGTCATCCCGGCGACATTGATCACCGGCCTCAATTCCGACCTGCCGGGGCGCATTACCGCTCAGGTCAGCCAAAATGTCTACGACAGCGCAACCGGTTATCGCCTTCTCATCCCGCAAGGCGCAAAGCTCTTCGGTCGCTACGATTCCAAGGTGTCTTTCGGCCAGGAACGGGTACTCGTCGTCTGGACGGACCTCATTTTTCCGAACGGGTCTACCCTGCAGATCGGTGGTATGGCGGGCACTGACGCTGAAGGTTATGGCGGCTTCCAGGACAAGGTCGACCGACATCTCTGGAGAACATTCGGTTCTGCAGCCCTGGTGGCAATCATCGGGGCGGGTACCGATATGTCGATGCCTGAGAGTTCGACGCTCGCGACGCAGGACACGGCTTCGGATGCAGCAAGACGGAATTTTGCCGCGTCATTTGGCCGCGTAGCAGAAGAGACGATCTCGAAGAATCTGAACGTTCAGCCGACGATTCGCATCCGGCCGGGCTACAAGTTCAATGTGTTGGTCGATCAGGATGTTATTTTTCATTCTGTCTATAGCGGCCGCTAAACAGCTAACGGACGCTCAGATTTTCGCTTGTCGCTGAACGTCGCAAGTACATTCCGCGCGGGGGCGCAGGTGTGACTAAAAATCTCTATAAAATCGTCGTCTTTAGATCAGAAAGAGTTGAATACCCGGCAGAGGTCAATAGACCTAAGCGATGCAACGAACGTGGATCTGCTTCGCGTAGAAGCAATTGCCGTATCGTCCAATGTCCCATGTGGTTCCGGCTAGCCGAACGGTGGCAACCGGTACCTCGCGGCGTCAGAACGGCGCGACGAGTGGGAGGCTTGCACCGTCGAAAAAAGGAGAAAAGTTAGTGGACGGTGACCTTCGCTCTCTCATCGATATGACAGAAGCCGCGCATGATGAACGTATGATCAAAAGTGCTTTGAAAACATTTGCGCACGCATGCGGCTTCGACCGTTTTGCTTATCTGCAGACTGAGGGGTTGGAAATCCGCACATTCAACTCCTATCCGGAGGAATGGCAGGGTGTTTATCTCGAAGGCCATTACTCCCGCATCGACCCGGTCGTTACTGAAGCCAAGCGTCGCATGGAAATGTTTTCCTGGACGGCCGACGATTGGCCCGCTCGTGGAACCTCCGAACTCAGGCGTTTTCGGGACCAGGCGATCGAGTACGGAATTCGGAGTGGGGTGACGATCCCCGTCGAAGGAAGTTTCGGGTCGACGATGATGCTGACGTTTGCATCTTCGGCGCCGACGGCTGACGTTTCAAAACTGCGGGATGCGCAACAAGCGATCCGAGCGGTGCTGGTGATCCATTACTGCCTGAAGATTATCGCCGCGACGACCATTGTCGCTCCGAGACGGTTGCTTTCACCAAGAGAAGCAATGTGCCTCATGTGGGCGGCAAAGGGTAAAAGCGCTCCGGAAACCGCAATGCTAACGGGGATCAAACCGAGGACAGTGCAGCACTACCTTGATAAAGCGCGCGAAAAACTTGAGGCTGCGACCGTCCCACAGCTCGTCGCAATTGCTAAAGATCACGGGTTGGTTTGACCGTCATTCATGTTTATCGAGTGGAACCTCGGGGATGTAGCCTAACGCATCGATGATTTCCGAAAGTTCTTCTTGCTGGACTTCAGATTTCTTTTGGCGCGCGACATACTCCTCCTGCAGGCTCTTGAGCACGGCGGCGGAAAGTGATGGGTCTGCGGTCGCGCGAGCCCATTCCTCATAGACAGCTTCGTCGGCGGCGATCAGGAGGCGGTGTTCGAGAATTGCCGAGACAGCCAACGCCTCAAGCTTCGACTGTTGCATCGAGCTGAAGCGCGATTCTCTTTCCTTTTCTCGACCATTTGCATCGGATGAGCTCGCTTTGTTCACCCGCTTCTCCCAAACTTTCATTCTCTCACCAAGTGGCCCCGAAGGTTCGCCTACATCAAATGGGACACCGTTACATCCGAAATCTCTGAGTTGCAGACAATGTGCTGATGCTTATATCGACAACTAAACCCATTACCCGCCCGCATTGGCGGGCATTTACGGGAAGGAGCTTTACATACTTTAGTTGATAAACTCCGAGTGTGTAAACGGCGATCTTTCGGCGCATGGACATGCGCAAACTGGTCGGCTCGAATTTTGCCCGCCTGCGTCGGGAGAAAGGCCTGACACAGGAAGAGGTCGAGGCGCGTTCTGGTTTCAGCCAGCAATATCTTAGTAGCCTGGAGCGAGGTCGTCGCAACCCAACTGTGATTACGATTTATGAACTGGCTCAAGCCTTAGATGTCAGCCACGTCGAATTAGTGCGACCGATTGGTGAGACCCAAGTGAGTACGCAAACAGGCGCATAATCTGGGATCTCAGCAGCTTCAATCCGGCCCGCGACAACGAGAAATCGTCGAAGCAAGTCAAATGGAATTGAGATTTGTGCTCCTCTCGAGTCCGAACAATCGCTGCGATGAAATTGCAAGGCGCTGCCGCAGACGAGATCGTCGAGGGTTATCCGGCTCTCACTGCGCGCATGGTGGACCTCGCCGCAAGCTACATCTTTACTCCAGGCGACCACTAGATTTGTCAGCTTTGTCCATCGAGGCAATTAGTCGTGGTGAAGAATTCATAATGCGAGGGTTTTCTCGGCCCCCAGGATTGTGATACAAATCCTGGGATAATAGATCCTATTCTCCGAGCTTTTATATCAATGCCCAGTTCAGTCACGCAACGCCAAATCGCTCGGACCGTGCTAACCGAGCGCGGGATAGCACGTTTCGTCGAACTGCGGAACGCAGGAGTGACGGCTGCCACCATGAGCCGAATGGAACGAGATGGTGAAGTGCTGCGGCTTGCCCGCGGTCTCTATCAACTTCCTGATGCGCAGCTCGACGCCAGCCACAGCTTGGCGGAGGTTGCAAAACGCGCGCCCAAAGCCGTTATCTGCCTCGTTTCGGCATTGGTATTTCACAGCCTGACAGATCAGCTCCCCGGACAAATCTGGCTTGCCATAGGCCGTAAGGACTGGGCGCCGAAGCTGGAAGCCCCCGCTGTGCGCATCGTGCGCTTCACAGACAGCCTTCTCAACGACAGCGTCGAAACCCATATCATTGAAGGCGTTCCTGTGAGGGTCTTTGGAATTGCCAAGACAATTGCCGATTGCTTTAGATATCGCAACAAGATCGGCCTTTCGGTAGCGATAGAAGGGCTGCAGGAGGCGCTGCGGCAACGAAGGGCGACTCCTGGCGAAATCGCCAACCAGGCGGAACGCGGTGGCGTTGGCTCTGTGATCCGGCCGTATCTCGAGGCGCTGACCGCCAATGGCTAAAGAAATCAGAAACGTCGGCGCCTCGGTGCGCTCCCGCCTGTTGCAACTCGCCAAGGCAAGCGGGCAAAGCTTCGATCTCGTCCTGACGCGTTTCGCTCTTGAACGGTTATTGTTCCGGCTTAGCCAGTCGCCCCACGCCGATCGCTTCGTTCTAAAAGGGGCGATGTTGATGATGAGTTGGTTCGACAATCCGCACCGAGGCACGCGCGACCTGGATCTTTTGGGTTTCGGTGATCCGAGTCCGGACTCGATGCTTGAGACATTTCGGGAAATTCTGGCGCAAGAGGCCGACGATGGCGTTACGTTCGACGCTGATACGCTGCATGTGGATCGTATTCGCGAGGCACTGGATTATGGTGGGCTCAGGCTGCGGGTGATCGCTTCGATCAGCGGAGCCCGGATCAACCTGACCATCGACATCGGTTTTGGCGATGCGCTTGAGCCTGGGGTGGAGGTTTTGGATTATCCTTCCATGCTCGATTTTCCGATGCCGCGGCTTCGGGCCTATGCGCGAGAAACGGTCATTGCCGAGAAGTTCCAGGCAATGGTGATGCTGGGGCGAGTAAACAGCCGCATGAAGGATTTCTACGACATCTGGATCCTCAGCAGGTCTTTCGACTTTAGCGATGATCGGCTGGCGCGCGCAATAGCCGCTACCTTTGATCGCCGCGAGACACCGATCCCCATTGACCTGCCGGACGCCCTAACGGACGCCTTTGCCAAGGACCAGCAAAAGCAGCGACAATGGCGTGCTTTCATTGAAGGCGTTGCACACAATCCTGGCGATCTGATCGACGTCATCGCGCAGATTGCCACATTCCTGATGCCGCACGCGGTTGCGGCTGCGAGGCTGGACGAATGAGCGGTTTGGTCGCAACCACGCGAGTTCATGGCTCAGCGAGCAGAATTCAGATCCTGTCGGGTTTTTGTCGGGCAACTTCTTAGCTGGAACCCGTCAGTGCGCGGGTTTTACTGGCTCGCCGCCATTACAACCGCGGACGAGGCATCTGGAAGCGCATTAATTTCATGCTTTGGAGTCGCCTAAACTTTGGCTTGGCCGGAACATGCCTCGCCAATGCGAGGTGAACTCAACGCTGTTGTTGACCACCAATGCGGGAAAGATCGATCCGTATCCCCGCATGCCTAACATCCTGCATCGTCTCTGGTTGTAAGTCTTTCGGCGTCGCTTCCTCGCCATCCACTTCCTTATCGCTTTGCTGCGGCGCTTCGATGGGTATGCCAGGATCCTCCGCCTGAAACACGCTCAAGCCCTCAAACTCACCAGTCTTCCATGCGTAAAGCGCATCCTCGAAAATCTGCGGGAAGACGTCTTTGCTCGTGGGGTTGCCATACCATTTCGCAACGTGATGACGGCAGCGAGGAAATAGCGAAATGGGCGAAGGGCAGCGCTCGTCGCCCAGAGGGCGGCATGCACCATGACAAAGCTCAAAGACGCGCACAGCCAGAGCAACAAGCCCGGCCAGATATCCGACGAATAGAAGGCGGCCACGCCCTGTGGCAGACCTCGCGATGCGGCCAGGAAATATCCGGCGGAGACAAGTGCCGCCACCAATCTCGTTCGTGCGAGCGACCACAGAACCGGAAACCCAAGCGCGACAGGAAGGAGCAACACATGGCCGCTCCAGCCCACCACGCCGATCGCGATCGAAGCGAATATCAGCAGCGCCGGCCGAAGGTAATCACGGCACATAGGTGAACACCTCCTGCGCCAGCCCGAGAATACCGGAGATCGGCACCGGGCCAAAATATCGGGAGTCATAGGAGCCGGGGAATGCGGAATGCAGGAAGACATGTCCTGGCGGTACGATGGCGCTCGGAAAGGGCGTCAACGGCCGGTCTTTTCCATCTCGTAGTGCGAGACTGGAAGAGGACACCTCCCGCCCATCCACGCTCACGCTGACGCCGATTTCGACATTCTGTCCTGCGACGGCGGTTACGGTCTTGATCAGCGGTGCAACACCGCCCGGGCAGGAACCGGAACGAAGATAGCCTCGGGCCCTCGCTGCCCGCATCGCCGCCGTTTCCGGCGGGCAGATGAACAGGAGGTCATCGACTGCTGCCGGTCGATGAAGCGGAACGATGCGCCACAGGCCGAGTGGCTCGCTCGGTGTCAGATTGATGCGGTAGCGGCCGGCGACGGCAGTCACGACCAGCAGGATGGCGGCCATCGCCGCCATCGACAGAACCACAATGGCTCGTCGTTGCTGCTTGGTTATCGACCGGCGGGTTGCAGCGCCGGTCATTTCAGCGAGAGCCCTTGGCTCTTGGTTTGCCGCAGCGTCTCGGCTTGCTTGAGCGCTTCCGTCGTTCGTTCATAAGCGGCAAGTTGCTGGGCCGTCCGCATGGAATTCCACGCGGACTGGACCTCTGCCTTCTGGCCGGCCGTCATTCCTGCTGTGACGGTCTCGAAGGTCTTGCCATCAGTGTCTTTCGCAGCCAAAGGCAGGTAGGTCCGTTCCCCGAAACGTTCGGCAACCGCCTTGGCGAACCCTTCGAGTTCTGCTTTCACCATTTTGTCGGCGAGCGCGTATTCGAGGCCAGCCGGAAGATCGTTGCGATCAATCGCATCGCGCACGCGCTCGAGCGTTTGCTTGGCGGCTGGAGACAGTGCCGGGATGTCGACCGAAACCTTCAGTCGGACCGTGCGCTCCTCCGTCTCGTGTTTGAATTCGGCTTCGGCCAGTTCACGAAGATAGCGTTCAAGATTTCGGGCGAGCGCCGGCACATTGGCGACCGCTTTCTCCCGGTCCTGCCTGTCGGCACGGCTCGCCAGAAGACCGGTCTTGCCGTTGAGCGCGCCAAAGCTCTCTGGCTCGCCGGCAATCCTTGCCAGGGTGGACTGCGCGACCGATTTGTCCTTCAACATGGTATCGACATCGATGGCCTTGAAGGCTGCTTCCGGCTTCGCGTAGACAAGGTGGAAGCGGGTCGAGACGTCCTCCCATTGCTTCTTGAGGCCGGGATCCGCGGCGAGCTTGTCCTCGACAGCGTGGTCGAGCGACTTCGGGAAGGTGGTGATGCCTGATACCATGGGCTTGGCCTCCTTGATCGTGTTCGGGATGGAGTGTTTGCTGCTGCCGCGGGCCAGCCCGAGCGCTGTGCTGATGGCCGCAAGACGGGTGCCAAGGTGGGCGAGTTTCTGTTTTTGCCGAACGGCCCATTGGAGGCGATCGTGTGCGATCGTGCGGGCGACGTTGACAAGATGAAGGCCCCGCGCTTCCGCGAAGCGCAGCGCCTGGCGATAGAACGACGCCTTCTCGTAATCGAGGGTCGTCTCCTTGGCGTTTCGGCGCGACAGGATCGGGATGAGACCGCCGGATTTGGCGAAGGAGCGACTGCCGTAGTAGACGGCGAGGTCCTCACGATGGCGCGTCATGGCCACATAGGTGAGATGTCGGTCCAATGAAAGGGAAGCAAGCACCTTCACCCGGTCGACGGTCGCGCCCTGGCTCTTGTGGATCGTCGTCGCATAGCCGTGGTCAAGGTTGTTATAAAAGCGCTGCTCGATCGTGATCTGGTGACGATGTTCACCTTCGCCGATCTCAGCGACGATCCGGCCGGGTGCAGCCTCAAGCACCTTGGCCAACATACCGTTCTTGACGCCAAGGCTGCCCTCGTTCTTGAGGAACACGATCTGGTCGCCGGTCGCGAACATGCGGGTTCCGTCCTCGGTCTTGAAGGCAAAACCGACTGCGACGATGCCGCGCTCGACCAGCTTGGCTCGAGCCATATCGTTCAACATCCGAACATCGCGCCGAAGGTGTGCGAGGATCAGGCTGCTCTTCGAAGGATCGTAGCCGCGATCCCAATCGGCGATCAGGCTTTCGACCGCCTGCGCCTTGAGGTCCAATCCCCTGACATGCCCATGGGCACGATAGGCATCGACCGCTTGACTGACATTGCCGCGCGCCAGATCGAGCGAGGCGTCACGCATCCATTGCTGGCGCTGACGATAGATCGTCTCGAGTTCGGCATAGCCGATGCGATCGGCAATGGCGCGGAAGGAGGCGCCCGCTTCGATCGGTTGAAGTTGTTCCGGATCGCCGACCAGGACGAGTTTGGCGCCGGCCCTGGTGACGGCTTCGACGAAGAGCGCCATCTGCCGCGACGAGACCATGCCGGCCTCGTCGAGTACGAAAACGGTTCTCGCGTCGAGCTGGTTACGACCCTGGTTCCAGCGAAGCTCCCAGGACGAGAGCGTGCGGGAAACGATGCCCGCTTCCTTCTCCAAACCTTCTGCGGCTTTGCCAGCCAACGCTCCGCCGACGACACGATAGCCGGCCGCTTCCCACGACTCGCGGGCAGCCTTCATCATCGTGGTCTTGCCGGCGCCGGCGCGGCCGATGACAGCGGCAATCCGCGTGGTCCCAGCGATATGCTCGATCGCCGTTCGCTGTTCATCCGACAGACGGGAATGGCGCGCGAAGGTCGCCTGCAGCACCGCCTCAGGGACGCCATGGGAGGCGCGACCGGAGAGCCAGATCGCGCGATTGGCCATCTCGGCTTCAAGGCGAATCATCTCGCGCGTGGTGTACTTCGCGGATGTCCGAATACCTGTCGCAAAGTTGATCCGCTCGCGTTCGAGCCGGAGCGCTTCCGGACTTCGCAAAATGCGGACCATCAGACTTTGGAACAGAAGGACATCGTCGATATAGCGATACAACACCTTCGCAACATCGCGTTCGTCGAAGACGCTCTTCTCCCGCGTGATCAGGTCGAGCACGATCTCCGGACGGCGCTGGATGCNCGCAACATCGCGTTCGTCGAAGACGCTCTTCTCCCGCGTGATCAGGTCGAGCACGATCTCCGGACGGCGCTGGATGCGGCGGGCGTTCTCGCTGCGGCGCTCCTCCTGAAGCTCGATGCGTTCGAGTTTGGGAGTCGAGGTCTCCGACTTGTGGTCGGATTGCTCGGCCTTGCGCTCGATGGCTTTGGCGCCGACGCCGAGGTGAATGGTTGGCTCGAGGTCGATACCCTGCTTTTCGAAGGAACGGCCATCGATGCGGATGTCGAGACCGGCCAGCGCCAGATGCGTGTTCTGGCAGGCAAACCAGCCGTCGCGAAACGCATTGAAATCTTCAGTACTGCCGGCCCAAAGCTCATAGACGATCTTGCCGGCGTCATTTCGGATTGGCTTGCCATCCGGGCCGAGCACCGCGACCTTCTTTGAGCCGAACCCGTCTTCGGTCAGCGGGCGCAATGTGCTCATGAGGTGGACGTGAGGATTGCCGGGGGCGTCGTGATAGACCCAGTCCGCCACCATGCCCTGCGCGGTGATGTGCCGCTCCACAAAATCGCGCATGAGCACGATGTTCTGCTCGGCCGTCAGTTCGAGCGGCAGGGCGATGGTGACGTCCTTGGCGAGCTGCGCGTCGGATCGCTTCTCGAAGCCCTCCACCTTGTTCCAGAAGGCCTCGGACGCCCCGGCGACCGAGTGATCGGCAATCATGCTGCGCACCCATTCCGGCGCGTCGGCAGGGATCACGAACTCCTCATGCAAGAGCCCCTGCTTTCGCGTGTGGTCGATCGTCCGGGCTTCCCGTTCGAACTCCATCCTGGCGCAGTGCCGGTAGGCCGCCGACAGGACGGCGCTGCGGCCGGAGCCACGGGCGACGACGCTGACGGAGAAGTGAGGGACGGCCACGGCGGAGTTCTCTCCCGGTTGCGAACAAACTCAAAGGGTTCGTCGGGAGCGGCGGCCCCACCAGGCTCTCTCAGCAACACGTCGCGCCAGCGACGTATAATTGCGCCCTTGGAAGCCGCTCCTTCGGAACGGCCGGGATGATCCACCAAAGCATCGCCGCTGGCGATTGTAGGATTCACAGTAGTGCGTTCGCTACTGAAGTTCCGGAAACTGGCTTCGAAAGACACGCTTTCTCAGCCATGGAGACAATCGGACATGAAGAAGCCCTCCGCGAAAATCCGCGACGAAATTGCCAAACTGCAGGAGCAGCTCAAGATTGCCGAAGCCCGGGAAGCCGAGCGGATTGGCCGGATTGCGCTCAAGGCAGGACTGGGCGAAATCGAGATCGACGAGGCGGAGCTTCAGGCTGCGTTTGAGCAACTGACCAAACGGTTTCGCGGAGGCCAAGGGGGAGGGAAGGGCGGTACGACCGGAGGGAAAAAGGGCGCAGGCGATGGCAGCGGCGCAACCACGGCGGTCGCGTCTGGCGCGGGCGCGGGCAGCGCTGGCGAGGCTTGAACGCATGAGCAGGACTTTGACAACCGACGCCCGCAAGAAAGACACGCGCGAAAAGATCGAGCTCGGCGGCCTGATCGTCAAAGCTGGGCTGCGCTACGAGAAGCGCGCGCTGTTGCTGGGAGCGCTCATCGATGCCGCCCGCCGGATCAAAGGCGACGAGGGCGAGCGGTCCAGGCTCACGGCAATCGGCGTGGAGGCCTTCGGCAATGACTATCAATAGGTTTGCGCTCGTCGTCGTACCAGGGACATTGATGATCCTGGTCGTCATCGGAATGACCGGGATCGAGCAGTGGCTCGCAGGTTTCGGAAAGACCGAGGCCGCACGACAGGCATGGGGGCGGGCGGGGATCGCCTTGCCCTTTCTGGCCAGTGGCGCAATCGGAGTTCTGTTCCTGTTCGCGAGCGCCGGCTCGATCAACATCAAGCGGGCAGGTTGGGGTGTCCTTGCCGGATGCAGCGCGACGATCCTGATCGCGGCTACGCGCGAGACGATGCGCCTTGCCGCTTTCACGAACACGCTTAACGCCGACAAGACGGTATTCGCCTATCTCGATCCGGCAACGTTGATCGGCATGGGGGCAGCGTTCATGTGCGCCTGCTTCGCAGTCCGAGTCGCGTTCATCGGCAACGCGGCGTTCGCAAGCACGGAGCCGAAACGCGTTCGCGGCAAAAGGGCGCTCCATGGTGAAACGGATTGGATGAAACTGACGGAAGCTGCGAAGCTGTTTGCGGAGGATGGCGGTATCGTCATCGGTGAGCGCTATCGTGTCGACAAGGACAGTGTCGGTGCCCGAGCGTTTCGGGGTGACAGCGCTGAGGCCTGGGGCGCCGGCGGCAAGTCGCCGCTGCTGTGCTTCGATGGCTCGTTCGGCTCGTCGCATGGAATCGTCTTTGCCGGTTCCGGCGGTTTCAAGACGACGTCGGTAACGATCCCGACGGCACTCAAATGGGGCGGCACGCTGATTGTGCTCGATCCATCGAACGAGGTCGCACCGATGGTCTCCGGGCATCGGGCCGGAGCGGGAAGGGACGTGTTCATTCTCGATCCCAGAAAGCCGGCCACTGGCTTTAACGTCCTTGATTGGGTCGGCCGTTTCGGCGGAACCAAGGAAGAGGATATTGCCTCAGTGGCCTCATGGATCATGAGCGACAGCGGTAGCGCGCGTGGTGTCCGTGACGACTTCTTTCGCGCATCGGCGCTCCAGCTGCTGACGGCACTCATCGCCGATGTCTGCCTGTCTGGTCACACGGATGAAAAAGACCAGACACTTCGGCAGGTGCGCATGAACCTCTCCGAGCCTGAGCCGACATTGCGCAAGCGGCTGCAAGACATCTACGACAATTCGGGCTCGGATTTCGTGAAGGAGAACGTCGCAGCCTTCGTCAACATGACGCCGGAAACCTTCTCTGGCGTCTATGCCAATGCGGTCAAGGAGACACATTGGCTTTCCTATCCGAACTATGCCGCCCTCGTGTCGGGAAAGAAATTCTCGACCAGCGACATCGCGGCGGGAAACACCGACGTCTTCATCAACATCGACCTCAAGACCTTGGAGACCCATTCCGGTCTTGCGCGGGTCATCATCGGCTCGTTTCTGAATGCGATCTACAATCGCGACGGACAAATAAAGGGGCGCGCGCTGTTTCTCCTCGATGAGGTCGCCCGCCTCGGCTACATGCGGATTATCGAGACCGCGCGCGACGCCGGCCGCAAATACGGCATCACGCTGACGATGATCTACCAGTCGATCGGCCAGATGCGCGAAACCTATGGCGGTCGCGACGCGGCAAGCAAGTGGTTCGAGAGTGCCAGCTGGATTTCGTTTGCCGCGATCAACGATCCCGAGACCGCCGATTACATCTCCCGACGCTGCGGCATGACCACGGTCGAGATCGACCAGGTCAGCCGCAGTTTCCAGGCAAAGGGATCATCGCGGACGCGCTCGAAGCAGCTCGCTGCCAGACCACTCATCCAGCCCCATGAAGTTCTGCGCATGCGTGCCGACGAACAGATCGTCTTCACAGCCGGCAACGCGCCGCTCCGATGCGGACGAGCCATCTGGTTCCGGCGCGACGACATGAAGGCATGCGTCGGCACGAACAGGTTTCACATGATCGGCGATACGCCAGAGACTGCATGATCCAAGCCGGCGCGCAGTGCAAGCAAGCAAGCAAGGCTGATCCAGGAAAATGAAGAGTATCGGAGAAATCAGCATAGCGACGCCCGACGGGCGAGATTTCGGGAATTCTCGTCGTGCGACGGGCGGGAAACAGAGCAGCCGCAGGAGCCTCAATATAGTGGCCCGAAGGGGAGGCGGGATCGACTGCTCCCCGCCCCTCGCACACCATTTTGGCGGCCACACCGCAGCCCGGAGCCAAGCTCCTCCGTAAACGCAGATGAATCCGGGTCCGACATAGGGTGAGGCGAAACGAGGGGATCCGATAGTGGCGAAATCGAATGTGGGTCCGTTCAGAAAGCCGCCGAAGGTCGGAGGCGGCCGCGATCGGCAGCGCGAGGGTGGAGGACTGCTGAGATCTGGGCAGAACAGACGGCTTAAACGCTCAACGGCAGTTCTATGCACCGTGATCATTGCTGTTGGAGGTTGGCTTACCTATGGCGGCGCCGACGCTCTCCCCGGCTTCGCCACTTTGGCCAAGACACCGACGACGGATTCATTGTCGGCCGCATTTTCGATCTGCGACGACAGTCATCGAGCGAACTGCGTCGTCGACGGCGACACATTCTGGTTCGAGGGCCAGAAAATCCGCATTGCCGATATCGATACGCCTGAACTCAGCCCGCCCCGCTGCGAGGCTGAACGGATCAAAGGTGAAGCGGCAAAATCCCGCCTCCTGGCGCTGCTCAACGCTGGAAAATTCTCTCTGGCGGCCGGGTTCCGTGATGAAGACAAGTGCGGTCGCAAACTTCGCACCGTGTCTCGCGCAGGCAATTCGCTGGGCGACGTCTTGATCGACGAAGGGCTCGCCCGATCATGGGATGGTGCCCGACACGGCTGGTGCCAGGGCGGGTGACAGCGAACCATCGCTTCTCCGGCACGGGACAGGGGGTTGGGGAAAGGGAGCAGGGAACCGTCCCCTTTCCCCATGGGAGGAAGTTTGAAGGAGGGGCATTGCCCTTACTTCATGGGGTGAGATTGAGAGGGGTGGCAGAGCCCCCCTTTCATGGCCGCTCCGCTCGGTCGATCCGGCCGGAGGGGCTCATGTGAATAGGCAAAGACCAGAGGCGACAAGCCGCCTCTGGTCTCGACCTCAGTCGCTCGGATCGAAAGGCTCGTTGTCCTCAAGGCCGATGTGCCATCGTTTGTCGGACCACCGCGACGGGAGGTAGATCTCATCACCGCCAAAATGCGCAATGATGATCTTGCCGGCTTCGTGGAACAATCCGAAATCGACCTTGTTGTCGGTTGCCCAAAGCAGCGCCGCAGACAGAAATTCGCGCGAGATGTCTGAAGGAAGATGCACTTCCGCATCGAAATTTCCGCGCAAGCGTTCAAGCCAATCCGGCTGTTGATCAGGCCGCTTCTGGTCTTCTTCAACCGGCTGAGTGATTTGATGCTTTGTCATCAGAGTCTCCTTTTCGTTTCTGACGAAAGGTGTCCGCACCATAGTCCGTGAGGGGTCAGGGACCGCGGAACGCGGCCGCCGTGCGGCGAGCGGAGGAACCGATTTTCCCTGTGCCGCTTGCGGTGCAGGGAAAATTGGAGGGGCCGCGATGTCCTTGACGCCGGAACGGCGGGTGCAAAATGGGGTGTCAGAGAGAGATAGAACCGCGTCCGGAAAGGACGCGACCGCTTGCCATCTCCGATGGCTATGAGACCAGCCGGCGGGCTCCGGGCAACAACATGTGGAAGAGGCATGCTTCTTGCTGCGAGAGGATCGTAACCCGATAGGGCGGAGACCGCGTGCGGGCTCAGGTCGCGGTGCGACTAGAGCCGCGCGCCATCGGCGCCTCGCCCGACACGCCATTCTTCACGAAAATGAATCGATCGCATCTGTAGGATTCACATATGTCGTTGGACGTGGCGGCGCCGTGTGACGATCATGCCGGCATGATTTCGCAACCCTACCAGCTCTATGTCGAACGAACGGATCCAGCCAAGAACATGGCGCGGTACTATGCCATGCAGATCGAGCAGACGATGTTCGGAGAGGCCTGCCTGACCCGACGCTGGGGAAGGATCGGGAAACGTGGTCAGGAGAAACAGCATGTGTTCGAACGGGAAGAAGAAGCGGTTCAGTTGTTCCTTGAGCTGTTGAAGCAAAAGCGTGGTCGCGGCTATCAGCCAAAAACAACGCGCCGAAATTTTCGGAGCTGACCATAATTGCTTTCCTCGTTCCAGCTGACAGAGGAGGGGCCGCCGAAGCGGCCCCTGTTGGCGCGTTATTCTCGCCGGTTCCAGTCGGTCTCGAACGACGCCTCGATCTCGACCAGGAACGGAATCTTGATTGTGAGCTTGAGACCGAGTTTCCCCTTGCGGAAGAAGTGACAGATCACGTTGCCGAGGACGCGGAGCCTGCGGCCGGTGGCGATGAGGAATTGAGCGAGCTGTTGCACGGTATATTCTCCTTTCGAAAAGCGGATATCGCGGGGATAGGCCGCATGACGGGCAAGGAGGGAGCACCTGAAACGCCGAAATGAGAGTGGAGGACCTGCCGGCGCCTGAATTTTGGCCTGCGAGGAGCCGCAACGCGGTGGGGAAAATTCTGGCGCCGGCAGCTTGCGGCGCGACGGACGGGATGCAACATCCCCGATGTCGATGACGGTAGACCGAAAGGAAAGTTGCAGCGGATCGCTCCTCTCCGTACTGTGGACGGCGACGGAACGGCAGCGCCGGTGATATGCCGCCCTCAGAAGGGCGGCTCGGCCTCGGTGGAACCGTCCTGTTCGGCAAGCATGACGATCAGCTCGGCCTGGGCGATTTCGAGCTCGGCTTCGATCTCACGGCGCTCGGCGGGCTCGATGCAGGCGTTCAACTCGGCGCGCAGTTCTTCGATTTGTTGTTCGATCATCGTCATCTCCTTGATGTTTGAGAAAGATGACGCCCACGGTCGTGGCGGTGGGTCAGGGTCAAGGATCGCGCATGCGACCGCCAGCGGCGGCNACGCCCACGGTCGTGGCGGTGGGTCAGGGTCAAGGATCGCGCATGCGACCGCCAGCGGCGGCGAGTGGGGGAGCCGAAATGCGCCAGCATTTTGGGGGAACCGCTCGTCCTTGAGGCTGGCCCGGCTCCACGGCACGATTGGCTCGATATGAGCAGACCCCACCTCTCCGTGTGGCACCCGAAAAGCGGGAAACGGGCTCGACGCCCGTTGCCTACTTTCTCAAAGCGGCCCATTGGCCCCGCCTTAGCGGCGGGGCCTTTGGGATCTCAGTCCCGGTGGGGGCGGGACCAGATCAGCTGGTAGCCGTCCTCGCCCTCGACCTCGGAGAGCGTTGCGTAGATCGGGGCGGGGAAGCTCGGGTCGTCCAGCTTGACCGAGAGGTAGTCGCGGTCGGTCTCGCTGGAGCGCTTCTGCCAGGCCGCACCCAGCTCGACATTGCCGGCGTAGATGCGGAAGTGCGGACCCTTTTCGGAGGGGTTGTCGATGCGGGAGATGCGGGCCTTGACATTGAGGGCCAGCGTGCGGATCGAGCCGGTGAAGCCGTTTTCGGTGGAGGTGAAGGTGCCGATGGTAGCCATGTCCAAGTTCCTTTCGGTTGTTTCGGGCCGCGCCCTTCGCGGCCTCGATGGCTGTCGCAAGGATCGGGGACGATCGGACCGCACCTGAAAGGCCGCAATGAAATGGAGGGCGGCCAGGAGAATCTTTCTTGTTGCGCGAGGAATGCGAACACAGTTCGCAGGGGAAGAAAGTTGCGCAAGGCCGTTGCGGGAGAGCGATCGAGGCGAAGCCGGTCTCCGATCAGACATGCCTCATCGAGCCCGCGGAGGACGTGGCCATGACAGGGAACAGGTCGATGGCGCCCTCGCCACTATCGTTGCCCCGGCGGAACAGCCCGGTCGCGAAGCCGCTCCTCTGTCTCTAAGTCTTGGCGTCGACTTCGGAGACGACAAACTCGTCCAGCCGGGCAGTTGCCTCCTGTTATCAACGCGATATTGTCGAGCCGCGATTCGTCGCCTGGAGGATCTATGCGTCAGCAGACAAAACCGTTTGTGCTCGAAATCAAGCAGTCACGAAAGCTCAAATCAACCGATCAGAAGCCATCGATCTGGGAAAAGCTGGACCTCAAACCTAGTCAGGACATGCAATCGGACGGAAATCCGATAGAGTTGCCGGCCGTTGCGGGTGACAACGACCGACCTTAGCGGTCCCTACGCAGCAGCCCTCTCTTCTGTTTGAATGGGCTGGAGTCCGTGCAGGAAGTTGACTGCACGCTGGGCATGCGCCGCGGCTTGGAAAATAGCCCGCCTGTCGTCGGAGAGGACCTTCAGCCACGAGCCGAGATAAGACGCATGGTCCGGCCGTGGCTCCAACTCCGGCGCGATTCCGAGATCGGCGCATAGGAAGCAGCTGCCGAGTTCGGCGATCAGCTCCTCGCGGGCGCGTTCAGTCTTGTCTTTGGCATATCGGCTGAGATCGCGATTGACGCGATCGGGGCGCGCCGTCCAATGGCAACTTTCATGACTTAGCGTTGCCACGTAAGAGGCGGCATCGCGAAACGTCTCGAACGGCGGCATCTGGATGTGATCCGTGACCGGCGAGTAATACGCCTGCGCGCCACCATGCCGAATGACAGCGCCCGTGTTCTGGAGAAAGCGATCGGCGTGCTCGATGCGCTCGCCAGGTTTGAGCGCTGGACCCGGTAGGTGATGGTAGTGTTCCGGCAGCCCATCGATCTGCTCGATGTTGAAGACCTTGTATGCCTTCAGAAAAGGGATCTCACGGTCGATTTCGCCGCCATTGCCGTCCGCCTCGGACTTGGTGAAGCGGCTAGCGAAGACAACCGTCGACCCGGTCTCGCCCTTGCGCACTGCCGCGCCCAGTTCAAGCGCCTGCTTGAACGTCATCCACATAGGGGAAGTGAACCCCCGCGCCATTCCCTCCGACCATAACAAGAGAATGTTCATGCCCGAATACGGCTGGCCGTTGTGGCGCAGCGGCCGGGTGATCCGGCCATTGGTGTTGGGCGCGTGCCAGGGTTTCATCCAGGGTTTTACACCCTTTTCCAGATCGGCAACGATCCGGTCCGTGATCCGTGCATAGATGTCGGCGCGTTCGCCCTCGGCTTTCCTGCTCATGTCATTATCCTCCGTTTTGGAGGCCGCGCCCACCGCGGCTCCGTCGCGGAGGTCCGAAGGCAGGAGCGATCGGGTGGCACGCCGCACCGGAACGGCCGGAACGGAGAGAAGGACGGCGAAGCCGTTGCGGCAGGCCGCCGGCTCCTGCAGGACCGCCGACCGGGACGGGGACCGCGTAGTTGGCAGGATCGATATTCTGCCTTTCTCTTTCCTCCATGTAAAAAGGCCGGTCCGAAAGGAACCGGCCTAAAGCTCAAGGAGAGAGGGAAGACGCAGCGGAGCCGAAGCTCCCGCGCGAGCGGCTCAACCGAGAGCCGCCATTTGTGCCTCGGCTGCCTTGCGGTCGAGCGAGTGGCCCGGATTTTCGACCGGGCGGTCGAAAGGCTTCCAGACGTCGCCTATGACTTGGCGATAGGCGGAGACCGCACCCTCAGCGGCCATCCGCAGCGCGTGGGACTGAATGCCCATGTCGGCGGCGAATTCGCGCTTACGCTGGGCGGCACTGTCGTAACCGACCGGGCCGTCGAGATCCTCATCGCGGGCGTCGTTTGCCGATTTTGCGGTAGCGTCCCGGGCTTCGGAGACGGCTCTGCTGTAGAACTGGCCGGCTCCGTGCGCCGAGCTGACATAGGCCCCGACGATGCGTTGGAGATGGATCTGCATCGCCTTCTCGCCGAGACCGCTCGAAAGGCTGTCAGCGGTCTCAATGATCAGACGCTCGTGGAGTTCATGGATGCCGTCGCTGTCGACCACCGCGGTCCCAAAACTCTCGGCGATCAGCATTGCCTGTGCGGTGTCCGGGCAAGTGAGCCTGACCATTTCGAGGGTGGCGCCCTTGCGGAGCGGGACAACGCGGGTGGAAGGTCTATTGGTTGCGGGCTTGGCCATGGGGTTTTCCTTTCGCGGTTTCCACCGAAGCGGCTCCGGCCGCTGCCGGTCTGCCCTTCGATGCGGTCGACAGGAACCGGCTGAGGGCGGGCGCTTTCAGAGGTCCGGGACGGCAGAGCGAGCGAAACTGGTTTGCGGACAAGCGGGGTAAAGCCCCGCGAAGGACGCGGAGCCGCTTTGCGAGCGAGGCTGCACTGGCCGCTCGGCGGCGCGGTAGCGGCCTTGAAACGACCGGCCGCCGGTTCAGACCGCAGCAAAACGAAGGGCAGGCCGGCAGGGGTCGGGCTATGGATCCGAATCCCCGAAGGAGAGAAACTCCTGCGACCGACAGCCAGCATTCCTCCTCCAGCGCATCAGCCCCCACCAAAAACGCGCCCTCCCGGCCAAGCTTGCGCCGCCGCACTGTCCGCGTCATCGCCGAGCGTCATAGGCATGCCGCCGCCAGTGATGGCCGGGCGGCGGTACCGATCGTTATGACGTTGTGGAGCAGGATTACTCTGCCGCGATTCCGTAAGCGGTATCGGGATCCTCAGCGCTGGTGTCAGCGTCGGCTTCATCCAGCTCTTCGAACTCGGTGTCGGCTGCGCTGCCGCCGTCCTCAGCTTCCGGAACATGCGGTTTGTCGATTGCGTCGTGCTTGATCGACGGATACGACTCATCGTCAGCGCCGGGCCCGATGCCGCGCATCTTCCCGTCGGCGAGTGCATCTTCGTCCTCGCCGCCATGCTCCATCTTCTTGGCCAGCCACTCGGCCAGCTTCGCGTCATCGGGTGCGAAGAGGGCTGCCGGATGCACGAAACGTTCTTCCTTGAAGTGCTCGACAAGGGCAGCGCGGGTGTCCCTGACGCGCGGGCGGGGAACGACACTCCTACCCCCGCAGGACGCTTCCAGTGCCGGACGCGATAGGCACGCGAGGAATTGCTCCGTGCCCATGTTCGGAAGATAGGTGTCGGCGCCAATGGCATCGCCGGCGATCCGGGCGACAATACCACTGTCCGTGCGGGTGGTCCGCGCCGACAGTGCGTCGATCAGGGTCAACCTGGCCACGACACGAAGCGTATCCGTGGCGAACTCCAGTTTGCCATTTTCACCGATCAGCTGGACGGCGTGCCGGGCGAAACGCCTGGAGCCGTAGAGATGGTTGGAGGTTTCGGATCCGGAGTCGACCGAGACGTTCTGGCCGGCGAATGCGAGGACGAGCAGCGCCATGAAGGTATCGTCCTCGATCGGCGCTTGTGCCAATGCCTCATGCAGAGCGTCTGTGCGGAAATCGCCGATCATGTCGAGGCCGTTTCGGGTCACGTCGGGACGTGTCTTGGCTGCAAGATCGATGGCCTCGTTTCCGTCCTCACAGCCGGGCGCGGTCGGATCGGCCCTGCCGTTCGCCTTCTTCGCCTCCGGCATCCGGAAGTGGGCGGACTGCACCTTGCCCTCTCGATCGAGGTACATGGCGGTGCAATCGCCCTTGCCGGGCTTGCCGTAGACACGCTCCGCCTTCGGCGGCAACTGCGGCTGGCCCCAATTGTTGAGCTCGACGATGAAACCCTTCTTCGGGAGATTGCTGCTCATCCATTCCTGCTGCGCACCGAGGAACGCTTCGACGTTCGTCGTGAAGCGATTGTCCTCGTCACCCGGTCCGAAGAGGTCTTCCGCCCATTCGATGCCATAGGCCTGGCGGAGATCGTCGCCAAAGCTCGCATCGCGCGCGAACATGCGGGTCTTGGTGAGGCCGGTGGCGATCGCCCACCAGGATGCCGTGTCACCCTTCTTCGGCTTGTGGGCCTTCCAGACTTCCTTCTGCTCGTCGAGCGACGCCGCGGAAATCGTGCGAAGCTGCTGCTCGTTTGGCATGTCGCCCCTGGCCATGCGATCGAGCATCGCCGGCAGCACATTGGCGAGCAGTCGAAGCTTCCGGATTTGTCTGACCGGCAACGCCAGCGCAATCGCAATCGCTTCCTCGGTCCAGCCGAGAGCCACTAGGCGCTCGATGCCGCGCCATTGATCGACGGGGTTGAGCGGTTCGCGCGCGATGTTTTCGATCATCGAACGCATCGCGCCATTGTCGTTGGCCGCCTCGACGACGATAACATTGATTTCCTCGATGCCGGCGGCGATCGCCATGCGGGTGCGCCGGTGACCGGCTTCGATGACATACCCGTTGCCGCCGGCTTCGGCGAAAATGACGGGCGGCTGGATGATGCCGACGGCCTTGATGGTCGCAAGCAGCAGCGCGTCGGCCTGGGGCGTCGACGTCGACTGGCGGGTGTTGTCGGGATTGGCCTTCAGCGCACGCGGATCGACCTTCATGAGTTGCATGGGAGTGTTCCTTTCCGGGGGATGCGGACCAAGCCCTCTGCCGGTCCTTCCTGTCTTCATTTTTTCCTGAAGACATCTCCCGTACCGCAAAGCGGCCCTACCGGCGCAACTGCGGTCGAGCAGCCCTGCCGCGAAGGACAAGCGGGGCTAACAGCCCTGCGAAGGACCTGTGGCCGGGATGCGGAGGCGGCGGTTGAGCGACAGCGGCGGCGGGAGGACCGATCTGCGACCGGTTTTCCTTCCCTTTCGCCTTCTCCCTTTCCCAACTTCTTTTGATAAGCGCTCTGCTACAGAGCTCGCAATCTGGTTGCGAGGGAACAAAAAAATGGGCCGTCGGTCGAGCAACTGCCATCGAAGCATGGCGCCAAATCGCCCGCCTTCACGCCGAACGAACCAAAGCCTCACTCCCAGATCTTGTTTTCACAGCGTTAAGTTTACGGTGCCAGCCCTTCTGTAGGATGCCCCTACTGAATCCCACCTTCGCTGACATGGAAATGGCCCTGCCGCTCGATACCCGTCAGGAAGGTGGTTTTGTGGACGCCGGCAGAGAGAATCTCCGCGTATGCCAGTTCCTCACTCTCCGGCGCATCGCCGCCCAGCACGCGGCCTGTCATCGTCTTCGGCGCGTCGATCCCCAGCAGTGACAGGATTGTGGGCGCAATGTCCGTGATTGAACTCGGAGCATCTGAAACCCGGCCCTGCGCGACTCCCGCGCCGTAGCTCGCGAGAACGGCCGTGAACTCGCCGCGATGCAGCCCCCCATGCGTGCCGCCGCCTATCCGCAGATCGTTGTCGCCGGGGTCGTAAAAGACCGAATCCACATGCCCGGCCTGATCGGTCTGATCGTCGGCAGGCGTTTTCCCGAGGTGCACGAACAGGCCAGGAGCGCGCTCGCCGCCCGCACCCAACAGTTCCAGCGCAAGACTGCCATCCACCGTGCCGCTGGTGCTGCCCGGTTCGCTGGCAGGGCTGAATGCGCCGCCGAACCATACCTGTTCCATCATGAAGTCCCGTATGTCCCGCAGTAAGGCCGGGTCATCATGTTTGAGCCAAAGGCCCACCGCGCGGCCCGGTCGAACAAGCACCTGCGTTGCATGATCGTTGAAAGATGCCGCCGCCTTGAAACCGGCCTGACAAAGAGCGTCGGCCACGTTGACTGTGCCGCCGATCGTCACATGGCCATGATCGGAAACGATAAACAACGTGATGCTGTCGCGCTCCGGCTGGGCGTCCCGCCATGCCCGCAGCTCTCCAATTACAGCATCGCAAGCCCGCATATTCTCTCGTAGCTGGGTCGATTGCAGGCCGTGCAGATGGCTGACGCTATCGACTTCGGTGCACCATAGAATGGTGGCGGCGGGCTTGTCGTAGGGCCATACTTCGCGCTCAAATACCCGGAACGCCGTCATTGGTCCATCGGCGGAGATGCCCCCGGCCGGGATTTTAAGGGAACGATGGGCGCGGGCGGCAAACGAATGCGGGTAGCCGATCTGGGGATGGCGGACATTGAAACCGGTTTGTCCGCGCTGCTGGCCCTTCCAGTTCAGCGCCGGCAGAACGCCGGGGCCACTCGACGTGACGACCGCAAACGGCCGTCCCGCTTGGTGTAGAACTTCCGAGATCGAGGGCACTTTCACCAGGTTGCCCGCTAGGCGTTCATCCGCCGCCCACCAATCATGCGTGGTTTCTGTGAACACTTGATCGGGGCTGGTCCCCCGGATATAGAATTGGTTTCCTGCAATCCCGTTCACCTGCGCGGTTGCGCCAGTGGCCAAGGCCGTGAGCGCCCCCCGCGTCTCGCTGGGGAACACAGTGGTATGACGGCGGTTCCACGTTCCGTCGCTGGCCAGCGCCGCAAGATGGGGCATGGTGCTTTCAGCGACCAGATCGGGCCTTAGGCCGTCAATTCCCAGCACCACGACATGGCGCGCGTCATTGGCCATTGGTGTTTTCTTCCATGTTGTTCGTTTCGTTCTTTTGTGGATAAACCACGCGCACACCTGCATCCTTGAACCCATCCGCAAAGCGGGCGGGCGGTGGCTCGTCGGTGACGATGGTTCCAATGTCCGACAGGGACGCCGAGACATAAGCTCCTGACGCGCCGAATTTGCTATGGTCAGCAACGAAGATGCGACGGCGGCTGCGCTCGAACAGCAGTCGCTTGAAGCGTTGCAGGTACTTGCTTGACTCTACCAAGCCATGCACCGGGTCAACGCCGTAGGCTGCAATGATGGCCGTGTCGAAAATGCACTCGGAAATGGCCTCTAGTACTTGTTCGCCCATTAGCGCGCCATTGGCATAGTCGTACTCCCCCCCGGTGAGCGTGACCCGGTGCTTGAGGCCGCTTTGCAGCACTTCCGCGATGGCCGGCATGTTCGTCATGACCGATACCGCAGGGCCGTCGTTCAACGCCTTTGCGACGGCCAGTGCTGTGCTGCCGTGAGTGATGAATATCCAGCCGTCCCGGGTCGCGGTTTGCGCTGCCAGCTTTCCAATCACGGCTTTTTCTGCACTCAGGCTGGCCAGCCGCGACGGCAGCGGCGCGGCGCGGGAAACTGGGATTGCGCCCCCATGCACCCGCGTCAGCAGGCCGTCCTTTTCGAGAAGGACCAGATCACGACGGACGGTTTCCATCGTCACCGAGAAGCGCTCGGCCATTGCGGCAATTCCGATGCCTTCGCCTGTGCGAAGCATATCAGCTATGGCTTGTAGGCGGCTTGCTGCCGGCAGTTTCGTCACAAATTCCTCACTCTACACGATGGAGTCGGCCGCGCTTACAACCGATATGTTGTCATTTTTGGGAATAATTGCCTTTCAAATATCTGTCAACGGCTCTTTGATGACAGTTTTCGCGCGCATACACTGAAAATGCCTGCCATTCCTTCATCTCACCTTATGTGTTCCGCGCAAAAGCGCACTTTTCTGGCACGTATTTTCTGTAATTGCCAATTTATGCCAGATATTGTCACATTCTTGTAAAGAGTAGCCGTTAGTCGGCAAGGCTTCATTTAATTGCTAGTTCCCGCGAGAGGAAACCGGATGATTAGGAAACGGATGACTGCCTATCTGACTGTAGGTGTCGCTTGCCTGGCCATGCCATTTGGCGCGCATGCTGACGAAATGGATGATCTTGTCGCGGCTGCAAGGGCCGAAGGGCAATTGACGGTTATTGCCCTCGGGCATGATTGGTGCGGCTATGCTGCGCTGATTCAAGGCTTTAAAGATAAATACGGCCTCACCGTGAACGAACTCAGCCCGACTGCCGGATCCGGTGAAGAATTGGCAACGATCAAGGCTAATATAGGCAACAACGGCTCGCAGGCGCCGGATGTCATCGATGTGGGCCTTGTTTTTGGCCCCATTGCGCGGAAAGAGGGATTGCTGCAACCGTACAAGGTGCAAACGTGGGACGAAATCCCGGCCACCGCCAAAGACCCCGAAGGGCAATGGTACGGCGACTATTACGGCGTGCTTTCTTTCGTCGTGAATAAGGACGTTATCTCAAAGTCTCCAGCCGATTGGGCTGATCTTCTCGACCCCGCCTATCGGAAGAGCGTTTCACTGCCTGCTGACCCGCGAACCGCCAACAATTCCATCCTAAGCGTCTATGCCGCGGGCCTTGCAGCCGGCGCGCAGCCGGGCGCGGCAGCAGCCCGCGCTGGGCTCGAGTTCTACCGCCAATTGAAGGACTCCGGCAATCTCGTTGCCGGTTTCGGCTCTGCAGCATCCATCGCCAAAGGCGAAACGCCAATTACCACGCGCTGGGATTCCAACGGCATCACCTATGCCGAAAATTTCAAGGGAAATCCGCCACTGGACACCATTGTCCCGGCAAGCGTTACCGTGGCTGGCGTTTATGCCCAAGCCATCAGCAAGTACGCGCCGCATCCGCAAGCCGCCAAGCTCTGGATGGAGTACCTTTATTCCGACGAGGGGCAACTTGGCTACCTCAAGGGCCTTTGCCACCCCATCCGCTTTGACGCCATGCGCAAATCCGGCAAAATTGCCGATGACATGCTGACCAAGCTCCCGGCGACAGGTAACAATCTAGTATTTCCCGAGTTGTCCCATCTAGTGGAAGCCGGCGAAGTGATTGCCAAGGAATGGACTTCAACCGTAGGCGCAGGCAGCAAATAAGTTGAAACCACAGTCCACACACGGCAAGCCCGGCGCGAGTGGCATTCGCGCCGGGCTGACAGGTACCTCATCCCTCAAGTCCATTGACTGGCCCGCACTGCTTGCCACGGCCCCGTTTTTCATGTTTGCCATCGTCATGATGGTGATGCCCACCGCGGCGCTACTGGCCACGGCCTTTTTTGATAAGCAGGGAGGTTTTACGTTAGCGAACTTCGCGGAGATCATCACGCCGGAGGTTGCCGACGCCTTCATGGCTTCGGCCAAAATCTCCGCCGTCACCGCCGTTCTTGGAACGGTGCTCGGGCTCGTACTGGCCCTCACCGTTGGCCGGCGCGTGACCAGCCAGAAGTTGAAGGCCGCCGTTATGAGCTTTTGCGGCGTGGCCTCGCATTTCTCAGGCATTCCCCTTGCCTTCGCCTTCATCGCCACTCTGGGGCGGCTTGGCCTCGTGACTGTGTTTTTACGGAAGGCCTTCGGCATCGACATTTACGCGGCAGGTTTTGAGCTTGCCAGCTTTTCCGGCTTGACGCTTACCTACCTGTTCTTTCAGGTCCCGATTGCATTCACGATAATCATGCCCGCCGTTGACCGGCTTTCCACACAGACACGTGAGGCGGCCGAGATGTTGGGTGCCACGGCTACCCAGTATTGGCGCTTTGTTGGCCTGCCAATCCTCTGGCCAACAATACTCGGGGCGTTGGCATTGTTGTTCGCCAATGCATTCGGGGGCGTCGCAACGGCCTACGCGCTGACAGGAACGGCGGTGAACGTCATCCCGATCTTGCTCTACGCGCAAATTCGCGGCGACGTCCTGCACAACGAGCAGCTTGGCGCCGTCCTAGCCTTGCTCATGGTATTTGTCATGACGGTGACCATTTCTCTTTACCTGATGCTTCGCGTGCGCTCCGAACGGTGGATGAAATGAAATTCGTCCTGCGCTATTCCCCTTGGACCATATTCGCCATCGCCGCAGTGTTCTTTCTGATGCCGCTTTTCAGCACGGCGGAATTTTCATTAAGCATCCGGCGCGGCGTATATTCGCTTGAGGCTTACGAGTCGGTTTTCTTAGACCCGGAATTTGCGGCCAGCTTCTTCTATTCGCTGATAATAGCAGTATTGACGATCATCTTTGGCACGATCATCGTGGTTCCGATGGCCTATTATGTCCGGTTGCGCCTCCAATGGCTGCGGCCCGTGGTGGAAATCTTCGTGATGCTGCCCATGGTCGTGCCACCTATCGTGCTTGTCTTTGGCTATCTGCGGCTGTTTTCGTCATCGTCGGTGCTGCCGCTGGCCGATAGCAGCGCTGGTGCGAGCATCCTGCTTATCTGCGGCTGTACCACATTATCTCTGCCGTACCTCTACCGCACGATTGATACCGGCTTGCAGACGATTGACGTTCAGACGCTGACGGACGCCGCTGGCATTCTCGGCGCTCGGCCATTCGCGACAATC
The DNA here is from genome assembly GCF_900169785.1 of Rhizobium sullae. GTDB lineage: Bacteria > Pseudomonadota > Alphaproteobacteria > Rhizobiales > Rhizobiaceae > Rhizobium > Rhizobium sullae. The sequence continues at coordinate 61,555 of NZ_FWER01000050.1, forward strand.
AGGCTGGTGATCTTCCCGAACATCTTGCCTTCCGTCATGGCAGGCTCATTCCTGACCTTCGCGGTCGTGATGGGGGAATTCGTGATCGCTAGCCTTTTGACGCGCCCGGCTTTCGGCACCTACATTCAAAAAATCGGCATGAGCAAAGCCTATGAGCCTGCAGCCCTGACCATCCTGTCTTTTGCCATCACTTGGGGCGCACTGGCCATGATTAACGTCATGACGCGGTTTTCGCGGCGAGCAGGGTAGGGTTTCCTCTCATTCTTGTGGTGTGAACGGTATCCTGTATCTGAAGGCTCTGCAGATGCTGGTCCGTCACGCCAAGAAGCATGGCATCGAGCTGAGGCAGAGCGATACGCGTCTGACGAAAGCAGCGGCGGTGCGCGCCGGCCGTTATGCCCATGCCCGGCAATTCCGCCGCATGCGCCGCGAACTGAAGCGCCTGCGCATCGGCCGCAAGGTCGCCGGCAACGTCGAACTGGAGCGGACTTTTGCCCGGCTGTTCGGTCTTGTCGAACGGCTGCCGGCGCAAAAGCCGAAGGACAAGAACAAGGTCTATGCGCTGCATGCTCCCGAGGTCGTCTGCTTCTCGAAGGGCAAGGCTCGCGCGCCATTCGAGTTCGGAAGGTAGGGTTCGCGGCGACGGACCGCGAAGGGCTGGTTCTGGCGGCCAAGGCATTCGAAGACAATTCCTATGGCGGGCACACCCTCTCACATCCCGTCGACCAGGCTGTTGCCATGGGCGGTATCCGGATCGCATCTACGTCGAGGAATATCGCGGTCATGATTACACTGGATCGGCGTCGGTGATGATTGCCGGAAGCCGGCGCGGGCTGACGCCGACCATGCGACGGGAGCTGAAACGACGAACGGCCATCGAGCCCACCATCGGCCATATGAAGACCGATGGCAGGCTGGACCGGAACTTCCTTCTCGGGTACGATGGCAACACCATCAATGCGCTGCTCGTCGGCGGAGGTCACAATCTGCGCCTCATCCTGGCCAAACTGGCCCCTTTGGCGTGCTTCATCGGGGCCGCGCTTAACGTTCTCATAGCGAAATCGGATACTTCTCCAGATCTTCCCAACCGCCAGAAGATCAACGATTTAAGGCCTTTGTTCTGGGCCGACTAATTAGGGGCTGGCGGGCGAAAGAACCGCTTCCGGTTTTACACTTTCGTCGGTAATGGCACGGGCGAAATGCTCCTCGTCCGCGAACATCCGAAGCCAAGTTTCAATCGAAATGGCTTTCCAGGCATTTTGAACGGTACTACGGGTGACCTCGCGCACGAGCTCTTCCCTTACCAGAGCCAGGTTTTCATAATCGTAGACGTCCCGCTTTTGCGCCGCAGCGGAGTTGAACAAGAGATCAAATGTCGTCAACAACCAAGTCCGCATTGCGCTGTCATACATCAGCTGCTGTATTCGTTTCGGTCGCTTTACAATCTCTTCGGGCAAAAACATCGCCGACGCTTGGCGCAGGATAAGCTTATTTCCTTTGTCATTGACCTTCTGGGGGTCAGGAATGCGCATTGCGGTTCGGACGACGTGGGTGTCGGCATACGGCATGCGCAGATCGATGCCAAAACGAGCGGCGAGCATTTCCTGGGCACCCATCCGCTCGTCCCGCCTATCCATTGTGGCGACAAGTTCGGCATGCAAGGAAGGCGACCGCGTCCGCAGCGTCGCGTGGGTGCCGCTTGCTGCCCCCTTGAGGATTGTAAGGCTTCCATTTGGGGCCGATTCCTCATCAGTTGGCCGCCCGTTAAGGCTCTTCCACAACTGCGTGTGGAAGTTCATGCCTCCAAATAATGTATCCGAGAGATTGCCAGAAAATAGAACATCGACATGCAACCCTGCCATCTCGCAAAGCCCGAACAAGCATGGATACTCGTCATAGCCCCCGGGGTTCTCCATCGCCCACATCGCTTCTGGAAGCAGTCGTGAAAATTCTGATGGTTCCAGAAATAGTTCGTGATGCTCCAGTCCCAAAGCCAACGCGGTCAACCGGGCGCCTTCGATCTCGGGGTCTCCTCCGTTGTGACCAACAGTGAACGACTTGACCGTGATTTGCTTCATGGAGCGGGCGACCAACTCTGCGATTAGAGCTGAGTCCACTCCGCTACTCAGCATTATGCCCACCGCTGGCGGTTGATCGGCGCCGAGCCTTTCCACAGCGCTCAGCAAAGCGTCTGCGACCACCTCCACCGGTACGAAAGCATCCGCTATCGCAGGCGTGATCGATGATGCCGCCTCCGATGGAAAGGAATTGTCTTCATAACTGACCTTCGACCATTTTCCGGGCAAAACCGGCTTTACCTGGGAAAAGAATGTTAGCCCGCTCGGCACCCACCCGGTTCGTTCGAATCCCTTGATCGCTTCCAGGTCGATTGAACGATCAAAGCCAGGCAAAGCCCGAAGGCATTTGTATTCAGTGCAGAAGGCCAGGCCCCTTCCGATCCGCGTGACATAGAGGGTGTTGACCCCGATGTTGTCACGGAGGAAACGAATCTGTTGCTTCGGTATGTCGACCAGTGCGATGCAATAGTGACCATTTACTGCATCTGGGGCGTCCAGCTTGCCTAGTGCGTAAAGCTCCGCAAGATCCGCGGCCATCGAGACCTGTTTTCCTTCGACAGAAGGGGATCCGGTATAGGCCACCATCAACTCTGGATCCTTGAAGATTCTACCAGGCAACCTACTGACCGTGCTTAGTGAAATCTCGGCCCCTTTGATCGTGTCGACGTAACTTCCCCGGTGTTTCAGCATCCTGGAAAATAGTGCGGGGTCGACAAGTGGCATGCCGATCGAGCCAAACATTGCGTCCACGATAATCCTCTCCTGTTCGATGGCTAAAATGACGTGCCAAACTCGAATTGTGCTTCTGTTGCTTAGCCGGATGTCTTTTCGTGACCTGCGGCAGTTCATGTGAAACGGTGTCACAAAATGGTGGTATTGTCGGGATTACGACGAAGCATCGAACGAATTCGGTAGTAACGAATTGCAAGAATAGAGACCGATCCTGAGACACTTGTTTACTGAAGAGCGAGAAGAGCGCTCATCGCGGCAATGAAGACTGCCGAAAGGACAATCCAAGTCACATTCATCTTTGGAAATCGGATCGACGAGAGATGTAACCCGCTCATGATGACCGCAACGGCGCCCATCAGCAGGATCAGGTGATCCGTTACGATTTGGGAGCCGAGGTAGTACGACAGGGCGAATACGAGGATGTTGTGGGGCAGCGGCACCCCGACGAAAGAGCCTCCCGACAGTCCGAACGCTTCGAAGTAGCTCAGCCGCAAAATGCCCGCGGCACAGATGAGTAGCCCCGCGAACGTCGGGAATGGTGCCGCCTCACCCAATGAAGCGAGAAAGATCAAGGGAAAGACACCAGCAGATAGGAAATCTCCCAACGCGTCCATCGCCTTTCCGACATCGCTCATCCCCGGTTGGCGATGGTGCATCCTGCGGGCAACCAGACCATCCAACGAATCTGCCAGGTGGCTCCAGAGAACGCATATCAGGGCGAGGTTGTATTTGCCCATCACTGCCATCGCGCATGCGGACATTGCTAAAAGAGCTCCGACGAACGTTATCGCGTTCGGCGGATCCAGGAGAATTCCCATTATGGGTTGGCGGCGTTCTTGTTCCATCGACGATACGTTGGTCATGATTGTTCCTCGTAGCCTTTTGGCGAAGATCGGTGCTTGTGCATTGTCGAGTCCCAACTGGAACAAACGATGCTCCTCTGCCGCTTATGCAACTACTCCGAGCAAGCCGCTTAAACTGCAGTCCATTACCACCAATTACCCGACCATCAATCGTCATTATGCTCTCCTCACCAACAATCTTAAACGGATGTTTGGCCAGACCTGAAAAATTCGGAGTACAGGTTTAACCGCAGCAATTCGCGTTGGATGTGCTCGACAGATTTATCTCCTTTCTCCAATCGCGGATCCAAGAACATGCCAACCATCCTCCCGCTGTGCGCAACTTGAAGGCCGAAGGCGTTCGTGGATTGGGACAGTTCCAAGAGCGAATCGAAATGCGGCTGTGGCAGGTACCGCTGATTAATGACAGCGCTTCGCGTGGCCATTTCCCCCAATTCACCAAGGCTCCCGTTTTCCAGCGCTCGCCGTAGTAGCTTTCGCAGGTCTCCGAACTCCCTGATCTCGTCCCCTGTATATCTGGTCGGCGGATGGGCTAATGTGTCAACGGGGTGGTTAGGAGCTACGTTCACACTGATCAGCGAGAACTCGGGTATTCTGCTTTCGAAGCGCTCGAGCACAATGCCCTCTCGCGGACAGATGAGCCTGGGATTTCCAGTAAACATGGTGCCGTCACTGGCCACCTCGGCTCGAACAGCTAGGCGAAAGATCGTGCTAGCCTCTAGCTGCAGTCCTAACAGTCGAGCCGTTGCGCGGATGGTCGCAACAACGTCCGTTGTTGATGAGCCTAAGCCGAATCCTTCTGGAATATTCGAATTCACGGTGACCTTGATTCCCCTGCCAGAATACCCGATCCCACCTAGAAGGAGCCTCGCCGCCGCTCCCGATTTTGTTTTGTGCTTAGGGCGGACGAGGACTTCGATGCCATCAATCGGCTCAGCGACGGCAATCGAGTACCGAGGTGGGAAGGGAAGCGTCACTAAGCCTCGGTGCAGCCGACTATCATCGCCTCGGAAAACGCCTTGGAGGATTTCGCCGTGGTGGCCAATTGCAAAGCCGCTCGCGTGCATGATAAACCTCTCATGATGATCGTAGCCAGTTGTTGCCGGCAGCCGCGACCCAGGATTCTGCTTCTTCGAGGTCTTCTGGGGTGTCGATCTCGAACGCGGTGACGTCGAAGCTCTCTGTCTCGATAATCCCTAGCCGGTATTTCGAACCGAGCGAGCGAGCGAGGATATCCTCATAGTAGAGTGCCGTTTCGCCTCCCGAAATCGCGTCCCTCATGTTTCGATGGAAATCCAGTACAAACTCGTTTGAGCGAAGGAGGTATAGGCTGATCGTCTTGCGATCGCTTGGAAGGGTTTCGTCGCAGTTGCGCGTGACAACTATGTACCACTCCCCATCCATCCCCCGCCGCAAGACAGTCCCCGTTTCTTTAGGTCGAAGTGGGCGGGTAGGAACCGTTATGTCAGCACCGTCCGGCTGCAACCAGTGGGCGGGAAAGTCGGAAAGGAGAACATCGCAATCCGATAGGATAACGGCTCTTCCAGGGACAAGCGCCAGGCCCAAGGACGTAATGTTGTTCTCAGATCGGTATCGAGGGTTTTCGACGATATCGATGTTCATCGCTCCCGAGGTGCTGCGAACATGCGCGATCAACTTATCGCCGAGAAAGCCGACCACGACTGTTGCGTTCGAGACACCGGCGCGCTGCATTTGACTGAGGAGGCGTGACACCAATGGCTCGCCGGCGACTTCGATAAGCGCCTTCGGACGATTGGCGGTTAGATGACCGAGACGTCTTCCCATTCCAGCGGCGAGGATGATTGCTTCCGATATATTATGATCCGTTCGGGAAGAGCTATTCAGTTTAGCTCGGTGGCGACCCACCTGCCCATACTCGCCAGGTGTTGTCGCCGATCCATCATTGTTGTCCGCCATTGTCCACCTCCATACACTGATCTCCTCCACCCCGCTTAGGCTCGAGCTGCCATCTGTGGCGATGAAGAATCTTCTAATCACCTGAGCAACCGTCATGCCAAAATGGGAAAGTGCTTTGAAACCAAGACCAGATAGACCCGGATGTACGACATTGTCAGAACTCTCGTAACTAGTGGATTGATTCCAACGCTTGGCGCCCACGTTTGACAGCTGCAATGATCTCGTCTGGATCTGCCCTCCAGATGAAGGGCTTTGGTTTTTGGTTATGCTCGTTGACGAAGCGGTTAATGGTAGCCTGGAGGTCGACGACGGACTGGAAGACGCCGTACTTCAGACGTCGGCGCGTCAGCTTCGCAAAGAAGCCCTCGACGGCGTTCAGCCATGAACAGGATGTGGGACGAAGTGGAAGGTCCAGCGCGGATGCCTTTCGGACGCTGCAGATGACATCATATTGTGCCCAGATGCGGGCGCCATTGAGTGCTCATTTTCGCGGACAACGACGAAAATCTCGAACAATAATGATTCAAATTCTCAAAGACCCAATAGGCTGGCTTGCAAATTGCCCATCTTCATTCAATCGGTGGCGGTGCGGCAATGGCTACCGCCATTACTCCGTGAGGAGTCCTGGCGATCCTTAAACGGGGTCGGTGTGGGGCAGAGTGACTGACGAGTTTTCGCCAGCATTTCGGTTGAAGTAGCGGACCTCTGAATGCTAGCATGCTGCTCTCTTAGGACAAGGGCCCACCACTTCGGAAGAACCGGGCAGCAAAGCGCTTGATGCGCAAGCTCCTGAAAACACAAGACCGTCCGCCCCGTGTAATGATCACCGACAAGCTACGTCCTACGGTGCGGCACCACCATCCCAACGGTTTGGGCGCTGCGCGTGGCGATCGAACATGCGGAACATCTGCTGCCGGCTTGCGACGCACTGAAAACCTTGGCGGTTGCGGGAGAGGTGATCATCTGCGGCTCCTTTGGAGGTTTTCGGACTGAAGTGCAGCGCCGTCCTCTCGACCTCGCCATCCCCTTCAGTCCCTCATGACCCCCTTCCGAGCCGCCGACATCGCGACCGGTCGCGTCAAGGGTCGGCTCCACCGGGCGAAGCCTTCCCTTGACGCGGGCGGTGCGAATGCGGCACGCCACTTTCCTTTCTTTCCAGTTTTTGCTTTTCCCTGACTTTCAGGGTCTCGTTCCAATCCTCCTTGGGCGGCCGCAGCCGCGTCCAGTCGCACCCGGCATCTTCGGCGAGCGCCCGCAATCGCTCGGCAAAAAGGTCGCCCTGAGAGTTAGCGTCGGTCGCCGCGACCAGCTGGACGTCAGGTCTGGAGGCCAATTCCCTCAGCGCGGCCTGCGTGGACGGCGACCATCCGCCGCCGGTGCTGAGATAGAGCGTGCCGTCACGCAACGCCTCGATGGCCGCGAGACTCATGGCATCGATCGCGGCTTCTGTGACGGCCAGGCGCAACGCAGTAGGCCGCCCGAGACGGAAAAGAATCTTGTTCCCTCCAGAGGCGAACCCTCGGTATTGCGGACCTCGCGCCTCCCAGCCAGTCACAACGCCGACATCGTCCGTATGAGCTGCCCACATGCTCCCGTATGGCCCTTCCCGCAGATGGTCGCCTTTGATCGCCGCAAGGAGCAAAGGTTCCGGCAGCCAGCGCTCGCCGTTGAGGTAACGCCATGTCGACGATCCGGGCCATGGGCGGCGGCGCGCCTGCCAACGATCGGGGAGGGAGAGTTCGTCTCCTCCATCAGGCTCCAATGGCTGCCACTCGGGCTCGGTGATGGTGGAACCGACGAGATCTGCGACCCGTTCGGCGCATTCGATAAATCCGACATGATCGAGATGCTCGACAAGCCCGAACACATCGCCTTTCGCATCGCTGAGCGGATCGAACCATCCGCGCCCCTCATGCGTAACGATGATGATTTCACCGCCACGGCGAAACTTGATCGCCCGCCGGCTGCTTTCCTTGATGTCGATGGCGAAGCTCGCCCTTTCGAGAACCGCCGCGCAACCGACCCGTTCGCGCAGCGCTTCTATTTCTCTTCTCTTCATTTGATTTCCAATCGCCCGGCGATTGGCCCTCGTTGCCTTTCTTTGCCCTTCGTTTCGCGGGCACCCTTCGGCCAGCCGCGAAGAGCAAAGGCGGCAAGGGCGCGGCTGACAAGTGTCGGATCATGCAATGCTTGTCCGCGGCGAAGCCTCCCTTGCGCCTGCAGTTCGCAAGCGGCAGGCCAAAGACAGGGGCAGGCTCAATGCGCCGGCCAGGGAAAGAATCGTAAACGATCGCCAGATCGTCGTCGGCGTCGATCTCGTCAGAGGGTAGAACACCGTACTCGCTGTCGGCTTCGAAGACCGTGATCAGTTCGCGGGAGAGCTGGAGGGACCGTACGGAGGAAAGATCGAGCGACTTTAGAGGGGCCTCCAGGCCGGCCAATTCCCGCTGAATAAATCCTCAAATGCGCGGGACGGGCGCGAGCAGCGCGACGTGGAGCGGCAGCAGCTTCCTAGCGGATCTTTCACTGGGTTGACGTGGAATCCGGAACACAGCCGGGGTCCATTCAAACACGCGAATTAACTTGCTTTCATGGCCACCTCGGTTCCGCACCGACCGCAGGAGCCATCGTCTCCGTCTTTTTAAAGACCGGTGGCGCGATCTTGCTTAGGGCCAGGAGTCGCCCAAACGGCGCATTTACGAGCAGATGAAAGGCAAGGTGAAAGCATCCGGCGCCCATGACGCGATCAGTCTGATCGCATGAGCTTCGCTTTCTCAAGCGCCTGTTCCAATGATTCGGCGTTGAGCGAAATAACCGCACGCTCCACGCACGCCTGAATCTCAGCGGTACCCTTTCCCTCGATCAACGCGATATCAGCCAAAGTCCAGCCTCTCGATATCCAATGGAGACAGGTTCGTTCAGACGGCGAGAGCATTGGTATCTTCATGACGCACTGGTCCCACTCAGCTAAAGCCCAGCGGGTTTCCGAGCGGAAAACGTCGACCTTACCACTGGAGAACCTGTGCAAACTTGATCCGAAATTACCATGGGTGCTTGCCTCGAAACCTTTGGTCACCTATCCAGCTCGACTTCAACTTAAGCTCGGGGGCAACACCACGAGATCTACGCCGTCTTCAGGCACAAGCCGACCTTCGTGCTTTGCAGGCTCCACGAGCGGAAGCTTTTTCGTGAGAGCGATCGACGCAGCGATCGCGCGCGTGGCTGCCTCGGCAAGGCAGCGCCGCGACCAAAGTTGGGCCCGACACCGTAGATTGAGGCGCGGGGCGGCCGAATCGAAGAGACGGGTAATTTCGCCCTCGGCTCGATGGGATATCTCAGTGAGATGGCGGGATGGTCGGACAAGCTGCGCGCGACCGTGACGACGAATGCGGTGTTCTCGGAGCGCAAAACCGCACCGGCGGCAGCGAAGTCTTTCGCTAAGCGCTCGAGCAATTTGGCCGCCGCTTTCGAAATTTGGTCGACCTCTCGGCGCATGTTCGTTTGCATGGTGACCTGCATGATAGGATCCTATCTTGTAAAAAGAGAGGTCAGTTTTCGCGAAAGGTGAGCTCGCTGACGAAACCTTCGGCATCGCCTCGAAAAAGTGAGCGGCTGAACTCGATCGCGCGGCCCGAAGCAAGATAGGCAACGCGCTTTGTCAAAAGTCCAGCCGTTCCGATCGCGACGCCAAGCGTGGTGGCGTCCGGATCTTCGATGTTAAGTGCGAAAGTGCGCTGGATCGCACGAACGGGTCTAAAGCTTGCGTCCGCGAGTGTGTTGCAGATGGAAGAGGTATCGGTCCGAGTGTCGGGCAGGAACTCCGAGGAAACGCATATGCGTTCAATCGCAAGCGGCTGGCCCGCCGAGCTCCGCAAGCGGGTGATGCGCACGACACGACTGTCGCTTGACAGGCCGAGTGTCATCATCTCCTCTGGTGCGGGATGAGACGTGCTGCGCTCGATCCACTCGACTTTCGTGTCCGATCCAAGCCAGGAAGTATCACCCGTCAAAAAGTTTGCGCGTAAGGGAGGCTGATCTGCGCGGACCGCCGAGCCGGCTACGAAGGTTCCTGAGCCGCGCCGGCGAACCAGAAATCCGTCTTGGACGAGATGGTCGATTGCTTTGCGGACCGTTACACGGCTAACGCGGACATGTTCAGCGAGGTCTCGTTCGGGATAAAGAACGTCGCCCTTTTTGAGTTTACCTGACAGGATCGCCTCTACAAGCGCCAGGCGAAGCCTTTGATAGAGCGGACCGGCGCCCTTGATGTCTTTGCCCCATCCCGGAAGCATGGCAGCAAGCCCGTCATTCATTCGATCGCTTTCAGGTGCCCGAAGCGCGAAACAGCCAGGGCCACGGCCCCGCTCAGTGCATCGCCTTCGGGCGTTACCAATAGACTTTGATGCCGCGCAGCGATCCAGGACGAATAAAGCGGCCCCAATCCCCCGAGCAGGCAAATCCTCTGCGTTCCTCGAGCGACTAGACGATCAAGTGCTTCGTCAACTGAAACAGCGGCTTCTTTCAAAAGGCGCGCGGCGACGGCATCACCCTGTTTGATGTGCTCGAATACGCGCGGCGCATAGCGACCAAAGGCGCCGGGCTTTGCCTGCCGCGCAAACTCGACGATATTACGTGGGTCATTCTTGAATTCCGCAAGGACGGAAGCGGTCATCGCGGACATGACATGGATGCCGTCGTATGCGAGCAGCGATTCTTGCAAAAGCGAATGTCCAATACGAGCGCCGCTGCCGAGGTCGCCGACAGTAAAGCCCCATCCGCCGGTGTAGGTCACCGTATCACAGTGGCGGGAGATGTAGATCGTGCCTGTTCCTAAAATGGCGACGGCTCCGTCTTTATCGCCAAGCGCGCCTTGTAGCGCGATCAGTCCGTCTGACTCTATGTCCGCCTCGGCGAAGGGTAGCCTGTTTTTCACGTAGTGAACGGCCTCGCCGACATTATTGCCCGCGACCCCCAGAACTGCACGCGCCGAGGCGATGCTACGCGCATTGATGCCAGCTGCGTAAAACGCCGCGCGGGTCGCACTGGCAATGTTGTCGAGCGCCGTATCCGGATCGGAAAGGATGTTGGCTGGCCCGGCTTGAGCCCGCGCAAGGATATTCCCGTTCGAACCGGCGACTGCCGCACGGCAGCTCGTGCCACCGCCGTCGATTCCGATTAGGTATGCGGTCATCCGCCCGTTCCTTCAGGAGGTCATCTGACACATCGTCGATCGCGTTCGGGCCGCGCCAACTGCTCTCGTAGTGTTAGTACGTACGTCGCACAAACATACCTCATTGTCATTGGAAACCGGCTGGCGAGGGCATGGGGCGACGCTGTCGCGAGAAACCCTCATGCAATTTTGGGAAATGCTCGTGGCAAAGACGTCGACGACCTTCGTCGCCAGGATTCGAAGATCTTTGCTCCGTTGTTCAAGTTTGAGATTCTTCGGACGGCATCGTGTCGAGGTAGTCGCATCAAACAACAGCCATGGCAGGGAAACTTTGACCTGGATCAAAGCGCGGCCCCGGCGAAATTGATAATCATCAAGCCGTGCCGGAAAAACAGGATAGCCGAACCCGCAATCGCGGCGTAATCATCTCGGGCATGCTCGGCATGCGCAGCCGCGCCCGCCACACGCGGATTTCGAAGGGATCAGGACATGGACGTCGTACGCAGTGACGTTTCGGACGCCGGCACTCTCGTCGCCTGCCGTTCCTGCCAGGCGCGGCACGGCGTCGTCTGCGGCGCCGCCACTCGCTCCGCCGCACGGTCGGCGCGGGCTGCGAGATCATCGCTCAAGGCTCGGAAAGTTCTTTCTATTCGAACATCATGCGCGGGGTGGTGAAGCTCTGCAAAGTGATGCCGGACGGACGCCAGCAGATCGTCGGCCTGCAATTCGCCCCCGATTTCGTCGGCAGGCCATTCGTGCGCGAAAGCACGCTGTCGGCCGAGACTGCGACCGATGCCGAAATCTGCGTCTTCCCCCGCAACCTGCTCGACCGGATGATATCGGAGACGCCGGAACTGCAGCGCAGCCTGCACGATCAGGCGCTGAAGGAGCTGGATGCCGCGCGCGAATGGATGCTGACGCTCGGCCGGCGCACTGCCGGCGAGAAAGTCGCAAGCCTGCTTTACCTGATCGCCACACACGCCGAACCGCAAACGGCCACAAGCACCGCCTTCGACCTGCCGCTATCCCGCGCCGAGATCGCCGATTTCCTCGGGATGACGATCGAAACCGTCAGCCGCCAGATGACCAGGCTGCGCAAGAGCGGCGTCATTCGCATCGAGAACTTCCGACATATCATCGTGCCCGACATGGATGAACTGGAGCGGATGATCAGCGCATAGAACGGGATCAACTGCCGACATCCGGGTCAGGCGCTGATCCGGGATCAGCGCGCAAAACGGATCAGATGCCGAATTCGGGGTCTGGCGCTGAGCCGAGATCAGCGCGTGATCACGACGCGGGTATTGGCAAGGCCGGCCTGTCGCGCCAGCGAGAAGAACTGGGCGGCATTTTTGAAGTGCAGGCGAACGCAGCCATGCGAGGCCGGCCGGCCCAAGCGCTTCAGGCTATAGCGCTCCTCATCACATCACCCACCCGGGACGCCGGTCCCCTTCAAGCTCGAACGAGGCAGATACATGAACAAGATCAAGGTCGCCAATCCCGTCGCCGATCTCGACGGCGATGAAATGACGCGCATCATCTGGCAGCTCATCAAGGATAAGCTGATCCATCCGTATCTCGACCTCGACATCGACTATTTTGACCTCTCGGTCGAAAACCGCGACGCCACCAATGACCAGGTCACCGTCGACGCCGCCAACGCCATCAAGAAGTATGGTGTTGGCATCAAGTGCGCGACGATCACGCCGGACGAAGCCCGCGTCAAGGAATTCAACCTCAAGGAAATGTGGAAGAGCCCGAACGGCACGATCCGCAACATTCTCGGCGGCGTCATCTTCCGCGAGCCGATCATCTGCAAGAACGTGCCGCGCCTCGTTCCCGGCTGGACCAAGCCGATCGTCGTCGGCCGCCACGCCTTCGGCGACCAGTACCGCGCCACCGATTTCAAGTTCCCCGGCAAGGGCAAGCTGACGATCAAGTTCGTCGGCGAAGACGGCACCGTCATCGAGAAGGAAGTCTTCAACGCACCGGGCGCCGGCGTTGCCATGGCCATGTACAACCTCGACGAATCGATCCGCGAATTCGCCCGCGCTTCGATGATGTACGGGCTGATGCGCAAGTGGCCGGTCTATCTGTCGACCAAGAACACCATCCTCAAGGCCTATGACGGCCGCTTCAAGGCCTCAGTGCATTTTTGGGACACGGATATGCGGTAGCGGTTATTGGCGCAGATCGATGACGCCGAGTTCGTGCCACATCCACTCAAAACTGTATGTCGCCATAGGATCTGCCGGATTTGGCTGCCGTGAAGACTGGTTTTCGAGATATTTGAGCCATTCGGCGACCTTTTGTCGGCTAGCGGCTGATTTTGCGGCCTGACGCGGCGTCTTGTTGCCGAGCATGCCGACCGGCTGATCAAGGGTTTCACGATATTGCCGGTCCATGAACTGATGAACGACCTGCTCGGCAATTTCGGGCGGGATTTCAGGCGCGGGGGCTTCCTTTTCGCGTGCCGGCCGCTCGGCCATCATCTGTTCGACCGTGCGGATTTCTGTAAGCGGGGCGCGGACGAGATCACCGAGAGCCTGCTGGATCAAGGTCGTTCCATCTTGTGCGCGCTCTGCCGAGTTGGTCGCCAGGTGCAGGAATTTCCCCTTCAATTCCACATTTCCCCGCACCCGCGCCCCGTTTTCCATCGTAGTGTCGAAAGACGGTGCACTGCGTTTACGGGCGTCGTGCTTCGGCTTTTGCTCAAGCCAGTTCCAGAATTTTGCGTTTTCCTGCGACATGCCGGGAATGTTGCTAACCCGTGCGGCAACATCCTTCTGGGCAATTCCGGAGGCGAGCGGAAACCTGACGTCATGGAATATGAGCTCATCACCATCCGCGTTCTGCATCGATGGCAGCCCTGCGGCGCGTTCAAGCGTATCGAACAGCCATGAAAGCGTGAACATGGAGGCGGCGGCCTGAAGCTCCTCGTCCTTGATGACCGGCAGCTTCTTCGCATTCTTTTTGCCGAACATCTGCCGCAGGCCATCGAACAGCGCATCGGTGGCCTGCGGCGTGAACGGCAGAAGGCCTCCGGCGAAGACGTTTGTGCCCATGACGGGGACAATCCGGGCGGCGATCCTGTCCCACTGCTTGAGGGTACTTGTAGCTGTTCCCTCACTGACCGCGATCGGGTCACCACCACGAACAAGATCTCGCGCGGCGAGCGACTTGCCCGGCACGATCTCACTGACTTCGTAAAGGCTCATGACGGAAGTGCGCAGCGCCTTCATACAGTTTTTTGCCTGGGCATTTTCCTTCCAGCCGCGACGTTTGAGATATTCGTCGACGATGTTGCCGCCCTCGACCTCGAAGTCCTGGGTCAGGAAATCCTCGAAGGCGCAGCCCCAGAGCGTCATAGCCCAGTCGTCGCCAAGGATTTCGGCGATGTCCTCGAAGTCCATGTCGCCAGCATCCAGGACTGGCCCGAAATGGTCGTAGAACACCTCGTCAAAGCATTCGCGCCATTCTTCCCGGGCAAGGAACTTCATCAGACCTTTGAGGTCATGGCTGGTCGGCATGGAAGGTCTCCACATTCTGGCGATGTTCGGCGACGATGCGCGAAACCGTCGGTTCGCTGATATCGTAAAGTCTTGCCATTTCGGCTCCGCTTTTGCGGCCTGACAAGACGCTCTCGGCGATTTCCCGGCGTTTCTTCGGGTCGAGCTTCTTACGGCGTCCCCCAATTCGTCCTTCGGCACGTGCCTGAGCTAGGCCCGTCGTGGTCCTCTCCCGGATCATGGCGCGTTCGAACTCCGCAAAGGATCCCACCATCTGCATCATCATGCGCCCTGCCGCCGTGGTTGTGTCGATCGCCTCGGTGAGAGACCGGAATCCCGCACCTGCACTGGTGATCCTGTCCATCAGATGAAGGACATCCTTCAGCGATCGTGACAGGCGATCCAGCTTCCAGACAACGACGGTGTCGCCATCACGCAGTTGATCGAGCATGCGGTGCAATTCGGGCCGATCCCAACGCCCGCCAGACGCCTTTTCTTCGAACACGCGCTTGCAGCCAGCTTCGGACAAGGCGCGGGCCTGGGCCTTGTTCGATTGCTCGTCTCCCTTGCTCACCCGGGCGTAGCCAATCAGCATCGAGGTCTGGCTACACGGACAAAGCAAGGCGAAATTCCTTTCACAATCCTGTTTCAATATGGACTCGTAAGGCAAGCTATTTTTGAAAGGATATGGAATGCCGCCGCGAATTTCCATGACCAGGAAACAGAGGGATGCACTGCTGACATTGCCGGAGACGGAAGTCGAGGTCTTGCGCCACCATATGCTCGGCCCAGCTGATCTTGCCGCCGTCAATCAATGCCGGACGCCGGAGACCCGACTGAGCTATGCACTCCAACTCTGCTGCCTGCGGTTCCCTGGCCGATATCTCAGCCGCGGCGAACTGCTGCCAGGCATCATGCTCGATCACATTGCTGATCAGGTTCAAGCCGACGCTGATGTCATCACGCTGTTTGCCCGTCGCGGCGCAACGCGATACCAACAGCTGACCTCGATCAAGCAGCGCCACGGCTTCCGCGATTTGAGCCGACCATTGCGGGACGAGCTTACCGCCTGGGCTCAAGACGAAGCTGTCGGCTTGACCGATGGCCGGGTGCTTCTCGATCGGCTGATCGAACGGATGCGGTCTGCAAGGATCATCATCCCAGGTATCAGCGTCGTCGAACGTTTAGCCGCCACGGCGATGCATTCTGCTGATCTCGCGGCGATTGCCGAGATCGGGGCGCTTCTATCTCCACCACAATGCGATCAGATGGACGTGCTTTTATCGGCCAAGGTTCATCGCCAGCAAAGTCGCTTGTCATGGCTGCGTGCGCCGGCTGGAGGCGTAGGCGCACGATCGCTGGCCGAGATTCTCGACAGGCTCGACCTTGTCCGCAACATCGTCGGTGATGCACCGGCACGCTTGCCGCTCCACCTCAATCACCGCATGGCTCAAATGGCGAGAGAAGGAAGCCTCTATACGGCGCAAGCGTTCCAGCAGATGAATGCACCACGCCGACATGCGGTCATGATGGCGACCTTGAGCGAGTTGGCGACTACCTTGACCGATGCGGCGTTGTCGATGTTCCAGTCGCTCGTTGGGCGTGCCAATCTGCGCGCCAAAAAGCGGCTTGAGGAAACGATCGCCGCTTCTGCGGAACAGGGGCGTGCCCGGCTTCTTCGGATCGCCGAGGTGCTTGACGCTGTGGTGACTGCTGTGCGATCCGAATCCGATGTAACTGCTGCCGTCGCTGTGATCGCGCCCCTGGATACCATCGCAGATGATGCGGCTATCATCCGGCGAACACTTCGTCCTGGAAGGCCGGACGTGCTCGGCGAGCTTGCACCCGAATACCACGTGTTCAGGAAGATTGGCGCCCGGTTCCTGAGCAGCTTTGCATTCGAAGGCGGTCGTGCCATGCAGCCGCTCCTTGCTGCAATCGCAGTGTTGGGCGGGATTGGTGGCGACCGTCGTAAACCGCTACCTGCCGACGTCCCGCTCGGCCATAT
Organism: Rhizobium sullae; assembly: GCF_900169785.1. Lineage (GTDB taxonomy): Bacteria > Pseudomonadota > Alphaproteobacteria > Rhizobiales > Rhizobiaceae > Rhizobium > Rhizobium sullae. The sequence goes on from NZ_FWER01000050.1 coordinate 77,853, forward strand.
TGAGCGGCGGTGGTCCCGGTATGTCTTTACCGACAATTCCATTGACCGCTCCTATTACGAACTGGCCACCTACTTCATCCTTGCCAATGCGCTTGCGAGCGGCGGCGTGTGGGTTGCGACATCGCGAATTCACCGCCCGCTCGAAAAGCTCCTCGCGCCCGCTTCACCGGCAACTCCGACGCAACCGGTCGCTCTGGTTCACGCTTTCAATGCCGAAGACTATCTTTCAGACCGCATGGCTGCGCTCGATGCTGCTCTTCTGAACACGGAACGTCACCTGTCTGGCAAGGATGCAGCGATATTCGCCGATGGAAAGCTCCGCTTCCCCAAGGAGCCAAGAGGCGACAACGAGCAGGAACAAATGCGTGCCGTCACGGCGAGGTTATACGCCATGATGCCGCGGGTGCGGATTACCGACCTGCTCGATCAGGTCAACCACTGGACCGACTTCACAGAGCATTTCTCCCATGTCTCCACCGGATTGCCACCTGTGGATCAGCGCGCCTTCATGGCCGCATTGATCGCTGAAGCGACCAATCTCGGCCTGTCACGAATGGCCGAAATGTGCGGTACGGTCACCCGGCGGGCGTTGCTGCGTATGCAGACATGGCACATGCGAGAGGACACCTACCGCGCCGCGTTGGCGAGCATGACCGATGCAATTCATGCCGAGCCGCTATCGGTCTGGTTTGGCGAAGGCTGGCGCGCTTCCGCCGATGGACAGGCCTATTATCTCGGTGGTCCGGGCGAAGCTGGCGGCACAATCAATGGGCACTATGGCCGTGACCCGATCGTGAAAATCTACACCACGATCACCGATCGCTATGCGCCGCTTCATCAGAAGGTCATCGCTGGCACCGCTGGTGAAGCCATCCATGCATTGGATGGCATTCTCGGCCACGAAAGCAATGTCGACATCGGGGCGTTGCATGTCGATGGTGGCGGAGTTTCCGATATCGTCTTCGCCATCGCAGCGCTGCTGGGCCGCTCCTTTGAGCCTCGAATTCCGCGCCTGTCGGACCGCAAACTCTATGCATTCGAACCGAAAACAAGATATGGCCGTCTGGCGCCGCTGTTTGGACACCGGCTCGACGCTCACCTAATCCTGGGGCATGCCGATGAAATCGGCAAGGTAATCCGGGCACTCGCCGACAAGGTGGTCACACCTTCCCTTATCCTGAAGAAGCTGTCCGCCTACCGGCAGCAGAACAGTCTGGCAGCGGCCTTGCGCGAAATCGGGCGAATCGAACGCACACTCTTCACCTTACGATGGTTTGAGGATCCCGCTCTTCGGCAACTCGTCACCGCAGAACTCAACAAGGGCGAAGCGCGAAACACCCTTGCCCGCGCCGTCGCCTTCCATCGCCTGGGACGCTTCCGGGACCGGAGCCATGAAAACCAAGCGAGCCGGGCCGCAGCCCTCAATCTCGTCACGGCCGCCATCGTACTCTTCAATTGCCGGTATCTCGGACGGATCACGGAGGCCATGCGCCGGCAAGGCAGGCCATTCGATGAGAAGATGATCCCCAAACTGTCGCCGTTGGGCTGGGACCATATCAATATTACCGGCGACTACGTCTGGTCCGACGCCCTGGAGGTCGATGAGGAGGGCCTCCTGCCGATCAGGTCGGCTCCATCCTGAGCGGAAAACCGCCTACCGTATATCTGCGTCCCAATAATGTACTGGAGC
>NZ_FWER01000068.1 GCF_900169785.1 Rhizobium sullae
GCCGCCGCCGATCACCGCCAGACGCTTCTGCTTGCGCGTCATTCCGTCTCCCCCTCCGCCGCAACGCCGAGCTCGCGCCCCAGCGCAATCAGCTGCCTGCCCAGCTCGCTCGCCGCCGGATCGACAGCCGTCGCCCCAAGGACCTCATCCAAGGGCTGAGGTCGGGCGCAATCAGGCCAAAATCTTCGTCGTGCAATAGTCATCCCGACCGCTTAGACCGTATGTTCGTGAGGTGCAGGTGGCCCGCCCCCGCGGTGAGCTGAATTCGGGGGTTGCTCTGGATAGGCCGGAGCCGAGCCCCAAGCTTAGCGAGGGCGAACCATGAAAGAGAATAGCGTATTTTTCATCGGCTTGGATACGTCGAAGCTGAAGATTTCAGTGGCGGTTGCGGACGGGGTGCGCAACGGCGAGGTGCGGTTTTTCGGCGACATCTCGTCGGAGCCGACGTCGGTGGCGTCGATGGTCGCCAAGCTTTCCAAGCGTGGAGCGAAGCTTCACTATGCGGAACTGTCGTCAGGGTGACATTTTTTGCTTTCCGGCGGTCGTTGGGGAATCCATGGTCTGAGCCCGATTGCATGACGCGGCTCGTTTATCCGAGCCAGATCCAACTTATATACGGTCGCCGCACGGGACGGCTGCACCAACATCCTGCTTGCGGCGGGCGAGGGCTCAGGAGAACGAAACCATTCTACGAGACGGCATTTCAAGCCAAACAAAAGTTCGGTTCGTCCACCTGGATCTGCCAGGACTGATCGGGTCCTGGAAGATTGCAGAATTCAGTTTGGGTAACCGATCAGGCGGTCTTCATGAGCGCGCCCTCGATAACGACGCCGGCGCGGCACTCGGCTTGGTATCCCTGACGCGCAATCGCCTTCGAGGCCTTGCCGGACAACACACGACAGCCACAGCAAAAGCACGCAATCAAAGGCGGTCTACCGGATTTCCCGCTCGGCGATTGTCACGCCGTCCCTGACCCGATCGCTGGGGTGCAGCACGACACGTTCGTCGGCGGCGAGGCCGGACCGAACCTCGGCCACGCGGCTGTTCCTCCGGCCGATTTCGACAATGGCTGCACGCGCGCGTCCGTCCCTGACCGCAAAGACCGCCCAGTTCTCTCCCTTCCGGAAGAGGGCAGCGACGGGCACCGTCAGGGCATCCTCGGCCTTCCAAGTCTCGACATGCACGATCACGCGGTAGTCATGGCCGAGCGATGACCATTTTTCGGGAGGGTCGACGAAGTCGATGGTCGTGCGCACGCGCTGTTCTTCGATACCAAGTGCGGAGACCTTGAGGAAACCCGCCGGATCGACGCGGGTGACGCGCCCCTCGACCGACGGTCCACCCCATCCGTCGACCTCAACGGACGATCCGGGCTGGATCTTGACCGCATCGGTCGACAGAAGATCCGCGACGATCTCAAGATCGCGCGGATCGCCGATTTCGATCAATGGCGCGCCGGCCGGCACGACCCCTTCGCTTTCCTGGATGATCTTCAGGACACGGCCCGTTACCGGGGTCCGGAGTTTTATGCAGCAGCCGCGGCTCGACTGCGAAGAAGCGTCGGACGGTTCACTGAGCCGCGCCGCGACGCTGCCGCGCTCGTTCCTCCGGACTTCGAGCTCAGCCTTCGCGCTGGCCAATGCAGCTTCGTTGGTTTCGACGTCAAGCACCGCCTGGTCCAGAGCCTTCCGTGATCCCGCCCCGGATTGGGCAAGCGCGGAGGCCCTTTGCAAATCGGTGCGCGCAAACCCGAGCGCCGCGTCGATCCGGCGGATTTCGGCTTCGGCAAGTGTTACGGCAGCGTCGGCTGCCGCGAGAGCGGCCTGGAGTTCCTCGTGGGTGCGGGCGTCATGAAAACTCGGCACTGTCGGCTGCATCACCGCCACGACGGTTTCGTCCGCAGTCACGTGATCGCCGACATGGCGGGGCGGGGATATCCTCAGGACCTTGCCCGCGATCGGCGCCGACACCGTATAGATGTGACGCACACGCGTCCTCGCCTCGTCTTCGACCGTGACCTCCATGGGACCTTTCGCGACCGTCGCGATATCCACCGCGATTGGTTGCGGCCATGCGAACCACACCGCCCCAGCGGTCAGTGCCCCTAAGGCTGCTACCCCAACAATTTGCTTCATCCGACTTGTGCCCATGGTTCAATCTCTCGTCTTCAGAACGCTGACAAGGTCCAACTGGTAAACCCGCCGGCGCACGACCAGCGCCGAGAGGAGAGCCGCCGCGATCACGATCGCGCTGGCGAGTATGTAGGAGGAGTGCGCGACGGTCCCGCGCACGCGCATCAGTTCGCCGGCGAGCTGGGTCTTCATGACCCAGGCAAGGCCGTAGCCGATGCCCCAGCCAGGCGGTTGCGCGATCAAGGTCAGAAGGGCAAGCTCGAGAAGCAGGATGCGCAACACCTCGGCGCGGGTGAAACCGAGGACCCGCAGGCTCGCCAGTTCGCGCGCACGCTCCGATAGTGAGATTCGGGCACTGTTATAGACGACGCCGAAAGCGATGACGGCTGCCAGGCCCGTGTAGATGCTTCCCATCGTGGTGATGAATATGCCTATCAGCTCCCGGAAATTGACAAGCGAAACCCGCTGCAAGGCCAGACCGCTGACGACCGGCAGGGTCTTAATGGCGCCGTAAAACAGTTCGCGCGTGTTCTGATCCAGGCTGACATTGACGCTGTTCACGGCAGGAGCCTCCCGCATCAGGCGCGCCAGCGCCTCGGCGTCCATCATGCCCCTTATGCCAAAATAATCCTCGACCAGCGCCGTCACTGGAAGCGAGACCGTGCGCCGCGCGCCGTCGAGTAGATCGACCTCGACGGGATCGCCGACCTCCACGTCGAGGATCTGTGCAAGCATGCTCGAGATCGCCAGACCCACCTCCGGCAGCGCCACAGGCCGCAAGTCCATGTCGATGATGCGGTTGAGGTCGGCGTCGCGTGGCCTGCCGCTGATCACTATCCGGCGCTCGGCGTTTCCGTTCCTGATGCGGACGGACACCTCGCGGTAGGGTTCCGCTGCGAGGACGCCCGGAAGCCGTGCAATCTGCATGACGACATCCTGCGGGCGCCTTTCCACGAAACTCACGGTGGCGTCCTGACGGTCAGCAAGGAAGTATGTCACGTCGATGAGCTGTTCCATCGTATCCCGCATGAACAGCGAGACCACAAGGATTGCGGTCGCAAGCGCCATCCCGAGCATCGTCATAGCCGCCCTGACCGGATGGCGGGTGATGTTGCGCAGCATCATCATGGTCGACTGCGAGGCGAACCTCGCGCTGGAAAGCGGCAGCAGTCGCCGGAAGCGCGGCGGAGCCGGCGGCTGCATCGCCACAGCCGGCGGCAGGCTCACGACCTCCCGCAGCGCACGGAAAGCTCCGATGACGGCAGCAAGGAGGCTAAGAGCGGCCGCGATCACGTAGAGATCGGGGCTTCTGGCGAACACCAGAAATGGAAAATGGAAGAACAGGCCCCCGAACAGGTCGGTGACGTACATGCCCAACCATGTACCGGCCGCGCCTCCGATCACGAGGCCTGACATCACGATCAGGATGACGAATTTCAGGTAGTGTGTGACGATACCGGCGTTGCGGTATCCCAACGCCTTCATGAGCCCGATCTGCTCGCGTTCGAGCGCGACGAGCCGGCTCAGCGTCAAGTTGACCAGGAATGCCGATACCAGGAGGAAAATCGGCGGCAGCGTACGGCTCATGCTTTTGAGCATGTCGAGTTCGTGGTCGACCCATGCATGCGATGTCTGGTCCTTGCGGGCATAGGCCGCCCCGCCGCCATAGCGTTCGAGCATCGCATCGAGACGCGTGATAACCTCGCGCTCGTCGGCGCCGTGGAGAAGTTTCACCGCCACGGACGAAAACGCATCATCAAGGTCGTAGGCGTTGGCGAGCGCCTTTTCCGGCATCCAGATCACGGCGAAACGGCGATCATCCGGCATGATGTCGCCAGGCCCGACGGCGTAGATGAATTCGGGAGACAGCGCTACGCCGACAATCTGTAGCTCTCGCTTCCGGCCGTTCAGGATTGCCGAAAAACGGGATCCGGGTGCAAAGCCGTGAGCCTTTGCAAAGGCCTCGTTGACCACCACCTCTTCGGCCCGTTCCGGCTCCGGCAGGCGGCCCGCCCGCATGTAGATCCTGTCGAGCGTGGGCTCGCCGATCTCAGGCAGCGAGATGAGCTGTCCGGTCGCTGGCTCCGAATAATTCGGTATCTCGAGCAGGGCAAGCTTGGCGATGCGCGCATCGACTGCGGCTACGCCTGGAATCTCAGCGATCTGATCGATCAGCGCCCTGGGCGCGCGTCTTGCCGTGGCAAAGACGTCGCCGAAGCGATAGCGTTCATAGTATGCGGCGCGCGTCTCGTCGAGGGAACGATAGGAGCCGACCGCAAGAATGAGCGTCGCCACTCCGCCGGCAACCACGAGCGCGATGGCAAGCGCCTGGGCCCAAAGCCGTCCAAAGTCGCGAAGAAGCTTGATGTCAAGCGCGCGCATGGGTCACCAGTTGAGTTCGGCGGCAGCCCGTCGTGTCTCGTTCTTGCGAACGTTGGAAATCTGACCGTCGGTGAAAAACAGCACGCGGTCTGCGACGTCCTGGATGCTGGCATTGTGCGTGATGATGAGCGTCGTGGTTCCGAACTGGGCGTTGATGCTCAGGAGAGCCTCGATCACCCGAATCCCGGTCTTGGAATCCAGCGCTCCCGTCGGCTCGTCGCAAAGCAGCACGTCGGGACGCTTGGCGATTGCGCGTGCGATCGCAACGCGCTGCTGTTCGCCACCCGATAACTGCGCCGGGAAATGGTGCATCCTTTCTTCGAGCCCGACAAGTGCGAGAGCTTCGTCGGGACGCATCGGATCATCGGAGATTTCGGTGACGAGCAGGACATTCTCGGAGGCCGTAAGGCTGGGCATCAAGTTATAGAACTGGAACACGAAACCGACATGTTGGCGCCGGTAGGCCGTCAGTTCCTTATCGTCGAGGCTGGTCAGTTCCTGCTCGCCGAAGAACAACTGGCCGCTCGTGGCCTGATCGAGGCCGCCCATGATGTTGAGAAGCGTCGACTTTCCACTTCCCGACGGGCCAAGCAACACAACTACCTCCCCAGCGGCGATCTCGAGATCCACGCCACGAAGCGCGCGCACCTCGGTCTCGCCGGAGACATAGGTTTTAGTCAGGGCTCTTGCGGTGAAGACGGCGCCGTTCATGGCCGTCGCCTGCCGCTGTTGTGGTCGGAGGCCGGGCGGGGTCCGAAGAAGCGACCCCATCGCGGAATGAACCCCGGCACCTCGGACATATATGACCGATAGGCGTCGCCGAACGCGGCTAGTGCCTCGCGTTCTTCAGACCGCGCCAGTTTCACGTACATGATGACCAGCACCGGAAACATTGCCAGCGTCAGAAGCGTCGGCCACTGCACGAGGAATCCAAGCATGACCAGAATAAAGCCGGCATATTGCGGGTGACGCACGTAGCTGTACGGGCCGGTCTTGGCCAGTTTCCGCTGCTGCTGGGCGTCGAAAAGCACTCTCCAGGCGGCGGCGATCATCCAAAATCCACCGCCAATCAGGATGAAGCTCAGGACATGGAACGGCCCGAAGTGCGGGTTCACCTTCCAGCCGAACATCATCTCGAGAAGGTGTCCGGCATCATGCGAGAACCAGTCGATCCCCGGATAGCGGGACTGGAGCCAGCCCGACAGGAAATAGATCGTCAGCGGAAAGCCGTACATCTCGGTGAACAATGCAACGAGAAACGCGCTGAAGGCTCCGAACGAGCGCCAGTCGCGGCTCGTCTGTGGCTTGAAGAAGCTGTAAGCGAACAGGATGAAGATGATCGAATTGACGATCACGAGGCTCCATAGTCCGTAGGCTGGCATATCGGTACTCATGACGGCTTCCTTTCATTGCGTTTGCCGTGGCTCCCATGCCCGCCGTGTCCGCCATGCATGAACATGTGCATGAACACACAGGCGAGCGGCAGCAGCCAGAACACTGCTCCTAGAACGTGGGCGCGATGCTCGGTGAACAGGAGGAGCGTCCCTACCGCCAGAAATCCGAGAAAGACCAGCCCCGCCCGCGACGCCAGAAACGGCCCTCGTGGTTCCTCTTGGCGGTTTTGGTCGTCGTGATGGTGATGCATCGACATGAGACTCTCCTCCTATTCGACAATCACGCGGGCCGAGAGGCGCCGCGCAAGGTTGAGACTGGCGGCTGCAGCGGTCAGGACGAGCCCGGCCGGAAGCAGGAATTCCAGAGACGGCGCGGCGCCGGCCCCAGCGATGTATCCCACGCCGGCAGAACCCAGCGCCTGCCCGAAGCTCTCCACCGCAGCCTTCCGCCCGAGCTCCGCGCCCTGGGCGTCGCCGGCGCCCAGCGAGATCCAATAGGTCAAGACGGGGATCAGCACGCCGGCACCTGCGGCGACCGCGCCGACCGCGATCAACTGTGCCGCAAAGGCCTCGGCATAGGCCACGAGAAGCAGCCCTGCCCCCATGATCGCGAAGGCGGGCAGGATCAGCTTCGCGGTCGACGAGGGCATCATGAGGGGTGAAAACACCAGCGCCTGGACGGCAAACATGACCAGGCTGCACTCGGCAAACATGATCCCTACCTGGTATGGCGTCATGCCAAGGGCGCGGCCGCGAAGAGCCAGACCCACCTCGAAAGCAGTGGTTCCCATCGCGACGAAGCCCGCCAATACAAGGAGATGCGCAACAGTGGCGCGATGCCAATCTTTCGTTACCCGATCGGGCGGCGGCGCGAGCGGTGCGGAACCCTGATCGAGTCCGGCAATGCCGACGGCACTTATGAAGGCCAGGCCGGCCGAGAACAGGAACGGCAGCGCCAGAAACTGCGCCGCTGGCATGCTGCCGGAAATTGTACTGCCCGCCTGGAACACGATGCCGCCAAGCATTGGTCCGATAAAGAACCCGGCGATGCTGGCCATACCCAACCAGGCAAAGCGCCGTGCGCGCCATGCATCGGAGACCGCCCTGTCGCCTACGAAGGCCTGGGCTGCGGGCAGGATTGCGGCGGTAAAGGCGCCGTTCAGGAACCGGCCGGCATAGAGCCATAGCAAACTCGAAGCGAACGCTGTCACTGCCAATGTTGCGCCGAAGCCGACAAGGCCAGCGAGAAGAACCGGGCGTCTCCCGTAGCAATCCGACAACCAGCCCCAGAACGGCGCGAACAGAAGCGGTGCGCCGGCATAAACGGCGGCCAGGAAGCCGGTATGCCAGCCGATGCTGCCCGCGGAAGCCGACGACGAAAGGCCTTCCACCACATGTGGGAGGACCGGCAACACGACTCCATATCCGACTGCCGCGGTGAAGACGGCGAACAGGAGCGCCGCGGTCGCGCGGCGGCTCAAACCGATAGTAGCTTGTTCGCTCATGGTGCGATCACCTCCGCTTGAGCGGCATCGACGGACGGGGCCGATACGGCGGCGCCCGAGCCGATCCCTTCAAGACGTGTCCGTTTCAACAAGAGGGCGTTCACGGCGACGAGCGCGGAACTTCCCGACATGGCCAGAGCCGCCACCTCGGGGCTGACCAGCAGGGGGTAGAACACACCGGCGGCCATCGGGAAGGCGACGACATTGTATGCGACCGCCCAGAAGAGGTTCTGGTGCATCTTGCGCAACGTCGCGCGCGATAGCTCGATTGCGCCGACCACGTCATACGGATCGCTTTTCATCAGCACAACGTCGGCGCTTTCCATGGCGACGTCGGTTCCGGCCCCGATGGCGAAGCCGACGTCCGCCTGGGTGAGCGCAGGCGCATCATTGACGCCGTCGCCGACCATGCCGACCCGTTTGCCATCGGCTTGCAGATCCTTGATCTTCGCCGCCTTCTGACCCGGCAGCACGTCGGCGAGGACCATGTCTATTCCGAGTTCGGCCGCGATACGCTTTGCCGTGCCTTCATTGTCGCCGGTCAGCATCGCAACCTGGACACCCCGTTCGCGGAGTCTGGCGACCGTTGCCCTGGCGCTCGGGCGCGGCGCATCGGCGATGGCGATGAGACCGAGGATTCTTGCTCCGCGTGCGACATGCACGACTGTGCGCCCCGCGCCCTTCAGGCGGTCCGCCTCCTTGGCGAGAGCGCCGAGATCGATCTTTTCTTCGTCCATCAGCCGGCGGTTGCCGAGGAATATCGTCTCGCCTTCTATCTCCGCACGGGCGCCCCTTCCCTCCAGATTGAGAAAGGCACGCATCTCGGGAACGTCAATTCCGGCGGCTCGTTCCACGATCGCCACGGCAAGTGGATGGTCGGATCCACGCTCGACCGCTGCGGCCACCCGCAGCACGTCTTCAGGCGAGTGGCCTTCGGCGGCCAGGACATCCACCACCCGCGGCTGGCCCATCGTCAAGGTGCCGGTCTTGTCGAAGACGATCACATCAAGCTTGGTGGCGTCTTCCAGCGCTGCCGCATTCTTGAACAGGATGCCGTTCATCGCGCCGAGGCCGGTGCCGACCATGACGGCCATGGGGGTCGCAAGTCCCAGCGCGTCCGGGCAGGCGATGACGAACACAGTGATCGTCAGTGTCAGCGCAAAGAGCAAGGGCGCGCCTATCCACCAGAACCATACGGCGAAAGTCGCGAGCCCGATGAAGATCGCGATCAGGACCAGCCATTGCGAAGCCCGGTCGGCAAGGAGCTGGGCGGGAGCCTTGGAGTTCTGCGCCTCCTGCACCAACTTGACGATCTGCGCGAGCGCCGTGTCCGCGCCGACCTTGGTCGCCCGATACCGGATGCTGCCGCTCTTGTTGATGGTCGCCCCGATGACCTGATCGCCCGGCGTCTTCTTCACCGGCATGGATTCGCCTGTCAGCATGGATTCGTCGACGAGTGTTTCGCCGTCAAGCACTTCCCCATCGACAGGAATCTTGTTGCCCGGCCGAATGACGATCGTCTCATTCACCTGGACGTCCGCTGTGGGAACCTCGACCTCCCTGCCTTCCCTCAGCACGGTCGCCATAGGCGGAGCGAGGTCCAGCAGCGCGCGGATTGCAGCGGATGCGCCGGCGCGCGCCCGCATTTCGAGCCAATGGCCGAGCAGGATGAAGACGAGCAGCACTGCTACAGCTTCATAAAACTGCACGCCTGGAAAGAAGAACGTCGAACCGACGCTGAAGAAGTAGCCTGTTCCGACGGACAGCACGACGAGTACCGCCATGTTCAGCACGCCGTTCCTGAGCGCCCGCCATGCGGCAACGAAGAAAGGCCAGCTCGGATAGACGACAGCGGCGCTGGCAAGAAAGAACAGCCACGGTTCGAGCTCCAGCCCGAACGGCGGCGCCGGCGGGGTAAACATTCCGCCCATCGGCGAATAGATGAATATCGGCACCGTGAAGAGCAGCGCGACCCAGAACCGGTTGCGCATGTCGCGCGCCATCGCCTGCATATCCATTGCCGGTCCGTGGCCCATCTCATGTGCCATCTCGTCATGTGCGGGACCGACTTGGGGCATTTTAGCATGAACCGCGCTGTCATGACGGGCAGCCGGCGCGTGCGGATTTGTAGGCTCCACCGTGGTCGAACCCGGCTCGCAGACATGGCGTGGCACGACTTCGCCGCGGCAGTGAAAGCCACACTCGGAAATGGCTGCCAGAATGGCGGAGACGTTCGTTCGGGTCTCGTCATAGGTTACCGTCGCGGTGCCCGAGACGAAGCTGACGTCGGCGGCGGCCATGCCCGCAAGCTGCCGAAGCTTCCGCTCAACACCGATAGGGTCGAGGATGCTGGCAAGCCCGCCGACATTGACCGTGGTTTTCTGCATCGTCCCGTTCCTTGTGGTTACCGAATTTGGAAGTTGGAGCGATCCCGGCGGCCTACCGCCGGGATCGCAGGACGTCACATCATGCCCATCGGAGCGGGCACGAGCAGCTTGCCGGCGACGGCCTTCTGCGCGCCGTCCAGCGATGCATAGAAGGGCTCCTGCACGGTTTTCAGCCTGCCGAGGCTATCAAGCCTTGCCGCGAGCATTTTCTCCCGAAGCTCGATCCTCTGGAGCGGCGTTGCCGGCATAGCCTCGGAAGGCATCATGCCGCCCTGCATATCCGCAGCCGGCGTCATCCCGTCTGCCATCATCCCGCCTGGCACCCCGGACATCATCTCTTTCGTCACACCGGCATTGGCGCGCAGCGCCTCGGCCACGGCCTGCCACAGCCGTTGCTGGGCGTCTGTCACCTTGAGTTCCGCGCGAAGAAAGGCGATACGGCCCTCGACATGTTCGGGAGACATCATCTGTCCCATCGGGCCGGGCGTCGGCTGGCCGCCCCCGCCCATCATGCCCATCATGATCCGCATCATGCCTTCGTTCATCATGCCGCCACCCATCATGCCACCGCCGGCAGCGCTGGTCTGCAGCGCGGGTGCGGGCGAAGCCGATTCAGCGGCCGGATTTTCCGGCGTCCCGGCCGGATGGTGGGGAACTGCGGTGAAACCCGCCGCAGGCATCAGGATCATCGTTGCTGCAAGGATGGTTCTGTTTAAGCGTCTCATGGCTTTGTTCTCGCTCGGTTCGAGTTCGGCAGATGGTTCACCCGGCGTTGGCAGATGTCGCCCTCGGCGCTTCGAAGGTGATGCCGTTCGGGCCTTTTCCCACCTTGTGGGTTCCAACCACCGTGCGGCTCTCGACGGAAATCTGCGAAACGGTTCCGTCGACGATGTTGCTCACGAAGACGAATGCTCCGTCGGCACTTACCGTGACACCGTGGGCCCCCGCCCCGGTGCGGATCGTTTTCGCGACCGCGCCGCTCGCGACATCGATGACCGACACGGCGTCGTCCGGATTGGCATCCGTGCCCTGGTTGGCAACGTAGATGGAACGACCGTCGGGCGTCGCGTGAACCTGGATCGGGGAACGGCCGACCTCGACCCGCCCGATCACCTTGCGCGTGGAGGTATCGATGACCGCCACCATGTTCTCGTCGCGAAGCGACACGTAGGCGCGGCTGCCGTCGGGGGTGAATCCGACCTGCACTGGGGTCAATCCGACCGCGATCCGCGCCACCTCGGCGAACGTTCCGGTGTCGATCACCGAGACCGTGCCGTCCTTGACGTTGGCGACGTAGATCGATTTCCCGTCGGGGCTTATGCGCAAGCCATGCGGATAATCGCCGGTGCCCGCCGTCCCGAGTGTCTTGCCCGTGTCGAGATCGACCACCGAGACCGTATTTTCCTCCGCATTGGATACGAACGCGCGCTTGCCTTGCGCGTCCGCAATGACGTGAGCCGGATGCGCGCCGACCTCGATGGAGGTGACGGGACCGGAAGCAAGCTTGGCCGCGTCGAGGACGATCAGCCTGCCCTTCGGTTCGGCCTCCGCCTTGCCGTGACCGCCGTCGCCGTGCCCGTCTTCCATGCTGCCGGACATTGGCATCCCAACGGCCAGCAAGCGGCCTTTGCCGGGTACGAACTGGACGTTGTGCGGCATGATTGGGACCGGCACGACGTCGACCCTGCCACCATCCAGTGCGATCCGGCTGACGGAACCGCCATGCTCGTCGGCGGTGTAGACGAAGCCCGCGGCGACCGGTTGGGCGTGCGCCCGAGGGGCGAAAGAAATGGCGGCGGCAAATCCCGCGGCTGCCGCCAGCGCAAGCAGCGTCAGGCGCCGGGTCGCCTGTACCCGGCCAGTAAGGACCGGTATGGCAATAGCGGTAGCTTTGCTCTTAAGATTGGTTCTCATGTCTTCTTCTCCTCGGCCTGCTCAGGCGGCATACTGGACGACGGTCATCATGCCGGTCGCCATGTGGTAGAGATGGTGGCAATGGAAGGCCCATGTCCCCGGATTGGATGCGTCGAACGCAACCGTAACCTCACGCTGCGGCGGCACCCACACAGTGTCGCGAACCGCTCCCGAAAAACGGCGTCCGTCGATCCCGACAACCTGGAAGTGATGGCCATGCAGGTGCATCGGATGGGCCATCATGCTGTCGTTACGGATGGCCAGTTCGACGCGATCGCCTTTACGCACCGGAATCGGCCGGTGGCTGCCGAAAGTCCTGCCGTTGATGGTCCAGGCGTATTTTTCCATGTCGCCGCCGATGATGGCCGGCTCACTCACGTTTGCCGCCCGTTCGGCAAGAGGTTTGACCGCGCGCAGACCGGACTCCAGCGCAAGGTCGAGCGCCCCCTCTGCCTTGTCTCCCTCCGAGGAAATGCGTTTCACCTCACCGCCCTTGGTTGCGAGGAAGAAGCCGGTGCGCTCGACGCCGCCTTCGCGCAGCGCCAGCACCGGCCATGCACCCTCCCCCCGCGGAAGACGAATCCGGATATCGAGGCGTTGCCCCATGCCGAGCGCGAAGCGGCGACCGCGGACCGCGACAACCGGGTTGCCGTCGACCGCAACCGCCTCGCCTTCGAGCGATCCAGTATCGATCCAAAAAGCCGTGGCGGTCGCCCCGTTGATCAGGCGCAGCCTGACGGTTCCATTCTTTTCGACGGGGAACACCTGCGGATCGTCGAGGGTGCGATCGTTCGCCAGATAGGCGTCGTACTCGATGTCGTTGATGTCCATGGCAGAGCGCCCATGGATGACAGCCCCTTGCTCCATGCCGCTTATGTTGTTCATGTCGTGGCTCATGCCGCTCATCGCGTGGCCGGACATCGCAGCCGTCGACGCCCCTGTCAGTCCGGCAAGCAATTCCTCCGGCGTCTTAAAGCTGAAATCGTGGAAGAGCGCCACGACGGGCTGCTCGTCAAGGCGAGCCTCAGCGGGGTCGGAAACGATCAGCGGCGCTGCCAGAAGCTGCTGCTCCTGCAGCGTATGGGCGTGCATCCAGTGGGTGCCGGGGGTTTCAAGCGGGAAGCCATAGTCATAGGCCTCGCCGGGCTGCAGGAGCGGCTGCGGCAGGTCCGGCACCCCGTCCTGTCCGAAAGGGGGTGTCAGGCCGTGCCAGTGGACGAGCGTCGGCGCGTCGAGCACATTCTCCAGACGGACGTTGAAACCCTTGCCGGCTTCCGCCACAAGACCGTGGGTTCCGTCCTTCTGGAAAAGGCCGAAGACAGTGGCGGCCCGGCCCGCGACCTCGATGACGCGGGTTTCGGCGCGAAGGAGTGTTGGAGTCGCCGCTCGCGCGATGCCGGGAAAGCCGGTCAGTGACGAGACCGTGCCAGCGATGCCGGCAGCCGCGGTCGATGCCAGAAACTGGCGGCGGGAAATCTGATGCATGTCAAAGCTCTCATGTTCGTGACTCGAAAGGCCGGATCGGCCGATAGCGGAGCGCACGAACCATGAAGGCCGCGTGCGCTCAGGCGATCACGATGAGCTTGGGAGGACGCAACTCCATCGATGCTTCACCCGGCAACGACATGACCGGCGGGGCAGGCGCGACAGGTTCACGATGCGAGAAGCCTACGATGGTCTGCGTGGGTACGGGTGCGCAATGAAGACAGCTTGAAGCCGAGACGCAGCAACTTCCGTTCTGATGCGCCTGACCCTTGTCGTTGCACGGTGCCTTATGAGTATGCTCCGTCACGGCATCAACATGGTATTCGACCACAAAACGGGCTTCATCCAAGACAGATGCGCGGGCGTGGCCTTCTCCAAAAACGATCGGGGACGCCGCCATCAGAACGGCGATGAACAGTACAAGCCAGCGGGGCGCGCCGATTGCCGACGATCCTCTCCATGAGCGGCTGACCCGCAACTGGATGGCTTTACGGTCCAAAGATCTGATCCTTTTGCCCAAGCATGAAAGTACTTCTTGGCAGTACGATAGCCGAGATGCTCACGACCGAAATTGTCCTAGGTCAAACTCAGGCGGTTTCGTTGTGAAATACCGATCGCCCTCATGTCCGCACGCTGCGGATGTCAGGCGTCGCGATAAGGTCGGCGAGGATCACGCCGACACAGGGGACCAACTCACGCCAGTTTCGAATATCAGCACATGAGATGAGCCGCCTGCCGGCAACAGCAGTCATCGACAGCAGGACCGCATCGTGCCAGCCGCCGCATGTCACCTCGGCGCTCGGGATGGTGATATTTTCGCCACGAAGCCCTTGACCTTCCCATCGTTGGAATCCCCACATCGTCCTCAGAGCCTCGAAAGGAGATCATAGATGTATGAATTCGACATTCCAAACATGACCTGCGGACACTGCAAGGGGACCGTCGAAAAGGCCGTCAAGACAGCCGATCCGAAGGCGATTACCACTGTCAACCTCGCCTCCAGGAAAGCTACGGTGGAAACCGCGGTCGATCCCGCCGTCATCGCCCATGCTATCGAGGACGCGGGATATCCTGTATCGTACACCGAGCGTTGACGTCCCCCTCCGCCCGCCAATGCGGGCGCACGGCGGCGGCGATCCAGACCATGACCGCACACTCGAGCATTGCCATAACGGTGATCGACCCGACTGCCGACGAGTTTGCGAAACCTACCGAGGACGCAGGTACTCGCGATCAATGCGAAGTCCGGCGTCCGCGGCCTCTGAGCAAGGTGCGCACTGAAGCGAGTCCGCATCGATGCCGGACATCGTCTTCGCCGCCGCGGCCATGGCTTTCATGTCCGCCCGTCGCACGGTGACTACGTCCTCTGCGGCGGGCGACGGAACGGCAGTCATGAGGACCACTCCCATGAAGGAGTCCGAACTTGTAAGTGGTCTCTCTCATCAAGTTGCATTCTGAATCCGGCAGCCTGCCATCTGCTACGGATATCCGTTGCTTCACCGAATATCCGTCTTTATCTGGGCAGCAAGAGGGCGGATGCACTCCCCCGTCACGCGGCCATCTTCCGGCAGCTATCGGCGCAACGGCGGCAGGCGTCGACGCAGCTTTGCATGTCGCCGACCCGTTCGCAGTCCTTGGCGCACTGGCTGCAGATTTCGGCGCATTCCCGGCAAACATGCTTGTGGTGCTCCGAGCCGATCAGCATGAAGTGCGCCGAGGTCCGGCAGATCTCCGCGCAAGCCATCATCAGCTTGAAGTGCGGAGGCTTGGTGTGCTCGCCGCCCAGTTCCAGGCAATGACCCATGGCCATCGACAGGCACTCGCTGTAGCAGGCGAGGCAGTTGTCGATGCAGGTCTTCATTTCAGTCGACATATGATGCATGGCACAATCACCTACTTGACTTCCTTGTCCACCCACTTGGACATCTCTTCGATTTCCTTCTTTTGGGCTGCGATGATCTTCTGCGCCATCTGTTTGGCCTCCTCGTTGTCGCCGTACTTGAGTTCGACCTCCGACATGCTGATCGCGCCCATGTGGTGGGCGATCATGCCGCAGACGAAGGAGACGTCGGCGTCCTTCTTCATCATTCCTTGCATCATGTTCATGTTCATGTCCTTCATGCCGTCCATCGACGCCTTCTGATAGTCGGTCATTTCGCCCATCTGCATGCCGCCCGAAGACATGCCCATCTTCGACATGTCCATGCCTTCCGACTTGCATTTCTCCGGGTACGCCATCGTCGACTGGGCGGAAGTGGCCGACGGAAGGATTGCGAAGGAGCCAGCGGCTGCCGCCGCGCACAGGGCAAGGTTGGTGAACGTCTTCATGTTTCGATCTCCGAAATCTGGTTGAGGTTGGTCTGCTTCAGCCTGTCGGAGATCGGGGGGGTGGATCGATCGCGCGGATCAACAGCAGCGGCCGGTAGACGGACGGCATCCTTTCATGCGGTCCCGGTTCGAGGCGCGGAGCCGCGACCGCGGCGAGTTCCGGAAGGATCGGACAGCAGCAGTGCGTCGTCGAACAGTACGCCGACTGCTGCCCGCACGGATCCCCAGCATGGCGACGATGCTCCGCAGCTACGGCACAGTGCTCGCCTTGAAGGACGGTCGACGCACCGGCCATGCCAAAAGGATTCGCTGCCACCAGTAGGGCGACGACGAAGACCTGCGCGTAGCGGAATTTGCTCTCGAGTCTCATTCGGCTGGTTTTCCCTTCCGCCGCAAAATCGTGCGGCAGCAGAAATGTTCCAAGTACCCCGATGATCTGTGGCGGCCGGACGTTTTGGCAACGGACCGCTGAGGAAGCGTTAACCGCACCAGATTAGTCTGCGCCTTTCGCTCGGAGAGGATCGATGAAAGGTGGCTACTCGCTGACCCAGTTAGGATTGCACTGGCTGGTTGCCTTCATGGTGCCGGCCCAGTTTCTGACGGGTGGCAGCATCGGGAGAACCCACCACGCCATCCACATGGGCATGACGCCGTCGTACTGGGACGTCGTCCAGCACTACCTCCACAACTACACAGGAATCGCGATCGGCCTGCTGATGGGCATACGGCTGGTTCTTCGTGTACTTCAACCGCCCGAAACCGGCGCGCCCGGCTCATGGACCGAGCGGGTCGCAAAGGCTCTTCACCACGCCTTCTACGCCGCGATCATCGGACAGGCCGGCATGGGATTCGTCGCGAGCTACGTCTGGTTCGGGATCGCGCCATATCACGTCATCGGGTCGAGAATCATTCTGGCGATGGTCGCGCTACATCTCGCCGCCACGGCCTGGCACACGCTCGTCGCTCGTGACGAGACGATCGACCGGATGGTGTTTCCGCGCCGGAAGTGGTCAGCCGAAAATCTGTAAAGTGGCGAGCGTCAACACGACGTAGCGGCCCGTCTTGGCGACGAACACCAGGATCGTGAACGGAAGCAGCGGCTCCCTGAGAACGCCGGCGACAACCGTGAGAGCCTCTCCGAACACCGGCATCCCGGATAGGAGCAGCGTCCACTTGCCATATTTCCTATACCAGCGGGACGAACGTTGAATGCCTCCTCGCCGACTGGAAACCAGCGCCGGCCCTGTGCTCGGGCAAGTCGGCGCGATCGACCGCAACGATCCGCTCATCCGTTACGATGCTGGCGACACGATTGTCATGCCCGAGAACCTGGCCGGTGATTTCTTCGCCCGGACGCGCCGTGCGGATATTGTGTTCAAACGGCTTCTCGCCACACTGTTCCAGATCGGCAAACGCAGCGCGAAGCGCGTCTTGCCGGTTCGGATTGGCAGCGTCCTCCATGACATGCTTCATCGCCGGGCTGGACGGGTCGTTCGTGGTCTCGATCGACGCCTCGATTATTCGCGGCTTGCTGATGATGGTGAAATCGACGTCATGACCGTAGTGGCGGCCCAGCTCCACAATGAACGCTTCCTGAGCGCGACCGTTGCCTTCTCGAAACGGATGCACGTAATTGTGCTCGGCCAACACCTGGCCCGCGCGCTCCGCGAATTGCTCGGGCGTGGAACCGCGAAGAATCTCGGGATCGCGGATCGGCTTCAAAGCCTCGTCCAGTCCGAACTCGATCCGAGAGCCGTGCAGGAAAGAGCTTCCGCCCTTGGCGAGCCCGCCGATCGGCTCGACCCGGGCGCCGTCAACGATCGGGCTTTCGTTGCGCGTGTGACCGGCCCACTCGTAAACGTCCTGAAAAATATAGCCGTGAATGGCCTTCAAATGTTCCTTGTCGAAATTGCCCCGCGGCCCGTCGCCTTCCGCGATTTCCGCCATGCGAAAGGCCGTCGCGCGATATTCCTCCGTGCGCAGCTCCGAGTTCGACTGGATGCTGAACTTGTTGCGCAGCACGTCGATCCGATCGGGATCGTCGGACATGGCCTGGTTCACAAAAAAGCCGCCTGCACGAGGACAGGCGGTGTTTCACTCTGGGAGGGAAGGGGTTGTTATCAGGAGTGCTTTGCAGGCCGCACGACGCGGGCGCGGTATTCGTCGCGGCCAATGTCGCCAGCGACATAGGCTGCCGTCGCCTCCTCGAGGAGCGGATCGTAACTGTAGCCCTGCCGGATATTGGCGGCGCGGGCCTGGTCGGTTGCCTTCTTTCGCCTTGCAATGGCCTCCGGGGAGCGGTCCGGACGGGGGGAATGGATGTTCATCGGCAAATCTCCAGTTACGTCGCACCCTAGCAGGAAAAGTGCTGGAAATCGAGCACTTTGCGGTGATTTCCAGCCGTTCTGCGGCGAGCGCCCGGCTATTCGCCGGGCGCTTTGCCGCGATCAATCGCGGGGTTCCCATTCGATGATCGCCTGCAGTGTCGGGTCGTCCTGACCGGGGAAACGCCCGAGATTGGCATTGAAACCGAGGCGTTTGATCGAGAGCGTGTAGTAGGGCTTGCCCTCCGCGTTCTTCTTCTTGCAGACGCCGCCGACCTCGATGTCATGGCCGCGCGGTGATTTGGCATAGACGCGGTGCGTCGACGGTTGGTGCGCCGATAGGTCAGCCGATGGATCAGCGTCGGATAGCCGTGATGGGCAAAGGTCACAGGCTTGTCTCTGGTGAATATCTCGTCGAAATCACCGTCGCCCAAGCCATGAGGATGCTGGCGTGGGGGCTGCAAAGCCATCGCCATCACCATCATTGCTCGCCCATTTCCATATATCGATTCCGTCGGCGCAATGGGATGCGGCGGCATCGATACCGGCGAGCCGATGCCGGTCGAAAAGACGCTTGGTCATAATCTGATTGGCGGCACTTTGAATCAGAGCGGTCTGTTGTGCTTCACGGCGACGCGCGTCGGAAAGGACACCGCCCTGTCCCAGATCATCAAGCTGGTCGAGGACGCGCAGGCGAGCACGGCGCAGGTCCAACGTTTGGCGGATCACGTCACATTTCGTGCCGCAGAACTCCCTTCATCCCGCTCCAGCGCAGCGATGATCGCGGCCTGAACGGTCTTGTCCTGCGCCGCCATGGCGGCGGTCAGTGACAACAGGCGCTGGCGGGTGTCGTAGAGCTGGTCGATCAGCGACACTACGATCGGGAGCGTGTCCGTGTCGATCTCGAGCTCATAGCGCAGCGTGCAGATCAGGCGGATACGCGCGCATTCCATCTCCGTGAAGAGCAACGATCCGACTTCCTGCCGCGGCACAACAAGTTCGTCGCGGATCCAGGCTTCGAGATCGCTGCGTTGCAGCGCAGCTATCGCTGTAACAAGGTCATCAACGCGCATCATGTGAACATCTCCTTGCGCGGTTCCTGTGCGACTTTCGGCTGCCAGGTCTCCAGGAACCCTGTCAGCTCAGGCTCGTCGGCTGCGGGCAGAACGACTTTCAGGGTGATCAGTTGATGTCCGCGTTGCCCGGTCTTGCGGTTGCGAATGCCCCTGTCGCGCAGTCGCATCACTTTGCCCGTGTTCGAGCCCTTCGGGATAGTCATCGTCACCGGGCCGCTTATGGTCGGAACCTCGATTCGCGCGCCCAGCGCCGCCTCCTTCAGAGTGACCGGAACCTCTACGTGAATGTTATCGTCCTTGCGGTGGAAGAACGGATGCGGCTCGACATGAAGCTCAACGTAGGCGTCTCCCGCCGACCCGCCGCCGAAGCCCGGCATTCCTTGACCTTTCAGCCGCAGCATCTGCCGGTCGTCGGCACCCTCCGGAATAGTCACCTGCAGCGTCTTGCCCTCAGGCAGCATAAGCGTGCGAGCGGCGCCGTTGGCCACTTCCAGAAACCGAACCGGCAGCACGTAACTTACATCCTGGCCGCGCGCCCGCAAAGTGCCCTGTGACCGTTGTCCCCCCGCCGCGAACGCGCGCGCCAGAAATTCTTCCAGGTCCTCGTTACCGGCAAACCCGTCTTGCGCTGCATGCGAGGCGTAGACGGGCCCGTCGGCGAAGTCGCGATAGAACCGCTCTTGCGGTCGCTCCGCTCCACTGGCATCGATCTCGCCCGCATCGAACCTCCGCCGCTTCTCCTTGTCCTTGAGCAGGTCACTGGCAGCCGAGATGTCCTTGAACTTAGCTTCGGCCTCTTTGTCGCTCGGATGCAGATCGGGATGGAACTTGCGCGCCAGCTTCTTGAATGCGTCCTTAATCTCCTTGTCAGTCGCAGAGCGAGTTACGCCGAGCGTCTCGTACGGGTCCTTCATGCACCTGATCCCATCGCAACCGCGCCTCAATCATATCGACCATTCCGCCCCCACCCCCTGGGGGCGGTGCCGCAAGCATAACCGCAATCGCCAAAATCATTCACGCCCTACGCACGGCATGCAGCGACATTTTGCCAAAGTGAGTCCGGACGATCATCGTGCCGATGGTCGTTGCACCACGGGCGCGCCCGTCCATGATCGCCCGGTTTCGATTGCCATAGCAGCGACTTAACGTATCCTCGAGAGGGCGGCAAATGGCGAAGTATGTCAAGAGGGTTCGATCTTGCGAAACCCGCCCTTTGGGAGCAATCTTCAACACGTCAGGCCATCCGGCGGTGAAGAGCGGCGATGGCCCACGTGGTATCGAGGCAAGCCGAGGGCCTTGTGGGGCGGCCTTCCGAGGAGGAGACAATGGTCGCACGAATGCTATACGGCGCAGATCCTTTCCGCAACATACGCCGCTTCCAAGACGAAGTGAGCCGGGGCGCCGCAAGGGCGCTGGAATTCCCGGCGGTGAATGTCTTCGCAAACCAGGACGGCGTCATCATCACCGCCGAATTGCCTGGAGTAAGATCAGAAGACTTGGACATCTTGATTCACAGAGATTCGGTTACTCTCAGCGGAGAGCGGCACACCGAAACTGAGGAAGCCCAAGGATATCACCGGCGTGAGCGTCGTGGGGGCCGGTTTGTGCGGACCGTGTCATTGCTGTTTGTGGTCGACCCGAACAAGGTTGAAGCGGATCTCGTCAATGGCGTACTGACGCTGGATCTTCCTCGAGCTGAAGAGGACAAACCCAGGCGCATTAATGTGAAGGCGAGCAAGGAGGCGGATCATGGCTAAGGGAGAGACCACGAAAGCTGGAACGAAGGGCGAGAGCAAGCAGCAGTCTCAGGCCGCGCTGACTAGCCAACCGGAGCTGGAGGGCAAGCTGTCCGCGGAGCAGGACGCGGGCGAGCGGACCCATGAGAGACCGGTCTTCATACCACGGGTTGACATCTACGAGACCCAACACGGCCTTGTCGTCGTTGCGGATCTGCCCGGCGTGAGCCCGGAGGGTTTGGAGGTCACGTTGGAGAAGCGGGTGCTGTCGATCTATGGCCGCGTCGAAGAGGACGCCCTCGAGGGCTACAGCCAGGCCTATCGAGAGTACGCGGTTGGCGATTTCGAGCGGCAGTTCACTCTCTCCGGGGATTTCGACATCAATGGAATTGAGGCGAACTTGAAGCTCGGTGTGCTTCACCTCGCCATCCCGAGAGCGCCGGAGGCAGCGGCAAAGCGAATCGAGGTGAGATCAGTTCCCTGACGGAGAGGATTGCGCAAACGCCGCGCTTGCCAACGGTTCGCAGAGGCGATGGCCTCCGCTATTGCGATGGGCGGGATCGCCATTGCCCGTATCGGTTACGCCCTCGTCAGCACGACAGACCAGGATCTCGACGTCCAGATAAGCCGCCTCAAGGCCGCAGGCTGTGAGATCGTCCGCTCGGAGACCGGATCGGGCGCATCACGAGCCGGGCGCACCGATCTGGAAACAATCATGCAGTTCCGGCACGCCGGCGACGAACTGGTCGTGTTGTGGCTCGACCGGCTCGGGCGCTCGACGCGCGATGTCTTGGATCTAGTCCATGAACTCGATGAAAGGGAGCGTCGCTTCGCGTTCTCGAACCGGAGGTGACGACAGCAGGAAGCATGCCGAGGATGGTCATCACCATCCTCGGCATGGTCGCGGATATGGAGCTGAAATTCATCAAGGATAGGCAGAAGGCCGGGATCGAAGCCGCGAAAAGCAAGTTGGAGGCGGCTTGCAAATAGTCATTTCGACGAGGGTCTCAATTGTTTCAATAGGCGGTCGGGTGAACTGGCCTGCTCCAGCATTTTCTGTGTAGCACGCCTGCAGGCAAGTCAGGATTTCCGGAATATTTCAGTCGATCACGTTTACATAGAGTGTTGAGGAGCCTGCTATTTTGATCGTTTGCATGAACACGATGTTTGGATAAGCTTCGCACAACTTCCTGATTTCCGCTTTATCCGCTTCCGTAGTGCTCAAGCCGAATATGATGCCATCGAGTTCATTCCAGCCGAAATTAACGTCCTCGTACGCCTCTTCCTTGTTGCGACCAAACCCGCCGCTAACACGCCACTCCTGCTCATATTCCCATTCCGCTGATTTTCGATAAATAATGCTATTGATCGTCGCATCAGTAGCAAAGCTCTCAATGCCGCAAAATGAATTTATCAGATATGCTTCGGTGAAAAATGCTGGAACTTCACTCGTGTATTTGATCGGTTCGGCCATCACATGGGGGAATCGAGGCCGGGGATACTGCGCAGACGCATGACAATCCCGCGGTGTGAATTCGCATAATGCGACCACATCAACGGGATGTCCGGCCGGATGGTCAGGGAGAGGATCTTGACCAGCGAGAACATCGGCGTCAATTCCGCCGTATTCGGGTTCGCCTTCGCTTCGATGATTGCTAAGCCTTCGTCAATCGCAGGGCCGAACTCCCTGAACAAATAGTCCTTGCTCAGCCCTCTTACGTTTGCCCGGAGATATTCGAACATCACGCCCATCGGATTCGCCGCCCTCACGGGCTGGCCCCCCGAGTACAGTGCCCATAACTGCTCAAGAACCCTCTCCTTTACAAGTGCCTTGTCCGCTTTTAGCGACAGATCGAATTGCATCTCGAAGGGGTCGTTCAACTGTGACGTTGTTGACCATTGAAGGGTACGATTTTTCAGAACGATCTTGGCGGTGCCTTCGCTCATGTATTTGAAGAAATGCACGCGATCGTTCTTGGATCCTTCTCGCACTACGGGCAGCCTGTCGTCGAAACTGATCATTCGGTTTCCCGAGTTGGCGCGTCAGACTTCTTTTCTTGATGGACGTCCACTTCATTCCCCACTACATATCCTGCGAGTCCGCCCACCTAGGTTGTCCAGAGTCACCGTCATACCGATGATGTAGTCGCAGCCCATGTCGCCATGGCGCCCAGCCAAGCCGAAAAATGGAGCTCGTCGGCGATGAGTCTGCGGCTGTGACGCAAAGCTGCCAAGGTCCGGAACTGGCGCGACCTTGCCAATTCAAATTCGCGAAGGCGAAGGTCGCTGTGTTGCCCATGTTCGGCCTGCGCGATCATAACTAGACTGGGCCGGTCAGACGAGGGCACGACGGCCAGTGATCTTCTCGATGTTGATGCGGAAGAAGAGGTGAGGCGGACTGGCCACCTTGTCCTCGGAGTGAGGTGTCTCGCTGCCAGGTTCCCACCAGTTGGGGCGCGCTTTCTGCAACAGCGACCATGCATGGTCGCGCTCATCCTGCCGGGGGGCCGCTTCGGAGAGTTCTTCGTAGCGACCGAAGGCAATGACACTCCACCAGCTGCGGGGGCTGCGAATCTCGTCGACTTCGAAGCAAACCTGAGGATGTCCCCGCATCGCCGAGATCTTGTGACCAATCAGGGAGAAGCTGTAGATGTGGCCGTCCTCGTAAACGAAGCTGATTGGCACGACGTACGGCATCCCGTCTCTTACGCAAGCGAGGCGCCCGACCCTGCTCGCGGCCAGGTGCATCCTGCATTCTTGGGCGGTCATCTCACTGACGATCACGGGACTCCCCTGGTGAAAGAGCGAGCTTCGCTCTGTGCATCTCGATGCCGCGGAAGCGGACTTCTTGCTTCCACTGGATTCGCGATCGCTCGCGGGGGCTGCTATACGCCATGTTCCATGTTCCATGCGCCACGCCGGCAAAGACGGCGAAGGGTGCGCCGATGCAAGCTGCACCGGACTCAGGCACCTCTTTGTTTAGCCGGCCGTCTCAAGAAATCGATCAGCGAAGTCGGCGAGGGCGTTCCAGTCAGTGAATTCATGATCGCGCTCGGGGCTCGGATCGCCGCTGCGTTTCATGACGACGAATTTGACGAACTGCTCCTGGAAGTAATCGTACTTGGTGAAGCGCAAAGCACCTCCGAGAAGGAGGGTCATGCGTGGTTGCCACCCTGTCACGGAGACGAAGCGATCCACGTAGTTTTGCGCTTCCGTCTTTTGGTCTTCCAGCGCCGCCGACAGACTGACGGATATGAGGGCTGAATGCTTAGTGTTCAGCAGTTCGTGATGGGCAAACACGAAGTTCGTGACGATTTCCTGGTGGTGCTCCTGGTGGACCGACGCGGCAATGACGAACGCGTCGAAGGGTCCGAGCTTCAAATCGGATGCGAGCGCTGCGCTATCTTGCAGCTCGACTTGGTGCCCGCGCTCGCGA
This sequence comes from Rhizobium sullae, assembly GCF_900169785.1. Lineage (GTDB taxonomy): Bacteria > Pseudomonadota > Alphaproteobacteria > Rhizobiales > Rhizobiaceae > Rhizobium > Rhizobium sullae. The sequence goes on from NZ_FWER01000068.1 coordinate 24,100, forward strand.
ATATGCGCTGCCGTCCGTGCGGCAATTTTCCGCGTCTGCCCTTCGGTCGTTCCATAGACAATCAGGACGTTCACGATGTGCCTCCGACAGCGGAAGAGACATTCATAGGGACGATCGATACGAGCCAGCCCGGCATGCCGGAACTCAATGCTTCGCAACAGCAATTGACCGCATTATAGCTCATGGAACAGGCTCCGCGAACCCCTTTTCGCTGCGACTTGGGTGCTTAGAGCACGAAGAACCCGATCGTGGCCAGAGCCATGATCAGCACCGCTAGCCATCCGACTACGACCATCCACCGCGGGGCGGTCAGCCTGATTCTGTCGCAAACTTTTCACCGGGTTTGCAACCAGTATGGTAGGCGTAGATCCGGGTTGAAGATGAGCAGGCAGATTGAGTTTCCCGATCATGGTCGATTTCAAAGGCAGTCATTACCCGAAAGACGTGATTTTATACGCGGTATTTTTCTACGTGAGATATGCGGTCTCCTATCGTGATCTGGAAGAGATTATGGCCGAGCGCGGCGTTGCCGTTGACCATGCGACGCTGAACAGATGGGTCGTGAAATATTCGCCCCTGATTGCCTGCCAGGCCCAGCGCCGCAAATCCGCAACCAGAGCGGGGACCCGCACCACCTGACGTTCATCGTTCGTTCGGCCTTAGCGTGTCTGGGGGAACAGTTCTTGTTCTGGCCCCATATTGATTGGTCATCAAGCCCGTGGCCGGAACTTTGGCGACGGAGCGACGTTCCCTCGCCAAGAAGCGCCGACAATCTTGCGTGCGCACTATGGGCGAGCTGGTGAGCAAATCATATCGTCGTCTCAACTCGGAATTCAGGAACATCCAACAGGATATCGCGATGCGAACAGCGACCGTCGCAGTCATTGCCGGCACCTTTGCAGCGGTTCCGGCAGCGCGGGCACAGGATATTCTGCACGGGCACCGGCTCGCGCTTGAGGTATGCGCAACCTGCCACGCCGTCCTTGCGGATCAAACTCGATCCCCTGTTGCCGAGGCGCCCAGCTTCGAAGCGGTGGCTGTGACACCGGGAATGACCGCCATGGCACTTAACGTTTGGCTCACGGCCCAAAGTCATCCAACCATGCCGAACATAATACTCTCGCAGACCGATGTTCAGGACGTGTCCGCCTATATTCTAAGCCTGGCGGAATAGAGACCCGGTTTGACGGAACCGTAACATGACCGCGAAGCAGAACGCCGCCACCGCGGGAGTTTTGCAACAACTGCGGTAAGGTGAAAACTAGTTAACGCGGCCGCGTCTCTCCAACAGCCCGGGGTCAATTCCCCTACGGCGTTATCGACGGGATAGATGCCTATGATGTCGGAAATCGGAAACTGACGCTTTACGCCTTCCGCATCCAAGAATGCAATACCGTCCTTTAACGTCAAATCGGTTGCCAGGAAGTTGCGCTCCTCCCCGTCGCCAAATATCGACACAAAAAACAGGCTCGCCACTCACATTCATCGTGTCCGCGCCATGGCGCATTGGAAAATAGTTCTATGGAGTTCGCGCTTCCACGCGGTGGCAGCTTTGCAGGAGTTGACGGGTGCCATTGCCTGATCTCAGGCAGCGGCGCGGTCGTTCGTTCTCCGCTCGATAATGTGACAACTTCGGCGCTCGCTACGGTACCATCGACAGCAGACATGCCGGCGGCGAAGCCGTGCCCGCGGAGGGTGCGGAGGCCGTCGCCGACAGTGCCCAGCCGGGCGGCCGCGCGGCGATGCGCCGGCGGGTCTTCAGGACGTCGCGGGCGATGGTGAGCTCGTGGGTGGGCGTACGAATATCTCTGATATCGTCGTGGGGACGAGGTCCTCGAGATGCACCAGTTCGCCGTCGATCCACAGCGAAGCGCAGGCGTCCGTGAAATGAGTGCGTTCTAGCCAGCCCTGCCCGACCGGTGAGCGGGCGATGCGCTCGTCCAGACGCGTGAGCGCGATGCCAGCGTCGAAAGCCGGTCGCATCAGACCTGTTGTGCTGATTTTCGTGAGATCGTAAGCCATTGAAATCATGGTAAATGATTTCTTACAAGAACTCTATCTGAATATTAGGGTTCCCCACATAGTATGATTGAGAGTTGGTGTGCTAACCATCGATAACCAACGCTTATCGATGGTGAGGTTACGGTAAGCATCAGCGCCAAAGCCCAGCACTTTTTAAACTCCGGAAGTACTGAACTGGATTCCCCGGGGAGTATCAATTGTCGCTCTTTTGCGATGGCCTTGATGCCACCAAGGCGACGTATCCTTCCGCACTCCGACTACTACGGAAGCTCCGCCCTCGGGTTCGTCCATCTCCGGCCGTCACGGCTAGCCCAGTTCCCACTGGGCGGGCGATCCGAGTTCCCGTGTTCCGATTCCCAACCTTTGTGCCGTTAGGTGGTGAGCTGTACCCCTGACAATTCGGGAGGAAAGGCTATCGAGAGTGCCCCTTCCTCGGATACGGTGACCGCACCCAGCAGCGGAGAACTATAAGCCCCGCCGCTTCAGATTGCTTGGCCCTCTCGCCATCACGATTTAAGGGCTTGTTTCGGTAAATACAGAGGCTTCCAGCACTCACTTCGTTGCCTCACCATAGACACTGCGGTAGCCCGGCCTACGGCTGATGGGCCGTATCCGTTTCATTTAAGATCGATCTGCTGATGACACCCCGCCGGCGACGCCCGGCCGAGCTTTTCGATCCCCTTCCGTCTACTACTCTCTGTAGAGGGGTGACATTCCAGTCACCGGTCAAGAACCAGCTAGTTTGGGAGGTTTGCCTTTATTGCATACTAACCTCCCGCGCCTTCACGGCGCACGATCCGGCCGCGCTTCTTGAAGGCGGCAGAGGTGCCTGACAGCGCATCGGCGAACTCCTCATGGATGATCGCAACGACGCGGGCAAGCTCGCGCTGCTTTTCTTCCGGTAGATGTTCCAGGGACGATCGCATGGGCCCATCGATAGGCCAAAGACGATTCGCCGTCTACTACTGGAAACTGTAGGAACCGCGGCATGGAAGTCGACAGGGTCGGACGATTGCAACTGGTGGCGCAGTTATTCGCCACGCTGCTTTTTACCCCATACGCTCGGATGCGTA
>NZ_FWER01000102.1 GCF_900169785.1 Rhizobium sullae
TGCGACGCCGACGCTTCATGTCCACACTCCTCTTTGACAAAAGAATAGTGTGTTGCATTCATCCCGTGAGCCCACCATTGATTTAGGGGCCAGACCTACATCGCTACCAGATGCCCGGGCGAAACCTCATGGTACTCCAGCGGCACGATCTTGTAATCCACCGGCCGGATTGGGCTTTTGATTTCGTCATTGGCCGCCGCCCGCTTCTCACGCCGCCGGTCCGGATCGGGCACTGGGACGGCGGACATCAGCTTCTTCGTATAGGGATGCTGCGGATCGCCGAAAACCGCAGCACGTGGTCCAATCTCAACGATCTCGCCCAGATACATGACGGCGACACGGTGGCTGACGCGTTCAACGACGGCCATGTCATGCGAGATGAACAGGAAGGCAAGTTTGAGGCTCTGCTGCAGGTCGAGCATCAGGTTGATGACCTGCGCCTTGATCGAGACGTCGAGGGCCGAGACGCTTTCGTCGGCGACAATGACCTTCGGATCGAGCGCCAGCGCTCGGGCAATGCAGATGCGCTGGCGTTGGCCGCCGGAGAACTCGTGCGGAAAGCGCGACGCCATGTCGGCTGAAAGGCCGACCTTTTCCAATAGGTCGGCGACTTTTTCCTTCGCCTGCTTTGCCGTTCCCATCCTGTGTTCCAGATAAGGTTCGGCGATTGCCGCGCCGACGCGGATACGCGGATTGAGGCTGGCAAAGGGATCCTGAAAGATCATCTGCACGGTCTTGCGCATCTCGCGCATGCCATGCTTGTCAAGCGCCAGCACATCCCTGCCGTCCGCCTTCACCGACCCGCTCTGCGGCTCGATCAGCCGCATGATGGCGCGACCGGTCGTCGATTTTCCGCAGCCGGATTCGCCGACCAAAGACAGCGTCTCGCCGGCACAGAGATCGAAAGAGACATTTTCGACCGCATGCACCCGCCCCGTCAGGCGGCCGAAGAGGCCCGAATGGATGTCGAAGCGCTTGATGAGGTTCCTCACCTCCAGAATGGGCCTCGATGAAGCAGCAACCGTATCGCCGACTTCCACCGGTATGTCCGATTCGCCCGTCGCCACATTGACGACGGGGAAGCGCAGCGGTCTTTCGTGTCCGCGCATCGAGCCCAGCACCGGAACGGCGGAAAGCAGCGCGCGCGTATAAGGATGCTGGCCGCGATGGAAGATGTCGGCCGTTGGACCGGTTTCCACCTGCTCGCCGCGATACATCACCACGGTTCTGTCGGCGATTTCGGCAACGACGCCCATGTCGTGAGTGATGAAGAGAACGGAGGTTCCTTCCTCATCCTGCAGCATCTTGATGAGATCGAGGATTTGCCCCTGGATGGTGACGTCAAGCGCCGTAGTCGGTTCGTCGGCGATCAGGAGCCTCGGCTTGGAGGCGAGCGCCATCGCGATCATCACACGCTGGCGCATGCCACCGGAGAAACGATGCGGATATTCATCGAAACGCGAGGCGGCGGAAGGAATGCGGACCTTCTCCAGGAGCCGGACCGTTTCGGCCCGCGCCTCCGCCCTCGACATCGCCGAATGGCAAAGCAATGCTTCAGAAATCTGGTCGCCGATCGTAAAGAGCGGGTTGAGGCTCGTCATCGGCTCTTGAAAGATCATCGCCACGTCATTGCCGCGCACCTGCCGCATAGCGTTTTCCGGAAGCGCCAGCAGATTGCGGCCGCCAAGCATGATCTTACCTTCGATCCGGCTCGTTTCCGGCTGCAGAAGCCGCATGATCGACAACGACGTGACGCTCTTGCCGGAGCCGGATTCGCCGACAATTGCGACCGTTTCACCCGGCGCAATGTTAAAGGAAACATCGCAAACGACAGGCCTCCACTCGCCATCGACCAGAAACGATGTCGTCAGCTTCTCGACCGAGAGAACGGGCTCTGCGCCTTGCATCGTCTGTGCCGGAAAGCTTGCCATATCCAATTCCTCTTGAATGCTTGAAAGAGATTAATCCGGCCAGCGCAACACGCCGTCGAACCGGCGCTTGCTGCGGTTTTCGATAGGCGTTGCAATGATCTCGTTGGAGGCACGCGCCTTGTCCAGTTCTTCGGCTAAGCGGATCGCAACGAGCTTTTCCTGGCCTGGGTGCAGGTTGCAGGGATCGAGATAAAAATACTGATGCTCGACCTCGTGGTCGCGCACGATGATCGGCGGCGTCCCGCGCGCCAGAGCGTCGGCCATATCCCAGGCGGTGATGTGAGCTTCCTCCGGTTTCAGGATGACGCGCATGCGGTCGAGCGGATTGTTGGTCGGATCGGGCTCGATCAGTGCGGTCACGCCGGGACGACCCTCCAGCGTCTGCCTCCAGAGATCGAGGTAGCCTGCCTCGCGCTCGCGGATGCCGGCGTGGTCACGTTGTTCCCATGCCTCCAGGGCCGCCATGACGCCGAAGATACTTTCCTTGCCGACCTTCATCCCGCGGCCGATGCCCATGTTCTGCAGGAAGGCGCTACGCACCAGTTCCTTCCTGCCGGCGACGATGCCGGAGGTCGGGCCACCCAGAAACTTGTGACCGGAATAAAGCGCGACATCCGCACCCTGCTCCAGGAAAATCCGCAGGTCGTATTCGGATGCTGCATCGACGATGACCGGCACGCCCTTGGCATGGGCGATCTCGACGAACTCCTTAAGGTTCAAAAGGCCGTAGTCGACGACATGGTGTGAAACGACATAGACGGCTGCGGCGGTTTTTTCGGTGATCCCATTTTCCATGTGGAAACGGTGCGTCGACGTCGCCTGGCCGACCAGCACCACCTTGGCGCCAGCAAGGCGGATCGCCTGGTCGACCGGTGCGCCATAGCTCACCACATGGCCCATCTGCACGAGAACCTCGTTTTTTTCCGGCGCCACATCCGGCAGTTTCTCGATCGCAAGAAGGTTGTTGCCGGTCATAGTGCCCGCAACAGCCAGCGAAATGCCAGCCGAGCAGGATGCCGTCACGAAGCCGGCTTCCGCGCCCGTCAACCGGGCGATGACAACGCTTGCCTTGCGCTGCAGATCGTTGATTTCGACAAACTGCGGCAGGATCGACGACATTGCCGCGATTGCCTCGGGAACGACGATCGATGCGCCGAGGCTGGTCATCGTGCCGGAAACATTGATGACCGGACGAAGGCCGATCGACGTGCGAATGTCATCAGACATGTGTATCTCCAAAATTGGTGGCGAGATGGCGAGTATTGCAACTTGCACGCACGGCGGCTATGCCATAGTAATGTAATAGACTCATGCTCGCATGCGAGGAACGTGGAATTGGACGGCAAGACATCATCAATAGTTTACTCCGAAGACGAGGCCCCTGTTGAAGAGACGGGTGGCAGAGGCGCGCGCCGCTCGCGGGTAAGCGGCATCGACCGCGCGCTGCAGGTGATTGATTACCTTTACGAAACCGGCTCCCCGACGGGGGTCTATGCAATCGCCAAGGCGGTGAAGGCGCCGCTTTCGACCGTTTACGTCATCGTCGACGATCTGGTCGAAAAGAACATGCTGACGCGCAATGGCGACGGCACGATCTGGCTCGGCTCGCGGCTCTACCACTACGGCCTGGCCTACGCCCGATCGCTGGATTTTATGAGTGTCGCGACGCATGAGATGCACGATCTTTGCCGTGAAGCGGGCGAAACCGTTCAGGTTTGCGGCCGCGACGGCGACTATATGCTCGTTCTCGCCATGGCCGACGGTCCGAGTCATTTCCAGGTCGCCTCGCGCGTCGGTACCCGCGTTCCGCTGAACTGGACCGCATCCGGCCGCCTGCTTGTCGGCAATCTGCCGGAAGAGGAGCGCGTCGAACTTTTCAAGCGCTGCGCCAAATCTTCGCCGACCGGCCGCGCCCAGATGGACCCTGGCGTGCTTTCCGCCGCCGCCGGCGCGGCGTTCCAGTCCCGCCTGTCGATCCAGGCTGGTGAGTCCGACTATGCAGTTGCCTGCATCGCCTCGCCGATCTGTGACGGCAATGGTCAGTGCGTCGCGACCATTTCCATTGTCCTTCCCGAACAGAAGGCTTTTTCCGACGAAAACCGCTATACCGCGCATGTGCGCGCATCGGCCGAACGCATCGAAAAGATCATGGGCTGGCGCAACCACTAGGCTTTCCTTCCTCAATCGCGCAAGGCGACGATCGCCTCGATTTCGACCGTGATGTTGCCGGGCAGCGAGCCGAATCCGACCGCCGAACGGGCATGACTGCCGGTCTCTTCTCCAAAGACGTCGACGAAGAGATCCGAGCATCCGTTGATGACGCTCGGATGGTCTCCAAACTGGGGCACGGCGTTGACCATGCCAAGTAGTTTCACGACACGTTTCACACGTGAGAGATCGCCAAGCGCGTCATGCATGACGGCAAGGAGATTTATGCCGGTCAGCCGTGCATGTTTGTAGGCATCATCGATGCTGATTTCAGCACCGACCTTTCCCGAATACAGGAAGCCGTCGGCCTTGCGCGGTCCCTGGCCGGAGAGGTAGAGAATATTGCCTTCCTGCACATGCGTCACGAAATGGGCGATCGGCGGCGGCGCAGGTGGGAGTTCGATACCGAGCGCGGCGAGCCTTTCATAAGGCGAGCTTGCCGGCTTGGCGGTAGCTGGAGACGTGTTCACGCAAACTCCTGTCATGCGAATTTCTGTTCTGGCTCTTAGCGGTAGGAATAACCGTGGCTGTGGCGCACGAGCTTGCGGGCCCGCGGAATGTAACGGCTTGCGGCAACCGCCTCGCTGCCGATCACCGCATAGCGGGGCTCGAACAGCGTCTTTAGGACGGAAACGTCACCGTTGGAATCGGTCGCTTCGATATCTGAATCGACAAGATCGAAGATCGTGAAATCGGCGCGCTGGCCGACGGCAAGCCGATTTTCCATCGAAAGCTTGATGACGGAGGCGGGCGCATGCGTGACCGCTTCCACCACCTTGTCGAAGGGCATGCCGACGGAAAGCAGCTTCGACATGGTCGTCGCCAGATCCCAGACCGGAAAGTTCATCGAATGGCCATGCAGGTCCGTCGAGATCGAGAAGGGCAAGAGGCCGCGCTTGATTGCCGCTTGCGCTACTTTGAAGGAGAAGGAGGCACCGCCATGGCCGATGTCGAGGCGGATGCCCTCGCCCGCGCAGCGCTCCGCGAGATCGAAAAGGTCCTCGTCTTCCGTGATGCTCGAACCGGCCTTGCCGTTGAAGCAGTGGGTGATGACGTCGCCCGGACCGAGTATCTCCAGCACCTCATCGTAAAGCGCCGGCGGCTCGCCGACATGCACCATCATCGGAACCTTGAGGATCTTGGAGATCTTCTTGCCCAGCTTGACCGGCGTCACACCCCATGAACCGGTGATGACGTGGCTGGCGCGCACCTTGATGCCGACGATATGGTCGCTGTTTTCGGCATAGCATTCGAGGATGCGGTCAAGGTCGATATCCCGGATGTCGCGCAGTTCGGCGACGCGGTTGCAGGCGACGAGACCAATCGAACCGAGGTTCAGGAAGGCCTTGATGCGCTCGCGTGACGGTTCGATGATGTATTCGCGAAAACCATGAAAATTGGCTTCGCCGGCAGAGCCTGCATCGACCAGCGTCGTTACACCGCGCTCGGCGCCGCATTCGGACGGACGGATCGAGATATCCGTACCGCCATGCCAGATATGAACATGCAGATCTACCCAGCCCGGCGAAATCCAGGCGCCCTGACCATCGACGCGGACCGCGTCCTCTGAGACGGAGAGTTGTGGACCGACCTGCGCGACCTTGCCATCGCCATCGACCAGGATGTCGATGGTGCCACCTGGGCTCACAGCACCGAAAGCCATCGGCTTCACATTGGCGAGGAGGAGCGGTTTGCTCGCTTTATCCCCAGTCATTCAAAGGTCCTTTCGAAGTTTTGGATCGAGCATGTCGCGCAGCCCGTCGCCGACCATCTGCAGCGAGAGCACGGAAAGGATGATGGCGACGCCCGGAAACAGCGTCATCCAGTCGGCCTGGCCGATATATTGGCGGCCGGCGGCGATCATCGTTCCCCAGGTCGGAACTTCCGGGCTGACGCCGAGACCGAGGAAGGAAAGCCCCGCCTCGGCCAGCATGGCGCTGGCAAAGAGGAAGGTCCCCTGCACCAGGATCGGCGAGAGCAGATTGCGCAACACATGCCGGGTCATGATGTGAAAGGTCGAAATTCCAAGCGCCTGCGCCGCCTCAACGTAAGGCAGTTCACGAATGACCAGCGTCGACGCGCGGACGATACGCGCCAGGCGCGGCGAATAGACGATCGACAACGCGACGATGACAGTTGTCAAAGATGGTCCAAGAGCCGCGACCAGCGCGATCGCCAACAGAATGTCCGGAAAGGCCATCATCGCGTCGATCAGCCGGGCAATCGGCGTGTCGAATTGCTTGAAGAAACCGGCGAGCAGACCGAGGGTCACGCCGATCAATGCCGAGAGTACGACGACGGCAGCACCGACGAGCAGTGACAGGCGCCCCGCAAAGATCGTTCGCGAGAAAACGTCGCGGCCGAATTCGTCCGTTCCAAAGAAGAATATCTCGCTCGGCGGCTTCAGCCGGTTAACGATCGAAAGCTTGGAGGGCGAGTAAGGGGTGAGCCATGGCGCAAAGATCGCCAACAGTACGAAGATCGTAAGAACCAGCACGCCGAATGCGACGGTCTTGCGCTTCAGGAAGCGGCGGATGAACTTGCTGCCTTCGCTCTTCGCGGGTCTTGCGGCAATATCGGCCATTAGTAACGCACCCTCGGATCGATCAGAAGATAGAGCATGTCGATCGCAAAATTGATCAGCACATAGAGCGCTGCAATGATGAGCAGCGCGCCTTGAATGACCGGATAGTCGCGGCGAAGGACTGCCGAGACGACCAGATTGCCGACACCTGGAAGGCCGAAGACCGTTTCGGTGACAACCGCGCCTGAAATCAGCACCGCCGCCGTCAGCCCGATAACGGTCAGGATCGGGATCAGCGCGTTTTTGAGCGCGTGCTTGAGGATGACGCGGCGCTCGATCAGGCCCTTGGCGCGCGCCGTGCGGATATAGTCGTCGCCGAGCACGTCGAGCATGGAGGCGCGTGTGAAGCGCAAGATCAGCGCCGAGGAAACGATACCGAGCGCAAAGGCCGGCAGCGTCAGATGATACATGCGCACAAAGAAGCCCGCACCCGGCCCGCCATAGCCCGAAACCGGGAAGAAATTGAAGCGCACGGCGAAAAACTGCATCAAGATCAGGCCGAGCCAGAAGCTTGGAATGCTTGCCGCAAACATCGCAACTGTCGTAGCCGCCTGATCGACGAAGGAGCCCCGGCGATGGGCGGCGTAGATGCCGATCGGCAGCGCGATGATGCAGGCGATGGCAAGCGAAAACAGCGTCAGGAAGAAGGTCGGCTCGGCGCGGTCGAGAAGGGCTGCCGTCACTGGCATGTTCAGGAAGATCGATTGCCCGAGGTCGCCTCTCAGGAGCTGTCCGATGTAGTAGACATATTGTACCAGGAGTGGCTGATCGAGCCCGAGCCGGCTGCGAAGCTCGACGACGTCCTGAGGCGTTGCATCAGGGCCTAGCATGACGGCTGCCGGATCGCCTGGTGTCACGCGCACGATGACAAAGACAATCGTGACTACGAGGAACATCACGACGATCATCCCGAAGAGGCGCTGGAGGATGTAGCGTATCATTAAGTCTTTCCCGATGCCCGGCGGGGCACAATGCAAGAGGATACCGGCATTGAATGCCGGCATCCCGCGATCAGGCCTTACTTCTTGATCGAAGCATTCCAGAAGTACGGCCACGGGGCCGGGTCGACGCCTTCAAGTTTGGTCGATTCCGCCGAGACGGCGTTGAAGTCGCCGATCTTCATGAAGGGCGCGTCGTCATAAATCGCTTTCTGGACATTGGCCCAAAGCTCGACGCGCTTGGCAGGATCGACTTCGGAGGTGAAGGCATCCACAGCGGCCTTGCGGGCGGGGGTATCCCACCAGCCCGGCGAGCTGGTCGATAGCGAACCGATCAGCGCCGGCTCCGGCAGGAAGGGACTGTGAGTGATGTAGATATCCCAGAGCTTCGGATCGGCACGGCGCTGCGTCAGCGTCGCCCAATCGACGACCTGCATATCGACGGTAAAGCCCGCGAGCTTCAGATATTCCACCGCAACTTGCGCCATCTTGTAATGGAACTCGTATTGGCGGCTGGTGAGGATGCGCAGCGGCTCGCCGTTGTAGCCAGTCTTCTTCAAGGCTTCGGCAGCCTCTTCCGGCTTTGCAACATTGTAATTGCCTTCGACGCCAGCATCCGTGTGCCAGGAATAGGCTTCCGGGTAGATATCGCCATCCAGCGTGTAGAAATCCGCGCTGCCGAAGGCGGCGGCCATCATGTCTTCCATGCTGAGCGCCTGGCGGATCGCTTTGCGGACCTCGATATTCTTCGCAATGCCTTCCTTCGTGTTGAAGACGAAGACCGGATAGCCGAAGGGCTTCAGGATGATTGGCTGCGAGGCCGTCGATGCCTTCAGCTTGTCGAAGGATTCGACCGGAATGGAATCGACATAGTCATACTGGCCGGAGACCGCAGCCTCAACGCGGGTGTTCGGATCCGGCACCGGAACAAAGCGGATTTCATCGAGATACTGATGGCGCGCGCCGCCATAGCCATCGCTCTCGCCGTCGCGCGACTTGTAGCCGTCGAAGCGAACGAGCTGGATATACTGGTCGGCTTTGCGCTCTTTCAGCATGTACGGACCCGTTCCGATGAAGTCCTTCATCGGCTCGTCCTGCTTTTCGGAGGGAATGATGATTGCAGCTGAATTGTTGAAGGCAAGCAGCGAGGTCAGCGGCGCATAAGGCTGCTTCAGCGTGATCTTGATGTTCGCAGGATCGACTGCCGCGACCGCTTCGATGAAGCCTACAGCCTGCTTGCCGCGCGAGGCGATCTTTGTCCAGCGAGTAAGCGATGCAACGACATCCTCCGAGGTCATGTCGCTGTTGTCGTGGAACTTGATGCCGGTGCGCAGCTTGATCGTATAGGTCTTTCCGTCCGCACTGATCTCCGGCAGACTCTCAGCCAGAAGCGGCGTGACGTTCCATGTCTTGTCGAAGGTATAGAGCGTTTCGAAGATATGCTGCGTGACGATGCCGACGAGGTCGGCAGTCGAGGACATCGGATCGAGTGTCGGCGGCTCGCCGATCGTCGCGACGTTGATGACGCCACCTTTTTCCTGGGCCATCATCGTGGTCGGCAAGGCGACGAGTGCCGTGCCGAGAAGGAATGCGACTAGAGTCTTCATTTCATGCTCCCAGTTTGTTGTTCCGCAATTATGTTATATCAGTCCTTATAATAGAGTATCGACGGAGGTAATCCTGTCAACCGGGAAAGTGGAGCTATGTGCAGAAATGAGAAGGCGCGCGCAGGGCTCTGCGCGCGCCTTCTCACCATTGGCTGGCAGGCCTATTGGTCGAACAGCCGGTATTCGATCTGCTCGAGATGGCCGGGATCTGCGATCGCCTCGATCTTGGCGATCTTCTCGCCATCGAAGCCGATTTTGACGATGATGCGCAGCTGATCATCTATGCGGACGATGAAACCGAAGCCGCCGTCCACGAAGGCCGGCAGCGCGCCGCGCGCCCTGCCTTTGAATGTCGTGGCAACCGCCTGCGCGCCGCGCAATTCGCCGGCGTCTCCGAAACGAGCGGCCGCCGCATCAGGCGCGAAGACAACGTCGGGATGAAGAACGGCAAGCAATGCCTGGAAATTTCCGTTGCGCGAAGCGGCAAGGAAAGCCCGGACGACTTCCTTCTTATGCTCGATGCCCGTCTCGGACACATCGGTCTTTCCCTGCACGCGGCGGCGGGCGCGGCTTGCGAGCTGGCGGGTTGCGTCCGACGTGCGGCCGATGATCGGCGCTATCTCGTCAAAAGGCAGGTCGAACATGTCGTGCAGGACGAAGGCGACGCGCTCTGCCGGGGCCAGCTGTTCCAGCACGACCAGGAGCGCCGCGCCGACGGAATCGGCCAGCACGATCTCCCGCTCAGGGTCGGCAAACGTCGCCATATCGGCGATCTTCTCATGGACCGGCGGATCGAGCGATTCTTCGCGCCGGGACTTCCTGGAGCGCAGCATGTCGAGGCAGATGCGCGCGACAACCGTCGTCAGCCAGCCGCCGAGATTGCCGATCTCGCTTACCTCCGAGCGGCCGAGCCTGAGCCACGCCTCCTGCACCGCATCCTCCGCCTCCGCGCGCGAGCCGAGCATGCGGTAGGCGACAGTCTTCAGGTGCGCACGGCTCGCCTCGAATTCGTCCGCTAAAAATTTTTTTTCGTTCATCGGTCACATTCCTCCATCGCGTTCCGTCAACACCATGACGAACGAACTCCGGTCCATGTGACAGACAAGCGGCCGGCGGCGTCATTTTCTGAAACATAGAAAGGGACATATCATGCAATCGAGAATGGGAAACCCGGCCGTCGTCATCCCCGAAGCCATGCAGGCGCTGCTCGCTTTCGGGAATATTCCTCAAAAGACCGGTCTTTCGCCAAAGCTGCTCGAACTCGTCAATCTGCGCGCCAGCCAGATCAACGGCTGCGGCGTCTGCGTCGACGGTCATCCGCGCATTGCCCGCAGGCTCGGCGAAACCGACGAGCGCCTGTTTGCAGTATCCGCCTGGCGTGAGACACCCTATTTCAGCGAGGCTGAACGCGCGGCCCTGGCACTGACGGAAGCCGTCACACGCGTCAGTGACCGTGCCGATCCGGTACCGGACGAAATCTGGGACGAGGCTGCACGCCATTACAACGGCAAGAGCCTCGCGGCCCTCGTCATCGCCATCGCCAACATCAATGTCTGGAACCGGCTGAACATCGCCACACGTCAGATCGCCGGCGAATGGAAGCCTTGAGTTTTCCACCCGGCC
>NZ_FWER01000183.1 GCF_900169785.1 Rhizobium sullae
GTTTCGAAGCCCGTCAGGATTTCGAGGTCGGTGACGTAACGTGTGGCTTCGGTGAGCCCATAGGACCTGGCAGTGGCCTCCAGTTCGAGCTTCGCGACCTGCAGGTCGATTCGGTTTCGGAGTGCTTCGGCCTCGATGGTGTCGCGCCGGACGACGGCCTTGGGTAGCGGTGGCAGGCTGTTGGGAACCTGGTAGTCCAGGTCGGAGCCCCACAGACCCATCAGCCGTGTCAGTTCCTCCTTGGCGAGACGGGCCGCCAGGCGGGCCTTCGCCGTTTCTGCGGCGAGTTCGGCGACGAACACATGTTCGNCTCCTTGGCGAGACGGGCCGCCAGGCGGGCCTTCGCCGTTTCTGCGGCGAGTTCGGCGACGAACACATGTTCGCGGGCCTGGGCGCCCTTGGCCATCGCGCCGGTCTCGCCCAGCTTCTCGGCCAGTTCGGAAGCGGCGTCGGCCGCTGCCTGGGCACGCTGGAGCTGCCCGACGTTTTCCCAGGCCGCCACCGCGCCGATAAAGGCACGCCGCGTGTCGGCGGCGAGCTGGAGGGTCGTCACCGCCGCGGTCAACTGCGCCTGGCGGAAGCGGGTGTCGGCGATCGCCACGTCGCGGTTCTTCGTCGCGAGCGCCAGGATGTTCGTCGTGATCATCCCTTCGATCGTCTTGAACGCCTCGAGTTCCGGCGTCCCTATGCCTGTCGTGCCGATGGAGACGGTCGGGTTGATGAACAGCGTCGACTGCCAGGCGTCGGCCGCGCTGTCGCCGAGATCGGCATACGCCGCTTGCAGACCTTTGTTGTTGAGCAGGGCGATCTGGACGGCGGTTTCGGCGTCGAGTGCCTGCTTGCGGGCAAGAAGCGTCTTGACTTGGG
>NZ_FWER01000048.1 GCF_900169785.1 Rhizobium sullae
CTGCTGATGGTGACGGTGCTGCGCAGGTTGAAAGGATCGAGTTTACTGGAGGAATATCCGAACCTCTCCGCCTATGTCGCCCGTGGTGAAGCGCGGCCCGCATACAAGCGTGCTTTCGACGCACAGTTGGCGGTGTTCACCGCCGTATCGACCGGCTGACAAAGGCCGTTCTGACTCGAGCGGTCGCGGTCGTGAGCCGGACTTCAGATGATGCCGTGCTTCCTTAAGAGCGCCTGCTCGTCGCCGGACACCCAGCCGAAAACTTTCAGCTCCCCATCGAGGACGAAGTAGTGAACATCGAAATCTATCGCTATGTCCGGTTGATCCTTGCGGGCATAGGTTGCCGTCCAAGCAACATGGGCCACGCAATGATGCGCGTCTATGGGCGAGAGGCGGACATTACGCATCCGCATCTCCTTCGTCCCTATCGCCCGATAGCGCTGATAGCCTTGCGCCATGGCTCGCTTGAATTGATCGTCGTTCTTCCCGGTCATAACTCCGGCAGGCGCGGCACCTATGAACTCGCAAGCATAAAGCGATGCGACTTCGTCCATGTTTGTGTCGCCGCCGAGGGACCGATTGAAAAGGCTCTCGTATCGCTGGAAGAGCTTCCTTACGCTGGGTTCCATGATTTCCTCTCGGAGGAGTGCGGCCATGGTCGGCAGGGGTCGCGCAACAGTCTTCTTCTGCTGCAGGTCAAGCTGCCCGCAGCGTCTTGCTGCGAGCGACTTTAGAGCCCAAAGGTGGTTCATTTAAGTTAGCGCTGGGCCACGCGGCCCGCGCCTCTCTCAAAGTCACTCGCTCACCGAGCCGCGATGATGCTCGAGACGATGCCGCTCGTGATGCCGATGAGCAGGAAGTCGTTGTCGGCCCTGACCCACCGGTAGCCGCGCGGCGGTGGCGACAGGCGGTAGCGGCGGTAGTCGCGGACCTCGGCCATGTGCCGGCGCTCTGCGGCGGTCATGCGATGACCCTTCGTCCAGCGGTATTTGTGGACAACGACCTTCGTCTCGACGATGACCGGTCGGCGGTGTTCGGCGGCACTCGCCTGCGATGCGAAAGCAATCGGCGTAAGCAGGAAGGAGGCGGAAAGCAGGGCTGCGAATATCTTTTTCATCGGGGGATCCCTTGTGCTGAATACGCCCCGAAACTAGGTCTGCGAAGGTGAACCTAAACTGAAAATTAAGTTAAACTTTCGTAATGGAAATCGAAGCTTACGAGCATAGGCTTATATTTTAGTTTCGCCTTTTAAAGCGACCGCGTTAGCCCGACTGAAGATCAAAGCCATATTGACGACGTCGAGATAGCGGCCATCGATATGAACGGCATCCTTACTTACGCCCTCACTGACGAAGCCGACCTTCTCGTAGAGGCGGATTGCGCGGGCATTGTCGGCATGGACGCTGAGCTCGACGCGCCCGATGCCGTATTCCCTCGCCTGCTTCAGCGTCGTCTCCATGAGACGCAATCCGAGACCTTGTCCGCGGTAGGCGGGGATGATGCCCATGCCGAGCGATCCCCGGTGCGCATGTGACGGAAACAAGTGCCGGCGGATATCACACCAGCCGATCACCTCGCCATCCTTCACCGCGACGAACTGCGGATGCTTGTTCTCGATCATGCCGAGAACGAATTTCCGCGCGTCTTCGAGCGGCGGCGCCTCCAGGAAGGTCAGATATCTGCGTTCGCGCGCGACAACGTCGACAGCCCGGCGATAGCTCTCGATGTGCCGGACGGCGATGGGCTCAATGATGATATCGGGTGCCATCTTCAAAGCTCTTCGTAATTGAACCAATCGAAATCGGCCGTCTTGGCGCGGCCCGAGGTGTCGAAGGCGAAGACGCCGGCAAAGGCGCCGGTGAAGGAGCCATGCTCGCCGCGCCCGCCCTCGTCGGAGACGACACCGGCATCGAGAACCGGGCCAATCGGCTGCCAGGCGCCCTTGCCTTCCGTCTGCCAGAAGAACTGCAGGTCGTTGTCGCGGATTTCCATGGAGAGCTGGACGCGGCCTTCCGCCGGAAGGGCGACGCCGCTGCCCGCGGAGAAGCTGAGGCGGCCGTTCGGATAGTCCCCATTGCAGGAAAGGATCGTGACGCAGCGGCCGAGCTTTTCGTGCAGCGTCACGGCAACGGCGTGGAACTTGTGGCGATTGTAGTAATGCGTCAGCCCGGCGACCTGCTGGTAGGTGTCGGGATCGAATTCCACGACCGTCTCGGCGCGGAAGCTGTGATGCTCCTGACGGCGGGCGACGAGCGCCTGCTCGAACCATGAACCGATGCTTTCTCGGGCGATGAGGCGTAGATGGCCGGGGCGGTCGGTGAGGTTGAAGATGCGTTCCGGCCGCGGCGTGCGCAGCCACTGGAAATCTGCAGGCAGCTTGCCGTCATCGAAACTGTATTCGGTGCGAACCGGCTTTTCGATGCAGACTGCACCCATCAGGCCCGGAACCTCGACGTCTGGCACCGTCGTGCCATTTTCGAGATAGAGCCAGCCGTCTTCCTTCCAGGCGCATTTCTGCAAGGCGGCTTCGCGGCCGAGCGTGCAGCGGCGCTTCGGCGGCAGCGGGCGGCCGCAAAGATGGGTGTGATAGACCTGCCCGTCCGGCGTCTCGACATATTGGCCATGCCCTGCCCGCTGCAGAACGGCCTCCGGATTGTCTTTGGAGGTGATGAGATGCATGTTCGGATGCATCTCATAGTGGCCGTCAATGGTGCGCGAACGCGCCATGGTGACCGCATGGTCATAGCCGGTGCCACCTTCGGCGGTCGTGAGATAGTAATAGCCATTGCGCTTGAAGAGATGCGGGCCTTCGACGAGGCCGAGCGGGCTACCGGCGAAGATGTTCTTGATCGGCCCCTTCAGCGCCTTCGTGACCGGGTCCCATTCCTGCAGCAGGATGCCATCAAAGGCCGGATGCTTCGGCGCGCCGCCATAGCTCTCCGTGCGGTGGTTCCATTGCATATTGAGGAACCACTTGCGGCCGTTATCGTCATGGAAGAGTGAGGGATCGAAGCCCGAGGAGTTGACGTAGACTGGCTCCGACCACTCGCCCTCGATCGTCGGCGAGGTGACGATGTAGTTATGCGCGTCCTTGAAGTTGCCGTCGAAGCGCTTGACATCGGTATAGACCAGCCAGAACTGTCCGTCGGCATAGGAGAGGCACGGCGCCCAGATGCCGCAGCTGTCGGGATTGCCGCGCATGTCGAGCTGCGATTGGCGCTCCAGCGGACGGCGCACCAGTGTCCAGTTCACCAGGTCGCGCGAATGGTGGATCTGCACGCCCGGATACCATTCGAAGGTCGAGGTCGCGATGTAATAGTCCTCTCCCACGCGGCAGATGGATGGATCGGGATTGAAACCCGGCAGAATGGGATTGCGGATCATGAGACTTCTCCTCCGGAATGCGGCACGTACATCATGCTCAATTCGCCAGCGCCCGGTCGTTTCTTTCCGGACGCAGCCGTTTCGCTATTCGCGCTCAGCGGACTTTGCCCAGAGGTTGACGTCGGCCTCGCGGGCGTAGACATCGATCTCCTTCAACTCCTCCGCCGTGAAATCAGGATTGTCGAGCGCCTTGGCGCAGTCGACGATCTGCGACGAGCGGCTGGCGCCGATCAGCGCGGAGGTGACCCGGCCGCCGCGCAGCACCCAGGCGATCGCCATCTGCGCCAGCGTCTGGCCGCGGCGTTCGGCAATGCCGTTCAGCTTGCGGATGTTGTCGATGATCGATGGTCGGATGAAGTCGCGCTTCAAGAAGTGGTTCTGCGCGGCACGGCTGTCTTCCGGGATGCCGGCGAGATATTTGGTCGTCAGCATGCCCTGGGCGAGTGGTGAAAAAACGATCGAGCCCATGCCGGCCTCGTCCAGCGTGTCGAGCAGCTTGTCATCTTCAACCCAGCGGTTGAGCATCGAATAGCTCGGCTGGTGGATGAGGCACGGCGTGCCGAGATCCTTGAGGATGGCGGCTGCTTCCCGCGTGCGCTGCGCGCTGTAGGAGGAAATACCGACATAGAGCGCGCGGCCGGAGCGGACGATATAATCGAGCGCGCCGCAGGTCTCCTCGAGCGGCGTATCCGGATCGAAACGGTGCGAATAGAAGATGTCGACATAGTCGAGGCCCATGCGCTTCAGACTCTGGTCGCAGGAGGCGATCAGATACTTGCGGCTGCCCCACTCGCCGTAAGGCCCGGACCACATTTCGTAGCCCGCCTTGGACGAGATGATGAGTTCGTCGCGCAGGCCTGCGAAGTCGGTGCGCAGGATTTCGCCGAAGGCGGTCTCGGCGCTGCCGGGCGGCGGGCCGTAATTATTGGCGAGGTCGAAATGGGTAATGCCGAGATCGAAGGCGGTGCGGCACATGTCGACCTTGCGCTCATGCGGCGTGTCGCCGCCGAAATTGTGCCAGAGACCAAGGGAGACGGCAGGAAGCTTCAGGCCGGAACGGCCCGTGCGGTTATATTTCATCTTCGAATAGCGGTCGGAAGCCGGTTGCCAGCTCATGGTCCTGATCCTTTGGAAAAGTGCGCGCGGGCCAGAAAGGCCCGCGCGGAAAATAGCCCTTTGGAGGCCTACTTCAAGAGCGCCTGAGCCTCTTCGATGCCGAGCGCGGCAGGCTGCGTGCAGGTCGTCGTCAGTTCAACGAACCTGCCCTCCTCGCCCGATTTCAGGATCGAGGTCATGACATCGACGCCATGCAGCGTGCGCTCAAGCGAGCAGCGAGCATCGCGGCCGTCGATGAGCGCGGCCACCATATCGGCAAGGCCTGCCGTGCGGTAGTTGGCGCGCGGCCCCTGCGGGCTTTCCTGGTTGAACTTGCCGAAGGGATGCTCCCAGGCTTCAAGCGGCTTGATCTCCTTGTCGCGCCCGCTGGCCTCGACGGCGCCGCCGAAGAAGTTCGGGTCCGGCACGAAAAGGGTGCCATCGGTGCCGTAAAGCTCCATATTGGCATGGCGATGCGACCAGACGTCCCAGCTTGCCGTCAGCGTCACCGTCGCGCCGCTGACGAATTCCAGCAGTGCCTGGACGGTCGTCGGCGTCTTGACCGGAATCGTCTCGCCGTGGCGCGGCTGGCTGGTGATCGTGCGCGTCTCCGATGCCATGGACGTAATCGCACCGACGCGCTTCACCGGGCCGATGAAATTGATGAGATTGGCGATGTAGTACGGCCCCATATCGAGGATGGGACCGCCACCCGGCAGGAAGAAGAAGTCCGGGTTCGGATGCCACATCTCCATCCCCGGCCCCATGACATAGCAGGAGCCGGAGGTGATGCGGCCGATGCCACCCTCGTCCACATATTTGCGGGCAAGCTGGTGCGCGCCGCCGAGGAAGGTATCCGGCGCGCAGCCCACGGAGAGTTTCTTTTCCTTGGCGATGCGGCGCAGATCCTCGCCCTGTTCCAGCGTCAGAACGAGCGGCTTTTCGGAAAAGACGTGCTTGCCGGCCTCAAGCGCTGCCTTCGAGACCGGATAGTGCGCATCGGGGATCGTCAGATTGACGACGACGTCGATCTCGTCATTGGCGAGAAGCTGCTCGATCGTCTGGGCGGTGACGCCGTATTCCTCGGCACGCAGTTCGGCCGCCTGCACGTTGATATCCGCGCAGGCGAGCATTTTCAGCCCCTTGAAAAGGGGCGCAAGCGAAAGGTAGGTCGTGGAGATGTTGCCGCATCCGATGATGCCGACGCCAAGTTCCTTGGTCATGGTTTGCCTCAGTAGGTCTTGAAGGATGCGATCGAGCGGGCAATCAGGCGCTCGATGTCGCTCGGATTGTCGTGTTCGACGACGTAATGCTTGGCGTTGGTGGCCTTCAGCGCCGCGATCAGCTTCGGCCAGGCAAGCGTGCCGTGACCGACATCGGCCCAGCCGTCCTCGTCCTTGTTCTCGCCGGCGGGCGCGATGTCCTTGACGTGGACAGCGGTGATGCGGGAGCCAAGCTTTTCGATCCAGGCGAAGGGATCGCCGCCGCCGCGGACGACCCAGGCGATGTCCGCTTCCCAGGAAATACCGGGCGCGCCTTCGAAGATGCGCTCGATCGGCAGCGAACCGTCGGCAAGCTTCACGAATTCGAAGTCGTGGTTGTGCCAGCCGAACGCGTAGCCGGCATCCTTGTAGGGCTTGGCCATCTCCTGCAGGCGCTTGCCGAAGGCGAGCCAGCCGGCGCCGTCCGCCGGGCGCTGGTCTGCGGCAAGATGCGGTGCGTAGATCGAATCCATGCCGAGCGTTTTGGCGATCAGCAGCGACTGCTGGACATTGTTCTCGAGGAAATCCGGGCTGAAATGGCCAGTTGCCATCACGAGGCCATTCTTGTCGAGATCGGCGCGCAGGCTCTTCAAACCGGCATCATCGAGCTCGGCATAGATGCCGCCGAAACCTTCGACTTCCGAATAACCGGCCTTGCCGAGCTTTTCGAAGATTGTCGAATAGGGTTGGAAATTGCGGGCGCTGTAAAGCTGAAAACTCAGTTTCGTCATCACTTTCTCCTCGGGCCTCGTGCCCTTTCTTCAAATCAATCTGCCGACTGGCAGGAATGCAGGTCGTAGAAGCGGAAGTCCGGCAGCGTGTTGCCTTCAAGCGGTTTTGCCGGAGTAAAGAGGATGCGGCGGGTCTCGCCAGCCGCCAGATCGAAGGCGTTGTCGGAGTATTTGCCATCCGTCTCGGTCTCGATCATCACGAATAGCGCCAGTCCCTTGGCAGTGACGTTGAGGCAAATCGAGCCGTCTTCCTCGACATATTCACGGGTCACCTGGAGACCGGCAGGCTCCAATTCGAGCGCCTTGTAGGTGCCGTGGACGTAGTGCCCATCGCCGCCCATGCCGTTCGACGCGGTGAAGCGCCAGGCAAGCAGCGTGCCTTCCGGAATGTCCGACACATCGATCGTCGATGCCGTCACGGCGCCATCCGGGGTACAGACGGCCTGGACATCCTTCAGGTGCCCGCGCTCGCCCTTCATCGTCAGAATGGAAATCGAAAGGTCAGCGCTGATTTCCGAAAGCGTGTCGTTGACCAGTGAGAAACCGATCGACTTGCCGTCCTCGGACGGGATGGCGGCGACGGCGACCGGCTGGAAGAAGCGCTTGACGAGATAGTGCATCGCCTTCCAGCGCCCGCCATAGTCGAGGCTCGACCAGGACGCGACCGGCCAGGTGTCGTTGAGCTGCCAGTAGATCGTGCCCATGCAATGGGGTTTGAGCGACCGCCAGTACTCCACCGCCGTCTTGATCGCCAGCCCCTGCTGGATCTGGCTCAGATAGACGAAGTTCGGAAAGTCCTTGGGGAAGCGAAAATAGCGGAACATCGTGCCCGCGATGCGTTCGTTGCCGCCAGCGTTCTTCTGGTGCAATTCCATGACCGGAGACGCGACGTTCATGTCCTTCTTGTCGGCATAAGTCTTGATGACAGGAAGCGACGTGTAGGACTGGAATCCGAATTCCGAGCAGAAGCGCGGGCGCACCGAACGGTAATTGTCGAACGACTTGTTCTCGTGCCAGACCGACCAGTAGTGCATGTCGCCGGAGCCATCGGCGTGCCAAGCATCGCCGAAATCCAGATAGCCGGAGGCCGGGCTGGACGGCCACCAGATGGCATCGGGTGCCGCCTTCTTCATCGCCTGCTCGATCGTGCGGTTCAGCCGGTCGTAGGAGACGAGGTAGCGGTCGCGGTTCTTCTTCGGTTCATCGAACCATGTGAGCGCGCCAACCAGCTCGTTGTCGCCGCACCAGAGCGCGATCGACGGATGGGAGGAGAGCCGCTTGACCTGGTAGTCGACTTCGAGCGCGACTCCATCGAGGAAATCCTCAGTCGACGGGTAAAGATTGCAGGCAAACATGAAATCCTGCCAGATCATGAGGCCGAGGCGATCGCAGAGATCGTAGAACCAGTCGTGCTCGTAGAAGCCGCCGCCCCAGACACGGATGATGTTCATGTTGGCTGCTTTTGCCGATTGCAGCAGGTCCTCGGTCTTCTCCGGCGACGACAGTGAAAAGAGCGCATCCGCCGGAATCCAGTTGGCGCCGCGGCAGAAGATTTCGCGGCCGTTGACCTTGAAGGCGAAACGGCTGCCTGCGGCATCCGGCGTGGTGATGAGCTCGACAGTACGAAGGCCGATCTGCTTCATCACCTCATCTGACGGCAGGTCGACAGCGAGCGCATAAAGCGCCTGCTCGCCGCTGCCGGCGGGCCACCAGAGGCGCGGCTTCTCGACAAGGAAGATATGATTGACCAGCGTCTCGCCGGCGCTGACGCCGACATCGAGCCGGACACGCTCGCCATCCAGCGAAAAATGCACCGGGACGATGCCCGGATCCTTCGCAAAGAGCGTTGCTGTGACCTGCAGCTCGACGCTACCGTCAAGATTGTGCGCCTGGCGGGTCGTGACGTGATCGATGCGCGCGGTTTCGAGCTTCTTCAGCGTGATCGTACCGTAAAGCCCGAGCGGCGCGATTGCGATATTCCAGTCCCAGCCGAAATGGCATTGCGGCTTGCGCAGCATATTGCCGTTGGCGATCGGTGAATTGCCAGGGTGGTAAGGAATGTAAAAGGGCTGTTTGGCCTGCCGTTCAGCGCCGGCGGCGATACTCGAATGCAGCACGATGCGGATCGTGTTTTTGCCGGCCTTCAGCACGCTTGACACATCCGGCCGGTAGCGGCGGAAGCAGTTGTCGGCCGCGAGCACCAGAAAGCCGTTGACGAAGACCGAGGCGACGGTGTCGAGGTAATCGATGTCGAGATACCAGTCGCCGTCGCTCTGCGGCAGCGTGAAGCTCCGCTCGAGCGCCCAATCTCGGTGCGCGACCCACTGCACCTGTTCTTCGTTGCGGCCGAAATAGGGTTCCGGAATGAGTTCCGCTGCGTGAAGCGCCGTATGGACGTCGCCCGGAAGCGTGATCACTGTGGTGACTTCGCCATCGGCTGACGTGAGTTGCCAGGAACCGGAAAGATCGATGCTGGACGCAGTCTGCGGCAAGGAAGTCATAGCATTATCCCGATCAGGCCGCCTTGGGAAGTGCCGGACGATACCGGACCATGGCCGAACTTGGACGGCCGGATGGCCGCATTGAAGATCGGGCGGAGCTTTCGGCCCCGCCCGTATTGCGGTTCAGATCCGGTCTTCGGTCTCTGCATCGAAGATCGATGCCAGCGACATGTCGAAGCTGAGCTTCACCGGCGTTCCCACGTTGAAGCGGCGCGCGCCGTTGATGCGCACCGACATCGTATGGCCGGCATGCTTCAGCCAGAGGAGGTTGTCGGCGCCCATCGGCTCCTCGATATCGACGGTCGCATCATGCACCTCGGGGCCAAGATTTTCGTCGACCTTGATGTGCTCCGGACGCACGCCGAGCACCACCTTGCGTCCTGCCTGTAGCGGTTGGGCCGCATCGTAGCCGTCAAGCGAGAAGCTGACGCCATTCGAGCTGAACACCGTCTTGTCGCTGTTCTTGGTCAATTCGCCATGCAGGAAGTTCATAGACGGTGAGCCGATGAAACCTGCGACGAAAAGGTTGCGCGGCCTGTTGTAGATCGTCGTCGGATCGCCGAGCTGCTGGATGATGCCGTTCTTCATGATCGCGATGCGGTCTGCCAGCGTCAGCGCCTCGATCTGGTCGTGGGTGACATAGATCATCGTGTTCTTCAGAGACTGGTGCAGGCGCTTGATCTCGACGCGCAGCTCCGAACGCAGCTTGGCATCAAGGTTGGACAGCGGCTCGTCGAACAGGAACACATCGACATCGCGCACCAGGGCACGGCCGATCGCCACGCGCTGGCGCTGGCCGCCGGAAAGTTCGGCGGGCTTGCGCTTCAAAAGCGGCTGGATCTGCAGGATTTCGGAGGCACGCGCCACGCGCTTGTCGATCTCGGCCTGCGGCACCTTTGCGACGCGAAGACCAAAGGAGAGGTTCTTCTCGACGCTCATCTGCGGATAGAGCGCATAGGACTGAAACACCATGCCGATGCCGCGGTCCTTGGGCTCCTCCCAAGTGACATTCTTATCCTTGATGAAAATTTGGCCTTCGGTGGGTTCAAGAAGCCCTGCAATGCAGTTGAGCAGCGTGGACTTGCCGCAGCCGGACGAGCCGAGCAGGACCAGGAATTCGCCATCGTGGATGTCGAGATTGAGGTTCTCCAGCACCGTTACCGATCCGAAAGAAAGCGACAGATCGCGAATGGAAACGCTATTCTGTTTGTCGATGGAAACCGTGTTGTGCATCAGGCTTACCCTTTGACTGCGCCGGCGGCGATACCGCGAACGAAAAGCCGACCGGACAGGAAATAGACGATGAGCGGAACTGCGCCCGTCAGCAGCGTTGCCGCCATATTGACGTTGTATTCCTTCACGCCCTGAACCGAATTGACGATATTGTTGAGCTGCACGGTCATCGGATAGGTATCCGGCCGTGTGAAGACGACACCGAACAGGAAGTCGTTCCAGATGCCGGTGACCTGCAGGATCATCGCGACCACGAAGATCGGCAGAGACATGGGAAGCATGATCCGGAAATAGATCTGCCAGAACCCTGCCCCGTCGATACGAGCCGCCTTGAACAGTTCCACCGGAAGCGAAGCGAAATAATTCCGGAAGAGCAGCGTCAGGATCGGCATGCCGAAGATCGTGTGGACGATGACGAGCCCGGTGAGCGTGCCGTAAATCCCCAATTCCCTGAGCACGATGACGATCGGATAGATCATCACCTGATAGGGAATGAAGGCGCCGATGATGAGGATCGAGAAGAACAGTTCCGCTCCCTTGAACCGCCAGTTGGCGAGCGCGTAACCGCTGACCGAGGCAATCGCGATCGAAACGACGACGGAGGGCACCAGGATGCGCACGGAGTTCCAGAACCCGCGGGAAAGACCATCGCAATTCAGCCCGGTGCAAGCCTGCGCCCAGGCTTTCACCCAGGGCTCAAAGGTGATTTCCATCGGCGGCGAGAAGATGTTGCCGAGACGGATTTCGGGCATGCCCTTGAGCGATGTAACGACCATGACGTAAAGCGGCAGGAGGTAGTAGAGCGCCGCAACGGCCAGCGCACCATAAAGCATGATGTTGCGCGGCGAAAAGATGCGGCGAGGCTTGCGGCCGCTGGGACCGCTGGCGAGCTGCGAAGAAACCGCATCAAAGCCTGCGGCAGCGGTGTTGAGGGTGCTGATATTAGCCACGCTTGCGTCCTCCGAACTCGAGGTAGGCCCACGGAACGACGATGATGGCGACCGTCAGCAGCATCATGGTCGAGGCGGCAAAACCCTGGCCGAGGTTCTGGGCCTGGAACATGTAATCGTAGACGTATTTTGCCGGCACCTCCGACGCGTTGCCGGGGCCGCCGCTGGTCTGGGCGACGACGAGGTCGTAGACCTTGACGATGCCGCTCGCGATGATGACGAGCGTGGTGATGAACACCGGGCGCATCATGGGAATGATGATGAGAAGGTAGGTCTTCCACATCGGGATGCCGTCCACGCGCGTCGCCTTCCAGATGTCCTCGTCTATGCCGCGCAGACCCGCCAGCATCAGGCACATGACGAGGCCCGTGCCCTGCCAGAGAGCGGCGATCAGGATGCCATAGATGACGATATCGGGATCATAGAGCGGGTCGAAGGCGAACGAGGTCCAACCGAGCGATCGAATGACAGATTGAATGCCGAATTCGGGGTTGAGCATCCATTGCCACACGAGCCCCGTGACGATGAAGGAAAGAGCGAAGGGATAGAGGAAGATCGTCCGGAAGGCGTTCTCGAACCGGATCTTCTGATCCATCAGCGCCGCCAGTATAAAGCCGATGACCAGGCTGAAGATCAGCGACAGGATGCCGTAGATCGCGAGGTTCTGGATCGAGATCATCCAGCGCGACGAGGCCCATAACCGCTCGTATTGGTCAAGGCCGACGAAATTGAGACGCGGGAGCAGCCTTGAATTGGTGAAGGAATAAAACACCGTCCACAGGGTGCCGCCGAGGAAAATGACCAAGGCGACGAGCATCATCGGAATGGAAGCGATCTTCGCATTGAGGTTGCGGAAGAGCTGGCTGGGTCGGCCGGTCGGGGCATGCGCCGCCATGATCTCTCCTCTTCAGGAATGAACCATTTCTTGAAAACAAATCCTCGTCCGGCCCCTACGCTGTGGGGCCGGAACGAGGCATCCGGGAGGGAATCAGTCAGCCGAGCCGATGATATCCGCGAAGCGCTTCTGCGCAGCTTCCGGCGTAATCGACGCATTGGCGAAGAATTCGGACATCAGGTCCTCCTTCTGCTTGGTCGTATCGGCGGAAACCAACTGGTCGGTGCTGGTTATGACACTGCCCTTCGCGAGAATGTCGAGCCCCTTCTTCATGCAGTCGTTGGCAGCTGCGAGGTCAACGTCGCCGCGAATAGGCAAAGAGCCCTTCTTCAGATTGAACGCAACTTGCGTCTTCGGGTCGACAATGGTCGCGGCGAGAATGTCCTGCGCCTCGGACTTTGCATCGTCCTTCTGGAGCGGGAAGTAAAAGGCGTCGCCGCCGGTGGTCAGAAACTCGTTCAGGCCGAGACCCGGTAGGCAGGTATAATCCGTACCGGCCTTCTTCCCGGCAACCTGAAACTCGCCTTGGGCCCAGTCGCCCATGATCTGGCCGCCGGCCTTGCCGGTGATAACCATGTTGGTGGCCTGGTTCCAATCCTGGACATTACTGCCCTTTGCCATGTCGCGGGCCTGTGCGGCAGCCGCGAATATCTTCGCCATTTCAGGCCCCGCAGCCACTTCCGCGTCCTTGTCCTTGTAGACCTTCTCGTACAGGTCCTTGCCGCCAAGCGAGATGATCAACACATCGAACAGGCCATTTGCCTGCCAAGGCTGTCCGCCGAGCGCCAGAGGCTGGATTCCGGCCTTCTGCAGCGCCGGCGCCGCAGCGACAAATTCGTTCCAGTTCTTCGGTACCGGGGCACCCGCCTTTTCGAAGGCCTCGTTCGAAAGCCACAGCCACTGCCACGAATGGATATTGATCGGCGCGCAATAGATCTTGCCGTCGATCGTGCAGGAATCGAGTAGGCTTAGCGGCCGGATGACGTCCTTCCACTTGCCCTTTTCGGCAACCGCCGTGAGATCGCGCATCAGGCCTTCCTGGACTAGCTCCTCCGCCTGACGGCCATGGTTGAACTGAGTGGCGCCCATGGGATCACCACCGGTAATGCGGCTGATCATGATAGGACGAGCGGTGCTGCCCGAACCGGCAATGGCGCCATCCACCCACTTATTGCCCGTCGTATCGAATGCCTTTGCGAGTTCGCCCACGGCAGCAGCTTCACCGCCGGATGTCCACCAATGGGTGACTTCGAGATCGGTCGCACTGGCCGCACCTAGCGGCAACACGACGGAAGCGGCAAGTACGGCCGCCATCGAACGAAAATTCATGAGTTTTCCTCCCTCACTGAAACGTTGCCGGAAAAACTTAGTGCAATCGACATTTTGGCGCAACTGCCCGCCGGCAAAATTCTCTGTGAAACTCGCTATTGCTACCATTGCCTGTTCTTGTTCCACAAATTCCGCGATCATGGTGTTAAGTTGGGCATTCAAGATCGCATGGTGAATAACGGAGTATCATATTGAGATTTAATCATATTTTTAATTGTGGCGCATGCCATCTGAAGGGATCGTCTTCGCAACTGCAAAAAATCTGAGCGTGAATCCGCGATTCAACCTAAGCGTCTAGCCATGGAGCGAACGTCATAAAAAGTGCTCGACATTTCTACTGTATCGTTACAGATTTCATTGTTCAGGGAGGAGCGTTTTTCAGCGGGACATGTGCTTACGGCGCTGCGAAAAACATTCTATAAGCGGACCAAAATCGCGCGAAGGTGACCTAAAGGGATGGAAAACAAGGGAAATTCGGGAGGAGCGGCAGCCGCTATCCAGCGCGAGCGGCCGACGCTGAAGACGATCGCCTTCATGACGGGCCTAGGTATTACCACCGTTTCGCGGGCCCTCAAGGACGCACCGGATATTGGCGCGGAGACCAAGGAGCGCGTGCGCATGGTGGCGCGCCAGCTCGGTTACCAGCCGAACCGCGCCGGCGTGCGCCTCAGAACCGGCAAGACCAACGTCATCGCGCTCGTCCTTTCCATCGATGAAGAGATCATGGGTTTCTCAAGCCAGATGGTCTTCGGCATCTCCGAAGTGCTGACCGGCACGCCCTACCACATCGTGGTGACGCCCCACTCGCACAGCAACGACCCGATGGCGCCGGTGCGCTATATTCTCGATACAGGCTCTGCCGACGGCGTCATAATTTCCCGCATCGAGCCCGACGATCCGCGCGTTCGGTTGCTCGCCGAACAGAACATGCCCTTCGCGACCCACGGCCGGACGGATGCCGGGCTGGTTCACCCCTATCATGATTTCGACAACGAAGCCTTCGCGCACGAGGCGGTGAAGAGGCTCGTCGAGCGCGGCCGCCGGCGCATCGCCCTGCTCCAGCCGGCGAGCAAGCTCACCTACTATGCTCATACGAGAATCGGCTTCCAGACGGGTCTTCACGACTATGGCGCGGAGGAAGTTCCCCTGCGCGTCAACACCGATACGCCGTTGGAAGAGGTCAAGAACGCAGTCGAAACGATGATGCGCTCGCTTAACCCACCCGACGGGATTGTCTGTTCGGCCGGAAGTGCGGCCATTGCCGTCAACGCCGGCATCGAGGCGGCGAGTAAGCGCGTCGGCTACGATGTCGATATGGTCTCCAAGCAGTCAGCGCCGATCTTGAACTGGATCAGGCCGGAGATCATCACCGCCAATGAAGACGTTCGCCACGCCGGCCGCGAACTGGCCAAGGCCGTCATCGCCCGCATCGACGGCATCGAGCCGGAACTGCTGCAAAGCATCAGCAAACCGGTCTGGCCGAATGACCGCAGATAGGCTGCGCATGCCTCACTACGGTTCGCAACCGCTCTCTCGATGTTTTATGCGCCTGTTATGATCATTTCAGGTGCAGAGGGCATCGCACCTGGTCTTAAAGTGAGCGCCGCACAAGCAACTCCGCCCACAAAGGCAGCTTACTGACTATTTCCGGATTGCGGGCATTACGTGCTGCTGGAGAGGCCTGAACGCCTAAATGAAATCCTGCGAGATGTCATATTCGCTCAGGGTGACCCTCTGTAATTCAAAGAGCATTTTCGCCGCTGAGGCCGGACAGAATTTGGAGTTCTGCGTCCGGCTTCAGCGTGAGCGAGTATATTCCGCCTCAGAACGTCGCCGCACCGCTTCCCCAGGGGCCATGGTGGAAATCCTTGCCGTCGAGGCGGTCGAAGCCGTGGGCGCCGAAGAAGTCGCGCTGCGCCTGGATGAGGTTTGCGGTGCCGCGGCCCTGGCGGTAGGCGTCGAAATAGGTGAGCGCCGAGGTGAGCGCCGGGACCGGCAGACCTGCCTGCAAGGCTGCCGCAACGACGCGGCGGAGCGACGGGATCGACTCCTTGACCATTTCCGAGAAGGCCGGCGCGACGACGAGGTTCGCGGCATCCGGGGCCTTGGTGAAGGCCGAGGTGATCTCGTCCAGGAACTGCGAGCGGATGATGCAGCCGGCGCGCCAGATCTTGGCGATCACCGGCATCGGCAGCGACCAATTGAACTCGCGGGAAGCTTCGGCCATCACCGCAAAGCCCTGCGCATAGGCGCCGATCTTGGCGGCAAAGAGCGCCAGTTCAAGGTCCTTGTCGAGGTCCAGACCGTAAGCGATCGGGAACTCGTATTTCGGCCTGCCGAAGATACTCTCGGCGGCTTCACGCTGGTCTTTCATCGACGAAATGCTGCGGGCCGCAACGGCAGCCTCGATGGCGGTCGCCGGAATGCCCATGTTCTGCGCTTCGATCGCAGACCACTTGCCGGTGCCCTTCTGGCCAGCCTTGTCGAGGATCATGTCGACCATCGGGCCGCCCGACACGGGATCGGCCGCGGCCAGCACCTTTTCGGAAATCTCGATGAGATAGGAGTTCAGGCGGCCCTTGTTCCATTCGCCGAAGATCTTGCTGATCTCGCCGGCGCTCTTACCCAAGCCGTCGCGCAGGATGCCGTAGATTTCGGCGATCATCTGCATGTCGGCATATTCGATACCGTTGTGGATTGTCTTGACGAAGTGGCCGGCGCCGTCATTGCCTAGCCAGGCGACGCAGGGATCGCCGTTGTACTTGGCGGCGATCGAGGTCAGCACCTTTTCGACGCGCTTCCAAGAATCCTCGGTGCCGCCGACCATGATCGACGGGCCGTGGCGGGCGCCTTCCTCTCCGCCGGAAACACCCATGCCGATGAAGGTGAGGTCCGTATCCTTGAGGCGGTCGAACCGGGCGATGGTATCGCGGAAATTGGCGTTACCGGCGTCGATCATGATGTCGCCCTTGGAA
This sequence comes from Rhizobium sullae, assembly GCF_900169785.1. Taxonomy (GTDB): domain Bacteria; phylum Pseudomonadota; class Alphaproteobacteria; order Rhizobiales; family Rhizobiaceae; genus Rhizobium; species Rhizobium sullae. The sequence continues at coordinate 16,356 of NZ_FWER01000048.1, forward strand.
AGATGGGGGCGAAGCGCTTCCATCTGCTGGTCGACGGCGTCGCCGGCCTTGATCATGATGATGATCGGGCGCGGCGGGCGGATCGCATCGACGAATTCCTCGATGGTCTTGCAGGGAATGATCTGCTTCTTGAGATCACCGGCGCTTTCGTAGAACTCGTCTGTCTTTTCGGGAGTGCGGTTGAAGACTGCGATCTTGTTGCCTTTTTCCGCGATGTTGAGCGCCAGGTTGGAACCCATGACGGCAAGGCCGATCAGCCCGATTTCTGCCTTTTCCACGATACACCTCCGATGAGTCATTTTGGACCGGTGTTGTGGCATTCTCCGGGTAAAACGGCAAGTCTGGGAGGGCGCCAATCAGTTCGTTAGCGCGCAGTTCGAAAGCACAACGGCCGTTTCCTTCAACGCCGCGTTCCTGTCTGCTATTATCGTCTGCGGAGACACTGAGGAAAATCCGATGAGCACCCTGCCCGCCAAAATCGTCCACTGCTCGATCAGCCAGCACTGGAAGGACGTCTACGACTTTGCCGGCAAGCCGGAGAATATGCCGCTCTGGGCCTCGGGGCTGGCCTCCGGCCTCGAACCGGAAGGAAGCGACTGGGTCGCGTACGGCCCTCTCGGAACCGTGCGCGTGAGCTTCGTTCCGCACAACGAGTTCGGCGTCATCGACCATACGGTCACGATCGAAAGTGGACTGCGGGTTTACAACGCGCTGCGGATCGTGCCGAACGGCAACGGTTGTGAGGTAATGTTCACGCTGTTGAAACGGCCGGGCATGACGGACGAGCAGTTCGCAGAGGATGCGGCCCATGTGCAGAGGGATCTCGGCGCCTTGAAATCACTGATGGAGAAATAACCGATGGAAAAGAGCGCAAACGACCTGAAGATCGACTACATCGAATTCACCGTCGCCGACATAGAGGCGGCTAAGGACTTCTACGGCAGTGCATTCGGTTGGAGTTTCACCGACTACGGCTCCAGCTATTGCGAATTCAACGACGGCCGCCTGGCGGGCGGCTTCACCAATATCCAACCACCGCGCCCCGGTGGCGGTCCGCTTGTGATCCTTTACGCCGACAAACTCGAGGAAGCCCTGGACAAGGTCGAACGTGCCGGAGGCACGATCGCAAAGCCGATCGCCGACTTTCCGGGCGGGCGGCGCTTTCATTTCCTCGATAAGGACGGCTATGAGTTGGCCGTGTGGAGCAAGTCTTAGGGTAAGAAGCCAGCACTGAAAATCCGGCGCTTGGTACAACGCTTCCGGTTGCGCCTCAGCCAAGCCCTCGCCAGTACGGGTTAGACACGGTTCAAGAACTCAATCACCCGTCGGGTAAGCAGCGCAGTGGCATCCGCATCGTACGACGGCAGCGAGCTGTCGGCAAAGTAGTGCTGGTCGCCATCGTACAGGAAAAGCTCAGCATCGGCCACCTTCTCCACGATCTCGCGGGCGGCGTCGATGTCGCCTTCGCCGACGAAGATCGGGTCATTGTCCATGCCATGAATTTGGACCGGGACGCCATCCGGCCAGGGTCCGAAGGCCCACTCGCCGCTAATCGGGAGGCAGGAATATAAGAGCAGGGCTCCGCGGGCTCCGGGCCGTGACTGCGCGAGCTTCTGCGCCGGCAGCACGCCGAATGAGAACCCTGCGTATACGAGCTCGGGGGGCAGTTCGTCCGCGACGCGGACGCCTTTCTCCCGCATGTCGTCGAACCCGATCTCGCCGATGTATGCGACGCCCTCGTCGATGTTTCGGAAGGTGCGTCCGTCAAACAGGTCCGGCGTGTGCACCGTGTGCCCGGCGATCCGCAAGTCGTCAGCGAACGCACGCACACCGGCGGTCAGCCCCTGTGCGTGATGGAACAGTAGAACCTCGGCCATGGGGAAGCTCCAAATCGGACGCGAATTCCAATAGTAATAGCGAATCTGGGCGCGGATCAGCAAGCGTAGGATGCAGACATCTGAGGTGCATCGAACCGGTATTCCAGCTCGGGGGCAACAAACGCCAGATTTTTTGCGACTAAGCCGCAATCGTCGAAATCGCGCCGGCATCGGCAGCTTCCAGAACGACGAGCGCGCCCAGAACCTGCCCGGACAGGTCGCGCAACGGCGACATGCGGCAACGCGTGGCCTTGGTTTCTCCGCGCTGGGCGTAGTTGTATTCGACATGCTGCCCCGCAAAACAGGCATCGAAATTGGCCTTCGCCTGCGTCACGAACAGTTCCTCGCCGATGAACTCCATCACATGGCGGCCGATCATCTCGATCGGCTTTCGTCCGAGATATGCACAGTTCACCGGATTGGAATAAAGATAGCGGTAGTCGCGCGTGAGCACAGCGACGCGATCCGGCAAGGTCTCCAAGATCGCCGAATTCAAAAAATTGCCGTTGTCGACATTGGGCACATAGGCCTTCGGCGCAGGCAGCGGCCATTCCGGGGGTGGCGCAAACTCCGGACGCGGCGACGCACCGAAGTAACGCTCCAAAAGAGATGTGAGAACAGCTGCGTAATGGCTGACGCTGGCCGCATCGTCTGCTTCCTGCTGCAGCAGATAGCCGACAAACTGAAGCTGCATGTACATCTCCATCAGGTTGACTGCCTCGTGGCCCACAATTGCCTGGACCAAACGATCGATTCCACCGTCAAGGGTTGCAACACGCACATCATCCCCGAGACGAATCGCCTCGTCGATCTGCGAGCAGCGTAACGAAAAAGCCTGCAAAAGTTCGAGCAAGGCGCCTCCATGTCCCTCATTCTTCAGAGGGATTCATATTTTCCCCGCTTTTACGGAATTCAACGCAGACGACATTAATATGAATTCCGCTACTCGCCCTAGTAGCGATGGGTAACATGAACAGCGTTCACATTCAACGCGAACGACACATGGGTTTTAGTAGATAAGATATGAGAGGCTGGCGTCTCTTCACTTCAACAATTCGTGCTTTATCTTCCAGCGGTCGTGGTACCAGAGCCATTGGGCTGGATATTCCCGCACCCAGCTTTCGACCTTGTCATTCAGCAACTGCGCAGTCGCCGTCACGTCGAGATTGCCCTTTTCGTCACGCGGCATGTCCAGCTTCGGCTCGATCTCCAGCCGGTAGCGATTGCCGGGAAGCCGGATGCAGCGCGCAGGATAAACCTCGCAGTTGAACTGACGGACGAGTTTCGGCAACAAGGGGTTCGTTTTCACGTCCAGGCCGAAGAAGGTGGTCTTCAGGCCCTTGCGGAACTTCTGGTCGACGAGTACGCCAACGCCCTGCCCGGCTTCGAGCTGACGCGCCAGGGCAAAGGATGAGCCTGCATGCGACGGCACGAGCTTGCCCATGCGGGCGCTGCGGAAATCAAAGACCTTCTGGGCGACATAAGGATTGTTCGGCGGACGGAAGAGAACCGTCACACGCAGGCCGAAGGCAGCGCCGCCAACGGGCAGAAGTTCGAAATTGCCGGTATGCGCCGTAAAGACGATGAACGGCCGGGGATTGTCCCGCAGGTCGAGGAAGATCGGGATGCCCGAGACCTCCACCCTGCCTGGCTCGGTTCTTTCCGGATCGAAATCGAACAGCCGGTCGAGAAAGACGTATTCGGCGGCGAGCCTGCCCATGTTGCCCCAGCTTGCGAAGGCGATCTCTTCTATTTCCGCATCGCTCTTTTCGGGAAAGGCGTTTTTCAGATTGTAGAGCATCAGCTTGTGACGCGGCGTGTACGGACCGATCTTGCGGGTCAGCCAATCAGCAAACCGGATCGCACCGTCAGCCGGAAACAGCTTCAGGAAATTCATGAAGCCGAAGGCAGCCTGAGCGATCAGCCATTGGCGGAAATGCTCGAGCTTCAGAACGATCCGGGTGAGGAAGAGCTTCACCGGTTCAGTCCATCTTCAGGATGATCTTGCCGAAGATCTGCCGGGATTCCATCCGCTCAAGCGCGCGGTCGATATCGTCGAAGCCGACTTCGGTATCGATGACCGGATGAACGAGGCCGCGGCCCATCTTCTGCATGGCGTTTGCCATGTTCTCCATGCGGCAGCCGAAGGAGCCGAGCAGCTTCAGCTGCTGCTGGAAGAGCATCATCAGGTTCATGTCGGTGGAAACGCCCGACGTCGAGCCGCAGGTGACGAGGCGGCCGCCGCGCTTCATGCACAGCATCGAGCCGGCCCAGGTATCCTTGCCCACGTGTTCGAAGACGACATCAACGCCCTTCTTTTTCGTGAGCTTGCGCACGACGCCCTCGAAGCGATCGGTGCGGTAGTTGATGACGTGATCGGCGCCGAGTGCCTTCGCCCTCTCGATCTTGTCGTCCGAGCCGACCGTGGTGATGACTGTGCAGCCGATCTTCTTAGCGAGCTGGATGGCAGCCGTGCCGATGCCTGAACCGCCGGCATGGACAAGAATCGTCTCACCGGGTTCGAGCTTGGCATTGTCGAAAAGCATATGCTCGACCGTGCCGAAGGTGACAGGCGCCAGAGCCGCGCCTATGGCATCGACGCCGGGAGGGGCCGGAACGAGCAGGCGGGCAGGAAGGTTCACCTTCTCTTGCGCGAAACCGTCGAGATGGAAACCGTGAACGCCCGAGACGTGTTCGCAGAGATTGTCGCGGCCTTCGCGGCACGGACGGCAGAGGCCGCAGGTGCGCGCGCCGTAGATCGCAACGAGCTGGCCGGGCAGGACATTCGCAACACCAGGACCAATGGCCTCCACGACGCCTGAAGCCTCCGCTCCGATGACGAGCGGCATCTTGCGCTTTGCAAATGCCATGCCGCGCCAGCCCCAGACATCAATATGGTTGAGGGCGACTGCCTTGACGCGCAGCGTCACCTCGCCGGCAGCCGGAGCATCCGGTTCCGGCAGGTCGGTGATCTCAAGCTTACGGTCGTCGACCAATTGCAAAGCGCGCATACGAAAACCTCTCGCCTTGAAGGCGGTTTATCTCTCTTGTTTTGTCGGCAACCGCTTAAGCCGGTTCGAGCGCCATGACAAGGCTGGCGTTCTGCCCGCCGAAGCCGAAAGAGTTCGAAAGCACGGCTGAAACCTGCTGTTCGCGCTTCTTGTTGGGCACGACATCGAGAACGATCGTCGGATCCGGGTTGTTGTAGTTGATCGTCGGTGGCAGCGTGCCTGTGAGCATGGTCTGCAGCGAGAACACCGCTTCGACCGCGCCGGCCGCCGTCAGCGTATGGCCGATCATCGACTTGTTGGACGACAGCGGAATGGAGGCCATCCGCTCGCCGAAGACGGCAAGCATGGAGCCGTACTCCATCTTGTCGTTTTCCGGCGTCGACGTGCCATGCGCGTTGATGTAGCCGATGCCGCTTGCGTCGATGCCCGCATCGGCAAGTGCTGCACGGATCGTCGCGATCGCCGGGCCGCCGTCGGGCGACGAACGGGTGCGGTGGAAGGAATCGGCTTTTTCGCCGGCGCCCTTCATGATCCCGAGCACCTTGGCGCCGCGCGCGACTGCCGCTTCCAGCGATTCGAGGACCAGCGTTGCTGCACCTTCGGCGATGACGAAACCGTCGCGATCCTTGCTGAAGGGCTTGGAAGCCTTGGTCGGCGGATCGTTCTGCGTCGACAACGCGGACAGCAGCGAGAAGCGGATGAGTGCTTCAGCGCTCAGCGAACCGTCGGTGGCAACAGCAAGGGCACGATCGGTCCGGCCCTGACGGATCGCCTCGATGCCGAGCTGGATCGCCGTCGCGCCCGAGGCGCAGGCGGTCGACAGCGTGACCGGCAGCCCGCGCGTACCGAAACGGTCGGCCAGACGCTCGGAGATCGCGCCGAACAATGCCGCTTCATGGAAGGCCGCATCCGTCCGCTGGCGCATCGCGGCGAGGAACCGCTCGTAGGCGTCACCCGGATGACCGGACGGCGGCGAGCGGTCGGCGAGATCGAAGCGGGCGCTCCATTCCGGCTCGATCGGCGGCGCAGCAAGGAAGAGCGGACCGTTGAAATCGCCGGAGATGCCGGCATCGGTGAGCGCTTCGATCGTCGTTTCGCGCGCAAAGGCATAGGAGCGCTCGACGGCGTTCGGCACCGGGATGTCGATGAAATCGACAGTGCCGGCGATGCGGGTCGAGAGTCCGTCGGTCGGAAAGCGCGTGATGCCGTGGATCCCGGAGGTGCCGGAGGTCAGCGCGGCCCAGTTGTCCTTGAGACCCTGGCCGAGCGAGGTGATGATGCCCATACCCGTGACCGCGACGATCGGCCGGCCGAGATGATCCTTGTAAGTCGCTTCTGTCATATGATCACTCCTCACGCATCCGCGGAAAGAACGGCGACACCCTCGCCGCGCTGGTGGCCGATCGTGGTCACGACTGCGGCCGTGGTACCAGCACTCATCGGCTTTTCATGGGCAGCGTCGAAAGGCGGCACCTTCGCCTTGCTGTCGACGGCGAGTGCCGCAAAGGCAAGGCCAAGGGTAAACTGCGCTTCGATGGCATGGCCGGACACGCCGCTGAAGCCGCGGACGGCCGCACCCGGAAGCTGATGCTCCAGGACAACCTTCTCGCGCTCTGCCAGGTCATGCATACCGGTCGAGCCCGAGAAGATCGCAGTCGTTTCCGGCGCAAGCGTCTTGGCCGGCTGTAGCAGGCGCTCGAGACGGGCCTCGAGGTTACCGGCGTTCCGACTGCCGCGGTCGCCTTCGATGGAATCGATCGTCGCGTAGATATGCGCGCCTCGCGCCTGCGCATGCTCACGCGATTCCAGAATGAGAAACGACCCGGCCGTACCGAGGATCATGCCGCCGCCTTCGCTATCCTTGCGCGACCAAAGCGGCGCCCATTTACCTCGTAGGTGGGCGCCGATCGCTTCGGGCAGCAGGATCATGTCCTGCCGCTCGGCGGCAAAGGCGCCGCCGACGAGTGCGTGCGAGGATTCACCCGACTTGATCCGGTGGAACGCGGTTTCGACGGCGGAGATGCCGGCAGCCTCCTCGCCCATGAAGGTGCGCGAGGAGCCGGTGACCTTGTGGACGATCGAGATATTGCCGGCGAGCAGGTTGGAAAGCTGCGCCAGGAAGAGCGTCGGGCGCAGTTCCGTGGTCAGCTTCTCATTGAGCAAGAGCTCGCGATCATTGCGCTTCAGGCCTTCGTCGACGATCAGCGTATCGACATTGATGTCACGCTCGCCGCCACCGGCCGCCACGATCATGTCCATCGTGCCGCAGGCTTCCGCATTCTCCTTGAAGCCCGCGTCATCGAGCGCCAGGCCGGCGGCAAAGACGCCGATGCGCTGCCAGTTCTCCATCTGGCGCTGATCGCCACGCTTGGCGATCTGCTGCGACCAGTCGATTTCCGGCAGCGGATGCACCGGATAGGGCTTGAACTTCTCCGTCTCGACGATCGGCTCCGGCGCCCGGCCTGCCGTCAAAAGCGCGACATGCGCATCCTTGCCGACGCCCTGACAGGTGACGATACCGACGCCGGTGATGACGACATCATTTTGAGCCTTGCTCATCCCTTTACTCCCTGCGCGGCGATCGCATCCATCAAACCAACCTCGCCCGCACGCTTCTTCACGATATCGCCGAGCGGAACCTCGCTGAAAGGCATGGTGCGCAGCTTCAATTGCGCATCGCAGACCTTCTTGCCGCCGCTCGTGATCTTTGCCCTGGTCACGGCAAAACCGGACCCGTCATGCTCCAGAAACGCCTCGATGTCGAGAACTGCCTCGGGTTCGACAAAGGTGCGCATTTTGGCGCCGTCGACCGACATCAGGAATGGCATCGCGGCAAAATCGGTCGCGGCCAGCACCAGCATGCCGGAAGCCTGCGCCATGGTTTCGATGAGAAGCACGCCCGGAACGAGCGGCATCCCCGGAAAATGGCCTTCGAAGACGGGGCTTTTCGCCGGCACGACGGAACGCGCCTTGAGCACACCCTTTTCGAGGTCGACCGCTTCCACGCGGTCAATCATCTGGAAATATTCCAGCAGCATCGGATCCTCCAGCCCGGCAGGGAAGAGAGCGCCGGATACGCCTAGTTAGGAACAAAACCGCCCGGCCGCTACAGTTCGCAGAGGCAGGGCGGAGAAAAAAAGATAGCTGTGTCGCTCAGGCCTTGGCGGCGCGAAGCTCATCGATCTTGGCACAGAGGTTCTTCAGCACGAAATATTCCTCGGTGGAAACCTTGCCCTCGTTGACTTCCTGCGTCCACTTTTCGAGCGGGATCTTGATGCCGAATTCCTTGTCGATGGCGAAAACGATATCGAGGAAATCGAGGCTGTCGATACCGAGGTCGTCGATCGTATGGCTCTCCGGCGTGATCGTCTCGCGATCGATCTCGCTGGTTTCTGCAATGATGTCGGCAACTTTATCGAATGTAGCGGTCACGCACTGTACCTCTTTGAATGACGAATTTATCCCCCTCATAGGCAAATCCATTTCAAAAGCCAATGCTTTCGCACAATCTGCTTTCAAATTTGACGGACAACTGTTGCCGAAACAGCAGTCCGGGCAAGGCCCGGAACGTCGATCCGGCAGCCTTGCCCGCGATATTCGGCAGCAAATGGCACCAGTTGATTGCGCCGCAGATTGCTTTAATACCGATCATGCCGGCGTCGCCACTCCGTCGTGAACTTGAGGCTATGCTTGCCGCGAGGCAAACATCCGATCAAGACCGGCGCGCACCGCCTCGCCGGCTGGAGATCAGCTTCAGCCACGGCGCCAAATGGAAGGTGCTCATGAGCAAGTACATCGGGACCATTCCGGTCAGCGGTGACGCATCGGCTGCGGCAGAGCATATCATGTCCGCACCGCCGGAGACCCCTGTCAGCAGCGCCATGACCGCGAAGGTCGGGGCCGCCGCAAGGGATAGCCAATCGGCGGCACCGAGGGCGGCCAGGTTGCCGCTTCCGCCGGAGGCGCCCGCAGTTTCACGCTGAGCAGCAATCATGGTTGTGAACCTCCCGGCGAACTTGCTTGCCGTACTCGTCGTGGTGGCGCCACCAGACGCCGTGCTCGTTGCGCCCCTTGGGCGCACGGTCGAGCCACTGGTACATTCCCCACAGGCCGTCCAGTCCGCGCGCATAACTGGAATAGGTATGGTAGACGACGCCGTCTTCGAGCACGAACGTGCTGAGACCAGGCCTGTCGCGCGTGTAGGTGGGAACGTCCGTTCCGGTCATGGCCGCGATCTGCGCGACCGGCCCATCGCTGCCGCGCAACTGCCATTCCTGAACGGTCTTTCCGGCGAGCGGCTCGGGTGCCGGCGGTTCACGGCGGAAGTTGTATTCAATGTTGCCCTCACGCTGTTCCTCCTCGGTGAACCAGACGCTGAAGTCACGGTTGAAGTCGCCGCCGTTCGACGACGCCCAGGGAAAGGTCCAGCCCATCCGCTGCTTGAACGCCTGCAGCTTTGCGAGCGGCGCGCGCGAGACCGCCGAGAAGGCGACGTCGTGGTTCTCAAGATGGACGACGATGCCGTTGAACCCATCGGCGATCGAAGAGCATGACGGGCATCCGGCCGTATAGTCGGGGCCGAACATGAAGTGGTAGACGAGAAGCTGCGAGCGCCCGCCGAAAAGGTCCGCCAGCGAGGCGCTTCCTTCGCCGGTTTCGAACCGGTAGTCCTTGTCGATCCGGACCCGGGGCAATTCCTGACGGCGCAGCGCCAAAGCGTCGCTGCGCCGCGTCAGTTCCTTCTCATCCTCAAGCAGGTCGAGCCGTGCCGACAACCACTCTTCGCGTGTTCCGGTTACGTGTGCCGTCATCGTTCTTCTCCTTTGGTTGTTTGTCGCCGTCCATTTTTGGTGCGGCGTGTTGCTTGCTGGTCGTGAATAGACTAGGGCCGGTTATCGACATGGTGGGAGTTACAAGTGTGACGGGATTCCGATGGACTCGCTGATCACTGCTGCGGCACGTGCCCTCGCGGCGGGCGATCCCCTCGGCGCACTGAAGCGGGTCGCCCTCCGTGACGACGCGCCGGCGCTCGCGCTCAGAGGCATCGCGATGGCGCAGCTCGGCGATCTCGACCGAGCCAAGGCTCTACTCAAGAGTGCGGCGCGCGCCTTCGGTCCGAGAGAGGCTACGGCCCGCGCGAGGTGCGTCGTCGCCGAGGCCGAGATCGCACTCGTCTCGCGAGACCTTACCTGGCCGGCGAAGGCGCTCGACGCCGCGCGGGCGACACTCGAAGCACACGGCGACCATATCAACGCCGCGCATGCCAGCAATCTCGAGGTCCGGCGGCTGCTCCTGATCGGCCGCCTCGACGAAGCTGAGCGCATTCTCGCAGGCCTCGATCCCACGCCGTTCCCGCCTGCTTCGAGGGTCGCCCATGAGTTGGTAGCCGCGGGGATCGCGATCCGGCGCCTGCAGACGAAGGCGGCGCGGGCCGCGCTCGTTCGTGCCGAACACGCCGCACGCGAAGCGGCTATCCCGGCGCTGAGCGCGGAGGTCGAAAGAGCGTCCCTCCTCCTGATAACGCCGGCGGCGCGCCTGATTTCGCGTGGCGAGGAACGTCCCCTCCTGCTCGATGAGGTCGAAACGCTCCTGGCGTCGGAGGCGCTCGTCGTGGACGCGTGCCGCCACGTCGTGTGGAACGCAGGCGTGGCGGTCTCGCTCGCCACGCGCCCGGTCTTGTTCGCGCTTGCCCGCGCGCTCAGCGAAGCCTGGCCCGGGGACGTGTCGAGGGGCACGCTTCTCGCTCGCGCGTTCCGGGCAAAACATGCCGATGAATCGCATCGCGCGCGGCTGAGGGTGGAAATCGGCCGGCTGCGCGCTGAGCTTCGGGCGCTGGCAGACGTTAGGGCAACGAAGCGAGGCTTCGCGCTGGCACCGCGTCATACCCGCGAGATCGTCGTGCTGGCGCCGCCCGTCGAAGAGCAGCATGCGGCGGTGCTCGCCTTTCTCGCCGATGGCGAGTCGTGGTCGAGCTCGGCACTCGCCATTGCGCTTGGAGCAAGTCCTCGCACCGTGCAAAGGGCGCTCGAGCAGCTTGCGGCAGCAGGCAAGGTGCAGTCTTATGGCCGCGGACGGGCGCGCCGCTGGATGACCCCGCCTGTGCCGGGATTCCCGACAATCTTGTTACTCCCCGGTCCGCTGCCGGGTAATTAAGGTCAGGGCCTGAGTTGAAACCTGAAATGACAGGGTGGAATCATGAAAAGATCCGCAGCTGAAATCCTCCGTGAATATGGACCCTTTCCGGGTGCCGAGGACGTGGCCGGCGTCACCTTCGATGGCCAGCACGTCTGGTTTGCCTCCGGAGACAAACTGAACGCCCTCGACCCCGGGAGTGGAGAGATGGTGCGCTCCATTGATGTTGCCGCGCACGCAGGGACGGCCTTCGACGGCGAGCACCTGTTTCAGATCGCTGAGGATAGAATCCAGAAGATCGACCCGAAGACCGGCCGCGTGCTCGCCACGATACCGGCACCCGGCGGCGGCGACTCCGGGCTTGCTTGGGCCGAGGGGACGCTCTGGGTGGGGCAGTACCGGGATCGGAAAATCCATCAGATCGATCCGCAAACGGGCGCTATTCTTCGCACCATCGATTCCAACCGCTTCGTCACCGGCGTCACCTGGGTCGACGGCGAGCTCTGGCACGCCACCTGGGAAGCCGACGAAAGCGAGGTGAGGCATATCGATCCGGAAACGGGCAAGGTTCTGGAGAGCGTCGAAATGCCGCCTGGAATGGGCATTTCAGGGCTCGAGTCGAACGGCAGCGATCAATTCTACTGCGGCGGCGGACGAAGCGGGAAAGTGCGGGCCATTCGCCGTCCCACCTGAGAATCGGCGGCCGGCAGCGGCACCGAAGCATCCGCCGGCTCCACAAACAGGTAGTCGAAGCGGCCTTGCGGAACCGCCGTCAGAGCAGAACAGCGAATGCCAGAAACACCGTGATCGCCAGTATCATGCAGCTCGCATTGAAGACCGCAACGCCGTCCTCGACATCCTTGACGGTCGCGGTGCCGCGGCCTGCGCCATTGATCATCGGTTCGCTGACGACGATGCCGGAATAGACGCGCGGGCCCGCCAGTTGAACATCGAGCGCACCGGCCATCGCCGCCTCGGGCCGGCCGGAATTCGGCGAGCGATGCAGACCGCCGTCGCGGATCGCAACCCGCAAGGCCTCACGGCTGGCGTTTGCACCGCGCCGAAGCCAGGCGCCTGCGGCAATCAGCAGGATGGTAAGACGCGCAGCGGGCCAGTTCGCCAAGTCATCCAGGCGGGCAGAAGCCCAGCCGAAATCGACATACTTGTCCGACTTATGGCCGATCATCGAGTCCGCGGTATTCAGCATCTTGTAGATGAACAGGCCGGGCAGGCCGAGGACGGCATACCAGAGCGCCGGCGCAACGACGCCGTCGGAGAAATTCTCGGCGAGGCTTTCGATCGCCGCGCGGCAGACCCCCGGCTCGTCCAGTGTTTCCGGATCGCGGCCGACAATGCGGGAGACGGCCCTGCGTCCGCCGACTATACCCTCGCCGCGCAAGCCTTCTGCTACCGCGGAGACATGATCCGCTAGGCTCTTCTGCGCCAGGAAGACCGCGACGCAGACAACCTCGAGCAGAATGCCGACAAAGCCGAACAGGCCGAAGAACCAGTGCAGCACGAGTCCGGCGACGGCGCTGAATGCGAGCAGGACAGTGATCGACACCGTGCCGTTCAGCCGCCGCTCGGCCTTCGTCAGCGTCTCGCGGTTGAACTGCCGGTCGAAATGCGAAATCGCCTTTCCAAAAATGACTACGGGATGCGGCAGCCGCGACCACAGCCAATCCGGGTCGCCGACGATCCGGTCCAAAAGGAGTGCCAGCAAAAGCACGAGGAGATTTTCGTCGATCGTCATCCGTCAAAACTTTCCAAAGCGGCCGCAAGCCTTTTGTCTGCAGCAGAATCGGGCGCGAGGCCGAAACGCAGCCATTCCGGCGCATAGTCGAACTTGCGGACAAGAATATGGTGGCGGCAGAGATGCAGATGAATGCCGCCGGCGCGGCTGTCTTCGACAAGCGCGAAGAGCGGCGTACCGCCAGCTATTTTCAAACCGGCACTTTTTAGCGCGCCCCGCAAGGCATCCTGGCGCTCGGCGATTCGGCGGATGATGGGAGTGCTATCCGACCGCAGCAAGGACGCGGCAATCGACAGCGCCGGGCCGGACACGGCCCAGGGACCAAGCCAATCCTCGAAACGCTCGCGGATATCGCTTGCCGCTACAACGAAGCCGAGCCGTAGACCTGCGAACCCGAAGAATTTTCCGAACGAACGGAAGATGATGAGATTTGAAAGCCGGGATGCCAGCGGCACGAGACTCAAATTCGGCTCGGCATCGCCGAAGGCTTCGTCGACGATGAGATAACCGCCCTGCCCTTTGAGCCGTTCATGCAGTGCGGCCAGTTCGTCCGGCCGATGGCTTCGGCCGTCGGGATTGTTCGGACTGACGACGACGGCAAGCGCATGCCGGTCATCGACAGCGCCGATCCCATTGACCGCATCAACGACAAAGCCCGCCGACCGGAACGCCTTTTCGTATTCGCCATAGGTCGGCGAGACGATCGCGATGCGCCTGCCGGGCTCGACCAGCCGCGGCAGAAGCTGGATGACGGACTGCGTGCCGGGAACAGGCAGCGGCAGGAGGTCGCCGCTGCGGTAATAGTCGCGGGCAGCGGCAACGGCGGATTGCACCAGATGCTCATCCGGCAGGCGATGCCAGGATTCCGCCGGGATGTCCGGCAGCGCGGCCGGGCTTGGATTGATGCCGGTCGAAAGATCAAGCCAATCCTCCGGCCTTCCGCCGAAGGCAGCGGCAGCGGCCGTGATCCCGCCGCCATGCATGATCGGAGCGCTCATGCAGTCGCTCCGGCAAGGTCGATCAGATGCATGTAGGAGCCAGCGATTTGGCCGCGGCGAAGGCCGGCCTTGCCGAGATCGATGTCCAGCGCGTCACTCACACAGAAAAGCCGGTCGGCCTCGCCTTCCCGAACAACAGTGGAGTAATGATACTCATGGGCCGTCATGGCATGATCAAAAAGTGCCCCGTCGACGGGCTGAACGCGGCGATAGCCGAGATGCCGGCTGCGCTCTTCATAGCTGGTGACGAGCGGCAGAAGGCCGAGCATCTCGTGCCGTGCGCCGCCGGCATCGATCAATCCTTCGCCAAGGACCATGTAGCCGCCGCACTCGCCGTAAATGCGCGTGCCGCGTCCCGCAGCCTCGATCATCCCCCGGCGGAAATTCTGCGCGCCTGCGATCTCTCCGGCATGCAGTTCCGGATAGCCGCCCGGCAGGTAGATCGCGTCGGCATCGGCGGCGGGTGCTTCGTCGGCCAGCGGCGAGAAGAAGGAGATCGTTGCCCCGCGCCGCCGCCAGCCGAGCAGCATATGTTCGTAGGAAAAGGCGAAGGCGATGTCGCGGGCAACGGCAATCCGGCTTCCGAGCGGCGCCAGCCGATGGATGTTCGCCGCCGAGGGGACGTTGAGGCCTTGCCGCGCGATGCGCAGAAGAAATTCGAAATTGCATTCGGCCGAGACTGCCTTGGCGGCGTGCTCGATAAAGGCTTCCAGCCCCTGATGCTCGCCAGCCTGGACGAGGCCGAGATGCCGCTCAGGAAGCGCCAGCGTCTTGTCGCTGCGGATGATCGCGATGACCGGCATGCGGATGGCATCGAGGGCCTGGCGCAGCATCGTCTCGTGTCGCTCGCTGCCCACCTTGTTGAGAATGACGCCTGCGATCCGCACATCGGCGCGAAAACCCGCAAAGCCGCTGACGAGCGGCGCAACCGAATGCGACATGCGCGAGGCGTCGACGACGAGCACGACCGATAGACGGAGCATAGCGGCGAGATCGGCCGCGGTCCCCTTGCCATCGGCGGCACCGTCGAAGAGGCCCATCATCGCCTCGATGACGAGAATGCGATCGCCCGACCGGTGCAGCGCGGCATTGGCGGAAATCAGCTCGGGCCGCATCGCCCAGGCATCGAAATTCAGGCAGGGCGTGCCGCTGGCGGCGGCGTGAAAGGCAGGGTCGATATAATCCGGGCCCGCCTTTCCGGGAGCGATCGCGACGCCACGGTTGCGAAGCGCCCGAAGCAGGCCGAGTGTGATCGTGGTCTTGCCGGAGCCGGAGGACGGCGCAGCGATCAGCAATCCGCTCATGCCGTCACCTTTCCTTCCGTGCGGCGAAACGGATCGGGCTCAAGCCTGCGGCCTGCGAGCGCGCCCAACCAATCGAGCGACGCGCGCAGTCTCACGACCTCGCCGACGACGACAATCGCAGGCGGCTCAAGGCCCGAGGCTATGATGGCCGCCGGTGCCTCGCCAAGCGTCGTTTCCAGAACCTGCTGTCCGCTGGTTGCCGCATTGCAAACGAAGGCGACCGGCTCCGACGCCTTGCGGCCCGCAGCGATCAGGTTGGTGCTGATCTGGGCGATATGTTTCATCGCCATATAGATGACGATCACCGGCGAACCGCGGCCGATCGCCTCCCAGTTGATCGCATCCGGCACGATGCCGGAAGAATCATGGCCGGTGAGGAACGTGACCGCATGGTTGATGTCGCGATGAGTGACCGGAATACCCGCATAAGCAAGCCCGCCGATGCCGGCCGTGATCCCCGGCACGATGCGGAACGGGATGTTGTGCTCGACCAGCGTAAGTGCCTCTTCGCCACCGCGGCCGAAAACGAAGGGATCGCCGCCCTTCAGCCTGAGAACGCGCTTGCCGGAGCGCGCGAGTTCGACCAGGCGAAGCGAGATGTCCCGCTGCTTCGCGGAAGGCTTGCCGCCCCGTTTGCCGGCATATTCGAGAACGGTGTCATCCCGCGCGAGCTTCAGACATTCCTCGTCCACCAGCGCATCGTGGACGATCACATCGGCTTCCGCCATCGCCTTGGCGGCAAGCAGCGTCAGGAGGCCAGGATCGCCCGGCCCGGCGCCGACGAGCCAGACGCTGCCCGGCTCCAGCGCCGGCAGATGTGAGAACGCGTTTTCGATCATTCAGGTGATCTATGCCCGGCTGCAGGCAAGGTCAACGGCGAGGACAACTCGCGATCGCAGGTTGTCGAATTTAATCATACTCAATTTTTGAAGACGCCGAGCCATCCCATTGATTAGACTCGGCAAGAACGGACCGGCAGAAGCCGCCGGCCGGTCCGTATTTCCTCAGACGCGCAGCAGCGTCTCACGAATGAGGTCGTTGACCTTTTCTGATTCGACGCCGGTGCAGACGATCTGGCTCGGCAGGCCGTCCCACTTTCCCGGCGGGAAACGGCGGCCATCCGGCTTGACGATCGTCTGACCGTCGGCAATGCCGCCGCAGACGACCCGAACGGAGCCGGTGATGGTCGTGAAGAGTTCCGGCGCCACGACATAGACGCAGGCGCAGCTGTCATGCACCATCATGCCGTCATCAACCGCATGCGTGTAGAAATCGATGTAGAACTGTGAGAGGTCGTTCAGCATCTTCACGGCCTTGTCGCCCTTTGCAGCGGCAGCGGCGAGATAGCTCCGGCTCATGGTCGTGATCGAGGTCACGTCGAGGCCGACGACGGTCACCTCCCACGGCGCGGTCAAGACGATATCGGCAGCTTCGGGATCGCCGTGAATATTGGCTTCCGCGACCGGGGAGACATTGCCCGGCACATAGAAATTGCCGCCCATGATGACGACGGCTTTCACGAGCTTGGCGATTTCCGGATCGTCCTTGAGCGCCAGCGCAAGGTTCGTCATGCGGCCGACGGCAACGAGCGTCACCTCCCCCGGATTGGCGCGCACCGTGTCGATGATGAATCGGTAGGCCGGACGCGGATCAAGCGGCAGATCCACCGTTTCCGGTACTTCGATATTGCCGAGACCGTTGTCGCCGTGAACCAAAGTTGGCCAGCCAATTTCCTCGCGCGAAGGATCGATCGTGATACTAGCACCCTTGGCAACAGGTGCCGGGATATTCCATTCGCGCTTCAGAAACAGCGCGTTGCGCGTCGTCGCTTTGATCGAGGCATTGCCGAAGATGGTCGTGATGCCGATCAGATCGATGTCCGAATGACGATGCAGGAAAAGGAGCGCCATGGCGTCATCGACGCCCGGGTCCGTGTCATAAATGACCTTGTGCATGAGATTTCCTTTTTATGCTGTCCGCTGCCGTCCAAGGGACGACTAGCGAAATGGGGCACCATAACGCCCGTTATTCTTTCTGCAACCGCATGCGGGCGATCGCCGCGGTTGCATGCGCGGATTTGATCTTGGGCACCGCGAGCTCCGCCACCTGGCCGGCAGCAGCAAGCGCAGCGGATTCAGCAACGCCGTGGCAGCCGATGCGGGCAAAGACAATATCGGATGGATTCTTAAGGCGCGGCGTCTCTTCCTCAAGGCGTGCGGCGCTGAAAAACAGCATCGGCAAGCTGAGGTGTCTGGCGGCTTCAAGAATAGCAGGTTCCCCGGCCCGGCCGTCGATCGACGCGATGGCGGCGAGTTCACCGGGCGCCAGACCGGCCAGCCGCAACGCCTCGGCCGCAAGCGCCATGACCTCATCGGCCGGCGTGCCGCGCTCGCAACCGAGGCCGAGGACGTGGCGGCGCGAAATATCGAACGTGATTTCGGTCATTAGCCCGTTTTGAAAGACTGCATGCGTGTCCTGCCAGCCATTGCAGCCGGAGACCGGAAATGCAACATGGCGCGGACTTCAATCGCGCCTTCGAGTTCGCCTTGTCCGATATCGCTCCCCATCTGCTTCTTCTCCTTTGCCTCGCTGGCTTCTTCGCCGGCTTCGTTGATGCCATCGCGGGCGGCGGCGGGCTCATCACCGTCCCGGCGATGCTGATCGCCGGGATTCCACCGCTCCAGGCACTCGGCACGAATAAGGTGCAATCCGTTTTCGGAGCAGCATCCGCCACCATCGCCTATGCGCGGAAAGGCCATGTGAACCTTCGCAAACAACTGCCGATGGCCATGATGGCGGCGATGGGCGGAGCGCTCGGCGCGGCTCTTGCGACGATCGTGCCCGGCGATGTCTTGCGCGCCATCATGCCGGTGCTGCTTATCGCGATCGCGCTCTATTTCGCCTTCAAGCCGAACCTCAACGACCTCGATAAGCACCGCCGTATCACCCCCTTCGTCTTCGGCATGACCTTCGTGCCGCTGATCGGCTTCTACGACGGCGTTTTCGGCCCCGGCACGGGCTCCTTCTTCATGCTGTCCTTCGTGACGCTTGCAGGCTTCGGCATGCTGAAGGCAACGGCGCATACCAAGCTTCTGAACCTCGGCTCGAACATCGGCGCACTCATCGTCTTCGCCTCCTTCGGCGCAACGCTCTGGACGATCGGGCTCATGATGGGTGTCTGCCAGTTCCTCGGCGCCCAGTTTGGCTCACGGCTTGCGATGCGCACCGGCGCCAGGCTCATCAAGCCGCTGCTTGTGACGGTCTGCATTGCGTTCACGATCAAGCTCCTGTCCGATCCGACGAACCCTCTTCGCCTGTGGAGCCTGGCAATGGCCGTCGATTACCTGCCGGGTCATTGACCCGCCGTCAGAACTCCACGCCGGGCTGTCCCTTGATGCCGGAGCGGAACGGATGCTTGATCAGTTCCATCTCCGTGACAAGGTCGGCGATCTCGATCAACTCGTCCTTGGCGTTCCGGCCGGTCAGCACGACGTGCGTCATGTGGGGTTTTTCGGCCTTGAGAAATGCGATGACCTCGTTCACGTCGAGATAGTCGTAGCGGAGCGCGATGTTGATCTCATCGAGCAGCACCATGGAGTTGCGCTCGTCGCGGATCAACTCCTTCGCCTTTTCCCAGGCAGCGGCGGCGGCGGCCATATCGCGGGCGCGGTCCTGTGTTTCCCAGGTGAAGCCCTCGCCCATTGTGTGGAACTGGCAGACGTCGGAGAAATGCTTCTCGATCAGGTCGCGCTCGCCGGTCCACATCGCGCCCTTGATGAACTGCACGACGGCCGACGGCTTGCGGTGGGCGATATGGCGGAAGATCATGCCGAAGGCCGCGGACGATTTGCCCTTGCCCTTTCCAGTGTGGACGATGATCAGACCCTTCTCGTCCGTCTTCGTCGCCATGATCTTGTCGCGCGCGGCCTTCTTTTTAGCCATCTTTTCGGCGTGACGTGCATCGTCCTTCTGGCCGGTTTCCACTGGTTCTTCGCTCATTGTTCTTCCCTGGTTTATACCGTTTCTGCGTGACGTGACGGCGCGAGATCGAAGCGCGCCGAATTGCTGCGCGGCGTCCAGAGCCTGCGCTCGATCGCTTCGAGCAGCCGCTCCTTCATTTCCCTTAAAGCCGCCGGGTTCTTTTCCGCCATGAAATCGCGGACTTTCGGATCGGCGACGAAGGCCTGGTAGACGGCTTCGAAATGATGGTCTCCGACGACCCCCGTCGTTGCCGCGAAGGCAAAGAGATAATCGACGGTCGCGACGATCTCGAAAGCGCCCTTGTAGCCATGGCGCATAACGCCATCGATCCACTTCGGATTGACGGCACGCCCGCGCACGACGCGGCCGATCTCCTCTTCCAGCGAGCGGATCACCGGCTTTTCCGGCCGCGAGTGATCGTTGTGGTAGATCGCGGGACGCGTTCCACCCAATTGCTCCGCGGCCGCCGCCATGCCGCCTTCGAACTGGTAGTAGTCGTCGCTGTCGAGCAGGTCGTGCTCACGGTTGTCCTGGTTCTGCACCACGGCCTGGATGGAGCGCAGGCGCTCCTCGAAGACACCGCGTTCGGCCTTGCCTTCGTCTGCCGCGCCATAGGCGTAGCTGCCCCAGACGAGATAGGCTTCCGCCAGGTCGGCGCGACGCTCCCATCCCTTTTCGTCGATCAGAGCCTGCAGGCCCGCGCCATAGGCGCCGGGTTTGGAGCCGAAGATGCGGTACCCGGCGCGCTTCTGCGCGGATGCCTCGTCGAGCCCGGCTGCGGCGAGCCGCGCAGCCTCACCGCGCATGCGAGCGGCAATCGGGTTGTCGGCGGCATCTTCATCCAGCGCGCCGACGGCGCGGATTGCCCGGTCGAACAAGGCGATCTGTTCCGGAAAGGCATCGCGGAAGAAGCCGGAGACGCGCAGCGTCACGTCGACCCGTGGGCGCCGCAGCAGCGCCGGCGGAATTATCTCGTAGCCGGTGACGCGCCGCGAGGTCATGTCCCAGAGCGGCTTGACGCCGATCAGCGCCAGCGCCTGGGCGATATCGTCTCCGCCGGTGCGCATATTCGAGGTTCCCCAGGCCGTCAGACCGAAGGAGACCGGCCATTCGCCGTGATCCTGAGCGTAGCGGCGAACGAGCAATTCGGCCGATTTCTTGCCGAGTTCGTAGGCCGCAGGCGTGGGGACGGCGCGGCTGTCGACCGAATAAAAGTTCCGTCCCGTCGGCAGCACATCTGGCCGGCCGCGCGTCGGCGCACCGGAGGGGCCTGGCGCGACGAACCGGCCGTCGAGACCGCGCAGAAAGCCCGCGATTTCGGCCTTGCCGCAAGCGAGGATGGAGGGCTTCAGGCGGTTTTCGATCTCGGAGAGCACCGCGCGCGTGGCGGCCCAGTCCAGCGGGCATGGAAGTTCGCCGGAAACCAGCTTTGCGGCAAGCAGTTCGATGCGCTCGACAGTGTCGCCGCTGGTGCGCCAGGGGGCGTTGGAAGTCTCTGCCAACTGCGATGGCCGCGGACCGAGCCAGGGCGCCGACATATCGCAGTCTAGTGGATCGAAATGTGGAGCGTGGGGCTTATCCCCCTCCGCTGCAAACGCATCCGCCGCAATCGCCCGCTGCAAACTCTGATCCCCGCCCTCGCCCAAACCACGCGGGACGCGCGCCAGTGCCACCGTGAGATCAATCAGCAACCGGCCTTCCGGCGCGACGCCGAAGATGTGCAGGCCGTCGCGGATCTGCATTTCCTTGAGGTCGCAGAGATAGGCGTCGAGCTTCTTCAGCGCCTCATCCTCGGTCTCGCCCTTAGCGATCCCGGCATCCTGGTCGAGGCCGATGTCGGCGACGAGATCGAGGATCTGCTTGCTGAGCAGCCGGATTCGTCGCGGATCGCTGCCGGAGGCTTCGTAATATTCGTCGACCAGCGCTTCCAGGTCCTTGAGAGGACCGTAGCTTTCGGCCCGCGTCAGCGGCGGCGTCAGGTGGTCGATAATGACGGCGCTTGCGCGGCGCTTGGCCTGCGTGCCCTCGCCCGGATCGTTGACGATGAAGGGATAGAGATGCGGGAGCGGGCCGAGGATTGCCTCGGGATAGCATTCCGCAGACAGCGCCAGCGCCTTTCCCGGCAACCATTCCAGATTGCCGTGCTTGCCCATATGGATCACGGCATCAGCGCCGAACTTCTCACGGAGAAAGGCATAAAAGGCAAGATAGCCATGCGGCGGCACGAGGTCCGGCGAATGGTAGCTTTCCTTCGGGTCGATGTTGTAGCCACGTGCAGGCTGAATGCCGATGAGGACATTACCGAAACGCGTGAAAGGCAGGGCGAAACCGCCATCCGTGAAATACGGATCGGATGCCGGATCGCCCCAACGGGCGGTAACTTCGTTCTGAACCTTTTTCGGAAGAGACGCGAGGAACAATTTGTATCCGCTCAATGAAAGCGTCTCGCGGATCACCCTTCCATCGCGTCCGGAGTTGGTCGGCCCGTCGGCGAGGTGCCGCATCAGCGCATCGCCATCGGCCGGGAAATCGGAAACCGTGTAACCCGCATCCCGCATCGCCTCCAGCACCTCGATGGTGCTGGCCGGCGTATCGAGACCGACGCCGTTGCCGAGGCGCCCGTCGCGGTTCGGATAATTCGCAAGCACCAACGCGATGCGGCGGTCCGCAACCTGCCTGCTTCGCAGACACGCCCAGTTAGCGGCGAGTTTCGCCGTGTAACGCATACGATCGGCATCCGGCTCGCTGGCGACGATATTGGCTTCGACGGCCGCGTCGTAGCGGGCGGCGGATTTGAACGAAACGGCGCGCGCCAGCACGCGGCCATCGACCTCGGGCAGCGCGACGTTCATGCCGAGATCGCGGGCGGAAAGACCTTGGGACGACAAGGCCCATGCTTCCTTGGACGAAGCGGAGAAAATCGCCTGGAGAACGACGGCGCCGTTGGATTCTAGGACCGTTGCCGCGCGATCGGCGCCGGGCGCGGAGACGGCAAAGCCCGTCGTGTTGATCACCACGTCAGGCGGCGCTTCTGTTAAGATGCGTTCGAGAATGCCGGTCGATACCGGGTCCTTGAGGCTATAGGCGAAGACCGGCAGAGGACGCAGGCCTTCCGCCGCCAGCGCTTCGATGAGCGCTTCGATGGGGGCCGTTTCACCGCTCTGGACGAGGGCGCGGTAGAAGCTGATGGCGACGGTCGGGAGTTCGCCGGAACTTCCCTTCCCCCCAAGGGGGAGAAGGTGGCCCGAAGGGTCGGATGAAGGGGAAGCACGGCAATCGCCAGCATCACCTTCGCGGCCCTGTTCGCTCCTTGCGTCGCTCACGCCCCTCATTTGCCCTGAAGGGCATCTTCTCCCCGCTGGAGAGAAGATGGAGGCTGCGGCGGCCTTCCACTCCTCAATCCCAATCACACCTCTGCCCGGCCACCAGATGCCGGCCTTCATCAACGGCGCTGCCGCGCCCGGCTTCCCGTCACCGGCAAGCATCGCCGCGGCATAATCGAGAAAGCCCCGCGAATTCCCGTCGCCGCCTTCGATCAGATAGGACCAGAGCGCATTCAGATCATCGAGCGGCACATTCGAAAAAGGCGCCAATCCCGCATCCGGCTTGGAATCCCCGGGCAGCACCGCGATCATCGCGTCATGCCGCGCAGCGCAGGTGTGCAGCGCCTCCAGCGCGTAGTGGAAATAGCTCGCGCCCCCAAGCGCCCGGACGATGATCAGCTTGGCATGCCGCGCAGTCCGCTCGATATAGGCATCGACGGACATCGGGTGCTTGAGGCTCATAAGGCTGGCGAGCCGGAGCGAAAAAGGCCTGCCGCCTTGTGCGTGAGCCGCGGCGATCGCCGAAAGCTCCGTGTCCGCTGCGGACAAGAACAGGATATCGCCCGGCGATTGGCCGAGGTCGATCGCCTCCTCGCCATCGCTGATCGTTCCTTTCTGGGCAAGAAGCAGATGCATGGCCGAGCCTTAGACGAGTGCCTGGATGGCATTGCGGACCGTGCCCTGATCCATCTCATGCAGACCGATCACTACAAGGCGCGTGCCGCGTGCTTCGCCTGGCGCCCAGGCGCGGTCGAAATACTGGTCGATGCGACTGCCGACCGCCTGGACCTGCAAACGCATCGGCTTGCCCGCGACATCGGCAAAGCCCTTCAGGCGCAGGACGTCGTGCTTGGCAATCACGCCTTTCAGCTTCTCGGCGAAGCCTGCCGGATCGGTGATCGGACCGAGTTCGACGACGAAGCTGTCGAACTCGTCATGGTCGTGCGGCGTGCCGTCCTCATGCTCCAGCTCGTGATGGGATTTGCGGTTGACGATGTCCCCTTCCGTGCCGATTCCGAGGCCGAGCAGCACGCTTGCGGGAACCTCGCCGTTTCTCGCCTCGATCATCGCCGGCTTGCGGGCAATGCGGGAGGTTACTTCGCGGCGCACGCGGCCGAGCCCCTCGCCGTCAAGGAGGTCGGTCTTGTTGAGCACGATGAGGTCGGCGCAGGTCAATTGATCCTCGAAGAGTTCTTCTATCGGGCTTTCATGATCGAGGGATGCGTCATCGGCGCGGCGCGCATCCACCGCATCGTGGTCATCGGCGAAACGGCCGGCGGCGACGGCCGCGCTGTCGACGACGGTGATGACCCCATCGACCGTCACCTCGCTGCGGATATCCGGCCAGTTGAAGGCGGCAACGAGCGGCTGCGGCAGGGCAAGGCCGGAGGTTTCGATGATGATGTGGTCCGGGCGCTGCGCGCGCTCCAAAAGCTTCGTCATGGTCGGGATGAAATCATCGGCAACGGTACAGCAGATGCAGCCATTGGTAAGCTCGATGATGTCGTCCTCGGTGCAGTTTTCCGCGCCGCAACCCTTCAATACGTCGCCGTCGACGCCGAGATCGCCGAATTCGTTGATGATCAGCGCGATCTTCTTGCCGCCGGTATTGGAAAGCAGATTGCGGATCATCGTCGTCTTGCCGGCGCCAAGGAAGCCGGTGATGACCGTTGCGGGGATCTTCTGCTGGTTCATAGGTTCAACCCTTCATTTTCAGCGGCAGACCGGCCGCGATGAAATACACGTCCGCGGCTTCCGCCGCGATCATCTGGTGCAGCCGTCCGGCATGATCGCGGAAATCCCGCGCCATCCGACTTTCCGGCACGATGCCGAGGCCGACTTCATTGGAAACGATGACGAGCCGCGCCTTGGCCTTTGGCAAAAACGACGCAAGGGCAACGAATTCCGCCGCCATCTCGCGCTCTTCCATCATCAAATTGGTGACCCAGAGCGTCAGGCAATCGACGAGGATCGCCCGACCCTTGCGGTCGATCGCGGAGAGACGGGAGAGGAGATCCAGTGGCTCCTCGTGTGTCGTCCAGAGCGGACCCCGATCGGCCTTATGCTGCTCGATGCGCGCACGCATCTCTTCGTCCCACGCCCGGCCGGTCGCGACGTAGTGGCGCTCAAGGTCGCTATCGGCGATCAGCCGCTCGGCGAAGCGGGATTTGCCGGAACGCGCGCCGCCGAGGACGAAGGCAGTGCCGGGTGAAGATGAGGTCATCAGGATGCAGACCCCGGAAGGGATAGCACCACACAACCTCTCCGTCCCTCATTCCTGTGCTTGTCACAGGAATCCAGCCACGGCGCGTCTTCGCCGTGAATGACCTTTTTCGTTTTTGGGAGTCTTCTGCGCCCAAGGTCTTGGGCGCACTGGATTCCTGTGCTGGTTCCCGGGCAAAGTCCGAGGACAGGAATGCGGGAAGTCGAAAGTGCGGTGTCCCGCAAAGAAGCCGCAAAATACGGCATAAAATTCCATCGTTCAGCCATGACAACCTCCGTGCTGGCAGCGGGGAACAATGCCCCAGAATGGGCTCTTCGCCCGGCACGCATGGCAGGTCTCCTGGCTCGCGGGTTTGGCACGACAGGGCGACCATTGAGGTCGCCCTATCGTGCCAGCGGGTCTTCCTCGCCTTCCCGGCTGCGTCTTCGTGAAAGGGCGGACGATTCGTAGAAATAGAGGCGTCCTGCCCCGGCTGATCACGATGCATTTCCAGTGGCTTTTCCGGCGCCTTGCCGCTTCACCCGCTCCGCGACATGCGAAACAGCCGTGAATTGGCCCGAACGCCGGATGGAAGACCCTGACCGCTCTACAGTCGCGGGGTCGGCTGTGATGAAGACGCCCGGCTTGGGTCCGTCCCTTCACATTCCCTTTTCATCCGGCACGGCATCTGCCGTTCCGGAACCATCCGTAAGATTGTTCATCGTTAGGCAAGCCGCCTGTCGAAGTCAATCGCGCACGCCAAACGGAACCAGCGGAGAACAGGTTCAAGGTCGCGGTGCGGTTCGCGCCGGCCTTTCGCCATATTTCGGGAGCACGTGCCCTAATCGCCCTTGACGGTGTTGGCCGTTACCTAGTTCTTTGCATATGCTCACGAAATTGAATTTCCCGCGCCTCCACCAGCTCTATCGCCTGCTTGATGCAGGGCGGATTCGCGCGCTTGCCCGCCGCAGCGAAATGGGCATGGTCTTTGCCGGGATCGCCGTCGGCGTGACGTCGGGCCTCGCGGTCACCGGCATGAGCCTGCTCTCGCGCGAGCTGCACCGCCTGATCTTCGGCATCAGCGAGATCGAGAGGCTGAGTGCGTCGCAGATAAACGACAAATTCCTGCTTCTGATCGCGCCAGTCTGCGGTGGGATTCTTCTCGGCCTTGTGTTTTTTATTCTCGCGCGAACCCGCAAGAAGCCCATGGTCGACCCGATCGAAGCAAATGCTTTGCATGGCGGCCGACTGTCGCTGACGGACAGCATCATCGTCGCCGTCCAGAATCTGGTTTCGAACGGCTTCGGCGCCTCTGTCGGCCTTGAGGCCGGCTACGTCCAGCTCGCGGCAGGCATCGCCTCCAAGCTCGGACTGAAGCTGCAGCTTCGCCGCGCCGATCTGCGCGTCCTTGTCGGCTGCGGCGCAGCCGGTGCGATCGCCGCCGCCTTCAACGCGCCGCTGACCGGCGCCTTCTACGCTTTCGAACTCATCATCGGAACGTACACGATCGTTTCGCTGACGCCGGTCGTCGTTTCTGCGCTCGTCTCGACGCTCGTCGCGCGCCTGCTGGCGGGAAGCGACTTCATGATCGACGTCGGTGAATTCGGCACGGTGGTTCCGGCCGATTATATCCCTGCCCTGCTGCTTGGCGCCTTCTGCGCCGGCGTCGGTATCCTCATCATGCAGGGCGTAGCCTTCATCGAGGAACTCGCGCGTAAAAGTTCGGTTCCGACGCCGCTTCGCCCGGCACTCGGCGGCATCGTCGTCGGCCTTCTGGCGATGATTACGCCTCAGGTGCTTTCCGCGGGCCATGGCGCCTTGCATCTCAATCTCGACCGCGATGTCGCCGTCACGGTCCTGATCGGCCTCTTCCTGCTGAAATCTTTCGCTTCGGCCGTCTCGATCGGTTCCGGCTTCAGGGGCGGCCTCTTCTTCGCCTCACTCTTCATGGGAGCGCTGCTCGGCAAGCTTTTCGCCTATTCGGCACCCTATTTCGCGCACGCGACGCTGACGCCGGTGATCTATGCCGTGGTCGGTATGAGTTCGCTCGCCGTTGCCGTCATCGGCGGGCCGCTGACGATGACCTTCCTGGCGCTCGAGATAACCGGCGACTTTCCGATCACCGCGCTGGTGCTGGCGGCTGTCATCACCTCGTCGCTCGTCGTCCGGAGCACCTTCGGTTACTCCTTCGCCACCTGGCGTTTTCATCTTCGCGGCGAGAGCATCCGCAGCGCCCATGATGTCGGCTGGATCCGCAATCTGACGGTCGACAAGCTGATGCGCTCGGACGTGAAGACGGCAAAGGCCAATATCACGATCGACGAATTCAAGAAGGCCTTTCCGATCGGTTCGCGGCAGCGCGTCATCCTGGTCGACGACGCCGACAAATATGCCGGCATCGTGCACGTTCCGGAAATCTACGCGAGCCCGGTCGACACTGACGACGAGGGTAAGGGTCTGAAGGATTTCATCCGCTACCGGAACGATTTCCTGCAGCCGCAGATGAACGCAAAGCAGGCGGCGGCGATCTTCGACAAGACGGAGAGCGAAGCGCTCGCCGTGCTCAACAATCTGATCGAGCGCCGCGTGGTCGGCCAGCTCAGCGAAAGCTATACGCTTCGCCGCTACAGCGAAGAGCTCGATCGCAGACGCCGCGAGGTTTCGGGCGAAATCTAGTGATGTCGAACTAGTCTTACCAACCTAGATTGCAGGGACCCAGACCGCCGGCAGCCAGTATCCTTGCTGATAAGATGTGATGGCGCAGAGCGAAATGACGCTTGCCACTTCCAACGCGGTTCAAGCTCCAGCAAATTGCAGTCGGTTGAAGATTGGAAGGACAATGGAAACGGCATGGAGATCACATTGATTACGGGACCGGCCGGCGTTGGCAAGTCCACGCTGTGCTGGGAGATGAGCTTGCAACTCGCCACGGTGAATGTCGCTCACACCGTCATCGAGACAGATGAACTTGATCGGAACGTGTCCGCCGCAAACCTCGTCCTTCCGGGCGGGGTAAGGCGGACGGGACGCCGTTAACCATGTTCCGGTCCGGCATCCGCGGGCGCTTGCGGAACATATGAAGAACATTCTATGGTCGTTCCGATGAAGGAACGGCTGGGCTATCGATACAGGATCTACCCGGACGCGCGGCAGGCGCGGCTGTTCCGCCAGACCGTCGGCTGCTGCCGCCTCGTCTACAACCTCTGCCTCGAGCAGCGGAGCATGGCGTATGCGATGCCGTCCAGGCACCGCCTGTCCTCGTTCGACCAGATCAAGGAACTGCCGGGCCTGAAGGCCCATCTGCCGTTCCTCAAGGACGTTCCGAACCACTGCCTGCAGCAGGCGGCCGTCGACCTCGACAAGGCGTTCAAGAACTTCTTCAAGGGCCACGCGGCGTACCCGAAGGCGAGACGGAAGTTCCAGAACGAATCCTTCCGCTTCCCAGACCCGAAGCAGATCTCCTTCGGTGAGAAGGGAATCCTGCTGCCGAAGGCGGGCTGGGTGAAGC
>NZ_FWER01000032.1 GCF_900169785.1 Rhizobium sullae
TGAAGACGGCCTTGCGCTTCGCGGCACGATCACTCCGCCGGCAGCCGCAGCGCCGCAGCGCCCCGTCCCCGCTCCAGCCACGCCTGCCCGCCAGGAAACCGGGGGCTGGATCAGCGACCTGCTGCGTGGTGCCTCGCGCGACGAAGCCGCCGAGGAAGCTCCCGCACGCGCGGCAGCCCCGAGCGCCCAGCCTGCGCCAGCACAGCGCAGCGCCGATAGCCGCAATCCGCGCCACGTCGTCGAATCGCTGAATTCGCTCTCGGTCGATATCGCCCGCGCGATCGATCACGACGCCTCGGTCGATCTGTGGCGCCGTTACCAGCGCGGTGAGCGCGACGTCTTCACCCGCCGCCTCTACACGCTGAAGGGCCAGCAGACTTTCGACGAGATCAAGCGCAAGTACGACCGCGAACCGGAATTCCGCACCGCCGTCGACCGCTACATCGCCGATTTCGAGAAGCTGCTTGCCGACGTCGCCCGCTCTGACCGCGATCAGACGATTACGCAGTCCTACCTGACATCGGACACCGGCAAGGTCTACACGATGCTGGCCCACGCCGCAGGGCGTTTGAGCTAAGGGAAGCGAAGCTGAAGATCACTACACGAAGGGCCGCCCGAAAGCGGCCCTTTCACATGCATACTTGCGAAACCATCTAGGCAGCATTGGCCCTAGAAGCCTCCCGGTGCATCCACGTCCGCTGTTGATTGGCAACCGGATTGAGCTGCCGCGAAAAAGGGACTGCCCAAACCCACCTTTATCTGAGACAATTGTCTGGGGAGGATTGTCTCTGCGGCTCGCAGCCGTAGGGAACGATCTCGAATCTGTATCCCGTTGAAGCATCCACTATCCTGCCCCGTCCGCAGCGATGAGTCGGCTGGCGGCAAGCATCTAGCGAACATCTGTTCAGCAAACGCGAGCCAGGAGCACTTCATATGGTAACGTGGAAACCCGATCCAAGCTTTTATCCGTCACCGCGAATGGCCATGAAGGCCGCGCCGGAGACGCTTGCCTACGTCGCCGCCTTCGATCCGGCGCGAGCGGTTCCCGACGAGCTCGCGGTCGTCGATGTCGATCCCAAATCAGCCTCCTATGGTCAGATCGTCACATCCCTCGCAATGCCCAATGTCGGTGACGAGCTGCATCATTTCGGCTGGAACGCCTGCTCATCCTGCCTTTGCCCGAATGCGCCGCACCCGCATGCGGAGCGCCGCTATCTGGTCGTACCCGGGTTGAAATCCTCGCGCATCCATATCATCGACACCAAGCCCGACGGCCGGAAACCATCGATCGTCAAGGTCATCGAACCGGGCGAAGTCGCCGACCGGGCCGGATACTCCAGGCCTCATACCGTTCACTGCGGACCGGAAGGGATCTATGTCGCAGCACTTGGCAATGCCGAGGGCAAGGGACCGGGCGGCGTGTTCCTTATGGATCACGAGACATTCGAGGTGCGCGGCCAATGGGAAATGGATCGCGGACCGCAGCACCTTTCCTACGACGTCTGGTGGCATCTTGGCCACGACACGCTCGTCACCAGCGAGTGGGGCACGCCGGATACTTTTGAAAACGGCCTGATCCCGGAAATCTTGCTTGGCGCGAAATATGGCCGCCGTCTGCACTTCTGGGACCTGCACAAGCGCAAGCACCTGCAGACGATCGATTTCGGTGACAAGTATCAGCTCGTATTCGAACTCAGGCCCGCACATGATCCGACCAAAGCCTATGGTTTTGTGAACTGCGTTCTCAGTCTTGAGGACCTCTCGTCCTCGATATGGGTCTGGCACCGCGACGGCGCGAAGTGGGCGGTGACAAAGGTGATCGACATTCCGGCGGAGCCCGCCGATCCGGACCTGTTGCCGCCGATGCTCAAGGGTTTCAATGCCGTGCCGCCGCTTGTCACCGATATCGACCTTTCGATGGATGACAGATTTCTCTACGTGTCCTGCTGGGGAACTGGCGATCTGCATCAGTACGATGTCTCCGATCCATTCAAGCCGAAGCTGACAGGAAAGGTCCGGATCGGCGGCATCGTTTCGCGCGCTTCGCATCCGGGAGCGAAGAATGGCGCGCTGAATGGCGGCCCGCAGATGGTCGAGATCAGCCGTGACGGTCGCCGCATCTATTTCACCAACTCGCTCTATGGCGCGATCGACGAACAGTTCTATCCCGATGGCATCTCCGGCTGGATGGTGAAGCTTGACGCGGAGCCTGACGGCGGCATTGCCTTCGACGAGAAATTCTTCGTCGAATGGCCAAAGTCGCATCGCCCGCACCAGGTCCGCCTCCAGGGTGGAGATTGCTCGTCGGATTCCTATTGCTATCCGTAAGGGGCGAAGGCCAGCCCGATGAGGCGCTCATGAATGAACTCTGGCCCTGGATGCTACTGGCGGGACTGGGAGCCTTCCATGGTCTCAACCCTGCGATGGGATGGTTGTTTGCCGTGGCGCTCGGCGTTCACCGCCAAAGTTCCGCCGCCGTGGTTCAGGCGGTGCCTGCTATCGCGCTGGGGCACGCAGTGTCCATCGCACTGGTGGCGGGCACCCTGCTCGCGGCCGGTCTTTTCGTAAATCAAGATGGGTTGCGGACGGCGGCCGGAGGAGGCCTCATTGCATGGGCCATCTGGCATCATTTCTTCGGACACCGGCGCCGCGTTCGCATCGGCATGCGCACAGGGCTTGCCGGCCTGGCGTTCTGGTCGTTCCTGATGGCAACGGCCCATGGAGCCGGACTCATGATCCTACCGGCCCTGATGCCCCTCTGTCTTACGGAGTCGCCATTGCGTGAAGTCGACGGTGATGGGTCCGCGGCGATGGCGATCGCTGCAGTCGGCGTCCATACCCTTGCAATGTTGGCGGCCACAAGTATCGTTGCCCTGGCAGTCTATCGTTGGGTCGGGCTCGGGATATTGCGCAGTGCCTGGATCAACACGGATCTCGTATGGACGCTGGTTCTGCTCGGCACCGGTGCCGTGCTGCTGATCGTCTAGCGAAGGCGGGATTGGTCCATCCCAAGTTCTTCGGCTTCGGCCGCAACCATTTCCTCCGTCGTCAAATCGACCGCAGCGTCCAATCGACGATCTCTGCCGTCACCGCAGAGAACGCGCGGTCGAGCGCCTTGACGTAGCCTACATTCGAGCCGCCGCCTGCAGGAACGGCCGCGCGGAAAACCTTCTGGGCGCGGACCGTGCCGTTGCGGTCGTTGAGGATATTCGCCGAGATTTCGACGACGGCCTGGCTGCCGATGCTGGTGTCGATCTCGAAGGCGCGGATGTCGGTGACGACCTGATAGTCGATCGCAAGGCCCTGTCCCGGCTTACCGACGCCGCCGAGCTTGCCGGAGTTCTCGTAGGCTTCCACTAGCTTCGATTGCACTATGCGCGGCAGGCTGTCGCTCCATTGCGAGCGCGACAGATACTGGATCTCGGAGGGCGAAACGCGGACGACGATCTGGCTGCTGTCGAGCGCCTTCAAGGCCGTCGGCGCCGGCACGAGAATCTGGCTGCGCTTGGCGGGCCGTCCGTCGACGGTGACGGTGGCGGAGAGATCAAAGGTATCGTTCTTGGCCGCCGTGCCGCAACCGGTCACTGCCAGCGCCATAAGCGGCAAAAGGAGCGTCGTTCTTGCCAGCAATGAACGGCGCGCCAACACATGCGATACGGCCATATTTCGCTACCCTTGCTTTCAAATATCCATGTCAACGGCGCGTCCGGCCGTCATATTGCTTTACCGTATCGCCGCCAAAAATCAGCCGCTGCGGATTTTGGTCGAAATTGCTGATCGCACTGTTGAGATTCTGCATCGTATGGCGGGTATCGTCGACGAGCGCCTGCACGTCGCGCAAGCCGCCGCTCGAAAACCGCTGCAGGTTGTCCGCGATCGGACCGATGCGGGCGTTGAGATTGTCCGCCATCTTCTTGAAGGAATCGAGCGTTGCGCGCGCCTCCGTAAAGAGCGACTGCGAATTGTCCGTGCCGAACAGCGCGTCGAGCTTGATCAGGATGCCGTCGACGCGCGTCGAGGCCGAGTTCAGCTTGTTCGCCATCTGCGAGACGTCCTGGATCGTCTGGTCGATATCCTTCTGGCGCGCCGAGACGGTATTGGCGACGTCCCGTATTGAGGCGACCGCGACGCGTGCATCCTTCGTCGCCTGCGCGATATCGTCGACCGACCCCTTCACCTTGGCGGGATCGATCTGCGCCACCAGCGTATCGACGCGGTCGAGCGTCGTCTGCGCCTTCTTGCCGAAATCGTTGAAGGTCGTCGCCGTCTCGTTGAATCTCTGGATGGCACCCTTCAGGTCGCCGGACGCATTGGCGATATCGCGGCTCACCTTCTCGGCATTGCTGAGGATCGTATCGATCTTCTTCGCGTCGACGGCCTTTACCAGCGCTTCGACGGCCTCAAGCGTGGAATCGACTCGGCCGGAGACTTTGCGGACGGTTTCGGAAAGCTGGCCGACGCTCTGCAGGAAGGAATCGATATTGCCGGAATTCTTCGCCAGCGCACCGGAGAAGGTCTCCGCATTTTGCAGCGTCTTGGTCAGCGGTCCGCGCGCGTCCTGGACGAAACCATGAACCTCGCCCACCGCCGCGTTCGCCCGGTCGAGAATTTTGTCGGCCGTCGCCAGAAGATTCGTCACACTTGATTGATCCGCGACGATCACCGCGCGCTTGCCGGTCTCGACGGCCTTTTGCAGGATATTCTCTTCACCCACCTTGCCGCCCGAAAGCTCGATATAGGCCGCACCCGTCAGGCCCTGGATTTCAAGGATGGCCCTGGTGGAAGGATAGATCGGCGCATCGACGCGCACCTCGGTGAAGGCCAGCGAATATTGCGGGTCGTCGGCATCGATCGACAGGGACGTCACCGACCCCACCTGAATGCCATTGAAGCGCACCGGCGAGCCAACGCTGAGGCCGTTTGCCGAGCCCGGAATACGCACGACGAGTTCCGCCATAGGGCCGCTGCGTCCGTACTCGGCCATCCAGTAGACGAAGCCGAATGCGGCTGCGATCACCAGAACAGTGAAAAAGCCGACGATCGTGTAGTTCGCTTTGGTTTCCATCGTTTCCGGTCACTTCCCGCGGCTGTCGCCAGTGCTTTCGGCACGGCCGGCGGCTGTTTCTTGTTGCGGCACGATCGAGCGCGCCCGCTTGCCCTTGAAATAGGCCTGAACCCATGGATCATCATAGGCCAGCATGTCGTCGATCGTCCCCTCAACCATTACTCGCTTGTGTCCAAGTACGGCAATACGGTCGCAGACGGAAAACAGGCTGTCGAGGTCGTGGGTTACCATGTAGACGGTCAGCCCGAGCGTGTCTCGCAGCCGGGCGATCAGTTCATCGAATTCTGCAGCACCGATCGGGTCGAGGCCCGAGGTCGGCTCGTCCAGGAATACCAGCTCCGGATCGAGCGCCAGGGCTCTCGCAAGGGCAGCGCGCTTGATCATGCCGCCGGAAAGCTCGGAGGGATATTTGTCCGCCGCATCGGCAGCAAGACCCACGAGCCGGATCTTCAGGTGCGCCAGTTCGTCCATCAGCGATTTCGGCAGATCCAGATATTCACGCATCGGCACCTGGATGTTCTCCCTCACCGTCAGCGAGGAAAACAGCGCGCCCTGCTGGAAGAGCACGCCGAGCCGCATGTCGAGTGCGTTGCGCTGGCTCTCGTCCAGCTTGTCGAAATTCTGTCCCAGGATCTCGATCATGCCGGAGCGGCGTGGCAGAAGGCGCAAAATAGTTCGCATCAGCACGGATTTGCCGGTACCCGATGCGCCGACGAAGCCCAGGATCTCGCCGCGGTAGATGTTCAGGTTGAGCTTGTCGAGCACGATCTTCGGGCCAAAGCCGACGGTCACATCTCGTGCCGAAAGCACGATGTCCCGCTCATCCTTCCCGTTCGGCTCTGCTTGCTGCCCGTCCACGCTGAACCCTTAAAAATTGATGGCCGCATAGAACATGGCGAACAGCCCGTCCATGAGGATGACGACGAAAATCGACTTCACTACGGAAGCCGT
This sequence comes from Rhizobium sullae, assembly GCF_900169785.1. Taxonomy (GTDB): domain Bacteria; phylum Pseudomonadota; class Alphaproteobacteria; order Rhizobiales; family Rhizobiaceae; genus Rhizobium; species Rhizobium sullae. Next base: position 6,017 of record NZ_FWER01000032.1, read on the forward strand.
CACGTGCTGGCCGAGCGATTCGGCGCTGCCTCCGACCTTAAGGCCTTCTACAGCCGCGACAATACCAATGACGAGCGCCATGAACGGCGCCTTGATCATGCCGGAGAGCACCGTCGACAGCGTAATCGCCTCGTGCAGGCGAGACAGGAAGGTCGCGAAAGTGATGCCGGAATAGGCCCAGGCAACCGACGCGGCGCCGAACAGCGAGGCGAAGTTCGCAAGCACCGTCAGAAGCGGCAGCGCCACCGTCAGCGCCACAAGCCGCGGGAAGATCAGCACGCCCACCGGGTTCAGGCCCATGACCTTCAGCGCATCGACTTCTTCACGCATCTTCATCGAGCCGATTTCGGCGGTGATTGCGCTGCCGGAACGGCCGGCGATCATGATCGCTGTCAGAAGCACGCCGATTTCGCGCAGCTGCAGGATGCCGACGAGATCGACGACGAAGACTTCGGCGCCGAAATACCGAAGCTGGAAGGCGCCCTGTTGCGCGATGATGGCGCCGATCAGGAACGACATCAAAAGGATGATCGGAACGGCACGCACGCCCATATGGTCGATCTGGTTGACGATCGAGGCTGGAGAAACGCCGCTGCCGCGCCCGAACTTCATCTGCGCGCCACGCACCGCCGAGCCCAGGATATACATCGCGGCCGTGAGGTCGTTCCAGAGGTCCACGGTCATCTTGCCGACCGGCGCGAAGATGCGCTCGGCGAGGCCGCTTTTCTTCGGAGCCTCGACGGCTTCCTCCTCCGGTTTCTGGGAGAATTCCTCGATCATTTCGTCGATATGCGGATTGGTGCCTTCGAAACGAACCTGCCGCCCGGCCGCCTCTTCCTGCAGCTTGAGCCGGCAAAGCAGCCAGACGCCGGCCGTGTCGATATCCGTGACGCCCGACAGGTCCAGGGTCAGATCACCTTTACCACGGGCAATCTTTTCGATGTCGTGGAGGACGAGATGGATGTTGGCGCTGCGCCAATTGCCTTCGAGATGAACGCGGCGTCCCCCACCGTCGGCTTGGTCGTCCACGTGCAGTGAGGCGGCGTTGCGGGTGTCGGGCTTCAAAATGCTTGTGTCTTTCAAGGCTTGCGGCGACATTGCCGACTCGCGAACAAATCGCTCACGCCCGGCGCGTTAATATACCGAAGACACATAGAATTTCCATGCTCGCAGGATTGCAATTATGCCACGCTCGCTCGAAATCCAGATGAATTCCTTTCCCATTGCGGGCACGTTCACGATCTCGCGCGGCGCAAAGACCTCGGCGGACGTCATCACCTGCATTCTGGCGGAGAACGGCAAGCGAGGCTGGGGCGAATGCGTTCCCTACCGACGCTACGGCGAGACGGTGGAAGGCGTCGCCGCACAGATCGAAGCCGCCCGGCCCCTGATCGAAACGGGCATTTCCGGCGAAGACCTGCTCTCCGCCATGGCGCCGGGCGCAGCCAGGAACGCCGTCGATTGCGCGATATGGGATCTCGAAGCCAAGCGCGGCGGAAAAAGCGTTGCCGAACGCATCGGCCTTGCGTCGCCGAAGCCGCTCACGACGGCCTACACGATCTCGCTCGGTGAACCGGAGATTATGGCGGCGCAGGCGCGCGCATACTCCGCAAGGGCGCTGCTCAAGGTCAAGGTCGGCACCGGTGACGATGAGAGCCGCATGCGCGCCGTGCGTGAAGCCGCGCCTAACAGCATCATCATGATTGATGCCAACGAGGGCTGGCCTGAGGCCACGTTGGAACATCACTTGCGCATCGCCGCCGAGATGAAGATCGCGCTCGTCGAACAGCCGCTGCCTGCCGGCCGGGACGAAATGCTCGCCAAGATCGAGCGTCCAGTCCTGGTCTGCGCCGACGAGAGCGTCCACCATACTGGCGACCTAGCAAGCCTGCGCGACCGCTACGATGCGATCAACATCAAGCTCGATAAGACCGGCGGCCTGACGGAAGCGCTCGCGATGAAGCGCGAGGCGCAGCGCCTCGGCTTCCAGATCATGCTCGGCTGCATGGTCGGTACATCGCTTGCCATGGCGCCCGCCGTGCTCTTAGCGCAGGACGCTGAATTCGTCGATCTCGACGGCCCCCTGCTTCTTGCCCGCGACCGGCAACCCGGCCTTCGCTACACCGCTTCCCTTGTCTGGCCACCCGAACCCAGCCTTTGGGGTTGAAGGTAGTAGGCAACGAAGACCAGAGACATTCCCAGCGCTGCGACGAGTGCCATGACGTAGAAGCTCGCAAGGCCGAGCCAGGCATAGATGTAGCCGGAGGCGAGCGTCATCAGTCCCATGAACATGCCGTTATAGAAGAAATAGGCGCCCTGAGCCGACGATTCCTGCGTCTCCTGCACCGTTGCCACGATGCGCCGCTGAACGCCGATATGCACGAAGGCGAAGCTGCAGGAATGGAAACATTGCAGCACGAAGAAGCCGACGAAGCCCCAATGCATCGGGAACAGGATCCAGCGGCAAATGCAGACCGCGCAGCCGATGCGGATCAGCGTCCACGCACTGAAGCGGCGGTTCAGGTGCTTCGAGACGAAGAACACAATCACCTCGGAGGCAACGGCAGCACTCCAGAGAATGCCGACCTCCGTTCCTGAAAAGCCAACCTGATGCCAATAGATCGACGCGAAGACATAGAGAAGCGCGTGGCTCGACTGCTGGATCGCCACGCCCCATAGGAGCACTAGCAGATGTGGCTGCCGTAGCGAACTGCCGGTGGCCGCCGGTATGTCGACCGGCGTGCCGCGCCGGCGGGTCGGCCCAATCCGCGGACAATAGATCGCCATCAGCATCGTCATGACGAAGCCGAAAATCATGACCGGCAGCACCATCGAGCCGCCCCAATAGCCAATCATCTCGCCGCCGATCATGGTCGATGCAATGAAGGCGATAGAGCCCCAGACGCGCATGGAGCCGTAGTCGAGCCCCCAGCGGCGAACGCCGGAAATGACGATCGATTCGACGACCGGCAGATAGGGCGCGAAGGTCGCACCCTGCACGGCGAAGACGATCAGCACCGGCCAAAAGCTCGTCGTCCAGCACAGCGCTACCGCTGTCAGCAAGGACAGCCCGCCGGACCAGAGCAGCACATCGGCGCGCTCCTTCATGCGGTCAGCATACATGGCGACGATCGGCGCCACGAGAACACGCACCACCATCGGCACTGCCAGGATGATGCCGATTTCACGATCAGTGAATTCGTGGACCACTAGCCAGACGGGAAAGAAGGGAAGAACGACACCGTTGACAATCAGCGGAGCGCAATAGGACAGGGCGCTGAGCAGCCGGAAGCGCGGCGGCGCCCCCTCGCCTGTCGGGTTATTCTGGGCGGGAATCATCGGTGGACCTGCAGGAAACTGGACGTTGCCTAGCACATCAACCCAAGGGCGACTATGGCCAGAAATAGCCTTTCTGAAACGCTTTAAGAAAAAGCTCGTCCTCTTCGCTCACAACCGATCGTAATTAAAGCCATCCGCATTCCCTTTAGGTTCTAGGTCGTAGATTTTGAGCCAGCGTCATAGAACCGTTACCGCTAGGTGGTTTCGGTCGCGCTTCAAAAAGACAAAGGACATACTGTGCGCCCATACAAGCTTCGCCGCCTCGACAGGAATGATGCGTCGTCTTTCAGAGAAGTTCGCCTTGAGGCTCTCGCGAACCATCCAGAGGCATTTGGCGCGTCATGGGAAGAGGAGCAGAGCCTATCTGAGGCGCACTTCGCCGGTAGGCTTGAGAACGGCCTTGTGATCGGTGGGTTATCCGATGACGGAATCCTTGCCGGAACTATCGGCGTGTCAAAGTCCAAAGCCATCAAGATGCAACATATTGGATCGATTTGGGGAATGTATGTCCGCCAGGCGGCGCGGGGCACTGGTCTTTCGCGCCTGCTGCTGAGTGCTGCGATTGACGAAGTTGGCACGACGCTGCGTTCGCTCCGGCTTAGCGTTGTGTCATCCAACGTTCCGGCTATCCGGCTTTACAAATCCATGGGCTTTGATGAATGGGCCGTCGAAGTCGAAGCTCTAAAGGTGGGCGATACATATTATGATGAAATACTCATGCGGCTGGAAGTAGGTCCGCGATGACAGACGCCACGAGCCTAACGCCCGTCACCACGACTAAATTGCTTCTGTGTTCACAACAGGAAAATCAGGCAGCCTGCGGCTCGAGCTGGCCGTCGCGATGCTCGATCGCCAGCGGGATGGCTTGAGCGTCGGCCATCGTGCTCCAGGTGATGAGCTCGAACGTGCCGTCCTCATGCTCGGCGATCGCCGTACAGCTCTCCACCCAGTCGCCGGTGTTGATGTAGCGCACGCCGTCCATGTCCTCGATCACGGCATGGTGGATATGGCCGCAGATGACGCCGTCGGCGCCATGCTTGCGGGCTTCGTCGGCCACGACGCGCTGGAACTCGCCGATGAAATTGACCGCGTGCTTCACCTGCAGCTTCGCCCAGGCGGAGAAGGACCAGTAGGGCATGCCCATCCGGCGGCGGATCGCGGCCAGCACGACGTTGATCTTGATCGCCGTGTCGTAAGCCCAGTCCCCGAGATAGGCGAGCAGGCGGGCGTTGCGGACGACGACGTCGAACTCGTCGCCATGCAGCACGAGATACTTCTTGCCGTCCGCGCCGTCATGCATCATCCGCTCGGCGACTTCGATGCCGCCGAAATGCATGCCCGGAAAGTCTCGCAGGAACTCGTCGTGATTGCCGGGGATGTAGACGACCCGCGTGCCCTTGCGCGCCTTGCGCAGCAGCTTCTGCACCACGTCGTTGCAGACCTGCGGCCAGTACCAGCTGCGCTTCAGCCGCCAGCCGTCGACGATATCGCCGACGAGGAAGATCGTATCGGCGTCGTGATAGCGGAGAAAGTCGAGGAGGAAGTCCGCCTTTGCCGCCTTCGAGCCGAGATGCACATCGGAAATGAAGAGAGTACGGAAGTGTCGGGTATCCATATTGTCTTTCACAAGCGTTCCGCCTGCGTCCCATCGTTTCTGGTCTTCCAAAATCAGACTCGTGTTTCAGGAAGATGACAGACGCGCGAATCGGCGCATGCGCGGCGCTCACGAGTTTTCCGCTTCGATCCCGAAATTCTGACTGTCCCTGCCAGCCGATTGATGTATGGAGAAGTCTTCAAAAGATGTGAGTGCGGCAGCGGAGACGGCAATGGATCATCAGGAAAAATCCAACACGGAGAAGAACGAGACCGGCGGAAACCTCGACGAACAGGCGCTTTTCTTCCATCGTTACCCCCGCCCCGGCAAACTCGAAATTCAGGCGATCAAGCCGCTCGGCAACCAGCGCGACCTGGCACTGGCCTATTCGCCCGGCGTTGCCGCGCCCTGCCTTGCGATCCGCGACAATCCGGAAACGGCTGCCGATTACACCTCGCGCGCCAATCTTGTTGCCGTCATCTCCAACGGCACGGCCGTTCTCGGGCTCGGCAATATCGGCCCGCTCGCCTCCAAACCCGTCATGGAAGGCAAGGCCGTCCTCTTCAAGAAATTCGCCGGCATCGACGTCTTCGACATCGAAATCGATGCCTTGACGGTCGATCAGATGGTCTCCACCGTCGCCTCGCTCGAGCCGACCTTCGGCGGCATCAATCTCGAGGACATCAAGGCACCCGAATGCTTTGAGGTCGAGCGCCAGCTCCGCGAGAAGATGAAGATCCCGGTCTTCCACGACGACCAGCATGGCACGGCTATCATCGTCGCAGCTGCGATCCTGAACGGACTGGAACTCGCCGGCAAGAAGATCAAGGACGTGAAGATCGTCGCCTCCGGCGCGGGTGCCGCTGCGCTCGCCTGCCTCAATCTGCTGGTCGAGCTCGGCGCCAAGCGCGAAAATATCTGGGTCCACGATATCGAAGGCCTCGTCTATGAAGGCCGCACCGAACTGATGGACGAATGGAAGGCTGTCTACGCACAGAAGAGCGAGATGCGCACGCTCGCCGACAATATCGGCGGCGCCGATGTCTTCCTCGGTCTTTCGGCCGCGGGTGTCCTGAAGCCCGACCTGCTATCACAGATGGCGGACAAGCCGCTCATCATGGCGCTCGCCAATCCGACCCCTGAAATCATGCCTGACCTGGCGCGCGCCGCCCGCCCGGACGCAATGATCTGCACCGGCCGTTCGGACTTCCCGAACCAGGTGAACAACGTCCTCTGCTTCCCCTACATCTTCCGTGGCGCGCTCGATTGCGGCGCCACGGCCATCAACGAAGAAATGAAGCTTGCTGCGGTCAAGGCCATCGCGGGGCTTGCCCGCGAGGAAGTGTCGGACGTCGCCGCCCGCGCCTATTCCGGCGAGACGCCCATCTTCGGTCCGAATTACCTCATTCCCTCACCCTTCGATCCCCGTCTCATCCTGCGCATCGCCCCGGCTGTCGCCAAAGCCGCCGCCGAGACGGGCGTGGCATCCCGGCCGATTGCGGATTTCGACGCCTATCTCGATCAGTTGAACCGCTTCGTCTGGCGCTCGGGCTTCGTCATGAAGCCGATCTTCACCAGCGCCAAGCTTTCCGAGAAGAAACGCGTCATCTTCGCGGAAGGAGAAGACGAGCGCGTCCTGCGCGCGGCTCAGGTTCTGCTGGAGGAAAAGACCGGCGAGCCGATTCTGATCGGCCGCCCCTCGGTTATCGAGGCACGTCTGAAGCGCTTCGGCATCCGCATTCGCCCGAATGTCGATTTCGCTGTAGTGAACCCTGAAGACGATCCGCGTTACCGTGACTATGTCGACGACTACTTCGCTCTCGTCGGCCGCGCCGGCATCAACCCGGAGGCCGCCCGCACGATCGTGCGCACCAACAACACTGTAATCGGCGCCTTGTCGGTGAAGCGCGGCGAGGCCGATGCCCTCATCTGCGGCGTGGAGGGCCGTTTCGATCGCCACCTGAAGGACGTCGGCCAAATCATTGGCAAGCGAAAGGGCGTCTGTACCTTCGCCGGTCTCAGCCTGCTGATCACCCAGAAAGGCCCCGTTTTCTTCGCCGATACCTTCGTCAACTACAACCCGACGCATGAGGAAATCGCCGAGATCGCCGTTCTCGCGGCCGAGGAGATCCGCCGCTTCGGCATCACGCCGAAGGCTGCGTTGATCTGCCATTCGAATTTCGGCTCCCGGAACTCCGAGAGCGCCCGCAAGATGCGCGATGCCCTGCAGCTCGTGCGCAAACGCGCCCCGGAGCTGGAGGTCGATGGCGAAATGCAAGCCGGCTCGGCGCTGTCGGAATTGCTGCGCAAGCGTGCCATGCCGGATAGCTCGCTTACCGGCGAAGCCAACCTTTTGCTCTTCCCGAACCTCGATGCCGCCAACATTTCGCTCGGCCTCGTCCGCACGATGATGGACGCGCTCCATGTCGGCCCAATTCTGCTGGGAACCGCACAACCTGCGCACATCCTGTCGACTTCGGTCACCTCGCGCGGCGTAGTCAACATGGCGGCGCTTGCCGTCGCCGAGGCTTCGCAGCCGGCGTAAGTTGCAGCAAAATGGGAAAATGCGCTAGAATTCCGTCGCCAGCTTGTTAACGGAAGCAGGCTAGAAAGTCATGATGCGGTAAATGTCACGCCGCTCTGGCCTCACTTTGCTCCGGGATGATGCCGTGAACCGCCGAAACCTGACCCTTGCGATCTTGCTTGCCCTGGCTGCACCCGCTGCCGCGCAGACGAATGCGATCTGCGACGACCTGCGCGGCCGCGTTGCCGATCTGCCGCATGTCATCGGCAATGGTCCCGAAGTCCGCCAGTATGCAAGCGCCATTGCCGAGCAGAATCTCGAGCTGCGCAAAGTCCGCAATGATCTGCGCGGCTACGGCTGCTCCGTGGACAGCATGGTGGTGATCGGCGGCGAGAATGCGGATTATTGCAGCGAGTTGCAGCAGTCCGAAGCACGCATGGTCGGCAACATCCGATACCTGCAGGAGCGGCGCAACGAACTGCGCAACCAGGGTGGTGCCGATTATCGCGTGCGCCACGAGCTGATGGCGGCGCTCGAAGACAACGGCTGCAATGACGAGTTCGACTATGCGCCGGACCCAGAGGCCTATGCGCCGGCCCCAAGCCCCGAAGAACAGGCGATGCGCAGCGATACTTTCATCCCGCTTGGGGATGGCGAACAGGGCGGAATGCAATATGGCGTGCCGCGCGGCGAGCTCATGTCGCATGTCAGCACGATGTGCGTGCGCACCTGCGACGGCGGCTTTTTCCCGATCACCACGAATGCAACATCGATCGATTTCAACCGCGACGCAGCGACGTGTTCGAAAATGTGCCCCGGTATCGAGACGGAGCTCTTCTATCAAGACACCTCGAATACCGAAGCCGCAAACATGATTTCGGCTTCGACCGGCGCGCCTTACAGCGCCATGCCGAATGCCTTTGCCTACAAGAACCGCGCCCCCGGCGAAAAGTCCTCCTGCGCCTGCAATCTCTCGGCCTATTACGAGAACATGCGCAAGAACCAAGCGATCAGCGAACCGCCGCCGAGGGGCTCAATCACCGATATCAAGACGAAGCCACCATCGAGCGCCACCTCCACGTCTGCCCCACAGCCGCAGGTGCCGGACCGCCCCTATGACCCGGCGAACAGCAAAGTCCGCCAGGTCGGTCCGCAGTTCCTCGCCGGCGATCAGGGCGCGATCGATCTCAAGAAACCCGCAACGCCCGGGCCGCAGCCGCAGCAGAACTGACGCGGCGTTACTGGCTTCCCCATCGGTCTGAGAAGACCAGTTCTTCGAGCGGCAAGCGGTGGCGCCAGCCTTTCACCGCCAGTTCCGGCGCGGTGTAAAGCTGATCGACATAGCCGACGCAAAGCCAGGCGACGATCTCGATCCGTTCCGGAATGCCAAGCAGATCGCGAATATCCGCATCATGGAAGATACTGACCCAGCCGACCCCGATACCTTCGGCCCGGGCGGCAAGCCACAGGTTCTGCACGGCGCAGACGGTCGAATAGACATCCATGCGCGGATTGTGGGTGCGGCCGATGACCACCGGCCCTGCCCTGTCCGGATCGCAGGTAACGCAGATGCTGAGCGGCGCCTTGCGGATGCCTTCGAGCTTGAGGCTGCGGTAGACATCCCGCCGCTCCCCTTCAAACATCTCGGCCGCTTCCTGATTGGCGCGCGAAAAAGCCTGCCACGCGGCCTGGCGTATCTCCGGATCGCGGATCACGACGAAAGTCCAGGGCTGCATGAAACCGACCGACGGTGCGGCATGCGCCGCCCCCAGCAGCCGCGAAACCAGATCATCAGGCAGAGGATCGGGCAGGAACTGGTCGCGCACGTCACGGCGCGTTTCGATGGCTCTGTACACTGCGGCCCGGTCGTGTTCGGAAAACTCGCCGGCCGGTACAAGGGCATGGGCGAAAGGATCAGGTTGCATCGTTAAATCCCCAACAATGCTTGAGCACCCGCGCCGCAGCGCAAGGAGCGTCAAAAACCTCGCCGCCGTCCGCGCGGTTCGGTCTATCTTGCCAGGCCGGTCTTCTGACTCGGCGTCACCCGCTTGCCACGGCCTTCCCGGCAGAAGCCAGTGGCCATTGTTGCGGCAAACGTCAGCCTCACAGCGTTGGGCACGTTCCGGTCTTTCACCGGATTCCCGATTCTCCTGCTTGATGCAGGCACCTGACGGCAATCTCTATGTCCTGAATTGCCGCTGCGTTCAAGCTGCCGGGAAATATCGCACATAGGCGAATTCGTCACCATCCGGTGACCAGCAAGGTACATTGATCGTGCCCTGCCCGCCGAAGAGCTCGAACAGCGTCGTCAGGTTGCCGCCGTCCATATCCATCAGCCGCAGCCGCACATCGAGATCGCGCGGATGATCGAAGACGTTCGGATCATAAGAAAGGAGCAGCACCTTGTCGTTCTTTGGCGAAGGATGCGCAAACCAGCTGCCGTAATTGTCATGCGTCACCTGCTCAAGACCCGTCCCATCCGGATGGATGCGCCAGATCTGCATGAGCCCGGTGCGGCTGGAGTTGAAGTAGATCCATTTCCCGTCAGCCGAATAGTCCGGCCCGTCGTTGCGCCCCTCGCCATGCGTCAGCCGCTTCTCGGGGCCGCCATCGACGGAAATTGTATAGATGTCGAATTCATCGTTGCGGATGCCACAATAGGCTAGCTCCTTCCCGTCCGGCGACCACCCGTGCCAATAGGAAGGCAAATTCTCGGTAATCAGCCGCAGCGTCCCGCCGGCCGCCGGCAGGATATAGATCGCCGACTTGCCGAATTCCGTCTTGTCGGAAATGACGATTTGCGCCCCGTCCGGCGAAATGCCGTGATCGTTGTTGCATGCGGTCGCAAAGTCCGTATCGACCTGCTCAAGCCCGCCGATGCCATCCGGCCGCAGCCGGTAAAGCAACCCGTCGCCGTTCAACAGCAGATATCCGCCGTCCGGCGCGAAGTTCGGCGCCTCGATCAGTTTCTCCGTCTGAAAGACAATCCGGCTTTCGCCGGTACGGATATTGTAGGTCTCGACCGAACTGCGCATTCATCCTCCCGGATTCTCTCGTTACCGGTCGCGGAACCGGTTGGTAATCGGATAGCGGCGATCGCGCCCGAAGTTCTTCTTGGTGATCTTCACGCCCGGCGCCGATTGGCGGCGCTTGTATTCGGCGAGATAGAGCAGATGCTCGACGCGATGGACGGTCGCCACGTCATGCCCCCGCGCGACGATCTCCTCGACCGCCATCTCCTTCTCGACGAGGCATTCGAGGATGTCGTCCAGCACCGGATAAGGCGGCAATGAATCCTGGTCCGTCTGGTCCGGACGAAGCTCGGCCGACGGCGCCTTGTCGATGATGTTCTGCGGGATCACAACGCCGGATGGTCCCAGCGCATCCGGTGGCACGTGGCTGTTGCGCCAGCGCGCCAGCGCATAGACCTGCATCTTGTAGAGGTCCTTGATTGGATTGAAGCCGCCGTTCATGTCGCCGTAGAGCGTCGCATAGCCGACCGACATTTCCGACTTATTGCCGGTCGTGACGACCATGGAGCCGAACTTGTTGGAAATCGCCATCAAGATCGTGCCGCGCGCCCGACTCTGCAGGTTCTCCTCGGTAATGCCGCTGTCGGTTCCTTCGAACAGCTGCGACAGCGCCGAGGTGAAGCCTTTCACCGGCTCCTCGATCGGCACGATATCGTAGCGGCATCCGAGCGCCTTGGCGCATTCGGCCGCATCCTTCAGCGAACCGGAAGACGTATATCGGTACGGCAGCATCACGGTTCGCACGCGTTCCTCGCCGAGCGCATCGACGGCGATTGCCGCGCAGATCGCCGAGTCGATGCCACCGGAGAGACCGAGGACGACATTCTTGAAGCCGCTCTTGTTCACATAGTCGCGGAAGCCAAGCACGCAGGCGCGATAGTCGGCCTCGTCGAGTTCGGGAATACGCGACATCGGGCCTTCGGCGCAGCGCCAGCCGTCTTCGCCGCGCTTCCAGGTCGTTACAGCCAGCGCCGTTTCGAACTGGCTCATCTGGAAGGCAAGCGTCCTGTCGCCATTGAAGGCGAAGCTGGCGCCATCGAAGACGAGTTCGTCCTGGCCGCCGAGCTGATTGGCGAAGATCAGCGGCAAGCCGGTTTCGATCACCTGCTTCAAGGCCACCTGATGGCGCACGTCGACCTTGCCGCGATAGTAAGGCGAGCCGTTCGGAACGAGCAGGATTTCGGCACCACTTTCGGCGAGCGTCTCGCAGACGCCGAGATCGTTCCAGATCTCCTCGCAGATCGGCACCCCAAGACGCACGCCGCGGAAATTCACCGGCCCCGGCATCGATCCTTCGGAAAAGACGCGCTTCTCGTCAAACTCGCCGTAGTTCGGCAGGTCGATCTTGTCGCGCAGCACCAGGATCTTGCCGCCGTCAAGAACCGCGACGGAATTATGCCGCCCCGTCTTTCCCTGCCGCGGGAAGCCGACGATCACGCCGGGTCCGCCGTCCGCGGTATCGGCGGCGAGGTCCTCGACCGCTTTGAGGCAGGCCCTCAGGAACGCCGGTTTCAGCACGAGGTCTTCCGGCGGATAGCCGGAAATGAAGAGCTCCGTCAGAAGCAGCAGATGCGCGCCCTGGCGGGCCGCATCGGTGCGTGCCTCGCGGGCTTTTGCAAGGTTTCCGGCGACATCGCCGACGGTCGGGTTCAACTGGGCAACGGCAATCCGGAGCGTATTCAAAGGAGCGTTTTCCTGTGTCATGTCATCCATTTAGCGCGTGCGGCCCGCCGCTTCAATTGCCCGCGCCATGAAAAGCCGCGGGGTCTGCCGGCCGAAAAATTCAAACCACAGGGAAAAGCCGAGAAACCGGGAGGGTTCATCTAGCGTTCATGACAGGCGTGTGAAACTTCAGTGAAATTTTTATGACATCGGAGCATGCCGTTGATCGCGTTGATAATGAAGTCCGCACCGGCCAGAAAAGCAGCACTACTTTCCGCCGGTTCCGGGTCGAGCATACAGTCCCCGGCAGCGCGCGCGGCAATCGGCATTCTAATTTCGTTTTCTCTCGCTTTACTCAGCGTTGGCGCCGTCGAGTGGATTGCGCGCGGTACGCTTGCCGATGTCGGCGAGTTTCTCACATCGACGGTTAGGCCCGGCATGACGACGGTCACCATGCTCACGATCGTGATGCTGACCCTCGATGCCGCATTTGGACGGCGCTACCAGACGGCGTTCATCCTGATACCGCTTTTTCTGATCCCGGCCTTTGTCTCCAATCAGAAGCAGCGCTTTCTCTCCGACCCCTTCTATCCGTCCGACGTGCTCTATACCCGTCAGATCATGGAACTGCTGCCGGTCATGGTGCGCGACAGGCCGTGGACGGCCGCGGCTCTCCTTGTCGGCATCGTAGTTTTCGCCATAGGCATCGTTTTCGCCTGGCGTTATGCCTGGCAGAACTTCCCGAAGCTCTCCCGCCAGGCGCGTCTGCGCCACCTCTGCCTCGGGCTTCCGGTGATTGCGGCCTTCGCCTCGCTGATGGACTATTCGCAATATTCCTACATCCGCGACCGGCTGCAGGTGGTGCCGATGATGTGGGACCAGAAGGAGAACTACCGCAGCAACGGCTTCATACTGGCCTTCCTCTTCAATATTCCGATGGCCGATGTCGCGGCACCCGCTGGTCTCAACGCCGATGCACTCGACGCGATCCCCTCGCGCAACTACGGCTATCTGACAGGCCCGGAGGAAAAGCCGGACATCATCATGCTGATGAGCGAGTCCTTTTGGGATCCGACACGGCTCAAGAACCTCTCCTTCAGCGCCGATCCCATGCCGAATGTCCGCGCCGCGCAGTCCGGCCACGTCTTCTCGCCGGAATTCGGCGGCATGACCGCCAATGTCGAATTTGAGGCGCTGACCGGCTTCTCGAACGCCTTCCTGCCTTACGGCAGCATTCCTTACCAGCAATATGTCCGCAGCAACGTGCCTTCGCTTGCCACCTTCTTCCGCGGCGAAGGCTATACCGCCCGCGCCCTGCACCCCTTCAGCGGCTGGTTCTGGAACCGCAATCAGGTCTACAAGGATTTCGGTTTCGAAGAGTTCCGGACCGAAGAAACGATGCCGCCGATGGAAAAGCGCGGCATCTTCGCCTCCGACGACTCCCTAATGAAGGAGATCATGCGCGAGGGCGACGGTCTCGATAATCCGTTTTTTTTCTTCGCCGTCACCTTGCAGGGACATGGGCCTTACGAGCCCTACCGCTATGCCAGGAATACGATCGGCATCCGCGGCAACCTCCCGGAAGCCGACCGCGCGACGCTTGCGACCTATACGCAGGGCATAAAGGAGGCCGACGACAGCCTGAAGAGGCTGATGGACTGGGCCTCGAAGCGCGAGCGCGAAACGATCATCGTCCTTTGGGGCGACCATCTGCCGCCGCTCGGCAACGTCTACATGAGCACAGGCTACATGCCGGACCAGGTCGCAACCCGCAGGGCACCGCTCGATGTGATGAAGCGCGAGCACGAAACGCCGCTTGTCATCTGGTCGAACAAGAAAGGCGTGAAGCAGAATGTCGGCACGATCAGCCCGTCGCTGATCTCCTACAATCTCCTCAAGTTCGCCGGTTTCGAGCATCCCTTCTACACCGGCTTCCTCGGCCGCGTGCAGAAGAAATACGACATCATCGACCGCTACCAGCTGGCAACGCGCGACAACAAGGCGACGGCGGACTGGGCGCGCGACCGGAAAAAGCTCGATCCTCTTGTGCGCGACTACGGCTACCTGCAGCACGATATCATGTTCGGCAAGGCACGCACTCTGGAGCGATTCTTCCCGCAGCACGACCTGCTCGGCAAAGGGTCCTAAGACATTAACCCGCATTGCAATTGGCGTTGGCGCGGAATATTGGCTCCGAAGCGGTCACCTATCGGAGCCAATCATGCATAGTATCTCGAACTTCGTTCATCTGCATTTCGACAAGCCGGCCGAGGAACTTGGCGACATTGAAAAGCGCGTCCTCAGGAGGACGCACGAACGCAAGGTCATCTCGACTGATGTTAACGCCGCCTTCTCTGCGAAGGCATCTTTCGGGGAGCGCGTCGCTGACGGCATCGCAAGGGTTGGTGGCTCCTGGTCCTTCATCATCACTTTCCTCGTTTTTCTTGTAGTTTGGGCGGCGGTTAACACGATCGTCCTCGCGACGGGCGCCTTCGACCCCTACCCCTTCGTCTTCCTGAACCTGATTCTCTCCATGCTCGCCGCCATCCAGGCGCCAATCATCATGATGTCGCAGAACCGGCAGGCAGAGCGCGACCGCTTCGAAGCAGCCAAGGATTACGAAGTGAATCTCAAGGCCGAACTCGAGGTTCTATCGCTGCACCAGAAAATCGACATGCACGTCGTGACCGAGCTCGCTGCACTGCGCGAGGAGGTCGGTCGCCTGAACGCTTCGCTGGCAGCGAAAGGGGCTTAAACGCCCTTGGCGTATTGCGGTGCGCCGTCCTTGATCTCATAGAAATCGCCCTTGTCGGCGCAGTAGATGTGGTAGCCGAAGGAAAGCCCGCTCGGTTGATCGAAAGCGCCAGCCATGATGGACACTCCCGGCGATCCCTTTCGCTGCCAGAAGAGCGCCGAGCCGCAATTTGCACAGAAGCCGCGTTCGGCGGCCTCACTTGACTGGTACCACCGGACCGAATTCTCGCCTTCGATCGTCAGGCCGTCCAGGGAGACATCCGAAGACGCAAAATAGAGCCCTGTCTGCCGCCGGCACTGCGAACAATGACAGCCGACCACCGGACCCGGCTTGCTCGTGCTTCGAAACCTCACCGCTCCGCAAGCGCAGCCGCCCCTATATTCCTTCGTCATGCGATCTCCGTCCTTAATTCACGGAGAAATTGGAGGCTGTCCGAGGCTGCGTCAAATCCAATTCGTTGAACCAGAGCGTCAGGAATTTTGACCCGGAAGGCTCATTCGCCAGTATCGGCGTGGATGTGGTGCCGGGCGTGGCCGAAATCGCTCTCGGCGACATCGACCCCTCGGCCATGGCGAATTTCGGCAGCAACGCCGCCGTACAGTCTGCGATCGCCGACACACGTTCCTGCGTAACCGCTCCGATCGATGAGCTGCTCTATAACACGCTGCCCATGCTCGGCATCAAGATCGGCGAGGCGGACGTCCGCTTCCCCGATGCCCGCTGCCAGCGGTCCGTGCTCGCCCAATAAAAAAGCCCGGCGCTTGGCCGGGCTTCCAATTCAGCGTTCCGCGCATGTCAGGCGTTGACGGCCATCCGCTTCTCGTCGCGGCCGCCCTTCATGCGTTCGGCGAGCAGGAAGGCAAGCTCGAGCGCTTGGTCGGCATTGAGGCGCGGATCACAATGCGTGTGATAGCGATCCTGCAGATCCTCGGCGGAAACGGCGCGGGCGCCGCCCGTGCATTCCGTCACGTCTTTGCCGGTCATCTCGATATGGATGCCGCCCGGATGCGTGCCTTCGGCGCGGTGGATCTGGAAGAAGCTTTCGACTTCCGACAGGATGCGCTCGAAGGGCCGCGTCTTGTAATTGTTGAGCGTGATCGTGTTGCCGTGCATCGGATCGCAGGACCAGACGACCTTGCGGCCTTCGCGCTCGACCGCACGGATGAGGCGCGGCAGATGGTCGGCAACCTTTTCGTGGCCGAAACGGCAGATCAGCGTCAGGCGGCCGGCTTCGTTTGCCGGGTTCAGGATGTCGATCAGGTTCATGAGATCGTCAGCCTGGAGCGACGGGCCGCATTTCAGGCCGATCGGGTTCTTGATGCCGCGGCAGTATTCGACATGCGCATGATCGGCCTGGCGCGTGCGGTCGCCAATCCAGATCATATGGCCCGACGTCGCGTACCAGTCGCCGGAGGTGGAGTCGACGCGCGTCAGCGCTTCTTCATAGCCAAGCAGCAGCGCCTCATGGCTGGTGAAGAAATCCGTCTCGCGCAGGCTCGGATGGTTCTCGGAGGTGATGCCGATCGCCTTCATGAAGTCCATGGTTTCGCTGATGCGGTCGGCAAGCTTGCGGTAGCGCTCGCCCTGCGGGCTGTCCTTGACGAAGCCGAGCATCCACTGGTGCACGTTCTCGAGATTGGCGTAACCACCCATCGCAAAGGCGCGCAGCAGGTTCAGCGTCGCAGCCGACTGACGGTAGGCCATGGCTTGGCGTTCCGGATTCGGAATTCGCGCTTCCTCGGTGAACTCGATGCCGTTGACGATGTCGCCGCGGTAGCTCGCCAGCGAGACGCCGTTCTGCGTTTCGATACCCGACGAGCGCGGCTTGGCGAACTGGCCGGCAATACGGCCGACCTTGACCACCGGCAGTTGCGCGCCGAACGTCAACACGACGGCCATCTGCAGGAAGGCGCGGAAGAAGTCGCGGATCGTGTCTGCGCCATGCTCGGCGAAGCTCTCGGCGCAGTCCCCACCCTGCAGCAGGAAACCGTTGCCTTCGGAGACATTGGCGAGATGCTTCTTCAGACGGCGGGCCTCACCCGCAAAGACGAGTGGCGGATAGGTGGCGAGCTGGGCTTCCGTTGCCGCCAAAGCGGCGAGGTCCGGATAATCCGGGACCTGCTGGATCGGCTTTTGCCTCCAACTATTCGGGGTCCAAGTCTCTGCCATTCTACTCACCTTTGTCTCGCCGGGATCGCTGCCCGGCGCCTGTCGTCCACAATAACGGCGGCTTATAAACCTTTAGCATACGCTTGCCTAGCGCCGTTCGACACGTTCTGAACGGGTCGCGGAGCCTGCCGCGCTCATAAGGGAAGCCCTTGTCGCACCTTCAATCCCGCCCTCCGATTTACATTAAATATACCATGAAAATTGGGGGGTAATTTAGCAATTTGTGTCAAACCCGATTTTGAAACTGCCCGCCATGAAGAGCGCGCTTTGCCTTCGCCGATGATCGGCCCGATCCTGGGGAATGGTATGAAGAAGCTGGCGCGCCGCCTTGCGGCCGATCGTTCGGGAAATTTTGGAATCATGACCGCATTGCTGGCCGTGCCGCTCCTCGGCTCCGCCGGCATGGCGATCGACTTCGCCCACGCGCTCAGCCTCAGGACGCAGCTTTATGCGGCAGCGGACGCAGCGGCCGTGGGTTCGGTCTCGGAAAAATCGGATGCTGTGACTGCGGCCATGGCGATGACGGGCGACGGCAGCATATCGCTCGGCAAGAGCGATGCGCAAAAGCTCTTTTTCGCCCAGATGTCCGGAGAGCTTTCGGGCATCCCCGTCGACCTCGACATCGACGTCGCGAAGACCGCCAACAAACTGACGTCAACGGTAGCTTTTAGCGCCACTGTGCCGACTGCCTTCATGCAACTCCTCGGCAAGAGCAGCATTGCGATTTCAGGCACGGCGACCGCGGAATATCAGACCGCTTCGTTCATGGATTTCTACATCCTGCTCGACAACACGCCCTCCATGGGCGTCGGGGCCACCGCAAGCGACGTTTCCAGGCTTGAGACCAAGACTGGTGGCTGCGCTTTCGCCTGTCATCAGATGGATAAGTCGCCGAACAACTACACGATTGCGAAAGCCAACGGCATTAGCATGCGTATCGACGTAGTTCGCAAGGCCACGCAGGCATTAACCGACACCGCCAAAAGTGAGAGCCTTGGCAGCGATAGGTTCCGCATGGGCGTCTATACCTTTGGTGCGAAAGCTGAAGACCCAAAGCTCACGACGATATCGGAGCCGATCAACAATTTCGAGAAGGTGAAAGAATATACCAATGCCGTCGATCTGATGACCATTCCGAAGCAGAATTACAACAGTGATCAGTTGACGAGCTTCGACAATGCCCTGACGCAGATGGAGAACATCATCGACCCTGCCGGCAACGGCACGTCGAATACCGACCGGCAACAGATTCTCTTCTTTGTCTCCGATGGCGTCGGTGACAGCTACAAACCCTCGACCTGCACGAAAGAGACAACCGGGGGGCGTTGCCAGGAGCCGATCGATACATCCTTCTGCAAGCCGCTGAAGGATCGCGGCGTCAAGATCGCCGTGCTCTACACCACCTATTTGCCACTGCCGAGCAACGACTGGTACAAAAGGTGGATCAGACCGTTCCAAAGTCAAATTCCGACGAAAATGGCGGCATGCGCCACGCCCGGCCTCTATTTCGAGGTGACGCCGACCGAGGGCATTGCCGAGGCCATGAAAGCGCTCTTCCTGAAGGTCATCCGCATACCGCGTCTCACAAGCTGACGGCAGGCGCTAAACGCGCTTCCCATCGCGAATGCGATAGCTCGGCACATACATGGTGACGAGTTCTTCCGCCGCCGTCGGGTGCACGGCCATGGTGCGGTCGAAATCTTCCTTGGTGCATCCGGCTTTCAGCGTGATGCCGAGGATCTGCGCCATCTCGCCTGCGTCGTGTCCGAGGATATGAGCGCCGACGACTTTGCGGCTTTCGGCATCGACGATCAGCTTCATAAGCATCTTTTCAGCCCGACCGGAAAGCGTCGCCTTGAGCGGCCGGAACTGCGCGCGATAGACTTCGAGCTCCCTGTAGCGTTTCGCCGCCTCCTCTTCCGAAAGGCCGACCGTGCCGATCTCGGGTTGGGAAAAGACAGCCGTTGCGATCATCTCGTGATCCGGCTTCGTCGGATTGTTCTTGTATTCCGTCTCGATGAAGCACATCGCTTCGTGGATAGCGACCGGTGTCAGCTGTACCCTGTCGGTGACATCGCCGAGCGCATAGATGTTTTCGGCGCTCGTCCGAGAATATTCGTCGACCATGATCGCACCGCGCTCGTTCGTCTTCACGCCGGCCGCCTCAAACCCGAGGCCTTCGGTATTCGGATCGCGCCCGAGCGCCAGCAGTACGACCCCGGCATTTAGCGTACCGTTGTTCAACGTCTCGATGACAAGCCCGTCTGCGCCCTTCGACACCATTTCCAGCGTGTCGTGGCAGAGGATACGGATGCCCTTGGCGACCATCGCCTCATGCAGGCCGCGGCGCAGATCCTGGTCGAAGCGCGAGAGGATTTCGGCACCGCGATAGACCAGCGTCGTCTCGACGCCCAGTCCATGAAAGATATTGGCGAATTCCACGGCGATATAGCCGCCGCCCGCAATCACGATCGCCTTCGGGAGCTCTTCGAGATGGAAGGCCTCGTTGGAAGAAATGCAAAGCTCGTGCCCTGGTAGCGCCGCATGCGGGTTCGGCCGGCCGCCGGTCGCAATCACGATCGTCTTCGCCGTGACAATCTTCCCGGTCTTCACCAGCCGGATCGTGTGCGCATCGACAAGTTCGGCGCGCGTCTCGAGAATTTCCGCATTGGCGCCGGAAAGCCCCTTCTTGTAGAGCCCCTCCAACCGCGCGATTTCGGCGTCCTTGGCGGCGATCAGCTTCTTCCAGTCGAAAGCGCTTTCCCCAACCGTCCAGCCAAACCCGGCAGCATCCTCGAAATGTTCGTGATACTGCGACGCATAGACGAACAGCTTCTTCGGCACGCAGCCGCGGATGACGCAGGTGCCGCCGTAGCGGTATTCCTCGGCGATCGCCACCTTCTTGCCGAGTGACGCGGCAACGCGCGCGCTTCTGACGCCCCCCGAGCCGCCGCCAATGACGAAGAGGTCGTAATCATAGGAAGACATGGACGGATGCTCCGGTAGGAATCGGCGGGAATGGTTCGATGGATATAGTATCTGTGCCTGCAAAAACAAAAGCCCGGACGATGCCGGGCTCTTGCAATTATGTCGGCCGTATCAGGGCTTTGCAGCCGGAGCCGGCGTATTGGCAGGCGGCTGTTCGCCCGCGGGCGCGCTTTGCGGTGCCGGCTCGACCTTGATGACTTTGCTGAGCTCGGTGCTGGCGTTCTTCTGGAGATCGCGGGCGATGCCCTGCGCCCAGATATCGGCCGCCCTGTTCGTCTCGCGCGATGCGATGGGGCCGTCCGTCAGAAGCTTCTTGCCGACAGGCGAGCTGTAGAAGTCGGCGATGGCCTTCAGCTCTTCAAGCGTGAAAGCCTTCGCATAGTTCGTTGCCGCTTCCTTCTCGAGATCGGCGCGGCGCGGTGCAAGCGCAAGCGCCTGCGCGTCGACGGTGGCGCTGATCACGTCCTCGTAGTTCGGCGAATCCTGGATGAGGCCGGCCTTCAGGCGTTCGGCGAGGCCCGGCAAGATGTTGTCGAACTGCGCCGTTGCGCCGATCGCGGCCACGGCTGCGCGCGCGGCCTTCATCTGCTCGTCGGAAATTTCCTGCGCCTGCGCAGCCGAGCCGAAAGCGATGCCGGAGAGAATAACCGTCGCGGCGGCAAAACGGCCAAGACCTGCAAATTTCTTCATGAGTTTCAATGCTCCTGTTATCTGTTCGCCTGCAGCGTGCGCGCACCCGCTGGACCGGCGATGATCGCAAGTGACGCCATATTGAGAAAAAGCCCGTGCTCGACGACGCCGGGTATCGAATTCAGCTCGCCCGAAAGCGCCTCTGCATCAGGAATGCGGCCAAAAGATGCGTCGATGATGTAGTGGCCGCCGTCCGTCGTAAACTCTCCGTCACCGGATTGGCGCAGCGTCAGGCTGCCCGTAAGGCCGAGCTTTGTGGCCTTCCTTTCGATCGCGATGCGCGTGGATACGAGGCCGAAGGGATTGACTTCGATCGGCAGCGGAAAGCGGCCGAGCGTCTCGACCAGCTTCGTTTCGTCGGCAATCACGATCACGCGGTCCGAAGCCGCCGCGACGATCTTTTCGCGCAGCAATGCCCCGCCGCCGCCCTTGACCAGGCGCAGCGCCGCATCGACCTCGTCGGCGCCGTCGACCGTCAGGTCGAGTTCGGGAAGTTCGTCGAGCGATTTCAGCGGCACGCCGAGCTCGACGCAAAGCCGCGCCGTGCGCTCCGACGTCGGAACTCCCTCGACCTTGAGGCCGCCCGCAACCTTCTCAGCAAGCAGGCGGACGAATTCCTCCGCCGTACTTCCCGTCCCGATCCCGAGGCGCATTCCGCTCTCGACATGGGCGAGTGCCGCCTCGGCAGCCTTGATCTTCATTTCGCGGGCGTCCATGCGCCGCCTTCTCCCATTGTTTCGTTGGATGTGCTGTTTACACGGCTCGTATGGCAAACGAAAGCCAAAATAATAGCAGGAAACCGAAATGCGAAAGCATCGCGCTGCGGCGTTGCGGCCATAGTCTTGGCGTTGCTTTTTCAATGCCCATCACCTACTGCGGGCAGACCGAATTTCATGAAGAGGCGATTTCCTTGACCCCTGCTCTTGTCGTATTCGATCTCGACGGCACACTGCTCGATACCCATGCCGATCTCGTCGAAAGCCTGAATTTCACGATCGCCGCGCTCGATCTCGCGCCCGTCACCTATGCCGATCTGACCCACCTCGTCGGACACGGCGCCAAAGTGATGATCGAGCGCGCCTGCAAACTGCGCGGTCATCCGCTGTCTGAGATCGAACTGCCGCCGCTACTGGAACGCTTCATCGCCCATTATACCGACACGATGCCCGGTCAGACGCAGCCCTATCCCGGCCTGGTTGCCGCAATGGATACCCTAAAAATCAAGGGGTATAAGCTCGCCGTCTGCACCAACAAGCTGGAATCGCTTGCGCTGACGCTTCTGCGAAAACTCCGCCTCACCAGTTACTTCGACGCCATCACCGGCGGCGACACCTTCGCCGTCCGCAAGCCCGATGCGCAGCACCTGACCGGCACGATCGAACGCGCCGGCGGAACGCCGGCGCGCAGCATCATGATCGGCGACAGCCTCAACGACATCGCCGTCGCGAGAAACGCCAACGTCCCCTCGATCGCCGTCCCCTTCGGTTATTCCGACGTGCCTGTCGAAACGCTGGGGCCGGACCGGATCATCCTGCATTACGACGAACTGACGCCCGACCTCGTCGAAACGGTCATCCGCGATTATGCGCGGTCGAACGCGGTGGCCGTTTCTCGCTGAAGCGACGGACCACTCCAAAGTCACTGCCACCAGCGCGCCGATCGTTAGAGGCAGCTTGGCGTCACGAGCGAACATTGTTGCATGTTTGCCCGGCGGCGTTCCCTCATGTACGCCCATCGGAACCCGTTATCGCAGTTGGCAATCGCGCCTGATCGGTCGTCGCTAGTCCAGCACGACGACTGCTTCGACCTCGAACAGCATGCCGTCGAGCGCCAGTCTGGGCACGGGGATCAATGTCTGTGCCGGCAGCGCCTCGCCGAACGTTTCCTTGACGTGCTTGGTCAGCACCCCGAGCTTGGATTGGTCATGGTCTACCACCAAGACCGTGAGCTTGACGACCTGATTCGGTTTCGCACCGACCCCCTCAAGCGCGGTGCGCAGGTTCGCATATGCCTGTTCCACTTGGACCGCGAAATCGGGCGACAGCGTCCCGGTGCTGTCTTCTCCGCCTTGGCCAGCAATGTAGGCAATCCGATTTCCGCCGGAAGCGATCACGGCGTGACTGTAGCCGTTCGGGGCCGGATTATAGAGGCCTTTCGGATTGACGATGGTCAGCTTGAGATCATTCTCATTCGCTGTCGCCGCAGTTTGAACTCCCATGGTCATTATGATTAGCCCTCCGGTAAGCAGATGCTTGATTGCGCGTGACATGATTTTCTCTTAGCTCTGCGGACTGCCCTCGCGGCCGGCAGGATTGAACTTTAACCCATCGCCTATATGATTGACTCGTACGGCGTACGAATTCAATCGCATCGTACGCCGTACGAGTCAATCGGGCAGGATCGACGTTCGCCGCATTGCCGGCTCAAATCGACGTTCTGATCAGCAGGGAAGACGACGAATGGCAGCCAAAGGTAGCGGCGCGCAGAGTAAACAGTCTCAGCGGATAGGCGTGTCAATCCCGCCCGTGCAGGAACTGGGCAGCGAACAGCCTCTGTCTCTGGAACGTATCGTGGCGACTGCGGTAGAACTGCTGGACGCTCAGGGAGTCGACGGATTGAAGATGCGCCGGCTGGCCGATCGCCTCGGCTCTGGCGTGATGAGCCTATATTGGCATGTCGCCAACAAGGAGGAGGTCTTTGATCTGGCGCTCGACTCGGTTCTCGAATATCGCGGTCCGCCGCAAATCGTTGAGTCTCCAAGCTGGCGCGGGGACGTCGTTCATATGCTCGAAGACTGGCGTGCCAGCATGCTGCGCCATCCTTGGTCGGCATCGCTGTTGCCGTGCCGGGCGCTCGGCCCGAACATCCTCAGTCGCCTGGAACTGCTGAGCAAGACCTTGTCCAGGGCCGGTGTAGCGGACGCAGATTTGAACGTCGCGATATGGTCGCTCTGGAACTATGTGATGGGTGCCACCATCACCCGGGCGAGCTTCGACCTCTCGGACGACGACAGGGCCGCCGCGCAGCAGCGCCTTACACGTCTCAGCGAACACTACCCGACAATCGAACGCTCTCGTCTGCTGTTGGATAACGATTGGGACGGCGCTTTCCGGAAAGGCCTCGACTTCCTGCTTGATGGCCTCGCTCCGAGGCAATGAATATTCGTCATTCCCTGGACGGGACGGTGCTGGTTTACCTCGACATCGCGCGCCGGTGCCGTGGGTATCGGGGTTACTGCCGGCACACCGCTCCCGTCACGCCTGACCCCAATACGCTACGACAATGTCGCGTTGGGCGGCAAATAAGCCGCCGCTCGCGGCCATAACGCCGAACTTTCGAACGTTCAAACCAAAAAGAAAAAGCGGCCTCAAAAAGCCGCCCTCTCCTCATTCCGGAACGAAGCCGCTCAGATCTGAGCGTCGCGTGCCTTCGTCGTCGCCTCGAATGCCTTCTCGACGTAGGCATCGCGGCCGTAGACATCATCGAAATACTCGACGGCGCCGTCCTTGTTCGGCCAGGCGGTGAAGTAGGACACGTAGACCGGCACCTTCTGTGGCACGGAGACGGCCTTGTTCTGGCCTGCGGCGATCTGCTTCGCCACATCAGCCACGCTCGTGTTGAGCACGGCGGCAGCCATCGCGCGCGGATCGGCAAGACGCACGCAGCCATGGCTCAGCGCCCGCATGTCGCGCTTGAAGAAACTCTTCGAAGGCGTGTCATGCATGTAGATCGCATGGCTGTTCGGGAACAAGATCTTCAGTTCGCCTAGCGCATTGTCGCCACTCGGCGGCTGGCGCACGGAGACATTGGAGGTCGAGCCGTACCAGTCGACGCTGGAAGACGGAACCGCGTGGCCGTTGATCGCGACTTCATAGCCGAGGCGGTCGAGATAGTCCGGATCGGCGCGCAGCTTCGGCAGCATCTCGTTGATGATGATCGACTGCGGAACGCCCCAGAACGGATTGAACTCGACGGTCTCGATCTCGTCCTGGAAAAAATAGGTCTGGTTGGACTTCTGGCCGACCACGACGCGCATAGACAACTGTTCCTTGTTGTCGTTGTGGTAATAGACCATGAAGGCCGGCTGGTTGATGAAGACGTAACGCGAGCCGAGATCTTCCGGCAGCCAGCGCGCCTGCTCCATGGCGACGATGAGCTTCTTAATCTTCGAAGTGTTGCTGTCGCCGCCGGTCATGATACGAACGGTCGCTTGGCCGATCACGCCGTCTGGCTTCAGGTTATGTTCCTTCTGGAAATCCTCGACCAGCGAAACCAGCTCCGGCGAATAATCGAAACCACCGCTGTAAGCCGCCAATGTCGCCGCGTGCTCTGCCTTCAGCGCTTCCGAGCCGTTCCTGCCGATCGCCTTGACGATATTGGCGACTTCCGGCGAACTGTCGCCCGGCCGCAGTAGCCGATCGAGCGAGATGGCGATCGGCCCTTCGCCCGCCGTCTCGGCCTTGAGCTTGGCGAGTTCGGCCTTGAGCGCTGCGAACTGCGGGCCGTCCGGCGTGCGGCTGGTCAGATAGGCGCCGATATCGGGGCTCATGCGCGACAGCTTCAGAACCGGATCGAGGTTGACTTGCTTGCGTCTAAAATCGTGGTAGCCCGAAATCCTATTCGGATCGATGCGTCCACGCACCGTGTCTTGAACATAAGCGAGCACCTTCGCGGAAAGCTGCAGCTCGAATTGCGCAAGCGCGCGGTCGCGGCCAGCCGGATCCGGATTGGCCGGATCGACAACCGGCAGGTCGACGGCGTAGTCGGCCGGATCCAGGCCGACCGAATCGACGCTAGCGAGGAAGGTCATCGCCGCCTTGGCGCGATCGTTGATCTCGGTGCCCGCCAACCAGACGAAGGGGTTCTTTGAGCCGCCGTAATAGGCTTCGAGCGTCTTTGCGACATTTACGTCTGCGCGAACCTTCGCTTCGGCGAGGAACCGGCGTTCGACGCCCGCCGGCGCCATGACCGTTTCACCGGATGCAGACGCGATCGCCCCCGTCACCGTCGGCTCGGTAAACTTGGCGATATCGACGAAGCGCATCGCATCCGGCTTGTAGGTGTAGTAGCGCGGACCGCTGACCTTCGGCAGCGGCATGGCCGGCATCTCGCCGAACTGGCCCGGATTGACCGGATTGATGATCGGGGTCCGCCCGCGGTCGCCGCGAATCATGTCCATCAGCGTATAGGCGTGTGCCGGCGTGGCCATCGCCGCAAATCCGCAGGAAAGTGCCAGTGCGGAGACCGCACCCTTGAAAAACGATGTCATGCTTTTTCCAGTCCCAGTATCACGCTGTCCTTGGTATGGGCCAAGCCCAACCATTTCAAAATTCATATAGTCTGGCTTTCCCGGTCCATTGGCAGAAACCGGCTCCGAACGCCAGAAGCACCGGCACAACTTGTGTGACGCCGTCAAAGCGTGCCGCCGGCAAGCAGTTCACACAAAATTATGAAATTATTAGTTAATTTTTTACCGAATTTCGCGCGGTCGCCACAGTGGTCAAACGCGCCCTCGAGGCATAAAGTTTCAAGCGTGTCCCAAAAACCACGAAGAACACCCCTAAAACATGAATACTGCTTTCATATTTCGTCTCCGTCCCGGTTTTCTTGGAAGGCGTTCGGACCTATAAGACCGGCCTGAAACGAACGCGCTCCGGCGCATGCGACAGGAAGGCATGGCTATGACCTCGACCCGTACCGAAACAGACACCTTTGGCCCGATCGACGTGGCGAGCGACCGATACTGGGGCGCCCAGGCGCAGCGTTCACTTGGCAACTTCAAGATCGGTTGGGAAAAGCAGCCGCTGTCGATCGTGCGCGCCCTGGGAATCGTCAAGCAGGCGGCGGCGCGGGTGAACATGGAACTCGACCAGCTCGATAGGGCAATCGGCAAGGCGATCGTCGACGCCGCTCAAGAAGTCATCGACGGCAAGCTCAACGACCATTTCCCGCTTGTCGTCTGGCAGACGGGTTCGGGCACCCAGTCGAACATGAATGCCAACGAAGTGATCTCCAACCGGGCGATCGAAATGCTCGGCGGCGTCATGGGCTCCAAGAAGCCGGTGCACCCGAACGATCACGTCAACATGAGCCAGTCATCGAACGATACCTACCCGACTGCAATGCACATCGCCTGCGCCGAGCAAATCGACCGTCACTTGCTGCCGGCCCTCAGGCACCTGCATGCTGCCCTCGACATGAAGGTCGTCGAGTTCAACCACATCATCAAGATCGGCCGTACGCATACCCAGGATGCGACGCCGCTGACGCTCGGCCAGGAATTCTCCGGCTATGCAGCCCAGGTCGGTTCAGCCATCAAGCGCATCGAGATGACGCTTCCCGGCCTTTGCGAGCTGGCGCAGGGCGGCACTGCCGTCGGCACCGGGCTGAATGCGCCGGCCGGCTTTGCAGAAAAGGTGGCCGGAGAGATTGCGAAGATTACCGATATGCCGTTCGTCACCGCGCCGAACAAGTTCGAGGCGCTCGCCTCGCACGACAGTATGGTTTTCAGCCACGGCGCGATCAATGCCGCGGCAGCCGCCCTCTTCAAGATCGCCAACGACATCCGCCTGCTTGGTTCCGGTCCGCGCGCAGGCCTCGGCGAATTGTCGCTGCCGGAAAACGAACCCGGCTCGTCGATCATGCCCGGAAAGGTCAACCCGACGCAATGCGAGGCGCTGACGCAGGTCTGCGCCCACGTCTTCGGCAATCACGCCGCCCTTACCTTCGCCGGCAGCCAGGGCCATTTCGAGCTCAATGTCTACAACCCGATGATGGCCTACAACTTCCTGCAGTCCGTCCAGCTTCTCGGCGATGCCGCCATCTCCTTCACCGACAACTGCGTCGTCGGCATCGAAGCCCGCGAAGACAATATCAAGGCCGGGCTGGAACGCTCGCTCATGCTCGTCACCGCGCTTGCCCCGACGATCGGCTACGACAACGCCGCCAAGATCGCCAAGACGGCCCACAAGAACGGCACGACCTTGAAGGAAGAAGCGCTTGCAAGCGGGCTCGTCACCTCCGAACAGTACGACGAGATCGTCCGCCCTGAACAGATGATCGGCCCGAAGTAACGGACGCAATCTCTTCACGCTGCGAAATCGATACGGCAGGCAAGAACGGCCGGACTATTCCCTGATACCGACAACACGAAAAAAAGGCTCGCAGAGGTCAGTCGCGAGCCTTTTGCCTTTTGATCGGCTGACATGGGCCTGGGATTGCCCGCGCGAAGCCTTAGCCGGCCGACATGACGAACATATAAATCAAAACTCAGCTCGACATTGGACTCGCAAAATATTTTTCGCGCTCTTGGTACTATTTATCAATTAAATCATCATCATATTCTTAATAATATATCCCTAATTCGCAATCTATACTTTATCACAACTTTATCAAAAGTTGCATTTGCGACAGCAGTATGACGTTTTCATCAATAATATTGTGCTTTTTCAGCAACATTAGAACTTAAGTTCTTCATGTAATTTAGTTTTTATTTTGCCGTGTTTTTCGCCCTGTACGCACGCCTCCGAAATCGGGGGCATACGCCGGTTTCATAAACAAGGGGCCTGGGAGAGGGAATGCCGCTGGCAAATCCCAGCCCCTCTCGAAACTCGCATTGGAGGTTATCCATGAACATCAAGAGCCTTCTTCTTGGCTCCGCTGCTGCTCTCGCAGCAGTTTCCGGCGCCCAGGCTGCCGACGCCATCGTCGCTGCCGAGCCGGAGCCGGTTGAATACGTTCGCGTCTGCGACGCTTACGGCACCGGCTACTTCTACATCCCGGGCACGGAAACCTGCCTCAAGATCCAGGGTTACATCCGCTTCCAGGTTGACTGGTCTGCTGGCGATATTGCTGACCAGACTTACGGTGGTGAAGACTGGTCCGCTCGTACCCGCGGTCAGGTAGCCTTTACGGCCAAGAGCGACACCGAATATGGTCCGCTCACCGGCGTTATCGTCTATCAGGCGAACTTCCGTCCGAACGGCCCTGCTAATCTTAGCGATAGCGTCCAGAATTCCACGGTCATCGATCAAGCTTACATCGACATCGCTGGCTTCCGCGTCGGTAAGTTCGTCAACTGGTGGGATGCCGACTTCTCCGGTGAAACTGAATCCATCAACAACAACACCAACTTCAACTCCATCCGTTACCAGTACGACTCCGGCGACTTCTATGCTGGTCTCGCTGTCGAAGAACTGACGAGCTTTATCGAACACGGTGGCAACAACATCGGTATCGACGGTGCTATCGGTGGCAAGTTCGGCGCCATCAAGGCAGAGCTTCTCGCTGCGTACGATGTCGATGCGGAAGCAGTCGCTCTCCGCGCCGTCGTGTACGCTGATATCGGTCCGGGCACTTTCGGCCTCGCAGGTCTTTATGCCGACAAGCCAAACAACTACTACAAGAACGGCGAGTGGGCCATCGCTGCTCAGTATGCTGTCAAGGCGACCGACAAGTTCACCATCACACCTGCTGTCCAGTACACGGACAGCATTGATGTCAACGCAGATGGCGACTTCGATGGTGGTAACGAATGGCGTGCTGGCGTCACGCTCGACTACAAGATCGTCGAGAACCTGTCGACGAAGCTGACCGTCAACTACATCAGCCAGGACCACGATAACGGCGATGAAGATGAAGACGGCGTAAAGGGCTTCTTCCGCCTGCAGCGTTCGTTCTAATCGCTTCTGACCTAATCGGATCGAGGCCCGTCCGGTCATGCCGGGCGGGCTTTTTGTCGCGCAGGCGCGGCCTCATGATCGCTGCCGATTGCATTTGCCGCTCGCCGGATTTAGATCGGTTCCAAACTGCGCGCCGCCCAATTCTCAAGAAAGGTCACTTCGATGGCTGACGATCTCTTCCCGCTCGGCAAGGACACCACCCCCTACCGCAAGATCAGCAGCGACCATGTCTCTGTCGACAGCTTCAAGGGCCAGGAGATATTGACCGTCGAGCCCGAAGGCATGCGCTTGCTCGCCGAAACCGCCTTTGCCGATATCAACCACCTGCTGCGGCCCGGTCATCTGAAGCAGCTCGCCGCGATCCTCGATGATCCGGAAGCAACCGACAACGACCGTTTTGTCGCCTACGACCTCCTGAAAAACGCCAATATCGCTGCCGGCGGCATCCTTCCCATGTGCCAGGACACCGGCACGGCGATCATCATGGGCAAGAAGGGCCGCCGGGTGTGGACCGAAGGCGGCGATTACGCAGCACTCGCAAAGGGCGTGATGGACGCTTACGAGAAGAAGAACCTGCGCTATTCACAGCTCGCGCCTCTCAACATGTTTGAGGAGAAGAACACCAAAAACAACCTGCCCGCCCAGATCGACATCTACGAGGAAGGCACCGATTCCTATGACTTCCTCTTCGTCGCGAAGGGCGGTGGCTCCGCCAACAAGACCTTCCTCTATCAGGGAACGCCCTCGCTTCTGACGCATGACCGGATGATCGACTTCCTCAAGGAGAAGATCCTGACGCTGGGGACGGCAGCCTGTCCCCCCTATCATCTGGCGATCGTCATCGGCGGCACCTCGGCCGAGATGAACCTCAAGACCGTCAAGCTCGCCTCGACGCGCTACCTTGACGGCCTGCCGGCAGAAGGCTCCGAAAGCGGCCACGCCTTCCGCGATATCGAGATGGAAAAAGAAATCCACAAGCTGACGCAGCAGATGGGCGTCGGCGCCCAGTTCGGCGGCAAGTATTTCTGTCATGACGTGCGCGTCATCCGCCTGCCCCGCCATGGCGCATCGCTGCCGATCGGCCTCGGCGTCTCCTGTTCCGCCGACCGTCAGGCCAGGGGCAGGATCACCCGCGACGGCATTTTCGTCGAACAGCTGGAAACCGATCCGTCCAGGTACATGCCGGAGATCGATGAGACGAAGCTGTCGGAATCGATGGTCCGCATCGACCTCAACCAGCCGATGGCAAATATCCTCGCCGAACTCGGCAAGCATCCGGTGAAGACCCGCCTGTCGCTGACGGGAACGATCGTCGTCGCCCGCGACCTCGCCCATGCCAAAATCCGCGAACGCCTGGAAAAAGGCGAAGGCATGCCGGACTACATGAAAAATCACCCGGTCTACTATGCCGGCCCGGCAAAGACGCCCGCCGGCTACGCCTCGGGCTCCTTCGGCCCGACAACCGCCGGGCGCATGGACAGTTATGTCGACCAGTTCCAGTCCTTCGGCGGCTCGATGGTGATGCTTGCCAAGGGCAATCGTTCCCGCGTCGTGCGCGAAGCCTGCAAGGCGCATGGCGGCTTCTATCTCGGCTCGATCGGCGGTCCGGCCGCCCGCTTGGCGCAGGATTGCATCAGACAAGTCGACGTCCTGGAATATCCGGAACTCGGCATGGAAGCCGTCTGGAAGATCGAGGTCGTGGATTTCCCGGCTTTCATCGTCATCGACGACAAGGGCAACGACTTCTTCCAGGAACTCAATCTCGGCTGAGCGGCTTGGCGGACTCGTGCTGGAATGCCCCTCACCCTAACCCTTTCCCCGTAAACGGGGCGAGGGAACTTGCCCTGCGGCGCTTCAGAAAGAACCTGAAACGGCGCATCGTTTACAAAAGAGACGCTTTCGACGCCGAGTGTCAACAAATCGAAGACACGAAGAGTGAACATTCGTCATAACTTCCCGCAAAATTTGTGGGTGTCTTCAGCGGCAAAATGCGTAAATTGTGAAGAAGATTCAGATTCGTGTTGATTTTCAACTCTCTAGTATTTCCTTGCCATACAATCACAATATTCACATCTAATCTTTAGTATATATCGCTTTAATCCTTTCCCAACGAATTTAAGCTAATCAATAGATGAGTGCTTCGAAATCTCATTGAGGAGTGATCCGAATGACTGCGGCTGCAGCGCCAAAGGCGCAGATTCCCGACGTGGCAGGTCAGATCACCTATGCCATGCGCTCGATGGGGGTCGCGCCAATCCCGCGCAACTACGAGCTCTTCTATGAGGCTTATATCGGCTCCAACCCCGCCCTGACGCGCGATCTCGCCGCGCTTGGCAACCAGGCGACCCAGGAAGAACTCGACGCGCTCGGCGCGCAGCACTTCACCCATTCGCCCGCCCGCGTTTTTGACGATGCCCACACGCGCCTCGCCGCCGAGCTCGAAGGGCTCCTGCGCGTGCTGCGCCAGGAGCAGACCTCGCTCGAAAGCTACAACAAGCTGCTTGGCGAAACCTGCAAGCGCATCAATTCCAAGAGCGCGGCCAGCGTCGAACTCATCGAAAACGCCATCACACTTCTGACCGAGGCGACTGGCGATACGATGGCGCATGGCGAAAGGACCGTCGAGAACGTCGCCCAGCGCTCGCAGGAGATGGACCGGGTCCGTAAGGAGCTCGATGAATACAAGCGCATCGCCAATACCGACTCGCTGACGCGCCTTTCCAACCGCCGCGCCTTCGACGATCGCCTTGCCGCCGTCTTCGACAATCCGGCACTGAAGCCCATCACCGCGCTGGTGCTTGCCGACATCGACAATTTCAAGAAGATCAACGACACCTACGGTCATCCGGTCGGTGACAAGATCCTCGCGACCGTCGCCTCCGTTATCCGCGCCAATGTCCGCCGCGATATCTTCGTCGCCCGAACCGGCGGTGAGGAATTCGCGCTGATCGTCGACGGCAATACGCCGGAGGAAGTCATGAGCATGGCGGAGCGAATCCGCCGCACGCTCGAGGCGACCCCATTCAAGAATTCGCGCACCCGCGTGAACTACGGCCCCGTGACTGTCTCCATGGGTGTCTGCATGGCATCGAACGCCGACGATCCGGGCGAGCTTTACTACAAGAGCGACGTCGCCCTTTACGGCGCGAAGAATGCCGGGCGCAACTGCTGCATCCTCTATCAGGATGGTATGCAGAAAGATTTCACCAAGAGCTGGCTGATCTACAAGTCGTAAGCGTCGCCATTCGGTGACGCAGCCTCACCACATCGTCTTTGCCGCACGTCCAGCCCATTCCCGGTCGTAGGTCTCGTGATCGAAATCCTCGGTCGCCGCCTTGAGCATGAGCCCGGGCGTCGGCAGCGCCGCCGGACCGACGAAATTCTCCGGTTTCCAAAGCTGCGCGCGCATCAGTGCCCGGGCGCACTGGAAATAAACCTCGTCGATGGTGATCACCACCACGGTGCGTGGATGCTTGCCGTCCATCTCGAAGCTTTCGAGCAGCGCCTCATCGTTCGACACAACGCCGCGGCCGTTGATGCGCATCGTCGTGTTCGAACCCGGCACCAGAAACATCAGGGCAAGACGCGGATCGCGCACGATGTTCGTAAGCGAATCGACGCGATTGTTGCCGCGCCAGTCGGGCAGATGCAGCGTCTTTTCGTCGATCACCCGCACCACGCCGCCAATGTCGCCGCGCGGCGAGCAGTCGAGCCCTTCCGGCCCGACAGTCGCCAGCGCCATGAAGGGCGAGGCTTCGATCATCTGGCGGTAGATAGGCGTCAGCACCTTGGTCACCTTGGCAATGGACGCCTGCGTCAGGCCTCCCGCATAGATCTCGTCGAGTTCCTCAACCGTCCCGATGATTTTCATGATCGTCCTGCCGCCTTGTCAACGACCGGCCACTAGCCGCCCAAGATGACGCTACAATGACGCCCGCTTCCCCGGAAGCTCAAAAAGCGGAATGATCTCAGCATCTTTTTTGATGGAATCGTCCGCAAGGAAACGCTGGACCTCCGAAAGCACCGGTTCAGCGCTGACAATCCGCCGGTGGCCAAAGCCATTGGCCCAGAAGAGCCGCACCCTCCCGCCCGAGGCGGCGTAGCGCCGCGCGTGGTTGGCGCTGACTTCCTTGTCGTCTTCTGCGTGGATCACCAGCATCGGCCGCGCCATTGTTGCAGCCGCCTTCCCCGCGTCGAAATCCTCCAGTTTCCGGCCTGTCAGCCGATACACCTTATCCTCGAGCGCCGCCTGTGCTGTCCTTCCGAGCCCGACCATTCTGCCGAAGCCGGTAAACAGCCATTTCATCTCGCTCGGCGAGCCGATCGTGACGATCTTTCCGGCCGAAAATGCGTCGACCTCAGGGAGCATGCCGGCTGCCGCGACCATCAGCGCCGCGCCGCCGAAGGAATGGCCGACAGCCGCGTCGAAGGCCCCAAACCGTGCCTCGGCTGCGGCAATCGTCTTGACGGCAAGCCCCATATGCAGGAAGCGTCCGCCTGCCCGTCCGTGGCCCGGAAAATCGACGCCGATCACCTCGGCGCCGCTTGCGGCGAGCGCGGCGATCAGATCGGTCATGTATTCCATGCTCGATCCCCAGCCATGCGTCACAAGGTAACGCTGGCGCCTTCCGATGGCGCCGCCGTTGATCCGGTAGGCATGCGCCCGCCGCCCTCCCGCGAGGCGAAGCTCGATCCGTTCCGCCGATTGCAGGAAAGCCCGGCCAGCCGAATGCGCCGCCCTTGCCTTTGCACCTTTTGGCTTCGCGGACGGCGTCAGGCAGAACAGCCGGAATGCCGCCTTGCCCGCAAGACGCGGCGAAACCGACTGCAGCAGCGAAAATCCGAGGCGGGTGACCTTCAGTGCAAAGTTTGGCATAGTGGGAATCCAATAATGTTCAACACTGAACAATAAAGTACAACGATGAACAAAAATCAATCCCTTCCCTGGGATCATCCGCGTTTTCGAAGCTGGGTCGCCGTCGCCCGTGCCTGCCAGCTGATGCAGCAGTCCCTCGGGCGCTCGCTGGCAGAACTCGACATCAAGACCCCGCATCTCGACATCATGATCAATCTCTACCGTTTCGAAGGAATCTCGCAGCAGGAACTCGCCCGCAAGCTCCTCGTCGGTCGATCGAACATGAGCATGCTGCTGCCGCAGATGGAAAAACGCGGCCTGATCGAGCGCCGCGGCGACGACAAGGACAAGCGCGTGCTGCGGCTCTACCTGACACCCGAAGGCCGTAGCGTCACAGAACGCGCTATGGTCATCCAGACCGACCTGATCGAGCGGGTGCTTTCCCCCGAACCGATCGAACAGTGCATGGCCATGGCAAACGCGATGGAACGCATCATCGGTGTGCTGCAGCAGGATCTGCACGACGAGGATTGATCTCAGTGCAGCGTGCGCCCGGCCGTCTTCCCGGCAAGCGACCTGTATTCCCAGGTGGCAACGACGATCAGCGCCAGTGTCGCCAGGATGCCCATCACATAGACCTCGACAAGAGGCGCTAGGAACGCAAGCAGGACCAGAATCACGAGGCCGGCGATATGCGAAGGCGGCGGCGTTCCGGTCGTCGCGCCCTTGAACCACAGATTGCCCGCAAGGAAGAGTCCCGAGCCACCGAGGATCGCGGCCATAACGCCGAGATCGCCGGTCTGATGCGGATGCGAGAACATGAATTCGACAGCCACCGCATGCACGATGATGCCGGCGAGAATCGGAATATGCGCATAGGTGAAGGCCTGCCGCGCAAGGCTGCCCGGCGTATCGTCATGTTCGATCCGGTGCGCGGCCCGCTGATGCCCGAACCGGAAATAGAGCCACCACATCGCGACGGTTCCAACAAAGCCCGTGACGAAAACGACGGTCGTCAGACCGGAAAACGGCAGCTCGGAAAAGGTGCGGCCGGAAACGAGGATCGCTTCGCCGAGGCAGATAATGATGAACAGCGCGCAGCGCTCCGCCATATGGGCGCCCGAGACATCCCAGTCGGCCGCCATCGACTTGCCGAGCCCCGGCACGAAGAAGCCGGAAGCCGGGCCCGCATATTCGATGAGGAGGGCGATCGCCCATGCGACGAGCCGCGCCTCATGCTCCAGAAAGCCGCCCATCATCCAGAACACGCCGGACACCGCAAGCCATGTTGTGATGCGCATGAAATTCAGATGGTTCGAGCGGCCGGCATCCTTCATCGCGTAAAGCGTAAAGAGCGACCGCCCGACCTGCATCAGCACGTAGGCAGCGGCAAAAAGCAGTCCCTTGTCGCCGAAAGCCTCGGGAATCGAAGCCGAGAGCACCAACCCGAGCAGCATGAGAACCACGAGCATGCCGCGCACCGGCATCTTCTCCGGGTCGAGCCAGTTCGTCACCCAAGCGGTAAATATCCAGACCCACCAGACGGCAAAGGTCATCAGCGCGGCTTCGGCCGCTCCAAGCAGCGTGTAATGCGCCGCGAGCGCATGCGAGAGCTGGGAAATGGAGAAGACGAAAACCAGATCGAAGAACAGTTCGAGAAAGCTGACCTTGCTACTGCCCGCGCTCCCCTTCGCACGAAGCCAGTTTCTGCCCGTCGTCCCCGCCATCTATACCCCCTTGGCTGTTGATCGCTCAGCGCGGCTTTTCCGCGACGTCGCGGCTCATGCCCTTGTCGCCGAGTTCTTTCTCGTATTCCGCAAAAAGCTCCTCCCCCCGCTCGCCGAGTTCGCGCAGGTAGGTCCAGGTGTAGATGCCCGTATCGTGCATGTCGTCGAAGCCGATGCGCACCGCATAATTGCCAGTTGGCATCATCGAGATGATTGCGACATTACGCTTGCCGGGAACCGTCAACTTCTGCCCCGGCCCATGGCCCTGCACTTCTGCCGAAGGCGAAAGCACGCGCAGCATTTCTGCGGAAAGATCGAAGCTCCGGCCGTCGTTGAAGGTCACGGTCAGACGCTGCCGGTCCTTCGACACGCGCAGTTCAGTCGGCCAGATATCACTCATCGCTTCCTCCGTTTGTCAAAGAGCAGTAGGCAATCGGGCATTTCGAGGCAAGCTCAATTTACCGTGCGTTCCCGCCCTTTCCCTTGACGGTGCAGCCACATCTGTCCACATTACCATGACGACGGAGGTATTGGTGAACAGCAACGTTGGAACGATAGCAAGCGCATCGCCGCTGGTGGCGGATGCAGCCCCGATGATCGACCCCTTTGGGCGGGCGGTTACCTATTTGCGCGTCTCCGTCACCGACCGCTGCGATTTCCGCTGCACCTATTGCATGGCGGAAAACATGACCTTTCTGCCGAAAAAGGATCTTCTGACGTTGGAAGAGCTGAACCGGCTCTGTTCCGCCTTCATCGCCAAGGGAGTGCGCAAGATCAGGCTGACCGGCGGCGAGCCGCTGGTGCGCAAGAACATCATGTTTCTCGTCCGCGAGCTCGGGAAACGGATCGGCTCCGGCCTTGAGGAGCTGACGCTGACGACCAACGGCTCACAACTCGCCCGCCATGCCGAGGAGTTGTACGATTGCGGCGTGCGCCGCATCAACGTCTCGCTCGATACGCTCGATCCCGACAAGTTCCGCAAGATCACCCGCTGGGGCGATTTCGCCAAGGTCATGGAAGGCATCGACGCGGCGCAGAAGGCCGGCCTGAAGATCAAGCTCAACGCCGTCGCGCTCAAGGATTTCAACGCCGCCGAGATACCGGACATGCTGCGGTTCGCGCATGGCCGTGGCATGGACCTCACCGTCATCGAAACCATGCCGATGGGCGAGATCGACGAGGATCGCACAGACCAGTATCTGCCGCTCTCCGAGCTACGTTCCGACCTCGAACGTCAGTTCGCGCTGACCGATATCGACTATAAGACCGGCGGTCCGGCACGCTATGTCGAAGTCACCGAGACCGGCGGCCGCCTCGGCTTCATCACGCCGATGACGCATAATTTCTGCGAAAGCTGCAACCGCGTCCGCCTGACCTGCACCGGCACGCTCTACATGTGCCTCGGCCAGAACGATGCCGCCGACCTCCGCTCCGCACTGCGCGCCACGGAAGACGACGGTCTGGTCTACGCCGCGATCGACGAAGCCATCACCCGCAAGCCGAAGGGCCACGACTTCATCATCGACCGCACCCACAACCGCCCCGCCGTCGCAAGGCATA
Organism: Rhizobium sullae; assembly: GCF_900169785.1. Taxonomy (GTDB): domain Bacteria; phylum Pseudomonadota; class Alphaproteobacteria; order Rhizobiales; family Rhizobiaceae; genus Rhizobium; species Rhizobium sullae. The sequence continues at coordinate 43,593 of NZ_FWER01000032.1, forward strand.
TGAGCGTCACCGGCGGGTGACGCCCCGCGTTTATCATGTCCGATTGATCGAAACGCCGCCGTCGGCGAGCATTGTCGAACCGGTGACGAAGCTCGCCATGTCCGAACCCAGGAACAGCGCCACCTTGGCGATCTCTTCCGGCTGCGCCACGCGTTTCAGCGCGTGCAGCCCGTTGATGAAGGCAACCGTTTCGGGCGCAACACCCGGGAAGTTGATCGGATTGGCCTGCGTATCGACGCCACCGGGAAGCAGCGCGTTCACGCGAATGTTCTTCGGTCCGAGTTCCGCTGCCAGCACCTGCACGAGCCCCATTAGCCCTGCCTTGCTCGCCGCGTAAGCGCCCAAGCCGGGCATGCCCGCCGTATGGCCGACGAACGTCGAGGTGAAGATGATCGACCCGCCCCCGCGTGCGATCATCGCCGGCGCCTGGTGCTTGGCGGCAAGGAAGCCGCTCGTCAGGTTGAGGTCGACGGTATCGCGCCAATCGCCGAGCGAGATATCCGGCAGGCAACCATATGCGCCCGTGCCGCCTGCATTATTGAAGGCGATATCGAGCCCGCCGAAGCGCCGGGTCGCCGTCTCCACCAGGGATCGATGCAGTTCCTCGTCGCGAATGTCTCCCGCAACGGCAACAACCTCTCCGCCGTCAGCTTCGATCTCCTCGACGAGCAATCTCAATTCCACCTCGCGGCGCGCTGTGACGACGAGTTTCGCGTCCTCAGCGGCAAAGAGTTTGGCCGCGGCGCGACCAATTCCGGCGCTGGCGCCGGTGACGATTGCGATCTTTCCATTCAGATTATTCATGCCGGACTCCATTCATTGCTGAAGATCAAGTTCGACATCCAGATCGCAAAACCGCGCCGCTGCAGCCACCCGTTTCCTGCGCTGCCTGAAGTAAACAAAAACGCGCGGCCGGATAGGTGCGGGTTCCAATTCTGCCGCTGGCGATCTTATCAGGCCGCCCGGCCTTGCCTCCAACGAGAGACCACTTCGCCCTCCGGCCAGCGCGTGCGGAACCGCTCGATCTTTTCGGAAAGCATGTCGACGTGCTGACGCAGGCCGTGGATTTCGGCATTGTTCTCCTCGACCATCGCCGCGTTCTGCTGCGTGATGAGTTCGACGTCGTTCACCGCGCGGGTTACCTCCTGGATGCCGGTCGATTGTTCGCTGGTCGCCGCCGAAATCTCGGTGACCAGCGGGACGACGAACAGAAGGACTTTCGTGACATACGGCGGCCTTGCAAAAGACGGTCGATGAAATGCATTGGAATATGCCTCAACGAACGAAGACTAAAAAACCACCGCATTCATTCCGCGTGGCAAAGCCTATGTTCCGCCTCATCGGAACGGACAAAGTTTGCGGAAATGACATTGATGAAGGCGTAATGCGCCGCCGCAACAACGAGGATTTGCCTTGGAAAACCGGGACTTGATCAACGCGCGGCCACCCAAACCCGGGATCGATTCCGCTTATTGTGCACTGCGCAATCGATTTATTTCGGGTGTGACTTTCATTCGATTCCCTTGATGAACGATCCCCTCTAAAAGGACGGCATAAAAACCAGGAATCTCTTTTCATGCCGCGGTCTCGCAATACCCAGGGCGCAATCTTCATGAGCATGGCCATGGCCGGCTTCTCCTCAAGCGACGCCCTCTCCAAGTCGGTCATCGGCCATATGAACGCCGGCGAGATCATCTTTATCCGCGGCGTCTTCACCAGCATTCTCGTCTATCTAATCGCCCGCCATCTGGGCGCGCTCCGCTCCTGGCGCATCGTGCTGAAACCGGTCATCATCCTGCGCATCGTTTGCGAAGTGATCGCTGCAATCACCTATATCACGGCGCTCGGATTGATGCCGATCGCCAATGCCTCGGCCATCCTACAGTCCCTGCCGCTTGTCGTGACCTTCGGGGCAGCGCTCTTCTTCCGCGAGCCCGTCGGCTGGCGGCGCTGGTCGGCGATCCTTGTCGGCCTCGTCGGCGTCCTCATCATAATCCGTCCCGGTCCCGAAGGCTTCACACCAGCCGCCCTTCTCTGCGTCGCCAGCGTTCTGGTGACGGCGGGGCGCGATCTCGCAACCCGCTCCATCGATCCCGAAATCCCCTCGCTAATGGTGACCGTCATTACTGCCATGTCGGTCGCCTTCTTCGGCGCGCTCCTGATGCCGGCGCTCGGCGGCTGGCAGCCCGTCAGCCTCACCTCGCTTCTGCACCTGCTGCTTGCTTCGGTCCTGGTGCTGATCGGCTATCAATCCGTCATCCTCGCAATGCGCACCGGCGAGATCTCCTTCGTCGCGCCCTTCCGCTATACGAGCCTGATCTTCTCAGCGCTTCTTGGCGTCTTCTTCTTCGCCGAAGTGCCGGATTTCTGGACGCTCTGTGGCGCCGCGGTTGTCATCGCGTCCGGCCTCTATACCTTCTATCGCGAGGCCAAACGCCGCGTGCCGCCAATGGCGCAGGAATCCGAACCCAGAAGCCCAGTCTGAGAACCGCCATGGCCGATTTTTCCTTGCAGAACACCAAAATCCCCGGCGTCATCCTTGCCGGCGGCCGTTCGTCGCGCATGGGCCAGGACAAGGCCTCCGTCATGCTCGGCGGCCGCTCGCTGCTCGATCATGCCATCGCGCGGTTATCTCCGCAGGTCTCTATAATTGCGGTAAATGCCGACAGCGAGCCGCAATGCGGATTGACGTTCATACCGGATATCGTCCCCGGCAAGGCCGGACCGATGGCCGGCATCCATGCAGCCATGGCGCATGCCGCCGCGCTTCCCGGCGTCAGCCACGTCGTGACAATCTCGATCGACAGCCCGTTCTTCCCTGCAGAGCTCGTCGCGGATTTCGCAGCCGCAATCGATTCCCCGGCAAAGATCGCAATCGCCGCCTCTGAAGGCCGCCCTCATCCCGTCTTCGGCCTCTGGCCGATTTCGCTCGCGGAGGAACTCGCCGGCTGGATCGCGACGGACGAAAAGCGCCGCGTGCGCGACTTCCTCTTGCGGCATGACGTTGCTGAAGTTTCCTTCCCGCTGCATCCGACGCGCGCCAGCCTTCTCGATCCTTTCTTCAACATCAACACGCCGGACGACCTGGTGGAAGCCGAACGCTGGCTGCAGGTGCTGTCATGACCGGACCACGCATTTTCGGAATCGCCGGCTGGAAGAATTCGGGCAAGACCGGCCTTGCCGTCCGCCTCGTCGAGGAATTCACCCGCCGCGGCTATTGCATCTCGACGATAAAGCACGCCCACCACGATTTCGACATCGACAAGGTCGGCGCCGACAGCTACCGCCACCGCCAGGCGGGTGCGCATGAGGTAACGATCGTGTCCGGCACCCGCTACGCCATCATGCACGAGCTGCGCGGAGCACCTGAACCAAGCTTCGAGGAAATCCTCGCCCGCCTCGCGCCCTGCGACCTGGTGCTGATCGAAGGCTACAAGCGCGAACCGATCCCGAAGATCGAAGCGCGCCGCCAGGAAGCCGCCAGGCGCGATCCGCTGGCACCGGCCGACCCGCATATCTGCGCCATCGCCGCCGACCATCCCATCACGGACACCGACCTGCCGGTCTTCAATCTCGATGATACGACAGAGATCGCCGATTTCATCGCCGCCAGGATCGGTCTAGGAGAAGCCTCCCCTTCTCCCCAGCGGGGAGAAGATGTCCCTTAGCACTGATGAGGGCGTGAGCGACGACAGGAGAGAACGGCCGGAGCGATAAGCGACGGGCGAGTTTGCCGCACCGTCCCCGTCATATCCGGCCCTGCGGGCCACCTTCTCCCCGCTGGGGAGAAGGTGAAACGCACGCCTTACTGGTTCGACGCGACGGGGCGCACCAGCGCCGTGACACGGCGGATGGTCACGCGGCGGTTTTCCTGTTCCGGACCGTCCGTATTGACCTTCAGATAGCGCTCGCCATAACCCTGCGTGGCGAGGTTTTCCGGTGGAATGCCATAGACATCCGTCAGCACGTTGGCGACTGATTCGGCACGCTGGTCCGAAAGGACGAGATTGCTCTGGTCGGAGCCGACGGCATCCGTATGGCCTTCGATCAGGAAGGTCTCGCTCTGATCCTTTTGAAGCACCTCGTTCATCGCATCCGCAACCTTGCGCAGGCTCCGGGCCTGGCTCATCGGGATCTCGGCGCTACCCGTCGCGAAAGTGATCGTATCGAGGTCGATGCGGCGCACCTTGTCGCGGATACGGGCCGAATACTTCACCTCGTTCAGCGAATAGACGCGCTCGACGGGTTCCACAGGCGGCTCGCTCAGGAACTCGTAATAATCGCGGTCCGGATCGCTGCTGGTATCGATGATGTAGTCGCGCACCGGGATAGCCAGCCGCATCGGCGGCAGATCGGCGCCCGGATCCTCGAAGTAGCCGCGGTCCGGATCATCGTAGAGTTCCGGCGAATAGTAGAGAACATATTCGCGGCCGCCGCTATCGATGCGCGAGCGCTGAATGATGTCGCCATAGCGGTTGCGGATGGTCACGATGCGATAGCCTTCCGGGCGCTCGATCGTCTCGCGGTAGCGGTCTCGCGAAAGTTGTTCGTAGATCGGCTGTTCGCCGTCCCTGAGGAAGCGACGGTCGTCATCGCTGCGCACCACGATGCGGTTGTTGAACTGCATGATGATGCGGTTGTCGTCACCCTCGTAGCGCTCGACGCGCGCTCCTTCGGGGCTCATGAACTCCGGCCTGCGCTCGAGCCTGCGGCCCTCTTCGCTCGTCACCGCTTCAAACTTGACTGGAGGACGGCGCTGGCCTTCCGGCGCGAGTTGCGCATCGGCGTCGGATTTCGGCGCGGCGATGACCTGCTGCTCTGCCGCACGCTGACGGTCGCGTTGACGCCGTCCGCCCTGGCCGGCAGTGCGGTCCGCATCCTTGTCGCTGTCGAGCACGGCGGCACCGTTCTCGACTGGCAGGACCACCGTCTCGTTGCTCTTGCTCGGATCCTCGGCGATCTGCTTGCGGCGTTCGAGTTCTTCCGGGGTCACCTTCTCAGGCGCAGGAATGGCTTGCTCCGTCGGCTGCGCACCACCGGCCGGCTGTTCGCCAGTCGGCGCTCCGGGCTGGACAGGCACCTGTTCGCCCTGCTGTTGCAGCGGCTGTTCGCCGCCTTCAGCGGGCTTCTGCGCCTCGCCCGGCTCTGCGGGTACCGGCGGCTTTTCCGGTGCTGGAGATTTGGCAGGCACGGGAGGCTTCTCAGGAGCAGCCTGGTCCTCGGCCGGCTTCTGTTCCGGCTGGGCAGTCGTGGCGGGTTTCCGGCCCGGCTTCACTGCAGGCTGCTCGCCTTCAGTCGCCTGCTGCTTGTCGCGCTTACGCGGACGCTGCTGCTCAGGTTGTGCCTCTTCCGTCTGCGGTTTCGGCTCTTCAGCCTGCGGCTGCGCTTCGCCCTGCTGCGGCGCTACCGGCTCCTGCTGCTGTTCGGGAGCGGCCTGCTCCGGTGCGGCTTGACGCTTCTTGCGCCGCGGCTGTTCTTCGCTCGGTTGAGCCTGCTCTGCTTCCGGCGCCTGCTGGGTTTCCGGCGCTGCCTGCCGCTGCTTGCGGCGCGGCGCCTCCGGGGCTACCTGCTCCTGCTGCGGTTCGGGAGCGGCCTGCTCCGGTGCGGCTTGACGCTTCTTGCGCCGCGGCTGCTCTTCGCTCGGCTGAGCCTGCTGTGCTTCCGGAGCCTGCTGCGGCTCGGGTGCTGCCTCGCGCCGCTTGCGGCGCGGCGCTTCCTGCTCGGCCTGCGGCGCCTCCCGCTGCGGTGCTGCCTCCGGCTGCTGCTCCTGCGCAGGCTGCTCTGCTGGCCGCTTGCGTCTCTTCTTCAGAAGCTCTTCTTCCGAAGGCGCAGCATCCTGCGCCACCTCGTAGCTGCCGCTGATCACCTGCGGCGCGGGCCGCACGGCGCTTCCACCGGCCGCAGTCGCTGCATCGGCTGGCGACATGGCCAGCGACAGCGAAAGCAGCGGGAAAGCCGCGCTGGCAAACAATCTTGATTTCATACCCATTGGGTTTCCTCGTCTTCTTGTTAGAACCTTTTGGAACGCCTGCTGAGGCGTTCCGGCGATTCTTGGGCGGATTCGAAAACGAAATCGCCCAAATCCGGATTTGTTCCTGTTGTTTTAGGAAGCCCGTCATTAACCCGGTATGAATGCTGCGGTTCGCTGCCGTTCATCTTTGCCACAGTTTGCGCCGCACCATTCCGCTGCGATTCCAGTTGCAATTTGCGGAAAAAAGGTTTGATTATCGGGCCAAGGCGGTGTCTATGCCCGCCGAATTCAGGCCGCTGGCGGATAAGAAGAAGACGCAGCGGCCAACCAACAGAGAGGATCATCATGCGTATCTCCACCCGTTTTCTCGCCGCAGCCTCGCTCGCCGCGATGTCCCTCTTCGCCGGTTCGGCAATGGCCGATGGCGAGAAGTACGTGATCGGCACCGACTCGACCTACCCGCCCTTCGAATTCGTTGACGCCAGTGGCGAGATCAAGGGCTTCGACATCGACATCGCCAAGGCGCTGTGCGCGGAAATGAAGGCTGAATGCTCCTTCGTCAGCAGCGACTGGGACGGCATCATCCCTGCGCTGCAGGCCAAGAAGTTCGATATGATCGTTTCGTCCATGTCGATCACGCCGGAGCGTCTGAAGCTCGTCGACTTCAGCAACAAATACTACAACACGCCGCCGGCCGTCGCCGTGCCGAAGGACTCGACGATCGCCGACGTCGCCGGCCTGAAAGGCAAGACGATCGGCGCGCAGACCTCGACGACGCACGCCAACTACTCCGAAAAGCACCTTGCCGACACGGAGCTCAAGCTTTATCCGACCGCCGACGAGTACAAGCTCGACCTTTCGAACGGCCGTATCGACGCCGCCATCGACGACGTCGTCGTTCTTTCTGAATGGGTCAAGTCGGAAGCCGGCGCCTGCTGCAAGATCCTGACGACGCTTCCCGTCGACAAGGAAATCAACGGCGAGGGTGCCGGCATCGCCGTGCGTCAGGGCGACCCGCTCAAGGACAAGCTGAACACCGCAATCGCAGCGATCCGCGCCAGCGGCAAGTACAAGGAAATCCAGGACAAGTACTTCGACTTCAACGTTTACGGCGAATAGGAAAACTTGTAACTGACCGGCAAAGACGGTGGCGGAAGGCTTGCTCTTCCGCCATTTTTGTTTGACAACCATGGAAAGATCAAAACGGCATAAGCCGTGAGGGGAAAGTTGGCATGGGCGGATTGTCTTCCGCGCTGGGCTCGTTCTGGGCCTGGATAGGATATATCTTCGATCCGCTGTGCGGGCCTGCCGGCGTTTTCACCTGGTTCGGCCCATCGACCATCCTCGCCTGCGGCAATGCAGGCTGGGGCGACGAAATCGCGCTCGGCCTGAAGACCACCGTCAGCGTGGCGCTTTTGACACTTCCCGTCGGTCTCCTCATCGGCTTCTTCGTTGCGCTCGGCCAGCAATCGGAAGAAAAGTCCGTGCGGCTCGCATCCGGCATCTACACCACGATCTTCCGCGGCCTGCCCGAGTTGCTGACGCTCTTCATCATCTATTACGGCATGCAGATCCTGATCCAGTCAGTGCTCTTCTCGTTCGGCTCTGAGCAGCGGGTCGAGATCAATGCCTTCATAGCCGGCATGATCGCGCTCTCGGTGGTCTTTTCCGCCTATTGCGCGGAAGTGCTGCTGTCGGCCTTCCGCGCTATTCCGAGGGGCCAGTACGAAGCCGGGTATGCGCTCGGCCTTCATCACGGCCGCACGCTCGGCCTGATCGTCCTGCCGCAGTTGATCCGAATTGCGCTTCCCGGTCTCACGAACCTGTGGATGATCCTGCTCAAGGACACGTCCTACGTCTCGATCATCGGCCTTGCCGACATCCTGCGCCAGACAGGCGTCGCCGTCCGCGTCACCAAGCAGGCCTTCTTCTTCTACATCATCGCCTGCGCCCTCTACCTTGCGCTGGCGGTCATCTCGTCGATCGGCCTCAGCTATATCGAACGCTGGGCGAAGCGATCGGAGGTCCGCCGGTGAGCTATGCGGAAACCCTCATCCCGCCACAGCCGGCGCCGAAGGAAATCGTGAAGCCGTTAACCGGCACGCGCGTTGTCGGCTCGCTCCTCGTCCTCCTGTGGGCGCTGCTTGCCGCGGGCCTGATCTACATGGTGATCGCCGGCTGGGACGTGGACAAGTTCACGCGCTACGGGCCGCGCTACCTGCATGGGCTCGGCACCACCATTCTGCTCGTCACGATCTCGGTCATCTTCGGTGCAGCGCTTTCGCTGCCGCTCGCCTTCGCGCGCATGTCGAGGAACAGGATCATCAGCACGCTTGCCTATTGCTACGTCTACGTGTTCCGCGGCACGCCGCTCCTGGCGCAGCTCTTCCTGATCTACTACGGCCTCGGTGGCTTCCGCGTGCAGCTCGAATCCGCCGGCCTCTGGTGGTTCTTCCGTGACGCCTGGTATTGCGGCCTCTTTTCGATGACTATCAATACCGCCGCCTATCAGGCCGAAATCCTGCGCGGCGCCATCGAAAGCGTGCCGCATGGCCAGCACGAGGCGGCGTCGGCACTCGGCATTCACAAGGCGGTTGCCTTCCGCAAGATCGTCCTGCCGCAGGCGCTCATCGTGGCGCTGCGCCCTTACGGCAATGAAATCATCCTGCTGATCAAGGGTTCAGCCGTCGTCGCCATCATCACCGTGCTCGATCTGATGGGCGAGACCCGCTATGCCTTCTCGCGCACCTTCGACTACCAGACCTATCTCTGGGCTGCGATCTTCTATCTATCGATGGTCGAGGCGCTCCGGCATTTCTGGAACTGGATTGAGCGTCGCCTGACACGGCACCTGAAGCGCTGATCGCTGGCAGCACTCATGCGAGAGTGCTGCCAAGTATTTGAAACTAAAACTAAATATCCTTTTCTTCCGCATCCGTCAAGCTTGCGTTAACCGAGCGATGTTTCCATAATGTTCAAGCGTTGAATGGAAACGAAAGCGAGGCTGAAATGAACAAGGACTTCGAAAAGCAGCTTCAGGGATACGGGCTGACCACCGCCCACATCCTCTACCGTCTACCAGATCACCCGACGATCCTGCAGACCTACATCTGGCAAGAATACGATCTTGCTCCGGATTTTCCCGAAATGCGCGGCTTCCTGAAATTCTGGCAGGAAAAACTGGACGGCCCGCTGCATTCGGTGCGTTACGTCCACCGCAAGCTGATCTCGGCAACGGAATGGCGCGCCTTGAAGGGCGGTTTCATCCTGCATTGAGGCCGCCCGCTAGACATGTGCCTCGCCGCGGATGAACTCGCCTTGGTCGGGTTCCCGGCGCAACACGCCGTAAAGGATGGTGAGATAAAAGGCCGCCACAAGGGCGATCACCAAGAGCCCGGGAAGCGGCCCGAGCACGGCATTGTCGATCACATAGGTCCAGGACTGCGCATGCGCCAGCGTGCTGCCCTCGGCCTGCAGCTTCGGAGTCGTGATTTTCAGCGCCCATGCAAGCAGCATGATAAGATACATCCAGCTATAGTTCCGCTGTAACCGCCGCTGCACGGCCGCATGATAGGTGAGCAGGAATTTCGGCTTGCGCAGGCTGCTTGCGACCACTGGACCCCAATCACGCACGGAATTCGCGTCTGGTGACAGGATCTGCGCGAAATAGTTTTTTTCGACCTGCCGGACGCGGGCCCGGTAGATGTCGAAGAAACGGTAGCGCCTCGCCTCGATCAGCAAGAGCAGCGAGATCAGCATTATTCCGAAGAGAAGCACACCATGGTGCGCGGTCGGCGTCGACAGCGAGACAGAGAGCAAGGCCGCGACCACCGTGATCGCCCAGTTCGATGTCCGGTCGATGCGATCCCGCCAGCTCGTCATGCGCCCGAGTTCGCCGCGGTAGTAGTGACTGAGCGTATTGGTGATCTCCGGCTGACTCGCGGGAAGCGAAGGCCGCATGATCTCGGGGGGCGTACCGCCGTCCACCGTCTTTCCGAGCTCCGTATCCATGGTAATTCCTCCTTCTCTTATCGACGGACTGCTTGGCCCATATTCTGCTCCCGCACGGTCGCCATTGCAAAAGGCGGCAAGCCGCCTTAGAGGCTTGCCTGAACTCAAAAAGATGGTGACCGGCGATGGCAAAGAAGATCGACGAAGAAGCGCTTGCGGAAGCCTATAACCGTGCCCTTGCCCTTGAAAAGGCCGGCGACATCGACGCTGCCGTGACAGCCTACGAGGAAGTGCTGGCAATCGACCCTGAAGACCACGGCGGCGCGGCCGTCCGCATCGCCTCAATGGGCCGCGGCGACACGCCGGCCAAAGCGCCGGATGCCTATGTCGAGACCCTCTTCGACCAGCATGCCGAAGTCTTCGAAGATGTGCTTGTCGAGCAGCTCAGCTACCACGTCCCCCTGCTGGTGCGCCAGCGCCTGCAGGAGCTGAAGCTCGGCCCCTTCAAGCGCATGCTCGACCTCGGCTGCGGCACGGGGCTCACGGGCGGCACGCTGCGCGATCTCTGCGACGACATTACTGGCATCGACATTTCCGAAAACATGGTCGAGATCGCCCATGAGAAGGACCTCTACGAAACCCTCTTCGTCGCCGAGGTCGAGGATTTCCTCGACGACAACGACGAGGACGCCTTCGACCTCATTACCGCGACCGACGTCCTGCCCTATCTCGGCGCCCTGGAACCGCTCTTCTTCGGCGCCGCCGAAAACCTGACGCCCGGCGGCCTTTTCGTCTTCTCCTCCGAAACGTTGCCCGAAACCGCCGCTAAAAGCCATCCCTATATGGTCGGCCCACACCAGCGCTTCCTGCACGCCGAATCCTACATCCGCGACCGCCTGACCGCCACCGGCTTCAGCCTGGTAGAAATGACGGAAATCAATGTCCGCATGCAGGAAGGCCAGCCCAGCCCAGGGCATCTCGTGATCGCGCGGCTCGCCTAGCAGACCATTTTAGGCGGAAACCGCTCAGTGATTGCACAACCAATGGCTTCATCCGATTCATAGACGAACGAAGCAGTTCGTCGAATTCAAAGCTTGCCGCCGCTCAACTGTTCGATACTGCTGCTTTCGGATGGACAACCGTCGGATCACCGAGCCCGGTCAGCGTCAGGAACCGCCACGCTCGCCGCCTCACCTTCTCAATAGTTAGCCAACCGGCAAACGATCCCTTGCGCTTCGCCCCATCACCTGATACTTAGCCATTCAGTAAACTTTCCGATCACTGAAGGCTCGTTCCATGTCGCTCGTTCTTTACGGACACCCCCTCGCCTCCTTCTGCCACAAGGTGTTGATCGCGCTTTACGAGAACGGCACGCCTTTCGAAAATCGCATCGTCGATCTGATGGATGAAGCGTCGAGCGCCGATCTTTTCCGCTTCTGGCCTGTCGGCAAGATGCCGGTCCTGCGCGATGACGCGCTGGACAGCACGATCCCCGAGACGAGCATCATCATCGAATATCTCGACCGGCATTACCCCGGCCCCGTCCGCCTGCTGCCGGACGATATCGACCGGGCGCTTCGCGTCCGCCTTTGGGATCGCTTCTTCGATCTCTACGTGCAGGCGCCGCTGCAGAAGATCGTCACCGATACTCTTCGCCCGGAGGGCCGCAAGGATCCGCATGGAGTAGAAGAGGCGCGCGGCACGCTCGCGACGGCCTACGGTATGATCGAGCAGCAGCTCGGCGGCACCCAGTGGATCACGGGCGACAGCTTCACGATGGCCGATTGCGCCGCCGCACCCGCCCTCTTCTATGCCGAAACGCTCGTCCCCTTCGGCGACGACCAGCCGAAGCTTCGCGCCTATTACGAACGCCTGCTCGGTCAGCCGTCCTTTGCGCGGGTTCTGAAGGAGGCATTGCCCTACTTCAAGTTCTACCCCTATAGTCGCCAGCTCCCCGAGCGCATCCGCAACGAAATGCCTTCCGCATGATCATGGAACCTGCCGCCCTCGACCGGATGTTTCACGCTTTGTCGGACCGCAGCCGCCGCGGCATGGTCGATCGCCTCGGCCGCGGCCCTGCTTCCGTCATGGAATTGGCAAGGCCTTTCTCCATGACGCTGCCGACGGTGATGAAGCATCTGACCGTACTGGAAGCGAGCGGCCTCGTGCATTCGGAGAAGAATGGCCGCGTCCGCACCTATCGCCTGCAGCAGGAGGCGCTTGGCCATCTCGATCGCTGGATTTCCGAGCGGAAGGCAAGCTGGAACATGAGCTTCGACCGCCTCGACCACTTTCTCGCAGAGGAAGAACAGACGCCATGAGCAGCCACTCCGCCGTCCACTCGACGATTGTCATCGAGCGCCATCTGCGCGCCTCGCCCGCCCGTGCCTTCCGCGCCTGGGCCGATCCGGCGTCCAAGCAGAAATGGTTTGCCTGCCATGACGATTGGGTTTCGTTGGCATACAGCCTTGATTTCCGCCCCGGCGGCAAGGAACGAAACCACGTCGCAGATAGCGAAGGTCTGCTTCACGCCTATGACGCGCATTATCTCGACGTCATTGAAAACGCCCGCATCATCTATGCCTACGAGATGAAGCTCGGCGAAAAACGCATCTCCGCCTCGCTGGCGACCGTCACGTTCGAAGAAGGACCCGCCGGCACGAAGATGGTCTTCACCGAGCAGGTCGTCTTCCTCGACGGCTACGCCGATGACGGCCTGCGCCTGCAGGGCACCGAGATAGCGCTCGATCATTTCCAGGCCTTTGTCGAACGTGAGACAAGCCAGGTCCACTAACGCGCCGATTCCTTACCGAGGATCGCCGCGAGCAGCTTGCCCTCTAGCTCGGCGAGTGTGGAATTGCCGTGCCGGCGCGGATGCGGATAAGGGATCGCCAGGTCGAGCGCGATCCGCCCCTCATCGAGCACGATCACCCGGTCGGCCAGATGCACCGCCTCGCTCACGTCATGCGTCACCAGGACGGCGGTAAAGCCGAGTTCGCGCCAAACGCGGTTGATAAGTTCCTGCATGCTGATGCGCGTCAGCGCATCCAGTGCCCCGAGCGGTTCGTCAAGCGCCAGTACGCCGGGCTTGCTCACCAGCGCCCGGGCAAGCGCCACACGCTGCCGCTGGCCGCCGGAAAGCCGTGACGGCCATTCGGATGCCTTTTCCGCAAGCTGGACTTCGGAGAGCACCGCCGCCGCTTCCGCCAGTCCCAACCGCCTCTCCACCTTGTCGCCGAGCCCGACGGCAACATTCTCCGCGACGCTGAGCCATGGCAGCAGCCGCGGCTCCTGGAAGACGATGCGCGCGTTCGGCTCGCCTGCACCGCCATCTGCGCTGTCGAAACGAATATCGCCCGCTGTCGGCTGATCGAGCCCCATCAGGATGCGCAGCAGCGTGCTCTTGCCGCAGCCGCTCTTGCCGATTACCGCGACGAACTGCCCCGCCGGGATATGTAGGTTGATGCCGCGCAGAACCCGGTTGCCGCCGAAGCTTTTCTCAAGGCCCGTCAGCGTGATCGAAGCGGCACCGGCTTGCGCGTCGGCTGCTTCCGTCTCGTATTCCGGCTCCCGGGCTCCCTGGAAGCGCTCATGCGTGATGACGGTCATCGCGTCTCTCCTATTTCTGATATACCGGGTTCCAGGTCAGCGCCTGCCGCTCCAGCGCCCGCGCCACGACGTCAGCGAGCTTGCCGAGCACGGCATAGATCACAAGCGCCAGCACGACGACATCCGTCATCATGAACTCGCGGGCATTGTTCGCCATATGGCCGATCCCAGAAGACGCGGCGATTGATTCCGAAACGATCAGCGTCAGCCACATAATGCCGAGCGCATAGCGCAGCCCAACGAAGATCGAGGGCAGCGCGCCGGGAAAGATCACCTTGCGGAACAGCGTCCAGCCGCCCATGCCGTAGACCCTGCCCATCTCGATCAGGTCGCGGTCGACATTGCGCACGCCGTGATAGGTGTTGAGATAAACCGGGAAAAGCACGCCCAGCGAAGTGAGGAACAGCTTCGATTCTTCGCCGATCCCGAACCAGAGAATGACGAGCGGGATCATCGCCAGATGCGGGATGGTGCGCAGCATCTGAAGCGTCGTGTCCGTCAGTTGCTCGGAAATCTTCGAGACGCCGTTGGCGATCCCGAGCAGGAAGCCGATCGAACCGCCGACGATGAGGCCCGCGAAGGCCCGGCCGGCACTGACGAGAACGTCATGCGGCAGCTGCCCGGATAGCGTAGTCGACCAGAAGGCGACGGCCACATCCGCCGGCGACGGCATGACGCGCGAGGAGATCAGGCCCGCCGAAGACGCCGCCTGCCAGGCGAGAATGATCGCGAGCGGCACCAGGTAGGGCAGCAGCGCTGCACGGCCTGGAAGCGGAAGGCCGAGTCGGGCCTGACGGCGCTCCCGCCCCGCGATCGTCTCCGTGAACGGCGTTTCGAAAACCGACATGCTTATCTCCTCGCTCGGTTTGACATCAGGAACCGGAAACGACCTTCAGGTTGCCGCCATGGCTGCCGCCGCCGAAGACCCGGTGGCGGCCGAAATCGCTCTTGAAGCCGTGGCGCTGCTCCTCGAGCCCGAGCCCGAGTTCGGGAAACAGAAGTTCGGCGACGCGATAGGCTTCCTCCAGATGCGGGTAGCCGGAGCCGATCACCGTCTCGATGCCGAGGTCCTGATATTCGCGAAGCCGCGCGGCCACCGTCTTCGGTGAACCCACTAGCGCCGTGCCTGCGCCGGCGCGCACCAGGCCGACACCCGCCCAGAGGTTGGGCGAGACTTCCAGCTTGTCCCGGTGACCGCCGTGAAGGGCGGCCATGCGCGCCTGGCCGACGGAATCGGACTCCTTGGCGAAGCGCTGCTGCGCTTCCGCGATCGTCGCATCATCGAGCTTGGAGATCAGCCGGTCGGCCGCAGCCCATGCTTCCTCGTCGGTTTCGCGGACGATGAAATGCAGGCGGATCCCGAAGCTCACTTCGCGGCCCTTCTTGGCCGCAGCCGCGCGCACCTTCTCGATCTTTTCAGCCACCTGCGCCGGAGGCTCGCCCCAGGTCAGATACTTGTCGACGCGGCCGACCGAAAAATCGATCCCGGCATCCGACGACCCGCCGAAATAGAGCGGCGGTCGCGGGTTCTGGACGGACGGAAAGCCGAGCCTAGCCTCGGGCGCCTTGACGNCGCCGAAATAGAGCGGCGGTCGCGGGTTCTGGACGGACGGAAAGCCGAGCCTAGCCTCGGTCGCCTTGACGTACCTGCCATCGAAGCTCGCAACACCTTTCTCCAACAGCTCTTCCCAGATCGTGAAGAACTCGTCGGCATGCGCATAGCGCTCGTCATGGTCCAGATGGATGCCGTCGCCGGCAAGCTCGCCCGGGCTGCCGCCGACGACGATGTTGAGCAGCACGCGGCCGTTCGAGATGCGGTCGAGCGTCGTCGTCAACCGGGCATAATAGGCCGGCGACGCCGTGCCGGGGCGGATCGCGACGAGGAACTTCAGCCTCTCGGTCTTGGCCGAAAGGGCTGCCGCCGTCACGAAGGATTCCTCGCAGGCAACGCCCGTTGGCAGCAGCACGCCGGAATAGCCGAGCCGGTCGGCGGCCTGCGCGATCTGGGTCATGTAGCCAATGTCCGGCGCGCGGGTCAGTTCGCTGGAGCCGAGATAGGCCCCGTCGCCGGAAGTCGGAATGAACCACAGGAAATCGATGGGCTTGGATGAGGCGCTCATTGTGAAATCTCCATTGAGAATGAGAAACTGAATCAGCTCGCCTTCGGCCGCCAGACGATATCGCCCGTCGTCAGCTGCTTCGGCACGATACCGAGCTTGTAGAATTCGTCCGCAAGCGCCTGCTGGTAGGCCGCCGCATCATCTGTGATGGTCGTCACCGCGCCGAGATCGGCACCAGGCCGCGAAAGAGTCACCCGCGTCACCTCGGCCGGCACGCCGGTGATTTCGGAGAGCTCCTTGACCGTATCGTCGAGCTTTCCCTGCGCCGACTTGCCGACCTTGCCGAGTTCGTCGATCACGTCGACGATCACCTGGCCGTTGGCATCGGTAAATTCCTGGTTGGCGAGGAAATAGCTATAGGAAGTAACGATGCCCTCGGCTGTCGTCAGGATGCGGGTGTCCGGATCGACCTCGGCGATCGCAAGATAGGGATCCCAGATCGACCAGGCATCGATACTGCCGTTCTTGAAGGCAGGGGCCGCGTCCGGCGGCGCAAGATCCAGCGGCTGGACATCATCGATCGTCAGCCCTGCCTTGCGTAAGGCCTTTACCGTTACGTTATGTGCGCTTGATCCGCGCTTGAAGGCGACCTTCTTGCCCTTCAGGTCTTCGAGCGTCTTGATCGGAGAGTCCTTGTGTACAAGGATCGCCGAGCCCGCCGGGCTTCCGCGATAGGTTCCGACGTAATAGAGCTGGCCACCTGCCGCCTGCGCAAAGAGTGGCGGCACGTCCCCCGTCGCACCGAAGTCGAGCGCACCGGCACCGAGCGCCTCGAGCAACGGCGGACCGGAGGTGAATTCCGACCAGCTGACCGTGATGCCGCGATCGGCAAGCCGGCTCTCCAGCGCCCCGCGCCGCTTGGCAAGTGCGAGCACGCCGTTCTTCTGCCAGCCGATCCGGAACTCGGTGGTGGCGGCGCGTGCTGGTTTGATGGCAGGCAGAACGGCTGCCGCTGCAGCAGCACCGAAAAGTCCGAGCGTCTGGCGTCGAGAAATCATGGCAATCCCCTTTCCTTCGCGGCAGCTTCCCTGAACCTGCCGGTCGTTGCGATGACTTGATAATGAGAATGTCTATAAATTTTCTCGACAATTATATTTGTGAGTTTTGCCGCTACCGAAATTTTCCTGACCGGAATATTCCCCTTCGGCGAAATTTTATTCCAAAGCGCGCTGCGGAGGATTTTCGCAGCCGAACCGGACCGGCTTCAGTTCGGCTTTCCTGCCGCGGCACTTTCGGCTAATCATGCCGAAATTCAGGAGAAGGATCTGGCATATGGCAAAAGTCGCGTTCATCGGTCTCGGCGTCATGGGCTTCCCCATGGCAGGTCACTTGAAGACGAAGGGCGGCCACGACGTCACGGTCTATAACCGCACGGCATCCAAGGCTGCGGCCTGGGTGTCGAAATTTGGCGGCAAATCCGCACCGACGCCCGCGGAAGCGGCGGCGAATGCCGATTTCGTCTTCACCTGCGTCGGCAATGACGACGACCTGCGTTCGGTCACCATCGGCAAAGGCGGCGTTCTGGAAGGCATGAAGAAAGGCGCCGTGCTGATCGACAACACCACGGCGAGTGCCGAAGTCGCCCGCGAGCTTAATGAAGCCGCCAAGGCAAAGGGCTGCGACTTCATCGACGCCCCGGTTTCCGGCGGCCAGGCGGGTGCGGAAAACGGCGTGCTTACCGTCATGTGCGGCGGCGACGAAGCCGTCTTCCAAAAGACAAGGGCCGTCATCGACGCNGGAAAACGGCGTGCTTACCGTCATGTGCGGCGGCGACGAAGCCGTCTTCCAAAAGACAAGGGCCGTCATCGACGCCTATGCCCGCATGGTCGGCCTCATGGGTCCGGCAGGTTCGGGGCAGCTCACCAAGATGATCAACCAGATCTGCATCGCCGGCATCGTCCAGGGCCTCGCGGAAGGCATCCATTTCGGCAAACGCGCCGGCCTCGACATCGAAAAGGTCATCGACGTCATCTCGAAGGGGGCCGCCGGTTCCTGGCAGATGGAAAACCGCCACAAAACAATGAACCAGGGCAAATACGACTTCGGTTTCGCCGTCGACTGGATGCGCAAGGATCTCGACATCGTGCTCACCGAAGCGCGCGCCAACGGCGCAAAACTGCCGCTGACCGCCCTTGTCGACCAGTTCTACGGCGACGTCCAAGCGATCGGCGGGAGCCGCTGGGATACGTCCTCGCTTCTGGCGCGATTGGAAAAATGATCGGTCCCTCCGCAAGCGCAGCCGAACTCATCGCGCACCTTGAGACGCTGCGCTCGGAGGAGAACGTCGCCGGCATGGCCCGTTTCGGCATCGTCACCGAAACGGCGCTCGGCATCTCCAATCCCGATCTCCAGAAAATCGCCCGCAGCGTAAAGAAGAACCACGCAAGGGCACTCGAACTCTGGGCCGGCGATATCCGCGAGGCGCGCATGCTGGCCCTCTACACCGCCGAGCCGACGAAGCTCACGCCTGCGGAAGCCCGCCGCTGGGCGGAGGATTTCAACTCCTGGGAAATCGTCGATTGCGCCGCAGACCTCTTCGTCGAGGCGAGGCTCGATGACCTGATTCCGCAATTTGCCGCCGACGACCGCGAGTTCGTCCGCCGCACCGCCTTCGCCATGATCGCCGGCGCCGCCGTACACCGCAAGCAGGACTCGGACGAAACCCTCCTCGCCTGGCTCCCCCTGATCGAGGCGCATTCCGCCGACCCGCGCAACTTCGTCCGCAAGGCCGTGAACTGGGCACTCCGCAACATCGGCAAGCGCAGCCGCGCCTGCCACACCCCGGCACTGGCGCTGGCCGAACGCCTTGCCGCAAGCCCCGGCAAGACCGCCCGCTGGATCGGCAAGGACGCCATCAGGGAATTGACGAACG
This sequence comes from Rhizobium sullae, assembly GCF_900169785.1. Taxonomy (GTDB): domain Bacteria; phylum Pseudomonadota; class Alphaproteobacteria; order Rhizobiales; family Rhizobiaceae; genus Rhizobium; species Rhizobium sullae. The sequence goes on from NZ_FWER01000032.1 coordinate 62,116, forward strand.
GGAAAGTCATTGGGCGGCTGAAGTAGGAGTTCGGGCCTCGTCCGGGCATGAGCAGCAGGCAGGGTTCCTGTCTCGCGTTACCGATCCTCCAACGTTGCTGTTTTGAGCCGTCATCGCCCCCATCTCCTCATTCCTGTGACGGGGGCAGGAATAAGGGCGATGGGGATTCGGCAGCGCAAACGGCGAACGTCGCTTGTGCTGCTACCTCGACTCAATCATCGCTGGACTTCGCATTGTCGAGCATCATGTAGTCGAGCGGCAGTTGCGTCGAATACTTGATCTGCTCCATCGCGAAAGCAGAGGAGACGTCGCGGATTTCGATCTTGGCGATCAGCCGCTTGTAGAAGGCGTCATAGGCGGCGATATCCGGCACGACCACGCGCAGCAGGTAGTCGACGTCGCCGCTCATGCGGTAGAATTCGACCACTTCCGGAAAGTCGGAGACGACTTCTGAAAAGCGCCTCAACCACTCGATCGAATGCGTCGCCGTGCGGATCGAGACGAAAACCGTGACCTTGGTGTTGACCTTCTCGGGGTCGAGAATGGCGACGCGGCGCTTGATCACGCCGTCCTCTTCCATCTTCTGGATACGGCGCCAGCAGGGCGTTGTCGAAAGCCCCACCTTCTTGGCGAGATCGGCCACGGCCAAAGTCGAATCTTCTTGCAAAAGGCGCAGTATCTTGCGGTCGAGACGGTCCATATGCGAAAGCCCTGTTCGAATTATTTTCTCTATATAACGCGATTCCGGCGCGCGAAAAGAATTTTGTTTCAGGATATGAGCAATTTTACCCTATTGCGCAATACAGGAAGCAGTTCCTCTTCGAACCAGGGATTGCGCTTCAGCCAGCCGCTGTTGCGCCAGCTCGGATGTGGCAGCGGCAACACCGCCGGGCTTAGGTTTGAAAACAGCGTCTCGCGCCACGCCTTCACCGTTTCGGTCATGTTCGGCTGGCGCAAGCCGCCCATGTGCCATGCCTGCGCATATTGCCCGACGGTCAGCACCAGCTCGATCTGCGGCATCCGGTCGATCACCTTCTGGCGCCACAGCGGCGCGCATTCCCGCCGCGGCGGCAAATCGCTGCCCTTGGCGCCGTAGCCCGGAAAGCAGAAGCCCATCGGTACGATCGCGAACCGGTCCGGGTCGTAGAATGTCTCGCGGTCCACTTGCAGCCAACCGCGCAAACGGTCGCCGGAGGCATCGTTGAAGGGAATGCCGCTTTCATGCACCCTGAGCCCCGGCGCCTGGCCCGCAATCAGTATGCGCGCAACAGACGACATCACGACGATCGGGCGCGGCTCGTGCGGCAGCGGATCGTCGGCCCGCAGCGGCGTGTCACGGCAGACGCGACAGCGCGCGATTTCGCCATGCAGATCCGCAAGGATCATGTTGCCCGTCACTCCCATCCCGTCACCTGCCCGATGAGGCGCCTCACATCCTCGAAGCCAGAGCGCTCGCGCTCATGGTCGCGCACGTCGCGCGGCCGCTCGAATGTCCCCGCCCAGAGACCTGCCTTTTCCACGCGCGCCCGCTCCTCTTCCCGCTCGTAGTTCCCATAGGAGACTGCCATGCCTCTGGCGACCATCTCTGCATTGAGATCGATGCCGCCGCTCCGGCAGACGACAAGCAGCCGGTCATACTGGTCCCGTTCGCCGCCGCCGCATCGAGTATCGCTTCCGGCCACCAGCCGCTGCAACGTCTCTCTTGCCTCCCAGCCGCAGGCCCAGCGTGTTCCGCCGCGCTCACAGCTCTGGTTGAGTTCCGGCGCATCGATGCCCCTCAGCCGCATGCGCTCGGCTCCGAGCGTCAGGCTATCGCCGTCTGCCGCATGAAACTGCCCGGCGTGCACGGTATCGGGTGCGTCGTTGAGCTTTGCGGCGATCAGCCAGATCAGGGCGAGCATTGCGAAAGCGGTGACACCGTCGCGTATCGTTCTGAAACCACGCGCCACGCTTTCGCCTCCTTGAAAAACAAACCCTTGGCAAAAATGGCAAACAACTTCTTAAGAATTGCGGGTTACGGTGGAACCATCCGCGGATCAAGCATCATTGTGCACATGAGTACCGGCGTTAGCACATCGACCGATAAGATTATCGTCGACAAATCCCGCAGTCACCGCAACAAGCCTGTCTCCCGGGCTGTGCGGCGGACGCGCGAGCGTCTGCAATCCGGCCATTCCTCCGCCGCCGCCTTCGATCGGGACGCGCTCAGGATGTATATGAGCGCCTTCCTTCAGGGCGCGTCGATCATGCCGCTCTTCGTCATCACCACTGCCGCGCTCGGCATCTATTTCACCGGCAATACGCAGACCTTCCTCTGGGCCGTGCTGACGCTGACGGCCTATGCGGCAAACATCTATCTCGTGCGCCGCGCCCGCAAGAAAGAGATATCTCCGGAAGCGGCGCGCAAATGGCGCCGTGTCCTGCTTTTCGGCCAGTTGATGATCGGCAGTTGCTGGGCCGTCTTCGCACTCCAGGAGTGCGACGCCTGCGATCCTTCCGGCTTCATCCTGTATAAGGGCGCAACGCTGCTGATCGCCCTTTCCGTCACCGCCATGTCGAATTTCATGCTGACGCCCGCCGTGCTCGTTGCCTTCGCACCCTCCGTCGTGGCGCTCGCCGCAAAGGCCGGCATCTCGCGCGACCTGCTCGAGCTGAGCCTCGCAGCCATTTTCACGACGACCGTCATCTTCTTCAACTACATCAGCGACCGGCTCTTCCAGCAAAACCTCAAGATCCTCTCCTTCCAGTCGGAAAAGGATGACCTGATCGCCGAGCTCGAAGTCGCCAAGTCCATGTCAGACGAAGCGCGCCGGCGGGCGGAAGAGGCAAACCTTGCCAAGTCGCGCTTCCTGGCCTCCATGTCGCATGAATTGCGCACGCCGCTGAACGCCATCCTCGGCTTTTCCGAGGTAATGTCGGCCGAGGTCATGGGCCCGCTGAACAACCCGACCTACAAGGAATACACGAACGACATCCACCGCTCCGGCCAGCACCTGTTGAACCTCATCAACGAGATCCTGGACCTTTCGCGCATCGAGGCTGGGAAATACGAACTCATCGAAGAAGCGATCTCGCTCCTCGATATCGCGGAAGATTGCATTGGCATGGTGCAGCTGCGCGCCAGGGGCAAGAACATTTCCATCACCCAGCAGTTCGAACCGGAGCTGCCGTCGGTCTGGGCCGACGAGAAGTCATTGCGGCAGGTGGTGCTGAACCTGCTGTCGAACGCCGTGAAGTTCACGCCGCAAAGCGGCGAAATCCACGTCAAGGTCGGCTGGACGGCAGGCGGCGGCCAGTACATCTCGATCAAGGACAACGGCCCTGGCATCCCCGAGGATGAAATCCCCGTCGTACTCTCCGCCTTCGGCCAGGGCTCGATCGCCATCAAGAGCGCCGAACAGGGCACCGGCCTCGGCCTGCCGATCGTCCAGGCGATCCTTGCCAAGCACGACGGCCAGTTCGTCCTGAAATCCAAGCTGCGCGAAGGCACCGAAGTGATTGCCATCCTGCCCGCCAAACGCGTGCTGCAGAGCCTGCCCGCCGTCGAGGAAGCGCAGGCAGTGTCCCGCAAGCGGAAGAGCTTTGCTTGAATCGGCTGGTCGAGGGTTTGCTTGCGCCGTGCTGGCATGCGACCGGATCTGTCGCTTGAGGGAATGAGAAACGCAATGATCCGCATGCTGTAGGANGCTTGCGCCGTGCTGGCATGCGACCGGATCTGTCGCTTGAGGGAATGAGAAACGCAATGATCCGCATGCTGTAGGACGATGAGCACGCGCAATGGCGTTCGCTGTGGGCACAATATCTCGACTTCGACGGTAGCACACTGGATGCCAGGGTCCATGCTCGCACCTGGACCCGCCTCCTGGATGAAGCCGAACCGGTGCACGGCGCGCTGGCCTTTGCTGGCGGTGAGGCTGTGGGTTCGTGCACTATATCTTCCACCGCTCGACCTGGAGCCTCAGCGATTCCTGCTATTTGCAGGATCTCTTCGTCGCGCCGGTGGTGCGCGGCAAAGAACCGGAGGATTTCGCGATCGGCGGCGTGACACCCGCCCCCTCTGTTTACTTCAGCGACGTTGCCCGGCAGTCGACTGCGAATGGCTGCAGCCGTGATTCCTCGACAAGATCTATCCTTGAATTCGACCGGTAGAGCGGTTGAGCATCGTCTCTAGGATCGGACGAACATTCGCCTGGGAAAACCGCTATTAGGCATACTGGTTCTGGTCACGGTCTGGGATCGTTAAACGGGCTTCGAACCCGGAGCTAGCTTCGAGCGGAGGGGAAAATAGCTCCAGTTCCCCTCCCATCTGCACGGCAATGCTCTCGACAATAGCCAGGCCGACACCGGAGCCGGCGGTATTGGTCTTTCCACGGCGGAAGCGCTTCTTGATGCCCTGCAGTTCCGTCTCCGACAAGGGAGCCCCGCCGTTCACGATCCGGACAATGCCGTTTCGCTCCAGGCTGATCGTCACCGGAACGGCTGAATCCCCGTGAATAAGCGCATTTTCGATGAGATTGCGCATTACGATGCCAAATCCATCGACGTCGGCGTTGCGAACGAGTGTGGCGCCGGGCGCCACCTGATAGCGCAAGCGATCGGCGCTTTGGCTGTCCCGCCGAAAATCGTCGACGATCAGGTCGAGCACCTTGCGAAGATCGGCCGACTTGTCGCTCCCGCCGATCCCGGCCTCGGCGCGCGAAAGCTGCAGTAATTTCTCGGCCAGCCGGCCGAGCCCGACGAGTGAGGCCTCGATCTGGCGAGCGCGCCGGCGCGCGGGTCCATCCTCGAGCTCGATGATCAACCGCTGGGTCTGGGCGAGTGCCCCGGCTATCGGCGTCCTCAGTTCATGCGCACTGTTAGCGGTGAATTCCCGTTCGGCGTCGAGCGCGGATCCGAGCCTTTCGAGCAGCAGATTTATCGAGCGCGCGATCGGCAGCAGCTCCCTTGGCAAATGGCCCGCATCGACGGGCGCTATGTTGCCACCGTCCTTGGTCGCAATCTCCTGCCTCAGCGTATCGATCGGTCGCATCGCCCGCCTGACGATCAGCCAGACGGCCAGCACGCAGGCCGGAGCCAGGACCAGGAGCGGAACGAGCAGGATAAGGGCACTTTCGCGCACGGCCTCGCGGCGCTCGTCCAATCGGTCGGCAACTTGCAGAAAGGAAAGGCCATCGCCGGCTCTCGCGGTATAGATCCGGTATCTGTCCGTGTCGTGGAAACCGTTCGCGAGCGGGGCATCGAACGGTTCGGCGGATGCATCCGCCGAGCGCAGCACCAAGCCACCTTCGGCATCGCGCAGCTGATAGGTCAGATATTCCCGCGAACGGCGAGGGACCGGCCTTTCGGTGTCTTCGGGATCGGCACCGTCAACATGGCGGACATCGTCGACGATGAGTGCGGAAAGCCTTTGCGCCGTTTCCTGCAGCGCGCTGTCGAAGATCTCGTCGAACTCATGGCGCATGACCTGGATGCTGAGCACGACGGCGATGAGCCAGAAGATGATGACAACGCCGGTGATACCAAGGATCAGCGGGCGGATGAGGCTCGGTTCGCGCTTCATCTGTCTTCCAGACTATAGCCGAGGCCGCGCTGCGTCCTGATCCGGTCCTTGCCGAGCTTCTTGCGCAGGCGGCTGACGTAGACCTCGACTGTATTGCTTTCGATTTCCTGCCCAAAGGCGTAGAGAGCGTCTTCGATCCGGTCTTTTGCGACAACCGCTCCGGGCCGGGCCGCCAGAATGTCGAGGATCGCCCACTCCCGGCTCGTCAGCATGACCTTCTCGCCGGAAACGGCAAGCTCACGGTTCGGCCGGTCGATCTCGATGTTGGCGAAACGAAGCAACAGATGCGGCGTGTCGCGATAGCGGCGCGACACCGCCATGATGCGGGCTTCCAGTTCATCAAGGTTGAAGGGCTTTACCAGATAGTCGTCGGCGCCGCCGTTGAGCCCCTCGATCCGGTCGGAGATCTGGTCCCGGGCCGTGAGAATGATCACCGGCGTCGTATCCTCGAGCCGGCGCATATATTTCAGAAAGTCGATGCCGCTGCCGTCCGGCAATTGTAGGTCGAGAAGGATCAGGCCGTATTCGACGGCCTCCCTGACCGCAGCGGCATCGGCGATCGTCCGCACCCAGTCGACCGCGTGCGAAGACGCGGCGACGTGGTCGCGCACCGCCTCGCCGATCGTGCCGTCATCCTCGACTAGAAGAATACGCAAACCATGCTCCCTTCGCCCTGAACGCGCCACCATAGACTAATGCCGCGATTCCGGAATTCGGAAATTTCGCTGCTTTTCAGGTTGCTGTCAGCTTCGGATGCATTGTCACGCGAGCGGGGTGAAGCGTGTTAGCGGCACAGGCGTCTGTCGCGTCCTGACTGGAAACCACCTCCCACCCTCGCGAAACCACGATGCCAGCCAGGGAGCCGTTGAATGGCCAAGCGTGCCGTGAGCCTGTTTCAGACCCACCAAATCCTGCAGTCCGAGAAAAGGGACGAGGTCTTCAGTGAGCACGACCAGCCCGTCGGAGATTTTGCCTTCAATGCCAAGGTCGCCGACGTGTTCGACGACATGGTCAGCCGCTCCGTGCCGCATTACGAAGAAATGCAGCGAATGGTGTGCGAGCTGGCCCAGGATTTTGCCAGGCCCAACACCAATCTCTACGACATCGGCTGCTCGACCGCGACCACATTGCTGACGCTCGATCCCATCCTGGATCCGAGGGTGAAGTTCGTCGGCATCGACAACGCGCCGGACATGCTGGAAAAAGCCCGCCAGAAGGTCGCGTGCAAGAGCGCGCAGCGGCCGATCGATCTCGTGACCGCCGATCTTCACGAGGGGCTTTACATGGAGAACGCCAGCGTCGTCACAATGCTGCTGACCCTGCAATTCATCCGTCCGCTTTACCGGGAACGGGTGATGAAGATGATCTATTCAGGTTTGAACGACCAAGGCTGCCTGCTGCTGATCGAGAAACTGACCAGCGAGGATACGACCTTCAATCGTCTGTTCATCCAGCATTACTACGATTTCAAGCGGCGGAATGGTTATTCGGATATTGAAATTGCCAAAAAACGTGAGGCGCTGGAAAACGTACTAATCCCCTATCGCCTCGAAGAGAACGTCTTGCTTCTGAAGGAAACAGGCTTCCGGCATGTCGAGGTTTTCTTCCGTTGGTACAATTTCTGCGGGATCGTTGCGGTCAAGTAAGAGCGGAAGGCAAGGCACCTACATGAAATCGTCGATGATCCGCATCGGGAACTTTCTGTTCCGATACCGAAACCAGGCTTTTCCGATCATAATTCTCTTGCTGTTCCTCGTTGCGCCGCCGCCGAGTGAGACACTGGGCAGCACGACGCTGGCGCGCGTCGAGGACGTCGTCGCCGTGCTCGTTGCGCTTTCCGGTTTGGCCCTCCGTGCCACCGTCATTGGCTATGCTTATATTCAACGCGGCGGCCTGAACAAGAAAGTCTACGCCAAAAACCTCGTGACCGAGGGTATGTTCGGAATCTGCCGCAACCCCTTGTACGTTGGCAATCTGCTCATCTACGCGGCCGTTTTCCTGATGCACGGCGATCCGCAGGTGGTCACAACCGGCATCGCGTCGTTCCTGTTCATGTACCAGTGCATCATCTATGCGGAGGAAGATTACCTCGAGGGCAAGTTCGGCGAAGGATACCGGGTCTATTGCGCCGATGTGCCGCGCTGGATACCTCGCTTCCGCAAATTCGCCGAAGCCACCGAAGGGATGGCATTCAACCTGAAGCGGGTGATCGGCAAGGATTATTCGACGATTTCGGCCACCCTGATCGCGTTGCTGTCGGTGGAGATCTATGAACACCTCGCCGTCCCGGAACCGACCGCGTACCGGTCATACCTGTTGCTGCTCGCCGCTTTGATCGCGCTTATCGGGCTGATGGCCGGCGTAATCAGAATCCTCAAGAAACGCGGCAACTTCCGCGAAAGTAAAGCGGTTTGAAGATAGACAACGAAGCAGGCATCCGGCTTTGCGAATGATTCGCAGACATCTTTAACCGACGAGGTGCGGCATCGTGAGCGCGTTAAGGCGCCGCGGTAGGCGCAATGAGCTCTTCATCCGACATGACAGGTTCTAAACTGCAGCCTCGTGTTCTTCGTGTGCGGCTCTCCAAACCGCACGCCCGGCATCGACATTCATAACGGCTATGGCAAGGCCGACGATCACGTCAGGCCAGACAGTTTGCCAAACGTAGGCGGTGACGAGGCCGATCAGAAAGATCGCCACATTGGCGACGGCATCGGCGCGGGCGAAAAGAAGGGCGGCCCGGGCGAGGCTGACGCTGTGGAACCGTCCCAGCAGGAAAGCGCAACTCCAGTTAACGATCAGACCGACCGCCCCCGTCAGCCAGAGCGTAGATGGCTCCGGCGGAATCGGATTATTGAATTTGCTCCAAAGTGCCCAGAGCAGCGCCAGAGCGGGCAGGACCAGTATTCCGGCAAGCCCCATGCCCACTCGCGTCCGCGCCTTCATCGACCATCCGAGCGCGAACGCAATCAGGACACTGACAGAAGCGCCCTTTAGGAAATCAATGCTGTCGGCAAAAAGTGAAATTGAACCAATGGAGAGGGCGACGGCGAACTCTACCCCGAAAAAGACGAAGTTGAGCAGCGCCACGATCAGAACGTTACTGCGAAGGCGTGGATCAGAAAGACCGCTTTCCATCCGACACTAGCTATTGGGCGAAGCTGACAGCAACCTGAATGGGCCAGAGCATTAGTAACAACCGAAGAACACTTCGGGAGGCGCGGGCGAGCGCGACAATCGTCGTCTTCTTGATACGGCCGCCGTTCTAAGCGAAAACGATCACAATCAGGTGCGTGCCGATCGCGAAGAGGAGATAGAGCCCGCATGCGGCAATCGCGCAGAGGACGGCAAACGAGCCGAGATCCTTCGCATGCTTGCCGACCATCGAGATTTCCGGCGAGATGCGGTCGATCACCTCTTCGATTGCCGTGTTCAGCGCCTCGACAGCGAAGAGCACCAGAAAAAGCACGACGGCGATCATCACTTCCCACAGCGACGCCCCGACGGCGGCAAGCAGGATCAGCGAAACGGCGGCGAACAGCAGCTCCTGCCGGAAGGCCGATTCCCTGATCAGGCGCTGGAAGCCCGCCCAGGAATAGGCGGCGGCAGCGAAGAAATGGCTCATACCCGTCAGTTTGCCTATGGCAGGTTTGGTCAAGGTGCGCCCTCGTCTTGCAGTCGGCGGCGGCCGCAGCCACCGCCCATCGGTCAAAATGCGAATACCGGTTCCAGGCTTCCGCCGCAAGCATCCGTCACCCGCCTGATAAAAGCTGTAGCACTCAGTGCTTGTTGGTGACGCCCGCCTGCGAGAAGGTCGCCATTCCGGAATGGCAGGCTGCCGCGGCCTTCACGATGCCAGCGGCAAGGGCTGCACCCGTACCCTCGCCGAGCCGCATGCCGAGCGCCAGAAGCGGCGTCTTGCCGAGCATTTCGATCGCCCTGAGATGCCCCGGTTCGCTGGAGACATGGCCGATCAGGCAGTGATCGAGCGCCGACGGATTGGCCGCATGCAGGATGGCGCCCGCCGCCGTCGCCACATAGCCGTCGATTAGCACCGGTATCTTCTCGACGCGCGCCGCAAGGATGGCGCCGGCCATCGCCGCGATCTCGCGGCCGCCGAGGCGGCGCATGATTTCCAGCGGATCGTTCAGATGGTCGCGGTGCAGCTCGACGGCGCGCTCGACGGCCGCAACCTTGCGCTCCAGCATCTCGCCCTCGGAGCCGGTTCCCGGCCCCACCCAGTCGCGTGCCGAACCGCCGTAAAGCGCGTAGTTGATCGCAGCCGCGATCGTCGTGTTGCCGATTCCCATCTCGCCGATGCAGAGCAGATCCGTGCCGCCCGCAATCGCCTCCATGCCGAAGGCCATTGTCGCCGCGCAATCGCGCTCGGAAAGTGCTGCCTCTTCGGTGATATCGCCGGTCGGATAGTCGAGCGCCAGATCGAAGATCTTGAGACCGAGATCGTATGCGACGCAGATCTGGTTGATCGCAGCACCCCCGGCGGCGAAATTCTCCACCATCTGCTGCGTTACCGCCGGCGGAAAGGGCGTGATGCCCTGTCTCGCCACGCCGTGGTTGCCGGCGAAGATCGCAACCAGCGGCCGGTTGACGGAGGGCGCCCTGCCCGTCCAGGCCGCCAGCCAGAAGGCGATCTCCTCGAGCCTGCCTAGCGCGCCCGGCGGCTTCGTCAGCTGCGCGTCGCGCTCGCGCGCGGCCACCAGCGCCCGGGTATCCGGTCCCGGCAGATCGCGCAGCAGCGCACGGAAATCGTCGAACGGCAGGCCTGAAACGCTCATGAATGCGGCTTCCTTGTATTCTGTGTTTTGTCCCAAAGGTCCGGCCTGCTTGTCTTTTGCGGGCAAATCGGCTTCTTTCGTCGCGACTCTATTAAAGGCAGCGGCCAGACGTCACAACTCCAAAAGCGCCGCACCTTTCCGGCATGACATGGGGGACATGATCATCAAGGCCTATGCGCTCGACACTGCCCGCGCCGTCGCTTTCCTGAGCCGGCTTCCCGTGCCGCAATGGGTCTTTTCAGGAGACGACGGTAAGCTCAGCCGCACCGTGCGCGCCTTCCCGCTCGCCGGGATTGTCATCGGGGTCATCCCGGCCCTCGCCTTCCTCATCTTGCTTGCGCTGCGCGCCGACCGGCTGATGGCAGCCCTCGTCGCCCTTGCCGTCCAGTCTCTCATTGCCGGCGCACTGCACGAAGACGGGCTCTCCGATACCGCCGACGGCATCGGCGGCGGACGCGACCGCGATCATGCGCTGGCGATCATGAAGGACAGCCGCATCGGCAGCTATGGCGCAATCGCCCTGATCTTCTCGATCGCACTTCGCGCCGCGGCCCTTGCCGCCATCGCCCGCGAGGTCGCCCCGCTTGCCGCCGCCCTCGCGATCCCCGCAGCCGCCTGCCTCAGCCGCGCCGCCCTCGTCTGGCACTGGCACCGTCTGCCGCCCGCAAAGACGGACGGCATCGCCGCCGCCTCGGGCCAGCCGGGCGAAAGCGCCATGCATGTCGCGCTCGTGTCCGCCTGCCTTTTTTCGGCCCTTCTCGTCTGGCCAGCGCTCGGCCTGCTGGCGCTCGTCTGCAGCCTGCTTGCAACCGGCATCACGGTCATCGCCTTCACCCTCTATATCCGCCGCAAGCTTGCCGGCCATACCGGCGACACGCTCGGCGCCGCCCAGCAGATTTCCGAAATCGCTGCCTTCTGCGCCCTTGCCACCGCCTTGTGAAATCACGATATTCTGCTCATGCAAACGCCCTGCATCCACCTATGCTCGATCGATACAGCCACCGGCTTTTGCATGGGCTGCGGCCGCACGCTTGCCGAGATCGGCGACTGGATGTCCTATTCGGATGAGGAAAGGCAGCGCATCATGACTGTCCTTGCCGCGCGCCTCTTTGCCGAACCGGCGACCCGGCTTCGCGAGACGTCCGCAATGCCGGAGCAACGTTCATGAACCGGCTCGGGCTCTTCCTTCTGATCCTCGGAATCGGCCTTGCCGTCCTCGTCTACAACCACGACAGCGACCGCGTTCTCGGCATGAACATCGACGATTTCGGCCGCATGGTCTATCTCCTGCCGATCGTGCTGATGCTGTCGGCCGGCATCTGGGCAAGCCGACGCAGCGCCGGCGAAACGATGCGCAACCTGATGATCTGGCTGGTCATCATCCTGGCGCTCGCAACCGTCTATCTCTACCGTCAGGACCTCCTCGGCGTCGGCAACCGCCTGCTTGCCGGCCTCGTGCCCGGCCGTGCCGTTGTCGTCACCACCAGCGAAGGCGGCAGCGAGATCATCCTGCACAAGCTGCTGAACGGCCATTTCGAGGCCGACGTCTCCGTCAACGGCCAGACGATCCCGATGCTCGTTGATACCGGCGCCAGCATGGTGGCCTTGTCGCAGGCCGACGCCGAGCGCATCGGCATCATCCCCGAAAATCTCACTTACTCGATGACCGTCATGACCGCGAATGGCCGCGCCCGCGCCGCGCCAGTGACGCTCGACCGCGTCGCCATCGGCCCCATCGTGCGCACCGGCGTCGCCGCCAGCGTCGCCGAAGACGGCGCGCTCGACCAGAGCCTGCTTGGCATGAGCTTCCTCCAAACGCTGGGTTCCCTGCAGATGCAGACGGACGAGCTCAGGATGCGCGACTAGCAGCAGGCGCGTCGCCACAGCGCTACAGCTCTGCATAAGCGATGACGCTAATGCACGACACATAGCCGATGGGATATGCTCGTTTGGAGCGCACTGCGCGGCAATCTCTATGCATGTCCACGCACCTGGTTGACTAACTCATATCTCACGGGATATACGTTTATTCATAGCCAACGGGGTATAGGTCCCATATGTCGAACGCGCCAGATATGCTTTTCCGAACACTGGCCGATCCGACGCGGCGGGCTCTTTTCGAACGGCTGTGCCGCGAAGGAGAAAAGACGGTCGGTGCTCTGACGGCCCAGGCCGGGGTCTCGCAGCCGGTCGTTTCAAAGCATCTTGGGGTCCTGAAGCAGGCCGGGCTGGTGCGCGACCGCCACGAAGGCCGCCACACGCACTATAGCGCGCAGCTCGGCGCCTTGGCCCCGCTGATCGACTGGACAAGCCAGATGGCCGGCTTCTGGCAGAGCCGGTTCGACGACCTCGAAGACTTGCTCAAAAGGATGGACCAATGAACAAACCCGCGACCGAAACGCTTTCCGTCGTTGTCGAACGGGAGATCCCTTATCCACCAGACAGGATCTGGCGCGCGCTCACGCAACCACACCTGATCGAGGAGTGGCTCATGAAGAACGACTTCAAGCCTGACATAGGCCACCGTTTCAATCTTCGCGGAGACTGGGGCGGCGTGCTGGACTGCGAGGTCCTCGCCGTCGAGCCGAACAAAACTCTGTCCTACACCTGGAACTTCGCGCATGACGATGCTGCCTACAATCTGCAAAGCGTGGTGACCTTCACGCTGACGCCAACAAGCGCAGGCACCCACCTGCGTATGGAGCAGTCGGGCTTCCGGCCGGATCAGAAGCAGGCCTACGGCGGCGCAAAGGCAGGCTGGAAGCAGTTCTTTGCGAAACTGGAAGAAGTCGTAGAGCGGACGGAGTGAGGTGATGCCATGACCGAGACCAAAAGCATCGTCGTTGAGCGCAGAATGCAGCATCCTCCGGAGAGGATCTGGCGCGCGCTCACGCAAACCGAACTCATCGCCGAATGGCTGATGCAAAACGACTTCGAGCCGACCGTCGGTCATCGCTTCCAGTTTCGTGCAAAGCCCATGCCCGGCTGGTCGGGCATCACCAACTGCGAAGTGCTGGAAGTGGATGTGCCCAAGCGGCTCGTTTATCGCTGGGGCGACGGAACGGAATCGGACAGTGGCCTGAGCACTGTGGTGACCTGGACTCTGACGCCGGCGGACAACGACACGCTGGTGCGCATGGAGCAGTCGGGATTCCGTCCGCAGGACGAAGCAGGCTACAAGGGCATGGGCAGCGGCTGGCCGCGCATTCTCGAACGGCTGGAGCAGATCATGGAACGTGAAATTCCGCCAAGGAGGTCCCATTGAATTGGAATAATTGCATTCGGCAGTTCCACCGCTGGCTGTCCATCGTCTTCACAGTGACGGTGATCGCAAATTTCGTCGCGATGGGATTGGGGGAACCTCCCGGTTGGATCGTCTATTCGCCGTTGCCGCCGCTGTTTTTGCTTTTGTTCACCGGTCTCTACATGTTCGTTCTGCCCTATATCACCCAGTGGCGCGGCGAACGGCGCATCGGCGGAGAGGCGTGAACGCAATGAACGGCAAGACACCCAGGCAACCAGCAAAGGCGGCGAAGGAGGCCGCGGCCAACCCGGCACTCACAGAGCCGGTACTTCTTTCAGGCGGCAACCCCCAAATCCCGAAGGGCTACGGCGACGCCCCCGTGCAGGCCTACATCGCGGCCATGCCGGGCTGGAAAAGCGACCTCGGACGCCGCCTTGACGCGCTCATCGAGCGCACCGTCCCCGGCGTGCGCAAGGCGGTCAAATGGAACTCGCCCTTCTATGGAGTGGAGGACGATGTCTGGTTCCTCAGCTTTCATTGCTTCACGAAATACGTGAAAGTAACCTTCTTCCGCGGCGTGTCGCTGCAACCCGCACCGAAGGGAAAGTCAAAGTACGAGGCTGTGCGCTATCTCGACATCCATGAGGGCGAACTCGACGAAGCGCAGTTCGCCGATTGGGTGAAGCAGGCCAGCCAATTGCCCGGCGAACGGATGTGAGCGGGTAGTCGCGAGGTGCCCCAAAGATGAGAGTCGACCTATGAACGACGACGTTGGCGAACACCGAGTTCCAACGGCGCATTCGAGCCGCTATTCGTTAATCGGCAGAAACAGGTGTTCGATAGCTCAATAGACATTGGGTTTTGAAGCAGGTTCAAGCGCATGTCGCCGAACTGGCTTGCGGCGTCACAGACACCGTAACGCACATGGGATGGCAGTTTCCGGGTGCGGGCCGGGTAAGCCGATCACGGAGCGACGCTAGACGAGTCTGCTACCAATTTACTAGCTTCGGCGGCACCAAACGTAGCAATTTGACAAGGAAGAAAGCGACAAACACCATGAAGAACAGCGCCTCGAAGGAAGCCGAAGCCTCTCCCTCGCAGTTGATCGATGCAAAGATCGCGGCGCTGGGCGACTGGCGGGGCGAAACGCTTGCACGGATCCGAACCCTCATCAAGGAGGCCGACCCGGACGTGGTCGAGGAGGTGAAATGGAAAAAGCCCTCGAACATATTGGGGGTTCCCGTGTGGGAACACACCGGCATGATCTGCACCGGCGAGACCTACAAGGACAAAGTGAAGCTGACCTTCGCCAAGGGCGCCTCGCTGGAGGACCCTTCAGGCCTCTTCAACTCCAGCCTCGAAGGCAACATGAGGCGCGCGATCGATTTCCACGAGGGCGGCGAGATCGATGACACGGCGTTGAAGGCGCTCATTCGCGCCGCCGTGGCGCTGAACACGTCTCAGAAGAGACCAAAGAGCGCTTGAAGAGCGGCGCATAGCGTCAAGGTCCGGCTCTATATTCTTCAACCCATGGAACCTTGCGTCCCGCATTTGGGTTGAATGGATTGAAAGGAGGCGCTGGTCATGGACAATCCCTCAAAGCAACTTGCGGAAGAATATATCCGCCTGGGCGGCCATCGCCGCGCTGTCATCGACGATAACATCGTATCCACCCGCTGCTGGGAAAAGGATACGCCCGAGGCCGCGCAATTCTGGACAGACCGCATCGATACGCTGGATGCTGCCCGCCGCAGACAGGTCGTGTCCTTTCTGCCGACAATCAACCGGATCTGATTGCAGGCCAGAACATTCTCGGAAAGGAGGCCGATCATGTCGAACAGCGCCAGGACCGGCGGCACGGAGGCATTTAACGGCATCAGCCGCACCCGCTTCGGCAAATCGGTCGAAAGCCGGGCCCAGATTGACGATGCCGCCAGGCAAGCCTCTTTCACACCGGACGACGGCGAAGCCCTCAATGTCTACCGCGTCGTCCCGGTCGCGGCCGCCGACGACCTGAACTGGCAGAATTCGCCCTCGCAAGGCGAAGTCGTGGTCGCGGCGCGCACAGCCGGTGATGCCCGCATCGTTGCAGCAAGCCGCGAACTCGATTTCATGGAGATCGATTCCGCACCTGCCGATGACGTCACCACGATCAACGCCAGCGCCTTCCGCAACGACAAGCTCTATACCGTTATCGAGATCGAGCATGGCAGGCGCGACCTGCGGCGCGGCGTCCTCGAAGGCGACATCGCCGTCAACAACATCCGCCCGACGCAAGGCTGAGCTTCAGGGAATGGCATTGCCATCAGTCAATCATGTCCGGAATCGGCCGCATCAGCCGGGCTTCCTCCTGAAGTGCACATCGGCAACGGACGCCACGATAACGGCCTCGTCACCCAATGACCATTCCGCCGCCCGCGCTGCCATTCTCGCCGGGACGCCTTCCGAGCCGCCCCAATGAAGAAAGAGCCGTCTCCAGCGCGCGATGATCCGGGACTGCATCCGCTCCAGTCATGAACGCCTTTTGGGCGTCGATAACCAGCAAAAGTTCCGCGAAACCCGGCTCCGCCGCTGCCTGCATCTTATCAGTTCCGTAGCCGGTATCCCGTCTTGAAAATCCAGCCGAGCGTCGCGAGGCACATTGCCAGGAACATGGTGATCATCCCGAGGCTGAGCAGAGGGTTAACGTCGGCAATACCGTAGAAGCTCCAGCGGAAGCCGCTCACCAGATAGAGCACTGGATTGAAATGGCTGACAGCCTGCCAGAAGGGCGGCAGCATGTTGATCGAGTAGAAGCTGCCGCCGAGGAAGGTGAGCGGCGGCACGACGAGCATCGGGATCAGGTTCAGCTGCTCGAAGTTGCCGGCCCATATGCCGATCATGAAGCCGAACAGGCTAAAGGTGACCGCCGTCAGCAGGAAGAACAGGATCATCATGAAGGGATGCTCGATCCTGATGTCCACGAAGGCATTGGCCGTCAAAAGGATGATGAGCCCGATCAGCAGTCCCTTGGTCGCCGCAGCCCCGACATAGCCGAGCAGAATCTCCGTCATCGCAACCGGCGCCGACAGCACCTCGTAGATCGTGCCGGTGAATTTCGGAAAGTAGATGCCGAAGGAGCCGTTGCCGATGCACTGGCCGAGCAGCGTCAGCATGATGAGTCCCGGCGTGATGAAGGCGCCGTAGGAAACGCCTTCGACCTCCTGGATGCGCGAGCCGATCGCAGCACCAAAAACGATGAAATAGAGCGAGGTAGAGATCACTGGCGAAAAGACGCTCTGCAGCAGTGTGCGGCGCGTGCGCGCCATTTCGAAGAAATAGATCGACTTGATGGCTTCGAAGTTCATCTTGCGCCTCCCACGAGCGCCACGAAGATATCCTCGAGCGAGCTCTGCCGCGTCGAAAGATCCTTGAAGTGGATGTTCTGCGCCGCAAGCCGGGTGAGCAGCGCGGCGATGCTCTCTTGCTCCTTCTGCGCATCGAAATCGTATATCAGCCGGTTGCCGTCCGGCTCCAGCGACAGGCCGTTGCCGGAGAAACAGTCGGGCAGCCTGTCCAGCGGCTCGGCAAGCTCGAGGATCAACTGCTTGCGGCCGAGCTTCGTCATCAGCGCCGTCTTGTCTTCGACCAGCAGCAGCTCGCCGCCGTTGATGACGCCGACGCGGTCGGCGATCTCTTCGGCCTCTTCGATGTAATGCGTTGTCAGGATGATGGTGGTGCCGGACTCCCGCAGCCTCTCGACGACGCGCCACATATCCTTGCGCAGCGTCACGTCGACGCCCGCCGTCGGCTCGTCGAGGAAGAGGATCTCCGGCTCGTGGCTCAGCGCCTTGGCAATCAGCACGCGCCGCTTCATGCCGCCGGAAAGCTCGCGCAGCATATTGTCCTTCCTGTTCCACAGCGAAAGGTCACGCAGCACTTTTTCGATATGCGCCGGGTTCGGCTTCTTGCCATGCAGCCCGCGCGAGAAGCTCACCGTGTTCCAGACAGTCTCGAACTGGTCGGTCGTCAGTTCCTGCGGCACCAGCCCGATCATCGTCCGCGTCGCCCGGAAGTCCTTGACGACGTCGTGCCCGGCGACGAGCACCTCGCCGCCCGTCGGATTGACGATGCCGCAAACGATCGAGATCATCGTGGTCTTGCCCGCGCCGTTGGGCCCGAGCAGCGCCAGGATCTCGCCCTTCTCGACATCGAGATCGATGCCCTTCAGCGCCACGAATCCATTGGCGTAGCTTTTTGTGAGATTTCGGATGGAAATGATGGGTGCCATTGCGGATTTCTTGAGTATTTCCTCGTTTTTCGTCCGCTATATAACCCCTTTGTTACACTTTGACATCCTGTCAGCGCTGAACAGACTATTCAGCGAAAGCATCCTTATGCGTAGATGCTGATGAGAAACCGCGCGCCTGTGACGATCAGGACGATGCCGAAGCCGATCTCCAATTGACGCTTGCTCATCCGGTGGGTGCGCGCCGATCGGCGCGATATACATCGTCAGCGGAATGATGAGCACCACCGCGATGATCGCAAGCGAAGTGCCAACCGACAGGTGCATGCGCACCACTTCCGGCACATCGAGCCAGCCGAACACCTGATAGAAGACCGGAACGAGGATCGCGCCGCCGCCGATGCCGATGAGACCGGCAAGCAGATCCGCGACCGCACCTGCAGCCGCCAGCATCAGTGCAAAAAGGAAAAGCTCCGAAACAGCCGGCATTGCGACCTACCCACTCCCAAGCAGGCCGGATCATGGGAAAGAAAATCAGCGGCAGGTTTTAATTGTCATCAAGCGGTGATCTTGTTCGGAGATAAGCAGTATCGAGGCAACCAACGGTCTCCGCGCCGCCGCCCATCCCTTTGCGGAACCGCTTCAAGGGCGCTCGTTACGCCCATTTTTCCGCTGCCTCGGCGTATAGTAAGCAGTTATTGCCAGTCACGAAAATCCTTGAATTCCGGCCTCGCGCTTCCCCTGCCCGGCCGGCCCAGATTCAGCCGGCTCCTGAGCCGGCTTTCTTTTTTCCGGCCGGAAAGCATCGGATTCCTGCAGGACCGCGGCGAAATTACGCGTGTCGCAGGATATTCACCAACCGGCCGAAGGGATCACGCACATAGAACCGGCGCACACCCCACGGCTCGTTCGCCGGACCATATTCCACCGCGATACCCTCGCGGATGACCCGCTGATAGACCTCGTCGAAATCATCAACTTCGATGGAGAGGTCGGGCACCGGCGTTCCGGAGCCGCCTTCGGTCGCAAAGCTGACCTGCGGCCTCGCGCTCGCATCCGCCGCATAAGTTGCGATCCACCCATGATCCATGACAACGTCCATGCCAAGGATGCCCCGGTAGAAAGCCTTGGCGGCTGCGATATCGGAAACGGCGATGTTCGCGACGATGCGTTTGACGGTCATGGTCGTCTTCCTCGGCAGGGGGGCAGCATAGCCTGTGCATGATGTCCAGTCGGCAACATCTGGGCAGCTTCTGGCTCGAAGCTGCCGGGCCGGCGCGTTTCACTCCAGGCTCACGGATTCCAGCCGCCACTGCCATAGGGACGCGTGATGATTTCGAGCAGGTGACCGTTCGGGTCTTCGAAATAGAGACCGCGTCCACCGTCGTGGTCGTTGATCTCGCTTGGCTTCCTCTGGCCGGGATCAGCCCAGTAGCCCAGGTTCCGCTCGCGAAGTCGGTTGAAAATCGCGTCGAACTCGGCGTCGCCCACGAGGAAGGCGTAGTGTTGGCGTCCGATCTCCCCTTCGGCATGCATATAGTCGAGATTGGCGCCGTTGTCGGTCGTGACCATGTAGAACGGTCCCCAGCGCCGCGGCGCTGGCAATCCCAGCATCTCAGCCAGGAAATCTGCCGAAGCCTTACTGTCTCTGGCCGACAGGATAGTGTGATTGAAGTTGATGGCCATCTTAGTCTCACGGGAACGAGGCGGAGCTCAAACGCAGCGTTTCGCCCGACTAATACGCTCGGCCGGCTCTTTGTTCCGTACCTCGGGCACACTTTCATCCAAGGCGGAACTTGCACGATCAGGATGCAGGGGTTCGAACCAGGGCGGAGAACGGAAGTTTTCAGGTGGCCGCTGAACCGGAGAACGGGCACCTAAATCAAAATCCGCTTCGCTTTGCATAGGAAAAGGGTCGGCCGACTTCGCTCCTTCGGTGTCCGCGCCGCTCGACCTTCAAATCTCTCTCAAAGCGACGTAAACTCCAACCGGTGGCGTGCTCTGGCAGTTACAAAAGACGCGCTCTCCGTGCATTAGAATTCCGGTGCGGAGAGCAGATCGGATGGGTGGTATGAACGAGGCGACCGGGAATTTTCGCGACAGTTCAGGCGCGGCGGTGCGGCCGCCGATCGCGTGGGCGCTCGCTGTAATTGCCGGGCTCGTGCTCAACTGGCTCTATCCGCTGCCGTTCCTGCCGGCAGCGATGCCGGCCGGCGCGCTCGGCGGCATCGTGTTCCTCGCCGGCCTGGCGCTACTGATCTGGGCGGCGACGACCTTCCGTCGCGCGGGAACGCAGATCCAGACCACCCAGCCGACGGCGACGATTGTCGACGAGGGACCCTACCGCTTCACGCGCAACCCGATCTATATCGGCATGTTCCTCGGCCTCATCGGCGTCGCCATCGCCATCGACAGTCTGTGGCTCATTGCCTTGTTGGTGCCGTTCTATCTCGTCATTCGCTACGGCGTGGTCGCCCGCGAGGAGGCCTATCTCGAACGGAAATTCGGCGGCGTCTATTTGGCCTACAAGGCCCGCGTCAGGCGGTGGGTATAGCGAGACGACGAGGGCACAAGGTTGCGAGGTCTGAGTAATTTTACCTCAGTAACGGATCGATCCGGTGTCGGATTGGCAAAGCCTCGTTCGTCCTTAGGATCGTCAATTCAATTCTGTCAATTCAAAAAGGATCACGACCATGCCGAACACCATACGCCTGCATCGCGTCCTGGCGACCAGCCCTGAGAAGGTCTATCGCGCGTTCATCGAGGCGGACGCGCTCGCCAAGTGGCTTCCCCCTAACGGCTATACCTGCACGGTGCATCACTTTGAGCCGACAGCCGGCGGCAAATTCAAAATGTCCTTCCGCAACTTCACAACGGGCAAAAGCGAAGCGTTCGGCGGCGAATATGTCGAGCTCGTCCCCGGCGAACTCGTGCGCTACACGGACAAGTTCGACAACCCCAACCTGCCCGGCGAAATGGACGTCACTGTGACCTTGAAGAAAGTGCTAGTCGGAACCGAGGTCGACATAACGCAGGCAGGCGTTCCGGACGTCATTCCGCCCGAGGCTTGCTATCTCGGCTGGCAGGAGTCGCTGCGAAACCTGGCAAGGCTTATAGAGCCAGAGATCAACGAGTAGCGCCCAGGATCGAGCAATGATTGTCGGAACCGGATCGCGTTGACGATTTTCGCGATCCGGTCTGAGGACGCCGCCCGAGTCCGCGTTGCCAATGCAAACGGTCCCGTTGGCTCTCGCGGTTGGGCAGCGCTTGTGGCTTTTGCATTGATCGTTGCATATTTTATCGTCTTCGACAGATTTCTGAACGGTACAATTTGGAAGCGTATTCTTAGCGCCAAACGGTGACTGAACCGCCTTGATTCCCCTTCGCGTCAGGGATGAGGTATTGGGACTACCCTTAGCGAGAACGCGACACTGTCACCGTGGCTCGTTTTGGCCCGAAGCAACCATCTACTCCCGCTGCTAATTACAATAAACCCTGCCGCCCTTGCGCGGTCTCAGGTCGAAATGGAAATGGTTCCAGTGCTCCGGATTGCTCCCCGGTCCGAGGACGGTGTTGAAATACTGGCAGCTGTCGGAGCGCACGGCCTTGAGCAGCCTTCCTTCGCGGAAGGAGAAGAGCCCTTTCCGGCGCACGTCGATCTGGTGGCCGTTCTTCAGCACGAACTTGCCGACGTCGATCGCGTTGCCGCGCGCATGTTCGGACATCGGATTGTAGCGCTGGCGGCTGTTGTTCATGCGCCGGCAGGAATAGCCGCCGAGCGGCTGGATCGTCTTGACGCCCGACCAGTAGCGGAAACGGGCGGACGGCGCGAGTTCGTTCTTCACCCATTTCGCAAAGGCAAGCGTCACCTGGCAGTTCAGCGTCACCGCCGGCTTCACGCCGATATTGCCGGAAAGCCCCTGCAGCGAAACCGGATAGGGCACCTGGCAGGCCGGGCCGTCGTTGATCGCCGGCTTGTTGATGAAGGTCACGCCCATGCGCTTCAGCTCGCGGCGGCAGGAAAGCTCGGAGGCCGGCATCACGTTCGGGTCCGGGGCAACCGGCCGGCTCATCATCGGGTCGTTCGGCCTGAGCATCGCCACCTCCTGGCTCTCGTCCTCTTCCGGAACGCGCGACGGCTCGATCACCGAACTGCCGTCGTTCCAGACGGGAGGGCGGCTCATCTCCGCCTGCGCGGTGGGCTGCGGTACCACCGCCCGATTCAGCTGCGTCGGGTTGTCGGTACCGATCCCGTCGATGACCGGCTCGGTGGAATTCCCTTCGGCGATCTGCATTTGCTGCTCCTGCGCCAGCCCGACGACCGGTTGCGCGCCAAGCTCCGCATCCATGTTGACGCCGCCGGAAGGCACTGCAAGCTGCTGGGTACCGCCCCAGTTCTGCGGCTGCCCCTGCCCTAGCGCCTCGTCGCTGTCGATCATCGGCAGCTTCTTCGGCATCGGCTGGCTCGCCGCGCGCACCGGCTGCCCGGTGCTTGCAAGGTTCGGCTTATCGAGATAGTCGGCCGATCCTCCGGCGTTCGAGACCGGCGTGCCGGACACGGGATAGGACGCCTGCACGTCGGCGGGCGCCATGCGCATCGCGCCCTGCCCCGGCATCGGCGAGATCGAACTCACCTTCGTGCCCCGATCGACGCTTGCCGGCGGTATCATACCGTCGCTGATGGAACAGGTCGCAAGGCTGGCGGATATCAGAACCGGCAGCGCGACGCGCCGGAAAAGGGAGGTAGACACAATACTCTCCATCGCTCCCGCAGCCCTGCTTGCATTGAAGAATTTGAATCGAATTTAGCTAAAAACGGTGAATGAAAGCTTACGCCTGAAGAGGAGTCGGAATGATCCGGCTCCATCGCTGATCAAGCTGCACGCCGTGCGTAGTGCTGCGGTGCGCGCGAGCCGAGGCGGAATTTAGAAAGCAGCGTGCGAAGCTGGCTGCTCTCTTCGGCAAGCGTCTGGCTCGCCGCCGTCGTCTCCTCCACCATGGCGGCGTTCTGTTGGGTCATCTGGTCCATATGGTTGACCGAGGTATTGATCTCGTGGAGACCCGTTGCCTGCTCGCGCGCCGCCGTCGCGATCGAATTGACGTGGTCGTTGACTTTATTCACCAGCGTCTCGATCTCGACCAGAGCATCGCCCGTCGAGCGCACCAGCGCCACGCCGGATTCGACTTCCGCCGCCGAGTTGCTGATCAGCGTCTTGATCTCCTTCGCGGCATTGGCCGAGCGCTGGGCAAGTTCGCGGACCTCCTGGGCTACGACCGCGAAGCCACGGCCGGCATCGCCTGCGCGTGCGGCTTCGACGCCCGCATTCAGTGCCAAGAGGTTCGTCTGGAAGGCGATCTCGTCGATCACGCCGATAATCTGACTGATCCGGCTGGACGAGTCCTCGATCCGGCTCATCGCGGTGACGGCGTTCCGCACGATCTCGCCGGACTTTCCAGCGCTCGCCTTGGTCTCGGCGACCATCTCGCGGGCCTCCGTCGCCCGCTCGGATGCAGTCCTCACCGTTGCGGTGATCTCATCGAGCGCAGCAGCCGTCTCTTCGAGCGCGGCGGCCTGCTGCTCTGTGCGCTTCGAAAGGTTGTTGGTGGCTTCGCTGATACCTGAGGCGTTGTCGTGCACGACATTGCTCGATTCGGCGATCGCTTCGATCACGTCGTTGAGCGCGCCCACGGCGGCATTAAAGTCGGAGCGCAGCTTCGAATAATCTTCGCCAAGATCGCCGATCGAAACCGTGAGGTCGCCGGCTGCAAGCTTCTCCAGCCCTGCCCCCAGCGTCTGCATCGCATGATTCTGACGCTCGGCTGCGGCGCGCAGGCTCTCCTCGTTGCCGCGGCGTTCGCTGTCGATCTCGTGCTGGCGCTCGTCTTCGCGGGTGCGCATCTTGCTGCGGTCGAGCATCGAGTCGCGGAGCACCAGCAGGGCCTTCGCCATGTGGCCGATCTCGTCGCGCCGGCCGCTGTCGGAAATTTCGACCGATACATTCTCGGCTGCGATCTCAGTCATCGCCGCGCCGATCCGCGCGACAGGTGCGGTAACGCTCTTGACGATCGCATAGGCAACGGAAACGATGATCGCGGCTCCGATGGCGCAAAGGATCGCCGCCCAGATTGCGTTCTGCCAGTAGAGCGCTGCAAGGTCGTCGGAATAGACGCCGGTGCCGACGATCCAGCCCCAGGGCTCGAAGCCTGCGACGTGCGAATATTTCAGAACCGGCTGCTCAGCACCCGGCTTCGGCCAGTAATAGTCGACAAAACCGTCGCCGTGGGCCCTCACGACATTGACGAATTCCATGAAGAGGAATTTGCCATTCGGGTCCTTGTTCTGCGAAAGGTCGGTACCGTTGAGCTCCGGCTTTATCGGGTGCATCACCATGACCGGGCGCATGTCGTTGATCCAGAAGTAGCCGCTGCCGCCGTAGCGCATGGCGGCAATCACGTCCTTCGCCGCCGCCTGCGCCGCATCGCGCGTCAGCGTACCGGCCTGCTCCATCTTGTAGTATTTCTTCAGGATGTTGACCGCCGTCGCATCCATCTGCGCAAGACCGGATTTTCTTTCCATTTCCAGTTCGGAATAAGAATAGTTCAGAAAGAAAACCATCGTCGCTACAAAAATCGCCAGCGTCAGGCCGACGAGCGAGTAGAGACGCGTTGATATCTTGATATTGCGCATGAATTCCCCCGGCATTCTCATACAGAATCGATGTTCGAATGATGAGGGGCATCCATTACTGGACGGTGAACTAATATTAGAGCGAGATGACATAACGCGGCGGAAGAGTGGTTGCCGGTGGTCCGGCTCCCGTTACAACAAATTGAATTATATCATAATTTTATGTTCAAGAGATTTATTTCAGCTCCTACGGCGCCTGGCGCGAAAACCGCTGGCCGTTTGCATGTTCATTTCGCCTACGCTTTGCATTACCGTGCAGCGGAATCGAAACCGCAAACATCGCGAAGTGGGACCATGACCGACACCCCGAAGCCGAAAGGCGAATTGACGCTCCGCACGCTTGCCATGCCGGGCGACGCCAATCCCGCAGGCGATATCTTCGGCGGATGGGTCATGGCGCAGATGGACTTGGCAAGCGGCATCCGCGCCGCCGAACGCGCCAGGGGCCGGGTGGTGACCGCCGCGGTCAAGGAAATGGCCTTCCAGCTGCCGGTGAAGATCGGCGATACGCTCTCGGTCTTTACCGACATCGACCGCGTCGGCCGCACCTCGATCACGCTCTGCGTCGAGGCCTGGGCGCACCGCTCGCGCTACAACAAGATGGAAAAGGTCACGGCGGGCACCTTCATCATGGTGGCGCTCGACGAAAACGGCGCGCCGAAGCCGGTCCCCGAGGAGTGACACCA
The DNA here is from genome assembly GCF_900169785.1 of Rhizobium sullae. Taxonomy (GTDB): domain Bacteria; phylum Pseudomonadota; class Alphaproteobacteria; order Rhizobiales; family Rhizobiaceae; genus Rhizobium; species Rhizobium sullae. Next base: position 87,318 of record NZ_FWER01000032.1, read on the forward strand.
TGCAGGCGGCGACGACACCGGAGGTCTTCGTCTATATCCGCGCCGTGATGGCGATGATCATCGGCCTCAGCCTCACCCGCCTGCTCACGGGCCTCGCCGGCATCGTCCAGTCGCCCAAGAAGCATCGCGTCTACCACGTCCACCTCGGCTGGGTCGCGTCGATGTTCCTCTTCATCATCCATTTCTGGTGGTGGGAATATCGCCTCGGCTCGCTGGTCGCCGTCACCTTCGGCGTCTACCTCTTCCTCATCAGCTTCTGCTGCCTGTTCTATTTCCTCTGCGTCCTGCTCTTCCCGACCTCGATCGAGGAATACGGTGACTACGAGGACTATTTCATCTCCCGCCGCGCATGGTTCTTCGGCATGCTGGCGCTCGCCTATGCCGTGGACCTCGGCGATACCTGGCTGAAGGGTGAGGCCTATGTCCAGGCGCTCGGCTGGGAATATGTTGTCCGCAACCTCGCCTTCATCGTCCTCTGCCTGATCGCCGCCTGGACGCGGAACCGCCGCTTCCATATCGCCTTCGTTAGCCTCGGCCTAATCTATCAGATCAGTTGGATCTTCCGGCTTTATGACGTGCTCGGGTGAGGTGTGCTTACGGCGCTTCGTCACACCCGTAGATGAGAAGACTTCACTTTTGTGGCAGCGACTGGTTCCGTCCATCCTCGTTCCTGTGCCTGTTCCCCCAAAGCCGACATTTCGATCATTTAGGGGCGTGAAACAGCTTATCTGGACTGGAGAACGACGGTGTGCCTCTTATGTCAGGGGGAAATGGAAACGAAGAGCGAAAGGACCACGCAATGGCAAAGAACACGATCTGCCTATGGTACGACAAAGACGCCGAGGCTGCTGCCCGCTTCTACGCCGAGACTTTTCCCGACAGCACAGTGGGTGCCGTCATTCGTGCACCTGGAAACTATCCATCTGGTCAGCAGGGCGACGTGTTGGTTGTTGAATTCACTGTTGCGGGTATTCCTTGTATCGGCCTGAACGGCGGTCCGGCGTTCAAACACAACGAAGCCTTCTCATTTCAGATCGCAACTGACGATCAGGAAGAAACCGACCGCTACTGGAACGCCATTGTGGGCAATGGCGGTCAGGAAAGTGACTGTGGCTGGTGCAAGGACAAGTGGGGTGTCTCCTGGCAGATCACACCGCGCGTGCTGACCGAAGCGCTCGCCGCAGGCGGCGATCAGGCAAAGCGTGCCTTCGATGCGATGATGACCATGAGGAAGATCGACGTCGGCGTGATCGAAGCGGCGCGGCGCGGCTGAGGTACAACCGCGTCGGGCGGATTTTTTGCCAGAATGTCCGCCCTCGGCGCTGGCGCCTTCGAAGATCCTTCGAGAGCCTTCAAAACGGTTGCCTGGAGGGCGATGAAGACGGCGAGCGTGGATGGGCGGCATGATGTTCGAGGCGCGGCTTCGCCTTCGCCCGACCTTCATCACGCCTTCAAAAACTGCGAGTCCTTGTCGAAGCTCAGCCCCGGGAAAATCTTCCCCGCCAGGTCCGTGGCCGTTACGTCGAACTGGCGGTAGAGCATCGCCGCGGCGATCTCGCGCACGTCGGCCGTCGGCATTAGGTCGCGGTCGTCGAGCAGCTTGCCGTCGCCGAGCCCCGGCCATTTGCCGAGAATGCGTCCGCCATTGATCGCCCCGCCCGCCAGCACCGCGCAGCCGCCCGTGCCATGGTCGGTGCCGCCGGAGCCGTTCTGACGCACGGTGCGGCCGAATTCCGTCATAGCCAGCACGACGGTCTTCGGCCAGACCTCCGGACCAAGCGTCGCCTTCAGCACATTGATCGCCTGCGCCAGACCCTGCGCCGGCCGCTTGAACTGCCCGGCTTGGCCCACATGCGTATCCCAGCCGGTGATCGAGAAGCTCGCGATCCGGTAGTCGCCCTTCAGCATGTTGCCGGCGAGCGTCGCAACGTCGGCGATCTTCTCGCCGCGCTTGCCGTCTGGCTCGGCGATCATTGCCGCATTGTTGGCGCGCGTCGCCTCTTCCATCGCCTTGGCGAAAGCCGGATCGCCGGCATAAAGCCGCATCAGGAACTGCATCTCGTCCTTCGCTATCCCGAGATTGGAATCTGAGGCCCAGACGTCGACATTGTTCGGGCCGGAAAGGATCAGCTCCGTCGAGGTATTCACGTCGATCGCCTTGCGGGCATCCGAGCGCGGGATCACCGAAAGCACCCGGTTCAGCCAGCCTGTCTTCTCCTCGGCCACATGCTCGCCGCCCGATTCTAACATGTCCTGCCCGTCGAAATGGCTGCGCTGGTCGCGGTAGGGCGTCGAGACCGCATGCACGAAGGCAAGCTCCCTGCTCTTCCAGAGCGGCATCAGGTCGGCGGCAGCCGGATTGAGCCCGAAATGCCCGTCGAGGTCGAGAAGGCCGTTGTCCGGCGTCAGCGCCAGCGTCGGCCTGAGCATCGCAAAGCCCGCGTCGCCATAGGGCTGCACGAGGTCGAGGCCGTCCATCGCACCGCGCAGCACGATGGTCACGAAGCGGTTGTCGCCGGGCATGGCGGCGAAGGTAACCGGTGTGAAGATCGGAGCAGCAGCAAGGCAACAAGCGGAAGCAAGAAAGCCGCGGCGGGAAAGCGTAATCCTAGTCATGACCAGCTCCTATCGGCGGTTGAATTCGGGGGAAGCGAGAACCAGCGTCAGGCCGCTGATCTTGTTCGGCGCCTGCGAAACCACGCGGATCGTCTCGTCGCGCGCCGCATCGCCAAGCGTCGATTTCAAAAATTCGCGCGGATCCTCGTCCTTGCCGAACTGGGCGGAAGCGCGCCGCGCCCAGGCAAGCCGCTCGGCAAGCTGGCTCGCCGTGATCCAGGCGGAGAAATTCTCCTCGAAACCTGCCGGGCTTGGCGGCAGCCAGGTCGGCTGACCCATGCGGCGAAGAGCACCCTGCCCTAGCGCACGCGCGGTCTGGAAAGCCTTGCGCCGCTTGGACTTGGCTTCGTTGGCAGGATCGGGCGCCATCGCACCCGCATCACCGCCCATGGCATTGTCCTCACCCGCCATGTCCTTCGGCGGCGCCATCCCATCATCGTCGTCATCCTGGTTGGCTTTCATGAAATCGGCCGCGGCGCCATTGCCGCCGCCGGCGTTCAGTGCCCTCAAGCCCGTCACGATATAGTCGAACGGCTGGCGTGCCTTGGCGCCCTCGTCGCGCCATGCTGCCGGATGGTCGAGCATCGCGCCATAAACGGCCATCAGGTCGCCGTCTGTCTTTTTCCAGATATCCGCCATCACCATCACCATCTCCTCCGGCGGCTGGTCGGAAACGAAATGGACGGCCAGCTTGCGGCTGATGTGCTCAGCCGTCTTCGGATGGACAGCGAGATCGTCGAGCAGCGCCAGATAGTCCTTCCGGGCCCGCCGCGCGCCGCCATAGCTGACGCCGAGAACCGTATGCCTGCCGGGCTCGGAAATGCCGGGACGGAAAACCGCGTCCATCTCCTCGCGATCGATCGTCAGCCCGGTCAGCACCATCGCCGCGGCGCGCACGTCGGCTTGCGTGTAGCCGCTACCGGCGCCCAGCGTATGCAGTTCCAGAAGTTCGCGGCCGAGATTCTCGTTCAGCCCCTTCTTCTGCTTCATGCCGCGGGCTGATTCCGGCCCCTGCGATTGCGCCTGATCGAGATAGATGAGCATCGCCGGATGCTCCGTCGCGGCGCGCAGCAGGTCGGCGAACGACCCGCCGATATTCGGCCGGATCGCCTCCGCCTCGTAAAGCGGCACGATCATCCGTATCGGCAGGCTTTTGTTCGCGCTCGTCGAGAAATGATTGGTCCAGAAGGTGGCAAGCCGCTCGTGGAATCCGTTCGGCGAAAGCACCGCCTGCATCAGCCGCGCATTGGCGTCGCGCTGGAACCCTTGCTGCACCTGCTTCTGGATCGCCTTGCGCCTCTCCCGGCGCGTTTCATCGCCGCCGCTGCTCTGGCGGAGTTCCCGGAGTTGGTCCTGCAGAATGGCAATCTGCCGATGGCGTCCATCAATGCCGCCGGCAGGAAAGGACGGCGTGCTTCGCGCAGCGTCCTTCACCTGACCAAGTAGCTGGTCCTTGCTCTGCGGCGGCGCCTCGCCCGGCCGGAATCCATAGCCGAACCGGATCGCCGCCATCGTCTGGAAAGAGAGGCTCATGGCCGATCACCTCCTGATCACTGAATGGTGACAGCCTCCCAGCCAAATGCGTCGGCAATTCGGCAATTTCCCGAGATGGACTATTTGTAATCCATTGGAAAGATTTTGTAATCTGTTGGAAAGGATGCGTTCATGCGCGGAAGATGAACGAGGCGCCGACCGCGATCAGGGCAAAACCAATCGCGTGGTTCCAGGTCAGGTTCTCGCCGAGCCAGAAGATCGAGAAGCCAGAGAAGACCATCAGCGTGATCACCTCCTGCATCGTCTTCAACTGCGCCGTCGTATAGACCGCCGAGCCGATACGGTTCGCCGGCACCGCCAGACAGTATTCGAAGAAGGCAATGCCCCAGCTCGCGACAATGGCAAGGGCGATCGCACTGCCCTTGTGCTTCAGATGCCCGTACCAGGCGAAGGTCATGAAGATATTGGAGGCGAAAAGCATGCCGACCGGCCAGATGGCGGCGGGGCTGAGGGAAAAATACATGGGCGAATCCGATGAAGAAAACTGGTGCCAGCTTGTATCGGTAAACCCGCCGAGCTCAAGGGCTTACGGGGACATGCCGCAGCTAATCCCCACCGAAAACTTCGGCATTGTTTCGGCATTATAGTGCACATGCCACCAGTGGCAGCGCGTGGCCTAGCCCTCATCCCGGGATGTCAGCGGCGCACCAGGGAGATAAAGCGAAATCGGCCGGATTTCATAGACTGCGGACGGATTGGCGCGGCGCAGGTCGCGCGCTGCTGCGACGGCCGTCTCAAGCGTTGGATAGTCCACGACGTAGAAGCCGAGCAGTTGCTCCTTGGTTTCAGCAAAGGGGCCGTCGGTGATCATGCCGGCACCCGCCCCCCGCAAGGTCACGGCGCGCCCCGTTGGGCCAAGCCGCGCGGCCGGTCCCAAATGTTTCTCCTGGACAAGGCGATCGTTGACCTGGAGTAGTTCGGTCATCAGCGCCGCATCCTCCTCCTTGGTCCAGGATTCGACTACTCCCTCTTCGTGATAGGCCAGGATGGCGTAAAGCATGGATTGTTCCTCCTCGTGCGCCCTTCAGTTTCCGCCACTCGAACCTCATCGCGCACAACCCCGGAGTCCAGCGAATTCGACCGAAGTCATGACCTACTAAACGCGGTTGATTGCACAGGTTTGATACCTGGCGTGCAAGTTCGCCCCATCTTCAGATACCGCAAGACTCTGGCCGATCGCAAGTCGGTCCAATTATACACCATCAAGTTGCGAGCGATTTATTTCAAATCACTTTGAGATATGGATTCCTATGTCTGCTTGAGGGGGCGGCTTCGTTCGACGACCCGGCTTAGCGCAGGGGTTCCGACGGCGTCGGTTTCGTGATCGGCTGGACCGGCCCACCTGACGCTGCTTGGAGGCAACCAGTCGCACACCGTCAAGCAACATTCGAGAGGCTCGGCCAGGATGCGAACGGCAGGAAGACCGCCGAATTCGTCGCCCATCTGATACCGGCTATCGTGTGATGCGGGTCGTCAGCTGCCTGTGGCCACGTGGAGTGCGGGCACTTCCTCGTGCGGCTCGCCTTCCAGCATCACTCTGTTGCGGCCTGCCGCCTTCGCCGCGTAAAGCGCGGCATCCGCCCGGCCGATCACCCCGTGAAGCGATTGATTGCCGACCGCCGCTGCGGCGACACCGAAGCTCGCGGTAACCTTGCCGGTCTCCGCCGTACCGTTGGCTGAGGAAAAGGCCTGCTTGAGCGCGTTGGCAAACGTGCCTGCCTCGGCAAGGCCGGCACCGGGAAAGAAAGCGACGAACTCCTCGCCACCGAAACGTGCGGCGAAGGCGCCTTTTGGCACGCGCTCCAGCAACAGCTGCGCCAGCCCGATGATCACGGTATCGCCTGCCGCATGCCCGAACACGTCGTTGATACGCTTGAAGTGGTCGATATCGCAGACGACGACGGCCCCCGAGGCGCCCTTCAATCCTGTCACCACCCGCTCGAAGCCGCGGCGGTTCAAGAGGCCGGTCAGCGGATCCCGATCCGCGATGTCGCGGTAAGCAGCAATCGTATCGACGGTCACCGCCCCCAGTGCAGAAAGCGCGAAGAACAGCGCCAAAACGGATGCGCCGGCCTGCATGAAGAACGCGTAATCCGACGCCAGGAAACCATCCGCGCCGCCGTATGACGGCACGGCGAAAATCAGGATCGCGTTGCGGGCGATGATCTCCATCACCACGAGACCCGAAACCGCAAGCAGCAGTGCGTCGGCGCGGTGCTTCACATGGCGCGCCGTTTTGAACAGGGTAAAACTCAGCAGCGACGCACAGGCAAAATCGTTCAGCAGCAGTTCCGCCGAAACGCTCTGCGCAACAAGAACTGCGTAAAGGGTCGCAGCATAGATGATCGAGGCGAAGGCGATCCGCAATGCTGCAAAGGAAGGCCGGCTGAAGCGGCAAAGAAGCGCGCCGCCGTAGAAATAAAATGCGGCGAGGAACAGCGCATCGGCAATCAGCGAAGCCATCTGGGCCGGAACCGCAACAGGCGCCAGCGGCATGGAAAACGCAGCAGCGGCAAAGATATAGCCCGCACCCCAATGCCTCGCTTCGCGCGATCCGAACCGGGCAACGATCAGGAACGTGCAGCCGAAGGTCAGCATCATGACCGGCAGCAGAAAAGCGAAATTGTCGGTGGAAGCCATCAAACCCTCGCGGCGGGACGCAGTACATAACCTCCGCACGGGAAACATTAGCGTTCGGCAGTTAAGAAAAGCCTAGGCAAGATCGCTCGGCCGAATAGGAATGAAACAGACGGCCAAGCACGGTGGTGGCCAGCGCCTCTTGCCCTCAGCTTCGTAAAGCGCCCGCCGGCGCTTCGGCCTCCTCCGTGCCGAAACGCACGTCCTTCTTCTCGTAGCCGAACCCGGAAAGGAGCGCGACGGCCACCGTTACCAGGGTGGCGGTGATCAGCAGCGCCGTCGCATAGTCGCCGTTCCAGTGTGCAGCAAGCCCCGCCTGCATCGTCGCGTTGCCGGAAGCGAGCAGGTTGCCGAGCTGATAGGCGAGGCCCGGGAAGGTGCCGCGCACCTCGTCGGGCGACAGCTCGTTAAGGTGCACCGGCACAATGCCCCAGGCACCCTGAACGAAGAGCTGCATCAGGAAGGCGCCGATCGCGAGCAGCACCGGTCCCGGCGCATGGACCCAGAGCGGCGCGACGGGCACGGCAAGCAGCGCGGCGATGACGATCGCCCGCTTCCGTCCGATCCGCTGCGACAGCGCCCCGAAGAACAGCCCGCCGCAGATCGCGCCGATATTGTAGACGATGGCGATCGCGCCGGTCGTATAGCTGTCGTAGTTTCGTTGCATTTCCAGGAAGGTCGGATAGATGTCCTGCGTGCCATGGCTGAGGAAGTTAAACGCAGTCATCAAGAGCACCGACCAGACGAACAGCGGAATGTTCTCCCTGAGCACGGTGAGGAACGGCCGCCGTCCCTCCGCCTGCCGCTTCAGGAAGACCGGGCTTTCCTCGACATTGCGGCGGATATAGAGCACCAGCAGCGCCGGAGCCGCGCCGACGAAGAACATGCCGCGCCAGCCGATCACCGGGAAGAGCAGGAAGAAGACGATCGAGGCGATGAAATAGCCGGAGGGATAACCCGCCTGCAGGATGCCGGAGACGATACCACGGGAATTCTCCGGCACGGTCTCCATGACCAGTGAGGCGCCGACGCCCCATTCGCCGCCCATGGCGATGCCGTAGAGCGCGCGGAGCACCAGGAACATGGTTAGCCCCGTCGAGAAGCCGGTCAGGAATTCGAACAGCGAATAGAGCAGCACGTCCGCCATCAGCGTCACGCGCCGCCCGAACCTGTCGGCCGCCAACCCGAAGACGAGCGCGCCCACCGCCCGCATCGCAAGCGTGAGGAATATCGCTACCGAAACGGCCGGGACGTCGGTGTGGAATTCCTCGGCGATGTATTTAAGAACAAAAACGAGAATGAAGAAATCGAAGGCGTCGAGCGTCCAGCCGAGATAGCTGGCTATGACGGTATTGCGCTGCTGCGGCGTGAGCGCGCGCAGGCGTTCCAATGCGGACATCATGCTTCCTCCGTCCGAAAGCGGCGGCGAGGCGGGCAATGTCCGGATGCCGTCGAAGAGAGGTGGCCCGGAACCGGGGCTGCCGGATGACAGCTGCGAACAGCGACAGCACCGCTGCCCTTGTTCCACGTCTGCGACAGTTTGACCGTCCAAAGGGCCGGCTCCAGCCAAGTGCTGCCCGGGATGCCGCTGCTTCGAAGGCAATGGGAGCGCAAATTAAGCCAAATTGGGTACGCGGCCAACATTCTCAATCGGCGCGGGAAATGCTACGCATTCCAGGAGATAGGGCTCCTGCGGATCGACAAGAGATATCGCCATGGGTGGGAGTGCGCTGGCAAACACGACCGTTCATATTCGCCGTTTGCAGCGAGGCCGAGCGCCACCTGTGATTCCAGAGGTATTTTCCGGCGACACCCGGCTCGTCGGCCGATGGTGGAACGCACCGTTCGAATACAATCTTCCGCCCTTGAAGGATCATGTTCTCTCTGCGAAATATGCCGGGGAAGGCATGGCTTCGGTCAAGATGGGCCAACAGACGATTTCCGCTCCCGCAATGGCGGGGACGATAACATTCGCGCCTAGAGGGCATGATGGCTTGTGGCGAGCGGATGGCGCCGTCGAGGTCTCCAACATCTTTCTGGGCCATAGCCGCCTCCTGGCATGCACCGATCAGGTGGGCACCGGCCGCGAGCCCGAGCTGCTCGACCGCGTGAATTTCAACGATCCCAAACTGTTCGCGATCATGAACCTGATCAACGACGAGATCAGTTCGCAAGACGCGATGTCTCAGCTGTTCATCGAGCAGCTCCTCGATCTTGTGTGCCTCCAGCTTATCAGATCACATTCAGCGGTTCCGGCGCCGATCTCGCCTCCGCCGCGGCGTGGTCTGTCGGGCTGGCAGCTCAAGCGCGTCACCAGCTACATGCGTGAAAATCTCGCGGCCGATATCAGGCTGCAGGAGCTGGCGGATCTCGCCAATTTGAGCCGCTTCCATTTCTGCACGGCCTTCCGAATGGCCACCGGATACACGCCGCATGAATGGCTGACCCGCGAGCGGATCGCATATGCCAAGATGCTGCTCAAGGACCGAACGCTGCGCATCATCGATATCGCTCTCATCGTCGGATACGAGACCTCATCCTCCTTCTCCGCGACCTTTCGCAAAGTGGCGAGCATCACGCCGAGCGAGTTCCGCCGCCGGCTCTGATATTCAACGGCTGTTTCGGCACTGCCTCGGTAAGCAGCCATGCCGATCGCCGCAATATTCGAACAGTTCCGAAAGATCGCGACAGCAACTTCGCGGCATCAGCACTATCCTTCGCGCGCTCAACTGCGTTGAAGAGGATGTTCCTTCATGACAGAGAATTCGTCGGAATCGCATCCGCCAGGCCCCGTCCTATCGCGCCGGGAAGCGCTTCAGGCCACGGCCGGCGCCGTCGCGCTGGCTGCACTGCCGCTTCAGTCTGTAACGGCAGCAAGCTCCCCGGCAGCCGCCATGAACGAGACGGCCTTGACGATAACGGTGAACGGCCGCGCTCACACGCTGACGGTCGATCCGCGTCAGTCCATCCTCGATGTCCTGCGCGAGACGCTCGATCTCACCGGCACGAAGAAGGGCTGCAACCAGGGCGCCTGCGGCACGTGCACCATTCTCGTCGACGGTAGACGTATCGTTTCCTGTCTGACCTTGGCATCGATGCACGACGGCGCCCGGATCGAAACGATCGAAGGCCTCGAGAAGGAGGGCGCGCTTCACCCCCTGCAGGAAGCATTCGTCGAGCACGAGGGCTTGCAATGTGGGTTCTGCACGCCCGGCCAGATCATGTCGGGCCTCGGGTGCATCGCCGAAGGGCACGCGGGTTCGCCGGAAGAGATTCCGTTCTGGATGAGCGGCAATATCTGTCGCTGCGGCGCCTATCCGGGCATCGTCGCGGCGGTCGCCGACATAGGCGGGAGGACCTGATCCATGCTTCCTTTCATCCTGGAAAAGCCACGCAGCACCGAAGACGCTATAGCGGCCGCCGCGGCGGGCGGGCGCTTTATTGCCGGGGGCACCACGCTCATCGACCTGATGCGCGAGGAGGTCGAGCGTCCCGAACGGCTCGTCGACATAAACGCGCTTCCCCTGGGTGGCATCCGTGTGGAGGGCGAGGATCTGGTCATCGGTGCGCTTGCACGCATGGCCGACGTCGCCGCCGATCCGAATGTCCAGCGCCTGCAGCCGCTGATCGCGGAAAGCCTGATCGAGGGCGCCTCGCCGCAACTGCGGAACATGGCCTCGATGGGCGGCAACCTTCTACAGCGGGTTCGATGTCCCTATTTCCGCATGCTCGATGTCGGCTGCAACAAGCGCATGCCGGGATCGGGCTGCGCGGCAATCGATGGGCTGAATGCCGGTCACGCCATCCTCGGCACGAGCGACCATTGCGTGGCAACGCATCCTTCCGATGTCGCCGTCGCTCTGGTCGCGCTCGACGCCACCATGCGTGTCCGGGGTCCGCAAGGCGAACGCAGTTTTCCGGTCGAGGAACTCTTCCGACTGCCGGGCGATACGCCGCAAATCGAACACACATTGCTGCCGGGCGAGCTCATCATGGAGCTGCGCGTGCCCGGCGGCCCCCGCAGCAGCCGCGCCCGCTACCTGAAGGTCCGCGACCGCGCCTCCTATGAATTCGCGCTCGTCTCAGCGGCTGTTGACCTCTTAGTCGAGGATGACGTGATCCGCGAAATCCGTCTCGCGGTCGGCGGGGTCGGCACGCGTCCCTGGCGCCTGCGCGATTGCGAGGCCGCGCTGCTGGGGAAACGACCGGGCCGCCAGGCATTCGAGGACGCTGCGCAACTGGCCACGCAAGGCGCCCGGCCGCTGCACCACAATCACTTCAAGCTCGAACTCTTGCCGCGGACGATTGTCCTGGCACTCGAAATGGCGGGAGAAATCGTATGAGCGTGAACCTCATCGGAGAGCCCCTGACCCGTGTCGACGGCCGCGCCAAAGTCACAGGCGCGGCACGCTACGCCGCCGATTTCAACCAGCCGGACCAGCTCTATGCCGTGATCGTCAGCGCGACCATCGGTCTCGGCCGAGTGACCGGGATCGAAAGCGCGGAGGTCGAGAGGATGCCCGGCGTCGCCGCCGTGATAGCGCACAGCAACGCGCAACGCCTGCCATATCTGCCCCACAGGGCCGTCATTGATCCGGCAGTGGGCGAACGCCTCCACGTCCTGCAGGACGACACCGTGCGTTTTTACGGGCAGCCCGTTGCCGTCGTCGTTGCGGACACCCTCGATCATGCCGAGCGCGCTGCCGCCGCGCTGCGCATTTCCTATGAGGCCCGGCGGCCGCTCGTCGATCCAGCCGATCCGCGCACAGAAAGAATTGCTCCGGAGGCGGCCGACAGATCACGCGGCGATGCGGAAACCGCCATAGCGGATGCTTCCGTCACGATCGACGAAATCTATGAAATCGCCCGCGAAAACCATAATCCCATGGAACCGCATGCGACGGTCGCTGCCTGGAATGGCGAGCGGTTGACGCTCTGGAGCAAGAGCCAGTATCTGGTCAATGAGCAGGCCGAGATGGCAGCAGTTTTTGGCCTGCCTGTGGAGAATATAGAGGTCGTCTGTCCTTTCATCGGCGGCGCCTTCGGAACGAGCCTCAGGACCTGGCCGCATGTGACCCTCGCGGCACTTGCAGCGCGCCATGTCGGACGGCCCGTCAAGCTCGTGCTCACCCGCAGGCAAATGTTCTTCACCACCGGCCACCGGCCGCGCACGCTTCAGAGGATTGCGCTTGGAGCAACGTCCGACGGCAAGCTTCTCGGCGTGGTTCACGAAGGCGCCGGAGAAACAAGCCGCTACGAGCAATTCACGGAAGCCCTGACCACCGTCACGGACTATCTCTATTCCTGCCCCAACGTGCGCACCCAGTACCGGCTGGTGCAGCTCGACACGGGCACGCCCAATCATATGCGCGGTCCGGGCGAAGCAAGCGGCATCTTTGCCCTCGAAAGTGCAATGGACGAGTTGTCCTATAAACTCGGGATCGATCCGATCGAGCTGAGACGCCGCAACGAGCCGCGAGTCGATGAAGCTGAAAACAAGCCGTTTTCCAGCCGCTCGCTGATGCAATGTTACGAACTCGGCGCCGACCGCTTCGGCTGGGCTCAAAGGACGCCCGAACCGCGCTCCATGCGCGACGGGCGTCTTCTGATCGGCATGGGAGCGGCCACAGCCACCTATCCGGCGTTTCACGCGCCTGCCAACGCCAGAGTTCGGCTGCTGACGGATGGCGTTGCCGAGGTGGAGGCGGCCGCCAGCGACATGGGTCCGGGCACCTATACATCGATGACACAAGTGGCGGCGGAATTCCTTGGACTGCCGTTCGAGCAGGTCCGCTTCAGGCTCGGCAGGTCGGACTACCCGCAGACACCCTCGCACGGCGGCTCATGGACGATGGCGTCGGTGGGATCGGCAATTCGGGCCGCCTGTCTTGAGGTGCAGGCGCAGGCCGCCCGCCGTGCGGTAGAGGATGCCGGCTCGCCGGCCTTCGGAGCGTCGTTGGACGATCTTGAGTGGAGCGGCGGGCTCCTTCACCGCCGCGGGGAGCCGTCATCGGGGTTGTCCTATCAGGATATCGTGGGCAGAACCGGTGTTCCGGTCGAAGCCAATGGATCTGCGCAGCGTGATCCGGAGGTGGCGGAACGATATTCGATGCATTCCTTCGGCGCGGTTTTCGCGGAAGTTGCCATCGACGCCGACGTCGGAACGATCCGGGTGCGCCGCATCGTCGGGGCTTATGGCATCGGGCGCGTCGTCAATCCGCTGCTTGCCAGAAGCCAATGCACGGGCGGCATGATCGGGGGCATGGGCATGGCGTTGATGGAGCGCACCGTCCTCGATCCGCGCGACGGCCGGCCGGTCAATTCCCACATGGCCGACTACCTCATGCCTGTGAACCTCGATATTCCGAAGCTGGACGCACTCTTCGTCGACGAGATCGATCCGCATGTGAACCCGCTCGGCGTGAAAGGCTTGGGCGAGATTGCCCTGGTGGGAACCGCTCCAGCGATCGCGAACGCCGTCTTCCACGCAACGGGCAAGCGCCTACGGACCCTGCCGATCCAAATCGAGCACGTCCTGACTGCATGAACAGCGCTCAGCGCTCAGCGGCCAGCTTGTCGCGAATATGGTCCGGCCCACCGGTCATTCGCCGTGCGAACGGCCGGTCAGGGTCCACGACGCGCCAGAAAGGAGCGCTGCCATCCTCGCTGATGCGCACCAGGTGCCGCTGCATGGTCACCGGGCAGCACGCGTCGGCTCCGTATTTTGCCGCGAGTGCACGTCTCAGCCCCGCCAGGTCCGACAGATGGCCCGGTTGGGCCGTCCTCAGTTCGTCGGCGACCATCGTCTCGCTTGGGATCAGCATCCTCTGCGTCAGGCTTTTGCCTTTGCGCCGCATTTTGATGACCGGAACGTCCTCCATGATTCACCTCCCTAAACGGCATCCTTCAGAGAGCCTCAGCTCAGGTTCCTGCGCCGCTCCATTTCGGCCGCGCTTGGCTGGTCGGGTCCGAATGAGCCTGTGACGACGTCGCCGTTGCGAGCGTATTTGTTGATCGTCACGCCGGAGCCGGAGACCCGTGAGCTCACGAGTTTCAGCGCGCCGGGAAAGGCGCCGTCGCCGAACAATTTCTTGCCCTTGCCGAGCACGACCGGAAATAAGAAAACATTGAATTCATCGACTAGGTCGTTTCTGAACAGGGTCTGCAGAAAGTCGGTCGAGCCCTGGGTCAGCAAATCCGGGCCTTCCCCGCTTTTCAACGTCGTGAGTGCGGCGACCGCATCGGTACCGAGCAACCGGCTGTTCTGCCAGCTGAGCTTGAAGTCCGGATTGCGGGTCGCGACATATTTGGTGATGCGGTCGAACAGCGGGCCGATCGAGTCGTCGGCATCGACATATGGCCAATATGCGGCGAAGATATCATAGGTCTTGCGGCCGAGCAGAAGGTCGAACGGCTTGGCGAACATCTCGTCCACGGCCTTCCCCATTGCCTCGTCGAAATAAGGCCAGACCCAGCCGCCATATTTGAAGCCACCGACAGGGTCTTCGTGCGGGCCGCCCGGCGCCTGCATGACGCCATCAAGACTGACGAATGCACCAGTGATAACCTTTCTCATGTCTGCTCTCCTCTGTGCGAGCCCTTGTGGCCTTACTTGCCAAGGACGTGTGGCCGCCGCCTGTCCCGACAACGGCCCCGGAAAAACTTGAAAAGATGCCGGCAGAAACAACATGCCTTCCACAAAGAGCGACCGCAACCGGTGGAAAGCCACTGTGTGGTGCCAGCGTTGAACGCGACAAATCCAGCGAAGGGTATGTTGCATGGAACTCGAGATTCGCCCGCTCACGCCTGACTTGTGGCCTTTCCTTGAGGATCTCTTCGGTAAGACCGGCGCCGCCAGCCGTTGCTGGTGCATGTATGGGCGGATCGGTGCGGCCTATCGCAAGCGGCCGGGCGAGGAAAACAAGGCGGCGTTCCGCGAGATCGTCAAGCGCGGCCCGCCACCGGGCCTTCTTGCCTTCCATGGCAATGTCGCGGTCGGCTGGTGCCAGCTCACGCCACGCGACGCCGTTCCTGCGTTGGACCGGCAGTGGCGGGTGAAGCGGGTAGACGATGCTCCAGTCTGGGCGCTGTCCTGCCTTTATGTGCGCAAGGGCTATCGCCGGCAGGGCGTGACGTTCGAGCTGATCCTGGCGGCCTTGAAGACCGCCAGGATGGCAAAGGCACCGGCCCTTGAAGCCTACCCCTTCGATGCCAGGGTGTCGCCGAGCGCTTCGGGCAGCGGCTATGCGTCGACCTTCGCGCGCGCCGGCTTCAAGGTCGTCGCCCGGCGGATCCGCGCGCGCCCGATCATGCGCCACGATTTGAAGGAGACCGCCGATTGACCGTTCGTCACCGGCAATGGCTCCCGATACCCCCCCGGGGAGACGTCTACAACCATCATCTCCGGCGCTGGCGAGTCCATGGAATCCCGTCACACTTGTCACTCCCATCATTTCGATGGCAAGGGCTAAAGTTGGTGCCATGTTAGGTGCTTGAGGTGCTCTTGTTGAGGGAGAGCTTCCGCCTACATGCTGCGGGGTAGCACTTTGCCATCCTCCGCCCCAGGTGCCATGACAAACACGGGAGAGAGACCGATGCAAGAGTCCCTTGTCGTTCGCCGCGAGACGCATATTCCGGCACCGCCCTCCGCGGTGTTCGCCCTCCTGACCGATCCGGAGAAGATTCTGCGCTGGATGGGAACGGAGGCGGAGATCGAGCCGCAGCCTGGAGGAATCTATCTGGTCAACGTCACCGGTGCCCGCTTTGCCCGCGGCTCCTTTCGCGAGGTGGTGCCGGTGCACCGCCTGGCCTACAGCTTCGGCTGGGACGGCAGCGAAGTGGTGCCGCCGGGGTCGAGCCTGGTCGAGATCGACCTCGTCGAGCAGCCGGATGGAACACTGCTGCGCCTGACTCATACCGGCCTGCCGAGCACCGAACAATGCGAGGGCCATGCGGAAGGCTGGGCTCATTACCTCGACCGATTGGTCGAAGTCGCAGCCGGGCGCGATCCGGGTCCGGATTCCTTCGCCGGCAAAACGTGACAGCGTCCGCTCCCGAAATTGAATATCCCCGCACGGTGACGCAACACCTGGAGCGGCGCGGATGACAGGCGGCGATCGCGGTGGCATGATCGCGGCATGGATCTGCCCCCGCCCCTCGCCTGGCTGGTGGACGAGGCCGGCGCCTCGCCTAGCCCTGAACGATTCTTGTCCGAGCTCGGCGGCCGGCTGCTGGCCGACGGCCTGCCGCTGGCCGGCGCGGCTCTGACGCTCGCAGTACCGCATCCGATCGTCGCCCGCCGCACCTGGCTCTGGCGGGCGGAGACTGGCGTGGTGATCGAGGCGCTGGCTTTCCCCGGCGCGGCGCTCAACCAGGCCGGACGCGACTGGCTGGCCGGGCTCGGCCCGGTAGAGGAGCACATCGCCGGCTCGGCGCCGGACAGTCCGCTGCTCGGCTGGGCCGGGATTCGGCCGTTCGACCAAGCCGAGGCCGGCCGGCTGCGGCAGGCCTCGCGTTTTGCCGCGGCACCCTTGGCAGCACTCGCCGCAAGGGCGGCGCTTTCAGCACTACTCGAAGCCTATCTCGGGCGGCGCAGTGCCGCGCGGGTGCAGGCCGGCGCGCTGCATCGCGGCACCGGGGAGACGATCCGTGCAGCACTGCTCTGTGCTGATTTGCGCGATTTCACTGCCCTCTCCGAAGCGACAGAGCCTGTGGTGATGATCGCCGCGCTCGATGCGTGGTTCGACCGCGTCGCTGGCGCAGTGCACGCCTTCGGCGGCGAGGTGCTGAAGTTCATGGGCGACGGCGTGCTGGCGATTTTCCCGGCTGCCGGCGCGCCGGCCGAAGCCTGCGAGGCGGCGCTGCGGGCCGCCGCCGCCGCCCGCGCCGGCATGGCCCATCTCGACGCGGCGCGGCAGGCGCAGGGATTGCCGCCGCTGCCTTTCGGCGCGGCCCTGCATTTCGGAGAAATGCTGTGGGGCAATATCGGCGCGGCCGACCGGCTGGACTTCACCGCCATCGGCCCCGCCGTCAACCTAGTCAGCCGGCTCGAAGGGCTATGCAAACCCCTTGGCCACAGCGTGCTGATCTCCGGCGCGCTCGCGCGGGAGACGACGGCGGCCTTGACTCCGCTGGGCGAGCACCGGTTGCGCGGCATCGCCGAGCCCTGCGCGGTCTTCACCCTGCCGGAGGATTGAGCCCACTGTTGGCGAAATCCGAACGATTCATTCGTTTCCCTTTTGTACTCTTTGCCTCTTCCCTTTCGCCCTGACTCTCGCCATATTCCGCCCATGGCCAAATCGACGAAGAAATCCCCCGCCCCGAACGGCTTCGAGGAAGCCCCGCAGTCGTCCTTTGAAGGCGCTCCGCTGGAGGGCTCCGTCGCCGACTGGGTGAAGCAATTAGAAGCCGATGCCGAGGCGTCCAGCGTCGAGACGCAACGCGAGATCGCCTCCAAGGCCGGCAAGCACCGCAAGAAGGTGGAGATCGCGGCCTCCAAATCCGCACGGGGAACATCGATGGGCGGCTCGACCGACCCGAAGACCCGCGCCCGCGCCGGCCTCAATCCGGTTTCCGGCATGGACACGACGCTGGAGGAAGCCGCCTCGCTGAATGCCGGCACCGCGGTTACGGCCACAGTCGAGGCGCTCTCGGCGCTCATCGAGTCCGGCAATCCGCTGCACAAGAACGGCAAAATCTGGACGCCGCACCGCCCGGCCCGGCCGGAGAAGTCCGAGGGCGGCATCAAGATCCGCATGGTCTCCGACTACGAGCCCGCCGGCGACCAGCCGACGGCGATCCGCGACCTCGTCGAGGGCCTTGAGAACGATGACCGCTCCCAGGTGCTGCTCGGCGTCACCGGCTCGGGCAAGACCTTCACCATGGCCAAGGTGATCGAGGCGACCCAGCGTCCCGCCGTGATCCTGGCGCCGAACAAGACGCTCGCCGCCCAGCTCTATTCCGAGTTCAAGAACTTCTTCCCCGACAACGCTGTGGAATATTTCGTCTCCTATTACGACTACTACCAGCCGGAGGCCTACGTCCCGCGCTCCGACACCTATATCGAAAAGGAATCGTCGATCAACGAGCAGATCGACCGCATGCGCCACTCGGCGACGCGCTCGCTGCTCGAACGCGACGACTGCATCATCGTCGCCTCGGTCTCTTGCATCTACGGTATCGGCTCGGTCGAAACCTACACCGCCATGACCTTCCAGATGTCGGTCGGCGACCGGCTCGACCAGCGCCAGCTGCTCGCCGACCTCGTCGCCCAGCAGTACAAGCGCCGCGACATGGATTTCCAGCGCGGCTCATTTCGCGTCCGCGGCGACACGATCGAGCTCTTCCCCGCCCACTTGGAAGACGCGGCCTGGCGCATAAGCATGTTTGGCGACGAGATCGACGCCATCACCGAGTTCGATCCGCTGACCGGCCAGAAGACCGGCGACCTGAAATCGGTGAAGATCTACGCCAACTCGCACTATGTCACGCCGCGTCCCACGCTCAACGGCGCCATCAGGGCGATCAAGGAGGAGTTGAAGCTCCGCCTCGCCGAGCTGGAAAAGGCCGGCCGCCTGCTGGAGGCCCAGCGCCTGGAGCAGCGCACCCGCTACGACATCGAGATGCTGGAGGCGACCGGCTCCTGCGCCGGCATCGAGAACTATTCGCGCTACCTCACCGGCCGTGCCCCCGGCGAGCCGCCGCCCACCCTCTTCGAATATATCCCTGACAACGCCCTGCTGTTCATCGACGAGAGCCACGTCACCGTACCGCAGATCGGCGGCATGTACCGCGGCGACTTCCGCCGCAAGGCGACGCTTGCCGAATACGGCTTCCGCCTGCCGTCCTGCATGGACAACCGCCCGCTGCGCTTCGAGGAATGGGACGCGATGCGCCCGGACACCGTCGCCGTCTCCGCCACGCCGGGCGGCTGGGAGATGGAGCAGGCCGGCGGCGTCTTCGCCGAACAGGTCATCCGCCCGACCGGCCTCATCGACCCGCCGGTGGAGGTCCGCTCCGCCCGCTCCCAGGTCGACGACGTGCTCGGCGAAATCCGCGAGACCGCCGCCAAGGGCTATCGCACCCTCGTCACCGTACTCACCAAGCGCATGGCCGAGGACCTCACCGAATACCTGCATGAGCAGGGCGTGCGCGTCCGCTACATGCATTCCGACATCGACACGCTGGAGCGCATCGAGATCATCCGCGATCTGCGCCTCGGCGCCTTCGACGTACTGGTCGGCATCAACCTCTTGCGCGAAGGCCTCGACATCCCCGAATGCGGCTTCGTCGCCATCCTCGACGCCGACAAGGAAGGTTTTCTGCGCTCCGAGACGTCCCTCATCCAGACGATCGGCCGCGCCGCACGCAACGTCGATGGCAAGGTCATCCTCTATGCCGACAATGTCACCGGCTCGATGAAGCGCGCCATGGAGGAAACCGGTCGCCGCCGCGAAAAGCAGGTGGCCTACAACCTCGAACACGGCATCACCCCGGAATCGGTGAAGGCCCGCATCTCCGATATCCTCGATTCCGTCTACGAGCGCGACCACGTCCGCGCCGACATCTCCGGCGTCTCCGGCAAGGGCTTCGCCGACGGCGGCAACCTCGTCGGCAACAACCTGCAGACCCATCTCAACGCGCTGGAAAAACAGATGCGCGATGCAGCCGCCGACCTCGACTTCGAAAAAGCCGCCCGCCTGCGCGACGAAATCAAACGCCTCAAAGCCGCCGAGCTTGCGGTCATGGACGACCCGATGGCGCGCGAGGAGTCCAGGGCTATGGAGGCCGGTGGAAGAAAGAAGATCGGCACGGCAAACGCAACCGACTCCCTCCCCCTTGCGGGGAGGGTTGGGGAGGGGGAACCACGATCCGCAGTGTCAGCCGCAAATATCCCTCCCGGCCCTTCGGGTCACCCTGCCCGCAAGGGCGACGGAAAGAGCGGCACCTACTTCGCCAAACCCACCCTTGACGACATGGGCCCAGGCACGGACGCCGTAAAACCCCTCTTCCGCAAGAACACCCTTGACGAAATGACCGTCGGCCGCACCGAAAAACCGATCACCGGCAAGCTGCCGGAAAAGCCGCAGACGCAGAGCCCCTCCTCGCTCCAACGGGGAGAGGATAGTTCGCCCCGCGCGGCGCAGCCGGGCAATTCGCCGAACTTGGTGAGGGGGAATCCCGACGACCCTCGCCCCCTTGCGCGCGGCAAGACCGGCGCCGGCTCCTACGAGGACCCGGCGGAGCAGAAGCGCAAGGGCCGGACGAAAGGCAAGACCGGACGCCCGGGGCGGTGACCCCTCTCTCCCTCATCCCGACTTGATCCGCGATCCAGCCACCACGCGTCCGCGCGGTGAATGACTCTTTTTCTCCGCCCTCTTCAGTCAAACCTCTCGTCGATATGCTGCACCCGGTCGGAAATCACATTGTCGATCACCACATTCGACAGCAGCTTCGGACCAACGGCCCACAAGGCGCGCATATGATCCGTATCCTCATGCCTGCGATGCGCTTCCTCGCTGGTGAAGGCCTCGGCCAGCAAAATCCTGTCCGGATGGTCCGGCATCGGCACCAGCTCGATATAGAGGCAATCCGGATCGAGCCGGCTCTTCTCCAGATGCTCCCGCGCCGCCTCAAGATAGGCCGCGCGCTGTCCGGGCTTGGTGGTGAAGAATCCGACGATGCATTTCATGGCGGCCTCCGAGCCTTGGTCCGTCCCGAAGCTTCGCCTATGCGCCGGTCGAAGACAAGCGCGACACTCTCTCGTCCTCTCCGTCATCCTCGGACGCCTCCCGGCCTCTCGTCCACGACAAAGACGGGCGCCGGCTCCCACGAGAATCCGGTGAATCAGAAGCGCAAGGGAGGACGAAGGGGGAAACGGGCCGGCCGACGCGGTAATATTTTCCGAACTCGACTTTAAGCTCATTGGTAAATTCCAGAGCTATTCTGCCCTGCTCAATGATCTCGTACGAATTGAGGGTAAACCTCGTTGAGATAGCTGACCGATTGTTTCTCGGTAATAGCCATATCAAGCTGCGTTCTAACGAACTCAAGTCTTGAAATGCAATCGTGGAGCAACTGCCCATGTCTTGATCCAAATCCATTGAATCTCTAGCGTATTTGCGCGCGCCGTTGCATCCGATAGTGTAGCCCTGTGCCCATGGCACTGCCATGAACGGAACAAATATCACGGCCAGCAGCATTGGCGGGATGGCACTCAGCTTAGGTGAAAATCGCGAAGGACCAGGTCAGCCCCCTACTCGGCGGCTTCCCCCCGTCGCTCCGTCACGGCCACCATCGCCACCATCTCCACCTCATACGAATAGCCCTCGAGCATCGTATAGGCATGCTCGATCGCCTCGATTTGCCCTTCCGCCTTGCGGATGGCGTCGGTGATCGACTGGCTGCGGGCGCGCAGCATGGAGCCGAGCACGTCGGTTTCCGGGCGCCGGCCGAGGCGGTCGATGTGCTGGCGCACGCGGTTGCGGTGGCGCTCCAGCTCCAGGATATGGAAGCGATTCTTGACGATGTCATCGGAAAGCCTGCGGCGCATGGCGGCTACGGGATCGAAGCTGCCGGGCTCCCGCTCGTCGAGGATGACGTCGTTGACGAGCTTTTCCAGCATCAGCACGCCTTCGAGGTCCTTGGGGTCGGCAAGCTGCGGATCGTAGCCGGTGTCGTCGTAAACGCGGCGGCGCACCGGGTCCTTCAAGAGCTCGTAGGCGGTCTGCAGCCGGCCGAAATGCTCCGCATCGCCGCCCGAGTCGGGATGCGCCGTCTTGGCGGCCTTGCGCCAGGCGCTACGGATCGCCTGCTCGCCGGCATCGCGGTCAAGTCCGAGCAATACATAGGGATCGATCAAACCGCCCACCTGTCCGTTAGCATTCACCTGTCCCCATTCCCGTGACCTACCCCCTCGGCCCGCCCGCATCAAGCCCGAAGCACCGGCGCCCGCCATATTCGGGTCCAGTCGGGACGAAATTATGGTTTGCCTGCAGGCCACGCTCCCCAACCTGCAATTTCCGGTACGAGCCTCCCGCAATCTCGCGATACGTTGCAATCGCCTCACCTGCAATTTCTAACCCTAAATGTTGAAATTGCTTCCCCTCCCGCAGTGGGGAGGAGCCTTGCTCAGACGTTGCATTATCCCGAACTCGTCTGCCTGACGCGCAGCTGCCGCCGTCATCATCGCTGCGGTCGCGAGGAGAAGACGACCGGCCCCTGCTGCGTTTCGACGACGAGCGCCAGTGCTTCGATACCGCCCTGCCGCTGGCCGGGGAACTTTGCCAGCAGGTCATGGCCGGCGAGCACCCGCGCCGTTGGTGCCGGCGGCAGATGGCGGCGACGCGGTGGAGATAGCGGCCGCGGCGGCGAAGGGTCGCGCGACGGAGGCCAATGTTCCGCAGCGTCCTTCGCGAGCTTGCATCGCCCGCACCGGCGGCGCGGTGCCGTTGTGGTACGGAATCCGCAAATGGCACAGGCCCGGCCGTGGCGTGTAACCTTTCGTCAAGTGTTTGAATCTTTGGCATTTCCGGGCTTGCGGCAGCGCATGCCACAATATTACCGCTTGCTTTTTTCCCTGAATGCTGTCACCAATTGCGGCACTCGGGCATTAGCATGCCGGTGACTGGACAGATGTGGTAAAGCCTTCCGTAGCGGAAGGCGGCGCGGGTAATCCCCGCCTGCGTAGACGTTCTTTCCCCGTACGTGACTTCTCCGACTGACCCTTCGTTCCGGTCTAACGGGACGAAAGCTAAAGCCGTCCGCTTCCTCTCGGGGGCGCGGATACCAGACAGACTAAGGGAAAAGGACTATCCCACATGGCCACCAAGGGCATCGTAAAATTCTTCAACCAGGACAAGGGTTTTGGTTTCATCACTCCGGACGGCGGCGCCAAGGACGTATTCGTCCACATCTCCGCTCTGCAGGCGTCGGGCATCCAGTCGCTGCGCGAAGGCCAGCAGGTCACCTTCGACACCGAGCCGGATCGCATGGGCAAGGGCCCGAAGGCCGTGAACATCTCGGCCAACTAATTCGATTTCTGTGTCAAGCAGGAATGAGAACGGCGCCTCCCCTGGCGCCGTTTTTCGTTTTGATCGTCAGGCGCTCAGCGCCGCCTTGGCACCGGAAAAATCCACCGCCGCAAAGGCCGCCGCGATCACCTCCGGCCCGGCGCCTGCCTTCGCCGCATCGACCGAGAGAACCTGCCGGTAGCGCCGCGCACCGGGCAAGCCGGTAAACAGCCCCACCATATGCCGCGCCACGTGCTGCAGCCGCCCGCCGCTTGCGATATGCCGCGCGGCATAGACCATCATGCGGTCGCGCAGCCCGTCCCAATCCGGCACCGCCGCCGGCGCGCCGAAGAAGCGATGATCGAGATCCGCGAGGATCCCAGCGTTCTGATAGGCCGCCCGCCCGAGCATTACGCCGTCGACATGCTTCAAATGTGCCGCTGCCTCGTCCAGCGTCTGGATGCCGCCGTTGATACCGATGAAGACGTCCGGCCAACGCTCCTTCATGCGATAGACAATGCCGTAGTCGAGCGGCGGGATCTCGCGGTTCTCCTTTGGGCTCAAGCCCTTCAGCCAGGCCTTGCGGGCGTGAATCCACACCGCATCGGCCCCGGCATCGAGCACCCGCAACAAGAGTTCCGGCAGCGCCGCCTCCGGCTCCTGGTCGTCGACTCCGATCCGGCATTTCACCGTCACCGGTACTTTGGAGACGGCCTTCATCGCCGCAACGCCATCCGCCACCACCTCCGGCGTCAGCATCAGGCAGGCGCCGAAAGTTCCCGACTGTACCCGGTCTGATGGACAGCCGACGTTGAGGTTGATCTCGTCGTAGCCGTAGGGGGCGGCGATCCGCACCGCCTCGGCAAGTTTTGCCGGATCCGACCCGCCAAGCTGCAGCGCCACCGGATGCTCCTCGGCGTCAAACGCCAGCAGCCTCTCCTGCGGCCCGTGGATGATCGCGTCGGCGACGACCATTTCGGTATAGAGCAAGGCATTGCGGCTGATCTGCCGGTGGAAGTACCGGCAGTGACGGTCCGTCCAATCGATCATAGGTGCAACGGCGAAGACGGGGCCATTGGAATAATGCCCCTTGCCGTCCGCCACAGACATCTTGCCTTGCGTCATGATAACTCAATCTCGTTTCGCTGCCGCCCCGCTGCTCCGAACCGGCGCATGGAGAGCTCAGCTCACGCGGGACGAGGGCTTATACAGAAGAAACAGGTCCAAGGCCAGCTCGCGTCATCGCTGCATCGCTTAAGCCGCAATGAGCAGCAGCACGTAGGCGATGACGGTCACCATCAGCCCGCGGAAAGCGAACGTCACGCAGCGGTATTTGCCGCGCGCGATGGCCGACAGGATGTCGGCATTGTTGAGATATTCGTTGAAGAGATAGACCTCGTCCCGGCGCTGCGCGGCATCCCAGAAGCGATGGCGGTGCTTGCCCCAGGAACCCCAGAAAAGCGAGGTCG
>NZ_FWER01000128.1 GCF_900169785.1 Rhizobium sullae
CCGCGACGAAGTTCGGCGAGAGCGGCGTGCCGAAGGTTTTCTACTCGGACGTGCCAGCGGAACTCCTCGTCTTCGAAGGTAAGCCTGCCCTGGAGAAGGTGCCGGGCACGGGGCTGGACTGGGCGTCGAACACCACGAGCGACGTCTTCTATCGGCCTGCGGACAAGACATGGTACGTGCTGCTTTCCGGCCGCTGGTTTTCGGCGGCGTCGCTCGACGGCCCCTGGACCTTCGCGACGCCGAGCCTGCCCGCCGACTTCCAGAATATTCCGCAGGACGCTTCCTACTATGCAGTACGGGCTTCCGTTCCGGGAACGTCCGAAAGTGCCGAGGCCCGCCTGAAAGCCAGCATTCCGCAGATGGCGCGGGTGGCGACCGACGGCACGGTGAAGGTCGATGTTGCCTATAGCGGCGAACCGAAATTCGAACCGATAGATGGGACCACCCTCTCCTACGCCGTGAACTCGAACGAGCAGGTCATCAAGGTCGGGACCAAGTATTTCGTGCTGAAGGACGGCGTCTGGTTCGTCGGCGACATGCCGACCGGGCCGTTCGAAGTGGCGAAGGCGGTTCCCGACGAGGTCTATAAGATCCCGCCCTCATCGTCCGTCTACAACGTCACCTATGTCAGGGTCTACGACACCGAGCCGGACGCGGTCTGGTACGGCTACACCGCAGGCTACCTCGGCGCGTACCTCGCATGGGACGCCCTCGTCTGGGGCACCGGATGGGCCTATCCCGCATGGTGGGATTTCGGCTGGTCGGGCGGCTACTGGCCCTACTATCCGCGGCCGGTCACCTACGGCGTCGGCGCCTTCTACAATCCGGCCTTCGGCACATTCGGCCGCTACGGATATGCCTACGGCCCCTATCGCGGCATCGCCGGCGGCGCGGCCTACAATCCTCGCACGGGTACCTACGTCAGGGGCGGCGCGATCTCCGGCCCTGCGGGGTCGCGTGGCTTCGTCGCGGCCTACAATCCAAGGACGGGCAACGCTTTCGCCGCCCGCGGCGGGACGAACGTCTACGGCTCGTGGGGCACCGCAGCCGTCAAGCACGGCGGCGAGTTCGCCCGCATCANCGAACGTCTACGGCTCGTGGGGCACCGCAGCCGTCAAGCACGGCGGCGAGTTCGCCCGCATCAGCGGCGGATCGACGGGCAACGCCGCGGGACTCCACTGGCACAACTCCTCGGGCGATCGCGGCTTCATCGCCGGCGGAAAGGGTGGCGACATCTATGCGGGGCGCGACGGCAACGTCTATCGCCGCGAGAACGGCGAATGGCAGAAGCACACTCCGGATGGATGGGACCCGGTGAACCGTCCTGCGACCGAAGGGCTGAAGAGTGCCGGGGAGCAGTTCGCGTCCAAGCATCCGGAAGCCGCCGACCGCATCCGCCAGAACGCTCCCGAGCGCGAGGAAGACAGACAGGAGCAGGTCCAGAACCGAGTACAGAACAGTCCCGCAGTGAAGGAGCGCGTCGAGAATAGAACGCAAAACCGTCAGAACGTGACGCCACGGCGGCAGATCCGCGAACGCGCCCCTGACAATCTCGGCGTCGACCGCGTCGCTCGGAATGTCGGCAACCAGCGCGATCTGTCGCGAAGCTACGGACGCCGCGACATCGGCCAGTTCGGCGGCGGACGGCAGATCGGCGGCGGTGGCGGCCGGGAATTTAGTGGCTCCCGCGGCGGCGGTGGCGGCTTCCACGACGGTGGCGGCGGACACTTCCGCAGACGTTGAGCCTCGTAGAAATTTTGGAGATTGAGAACTTCGATGACCTCTGAATTTGGCAGACGGCTGACCTTCATCGCAGCGGTGACGTTGCTTCCTTCCCTGGCGATGGCGGCCGAAGGTGGCGCGGGCTTCTATCTGCTTGGCGCGAAGCTTCCCGCAAGTGCAATCACGCCGCCTCCCGGCGTGTTCTTCTCGAACGACATCTACATGTACACGGGCGATCTCGGCGGCGGAAAGGCGCTTCCCTCGGGAGGACGGCTTGCCGTCGGCGTCGAAGGATCGGCCGTCATCGAGGTCCCGACGGTGCTCTGGATCCTTCCGGAAGACATCGCAGGCGGCCATCTCGGTCTGTCGGCGACCCTGCCTGTCGGCTGGAAAAACACGGACGCCGACGTGACATTGGCGGGACCTCTAGGTGGCACAGCTTCCGGATCGATCTCCGATCCGGTCTTCACGTTCGGCGACCCGGTCATCGGCGGCCTGCTGGGCTGGGAGGCCGGAAACTTCCATTGGCAGACCAGTCTGCTCGTCAACGTCCCGATCGGCGACTACCAGGACGGCGAGATATCGAACATCGCCTTCCACCACTGGGGCGCGGACGTCTCCGTCGGCGGTACTTGGCTGGACCCGACGGTGGGACTCGATCTCTCGGCTGTGGTCGGCATGACCTTCAATGCCGAGAACCCCGCCACCGACTACCGCACCGGCAACGAGTTCCATGTCGAGTGGGCCGCCGTCCAGCACTTCAACGAGCAGTTCGACGCCGGCCTCGTCGGCTATTACTACGACCAGGTCACGGGAGACAGCGGCGACGGTGCCTCGAGCGACTTCAAGGGCCGCGTCGCGGCCATTGGCGCGACGATCGGATGGACCTTCAAGGCCGGCGAGCTGCCGATCTCCACGCGGATCAAGTACTTCCATGAGTTCGCCGTCGAGAACCGGGCGGAGGGGGATGCCATCTATTTGACCGTCTCCATGCCGCTGTCGATCACAAAGCCCACGAACATTGCGGCGCAGTAGATCGATGACAATCCTCGCGCCACTACAACGACTTTCCCTCCTGATAGGCTTCCTCCCGATGCTGGCCGGCTGCGGACACCCGAGCGGCGTCATGCAGTCGGTGGCACTGGCCGCGGGGACACCGAAAAACGCACAGGTCGATATGCTTGTCGCGACGACCAGGCAGCCGTCTGGCGATCCGGCAACCCTCTTCAATGGCGAGCGCAGCCCGAAGCCCTCGATGACGGACGTCGCGGTCTCCATTCCTGCTAAGCGCGAACCGGGCACCGTCCAGTGGCCGCGTCATCTTCCTCCGAACCCTTCGACGGACTTCGCGGTCACGCGCGTCAAGCAGATCGACACCATTCCGGAAGGCCGGGCATGGTTCCGCCAGCATATCGAGGGCGGGCATGCGCTCGTCTTTATCCACGGGTTCAACAACAAGTACGAGGACTCGGTCTTCCGCCTGGCGCAGATCGTCCATGACAGCGGCATGCAGGCGACGCCGATCCTCTTCACCTGGCCGTCACGCGCGCGGCTCACCGGATACGAGTACGACAAGGAGAGCACCAACTATTCGCGCACGGCGCTTGAGCAGTCCCTGCGGGTCCTCGCCGCCGATCCGGCCGTGAAGGACATCACCATCCTCGCGCATTCGATGGGTACCTGGCTGGCAATGGAAGCGCTGCGCCAGATGGGTATCCGCGACGGACACGTGAACCCCAAGATACACAACGTCATCCTCGCCTCGCCCGACATCGACATCCAGGTGTTCGCCAAGCAGTTCGTCGAGATGGGCGAGCCCAAGCCGAAGTTCACGATCTTCGTCTCGCAGGACGACCGGGCGCTCGCGGCGTCGAGCTTCATCACTGGCAACGTGTCGCGGCTGGGCGCGATCGATCCCTCGAAGGAGCCATATCGCTCGCGGCTGGAAAAGGCCGGCATCACGTCCATCGATCTGACGAAGGTCAAGACCGAGGACAGCCTGCACCACGGCAAGTTCGCCGAAAGCCCGGAAATCGTCCAGCTCATCGGCCAGCGGCTGATGACCGGGCAGACGCTGACGGACAGCAACGTCTCTCTCGGTCAAGGCGTCGCCGCAGTCGTCGGGGGAACGGCGCGCACCGTAGGCACCGTGGCGGGCGCGGCCGTCGCCGCCCCACTGACGATCGTCGAGCAGCCTATGAGGAAACGGCAGCCGACCGGAATCGAGGTGGAAAACGACCTCGAAAGTGACCGCAAGCCGACGCCGTTGACCCAGTAGCGGGCAGTTGGGGCGACTGTTACCCCCCGGCCGTCCGCAATGTAACCGTTACAAGCTTACCCCTTCGCCGCGCCTGACGCAGTATCGCCTCGCATAGCCATCCGACTGAGAACGCAGATGCAGAAAGGAACCTTGTGATGAGTACGCCCGTCTATCGAAGATTTCTCGCAGCCACGGCCGCGGTCGCGATGACCATGACTTCGGTCGCCATCGTCTCGCCCGCCTTCGCGCAGCAGGCGGCGGACGGCTCGAAACCGAACATCCTGGTGATCTTCGGCGACGACGTCGGCCAGACCAACGTCAGCGCGTACTCCATGGGCGTCGTGGGATACAAGACGCCGAACATCGACAGCATCGCCAAGGCGGGCATGATGTTCACCGACTACTATGCCGAGAACTCCTGCACGGCCGGCCGCTCGACATTTATAACCGGGCAAAGCTGCCTGCGTACGGGTCTTTGCAAAGTAGGCGCACCCGGCGCTCCGGTTGGACTGCAGGCCGGCGACATTACGATCGCGCAGGCGCTCAAGCCGCTCGGCTACGCCACCGGGCAGTTCGGCAAGAACCATCTAGGGGACCGCGACGAGTACCTGCCGACCAAGCACGGCTTCGACGAGTTCTTCGGCAACCTCTATCACCTGAATGCCGAGGAGGAACCGGAAGCGCCCTACTGGCCGAAGGACGACGCGGAGTTCCTGAAGGCGTACTCGCCACGCGGCGTCATCAAGGCGTCGGCCGATGGCAAGATCGAGGATAGCGGACCGCTGACGAAGAAGCGGATGGAGACCATCGACGACGAGACCAGCACCGCTGCGATGGACTTCATGGACCGCCAGGTGAAGGCTAAGAAGCCGTTCTTTACCTGGATGAACGCGACACGCATGCACGTCTTCACGCATGTGCGCGAATCCATG
>NZ_FWER01000013.1 GCF_900169785.1 Rhizobium sullae
TTCTCCGCAAGCACCCGTGCCAGGGCATCTTTGAGAATTGCGCGGATCTCGTCGTTCGCTAAGCCTTGAATTGCGAAAGCCCGGCTTGGTTCGACGCCCGGATCTTCTTCCTGATCGCTGACGGTTTCATTGTCGCGCACCAGCGATTCCAACGCCTGATGAAACTTGGGATCTCCGGCAATGATTGTGAGCAGCGACACAAAAAGCCGACGATGGGCGTTCAACCGCGCTTCCGTTTCGTCTGCCATGTCGCTCATTTTATCGATCCCGCATCTAGCAGCGGAACGAGAGCTTGAGAAATTTGTTCCGGCGCTAAGCGCAAATCGAGACGCCGACGTGGTGACGTTTCAAGATCGATATTGCATTCGGTGGCCGCTAGTCGGACGAACTGTTCCAGCGCAGAACCGTGGGAAGCATTCCCCGCTCCGCCGGCCATCCGGTCAGGGAACGATACCTCGGCAGGCCCAGGCGACGTTCGCAAAAGTTCTCCGGCCGTCGGGCTGACCGGCCTCGTAGGCGTCGCGCACGGCAGCCTCGGTGCGCACCCGTTCCGCGGCGTCGAGCGTGGCCACATATTTGCCGAGCGGCCCTTCGCCAGCGCCAATCGGTGTCCAGTAGTCGTCAAAGTTTTGATAGTCCATGCGGATCATCAGCTGGGTTTCCGTGACGTTTACGAGACCCTGCTCGACAAAAGTCCGTTTCATTTCGTCCGGTTGCATCATCGGTTGGAAGCAATAGCGGGCGCGCAGCTGGCGCCCGGCGTCGCTGAGAGCCGCCACCGTGTCGACCATCATGCGCATGCCGGGCATGCCGCCGAGATGATCCCATACGGCCGCCGCGACGATGCCGCCCGGCCGGACGACGCGACGCATCTCGGCGACGGCCTTACTGGCCTCGGGTACGAAGTGGAGGACGAGCAGCGCCAAGGCGCGGTCGAACGTGCCGTCATCGAAAGGGAGTGCGCAAGCGTCCGCTTGCCGGACCTTTATGCGCGGGTCGGTGTTGCGCCGGATTGTTTCCTCGACAAAGACGGGAGAATAATCGATCGCGGCGATCTCGCCGAGCTCGGCGGTCCTGGCGAGCGCGAACGTCAGGCTGCCGGTGCCGCAGCCGACATCGAGAACCTTTTCGCCGTCGGCAAGCCCCGCGAAATCAATGAACATGGGCGCGAGTTTTTGGCTCCAGCGCCCCATGAGTTGCTCATAGCCGGCTGCATCGTGGATGGTGAAGCTTGAGGTCATCGAACTATCCATAGATTTTGGTCGTATGCTAGACTTCGATAGAGTGCTTGCCAAGGCGCAAAAGCAATCGCTTTAAGGGGTAACTGATCGCTGTGTTCACCCCGCTTCAGTCATCTCGATCAACTGGATCAAGTTCCCGCAGGTGTCGTTCAAGACGGCCATCTTGACAGTGCTTGCATCCATAGGCGCTTGCGTGAACTCCACTTCCAAGGGCACGCAGCCATATTCCGCGTCCAGTTCATCGCCTCGGGGGTGCGCTGTGGAGGCGTCGCGTAAATCTGAGGTTTCTTAGGTGGAGCTTAACATTCTGGAATTAAGCATGTTCTCATGAAAAGGGCATGCTACACATGAAACATCCTCGGCTTCGCGCGGTCTTCCTTCTCCTCATCCTTCCTGCTGCCGCGTCGGCGTCCATCTGGGCGGCGCTCGCGATTATGATCGGGGTCGCAACAGGAGCTACCGACGAGGCGTCCATTGGACGGCAGCGGCATCTTGCGGAAATCGTGGTTGCGAAGCTGCAGGAGGGCGTGGCCCACGATCAGGAAAGCGTGACGGTATGGGACGACGCAGTGCGAAAGGTTGCCGCTGGTGATCAGGACTGGATGGAGATGAACCTCGGCAAGTGGATGTTCACTTACTTCCAGCACGAGCGGGCGTTCGTGGTCGCTCCGGACGGGAGTGCAATCTACGCCTTCGCCAGTGACGAAGCCGACCCCAAAGAAGCCTTCCGGCAGATGCATGACATAGTTCTTCCGCTGGCCCAGAAGCTCCGGAGGAGGCTGGTCACAGGCGACCAGAATGGCGTCTCCGACCAAGTCCTTAGCATCGGCGAAAGCGAGCTGGCCCTCGTCAATGGCCATCCGTCAGTCGTCAGCGTGAAACCCATAGTGTCGGATTCCGGCGATATAGAACAGGATCCGGCGCGCGTAAATCTTCACGTCGCCGTACGCTACCTCGATGGCAACTTCCTATCCGGCATGGAGCAGGAATACATGTTCGACGACCTCCGCTTCGCATGGGCGCGAAGCAACGACGACGGCCGGTCCTATGCGAAGTTGAAGAACGCGACCGGAAGCGACTTCGGATATTTTTCCTGGCGACCGTTCGCACCAGGCGCCGCCGTGGCGGCCAGCGTCGGCCCAACGGTCGCCATCGCCGGTATCGCCGTCTTCGCTGCCATGAACGCTATGGGAGGGGCGGTGCTGCTACGAAGCCGCCGCCTGCAGCGCAGCAGAGCCGAGCTGGAGCACCTAGCCGCGCACGACGGCCTCACCGGACTGGTGAACCGCTCCGAGTTCCAAAGACACCTTTCTCAGTCGTTCGCCTCCTCCGTACCTGGACAGTCCACCGCAGTGCTGTTCATCGACCTAGATCGTTTCAAGCAGGTGAACGACATGCTTGGCCATGCGGCGGGCGACGCTCTCCTAGTGGCGGTTGCCGGCCGCCTGCACGATGTCTGTTCCGGAAGCCTTGTAGCGCGCCTCGGTGGCGATGAGTTTACCGTCGTCCTGAAGAACGTCTGCGAGGAGAACGTGGCCGCCGTCTGTGAGCATATCCTTGAAGCGATGGGGCGCCCCTTCGAGATGGACGGAGGCCCGATCAGCATCGGCGCGAGCATTGGGGTGGCTATCGCCGAGAGCGGAATGGCCGCTTCGGAGCTAACGAGAAAGGCTGATATCGCGCTGTATAATGCCAAAGGCGCCGGCCGAAACTGCTACGCGATCTTCGGCGCTCATATGGAGGAGCTCCTCCAGACGCGCCGCGAAATCGAATACGATTTGCGGCGGGCCGTAGCCGAAGGAGAAGGACTGGAGCTTCATTTCCAACCCGTCTATGTGGCGGACAACGGTGCGCTCTGCGGTGCTGAGGCGCTCCTGCGCTGGCATGACCCGATCCGCGGCAGCGTCGGTCCGGACGTGTTCATACCGATTGCGGAAGAATGCGGGCTCATGAACTCGCTTGGAGAGTTCGTCCTGAGGGAGACGTGCCTCGCCGCGCAGCGCTGGCCGGCGCTCAAGATCGCAATGAATGCGTCCCCGA
The DNA here is from genome assembly GCF_900169785.1 of Rhizobium sullae. Taxonomy (GTDB): domain Bacteria; phylum Pseudomonadota; class Alphaproteobacteria; order Rhizobiales; family Rhizobiaceae; genus Rhizobium; species Rhizobium sullae. Next base: position 3,282 of record NZ_FWER01000013.1, read on the forward strand.
AGGAACTCCGGGGCGATGGCTACCCGCTCAAGGTGATGTCGATGCTAAATCACTACGGCATCAACCCAGAACAGATCGAAATCGAGATTACGGAAGGTACGCTCCTTGACAGCGGAGGACAGTGCCAGCGAAACATCGAGACGCTTCGATCGGCTGGCGTCCACTTCGCGCTCGACGACTTCGGAACGGGGTTCTCCTCGTTTGGACGCCTTCAGAACGTCAAGGTCGACCGTATCAAGATCGACAAGAGCTTTATCGACCGGTTCGGAAAGGAAGAGGAGGGGCAGGCCATCGTCGAAGCCATGATCGGATTGGCGCGCGCCAAGGGCTTGAAGACGACGGCCGAGGGCGTTGAAACCGAGGACCAGCGCGTGGCGTTGAAGGAACTCGGCTGCGATCATCTTCAGGGGTATCTGCTGTCCCGGCCTCTTTCGAAAGAGCAGTTCGATGAACTCGTCGGAGGCAACGTCGTCAACCTGCGTCTGTCAAAGATATCAACCCTCGCTCACGCCTCAAGCAGCCAGACCGAATAGCAGCGGCAGTGAGGCGGTCAGAGTCGCAAGCAGCATCCCGGACGGCGCGCGAGGTCGACGCGCGGCGTGCTGTTGCTATTCTCGTTTAGATTCCGCCGCGCAAGAAGCCGCCGCGGCCGCCAGGCCCCGCGTCGCCAGCGTTCCACGGCCGCAGGTACTGCTGCACGAACGTTTGACGCTGTCAAACGCCTTGGCTCGATCTGCAACGTACGATACTCTAGCTGCTTAGAATGGGAACGGAAATCAGGCTCTCACTTGGATGATGTCAGGGATTTCGACGGGAATGTGCGCCTCGCGAGCGGCATCGATGAAGGCCTGCCTTGCCTGCTCTTTTGACGTTCTTCCGTCAGCTACGCCGATGCATACTTCCATGGCATCGAAAAATGCTTTGCCATCGGACACAGGCCAATACCGGAGAAGCATATCGAGGGCCTCCCGCGTATTTGTAATGGTGTAGAGCTGTCCGCTCTTCTTGCAGACAATCATTACCGGCTGAACCCATTGCGCATTGTCCATGGCCCACCTCACGACCTGTCGGCAAGTTACACTCACTGGAATCCTGCACGGGCGCAAGCGGATTCAAAGGTTGGGTTAATTTCTCATCGATCCTGAAGACACAGAAAAACGCGGGGGAGCAGTTACCGCGCGTTTCGTTCGACACCGCCCGAACGCGCAGCGGTTTCCGGAGCCTTGGTGCGGGCAAGTTCCTGCAGGAATTGGTCCATCAGGGGGAATCTCCAAGCGCCAATACTTGCGTTCGGAGGCCAGCGAAAATTCAGGTTTTGTCTGCACCAATCGCGCCATTTGCAACCTGGGCTTCTGTCACATCCCCGCGACCCGCCAGCAATCCGGGTCGGTCGCTGGGAGGCGTCGGCAACACCACGACCGCGGTCGGCGCTACGGACGACCGCGGTGCTCACAAATATGCTGCTAGGCTCGGCCATGGATTCAAGCCGCGAAAGGTCTCTCCGCAAAGCCGAGCTGGATACCGATAGCCGCATCAAGGGCCTCATTCACGCTTGGGAATGCGGTGAGGAACCGTCGCCGGCGCTCTTGAGACTCCGGTCACCGTGGCGCTCGACCGACGGTTTGATGACATCATCGAAAACTGAACGCAGCTTTGCCTAGGTCGCAGCCTCGTCCTCGGCCACAAGGCGGCTATATCCGGCGATGTCGCCGGCCATGATCGCAGCGAGCTTCCGTTCCACGCTAAGTTCTCGTTACTTTACTTCGGGTCACAACGTGCCTCTTGCCAACACCGGTTGCTATCGGGTTGGAGGAAAAGGAGATCAGCCCTTGCGCTTGGTCGTTCCTGAAATCCATTTGGCCTGCTGGCCGCTGAGCAGGGCGCGATAGCGTTCCTGGCTGGCGGTCAGGTGAGCACGCATGGCGGCGCGGGCGGCTTCCGGGTTATTGGCAGAAATCGCCTTCAGGATTGCCAGATGCTCTCGTTGCAGGCCTTCCTGATAGTTACGCGATAGCATGCTGTCTGTACCCCAAGGGGAAGCGACGTCGCAGGGGATCGCCCGCATGCCGAGCGCATCGAGAACTTCTACGTAGTAGGTATTATTAGTGGCGGCCGCAATTGTGCGGTGGAAAGCGAAGTCGCTCTTGCCCGTTGCCTCGCCGCGCTCAAGCAGCCGGTCGAATTCGAAGAAAGCTTCCTGGATCTGAGCCTCCTGAGCGGCATTGCGCCGCAGTGCAGCAAGCCCCGCGCTCTCGATCTCCAGTCCCATGCGCACCTCGATCACATTAAGCGCATGGGAGATCTTGTTGCCGACATCAAGGGTGATCGAACCGAAAGCAATCGTCGGGTGGTCCTTGACGAAGACGCCGGCGCCTTGCCGCGCCTCGACAAGTCCATCGGCGGCAAGGGTCGCAATCGCCTCGCGGACAACGGTGCGGCTGACGCCGAAGAGCTCGCCCATCCGGCTCTCCGTTGGTAGCTTCTGGCCGGGCGCGTATTCCCCGGACAAGACCTGAGCACGGATGGCCGAAACCACGCTTTCGGAGAGTTTCGGCCTTCGCTCGACCCTCAAATCAACGGCTATATCGGCCGCCATGTCGCTCTCCTATTTGAACACAGCCGGCAGCCACAGCGAAATTGCCGGGATGTAGGTGACCAGTCCGAGCACCACCAGGCCGGCGCCGTAGAACGGCCAGATCGAGCGCATAGCCTCCCAGACGGAAATCTTGCCGACCGCACAAGCCACGAATTGCACGGCGCCGACTGGAGGCGTGTTCAGCCCGATGCCGAAATTCAGGATCATGATCACGCCGAAATGCACCGGATCGACGCCGTAGGCCTGCGCCACCGGTAGGAAGATCGGCGTGCAGATGATGATGGTCGGTCCCATGTCCATGAACGTGCCGAGCAAAAGCATCAGGACATTGAGCAGCATCAACACCGTCAGTGGATCGTCGGCGACGGTCTTCATCCAGATCACCAGCGAGGCCGGCACCTTGAGGAAGGCCATCAGCCAGGAGAAGGCGGCGGCGGTGCCGATGATCAAAAGCACCATTGCCGTCGTGCGCACGGCGCCTTGCGTGGCGTGGACGAAGTCTTTCCAGCTCATCTGCCGGTAGACGAAGAAGGTTATCAGCAGCGCGTAGAGCACAGCGATGCACGAGCTTTCCGTCGCCGTGAAGATGCCGGACCTCACCCCGCCGAAGATGATGGCGATCAGCAGAAGCCCGGGCAGCGCGACAGCGAGCAGATGCGCCGCCACGGCAAAGCCGGGGAACGGCTCCGTCGGGTAGCCGCGCGAGCGCGCGACGATGTAGGCGGTCACCATGAGTGCAACTGCGAGCAAGATGCCGGGTAGTATGCCGGCGGTGAACAGGTCGGCGATGGAGATCTTGCCGCCTGCGGAGATCGAATAGATGATCATGTTGTGGGAGGGCGGCAGGAGCAGCGCGATCAGCGCCGCCATCGAGGTCACGTTGACCGCATAGTCTGCGCCATAGCCGCGCTGCTTCATCTGCGGGATCATCAGGCCGCCGACGGCTGCGGCTTCTGCCACCGCCGAACCGGAAATGCCGCCGAACAGCGTCGCGGTGACGATGTTGACCTGGCCGAGACCGCCGCGCACGTGGCCGACCAGGGACGCGGCGAAGGCAACAATGCGGCTCGCGATGCCGCCGCGTACCATCAAGTCGCCGGCGTAGATGAAGAAGGGGATGGCGAGCAGCGAAAACACGCTCATGCCGGAATTGAGCCGCTGGAAGACGACGAGCGGCGGTAGGCCCATGTAGACCACCGTTCCGAAGCTGGCAACCCCGAGGCAGAAGGCGATCGGCGTGCCTATCAGCATCAGGGTGGTGAAGACACCGAATAGGATCCAGAGTTCCATCGCAACTACACTTTCAATTTGACGTTCGGGTCGGCATTGATGTTTTCGATCTCGACGGCGATCTCGGCGGGCAAAATCTCATCCAGCGCATCGTCGATCGGTTCGCCGGCGAGACGAAGCACGATGCGCTCCAGCGAGAAGATCACGGCAAGCACACCGCCGGCGGCGAGCGGCAGATAGTCGAACGCGCCGGAAATACCCAGGGACGGCAAGGTGGTGTTCCAGGTCAGGCTCATAAGCGCACCGCCGTACCAAATCATGCCGGCGCCGAAGGCCAGAATGACCACGTCCGAGATCATGCGCAGGACGCGCTTGCCGGATTTCGGCAGCACGTAGAGCAGCACGTCGAAACCAAGATGGTTGTTCTCCCGGATGCCGATGGCGGCGCCGAGGAAGATGAACCAACTCATCAGCATGACCGAACCCGGCTCCGTCCAACTCGGCGAGTCGTTCAGCACGTAACGGCAAAATACCTGCCAGGCGACGAAGGCTGTCATCAGCACCAGGCCGGCGCCAGCGAGCCACAGTGCGGCGTTGCTCAGGCGCGTCAGGAAATTGGTGACGGGTGTCAGGTTGTTCGACATAAGGGCCTCGTCGAATTTGGGCGTTCACTCTCCCTTATGGGGAGGATCGATCAAGATTTGCGTGAAACGGCAGATGAACCGGGGTGGAGATAACCGCCACCCCGGTAGCCTGACGCCGCCTCCTGCAAAAAAAGGGACGCAAGGCGCGGCTACTGCACCGCTTTTACATCCTCGACCATCTTCTTCAGCACGTCGTTGGTGACGTGCTTCTCGTAAACCGGGGCCATGGCGTCGATGAACCCCTGCTTGTCCGGCATGGTGATCTGCGCGCCGAGTTTTTCGACATTGGCACGCGATTCAGCGACCTTGGCTGCCCAGAGCTCGCGCTGCTTGGCGACGCTGTCCTTGGCTGCCTGCTTGAAGATCTCCTGATCCTCCGGCGTCAGCTTGTCGAAAGCGGCCTTGTTCATGACGAACACCTCCGGCAGGATCGTGTGCTCGTCGAGCGAGTAGTTCTTCGCAACTTCGGCGTGCTTGGCGGTGTCGTAGCTCGGGAAGTTGTTTTCCGCGCCGTCGATGACGCCCGTTTCGATCCCCGAGTAGACTTCGCCATAGGGCATCGGCGTGGCGTTGGCGCCGAGGGCCGCCACCATGTCGACGAAGATGTCGGACTGGATGACGCGGAACTTCAGGCCTTTCATGTCGGCAACCGAGGCGATCGGCTTCGTCTTGTTATAGAAAGAGCGTGCGCCTGCGTCATAATATGCCAGCACCACGAGGCCGGCCGGTTCGAACGCCTTCTTGATCTGGTCGCCGATCGCGCCGTCCATGACCTTGTGCATGTGTTCTTCTGAACGGAAGATATAGGGCAGCGCCGGCACGATGGTTTCCTTCACCGTCCCGTTGAACGGCGCCATCGAGATGCGGTTCAGCTCGATCACGCCCGAACGCACCTGCTCGATCGTGTCCTTCTCTTCGCCGAGCTGCGCGGAATGGTAGACTTCGACGGCGTAGCGGCCGCCCGTGCGCTCCTTCACCAGCTCGCCGAAATACTTGACGCCCTCGACGGTCGGATAGCCATCCGGATGAGTATCGGACGATTTCAGGACCGTTTGAGCGCTGGCCGCGCTGCTCATGAACGAGGCGGCAACAATAAGACCCGCCGCCAGTTTAACAAAGCTTTTCATGCTCTCCTCCCGATTTGCATGACGATTTAATTTTTCAGAGCCGGTACGCCTGCTTTGAGAGTCCAAAGGAAAAGTCCCCCTGCACGCTTTGCCTCCTTCCGGCGATAGTCCACGACCAGACACTGGTGGTCCGGCACGATTGAGAAGTTGCGCGAATTAGGAAGCCGCTCCTCCAACCGGCCCTCTATGGCTAGGGCCAGCAAGATGTAATGTCAACATACAAAACCTATGTACTTGTATGATGAATTCTTGCGCCCCGTACGGCAGAAAAACAAGCAGGGAACATGCAGACGAGGCGACAACGCAACATTGACAAGCAGGTGAATGCGGGCGTTCCTGTGTTGATCGATTGAAGGGCTGACGGAGGGACTGAGATGGCAAAATTGCGCATCGGGTTGATCGGTCTCGGCATGGCCGCAGCGCCGCATGCCAAAGGGCTGCTCGATCTTAAGGACAGAGTGGAGGTCGCTGCCGCCTTCAGCCCGACGCCTGCGAGGCGGAAAGCATTTTCAGAGACCTACGGTTTTTTGACTTGCGACGACGCCGAGACGATATTCAGCGACCCGTCGATAGTTGCGGTCATGATCCTGACGCCGCCCAATACGCACCTCGAACTGGTACGGCGAGCAGCCGAAGCACACAAGCACGTGCTTCTCGAAAAGCCGCTGGAGATCACGCAGGAGCGGGCGCGGGCGCTGGTCGAGGTGGCGGAGCATGCCGGGATAAAGCTTAGCATCGTTCTTCAGCATCGCTTTCGTCCGGTCAGCATGGCATTTGCGGGACTGATCAATGAAGGGCGCCTCGGCGAGATCGCCAGCGCTTCGGCGCGCCTCCACAACTGGCGGCCGCAAAGCTATTATGACCAGCCGGGACGCGGCACTCGGGCTCGTGATGGCGGCGGCGTGCTTCTCACCCAGGCCATCCACACACTTGACCTTCTGGTTTCGCTCGCCGGCCTTCCGGAGGAGGTCAGAGCCTATGCGGCAACCAGCAAGGTGCACCGCATGGAGACGGAAGATCTGGCAATGGCGGCCATCCGCTTCGCAAGCGGAGCAATCGGGACGGTGAGCGCCACCACCTGCGCCTACCCCGGTTATCCGGACGAGATCGACGTCATCGGCACCCGCGGGATGGCCCGCCTCGGCGGGCGAAGTCTTGCCGCTTCCTTCCACGATGGAACCGAAATTTCAATCGAAGACAAAGCAGCCGGTGGTGCCGGCGCCGATCCTATGGCCTTCCCGCACGACCATCACCGCGCCGTGCTTGCCGATTTCCTCGACGCTATCGAGCATGGAGGCGAGCCGCGCGTGACCGGGCGCGAGGCGCTAAAGGTTCACCGCCTCATTGATGCCATTCTCGCCGCCGCCGAAAGCGGCCAGCCGGTACGTCCGTAAAGCGTTTCCGCGAGCAACCAAGCCGGCATGGTCGAGCTCAGTCTGGCGTCTGGTCGACCTAGCTCAGGAACTATCCTTCCCGGCGGGAGTTGAGCGTGGAAGGGAGAAACCGACATGCCAGCAAAATCCAAAGCACAGCAGAAGGCGGCTGGAGCAGCTCTCGCAGCAAAGCGCGGCGAAATACCGAAAAGCGAGCTTAAGGGGGCGTCCAAGCAGATGGTTGAATCCATGAGCGAGAAACAGCTCGAGGAGTTCGCCGCGACCAAGACAAAAGGAAAACCGGAACACGTCTCCCGGAAGCAGTAGGACGGCGTCAAAGGCGACTCCGTGCCCTCGGCCTATATTTGGCTCAATGAATCGGCAGGTTTCTCTCTCAACGTTGGCCCTACAAGAATGTCATCGGCCCTGCGTTCAGGATCACACGCCCGCATTTCGGCCGTCAGCAATTTTAAAGCCTCAGCCAACTTTCTTTCCGCATTGACGGTAAACGCTGAACCGGCTTCCCGCAACTCGCCGTAGGCTTTTGCGCACTCATAGACCTCATCGACCCTGGCAAGACACTCCGCTGTGGGTTTGATGAGTCTCAGGGCGAGACGGAGGTTGATTGCGATCGCAAGTTCGAACGCAGCAGCCGAGAAACTTGCAACCGCGCCCGGGGGATGGACGCGGTTCAGAAACACCTGCCATTGAGGGATCATTGCGGTCTCCGGAACACCGACCTAAATTTCATGAAAAACGAGAGTACGCGAACACATATCTCTCGTGGGTTGATCATGCCCTCCAAGTCCTCGTCTGTCCTCGGACCTTAGTCTTAACGCTAGCGGACGAAAGTCTGATCCCGCCCATGGGAAAGGTCTGATGACCTTCAATCCGGCGTATCGAGGGTTGACGGCCAGCATCCGACATGAGCAATCTCATGGAGCTTGGGCTGGAGTTTTTCGGCTTCGAATCTTGGCTGCACGTAAATTTGCTCAGCAGGTTTTGCCCGCCGTCTCGAGCCGAATGTCCGCCATTGCTCCAAGTGCGCCCTTTAATTATCACAAAGGATGTGGGTGCTGACCCGCGTCAGGTAACAGCGATGACTACGCGTCGGAATTTTCTAGCCATCTTGTGTTGGGCTTCGGTCGGCGCTTCCCTTTCGGTTCTTCCCTACAAGATCGAAATTGCCGGATCCGCATTCGGCGTGACCGCCCAGTCTGCTCTGGCCAAGAGTGGAAACAACGGGAATGGGGGTGGCAACGGCGGGGGCAATGGCAACGGCGGAGGCAATGGCGGAGGCAACGGCGGAGGGAATGGAAACAGCAGCGGCAATGGGAACAGCGGCTCGAGCAACGGCTCTTCCGGAAAGAACTCTGGTGCATCAGCTACGACAAGCGACAACTCCTCGCTCGAAGTGCGTCACGTCGATGGAATGAGCGAGGAGATCAAAAGGGGACGCTACGTCATGAAGGACGCGAAAGGACGCACGATCGTCAATCGGCGCGCCACCTTTGATGATGTAAAGCGGCTTCGGTCGTTCAGTCCCTGACCAGCTTTCGATCAACGGCATCGCGAAGGACCATCGCCGCCTCGGTCCTGTTATTGACGTCAAGTTTCGCCATGACCTGTGTCATGTGATGCTTGATCGTTTTCTCGTGCAGGTCGAGTTTTCTGGCCACCTCCTTATTGCTAAGTCCTGTCGCGACGAGGCTCAGAACTTCGTGCTCGCGTGCGGTAAGCGCCGCAATTGCGTCAGCATCAGAAGACGGGGGTGGATTGTGAAGCAACTTGGCGGACAGCGTCGGCGCGACATATCCGTCCCCCGCAGCCACCGTACGGATGATGTCGGCAAGCGCCCTGGAGCCGACACCCTTGAGAACATAACCTTTCGCCCCCGCTTTCAAGGCGCCGGTAACGTCGTCGTTGGCTTCAGAGACCGTCAACATAATGATCTTCTGCGACGGTGATACTTCAAGGATCGGATCAATCGCATTCAGTCCCCCGCCGGGCATGGAAATGTCGATGAGCATGACGTCAGGCTGCAGGTTCTCTGCAATTCGCAACGCGTCATCCCTCGATCCGCCTTCGGCAACCACCTCGAAGCCGTCGATCTCCGACAAGCTCCTCGTTACGCCCTCTCTAAACAACGGATGATCGTCGATAACCGCGACCCGTATCTTTTCGCTCATACTTGCTCGGCCTCCTCAGTATTCAGTGTCATTCTGACGATCGTGCCTGGCGCCGCGGATGTGATCTCGAACGTACCGCCAAGACTTTCAACGCGTTCCCTGAGGCCTGCAAGCCCAAGGCTGGTAGGCCCGACGTCGTCAGGGTTGAAACCCGGCCCATCGTCTGCAACCTCCACAGTGACGCACTTTCCCTGCAGGCGTTGAATAACGTGCTGGCCACCGCCGCCGTGACGATGCGCGTTATTCAGCGCCTCCTGGACGAAACGGTAGACGCATATCTTCGCAGACGGCGACAGACAAACAGATGTGCTGGATGTGACCAAGTCGACCACCGTTCCGGTTCTCTGCCGATGCGCGTGAACACTCCGCTCCAATATTTCCGAAAGACTCGCAGCCTCGATCTGCGGCAAGACCAGACCGCTGCAAATCGTGCGGATTTCGTGCATGGCCTCGTCGAGGCTTGCCTTGATGGACGCGATCTCCTGCTCGCGCCTGGCCGGAGAGGTCGGGGAGCCGACGACGGTGCGACTATCCAGCCGAAGCGACGCATAGGCTATAAGCTGGGCCGGGCCATCGTGAAGATCAGCGCCGATGCGCCGCAGATGGCTCTCGTTCAACGCCGTGACACGCTCGGACGCGCGCTGGACACGCTCCCGGAGAGCCTCGTTCTGGGCGAGTAGGGCGGACAGATCGTCAATCCGCTGCCTTAACGCGTGACGCTGGTTTTCGATCGTCCGGCTGCCCCTTAGAACAATCGCAGATAGCGTGGCAAAGAACACGAGCGTAAAGCCTGCCACGGCGAGCCACGTATGAAGCCGGGCCCGGTTCAGGCTGTGCTGGAAGTCGTAGGCAATCTCGTAAAACTCGGAGACGGCGACCACCTGTCCCGACCAGGGCTGAAGGACAGGGTTATAGATCTCCAAAAGCGGTTTTCCGGCCAGGCGTTCTGTCTCGTCCTCGACATCATCGAGGTCGTTGAATTGCGCCGCCATCTTGCCGGCAAAGGCCGTCTTGAGTTCATCGCTAAGCGGGAACCTCTTCCCGACCATGGCCCTGTCGTTCGAATAGAGAACGGTTCCGTCCGACCGCCACAAACGGAATGACAAAAGCCGGTCTCCGAGCGCACCTTGCCCGAGCGTCTCGTCCAGAGCTCTCGCGACCGTGTCGTCAAGCGCCTCGCTCGTCTGCATGTCAGGCAGCAGCGGAGCAACGACACTGTCCACGTAAAGGGCGGTCGTTGCGGCAGAATTGCGTGTAACGGCGTCTTCGATCATACGTGTCACGAACGCCCCGACCAGGAGCATCGCCACGATCGAGACGACGCCGCCAATGACCAGGAACTGCTTGGCCAGCGACTGCGAATTCCACTTTGAAATCAGGTTGGGCCGACGCACGAGTATTCTCGGGGATTGGTCGCATAATATGGGCGACCCGTTTCGATCTGGCAGACAGCCTACCGTCTCCGCTGCGGCGGTCAATGGTGAGCTCGTCCTGCCCCGACTATCAGACGTTTGGAATCCCTCCATCGGACTTAAGTCCTAACCGCCGCGGCATTGGTCTGAGGATCATGGAATCGCGCCGCTGCGCGAGCTATTGTCGCCCCACTGATGCCGCTCATCTGCAGCGACCGCGATTTGCATCGCTGCTTCAACAAGGAGACAATCACATGCCTATCAGGAAACTTGTCGGCCGGAGCATCCTCGCGCTCGCCATGACCGTCGCTCCACTGGCGGGCGCCTCGCTGGGGATATCGGATGTGGCCTTCGCCAAGGGCGGAAATGGCAACGGCAATTCCGGGGGTGGGAATGGGAATGGCAACGGCAATGGGAATGGCAACGGAGGCAGCCATGGCAGCGCCGGTTCGAACCATGGCAAGTCTGGGAACGCGCATTCGAAGGCGAGTTCCAAGACTGGGACTGCAAGCACGCCGACGCTCGAATCGCTTTTCTTTCACGACAAGAAACCCAGCAAGGCCGTAAAGGCGGGTAAGCCCGCGAAGGCCGGCAATGCTGCAAAGGCAAGTCTGAGGAGCGCCAAATCAGATACGGCTGGCCTGAGTTCGTTGAACCGCAATTATCACGCCTACATGAATTCCAACGACCCGCGGCTGGCCCCTGTTGCCGACTATGTGATGGCATATGCGGAATTCGAAAAGGTAAGCGGGCCGAATGTGCTTCCGACGGATCCCGAACTGAGCGATGAGGCGCTGCGCGAGGCTCTTGCGGGCTTCACGAAGGGAGGGGTCGTGAGCGACGATGCCCTTGCAGAAGCAAAGGAAATCCTTGGCGTGGGGCCGGCCGTCGGCAAGATCGATGAGATTCGCGAAACGCTCCCCGAGCCGGAGATCGTGGATACCGTTGAGGAGCCGGCAGCCACGGAAACGACAACTGTGACGATCGTCACCGAGACGCCAGTCGAACCGGCGAACTGACGTTGGTCATTCGCCGGTACCTTGCGGCGGTGACTGAAGAGTAGGTCCGCTCGGCTTCAGGCTATTTTCGTGCTAAAGTACAAAAATTGGGGGGCGATGTTGAATGGGAGGACGAAAACATGCCCACTCAAGTCCCAAAGGATTTCCGCCGTGTGATCGTTGCCGCGTCGGTAGGAAACATCATCGAATGGTATGACTTCTATATCTTCGGAAGCTTGGCCGCCGTGCTTTCGGTGAAGTTCTTTGAGCAATCCAACCCGGTTGCAGCTCTGCTGAGTACGATTGCGCTGTTCACCGCAGGATTCCTGATCCGTCCCTTGGGGGCGTTCCTCTTCGGCTGGATGGGCGACCGGGTCGGCCGCAAATACACGTTCCTCATCACGCTCAGCGGCATGGGGTTGGGCACAGGCGCCATCGGCTTGATACCGAGCTATCAGGCGATCGGGCTGACCGCCGCATTCCTCCTCTTCGGCCTGCGGATGGTCCAGGGCTTGTGCCTGGGCGGCGAGTATGGCGGGGCCATCACCTACGTCGCCGAGCATGTCCCCGACGAACGCCGCGGCTACTACACAGGTTGGCTTCAGACCTCTCCAACTCTCGGGATCGTGGTGTCGCTGGCCGTGATCATCGCGACGCGCACGTATTTCGGCAATGAGGTCTTCGACGAATGGGCGTGGCGCATTCCGTTCCTGGTATCCTTCCTGCTGGTAGCCATTGCAATCTATATCCGGCTTCAGCTCCGGGAGACACCGATCTTCCAGGAGATCAAGGCTAAGGGACAGATGACCCGAAATCCCTGGAAGGAAGCCTTCCTCAGTGCCAACATCCAATACGTCGGGATCGCGACCATCGTGCTGATCGGGCAAGGAGTGGTCTGGTACAGCGGCCAGTTTTGGGCTTTGTACTTCCTGCAGCAGGTTTCCAAGGTGGACTCGCTGACCTCGTCCTACATCGTGGGAGCTGCGCTGCTCATTGCAACGCCGAGTCTGATCTTTTTTGGCTGGCTGTCAGACATTGTCGGCCGCAAGCCAGTGATTCTCGGAGGCATGCTGCTCGCCGCGATCACGTACTATCCGCTGTATTTGTGGCTGGGAACAGTCACGCAGCCTGACAACATCAACTTCCCGGCCGCGATCTTCATCATCTTCATCCTCGTTTGCTATGTCGGGATGGTATATGGCCCGGTCGGAGCGTTCCTGGCGGAATACTTCCCCGGCAGGATCCGGTACACGTCGGTATCGGTGCCGTATCACATCGGCAATGGCTGGGGCGGCGGATTGGTGCCGTTCATCACCTCGGCGGCGTTCGCGGCCACCGGCAGCATCGGCTACGCGCTGATCTACCCAATCGCGGTTCCTGCCGTATGCTTCCTGCTCGCCCTCTTCCTGATGCCCGAGACCCGCAGAATAAGCATCTGGGAGCCGGTCGAGCCTAGTACCGGATCGTAACAAGGTTGTCCGTGTGCGGGGCGCAAGGCCCGCCTCGCACCGTCGCATAGGAGCGCCCGTGACCCGCCAATCGCCTTCGACAGCCATCGCGGCAATCGCATCACCGGCAATTTCATTCTGATCGACCGGATGACCAATCGGACCATCGATGCCAATATGTGTCGAGCGGAAAATATTCGCTGGCAGGCTCTTGAGATCAATCGCGGGTCGCGTGCCGTCCTGATGAACCAGCGGCCTGCGGTCGTATGGTTCACCGGGCTTTCAGGCTCAGGCAAGTCGACTGTTGCAAATAGTCTCGAGAAGCTGCTCCACGCTAAAGGCCGTTACACCTACGTGCTGGATGGCGACAATATTCGCCATGGCCTCAACCGCGATCTTGGCTTCACCACTGAAGACCGCGTCGAAAACATCCGGCGCGTTGCGGAAGTGGCCAAGCTGATGGCCGATGCCGGATTAATTGTGCTCGTCTCCTTCATCTCGCCTTTTCGCGCCGAGCGCCAGCTCGCACGCGCGATGATGGAAAAAGGCGACTTCTTCGAAGTATTCATCGACACACCGATAGAGGAATGCGCCAGGCGCGATCCGAAGGGGCTCTATAAGCGCGCGATCACCGGCGAGATCAAAAACTTCACTGGAATCAGCTCCCCCTACGAGCCGCCGGAGAATCCTGAGCTCCGTCTTCGCACGGTGGGTTCCGATCCTGATCGGCTCGCCATGCAGGTGGAGGAGTTGCTCGGCGTGCGCCCTGCGGGCTGAGGGTGGGAAATCAAGTTGAGGGCGAACTGACAAGCTATTCTGCCCATCGCGGCGGTTCCCTCTATCACTGAAAGTTGAAAGGATGCGCGCGGCGGAAGGTCACTCCCGGACCAAGCTGTGTTACAGTTTTCTTATTATTTGACTAACGCAGTGATTGGGTTGCCGATGCTTACGACACTCGCTGTGCTCATGAGCCTCTCTGGCGCCGCTGCGACGATGGCGCAAGCGGCAGGAGGCGAGGTCGATGTTGAGCTCGTCCTCGCGGTCGATACCTCCCGGTCCATGGACTATGAGGAAATTCGCATCCAGCGTGAGGGTTATGTCGAAGCGCTCAAGCACAAGGAATTCATCGACGCGGTAAAGAACGGTCCCATCGGCCGCGTCGCCATAAGCTATTTCGAATGGGCAGGCTATGTGGTGCCTGGTTCCGTGATCGATTGGGAGGTAATCGAGACGCAGCAGGATGCGGTCGATTTCGCCGGCAAGCTTGAAGCACGGCCGATCAACACGCAGCGCCGCACGTCGATCTCCACCGCCATCGCCCAAGGCACGATGATGATCGCCTCCAGCCCCTATAGCGGCGTGCGGGAGGTGATCGATGTTTCCGGGGACGGCCCAAACAATTCCGGCGACCCGGTCACGCCCAGCCGAGACAAGGCGATGAAAGCAGGCGTCGTCATCAACGGCCTCGCGATTATGCTGAGGCCATCTGAGAGCAGGCTCGACGAGTATTATGCAGATTGCGTGATCGGTGGGCCCGGCTCCTTCGTGCTGCCGGTTCACAAGATCGAGGATTTTGCCGTTGCCGTGCGCCGTAAGCTGGTCATGGAGATCAGCGGCCTTACCCCGCCGGCCACGGTACGGAAAGTTGCTGGCGTCGAGCCAACCACCGATTGTCTGATTGGCGAGAAGCAGTGGCAAGACCTGTTCGACCGCTGACTTCCACTATTTCATCCTCTCCAGCTTTGGTTCGGTTCTTGAACGGCGGACAGGAAAGGCGACCGGGCGCAGCTGGATCTCAGCTGCGCCCGTGTGCCTATCCACCTCAGGCGGCAAGATCGAAGCGATCGGCGTTCATCACCTTCGTCCAGGCCGCCACAAAGTCGCGCACGAACTTCTCTTGCGTGTCACTCTGACCGTAGACTTCGGCGAGCGCTCTCAGTTGGGAGTTCGAACCGAAGACGAGATCGACACGGGTGCCGGTCCACTTCATTTCATCCGTATTGCGATCGCGTCCCTCGAATACGTACTTCGATTCCGGTGCCGCCTTCCAAACCGTGCCCATGTCGAGCAGGTTGACGAAGAAATCGTTGGTGAGCGTTTCAGGGCGCGTGGTGAAGACTCCGTGCTGGGATTGTCCGGCATTGGCGTTCAAAACGCGTAGGCCGCCGACGAGAACTGTCATTTCCGGCGCTGTCAGCGTCAGCAGTTGCGCCTTGTCGATCAGCAACTCCTCGGGCGAAATGGAATATTCGCCCTTCTGATAGTTGCGGAACCCATCGGCGATCGGTTCGAGTACGGCAAAGGAGTGCACATCGGTCTGCTCCTGCGTCGCGTCGGTGCGGCCGGGCGTGAACGGAACTTCGATGTGATGACCGCCGTTCGCCGCCGCCTTCTCGATGGCTGCTGCGCCGCCGAGCACGATGAGATCGGCGAGCGACACTTTCTTTCCGCCGGACTGGGCGTCGGTAAACGCCTTCTGAATCCGTTCAAGCGTATCGAACACGATCGCCAGCTGGTCTGGCTGGTTGACCTCCCAATCCTTTTGGGGTGCGAGGCGGATGCGCGCGCCGTTTGCGCCTCCGCGCTTGTCGGAGCTGCGGAAGGTGGATGCCGAGGCCCAGGCGGTCGAGACCAGCTGGGAGATTGACAGTCCCGATGCGAGGATACTGCCCTTGAGATTGGCGATATCCTGTGCGTCGATCAGGACGTGGTCAATCGCGGGGAGGGGATCCTGCCAGATCAGTTCTTCCGCCGGAACTTCCGGGCCGAGATAGCGCACGCGCGGTCCCATGTCGCGATGGGTCAGCTTGAACCAGGCGCGGGCAAACGCATCTGCGAACTGATCCGGATTTTCGAAGAAGCGCCGGGCAATCTTTTCGTAGGCAGGGTCGAAGCGGAGCGCAAGGTCCGTGGTCAGCATGGACGGCGCGTGACGCCTGGACTTGTCGTGCGCGTCCGGTACTGTACCGGCACCGGCACCATGCTTTGGCGTCCACTGATGCGCACCGGCCGGGCTCTTCGTCAGTTCCCATTCGTAACCGAACAGGTTCCAGAAGAAGTTGTTGCTCCACTTCGTCGGTGTCGAGGTCCAGATGACTTCCAGGCCGCTGCCGATAGTGTCGCCGCCCTTGCCGGTTCCGAAGCTGCTCGTCCAGCCGAGGCCCTGCTCCTCGATGCCGGCCCCCTCGGGTTCAATACCAACGTGCGAGGCATCGCCTGCGCCGTGGGTCTTGCCGAAGGTATGTCCACCCGCAATAAGGGCGACAGTCTCTTCGTCATTCATGGCCATACGGGAGAAGGTCTCACGAATGTCCCTGGCGGCGGCAAGCGGATCGGGGTTGCCGTTCGGCCCTTCCGGATTGACGTAGATCAGACCCATCTGCACGGCGGCGAGGGGAGTTTCGAGATCTCGTTCGCCGGAGTAACGCTTGTCCGCCAGCCAGGTATCCTCGGCGCCCCAGTAAACGTCTTCTTCAGGCTCCCAGACATCCGGACGGCCGCCGGCGAAGCCGAACGTCTTGAAGCCCATCGACTCCAGGGCAACATTGCCGGTGAGGATCATCAGGTCGGCCCAAGAGATCTTGTTGCCGTATTTCTGCTTGATCGGCCAGAGCAGCCGGCGTGCCTTGTCAAGATTGACGTTATCCGGCCAGCTGTTGAGCGGTGCGAAACGCTGCTGACCCGCTCCCGCACCGCCGCGGCCGTCGCCGGTACGGTAGGTACCTGCACTGTGCCATGCCATGCGGATGAAAAGTGGGCCGTAGTGACCGAAGTCGGCCGGCCACCAGTCCTGCGAATCGGTCATCAGCGCGAGGAGATCCTTCTTTAGCGCCTCCAGGTCGAGCTTCTTGAACTCCTCGGCGTAGTCGAATCCTTTGCCCATCGGATCGGACAGGGAGGAGTTCTGATGGAGGATCCTGAGGTTCAGCTGGTTCGGCCACCAGTCCCGGTTCGACCTACCGCCATGGGCCGTGTGCGTATGCACGACTGGACACTTGCCCGCAGTATCGACTTTTGAATCCATATTTTTCTTCCTTGTGATCACTTGAATTGGGCCACCCAGGGGAAGACCGCCCTGAAGCAAAAGAGTTCAGGGCGTCCGGCGCCTGGATAGTCTGTACGTCAACAAGCTACGCTACGCACCATCAGTGACCATTATATGGGCCGCGTGTGACGGTGGCTGCATCTCATCTCCGCTTCAGGCACTATACCCAAGCAGGTTCATTAATTTAAGTTGGATTTTCCGATCATTGCGATAAGGTTTAGTTATGCAAAGACACTTAAGCAGCTTCGCTGCTTTTCGAGGCGTTGGCGTCTGCCATCGTCGGCGACGAAATCCGTTTTTGTTTTCTAGGCATCACAATTGCAGCAACATTGCCTGAACATCCTTCCGTCCCAGTAATGCTGTTGCAACCTTCGCGGCAGACAAGGGAGGGACGCGAGGGCGAGGCGACGTATTGAGGCTTCTGTTAATCGAGGAGGAGAGAACTGGCCGATGCGCTGTCGGTGGCGCTGAGCAAACACGGCATCGTCACAGACGATACAATGCATCTCGCTGACGCAATCGAATTAACGCGCCAAAATGTTTACGATGCGATCCTCCTGGACCGGCGTCTACCTGATGGTGAAGGATTGACGTTCATTCCGACGTTGAGGCGGGCAGGTTGGTAGTTGCCTATGAGGGAGAAAGCTCCTGCGCTCTGATGAGCTCATCGCGCTGACATCGATAGACACCTGCAGAACGCCTCCTATTCCGGACACGCGCGATTTACGGAGCCGTCGAGTTCGATGGAGCGCCGGGAATACCGGCTGGACTTCCCCGGCATCTGCAATGGCCGATACGCGATCCGGATCCTTCCAAAGAGATTTTGCTTCGACCAAAGCGATGTTGGCTTTGGCTCGGAGGATCATCTGCTTTCGGTGGACGTTCGATGCGATTGATGGCCGCGACTGGAGCCACGGCCGTCTCTTGCGTTCAGGATGGCATGGCCTGATCGCAGGGCACACCGCAGCGGCGCCTAATGCCCGTGGCAGTGATCAGCGCGCCGGCCACGGCGGCTGCGACCGGGACGATGAGCGCCGTCTGAAGCGATACCAGCCGCGCTTCAGCAGATGTGGAATCGCCAAGAGCATAGGCGCCGATGGCACTTGCACCCGAAAGGCCGAGGGCTGCGCCGAACTGGAAGGCGGTATTGACCAGCCCGCCGGCCAGCCCCTGTTCGTCTTCACGAATGCCGTCGGTGGCGGTGATTGTCAGCGGGCTGTAGGCGATCGAGAAGGCCAGTCCGAGCAGCAGCATGCTTGGGAAGATCGCGGCATATGTCCAGTCGAGTTCCATCCGCAACAGTAATGCATAGGAGATGGCGGCAAGAACGAAGCCTCCGAAGATGACGCGTTCGTTTCCGAAGCGATCGACAAGCCTGGGCGTCAGGATGGGAGCGACGACCGCGTCGATGCCGATCACCAGCATCGCAATGCTGGTCTGCATGGGTGTCCAGCCAAGCAGTTCCTGGAGATAGAGTGTCGCGATAAACTGGAAGCCGAAGAATGATCCGGCGAACAGCAGTGCTCCGAGGTTCGACCGGACGAGGGATCCGGAGCGGAATATTCCGAAACGCACGAGCGGGGAAGCGGACCGGCGCTCGACGAGGACGAAGGCAAGCCACAACGCCGCACTCGCTCCGAACACGCCGAGCGTCCATGCCCAGTTCTGGTCCGGATGTTCGAGGCGGGTCACGCCATGGACTGCAAGCAGCATCGCCGCCGTTAGCGCGACAGCGCCAGGGATGTCGAAGCGCTCCTTGGCGGTTGCAGACTGCGTGTCGGCGATGAGCCTGATCGCGGCCGCAAAGGTGAGGAGCGCGAGGATGACCGGCGCAAAGAACACCCAGCGCCAGTCGATCGCGGAAAGAAAACCGCCCAAGACAAGCCCAAACGAGAAACCGGCGGAGGCCGTGGATGCGTAAATGGTCACTGCGCGGTTGCGCTGAGGGCCTTCCGGAAAACTCGTCGTGACAAGCGCCAAGCCGGCCGGTGTCATGAATGCCGAGGCGGCGCCGGTGACAAAGCGAGCGAGAAGGAGCATCCAGCCTTCCGTGGCAAGGCCGCCGAGGCCCGAAAATGCAATGAAGACCGCAAGTGCGGAAAGGAAGACCCGGCGCTTGCCGAAGATGTCCGCAGCGCGGCCGCCGAGCAGCATGAAACCGGCGTAACCGAGCACATAAGCGCTCACCACGCCGCTCAGCGTGGTTGTCGTCAAATTAAGATCGGACCGGATTGCCGGAAGCGCGATATTCAGCATGGCGACATCGATGCCCTCAAGAAAGATTGCCCCGCAGAGGACGATCAGCGTGGCTGCGGCACGGGGCGTCATAGGTGCAGCGCCTGTTTCAGGGGATGAAAAGGTTGTTGACATAAAGCATGATCCTTGGTTGACGATGGAGGAACAGTGACTTTTCGTCAGCCAGTTCCCTCTTGTAACTATCAAACAATAAGGCCATGATCCGGCGCTATGAAAGAAGGCACTTTAAACTCACCGAGTAACCCTTGCAGCACCGAGGCGGATTACGAGGTCCTGCAGTGGGACGCGCGCGAAGGCTGCGAGGTACGGCAAATCCTCGATCGCATCGCCGACAAATGGTCGCTGCTGGTGATCGCGCTGCTGGAAAAGCGCACTCTGCGCTTCACCGAATTGCGCAACAGCATCGAAGGCATCAGCCAGCGCATGCTGACGACCACCTTGCGCAACCTGGAACGCGACGGAATTATCGAGCGGACGGTCTATCCCGTCGTGCCGCCGCGCGTGGAATACGCCCTGTCGCCCCTCGGCTGTACTCTGCACGAAACCATCCAGGCGCTGGTGGGGTGGACGGAATCGAACCAGGCTGAAATTCTGGCGGCCCGCGCCCGTTATGACACTAAGGCAGCCAGCGAGCGCTGGTGAAAGGTAATTTGCCGATGCCGACTGAACGTCCGACTTCGCCTGTAAGAGCGACGCTTGCTTCCATAGATCGCTTCTGCCGCGCCGTCTTCATTGCAGCGGGTACTGACAAGGCTACCAGCGATGGAGCGACGCGGGGGATGATGCATGGAACGCGGCTCGGCATCGACAGCCATGGCGTCCGGCTGTTGCCGCACTATGTCAGGGGCTTGACCGAAGGCCGCATCAACCGGCAGCCGAAGGTGGCGCTGGCTTCGGCATTCGGAGCGGTCGGTGTGCTCGACGCCGATAATGGCCATGGAGGGCTCGCTACTTTCGTGGCGATGGATCATGCGATCGAATTTGCGGACCGTTACGGCATCGGGGCCGTGGCCATCCGCAACTCCTCGCATTTCGGGCCTGCCGGTGCCTATGCGCTCGAGGCGACCCGGCGGGGCTTCATCGGCTTTGCCTTTTGCAATTCCGACAGTTTCGTCCGCTTGCATGACGGTGCGATGCGCTTTCACGGCACCAATCCGATCGCCTGCGCCGTGCCTGTCGTCAACGACAATCCCTGGCTCTTCGACATGGCCACCAGCGCGGTGCCCTATAACCGCGTTCAGCTTTACAGGAGCCTTGGCAAGAGCCTGCCTGCCGGTACGGCTTCGGATAGCCGCGGCCACGATACCACCAACCCGGAACAAGCCGACATGCTGGCGCCGCTTGGCGGTGAATTCGGGTTCAAAGGTGCGGGGTTGGCGGGAATTTCTGAAATCCTCAGCGCTATCCTGACCGGCATGAAATTGAGCTTCGACATCGCGCCAATGCCCGGCCCGGATTTCTCGACGCCGCGGGGACTCGGCGCGTTCGTGCTCGCGATGAAGCCTGATGCTTTCCTGGATAGACACCGGTTCGACGCTGCCATGACGCGCTATCTGGAGACGTTGCGAAATTCACCGGCCCGCGATGACCTGCATGTCATGGCGCCGGGCGACCGCGAATGGAACGTTGCTGAGGACCGCGAGAGGAATGGTGTCGAACTCGACCCCGCGACAGCGGAATGCTTTGCGGCGCTTGCCGCGCGTTACGATCTGAAACCCCCGTTCGGCCCGTAGGGCCTGTTTCTTGCGGCGGATTGACGCATAGGAAGATCAATGTTACCAAGGGATGAATTGGTCAGGCCACTTGGCCAATTTTGCGTTTGAGGAGAAACGCGCAGGGAGGCATATGTTTTCAGCTGTTGAATCGCGCCGCCTTTACAGGCAGGTGGCGGACCAAATTCGTTCGATGATCGCGACTGGCGAACTGGCTGTTGGCCAGCGCCTTCCGCCCGAGCGCGAACTCGCCGAAAAGTTGGCGGTCTCGCGCCCGACCATTCGCGAAGCTTTGATAGTGCTGGAAGTAGAAGGGCTCGTGCATATCCGCATGGGCTCGGGAATATATGTCGCCCGGAAGCACACCATTCAACCCGCTCAGCCGGAGCGCGAACCATTCGAAGGGCCTTTCGAGCTGCTGCAGGCCCGCGCCATCATCGAATGCGCGATCGCCGAAGAGGCTGCACAGCGTGCGACGCCCAGCCACATTGCCGTGCTCGACGAGAATCTGCAGCAGATGGCAAGCGTTGTCAGCGACACCAACGCGGCGCTCGCCGTCGACCGAGCCTTCCATACGGCAATCGCCGGGATCGTCGAAAATGCGGTGCTCATTCGCTTCACCGGCGAAATCTACGATCAGCGCATGACGCCGTATTTCGAGAAGCTGGCGAGCCATTTCGAGGGACCGGATTCCTGGACGTGGGCGATGGAGGAGCATCGCGCCATCAGGAATGCGATCGCAGCCAACGATCCCGTGGCCGCCAAACAGGCGATGCGGACGCATCTCGACAGATCGCAGAAGAGATTTTCCGAAAGCTTCGGGGAGGAGTTTTTCGGAGAAGACGAAGGCCGCGCGGCCCAGAGGAAAGCAAAGATCTAACGCAAGCTCGGGAGGAAAGAGCGATGAAGATCAGACTGGCTACGATAGTTTGCACGGCAGCCGCCATCATGGCGACGACGGTTGCAGCGCACGCACAGACGGTCCTGAAATGGGCCCATGTCTACGAAACGTCCGAGCCCTTCCACACGGATTCGGTCTGGGCATCCGAGGAGATCAACAAGCGCACCGGTGGGCGCTACAAGATCGAGGTCTATCCCGCTTCACAGCTTGGCAAGGAAGCGGACATCAACCAGGGGTTGAAGCTTGGCACCGTCGATGTCATCATTTCCGGGTCGAGCTTTGCCGCCCGCGACTATAAGCCGATCGGCGTCACCTACTTTCCCTATATCTTCCGCGGTCCAGAACATCTGATCGCCTACACCAAGAGCGATGTTTTCAAGCGCCTTGCGCAGGGCTACGAGGATAAGACCGGCAACCACATCGCTGCCGTCAGCTATTACGGCACGCGCCAGACGACCTCGAACAAGCCGATCGCGAAGTGCGCCGACATGCAGGGTCTCAAGATTCGTGTTCCGGACGTTCCGGCCTATCTCGCGATGCCGCGGGCCTGCGGCGCCAACACGACGCCGATCGCCTTTGCCGAGGTCTATCTGGCGCTTCAGAACGGCACGGTCGAGGCACAGGAAAACCCGCTGACGACGATCGAGGCGAAGAAGTTCTACGAAGTTCAGAAGAACATCATCCTAACCGGCCATATCGTCGATCACCTGAACACCGTGGTTTCCAAAACCCTGTGGTCGAGCCTTTCCGACGAGGACAAGAAAATCTTCGGAGATGTGATGCAGGAAGCTGCAGAGCGCACGACGAAGACGATTGAAGGGCGTGAGAACAAGCTCATTGCCACCTTCAAGGAAAAGGGCATCAACGTAACAGAAGTCGACAAGAGCGACTTCGAGAAGACGGTTGCCGAGAAGGTGGCCTTCGAGGACTTCGGCTACGAGAAGTCCGACTGGGAAGCCATCCGCGCTATCCAATAATCGTGACAATGCGGCGCCATCGAGCGCCGCATTCTCCCTTCCGGCAAAAACGGATGTCGCTCATGTCGCAAGAAGTCCATACCCAGATCACCCCCGACGAGATTGCCCACACCTTCGAAGGCGCTGCTCCAACCGCTAAAGCTTCGGACTATGCCCCGGAGGACTGGATCACCCTGATCGTCTTCTGGCTGATGACCGGCTGCGTCTTCCTGCAGTTCTTCACACGTTATGTCTTGAACGACAGCTATGCCTGGACGGAAGAGATCGCCATCAACTGCCTGATCGGCGTCGTCTTCCTCGGTTCGATCATGTGCGTGCGCACCTCGCGCCATATCCAGGTGGATGTGTTCTACCACTATATGCCTGCGCGTCTGGCGAGGGTTCTTGCCACCTTCGTCGATGTCGTGCGCATCGGCTTCTTTGCCTACGCCTGCTATCTGATGTGGCGCTATGTACAGATCGTCGCCGGCGAGGAGATGGTGACGATCGCGCTGCCCCGCAACATCGTTTTCTATAGCGTCTTTGCCGGATTCGTCCTGATGCTGCTGCGCGCCATCATGGTCTCCGTGGCCAATATGCGCCGCGGCTATTCCGTTCTGGAACGGCCTGAGGAATTCCAGAAAATCGAGGATTGATCAAATGCTCCTGCTCGTCGGCTCCTTTCTCTTGCTGATGGTCATCGGCGTGCCGGTCGCCATCTCGATGGCGTCCGCCTCGGTGCTCTATATCGTCCTTTATGGCGTCGCGCCCGACATCATCGTCGCCCAGCGCATGATCGCCGGCGTCGAGAGCTTTCCGCTGCTTGCCGTTCCCTTCTTCATTCTTGCCGGCAACCTAATGAATTCGGCTGGCGTAACAGGCCGCATCTATTCGTTTGCGGTTGCCCTCGTCGGCTGGATGAAGGGAGGGCTCGCGCAGGTCAACATCATCGGCTCGGTCATCTTCTCTGGCATGTCGGGAACCGCGCTTGCGGATGCCGCCGGCATCGGTACGATCGAGATCAAGGCGATGAAGGACCATGGCTATCCGGTCGAAGCTGCCGTCGGCGTCACCGCGGCCTCGGCGACGCTCGGCCCGATCTTTCCGCCGTCTCTGCCCTTCGTCATCTACGGCATGATGGCGAATGTATCGATCGGCGCGCTGTTTATGGCCGGCATCCTGCCCGGAATCGTCATGACCATTCTGATGATGGTGACGGTGGCCGGCTTCGCCTATGCGCGGAGCTGGGGTTCAGACGCGCCCTTCGATGTGAAGCAACTGCTGTCGGCGTCGCTGGAAATCGTCGTGGTGCTGCTCGTTCCCGTCGCGATCTATCTCATGATGCTTGCCGGCTTGTCGATGAACGTGTCGGCCGGCATTGCGCTTGCAGCGCTTCTGGCGCTGGACTGGTATTTCAGTTTTTCCGCCGTCATGGCGCTGATGACGCCGGTCATTCTCATCGGCGGGATGACGATGGGCTGGTTCACGCCGACGGAGGCGGCGGTCGCGGCGGTGCTCTGGTCGCTTTTCCTGGGGCTGGTGCGCTACCGCACGATGACGTTCGCAACGCTCGCCAAGGCGAGCTTCGATACGATCGAGACCACGGCCTCGGTCCTTTTCATCGTCACGGCGGCCTCGGTTTTTGCCTGGCTGCTGACGGTCAGCCAGGCAGCACAGCTCTTATCGACGGCGATCCTTTCGATCACCGACAACAAGTGGGTGTTCCTGATCCTCGTCAATCTGCTGATGCTTTTCGTCGGTTGCTTCCTGGATACGATCGCTGCGATCACCATCCTCGTGCCGATCCTGTTGCCGATCGTGATGCAGTTCCAGATCGATCCCGTGCAGTTCGGCCTCATCATGACGCTCAATTTGATGATCGGCCTGCTGCATCCGCCACTCGGAATGGTATTGTTCGTCCTGTCGCGGGTGGCAAAGCTCTCCGTCGAGCGCACGACCATGGCGATCCTGCCTTGGCTCGTTCCGTTGTTCATCGCGCTGATCCTGATCACCTTTATTCCGTCGGTTTCGCTCTGGCTGCCGCAGCAGCTCGGGTTGTTGAAGTAATCACGGAGGTACGCATGCAGACGCGTTTTGCCCGGCTTTACGGACCACGGGACCTGAGGGTCGAGGCAGGCTCGGTGCCGGAACCCGGGGAAGGCGAAGTGCTCTTGCGCATGGCGGTTGCGGGGATCTGCGGCTCCGACCTGCACTACTACCAGGATGGCGGCTTTGGGCCGGTGCGTGTGCGCGAGCCGATCATTCCCGGCCACGAAGCATCCGGCTTCGTCGAGAAGGCGGGCGCTGGCGTGGCCTTGCCTCCTGGCACCCTCGTCGCCGTCAATCCGAGCCAGCCGTGCGGATCGTGCGAATATTGCGAGTGCGGGCAGCCGATCCACTGCCTCAACATGCGTTTCATGGGCAGCGCCATGCGGCTCCCGCATGAGCAAGGCATGTTTCGCCAGTGGCTGGTCGTATCGGCAGTGCAATGCGTTGCCGTTTCCGGGGAGGTCAGTGCCGCCGAAGCAGCCTGTGCCGAACCGCTCGCCGTCTGCCTGCATGCGGCTTCACGCGCGGGCGATATCGCCGGAAAGAAGGTGCTGGTCACCGGCGCCGGGCCGATCGGATGCCTCGTCGTTGCCGCCGCAAGACATCATGGGGCTGCGGAAATCGTCGTCACCGACCTCGCTGATGCAGCACTGCAGCGCGCAGGCGCCATGGGTACCGGCAAGACGATCAATGCGAAAGATCAGGACGCGCTGGCGGCATACGAAGCCGGCAAGGGCTATTTCGACCTCGCTTTCGAGTGTTCCGCCGCAGCACCCGCAATCCGCTTTGCCATCGCGTCGGTCAAGCCGCGCGGCGCCATCGTGCAGGTGGGCGTGACCGGGGACATCGCCATTCCGTTGAACGCTCTTGTCGGCAAGGAGCTGCATATTCACGGTTCGCAGCGCTTTCATCCGGAATTCGCGGATGCCGTGGCATTGATCGCCGGCCGGCAGATCGACGTTCGCCCGATCATCAGCCACAGCTTTCCGCTCGATCGTGCCCTTGAGGCTTTCGAGCAGGCCGGTGACCGCTCGGCTGCGTGCAAGGTGCAGCTGGTTTTCTAGGGAGCAAAAACGAGATCGCCAATTTCCTTGCACGCGATGACGCGCAAGGTAGTTGACCACGAAGGAGTTGCCCTCGATGACTTTGAAGGATTTGTTGTTGTCCTTGAAGGTTGGCACGTCGCAAATGCGAGCCCTGATTTTTAGGGAGAGCCAGAAACTCGAACTTAACCTATATAAATAATAGCTATTTACTGTGCGCTCACGTTTTCGACGCTATCTGTATGGATAGAAGAAGGCACTGCGCGGGTTCTGCGGGGCGATCGAACATGCTGACCAAAAAGGGAAAATATGGATTGAAGGCACTGGTTGATCTGGCGCGTCTTGCGCCGGGCGAAACCGCCTTCATCAACGATGTCGCCGCGCGCAACAATATCCCGAAAAAGTTTCTCGATACGATCCTTCTGGAACTCCGCAATGTCGGTATCCTGCGCTCCAAGAAGGGGCCGGGCGGCGGCTATTCGCTGTCACGGCCGGCGTCGGAAATCCGCATCGGTCACGTCATCCGCACGCTCGACGGCCCGCTGGCCCCCATTCGCTGCGCAAGCCGCACAGCTTATGAAGCCTGCGATGACTGTTCTAACCCGGAAACCTGTCATGTGCGCCGCTCGATGACCGAGGTGCGAGACGCGATCGCCGATATCCTCGACAACATGACGCTCGATCAATTCGTCGCGAAGGGCGACAACCTTGGCGATGGAGTCGATGAAACGTCGCCGGTTTCCGCCGCGGGCTGATGCTCTACCGATCCTTTCGCAAATGATGGGCGGCGCGCTGATGAAGAACATCGGCGGATGTTCCCAGCGCGCGGATGCGGGCGTTTCGCCAATGCCGGTCGAGATTGAGGCCGACGCTTGCAGCGTTTTTTCCTGCCAGTTCGAAAGCCAGGGTCGAGGCATTTATCGCCAGTTCGCTTGCGGCAGCACGCGCGGCGGTGGCGGAGAAATAGGCATCTTCGACCGCCCGGCCGCCAATATTGATCTGCGCGATGTCGAGCTTCCGGCCGGCCCTTTCCAAAAGCGCCGCAACCGTCTCCATGGCGATCGCAAGCTTGCCGATGTCGCTTGCCTGTGCCGCGCCGGCATCCGCGGAAAGAACCGCGCGCGCGATCCCAAGATCGACGGCCGCATGCTGCAATTCGCCGATCGCCGACGGCGCAGTCGCGGCAGGCGCGACCGCGTCCGCGTTGACATGCACGTCGCTGGCCACGATGGCGGCTGTGCCGTTGGTGCGCTGCCCAAGGCCGTCCCAATCATCGACAAACTGAAGGCCTTCGCTGTCGCAGGGGAGGTAAAGCGTGCTCTGATCATCTCCGACCGCAATCCAATCGGCGAAGAGCACCGCGGGCGAAGACGTGCTGCGACCATTTAGTCGATACCCGAGACCGCGGGAACTGACTGCGGCAGTATCGGGGAATACGGTTGCGGCAAAGCGATCGCCGGCGAGCACCCGCGCAAAGAGGGCGCGCTGCAACTCCTCGCCGGCCTGCTGCCGCAATCCATCGAGCACCGTAAAATGAACTTCGAGAAATTCGCCGATCGAGGGATCGCCTTCAGCGATAATCGCAACGATTTCGGCGAGCAGCGAATTGGTGACGTCCAGCCCTTCATATTCGGGTGGGACCGTGATCGCGCCAAGGCCGGATTGTGAAAGCGCGTCGATTTCTTGATAGGGCAGTATGCGATTGATGTCGCGCTCGCTCGACTGCCGCTGGAACACGGCGGCAAGGCTGCGCGCCGTATTGATTGCCTCTTCCTCGCTTCCGATGCGCTGTGCGACCGGCCGCGTTCGGTCGTGAAATTGCGATACGGTTCCCATCTGTCGTACTCTTGTTCGAAGATGATAGAAGTGATGGATCAAAACCGGGATGATAAGGTCGGTTTTTCTACAAAATCAGTATGGTTTGAATTTTCTTGCCAGCTTGATAAAGATGGCGATGCCTGACTATCCCACAAACCCGGCAATTCTCAACGGCGCGACTTTCAGTCAGGCGCAGGATTGATTATGGCTCATCCGTTTGCAGCCGACCAAGAGGTTCCCATGATGCTATCGCCTGCCCGGCAACGCCTTGAGCTCGATCCCCGCGACAGGCCGATCTATGCCATAGGCGACATCCACGGGCGTCATGACCTGCTGCAGATGGCCGAACATACGATCGTGAAGGATGCAGCACGCCTGCCAGGGCGCAAGCTCATCATCATGCTTGGTGACTATATCGACCGTGGCCCGTCGTCAGCGCAGGTGATCTCGCATCTGATGGGGTCGCCGCCGGAGAATTTCGACCGCATTTGCCTGACCGGCAACCACGAAATCATGATGCTCGACTATATCGACGGGAAGATTTCGTTTTCCGAATGGATACGCATGGGCGCCGATTCGCTGCTGCGCTCCTACGGTCTCGATGCAGAGCATCTGCCGCTGATCTTCCCGACGGCGGCCAAACTTGACGGCTTCATTCGCCAATCGCTGCCGCGCCAGCACATCGATTTCATGCGGACGCTGCCAATCCTTGTCGACACGCCGGATGTTCTGTTCGTCCACGCCGGGATCGATCCAAGTTCTACGATCGAGAGGCAGAGCGACGAGGATCTCGTCTTTATCCGCGAGCGGTTCCTCGACAGCGGCATCCCGCTGCCGAAGCTTATCGTTCACGGCCATACGCCATGCAACGAGCCGGAGGTCCAGCCGAGGCGGCTTAATCTCGACACGCGGGCCTTCAAGAGCGGGCGGCTGAGCGTCGCTCGCCTGTGGCGAGGCCAAGTTCACCTCTTCTCCACATGATCAGGCCTCGGCCGACTGCCGCTTTGCCGGAATCTCGTCCGTGTAGTAGCTGACATATTTGTGGTGGTAGCGTTCCGTCCCGCCGAAATTGCTGAACTTGCCGAGTTCCGACATATCCGTTTTGTTGAGGATGACGCCGAGAATCTTCTGCTTTATCTGTGGTTCGGCATTCACGATGTCGCGGACCATGTTGGTCGGCGTCTGGCCCCATTCCGTCACAAACAGGAAGCCGTCCACCTGTGGGGCGAAGGCCTTCGCGTCGATGACCGGG
This sequence comes from Rhizobium sullae, assembly GCF_900169785.1. Lineage (GTDB taxonomy): Bacteria > Pseudomonadota > Alphaproteobacteria > Rhizobiales > Rhizobiaceae > Rhizobium > Rhizobium sullae. The sequence goes on from NZ_FWER01000013.1 coordinate 32,331, forward strand.
CCGAGCGGTGCAAGGTCGACGACGATGTAGTCGAACATCTTGCGGGCATTTTCCATCAGGTTGAACATGCCCTGCGAGGAAAGAAGCTCGCTGGTGTGCATCAGGTTGTCGTTCGAAACGACCGGCAGGATCGCGAGCTTGGTGCGGCTGTCGACCCTGACGGCACTTGCCCACGGCACTTCGCCAAGTACCGCCTCGACGAGACCCTGCTGCGGCGGGGTCTTCAACATGCGCGTCAGGCCCGGGTTGCGAAGGTCGGCGTCGATCAGCAGCGTGCGCTTGCCGCTTGAGGCGAGCAGCGCTGCGAAGTTTGCGGCGGTCGTCGACTTGCCTTCGCCGGGAAGGGCGGAGACGACGCCGATGACGCGGTCGCTCTTGCCCTGGAACATGACGTCGCTTGCAAGCTTGGCGTTGCGAAGCGTTTCGGCAAAGACCGAGCGCGGCGCTTCGAGGACAATGCGCATGATGCGCTCGAAGCTTGCGCCGTCATCCGGCGCTTCCGCGGTCTGTGGTAGCGGGGTCTTGCGCGGCTGGAAGACCTTGCGTTCCTTCGGCAATTTGCCGACCAGCGGCAGATAGCCGAGGAACTTCAGACCCAGGATAGAGCGAACGTCGCCCTCGACGCGGAAGAAGCGTTCGCGGAATTCCTGGAATGCCGTCAGCGCGCCGCCCGCCATCAGGCCGAGGACGATCGCCAGACCGAGCGTCATCGTCTTCTTGGGGCTCGACGGCGCCGTGGGGATACCGGCTTCGGAAATCACGCGCGCCTTGGCGATCGGGAAGGATTGCTGCTGCGCAGCCTCCTCGTAACGGCCGAGATAGGCTTCATAGAGCGTCTTCAGCGCGGTCGCCCGCTGTTCGAGATCGTTGAGCTTGACGATCGACTTGTCGGACTCAGAGTTCTTTCCGGTCAGGTGCCGGATATTTTCCCGCAGCGACTCCTCGCGAGATTTGGCGACCTCGAACTCGTTGCGGTAGCTGGAGGTAAGCTGCTGGAGCTCTTGGAATATCTGACGCGTCAGGTCTTCCTTTTCCGTGCGGAGCTGCACCGCCTGCGGGTGATCGGCACCGAAATTGGTGGCGATTTCCTGCTCGCGGCGGGTGACCCCGATGTAACGTGTACGGAGGTCTTGGATCACCGAATTGTCGGTCTGGCCGGAGGAAATCGCGGCGTTGTTGACCGCACCTTCCGGACCTTGGTCGACAATCGATTTGAACTGATTGTAACGGGCCGAGGCGCTGGCCGCGTCAGCCTGCGCGACGATGAGTTGCTTGTTGAGGTCGGCAAGCTGCTGCTCGGACATCAGTTCGCCATTCGCCGACGTCAGGCCGTTTTCCGTCTTGAATTTTGCGACTTCGAGTGCCGCCTGTTGCGAGCGGTCGCGGAGATCGGCAAGACGTTCCTGCAGCCAGACGGAGGCGCGTTCGGTTGCGTCGAAATTCGCGTTGAGCTGGTCGTTCAGATAGGCGTCGGCATAGGCCTTTGTGACCCTTGCCGCCAGCATCTGGTCGGTCGAGCGGAAGGAGACGGCGATCACAGAACTGCGGGAAACGCGTTCCACAGCCAGCGCCTGCTGCAGCATGGCCGCGGCCTTCTGCCGGCGGCCGTTACGTGCATCCCCCTCGGTGACAGGCGGGCCGCCCGGTGTCAGGGCGCTCGCAACGAGCTTCACGCCGGACTTCACGAGCTCGGCCGGCGACATGCCGGGGTTCAGGATGGTGTCGTTCTCCGAGAGGTTCTGGGCGTCAACGACGCTCAGTGCCAACTCGTTCGACTTCAGGATCTCGACGGCGCTCGCGATCTGCATATCCACCTGCTGGGCGCTGGCGGCAGGCGCCTCATCCTCGGCGTATTTGGTCATGCTGTCATCGAGCAGGATCTGCGTCATCGACGTGTAGACGGATGTCGCAAGGATCAGATAGATGGCAGCAAGCGCCACGAACGCGACGACGCAAAGCGCGATCGAACCAGCGCGGCGAAACAGGATCGCAATCAGCCGATCGATATCGATGAAGCTGTCGGAATCGTCGGACGCTTTCGGTACGGTGCTGTGCAGGGTCAGGTTTCGTTGGTTCATGAGGTCATCCTTTGGGCGTGCGCGGTGCGCCACCGAATGTTGGAATGTCTGTCTTGAGGCCAGCGAGATTGCGGAATGCCGCGGCCAATCTGTTGAGGCGGACAGCGATCGGCATCTTGAGGTGGCGGAGGGCAATAGGATCGCTCCATGCCGCCTTGATCATGCCGGAGATCGATCTGTTCTTGACGCTTTCGACGAGGAGAAGGAACGATCTCGCCTGCCGCAGGCTGCGTGCCCGGAATTTCTGCGCAGCCATAGCCTTCACATCGAGCGTGTGCTTGCCGAGGAAGACCCTGTCTCCTTCCATCATCGCCTCGATATGCCGGAGCTCCAGCATGCGGGAGATGGAACCCTCGCGGATATTGTAGTCATAGCCGGCAACCGGCTCGACCACGCAGCGCGCGCCAAGCGCCAGCGCGGAGGCGAGGAATACATAATCCTCGCCGATCCGCAGATTCTCGTCGAAGCGCAGTGCATGGCGCTCGATGAAAGCGCGTTCGAAAACGGGCTTGAGATAACCGAAATTATGCGTCGTCTGGAAAAGCGCATTGGAGCGAATAAAAACGGGCAGCGTCAGTTCCGGCATGGCTGCGAGCATGCTCTCGGAGAACATCGTTTCCGGCGGCGTACCATCGGCGCGGATCACCCGCAGATTGTCGACTGCGATCTGCGCGCCGGCTTTCTCGGCGCGGGCAATCAGCCTGGCCAGCCGCCCCGGTTCGATCGCATCGTCGGAATCGAGCACGGCAAGCCACCGGCCCGTTGCTGCGGCCATGGCTGCGTTGCGTGCTGCGGCAGGTCCGCCGTTCTTTTCGAGGGCGAGCAGGCGGACATTCCTTTCCGCATAGCCTTGCGCCACTTCGCGCGTGTCATCGCTCGAGCAATCGTCGGCAACGATGACCTCGACGGTCACGCCTGTCTGCGCCAGCGCGCTTTCGATCGCCTTCGAAAGCGTTTCCGCTGCATTGTAAGCAGCCATAATGAAGCTGATGTCTGGCAGCTCTTTCGTCATGCAGTCCCCTCTGCTGCGCCATATTGGCGGATCTCGCGCACGCCGAGCAGGCCGCTGACGACGCCGAGATGCATCACGCCGCGAAGTGCGTAACGATAGCGCGGAACGGGAGCCAGGATGCAGATGAGCGCCACGCCCAGGCAATAGCCGGCCTTTGCCGTGGCAAACCCGATCTGTCTCAGGCGGTCAAGTCCCCGATGCTTTTCCTGCAGCAGGCGCCCATGCGTCTGGCCGAAGCGGAAGCGGCGTTTCGCGAGCCAGGAAAGCTCCGCCCGTTTTTCCGGTACCGCCTCATAGACATGCGCTTCGGGGGCGTAGGCGATGCGTCCTCCGTCCCGGTGCATATGGCTGAAGAATTCGGTGTCTTCGCCGCCCGTCTTTCCAAGCGCCAGATTGAAGCGGCGGCCCTTCACATGTTCGGAGCCGAGGCGGAGCAGCACATTGCAGGTGTAGCCCGTGCGGATTTCGCCGCCAACCCAGACCGGCAGGGTCGAATGAAAATCGCCGTCTCGCATCCAGGCAGGAGCGGTTGACGAGTAGACGCTCCGGACCGGGCCGAGGATCGCATCGGCGCCGGTCTTTTCCGCCCCATTCAGCAGCTCCACCAGCCAGCTTTCCGAGGCATCCTCATCGTCGTCGATGAAAGCCAGAAAATCGCCAGTGGCGTTTTCGAGGCAGGCGTTGCGGGCAATCGAGATGTTTGATGCCGGGCAGTGCACATAGGCGATCTCGTGCGGGATCGTCGAGCGGAGCGCTTCGACGCGTCCTTGTGCGCTCGGCGTCACATCATTGTCGGCAACGATGATGCGCAGGCTGACATTCTCGGGAATCGCAAGCACGCCAAGCGAAAGCAGCGCCTCGTCCAACGAGGCGCGGCGATAGGTGCAAACGCCGATATCGATCTGCATGCGTTGGTCCTTCATCAAGACGTCTTGCGGTTGCGGAAGTTCAAGAGTTCCATCCAGAAACCGGCCGACCAAGCGAAATGCATCACCATGGCCGAGAGTGCGGCAAGCGGCCCGTACGGATTACGCTGGCCGACCGCCATCCAGAAACCGTAGCCGACGCAGGCGGCGGCCCAGAGGCTGAACGGAATGACCGCAATCCAGCTCAGCACGGCCAGAAACGCGCCGATAAAGACCGGCACCACCGCGAGCGGCAGCATCTGGCGCAGGTTCGGCATGCTGCCATGCTTCAGAATGTTCTTCGCACGGCCCCGGCCATAGCCGAGATATTGCCGGAAAAGCGTTCCAACGGTTGATCTTGGATAATAAATCATCTGCGTCTTATCGGTCATCCAGATGCCAAAACCCGCCTTTTTCAGACGGTAATCTAATTCCGCGTCCTCATTATGGCTGAATGTTTCATCGTAGCCGCCGACGGTCTCGAAGGCTGCGATACGCATCAGCGCATGGTGGCCGTGGTCGGTCCAATGGCCCTTGGCCCCCCCGCGATGTTTCGAGCCGCCATTGCCGAGTTTGGAGTTCTGCGCGAAGGCGGTGGCCTTCTGGAACATGCCGAATCCGATCGTTTCCATGGAGACGACGACCGAATCCGCCTGGGTAAGCTCGGCTTCCTCGACGAGTCGTTGGCAAAAATCCGTCGGATAATCGCCATGGGCGTCGATCCGGATCAGGTATTCGTAGTCGCGGCCGAAAGTCTTGACTGCGAGATTGATGGCTGCGCTCTGGATGCGGCGGGGGTTGTTGAGAAGGATGACGCGCGGGTCGGTTTCGCTGATGCGGCCGACGATTTCGCGCGTGCCGTCGGTGCTGCCACCGTCTGCGACGACGATGCGGGCATTCAGCTGATCGAGCGCCGAACCGAGCTTTTCGATCAGGGGTTCGATGTGCTTTGCCTCGTTCAGGCAGGGAATGATGATGAGGCAGGCGACGCTGGAACAAACATCAGTCATCATTGCAGTCAACCCTTCTGGAACTGCTGTTGCGGGGCTAGAGGCATTGGCCGCGTGCGCTTCGGCGGCGGACGGTACAAGGCGGGACAGATTGTCGACTAAGGTGCGGCAATCGCTGCGGTCGGCGAGCCAGCTCTTCCGGTCTTCAGCAGCGACGGCCGCTGCAAGCGAGCCGTAACGCTCGCCGGTGAGGCCTTCGAAAAGCGCCTCAAGGCTTTCGACAGAGGCGTCGTGCAGCGTCAGGCCGATCTCCTTGCGGGAGAGGAAGCGAGCTGTCTCAGTGCTAGCGAGCGCTATCGGGACGCTGCCATAGAGGCAGCCTTCATAGAGGCGGTTGGGAAGCAGCCAGCTGGAATTGAGGCCTTCCTCGAAGAAGTCGATCGCCCAGGAGAAGTGGACATCGCTGTAAATTGCCGACAGGTCTTCCGGGTTCTTATACGGCCCCTCGAAGGTCAGATAGGGTTCGTTGGCGACGAAGGTGTCGAAATCCGCGAATTCGGAATAGGCCGGCCGGCCGCGCAGCACGACGCGGACGCGGCCATTCATCCGACGGGAGAAATCGGCAAGCAGTTGCAACGACTTGCGGCAGCGGAGCGCGCCGAACCAGCCGATTTTCCAGGGCTCGGCTTCGGCTGGCGGCAGGCGGAGCGGGGTTGCTTCCGGCATGCCGTTCAGCGCGAGGACCTTGTTCTCGACAAGCATGATCGGCGCCTTGAGAGCCGAGCGCGGAACGAAATAGTTGGCGATGAAGGCGGGCGAACTCGTCAGAATCAGCTTCGCCTCTCGCCCGAAATAGGCTTCCGCAAGGCCGACCGCCTTTCCGGCCATGCCGTCGCTCACGAGAAGGCGATGGATATCAAGGCACTCATAGACGATCGGCACACCGCCGAAGAGGTGGCTGGCGCGATCGGCGACTGCGAGCGATTCCAGATTGCGCCCGATGATCACGTCTGGCCGTTCGATACCCTTCAGCAGGCCCCGCAGTCCAGCGACCGCCTTTGCGACGGCGCTTATGCGCTGGCCAAATTTGGCGTCGGCGGTCCGCCCGAGTTCGATCGGCGTGAGGCCGTTGACGGCGGCAAGCGCGTTCTCGCCGCGCCGGAAGCCGGCCAGCGTCACCGAGGCAGCGCCTTCAGTCAGCATCAGCACGCGGCGGCGCACGGCGGGATCGGCCAGATCATGCGCCAGATAGAGGACTTTGAGCATCAATACTCCTTGCGCTATCCCGGATATCACCGGAGTCCGTTTCGGGGTGTGCTGTGCAATCTTTCGGCAGTTTCACTACGCTCAATTGAGCGTGCAGGCGATCGAACCCTCGAACTGGCATTTGTCGCCCGGAGCCGTGTAGGCCATCCGATCGATTTCCATCGTCGTTGGTTGCGTATAGGCGAATTTTCCCATCCAGTTCACAAGTTTGTCGGTTCCCCAGAGGCTGAAGAAGATCTTCTGCGGGTTCTGGGGGATCTTGGACGGGTCGGTGACGTCCTGGACGAGCTTGCCGTTCAGATAATAGCGAAGCCGGCCCGGCTCCCAGACGAACGCGTAGTCATTGAAGCTCTGGTCGGCCCCCTGGCCGACGGGCACGAGCTTTTCGTTGCCGCCTTTGGCCTTGATGTACTGGTTCACCTGGACAGTCGACGTGTCCTTGCCGAGCACCTCGAAGTCGATTTCGTCGTGCTGCTGCTTGTCGGCAGGGCCGATATAGGTGAAGAAGGCGGAGTTCAGGCCCTTGCCGGTTGCAGCCTTGATCCGCGCTTCATAGGTGCCGTAGCTGAAGCGCTTTTTTGTCTGGATCTCGCCGCAGAGATAGTTGCGGTCCTTGGATTTACCCTCGGCGAAGGTCAGCTGCAGCATGCCGCCCTCGGCCTTCACCTGGTTTTTCGACCAGGTGCAGTTCTGGTGGGCGCCGTTGTTCCAGCCGTCGGATACATACCAGATGCTGCGGTCGATCTTGTCGAAATCATCCACGAAGGATTTGCTCGTTGCCTGCTGGGCATGTGCGGGGAGGGCGCCGAGGATAAGGGCGCCGATCGTCATACTCTGGCAAAGCAGTCGCGCATGGGCGATTTTGGCCGTCATGTCTCACCTTTGCTGTGGAGCGAATTCTGCCGGGACCTTCCGGCGGAAAGCGGATTGAGAGCTCTTTTTGGTCCGTCCGCCGGTCAGCACGGCGTAGAGGCGCGGCGCGTTGTTGCGGACGAAGTTGTTGGAAAGCGCAAGCACTGGAAAAAGCACCAGAAGCGAGCCGCAGAAAAAGAGCGGATAGAAGCCGATGCCCGTCTTTTCCCAAATCATGAAGAATAGGACGAGCAAAGGATAATGTGCGCAGAAGATCCAAAAGCTCAGGCTTCCGGTCTTCGAAAGACGCTGGCCGAGGGAGGTCTTGATCAGCGGCGCCGAAAGCATCCAGAAGCCGGCGGCTCCGCCGATTGCCAGCGCATTGCGGCAAAGCTCCACCCAGTCCGGCATTGACGGACCGGTCATGTAGATCGCGGTCGCAAGCAGTGCCGAAGCGGCAAGCAGAGCCGCCACGCCAAGTGGTGCAAAGCGGTCGAGTGCCTTGATGTCAATCTTGTAGAGGCTCGCATAGATGCCAAATGCGAAGCTGAAGAGGATCGAGCGCTTGATCACGATGTAGAGCGACATTTCCGGAATGAGCGCGAGCAACAGCAAAGTCGACAATGTCAGCAGGGGAACGCGCCGGATGAGCCAGGCAAGCAGCGGCGAAAGCAGGACGCAGACGAAGAGGTCGCGCAGGAAGTAAAGCGGGATGTTGGTGGGAAATTCCTCTGCCGCAAAGAGCTGGCTGAGCAGATCGCGTACCGATGCCGTCCAAGGGCTTACGACGTAGCCGTCACCAATGCCGACGCTCAGCATTGCCAGCGCAGCGACAAAGAACGCGGTGTTCCAGATGAGAAACGGCAGGAAGACGGTCTGCGCTTTCGTGCGCACGGTTTTCCCATAGTTGAAGCCCTCCGTCCCGCCGCGAAACAGCAGGTAGCCGGAAATGGCGCTGAGGCAGGGAACCCCGACGCGGAAGAGCGCTTCGCTCAGGAAGACCCGCAGCCAGTCGAAGAAACCGTAGTTTCCGTTGAACGGCGTATTGGCAGGGTCAAACGGTATATGGACGAACACGATGCCCGAAATGAGCACGATGCGCATCAGGTTGATCCGCGAGGATACGTTGGCGTCAACGTTCACGTTATCAGTCACCCCTATTGGGTCGCACCTCCCCTTGCGACCGTTTCAACGAGAGCAGACTCGAGCCCGCAGACCAAAAGCTAGAGCGTTTTCACGGAAGAAAATATGGCACTGCAGCAAAAAGTGATCGGCGATCCCGTTTCGGGACGGCTGATTTTAACGGTTGCGGCCACGGGTTTTATCGTGTTTGGCTTTAAGAGAACCTACTGAAACGCCGATGGGCCAACGTATTTCGGAAAGTCATCATAAATTCAAATTGGTGAGGCTATGACGCCCGCTGCGGCGGAAAAGTTTTTTTCGTTTGGTGAAGGAGTCTATCCCTTTCCCGCGATGCCGGGCGCTTGAATGTGGCTGAAATGTGGCTTTCGCTACGCCAATGGGTTTATTCGGCACATGGCTGTTTGCGACCGCCAACGGTCTTTGACAAATTTCGGCCGGAATGACCTTGATCATTTCGCAGTGCAGCAACTTGCTTGGTGCGGTGTCGGCCCTATGTGCCCACCGGACGGCTCTTCAGGAGAAAGAATGGCGACCTTTACGATCATTATCCCCTTTTATCAACGCGAGGACGGCATTCTTCGCCGCGCGTTGGCCTCGGTCTTTGCGCAGAGTTTTCAGGACTTCGATGTGATTGTCGTCGATGATCAGTCGCCTTATCCCGCCGAGGACGAGTTGAATCCGCTTGTCGAAGAGCAGAGATCGCGGATTGCCGTCGTGAAGCAGGCGAATGCGGGACCGGGCGGGGCGCGTAATACCGGCCTCGACAATGTTCCGGCGGCAACGCGCTTCGCAGCCTTCCTCGATTCCGACGACTTGTGGACGCACGAACACCTGCAGAATGCCTATGATGCGCTGCAGAGGTTCGATGCCGACTGCTATTGGGCGTCGATCCACGGCGGCGAGGAATTCGATTATCATTTCAGCATCGCCGACCTGGAGGCCAGCGAAAAGGCGGTACGCCTTTGCGAACACCCACTTCTGCTTGAGATTCCGGATATTGCCAGCGTGATGCTCAAGAACTGGGCCTTCCTCCACATGTCGTGCATGGTCATCGGCCGACCGCTGATCGAGAAGGTGCGCTTCGACGCTGCGCTGCGGCTGGCGGCGGAGGACGTGCTGTTCTTCTGCGATTGCATGCTTGCGGCGCGGCGCGTTCTTCTTTGCGTGGAGCCGGGGGCCTTGCGCGGCGAGGGCATCAATATCTTTCACGGCGTCGACAACGATTCACCGCAGTTTCTCAAGCAGCAGTTCATCACCTGGATGGCGCTCGACCGGCTTGAAAGCCGCTTTTCGAAGCGCCCGGTCGAAATTGAGACCATCAAGGCCTACAAGAACCGGGCGCGGAAGCAGGCGCTCTGGAGCCAGGCGCGGCTGGTGCGCAGGCGCCGCCTGCCGGACTTCCAAATGCTGGCCCGCTGGGCGTGGCGCGATCCGGCCCTGTTTGCGAGCGCTCTTCAGATCGCCGGCGGCAAGCTTTCGAAGTAGCGCTGGCTATTCGGCCGGTGAGGCCAGCAGATATCTGAGGCCGCCGGCGCCTCTGGTGGCGATCTCGACTCCACCGGGGCTGCGGAACCGTTCCGTTTTGTCCATGAAGATGCCGCTGGCAATCGCCGGAACGGCGAAAGGATGGGCGAAGGCGTAGCGCAAGGCCGCACCAGCGCCCGACTGCCTCTTGATATCGAGGAAATGGCGAAGCTCATATTTGCCGCGGGCATGCCTCTCATGGCGGCGGACGGCCGCGGCGGCTTCCGGCGTCAGGCTGCCGCTGGCCAGAATCGCTTGGTCGGCTTCGTAGAGCTTGCGGAGGTCCTCTGTCCGGTGGCTGCCGCTCAACGAGTTGCCACGCACGACGGCGCCGTAGCCGCAGCTATGGATCACCTTGTAGCGCGCGCCGTTTGCCAGGGCCCGGACGTAGATGTCGTAGTCCTCACCGAGACGCATCTCCTCGCGATAGCGCAGCTTGTGAGTATCGAGAAACGCGCGCCGCATCACCGGTTTCAGGAAGCCGATTTCGCCGCGCCGGACGCCCCGCTTCGAGATATTGCCGTCGATGAAGGTCACCAGGTCGAGAAACAGGGGACGGTCCGGGAAATGGTCGAGTTGCTGAGGCGCGCGCATCACGGTCTCTGCCTCGACAAAGGCAATGTTGTCGGCGACGAAATCCCAGTCATCCTCTGCAAGCATGCGGCTGAACCGGCCTTCGAAAAAGAAATCGTCGGCATCGAGAACGCTGATCAGCGGCGCGGTGGAGATTTCGATCGCGTGATTGCGGGCGGCCGATGGGCCTCTGTTCCTCTCGAAGGAAACGACGTTCAGGCGACTGCTGCCGTCATCGGCAGATCTGGCGGCGCCGGCGGTCCCATCGCTGGATCCGTCGTCGATGACGACGACTTCAGCCACTTCTTTTTCCCGTAAAGCCGAAGCGACAGCCATTCCGATCGTATCGGCCGCGTTCTTGGCGGCGATGATCACGCAAACACTTGCCTGAGCCATTTCAACCACGTCGTACCCTCCGTTGTCTCGCGCAAGAGTTAGGACGTCGCCGCGTCGGCGGCAATGTAAAAAACCTTCAAAAGATTTTACGGGATCGTTCCGGCGCTATCGTTGACCGCGCGAAAAGACTTGTTCTTAACGGTTGAAAGGCTCGGAGCCATTGAAGGGCGAGACAGGAATCTTCTCGTTGTCGTCGCTGCGGGACGGTACATGGGATACCGCCATGGTGCCTTGCGTGTTGCGCGCCTTCGCTTCCTTCCACACGAGGAAAAGCACGCAACCGAAATAGCCGATTTGAAGGAGAACCGCACAGATCACCGTGTCGATCAGTGTCGTCGTCAGTGAGCCGTTTAGCCAATAGGTCGCAACCGCAAAAACGGCTAAAGCGCCGATCATGCTGACGAAAACGCGAGGTGCATACATAGCCTTGCCTCCCTTGGGGAGGTTCGTTCAATGAACAGTCATTGAATTCGGGCTTCCTCCCTAAGGACCCTTTACTTTGTATATTTTAGAAGGCTCCTCGTTTCAACCGAACGAGGACATTCTTTTTCATCCATTGCCCCTTTTCTACAGTATTCGGTTTAAGGTTTCTTTCCCGTTTTGGGTAAAATCGACGACGCCTCGTTAAGGAATGCCGTGAGGGCATTCGGGTAGCTAAATGTGTCGATTTTACTCCAGGTTGTCCGAATTTTGACATTGCACGCAGTACTTTGCGTCACATTTGCCTACCGAACCAACGCATGAGAGACAAATGCGTTCAACTTTTATTACAAAGTTTTCATCTAAATCGATTTGAGTGTGCGGCGCAAAATTGATGGTGCAACGCAATAAATTGGCGATAAGACAATATAGTTGACCTACTCCGGGTAGTGCCCTCATGGCTTAGCCAAATGTCACCCGGAAGGCGTAGAAAGATTTATTCTTCAATCTTTTTGCGATGCGAAGCAAATACGAAGACCTTTAGTGCGCCGCACAGAGTCTATTCAAAAACATTGCATGCTTTGAATATGAAATTTAGAGAACCCTTAAAAAAAGAAATGTGATCAAGACACGCCTGAAACGGGCCGTTACACAATCGCCATGAAATTGTGGCTTAAAAAAACAAATTCCGCCCATACACTCCTTATTCGTCAGCGCTAGCTTAGCGGCCTGGGCATACCGACCAAACGGCAAACATAAGTGGAGTTAACTCTATGAAGTCTGCGACGAGATCGGACGATACGCCATTCTTTGGCGTGGTTCATGCGAATGCGTTTCCGCCGACCGGCGGAATCATGAAGCGGGCATTCGATATCTCAGCTGCCTCGCTCGGGCTCCTTTTCCTGAGCCCGATATTTTTAATGGTGATGCTGCTCGTAAAGCTCTCCGACAAGGGGCCGGCTTTCTATGGGCATCGCCGTATTGGCCACAACGGCCAGGAGTTCCGTTGCCTGAAGTTCCGGACCATGGCCGTCAATGGCGACAAGGTCCTGCAGGAGCATCTGCGCAACAACCCGAAGGCAATGGAAGAGTGGTGCGCAACGCGAAAACTGCAGAACGATCCGCGGGTGACCGCGGTCGGAAGCGTGCTTCGCAAGCTCAGCCTTGATGAACTGCCCCAGCTCATCAACATTCTCCGCGGCGAAATGAGCGTTGTCGGGCCGCGGCCCGTCGTTCTTGACGAACTGGAGCTCTACGAGTCCTCAGCCGTCTACTATCTACAGGCGCGTCCGGGCCTTACCGGCCTTTGGCAGATCAGCGGACGCAATGATGTGTCCTACGCTGCCCGCGTTGCTTTCGATACTCACTACGTCGAAAACTGGTCGCTCATCCGCGATGTGAAGATCATTGCACAGACGATTCCCGCCGTCTGCATGCAGCGCGGCAGCTACTGAGAAGCCGCCTTCCATATACGCCAAGTAACGTACGGTACTGCTTTTGGCTTGCCGTGCCGATTTACGAGGAAGACTGAATGAGAGAAATCCTGTTGCGCCGCAACTTGCTTGAAAATTCGTTTATGCACGGCCTCGCTTTCGTTGCGGGGCTTGGCATATTGATCGGGTCCTCCGGCTTTGCCCGGGCTGCCGACTACCAGCTCGGCACCATGGACAAGCTGCGCATCCGCGTTGCCGAATGGCAAACGGCGGAAGGCGCGATCCGCGACTGGTCAGTGGTGAGTGGCGATTACACGATCGGCCCCTCAGGCAGCCTTTCACTGCCATTCGTAGGCGACCTCCCAGCCTCCGGAAAGACGACGGATGCAATCGCGAAGGAAATCGGCGTCGCGCTGCAGAAGCAGTTCGGCCTCAAGGACCGGCCGTCGGCATCCGTCGAGCTCGCTCAATTCCGGCCGGTCTTCATGACCGGCGATGTGGAAAACCCCGGCGAATATCCCTTCGCGCCCAATCTGTCAGTCGTGAAGGCCGTCAGCCTGGCTGGCGGCCTGCGGCGGGCCGATGCCGGCCAGCGCTTTGCCCGCGACTTCATAAATGCCAAGGGCGATGCCGTCGTCTATACGACGGAACGCAACCGGCTCATTGCCCGCAAGGCTCGGCTGCAGGCGGAAATTGCCAAGAGCGACGCGATCGAAATGCCGAAGGAACTCACGGATCTGCCCGAGGCAAAGGCCCTGCTTGCTAGCGAAACGGCATTGATGAGTACGCGCAAGAAGCGTCTCACACTGCAGCTTCAGGCACTGGACGACCTGAAATCGCTGTTGCAGGCCGAAATCGAGTCTCTCGGCAAGAAGACCGAGACGCAAACGCGCCAGCTCGAGCTTGCCAAGGAAGATCGCGACAAAGTCGAAAACCTTGCCGAGAAAGGCCTTGCGCTCAGCGCCCGAAAGATGGCCGCCGAGCAGCGCGCCGCCGATACCGAGGCAACGCTTCTCGATATCGATACCAACATCTTGAAGGCCAAGCAGGACATCAGCCAGGCCAATCAGGACGAGATCACCCTGCGGAACGACTGGGACGCCAAACTGTCGCAGGAATTGCAAGACACGGAATCCGAACTCGATACACTCAATCTGAAGATTGCGACCAGCGATGCATTGATGTCGGAAGCCCTGGCACAATCGAACGACGCCGCCCGCTTCGATCCTCAGAATGCCGCGAGCATCAGCTATTCCATCGTGCGGGAGGTTGACGGCCTGTCGAAGGAAATTCCGGTCCAGGAAAATACCGCATTGCAGCCGGGCGACCTGATCAGGGTCACCGCCGGGGTTGCAATGAGATAGCGGAGACCCGTATGCGGATCGCCAAATCGTTGCTGATAAAACCGGGGGAGAACGAGCTTTACGCCATTCCGGCGGTTGCGCTCTCGCTCTTCTGCTTCGCCTACTCGATCCGTTTCGGACAGGTGGCGATCCTGTTTTACTATGCCTTGTGGCTGCCGCTCGTCGCCGTCAATTATCGCAAGGTGCTCGGCAGCTACAGCCGGTTCATCTGGCTGTTCGCCTTTGCCGCTTTCGCTTTCCTCTCCGTCTTCTGGTCGGCCGTGCCGAGCGTGTCGCTGAGGGCGAGCATCCAGTATCTGACGCAGGTGATCTGCGCGCTGATTGCCGTGCGCGTGCTTGATGTCCGGACGCTGACGCTCGGATCGGTGGCGGGTGCGGCGATCGTGCTGCTCTATTCGATCCTCTTCGGCTACTACGAATATGACGTGCTCGACGGGACCTACAGTTTCGTTGGCGCCTTTGCGTCGAAGAACCAGCTCGGCTTTTATGCGTCGCTGGGCATCATCTTCGCCTTTGCCGCCGTCTTTATTTATGGCGAGCGACGCCTCTGGATGATGGCGTCGGGCGTGGTCGGGCTCATGGCGGCCTATTGCCTGCTTGCCTCGCAATCGGCCACCTCGGTCATCACGACGGCGGCGATCGTCGCGCTGCTGATAGGCTTTCGCGTCGTGCTCATGTTGTCGCCGCAACAGCGCAAGCTGCTGGTGGTCGGCGGCGGCGTCGCGGCTGTCATCCTGGTAGTAGCAGGTGTCTATCTGGGCGCTATCGACGCGGTGCTCGGCATCTTCGGCAAGGATTCGACCCTGACGGGCCGCACCTATCTCTGGCAGCAGGGTATCGAGGCTGCGGCGCAGAACCCGGCCATCGGCATCGGTTATCAGGCTTATTGGGTTCAGGGCTTCGCAGAGCCCGAGCGGCTATGGAAGGAATTCTTCATCGCCTCGAGAGCCGGGTTCCATTTTCATAATACCTATATCGAGACGGCCGTCGAACTCGGCCTGATCGGCGTGCTCATCCTTGCTGTCACGATCATCGCGACCCTCTGGGGGCATCTGCGCCGGCTGATCGAGGATGTGCGCAACGATGAATCCTATGTTCTTTTCGGTATCACCGTGCTGCTTCTGATCCGTTCGTTCGTGGAGATCGACGTTCTGACGCCCTATAACGTCGGTACCTTTCTTCTTTATTTTTCCGCGGGAAAACTTGTCGGCGCGCGCCAGCGCTCGGCGATGGCCGGCCTGCAGCGTTACCAATCTGCTGCGACCGTGCGTTCCTGATTTTTTGCATGTACGCCGCCGAACGTGGCGTGATGAGGGATATGCATGAAGACCCTATACGGGATCCAATATTTGCGTGCCTTTGCGGCACTGGCCGTTGTCGTTTTCCACGCGGCAGAAAGAAGCGGCGGGCATTTCGCGATTGGCTCCGCCGGCGTCGACGTCTTCTTCGTCATCAGCGGCTTCATCATGTGGGTGATCAGCGACCGCAAGCCCCTGACGCCGCAGCGCTTCCTTCTTGACCGCATCCGCCGTATCGCACCTTCATACTGGCTGGTGACGGTCATCATGATCGGCGGAGCGCTGGCAGGATTGTTTCCGAACCTGAAGCTTGACGCTGGCCATGTCCTGGGCTCGCTCTCCTTTGTTCCCGTGCGCTCGCCGAGCAGCGGCGAGATCTGGCCGGTCCTAGTCCAGGGTTGGACGCTCAATTTCGAAATGTTCTTTTATGTCCTGTTTGCAGGCGCGTTGTTCCTGCCGCGCCAGTGGCGACTGCTTTTCCTCTCCGTGGCGTTCGGTTTCTTCTTCCTGATTGGTCTCATATGGAAGCCGTCTTCGCCGATGCTCGCCACCTACACGCGGCCGATCATCCTGGAATTCCTCGGCGGTGTCATCATCGCCGAACTGTGGCTGCGGCGTTGGATCGCTGGCAACAGCCTCGGGCTTGCCTGTGTCGGCGCCGCACTCTGCGGTTTTGCGGCGATTCACCTGATAGGTGCCGAGTTCGACGAATTCATATGCGGGCCGCTTGCGATGGCGCTGGTGTTCGGCATGGTCTCGCTGGAGGCAGACGGCAGCATCGGCCGCGTCCCGGTGCTCACCTATCTCGGCGACGCATCCTATTCCATCTACCTATGGCACACGCTCGCCATATCGGTCGCAATCAAGGTTGCTGCCGGCATCCTCGGCATCCCCGGCAGCCTTGCGGTCGTTGTGGCTATCTGCAGCGGAACGCTCCTCGGTGTCGCGGCCTACGAAATGATCGAAAAGCCGCTGCGCAAGCTGCTGTGGGACGGAGAACTCAAGCGCCGCCCGCTTGCAAGGCGCCCTTCCTAATCAGGTTGCTCCTTCAGCCGCGGCTGGTGCCGGTTCGACGGGCTTGCGCCGACGGGCGCGCAGCACGACGTAGAAGACCGGTGTCAGGAACAGGCCGAAGATCGTGACGCCGAGCATGCCTGAGAAGACGGCGGTGCCGAGCGACTGGCGCATTTCCGCACCTGGCCCCGTCGCGATCATCAGCGGCACGACGCCGAAGATGAAGGCGAATGCGGTCATCAGGATCGGGCGAAGGCGCAGATGGCTGGCTTCAATCGCCGCCTCCACCGGCGTCTTGCCTTCCTCTTCGGCTTGCCTTGCGAATTCGACGATCAGGATCGCGTTCTTCGCCGCAAGGCCGATCAGCACGATGAGGCCGATCTGCGTCAGGATGTTATTGTCCATGGCGCGGAGATGGACTCCCAGCAGCGCCCCAAGGATCGCGAGCGGCACGATCAGGATGATTGCCAGCGGCAGCACCCAGCTTTCATATTGCGCTGACAGCGCCAGAAAGACGAAGATCACCGAAAGCCCGAAGATATAGATCGCGGTATTGCCGGTGCTTCTTTCCTGGAAGGCGATCTCCGTCCATTCGAACGTCGTTCCTGCAGGAAGGGCGTTCTCGGCGAGTGCTTCCATCTTGTCGAGGGCGCTGCCGGTCGAGGTTCCCGGGGTGGCATTGCCCTGCAACGGCACCGACACATACATATTGTAGTGCTGGACAAGCGCAGGGCCGCTGGTATCGCGGATGTCGACTAGCGTACCGAGCGGCACAAGCGCGCCGGTCGCCGACCGCACCTTGAGCGCAAGGATATTGTCACGCTCGATGCGGAACTGTTGATCTGCCTGCGCGCGAACCTGGTAAACGCGGCCGAAGGCGTTGAAATCGTTGACGTAAGACGTGCCGAGATTGATGGAGAGCGTGTCGAAGATATTCGGGATCGGCACGTTCAAGGCGCGGGCCTTGTCGCGATCGATCTCCAGGAAGTATTGCGGGCTTGATGTTGAGAAGGTGTTAAAGACGCCTGTGAGCCCCTCCGTCTGGTTTGCCTGGCCCATTATTTGATTGGCAATCCCCAGCACGCGGCGCATGTCGGCGCTTTCGCGATCCATGAGCTGCATCTTGAAGCCGCCGGCATTGCCGATGCCGGCGATCGGCGGCGGCGGAATGGCGATAATAAAAGCCTCCTGAATGCTCTGCAGGCTGCCGTACAATTGACCTATGATTTGGTTGGCGTTCTGGCCGTGCTCCAGCCGGTTTTCGAACGTATCGAAAGCCGCAAAGACAACACCGGCGTTTGACGCATTGGTAAAAGTCGCGCCGCTGAAGCCGGAGAAGGCAACGGCGTTCTTGACGCCAGGCGTATTCCTGATGATTTCCGATGCTTGCTGGATGACGGCGTCCGTGCGCGCGAGCGAGGCGCCTTCCGGCAATTGCACCACGACGATCGCGTAGCCCTGGTCCATGACAGGTACGAAACCACGGGGCACGATCGTACTCATATAATAGGTGGCGCCAAGCAGGCCCGCGAAAACGAGAAGCGCAACTCCGCACGCCGTCCAGGTCCGCACCGTGTGCCGGACGACCCACGAATAGCCCGAGCTTGTCTTGTCGAAGCCAGTGTTGAAGCCGTTCGCAAGTGCGCGGCCGAACCGGGAAATCGGGTTTCGCCGTTTTTCATGATGTTCGTGCGGCTTTAGAACGATCGCCGCAAGTGCCGGTGACAGCGTCAGCGAATTCAGCGCCGAGATGGCAGTGGCGACCGCAATGGTGACGGCGAACTGCCGGTAGAACTGGCCGGAAATGCCTGGAATGAAGGCCGTCGGGACGAAGACCGCGATGAGGACCAGCGAGATTGCCACGACTGCGGTGCCGACTTCGTTCATCGTCACATGTGCCGCCTCCCTCGGCGTCATGCCCTTCGCGAGATTTCGCTCGATATTTTCGACGACGACGATCGCATCGTCGACCACGATGCCGATCGCCAGCACGAGGCCGAAGAGCGTCAGCATGTTGAGCGAGAAGCCGAATGCGAGCAGGAAGGCGAAGGTGCCGATCAGTGACACCGGGATCGCGACGATCGGGATGATCGCCGTGCGCCAGGACTGCAGGAAGACGAGGACCACCAGCGCCACGAGGAGCGCAGCTTCACCGATGGTCTTGTAGACCTCGTTGATCGATTCCGCGATGAATTCCGTCGGATTATAGACGATGTCGTAGGAGAGCCCCTGCGGGAAATCCTGCGACAGGTCCTGCATCGTCGTCTTGATCGAATCGGCGGCAGCCAGCGCATTCGTTCCGGGACGGGAGAAGATACCGAGGGCGACCGCCGGTTTGCCGTTCAGATAGCTGTTTGTGACGTAGTCCTTCGCGCCGAGCTCGATACGGGCAATGTCCTGCAACTGCACGAGACGACCGTCCGCAGTCGCCTTGACGATGACATAGCGGAATTGCCGCGCATCTGAGAAACGGCCCTCGGTCGTGACCGTATATTGGAATGCATTGGTGCCGGAACTCGGCGGGCCACCGATTGAGCCGCCCGACACCTGGACGTTCTGGTCCCGCAGTGCCTGCACCACATCGCTGGAGGTCATGCCATATGCTGCAAGCCTCTCCGGATCCAGCCAGATGCGCAGCGAATATTCGCGTTCGCCGAAGATGAGCACATCGCCCACACCATCGAGGCGGACGAGCGTGTCGCGAATGCGGGTGCGAGCATAATTCGAAACGTAGAGCTGGTCGTAGCGAGAGTTCGGCGACAGTACATGCACGACCATCATCAGATCGGGCGAGCTCTTGGCCGTGGTGATGCCGATGCGGCGGGCCTCCTCCGGTAGCCGCGGTTCGGCAATGCCAACGCGGTTCTGGACGAGAACCTGAGCTTTGTCGAGGTCGGTGCCGAGCCGGAAGGTGATGGTGAGCGCCATGGAACCGTCCGCTGTCGAATAGGAAGACATGTAAAGCATGTCCTCCACGCCGTTGATCTCCTGTTCGAGCGGCGTCGCAACCGTGCTGGCGATGGTTTCGGCATCCGCACCCGGATAGGAGGCGCGCACGACGATGGTCGGGGGCGCAATCTCGGGATATTGCGCGACGGGCAACTGGAAATAGGCAATGCCGCCGACAATCAGCAGCACGATGGAGAGCACCGAGGCGAAGATCGGCCGGTCGACAAAGAAATGCGCGAACCTCATTGCGCGAACTCCATGCCTGCGGCTTCCGGTGGGATGTCCTCACGGCTCTGCGGCAGCTCCGTCATCTGCGGCGTGATCTTGGCTCCGGGGCGGGCGCGCATCAGGCCGTTGACGATGATCGTCTCCTTGCCGTCCATGCCTTCGCGGATGGCGCGGTAGCCGTAAAGCCGCGGGCCGGGGCGCACGGGCTTGGTGGAAACCGTGCCGTCTTCGCCGACGACGTAGACGACGCGCTCATTCTGGTCGGTTCCGATCGCCTCATCCGGCACGAGAATGGCTTTGTAGACGTTGGATGCTTCTGCCTGCACGCGGCCGAAGAGGCCGGGCAGGAGCACGAAGTTCGGATTGGCGAAACGGGCGCGGACACGCATCGTGCCGGTCTCGTTGTCGACACGGTTTTCGGCGAAATCGAGCTTGCCTGTGAACGGTTTCTCATTGGCATTCGTGATGCGGACTTGCACCTCAAGACCGCCGCCGCCCTGCTGAAGGTCGCTGCCTCGGGCACGCGCCGTCTGCGCGAAGTTCAAGAGCCGGCGCTCGTCGACGTCGAAATAGAAGTCGATCGGATCGAGCGAAACGATCGTCGTCAGCACCGACTGGTCGGCCTGGACGAGGTTGCCGGCGGAGATCAGCCGGCGGTCTATCCGGCCGCTGATCGGAGCCGTGATCTTCGTATATTCCAGGTCGAGCGCGGCGCGATCGGCCGTGGCCTGGGCACCGCGGACATTGGCCTGTGCGGAAACCCATTCGCGGCGCCGGTCATCGAGCGTCGAGACCGACTGGCTGCCGCTGGTGGCAAGTGATTCAGCGCGTTTGAACTGCGCCTCGGCGTAAATCAATGTCGATTTGGCGACTTCAAGTGCAGCGGTTGCTTCATTGAGCGCGGTGACGAAGGGGCGCTGGTCGATGACGAAGAGTAGGTCGCCTTTCTTGACCATCGCGCCATCGGTGAAATGGACTTCCTGCAGGTAGCCGCCGACGCGCGATCGCACGGAGACCTCGTCGACAGCCTGGAAGCGGCCGATGAACTCGTCGCTGTCGACGACATCGCGAACGACGGGTTTTGCAACCGTGACGGGCGGGGCAGGCGGGGCTTCCTGGGCAATCGCGACGATCGGCGAAAGCATGGAAAGGCAGGCAAGCGTCAGTATGTTGCGAAGAGAGTAAAGCATAACGATCCCCCATTCTGGGCGGCCGGTATGCCGCCAAACTTATGCGGTAACGATGCGATTCATATCTGCTGTGTCAAACCCGGCTTTCCCGCGTTCGTCTTGCTGTCCTGGTCACACAGCATGCCGTCCGGCAGGCGTGCCAGCATGCAAAAAGGCCGAAGTTCTGCTCCGGTAACTCTCTGAAATCGGACTATAAACGTCAGTGGACAAAAATTGCAAACGTCAATCGCCGGCAGTTTGAGAAACTGACCGGGATTACCGGTTTCGACAATCAACTCTTGCCAGCGACGCTCCAGACACCCGAATTCCTGGTTTCGGAAGCTGGCCTTAACCGTGCCCTGCGGAATCGACGATCATCGCCTGTATGGACGACTTCAAGCTGCTGATGCTGATTCGCTCGCGGTGATGCCGCTGGCGCTGCTCTTGCGCAAGCCCAAGGCTGCGCCCGTATCAACGGACCACAGCGGTGATGGAATGATCAGCGGAACGGCTTGCTCAGATATCGCGAGCCCTGAATGCCGAAGCGCCATGGAGCTTCGGCATTTTTCGTTATGCCGATGCGCAGGCCCGAGATGATCGGAACTGGTGCGGAGGGCGAGATCGAAAAAGGCGGGCGATCGAGAAGACGGTTGTTGATGGCGATGTCGATATCGAGCGCCTGGCAAAGCTTGCCGGGACCGCTGCAGAGCTGGGTGAGCACATCGGTGCCACGGCGCTCGATCATATGGGCGATGCCATTTTCAGGTTCAAGCGCGCGGATCAAAACGGCCGAGCCTGGCGTGCAGACGAAGTTCAGGCACCAGTACATGCCGTAGATGCGGTAGATGTAGACGTTACCCGGCGGGCCGAACATCGCGCCGTTGCGCCTGGTCGGGCCGCGGAAACTGTGCGAGGCTTCGTCATGCGGGAAATAGGCCTCCGTCTCCGTGATGCGCCCGCCCATGCCGTTGACAAGCAGGTGGCAGCCGATGAGATCGCGGGCGACGGCGATCGCGTCGCGCTCGAAGAAGCTTCGGAGGTCGCCGCCGGTCAAGGCAGCCTTTCCAATGGCACTCTTATTCGTCATTCAAGTTCCCGTCGCTTGATTCCGGCGGATATCATCGCGTGCCGGGCACCGCTACCCGAAATTTGTTCGCTGCTGCGCAAAGATATTCACCAGCCAGTCGATGAAGACACGGACCCGGGGCGAAAGCTGGCGGTTGCGCGGGTAGAGGAGCGAGACTGGTGTTTCCGTCAGCGGGAAACCCTTCAGTATCTCTATCAGCTCGCCGGAGGCGATGTAGCGTCCGGCGTGATAGCGCGGCACCTGGATGATGCCTAGCCCGCAGCGCGCCGCCGCATGAAGGCTCTCGGCTGCATTGACGGAGACAGTGGCCGGGATCATGACATTGCGGACCTGACCGTCGATGATGAATTCCAGCGGCAGCAGCCCGCCCGTCGCGCTGGACCGGAAACCGACCATACGGTGGCCATCGAGGCTGTCTGGATGTTCCGGCATGCCATGGCGCTCGATGTAGGCGGGTGAGGCGAGGGTAATCTCCTCCAGCATCGCCACGCGGCGGGCGATCATATCGCTGTCCTGCGGCACGCCGACGCGCAACACGCAATCGATGCCTTCGCGCACGAGATCGACCAACCGGTCGCCCTCGCTCATGTAAAATTCAATATCCGGATACATTTCCAGGAAGGACGGCAGGCTCGGCAGCACGAAATGCCGGGCAAGCGTGCCGTGCACATCGACTCGCAACATGCCCTTCGGCTTGACACCGGCAAAGGCCCCCTCGGCGTCCTCGATGTCGGCCAGAATCGAAAGGCAGCGCTGATAGTAGGCTTCGCCGTCGAGCGTCGGGCTGACATGGCGGGTGGTGCGTTGCAGCAGGCGGACGCCAAGTCGGGCTTCGAGCTGCTTGACGGCGTCAGTCACCGTCGAGCGCGGCAGCCCGGTGTCCTCGGCTGCGAGCGTAAAGCTGCGGCGTTCCACGACGCGGGAGAAGACCCGCATAGCATCGAATCTGTCCATTCTATTTGTTCGTATCTTCCGGATAGTGATGCCGAAGAATGCGTCATTATCCGCAGATTGAAAAGCGGCATCTTCTCCTCATCGAAATGCGCTACGGCGCAATTGAACGAAGGAGAAAGAAAATGACCAGCAATAACAACAAGATCGCCCTTGTAACCGGCGCTTCCCGCGGCATAGGCGCCGCTGTCGCGGAACGTCTCGCCAAGGACGGCTTTACCGTCGTCATCAACTATTCCGGCAACGCGGCTCCCGCCGAAGAACTGGTGCAGAAGATCGAGCAGGCCGGCGGCAAGGCGCTGACGGCGAAGGCCGACGTCAGCGACTCAGAGGCCGTGCGGCGGATGTTCGATGCGGCCGAAGCGGCCTTCGGTGGCATCGACGTTCTCGTCAACAATGCCGGCATCATGATGCTGTCTTCGATCGCCGACGCCGATGATGCCAATTTCGACCGCCAGGTCAGCGTCAACCTCAAGGGCACCTTCAACACGCTCCGCGAGGCCGGCAAGCGCCTGCGCAACGGCGGCCGGATCATCAACTTCTCGACCAGCGTCGTCGGCGTCAAGCTTGAGACCTACAGCGTCTACGCCGCCACCAAGGCCGCCGTCGAAATGCTGACGGCGATCATGTCGAGGGAAATGCGCGGCCGGAACATCACTGTGAATGCGGTCGCTCCCGGCCCGACGGCCACCGATCTCTTCCTCAACGGCAAATCCGACGAACTCGTCGGCCGCATGTCGAAGATGAACCCGCTCGAGCGCCTAGGCACGCCCGAAGATATCGCTGCCTCCGTCTCGTTCCTCGCCGGTCCGGACGGCTCCTGGGTCAACGGCCAAGTCCTGCGCGCCAACGGCGGCATGGTCTGATGCGCAACATCCAGCCAACCATCTCAATTCACCTCGTGAAAGAAGGAATGGGACAATGAGCAAGCAAGTTATCATCATCACCGGTGCATCGAGCGGCTTCGGCGCTCTCACTGCCCGCGCCCTTGCTAGGGAAGGCCACATCGTCTACGCCGGCATGCGCGCCACCGAAGGCCGCAATGCCAAAGCGGTCGCCGATGCAGCCGCTTTCGCCAAAGAGCACGGCGCGGATTTGCGCTCCGTCGAACTCGATGTCGCCTCCGGTACTTCGGTCGAAGCCGGTATCGCCAGGATCATCGCCGAGGCCGGCCGCCTCGATGCCGTCGTACACAATGCCGGCCACATGTCCTTTGGTCCGGCAGAGGCGTTCACGCCGGAACAGTTCGCCGAGCTCTTCGACATCAACGTGCTTTCGACGCAGCGCGTGAACCGGGCAGCGCTGCCTTATCTGCGTAGGCAGGGCAAAGGGCTGGTCGTCTGGGTGTCGTCATCGAGCGCCCGCGGTGGCACGCCTCCGTACCTTTCTCCGTACTTCGCCGCAAAGGGCGATGGACTCGCTTGCCGTCTCCTACGCTGCCGAACTCAGCCGCTGGGGCATCGAGACCTCGATCATCGTTCCCGGCGCCTTCACCAAAGGCACCAACCACTTCGCCCATTCCGGCTCGCCCGCCGATACAGCGGTGGCCACCGAATACAGCGAAGGCCCCTATAAGGGCGTTCCGGAGCAGGCGTTGAACGGTCTTGCCGCACTGGAGCCAGCCGATGCCGATGCGGGCTCGGTTGCCGCCGCCATTGCCGAAGTCGTCGCCATGCCCTTCGGGAGCCGCCCGTTCCGCATGCATATCGACCCGTCGCAAGATGGCGCGGAGATCGTAAACGGCGTTGCCGACCGGGTTCGCGCCGAGATGTATCGCCGCATCGGCCTCGAAGACTTGCTCAAGACTCACGTTAGGGGTTGACGTTCTGCGGCATTGTTCCGTTTTTCTGAACGGTGATGCTCGAAGTTACGGTCTTACAATCCGACCGGATGCAATTATATTTGTTGGGCAAGGAGCGAACGGAAATCCCCATCCGGGACGCCAACCTCCAAAAGCCTGCCGGGCCATTTTCCCTGGTGACGCGGGGCTCGAAATTCGAAGTTTATCCGATCGCGGCCCGTCGAAGGTTTCCCTGCCTTCCGGGCCGCTTCCGTTTTCAAGCGTCGTTGAGCTTCGCGTCGGCGAGCAGCTTTACCATCCAGTCCACGAAAACGCGCACCTTGTTGCTCAGGTGCCGGTTCGGCGGATAGACGACGTAGAGCGGCAGCGGATCGCGCTTCCATTCCGGCAGAACTTGAACGAGTTCTCCCTTTGCGATTGCTTCGCGCGTCATGAAACGGAGCATTTGGCCAACGCCGAGGCCGTTGGTGAGCGCACTCATGAATGTTCTGCCGTCATTCACCGAGACGATGTATCTCGGGTTCACCTCTATCTCTTCATTGCCGTTCTTGAACACGAACGGCATCATGCGGCCGGTCTGCGCGCGGAAATAGTTAATGCCGTAATGGCTACTTTCGAGTTCTTCCGGGCGTGAGGGCATGCCGAATTTCTCGATGTAGCGGGGCGATGCGCAGGTGACCATTTCGATTTCCGACACCCGCCTTGCGATCAACGACTGATCGGCGAGCGTGCCGGCGCGAAGGGCGCAATCGACATTCTCCGCAAGGTAGTCCACGGTGCGGTCGCTGACGCCGAGATCGATGCGGATATCCGGGTATTTCAGATAAAAGTCGCAGAGCGCCGGCACGATAATGGTGTCGGCAAAAGCGCCTGACATTTCAACGCGTAAGCGGCCGGTTGGAAGACTCTGGGAATTGGAAAGGCTGCCGTCGAGCTCTTCGAGTTCCGAAACAATCTGGGAGGCGCGTTCGTAGTAAAGCGCGCCGTCGGTCGTGACCATGACGCGCCGCGTCGTGCGGTTGAGCAGCTTGGTGCGCAGATGCGCTTCCAGTCCCTGGATGAGATTGGTGATTGTTGCTTTGGGCATTGCGAGCGTGTCAGCCGCCCGTGTAAAGTTGCCCGTCTCAACGACGCGTATGAAGGCGCGCATTGCCGAGAGCTGGTCCATCGGAAATCTCCACAGTTTGCACTGCGATATTATTCGAAATTCGGAACAGTGTAATCATAATACAGCTTCTTATTCCGCGATGTGAATAACAATATCTTTTTTGCAAGATTGGCAAGCCATGGCTGCTTGCCGTGCGTTACATCCCATTAAGCGAAAGCCCGACCGATGACGGTGCAGGTGAAAGACATGGTGCTGGAGAAGGTGGCTATCGGCCCCGTTTCCGCGCGCGTCTATCAGGGCGCCGAATTCGGCAAGGGGGCGCCGATCGTTCTGTTCTTTCACGGCGGCGCCTTCCTGCAGTCAGGCATCAAGGAAAGTGCGGTTGCTGAGAGCATGGCGAAAGCCGGTGCGATCGTTGCGGTCCCTGACTATAATGCGCCGCTCGGCAACGTCTTTCCGAAACCGCTCGAAGTCGGTTACTCCCTTTTTTCCTATCTTGCCAACAAGCGCGCATCCGGCATTGGCGATCGCAATTCACTGCTTCTGATCGCCGGCGAAGAGGCTGGCGGTAATATTGCCGCGGGTGTAGCGCTGAAGGCACGCGATCATTATGCCAACGCGCTCGACGGCCAGATCCTGCTTTCGCCGCTCCTCGATCCGTTCATGGGTACGTCCTCCATCCGCAAGGCGGACGGCATCGGCATGCGCCAGAGCTGGACGGAAGGGTGGAGCCACTATCTCAGCGGTGGCGGCTGCCACCCCTATGCGGCACCCTGCCTCTGTTCGCGCATTTCCGGGGTTGCGCCGGCGCTGATTTTCACCGCGGAAGACGATCCTCTGCGCGACGAGACCGTCGGTTATGCCGCCCGCCTCAAAGAGGCAGGCGTCGGGGTCCGCCAGCATATCCTCCCCGCCGGGACAGGCTGGCCATCTATCTACGGCGGGAAAACGGTCGGCACCTCGAACTGGCAGGAAAACATCAGCCGCGAGTTCGGAAGTTTCGTCCAGGAGTTAAGCGTTCAACACCAATTGCATTGAAAACGAACTGATTATCGCCGGCCACAAAAGGCCGCAAGGAGAGTACCAATGACGTCCAGAAAGAAGCGCTGGGCCCTGGTGGGCGCTGGCATAGGGCTTGTTGCGTCTGTTTCAGCAGCCGCCGTCTTTTTTGAATTGCCGATGAGCACTGCTGCCACGGCTGCTTCCGCTCCTGCACAGGCTCCCGCCGTACCGGTGACGGTTTCTGTCGTTGCTGCCCGTAATGTGACTGCTTGGGAAGAATTCTCTGGCCGTTTGGAAGCGGTCGACCGGGTTCAGGTGCGTTCTCGCGTCGCGGGCGCCATCCAGTCGGCTCACTTCCGCGAAGGTGCGCTGGTGAAGGCCGGCGATTTGCTCTTCACGATCGATCCGGCCCCCTATCAGGCCGCGGTTTCGCAGGCCGAAGGGCAGGCGGCTTCTGCCGAGGCCAAGGTCAGCCTGGCGCAGATCGAGCTTGAGCGCGGACGCCGGCTTTCGGACAGCCGCACGATCTCGCAGAGCGATATGGACCAGCGCCAGAGCGCCTATACCGAGGCGCAGGCAGGGCTTCGTACCGCGCAGGCGGCGCTGCGATCGGCTCAGCTCGATCTCAGCTATACCGAGGTCCGGGCTCCAGTTTCCGGCCGCGTCGGCAAGCTGGAAATCACCGCCGGCAACCTTGTCGCCGCAGGCTCGGCTTCACCAGCACTGACGACGCTCGTCTCGGTCGATCCGATCTATGCGAGCTTCAACGCCAGCGAGGAGATGGTGACGAAGGCGCTGTCGCAGCTTCCGGCTGGCGACGGTGCAGTCCGTCCGCTCGAACAGATCCCGGTTGAAGTCGGCACGCTCGCCGATGAGGGCACGCCGATCAAGGGCAAGCTCCAATTGGTTGACAACCAGGTCGATGCCGCAAGCGGCACGATCGGAGTACGTGCGGTGTTCGACAATCCGGGCGGCAAGCTACTTCCCGGCCAGTTCGTGCGCGTCCGCATGGGGCAGCCGAAAGCCGAAAACAGGGTTCTCGTCAGCGAACGCGCGATCGGTACCGATCAGGACAAGAAGTTCGTCTTCGTCGTCGACGGCGAGAACAAGGTCAGCTACCGGCCGGTTCAGCTCGGCAACGTAAGCGACGGCCTTCGCGTCGTCGAAAGCGGGCTGAACCCGGGCGACACGATCGTCGTCAATGGCTTGCAGCGCATCCGTCCGGGCGCGATCGTCGAGCCGCAGATGGAAGAGAAGGTGGCGGCCAAGTAGGCGTCGGCTATTCCCTTCTCTCCAGCGGGGAGAAGGTAGCCTGAAGGGTCGGATGAGGGAGCAGTCGCGGCAAACGCGCCCGCCGCTTATCGCTCGGTCGTTCGCTGCCCTGACAGGCATCTTCTCCCCAGGTGGGGAGAAGCGAGAATGAGCCAACTAAATGACCCGCCGGCGGTCTCCCAACCGCCGGACAGGGGCTTTGCATCCAAGTTCATCCCGGAGAGGGCTTTGAAATGAACATCTCCAGATTTTTTGTGGACCGCCCGGTGTTTGCCGGCGTGCTTTCGGTCCTCATCCTCGTCGCCGGTCTGATCGGCTTGAGGGCACTGCCGATTTCCGAATATCCGGAGGTCGTGCCGCCGTCGATCGTCGTGCGTGCCACCTATCCAGGCGCCAACCCGGAAGTTATCGCACAGACGGTTGCCACACCTCTCGAAGAGCAGATCAATGGCGTCGAGGACATGCTCTACATGTCCAGCCAGGCAACCTCCGACGGCGTCATGACGCTGACGGTGACCTTCAAGCTCGGCACCGACCCGGATAAAGCGCAGCAGCTCGTGCAGAACCGCGTCTCGCAGGCCGAACCCCGCCTGCCGGAAGAGGTGAAGAGCATCGGCATCACGACGGTCAAGAGTTCGCCGGACCTGATGATGGTCGTCAACCTGATCTCGCCGGACAACCGTTACGACATAACCTATCTGCGCAACTACGGCGTCCTCAACATTAAGGACCGCCTGGCGCGCATCGATGGCGTGGGCCAGGTCCAGGTCTTCGGTTCGGGCGACTATTCGATGCGCGTCTGGATCGATCCGCAGAGGGCTGCCGAGCATAATCTCGCCGCCAGTGATATCACCAATGCCATCCGCGAGCAGAACGTCCAAGCCGCTGCCGGTACGATCGGCGCTTCGCCGAGCCTGCCAGGCACCGATCTGCAGCTCAACGTGAACGCGCAAGGCCGCCTGCAGACGCCGGAGCAGTTCGGCAACATCATCGTCAAGACGGGCGCCAACGGCGAGATCACCCGGCTTAGCGATGTTGCGCGCGTCGAGCTCGGCGCTGCCGATTATTCGCTGCGCTCGATCCTCGACGGCAAGCCGGCGGTTGCCATTCCGGTCTTCCAGTCTCCGGGTTCCAACGCCATCACCATCTCGGACGAGGTCCAGAAGACGATGGAAGAGCTGAAGACCGCGATGCCGGACGGGGTCAGCTACGAGATCGTCTACGACACGACGAAGTTCGTTCGTTCGTCGATCGAGAAGGTCGTCGATACGCTGCTTGAAGCCATCGCGCTCGTCGTTCTTGTCGTGATCCTGTTCCTGCAGACATGGCGTGCCTCGATCATCCCGCTGATCGCCGTTCCGGTGTCGATCATCGGCACCTTTGCGGTGATGTACGTCTTCGGCTTCTCGATCAACGCACTCAGCCTCTTCGGCCTGGTGTTGGCGATCGGTATCGTGGTGGACGATGCGATCGTCGTCGTCGAAAACGTAGAGCGCAACATCGAGAATGGGCTCAGTCCGAGGGCTGCGACCTACAAGGCCATGAAGGAAGTTTCCGGTCCGATCATCGCGATCGCGCTCGTGCTCGTCGCTGTCTTTGTGCCGCTTGCCTTCATCAGCGGCCTGTCGGGTCAGTTCTATCGCCAGTTCGCGCTGACGATCGCGATCTCGACGGTTATCTCGGCTCTCAACTCACTGACGCTGTCTCCGGCGCTGGCAGCGCTCTTGCTGCAGGATCACCACGCCAAGCGTGATTGGCTGACGCGCGGCATGGACTTCATCTTCGGCTGGTTCTTCCGCGGCTTCAACCGCGCCTTTGGTGCCGGTTCGAGGGGCTATAGCAAAGGTGTCGGTGGCCTGCTGTCGCGCAAGAGTATCGTCATGGTCATCTACCTGGCGCTGGCCGGTGCGACCTACGGCATCTTCAATGCCGTTCCGGGTGGTTTCGTGCCGGCACAGGACAAACAGTATCTGATCGGTTTTGCCCAGCTGCCGGATGCCGCAAGCCTTGACCGGACCGAAGATGTTATCAAGCGGATGAGCGATATCGCCATGGCCGAACCCGGCGTTGCCCACGCAATCGCCTTCCCGGGTCTGTCGATCAACGGCTTCACGAACTCTTCGAATGCCGGCATCGTCTTCGTGACGCTGAAGGATTTCGAGGAGCGTAAGTCGCCCGCACTTTCCGGCGGTGCGATTGCCATGTCCCTGAACCAGAAGTTCGGGGTCATCCAGGATGCCTTCATTGCGATGTTCCCGCCGCCGCCGGTCAACGGCCTCGGTACGACGGGCGGCTTCAAGATGCAGCTCGAAGACCGCGCCGGCCTCGGCTACCAGGCGCTCGATGAAGCCACCAAGGCTATCATCGGCAAGGCTTATCAGACGCCTGAGCTGACCGGCATCTTCTCCGCCTACCAGATCAACGTTCCGCAGCTCTTTGCTGACCTCGATCGCGCGAAGGCCGAGCAGCTCGGCGTCTCGGTGACTGACGTCTTCGAAACACTGCAGATCTATCTGGGTTCGCTCTATGTCAACGACTTCAATGCCTTCGGCCGCACCTACAGCGTCCGCGTGCAGGCCGATGCGAAGTTCCGCGCCCAGGCGGACGACATCGGCCAGTTGAAGGTCCGTTCGGCATCGGGCCAGATGATCCCCTTGTCGGCGTTGCTGAAGGTCAGCGCGACGACCGGGCCGGAGCGGACCAACCGTTATAACGGTTTCCTCTCCGCCGATATCAACGGCGGTCCTGCTCCGGGCTTCTCCTCCGGCCAGGCTCAGGCCGCGATCGAAAAGATCGCCAACGAGACGCTGCCGAAGGGCATCAGCTTCGAGTGGACGGATCTGACCTACCAGCAGATCCTGGCGGGCAATTCCGGCGTACTGGTCTTCCCGCTGGCGCTGCTCCTGGTCTTCCTCGTGCTAGCCGCCCAGTATGAAAGCCTCACTTTGCCGCTTGCGATCATCATGATCGTGCCGATGGGTGTGCTGGCCGCCTTGACGGGTGTCTGGCTGACGGGTGGAGATAACAACATCTTCACCCAGATCGGCCTCGTGGTCCTTGTCGGTCTATCGGCGAAGAACGCGATCCTGATCGTGGAATTCGCCCGCGAACTGGAGTTCGAAGGCCGGACACCGGTTCAAGCGGCAATCGAGGCAAGCCGTCTGCGCCTTCGCCCGATCCTGATGACCTCCATGGCCTTCATCATGGGTGTCGTGCCGCTGGTGGTCTCCACTGGTGCGGGTGCGGAAATGCGCGCTGCCATGGGTGTCGCGGTCTTTGCCGGCATGATCGGCGTGACCTTCTTCGGCATCTTCATGACGCCGGTCTTCTACGTGCTGGTCCGTAAGCTGACGGGCAACCGTCCGCTGGTGCAGCACAACGACAACCATCCAGCGTCGGATGAAAATGTCATCCGGGTCGCGGCGGAATAAGCGGCAAACGCTGTCGAAATCAAAGGCGGGACATCTGGTCCCGCCTTTTTTATTTGCATGGCGGTGTCATGCGTCTATGTCTTTGATGAACGTACATCGGGCGAACAGAGCCATCCGCCAGAGCGTACAAACATGCCCGTTGGGGGAGGACAACATGACAGAAAACAAGCCGCCGAAGCGCCGCCTGCGTTCGCAGGACTGGTTCGACAATCCCGATCATATTGATATGACGGCGCTCTATCTCGAGCGCTTTATGAACTACGGCATCACGCCGGAAGAGCTGCGCTCCGGCAAGCCGGTCATCGGCATCGCCCAGAGCGGCAGTGATCTTACGCCCTGCAACAGGGTGCATGTCGAGCTTGCCAAGCGCGTGCGCGACGGCATCCGTGATGCGGGCGGCATTCCGATCGAGTTTCCAACGCATCCGATCTTCGAGAACTGCAAGCGTCCGACGGCGGCGCTCGACCGCAATCTCGCCTATCTCGGGCTTGTCGAAATCCTCTACGGCTATCCGCTCGACGGCGTCGTGCTGACGACCGGCTGCGACAAGACCACGCCTTCGGCAATCATGGCGGCGTCGACCGTGGATATCCCGGCGATCGTTCTTTCCGGCGGGCCGATGCTTGACGGCTGGCACGAGGGCGAACTGGCGGGCTCCGGAACCGTGATCTGGCGCATGCGGCGCAAATACGGTGCCGGCGAAATCGACAGGGAAGAGTTCCTTCAGGCAGCGCTCGATTCTGCACCGTCCGTCGGCCACTGCAATACGATGGGCACAGCCTCGACGATGAACGCGCTGGCCGAAGCGCTCGGCCTTTCGCTGACGGGGTGCGGCGCCATTCCGGCTGCTTACCGCGAGCGCGGCCAGATGGCCTACCGCACCGGGCGGCGCGCCGTCGAGATTGTGTTCGAGGACCTGAGGCCGTCGGACATCCTGACGCGCGAGGCTTTCCTCAACGCCATCCGTACCAATTCGGCGATCGGCGGTTCGACCAATGCGCAGCCGCATCTCGCGGCAATGGCGAAACATGCGGGTGTCGAGCTCCACCCCGAGGACTGGCAAGTCCATGGTTTCGATATCCCGCTGCTTGCGAATGTGCAGCCGGCTGGCGCCTATCTCGGCGAGCGTTATCACAGGGCAGGCGGCACGCCGGCCATCATGTGGGAGTTGCTGCAGGTCGGTAAGCTCGACGGCAACTGTCGCACGGTGACAGGCCGGACCATGGCCGAGAATCTGGAAGGCCGGGAGGCGAGCGACCGCGAGGTCATCCGGCCGTTTGCGAAACCTCTCAAGGAGCGGGCGGGCTTCCTCGTTCTTAAGGGCAATCTCTTCGATTTCGCGATCATGAAGATGAGCGTGGTCTCGGACGAGTTCCGCGCGCGTTATCTTCAGGAGGCCGGGCGCGAGGGCGTATTCCAGGGGAAGGCTGTCGTCTTCGACGGCTCGGAGGACTATCACAACCGCATCAACGATCCTTCGCTCGGTATCGATGAGAATACCATTCTCGTTATCCGCGGGGCGGGACCGATCGGCTGGCCGGGGTCAGCCGAGGTCGTCAATATGCAGCCGCCGGACCACCTCCTCAAACGCGGCATCAGCAGCCTGCCGACGATCGGCGACGGCCGCCAGTCGGGCACGGCGGACAGTCCTTCGATCCTCAACGCCTCGCCGGAAAGCGCCGCGGGCGGCGGTCTCGCCTGGCTTCGCTCCGGCGACATCATCCGGATCGATTTCAATTACGGCCGCTGCGACATGCTGGTCGACGACGCAGAGATCGAACGCCGGAAAGGAGATGGGATTCCGCCGGTGCCGGCCGATGCCACGCCGTGGCAGCGAATATACCGCCGGTCGGTCAATCAGCTTTCGGAAGGGGCCGTGCTTGAAGGGGCGGCAGACTTCCGCCAGATTGCAAAGGTTCCGCCACGTCACAACCATTAGGGGACACCCCCTACGGAAGTAAGAAAGGGTTCACCTCGTAACTAGATCGGGAATTCGTAAAAGGCTTCGTTAATGTGGGTTTGAGACGGTATTATAACTTCTCGCATCTGCTCAAGACCGAGACACCGAATTGCCGAAAAAAACACCGACCCGGTCGGAACAGGAATTCCAGAATCTGTTAAGGCGCCTCGAGCTTGCGCTCGACGCGTCGCAGATCGGCGTTTGGGAGCATGATGTGCGCACCAACCAGATCCTGTGGGATGCGCAGATGCACCGGCTCTATCAAACAGGCGAGACCATGTGCGTCGTTCCGACATCGATGTGGTGCGACGCGATCCATCCGGAAGACCGGCAACGCGCAGTGCAGGAATTCGAGGAGGCGGTCGCCCGGCGCGGTGCCTACAATTCCGAATTTCGCATAATCCTGCCAAGCGGCGCAATCCGGCATTTGCGCTCGCGGGCGCATTTCTACGTCAGCGAGGAGGGCGCTCCCTCGTTCATCGGCGCTGAGTGGGACGTCACGGCGGACGTCATATTGAACGCCGAGCTGAAGAACCAACGACAGGTCGCCGAGGCGCGGGCAAGGGCGCTTGAAGAAAGCAACGCGCGCATCGAATATGCGGCCGAGCACGATTATTTGACCGGGCTGCCCAACCGCCGCCTGTTCGACAGGCGGTTTACCGAACTGCATGCCGATAAGTCGAACTCGATGCTTGCCATCCTTCACCTTGGCCTCGACCAGTTCAAGCAGATCAACGATAGCTATGGCCACGCTGCAGGCGACGCCGTTCTGCGCGCGGCAGCGCTGCGGATTACGGCCGCCGTTCCGGGAAGCAGCCTCGTCGCGCGGGTTGGCGGCGATGAATTCGTCGTTCTGCTCTGGAATTTCGCAGGTGTCGAAGAACTCACCCGCATTGCGGCGGATGTGCAGCAGCGGCTGCGCAAGAAGATCCGGTTCGGCCAGGAACTGCTGCAGTCCGGCACGTCAATCGGCATATCATGGAACACCGGCCGGCGGACGCGCAATCTGTTCGCCGAGTCCGATCTTGCGCTTTATCAGGCGAAGAAACTCGGCTTGAACCGCATCGAATTCTTTACCCGGCAGTTGCAGGACGAACTGCTCGGCAAACGGCGCCTCGCCGAAGAGCTGAAGCGCGGCCTGGAGCGCGGAGAGATCGTCCCTTATTACCAAGTGCAATATGACGCCAGGACGCGCGCGATTTCCGGCCTCGAAGCGCTTGCCCGCTGGCTTCATCCGGAAAGAGGTTTGCTGTCGCCTGCTGCGTTCCTGAAGATTGCGGAAGAAAGTGGACTTTCGGCAGACATCGACGAAACAATCCTCAGGAAGGCGCTGGATGATCGCCGCAATTGGCAGGATCGGGGCGCCGCTGTTCCGCGCATAGCGGTCAACATTTCCAGCGCGCGGCTGTTCGATCCGGCGCTGCTCGATGGCCTCCGGGCGATGGAGGTTCCTCCTAGCGAATTCGCTTTCGAGCTGGTGGAGACGATCTTTCTCGACGATCCCGATGAGAGGCTGCTGAGCAATATCGATCAGATCAAACAGATGGGCATCGATATCGAGATCGATGATTTCGGCTCGGGGCACGCCTCACTAATCGGGTTAGCAAAGCTGCGCCCAACACGCTTGAAACTCGACCGGCAGTTGGTGACCGACATCGTCGAATCCGAGGAACAACACCGTGTCGTCAGTTCCATCATCGACATAGCCAAAGCGCTCAATGTCGGCGTGATCGCGGAAGGCGTTGAAACGGAGGGCCACGCTGAAGCGTTGACGCAGCTCGGCTGCGACATGCTGCAGGGTTATGCACTCGGATATCCGATGCCAGCTGCGGAGATCGGCAAGCTCATTTCGCCGACCGGCCGAATTCCGGTCAAATCGGGTGCGGGCGGACGAACGCTGGGAGTTACGATTCCAGCTCCCGGCGGGCTTCCAGATACCATTCGACAAAAGCTCTGATGCCGGTTTCGAGCGTCGTGTCCGGTTTGTATCCCGTCAGGGCGACAAGCAGGTCCGGGCTTGCGAAGGTGCGCGGCACGTCACCCTTCTGCATCGGCAGCATCTTACGCTGCGCCGGCTGGCCGAGCGCTCTCTCCACTGTCTCCACGAAGTCCATGAGGCTGACCGGCTGACCGCCGCCGATATTGACGATGCGGAACGGCGCCTGGCGGGACAGCGTCTCGACCTTCTCGTCGGCAACGCGGTTTTCCTCCGAGGGCGTGATCGCGGAAAGTCGCACGATCGACTCGACGAGGTCGTCGATATAGGTGAAATCGCGGCTCATCTTGCCTTCGCCGTAGATTTCGATCGGCTGGTCTTCCAGCATGCTCTTCACGAACTTGAAGAGCGCCATGTCCGGGCGGCCCCAGGGACCATAGACGGTGAAGAAACGGAAGGCGGTCGTCGGCACCTTGTACAGATGCGCATAACTGTGCGCCATCAGTTCCATCGACTTCTTGGTCGCGGCGTAGACCGTCAGGGGTTCGTCGGCCCTGTCGGTCTCATGGAAGGGAACGGAGGGATTCGCACCATAGATCGAAGAGGTCGAGGCCAGCATTAGATGCTGCACCTTATGGCGCTCCGCGGTTTCCAGGATATTCCACGAGCCTTCGACGTTCGAGCTCAGATAGGCGCGAGGATTTTCGAGACTGTAGCGGACGCCCGCCTGGGCCGCGAGGTGGATCAGGACGTCCGGCTTTGCCTGGCTGACCGCGTCCTCCAGCGCCTTCTGATCTTCAAGCATGGCGACCACCGGCTTGAAGGTGGGGAACTGGGCCAGAGCCGCATGCCGCATGTGCTTGAGCTTGACGTTGTAATACGGCGTCAGGCCGTCAAAACCGGTAACCCGATGCCCATCCTGCAACAGGCGCCGCGCGAGGTGAAAGCCGATGAAGCCTGCGGTGCCTGTTATGAAGTAATGCATTTCTATCTCTTCTCCGTCTTCTTACCGACGGCGAAGTGGCTGAAGCCGTGACGCGTGATTTCGGTGACAGGATAGACATTTCGCAAGTCCACAACCACGGGATTCTTCATCGCGGTCTTCAGGCGCTTGAAGTCGAGCGCACGGAATTCATCCCATTCGGTAACGAGCACGATGGCGTCGGCGCCTTCGGCGATATCATATGGGTCCGTGCCGTAGGTGACAGGGCCAAGCATTTCCTTGGCCGCTTCCATGCCTTCCGGATCGTAGGCGTGAACGGTGGCGCCGCCGTCGAGCAGCGCCTGGATAATGGTGATCGACGGCGCATCGCGCATGTCGTCGGTGTTCGGCTTGAAGGTCAGGCCGAGCACGGCGATCTTCTTGCCGCGCACGCTGCCGCCGCAGGCGGCGATTACCTTGCGGCCCATGGCCCGCTTGCGGTTGTCGTTGATCGCCACCGTCGTTTCGATGAGGCGCATCGGGCTGTCATAATCCTGGGCGGTCTTGACGAGCGCCAGCGTGTCCTTCGGAAAGCACGAGCCGCCATAGCCGGGACCCGCATGCAGGAACTTGTCGCCGATGCGTTTGTCCATGCCGATGCCCTTGGCAACCTTCTGCACGTCAGCGCCGATCTGCTCGCAAAGATCGGCGATTTCGTTGATGAAGGTGATCTTCATGGCGAGGAAGGCGTTGGCGGCGTACTTGATCAGCTCCGACGTGCGGCGCTCGCAGAAATAAAGCGGTGCTTCGTTGAGGTAGAGCGGCCGGTAGACTTCGCGCATCACTTCCGTGGCGCGTGCATCTTCCGTGCCGATGACAATGCGGTCGGGGCGCTTGAAATCGGTGATGGCAGCACCTTCGCGGAGGAATTCCGGGTTGGAGACGACGGCGATATCCTTGCCGGGGAACTCCTCGCGGAAGATGCGCTCGATCTCATCGCCGGTGCCGACGGGAACAGTGGATTTCGTCACGACGACCGTGAAGCCGCTGACGGCGGCGGCAATCTCGCGTGCTGCAGCATAGACGTAACTCAGGTCGGCATGGCCGTCGCCGCGGCGCGACGGCGTGCCGACTGCGATGAAAACGACATCGGCGTCTGCGACTGGTGCAGCGAGGTCTTTGGAGAAATCGAGGCGACCGGCGGCCCGGTTATGTTCGATGATGGCATCGAGGCCCGGCTCGAAGATCGGCACTTCACCGCGCTCAAGGGCATCGATCTTCGCTTCGGATTTATCGACGCAGGTGATGTGGTGGCCGAAATCCGCAAGGCAGGCACCCGAGACGAGACCGACATAGCCCGAACCAATCATAACAATGCGCATAGGATAACCTTCATGAAAACGATCGCGGCCTATCGGCGGCAAAACGCAATCGTGTTACAGGCGCACCGTTATAAATTCAAGACAGCGCCAGTTCTCAGCTGCGCCCAAACTCGTCGACGATGCGGATGATATCGTCCTCGCCGAGGTAGGAGCCGGTCTGCACCTCGATCAGTTCGAGCATGATCTTGCCCGGGTTTGCCAGGCGGTGCACCTCGCCGAGCGGGATATAGACCGACTCGTTTTCCCGCAGCATCTGCACATTCTCGCCGATTGTCACCTCGGCCGTGCCCTTGACGACGATCCAGTGTTCCGAGCGGTGGTGATGCTTCTGCAGCGACAGCTTCTTGCCGGGTGTCACGAAGATGCGCTTCACCTGAAAGCGGTCGCCGTTGAAGATCGAGGTATAGCCGCCCCAAGGCCGGTACGAGGTCGGATGGGTCTCGGTCAGTTTCGACGTCGCAGGCAGGGCGGCCAGCGTCTTGACGAGGTCGCCGACGCTCTGGCTGTCCTGCAGCTTCCCGACATAGACGGCATCTTCGCTGGCGATTACCGCGACATCCTCCATCCCCTGAACGGCTAGATGCACGCCGTGGCTCATCACCAGCGAGTTGCGGCTGTTGACGAGCGTCGTGTTGGCGGTCGCGACGTTGCCGTTCGGGTCGCGTGTCCCGGTTTTCCAGACGGAATCCCAGCTGCCGAGATCCGACCACTTGAAGGGCGAGGGCACGACGGCGGCATTGGCCGTCTTTTCCATGATCGCATAGTCGATCGAGATGTTGGGGGCCGTTGCGAAGGATTTGGCGTCGAGACGGGTGAAGTCGAGATCGCGGGCGGCCTTCGCGACGGCGTCTCCTGCCGCTATCATGACGTCCGGGGCATAGTTGCGCATCTCGGCCAGGAGTGAAGACACCTGGAACATGAACATGCCGGAATTCCAGTAGAAGCCGCCGGCAGCCACCATGTCTTTCGCCTTGTCCAAAGGCGGCTTTTCGATGAAGCGTCTCACTGTCTGCGCGCCGGTCGGAAGGTTTTCGCCGCCCTCGATATAGCCGTAACCAACTGCTGGTTCGGACGGCTGGATGCCGAACGTCACGAGCTTGCCGCTGGCGGCCGTTTCCCGTGCCATGCGCACGCTGTCGAAATAGCTCTCGTCGGCGACGATCTCATAGTCCGAGCCGAGCACATGCATGATCGCGTCCTTGCCGAAAAGGTCGGCAACGAGGGTGGCAGCGGCGGCAACGGCAGGTGCGGTGTTGCGGGCCACCGGCTCCAGCAGGATTGCCTTCAGCGTATGATCGAGTTCGCGGGCCTGTTCGGCAACGAGAAAGCGGAATTCCTCATTGGTCAGCACGATCGGAGCTTCGTAGAGGGCAGGATCGGAGACGCGGGCGAGCGTTTCCTGGAACAGCGTCTTGTCGCCGATGAACTGGATGAATTGCTTGGGCGCGGCAGCGCGCGACAGCGGCCACAGGCGCGTGCCCTTGCCTCCTGCCATGATCACGGGAACGATCTTTTGCGTCATCGGGTGCGTTTCCTCAAATCTTCTGTCTTCAATCAATTCTGTCGGCCCAGTGCGTGATCCGGTTCAGTCCGGCGTCAAGCAGCTGGCTTGCGGCCTGTTCGGTTTCCGCTTCGACATAGCAGCGCATCTCCGGCGCGTTGCCCGAGGGACGGAAATGGACGATGCGCTTGTCGGCCAGCGTGACGCGCAAGCCATCGATATCGCTTGCTGTGAAGGGCTTGCCAATAGGCTTCAGGAATTCGGCGAGGTTTTCCTGCGAGGCGCGCAAATAGGCCATGAGCCGTGCGCTCGTCTCGACGGGGAAGTTCTCCAGCCGGTCGGCCGCCGCGACCGGAAGATTGTAGGAACCGGCAATCGCAGACAGCGGCTTCTTCTGTGCCGCCGCCAGCGAAAGGACGGCCAGTATCGGCAGGAAGCAGTCGCGTGTCGGCAATGCCTCCAGCGTCTCGCCGTTGATGGCGAAATCCGAACCGGTCAGCAGGCCGCCATTGGCTTCAAAGCCCATCACGCGGTCCTTGCCTGCGGAGATCGCCTCCTGCATGCCGGCGATGACGAAGGGCGAGCCGACACGCGTGCGGGTGACGTTGAAAGAGCCGGCCGTCTCGATGCCGGAGTTGGAGGTAACGGGCGTTACGACGGTGCCGGCGTTCAGAAAATTCGCAGCGATGAGCCCGAGCAGGTCGCCGCGCAGCGGAGCGCCGGTCTCGTCCGCTGCCAAAGGCCGGTCGCCGTCGCCATCGGCCGAAACGAGCGCATCAAGCATCAGGGACTGTGCCCAATCCTTCAGGAACGCGATAGTTTCCGCCGAAACGGCTTCGGTATCCACGGGGATGAATGTCTCCGACCGTCCAAGCGCGATGGCTTCGGCTCCGTAATGCGACAGCAGCCGCACCATCATGTCGCGCGCAACCGTACTGTGCTGATAGACGCCGATCTTCAGGCCGGAAAGGGCATTTGGAGGCAGGATGCCGGCGTTACGCGCCATGAAGGATTCGGCGCATTCGCCGGACCTGTCCTCAATTTCTGCTTTGCCTGCCATTACGCCTTCGGGCAGGGGGCGGTCGAGCTTGGCTGCAAGATCGGATATCGCCGCTTCGTCCGCCTTATCGATCTCGCCATCGGGCCGGTAGAATTTGATGCCGTTGCGGTCCGCCGGGATGTGCGAGCCGGTGATCATCAGGCTGGCGGCCTTGTTGCGCGACCCGTAGAGCGCGAGCGCCGGTGTCGGAACGGTGCCGCAGTCGGCGACCCTGAAGCCCAGTCCGGTCAGCGCGAGAGCACAGGTCTCAGCGATCGCAGGGCTGGAATCGCGGAAGTCGCGGCCGAGCAGGACGAGATCGCCTTCTTTTGCGTGGCCGCTTTNCAGCGATCGCAGGGCTGGAATCGCGGAAGTCGCGGCCGAGCAGGACGAGATCGCCTTCTTTTGCGTGGCCGCTTTCAAGAAGATACTGCCCGAACGCTGTCGCATAGACAGTCGACGCCCGGCCTTTCAGATCGGTGGAAAGGCCGCGCAGGCCGCTTGTTCCAAATTTCATCCGTGTTAAGCCTTTGCTGACGCTTGCTTTCCTGCGCGAATTATCACGAGTCTGACGATACTTCGTAAATTTTGGCCGCGATAGGTGACTAAAATATTCTACACCTCCCTTTTCAAGGCAAATCCATCAACCCTTCGGTGGAACGAGGACGATCGATGAGCGAACAGACCATCGCGCTCGAAGAAAGCTGGAAGGCGGCGCTCGCGTCTGAATTTTCCAGTCCCTACATGCAGCAGCTCAAGGATTTCCTGCTGGTGCAGAAGCGGAGCGGCAAGCGAATCTTCCCCAAGGGGTCGGAATATTTTCGTGCCCTCGATCTCACGCCGCTCGCCGAAGTGAAGGTAGTCATTCTCGGGCAGGACCCCTATCACGGTCTCGGGCAGGCGCATGGGCTCTGCTTCAGCGTTCGCCCAGGCGTGCGCATCCCGCCCTCGCTGGTCAATATCTACAAGGAGATGGAAACCGATCTCGGCATCAAGCCGCCGCGGCACGGCTTCCTGGAGCATTGGGCGCGGCAGGGCGTGTTGCTGCTGAACAGCGTTCTGACCGTTGAGGAGGCGCAGGCCGCATCGCATCAGGGCAAGGGCTGGGAGCGCTTCACCGATGCGGTGATCCGCAAGGTCAACGAGGAATGCGAGTCCGTCGTCTTCATGCTCTGGGGTTCCTATGCACAACGAAAGGCCGCTTTTGTCGACACCTACCGCCATCTTGTCCTGAAAGCGCCGCATCCGTCGCCGCTTTCAGCCCATAACGGCTTTTTCGGATGCAGGCATTTTTCGAAGGCGAATGCTTTTCTGCAGTCTCACGGCCGTGCGCCCGTCGACTGGGAATTACCTGCCAATCCGCAGGATATCTAGCTTTTTCTGAACGCCGCCGGATCGGCGTTCAACAAAAGGAGACAATGCGTTTTGATCTCCCGGACTATTCCAAAACGCTCGAAGCGATCATCTATGACCCATCAAAGGCTCGCCGTCGCGGGCAAGAAAGGGGTCTCGACATGCTCAACCAGATCAAGGGCCTGCACCACGTCACATCGATGGCGGAGGACGCCGGCACAAATAATCAGTTCTTCACGAACACGCTCGGCCTGCGCCGCGTCAAGAAGACCGTGAACTTCGATGCGCCTGACGTCTATCATCTCTATTATGGCGACGAGACCGGTTCGCCGGGTTCGATTATGACCTATTTCCCGTTTCCCAAGATGGCGCAGGGCCGTCCAGGCACCGGCGAGGTCGGCACGACCGTCTTCTCCGTTCCCGAGGGTTCGCTCGGCTTCTGGAGCGACCGGCTCGCCAAAGTCGGCACCGGCGGTCTCAAGGCCGACGAGAGCTTCGGCCAGAAGCGGTTGAACTTTGCAGGTCCCGATGGCGACGGCTTCGCGCTTGTCGAGGTCAGGGACGACGGCCGCCAGCCATGGACGCATGGCGGCATCAGCGAGGATCACGCCATCCGCGGTTTCCACTCCGTTGCCATGCGCCTTCGCGATGAGGGTGCGACGTCCGAACTCCTGAAATTCATGGGCTATGAAGTCCAGGAGGAGAAGGACGGCGTGAAGCGCTTGGTGATGCCGGGCGGCAA
Source organism: Rhizobium sullae (assembly GCF_900169785.1). GTDB lineage: Bacteria > Pseudomonadota > Alphaproteobacteria > Rhizobiales > Rhizobiaceae > Rhizobium > Rhizobium sullae. The sequence continues at coordinate 74,392 of NZ_FWER01000013.1, forward strand.
TGGCGCGCATCTCGTCGATCTCGAAACGATGCCGAATGTTTCCCGTGCGCTGCCGGGTGCCGGCTCCGTGCACCACGTCGCCTTTGCCGTCGAAAACCGCGAGAAGCAGCTCGAAGTCCGCAAGGCACTCGTGGATACGGGTTACCAGGTGACACCGGTTATCGACCGCGACTATTTCTGGGCGATCTATTTCCGCACGCCGGGCGGCATTCTCTTCGAGGTCGCCACTAGCGAACCCGGCTTCGATCGGGATGAAGACACGGCTCATCTCGGCGAGGCGCTGAAGCTGCCGCAGCAACATGCGCATCTGCGGCAGCTGATCGAGCAGCACTTGCAGCCGCTCGAAGCATAAGGGGCAGACCGATGAACGACCACAGCTATGTGCATCGGCTGTACGCCGGTGCACCGGGAAAACCTATCCTGTTCGTGCTGCACGGCACCGGAGGCGACGAAAACCAGTTCTTCGATTTCGGACGGCGGCTTCTGCCCGATGCGACGATCGTCTCTCCCCGCGGCGACGTTTCGGAACACGGCGCGGCACGCTTTTTCAAGCGCACCGGCGAGGGCGTCTACGACATGGACGATCTTGCCAGGGCCACGCGGAAGATGGCGGCTTTCGTCAAGGACATGACGGTCGATCACGGCGCGTCGCACATCCTGGGCATCGGCTTTTCCAACGGCGCGAACATCCTGGCGAATGTGCTCATCGAAAATGGGTTGTTTGATGCGTCGGCGCTCATGCATCCGCTGATCCCGTTCCAGCCGAAGCCGAATCCGGAGCTTGAAGGCCGCAAGGTGCTGATCACGGCGGGCGAACGTGATCCGATCTCTCCGGTCGGGCTGACCCAAGCGCTCGCCGTCTATTTCGCCGGGCAGGGGGCGGCGACCTGGACAGAGTGGCACCAGGGCGGGCATGACATCCGCCCAAACGAGATCGACGCCGTGCGGCGTTTCTTCGAGCCGTATTTCTGACTAGCGGAAGATTGGCGGCAGTGCTTCCGAGACCTCTTTGTCCGGCGCGGGCATCCAGCGTCCCGTCGAAAAATAGGCCCTCGTCCGCGTCTGCGGACCGGGTGCTGCCTTGATCGTCAAGATAAAGTTGAAGCTGTTCTCGCTGCTGAATTCGCGGGAGAAGACTATACTTGCGCCAAAACCTTCCGCCCTGACATCCTTCAGCTCGAGGATCGCGCTCAAGGCATCATGGAGATCCGGCCAGTGCGGTTGTGCGAGCACCGTTTCGAAAACGCGCATGAAAGACGGATCGAGCCGGCCCGCGCTATCCGTCACCGGCCCGACGATCTTGGCGCGCATGTTGGAAATCGCGCCTTTGCGATCTCCGCGAATGATCAGAAACACCGAACTCAGCGGGCGCTCCCCATCTTCCTTGTAGACCTCTTGAAAAGAGCATTCATAGGCGCTGCTGCCCATGGCGGAGGCACGCCATGTGGTCATCTCGATGCCTGCCTTGCGCAACGTTTCACACATGTCCGGCCCGGACATCCGCCAGGTCCGCAGGAAATTTCCGGCGAGTTCGGGCTGCGCAACATCGATCAGCCTCGGCGGGATCTTGATCGACTGCAGTGGAGCAGGCGTTGCAACCTCTACCACCTGCGGCGGCGGTTGCTGGACCTTTTGCGGATTGAGATCGTAGCCCAACAAAGGTGTCAGGGCGCGTAGATGGCGCATGTCGTTGGATAGCAGGACCGTGCCGGCAACGAGCGAGATCGAAAGCGCAAGCATCAGCCACAGTGCTGCACGGCGCTTGCGGCGCCGCGGCGGCGTTTTCATATCGAGGCCGGACGGTTGTGTGGCCAAGGCTTTCACTCGTTGCAGATGCGCCACTGTAGACAGCATGCTTCAGGTTTCTCTTGCAACCAAATTGATCGCCGGGAGTGCTATATTAGTAAAGAATTCACTCCGTTTGCGCTAGGACGGCCAGAAGCGGCCACGCGAACCAATCTGCGGTACCGGCAAAGAGGTGCTGTCATTCAGGCTTTGCTGCTTCTACGAAGTAATTCCCTTGAGATTTCAACGGCGTTGCTTCATGATAATTGCGATGCGAAGATTTTCGTGTCGTGCCTTATGACGATCGATGCAGATCGTTTCAGCAATGAACATGTTTCTTCGCGCCCAGCAGCGATGCTGTGGTTCAGGCTTTAGCGTTTTTGGATATTCTCCCCTGCGAACTTGAGGCAGGGTTTGCTTGGGAAGGTTGCATGAGTTCGGAATTTGCGGTTCGCGCGATGCGGCCGGGTGAGTTAGAGCTTGTGCTCGAGTGGGCAAGGCAAGAGGGGTGGAATCCAGGACTCGACGATTCGCTCGCTTTCCAGGAGGCCGACCCGTCCGGCTTTTTCGTTGGTGCTGTCGGTGAAGTCCCGGTAGGCTCCATTTCGGTGGTGAAGTACGGCGAAGGCTTGGCGTTTCTCGGCCTCTATATCGTCCATCCAGATTTCCGCGGCAAAGGCTACGGCAGGGCGCTCTGGAAGGCCGGTGTGGCGTCTGCGGCAGACCGCACGATCGGTCTCGACGGTGTCCCCGCACAGCAGGAGAATTATCGCAAGGCAGGCTTCGAACCCGCCTATACCACGGTGCGGTACGGCGGCGTTCCGAAGACGTTGCCCCAGTCCTTGCTCTTGGCGCACCCAGTCTCCGACAAGCTGGACGGGCTGTTTCGTTACGACGCCTCGATTTTCACTGAACCGCGCAATGCGTTCGTTGCCGCCTGGTGCAAGAGGCGTCGCGGACGCAAGACCGTGATCGTGCGCAAGAGCGGCAAGATCCGCGGCTATGCCACGATCCGCCGCTGCTATGAGGGCTACAAGATCGGGCCGCTTTTTGCCGCCGATGCCGAGACCGCAGCTGCGCTGCTTGCCGAATTGCTGCCGGAGGCCGGCGGCGAGCCGGTGTTCATCGATGTCCCCGCCGCCAACAGGGAAGCGCTCGCGCTGGCCGAAAGCCTCGGTCTCGAACCGGTATTCGAGACGGCGCGCATGTATCGCGGCGCCGCCCCTCATATGCCGCTGAAGAACGTCTATGGCATCACGACGCTGGAGCTCGGCTAGTCCATAGGCGAAGCGGAGACGGTTGAGGTCGAAAGCTTTGGACGGCCCCTTTCAGCGATTGCAATGCCTCCCAGCGTCAGCACCAGCGAGACGATATGGAAGAGCTGCAACGTCTCGCCGAGCAGCAGCACGGATAGAAGCGTGCCGAAAACCGGGACGAGATTGATGAAGAGCCCGGCCCGGTTGGCGCCGATCCATTCCACGCCTTTGATATAGAGGATCTGCGCAACCAGCGAGGCGAAGATCGCGGTGTAGAACGTGATGATCCAGCCTTTGCCGTCGGGAAGCTGCGCATTGCCCGCCGCACTTTCCCAAAGCAACAGTGGCAGCGACGTCAGCGCCGCCGCAAGCGCGGGAAACGCCATGAGCGTGCGCCAGTCAACAGGCGGCTTCCAGCGCAGGAAGATCGTGTAGATCGAATAGGCTGCGACCGCCACCAGCATTAAGGCGTCGCCGCGATTGAGGCTGAGCCTGAGCAGCGTTGCGAGGTCGCCGTGCGCGGCGGTCAAGGCAACGCCGACGAGCGTCATGCCGAAGCCGGCGACCTGTGCCGCCGAAACGCCGGTGCGGAAGAAAACCAGATTGAGCAGGAAGATGAGCATCGGGATGCCGGCCTGCTCAATCGCGACGTTGATGGCGGTGGTGTATTTCACAGCCGAGTAAAGCATGGCGTTGAAGAGCGTATAGCCGACCATGCCGTAGAAAAGGAGCAGGGGCAGCTTATTGCGGACAATCGGCCAGTCCCTCTTGAGCTGTGGAAGCGACACTGCCGCGATGAGCGCGGTCGCAAGCGTCCAACGCAAGAAAGTCAGCGTCATGGGGCTGACATGGCCGAGCGCGAGTTTCCCGGCAACTGTGTTTCCGCCCCAGCACAGCGTCGCAATGACGAGACAAATATAGGCCGTGATATGCAAGGATGATTCTTCCGTCTTCCGAAAAAGCAGTTCGGATAGCTGCCGATGCATGGGCAATAGCCCGCGGCAGGCTGATTTGTCACGTAAAAAGCCCAATTCGCCCTGATAACAGGGTCGCTTTCCAAAAAACAAAGCTTTATAGATGCGCGGGTTTGAGCAGAGCGCGGATAATCCGCCGGTAACAGGAAGAGTTGGATGACGAACGTAGTCGTGGTCGGTTCGCAATGGGGTGACGAAGGCAAGGGCAAGATTGTCGATTGGCTTTCGGAACGTGCGGATATCGTTGTGCGCTATCAGGGCGGACACAATGCCGGCCATACGCTCGTCATCGACGGCACGAGCTACAAGCTATCGCTGCTGCCTTCCGGCGTCGTGCGCCCGGGCAAGATGGCGGTGATCGGAAACGGCGTCGTCGTCGATCCGCATGCCTTGATCGCCGAGATCGAAAAGCTGGAAAAGCAGGGCGTCAAGATTTCTCCTGACAACCTGCGCATCGCCGACAACGCGACGCTCATCCTGTCGCTGCACCGCGAGCTCGATGCCTACCGCGAAGATGCCGCCTCCAATAGCGGCACGAAGATTGGCACGACGCGCCGTGGTATCGGCCCGGCTTATGAAGACAAGGTTGGCCGCCGTGCAATCCGCGTGATGGATCTCGCCGATCTGGAAGCGCTGCCGGGCAAGGTCGACCGCATTCTTACGCATCACAATGCGCTCCGCCGCGGCCTGGGTGTTGAAGAAGTGAGCCACGAGGCTATTATGACGGAACTGACGTCGATTGCGGATCGCGTGCTTCCGTTCCGCGAAACGGTCTGGCTGCTTCTCGACAAGGAACGCCGTAAGGGCGCGCGCATCCTCTTCGAAGGCGCGCAGGGTAGCCTGCTCGATATCGACCACGGTACCTATCCTTTCGTGACCTCGTCCAACACCGTCGCGGGGCAAGCCGCAGCGGGCTCCGGCATGGGGCCGGGTTCGCTCGGCTACATCCTCGGCATTACCAAGGCTTACACGACGCGCGTCGGCGAAGGTCCGTTCCCGACCGAACTCAACGACTCGGTCGGCCAGTTCCTCGGCGAAAAGGGCCATGAATTCGGTACGGTGACGGGCCGCAAGCGCCGCTGCGGCTGGTTCGATGCCGCACTTGTGCGCCAGTCGGTTGCCACGAATGGCATCACCGGCATCGCGCTGACTAAGCTCGATGTGCTTGACGGTCTCGACGAACTGAGGATCTGCATCGGCTACATGCTCGATGGCGAGCAGATCGACCATCTGCCGGCAAGCCAGGCGGCGCAGGCCCGGGTGGAGCCGGTCTATATCACGCTGGAAGGCTGGAAGGAATCGACTGTCGGCGCCCGCAGCTGGGCCGATCTGCCTGCGCAGGCGATCAAATATGTCCGCCAGGTCGAGGAGTTGATCGGCGCCCCGGTCGCGCTTCTATCCACAAGCCCTGAGCGCGATGACACCATACTTGTGACTGATCCGTTTGAGGATTAATGTCGCGGTCATTATGGCACCTGGCCCGGTCGAGAACCGGGCCTCTCGAGAAAAGTAACTAATGGCTGATTTTATTGCAGTTATCCGGCGGGCGGTTGACGGCCTGGCCGAGAACACCCCCGAGATGCGGGCGAAGGTTTACGAGCGTGCCCGCGGGGCGGTGCAGCGGCAGCTCGAAAACATGAAGCCGCGTCCGCCGGAAGCGATGCTGCAGCGCCAGCTCGATAAGCTCGATGCCGCTATCCGCGAGGTGGAGGCCGAGCACTCCGAGGCATTGCCGGACGATGAGGCAGCCACTGCTGCAGCAGCAGAAGCGCTTGTCCATGAAGAGCCTGCGCCCGAGCTGCCGGCGGAATATGCGGCCGTGCCGAAGCCGGCTGAAGAACCGGTTGCTGAGGAATCGATTGCCGAGGAACCAGTCGCCGAAGACCATCTTGCCGACGCGGATGCACCAGCCGAACACCGGCACGAGGAGCCGCAGCCTGAGCCGCAGGAAGAGGCGGCCCCCTACGAAGCACCTTACGAGGAACCTGCGCCGATAGCGGCCGCGGAAGAGGCTGCGCCGGAAGAAGAATGGGACCGTCCGGTCGAGGAAGTTGCTGCTGCGGCGGAAGCGGAAGCAGCCCCTCCCGAGGAATGGGCTGCATCGTATCACGATGAAGTGCCGGTCGAGGAATACGCAGCTCCGCCGGAGGAATATCTCGAAGAAGCGCCTGCCGTCGAACCCGAACCGGCTGTCGAACCGGAACCCCTCCGTCCAGCCGGCGAATACGATCCGTCGAATCGCCTTGTCGAACCGTTCGTCTCCTTCGAGAAGCCGGAAGAGTTCGTCGAGCACAGCCGCGAGGAACCGCTGCAGGCGGAAACGGTTGCGCATTTCGATCCCGTCTGGGCAGAACCTGCTGCCGAAATCCCAGCCGAGCCCCCGAAAGACGCCGAGATTGCATGGGCTACTGAAGAGGTCAGAAATTTCTCAGAAAGCGTTCCGCCTGCGGAGTCGGCCAATGACCACGCGCGCGCCTTCGAAGAAGCCATTGCAGGTCTTCAAAACCCGCCGCCGCCCGCGAAGATGCCGGCCGCAAACGAGGGCTTTTCCTGGGAAGCCGCTGCCTTTGACGATCTGCCGCCGATCGAGGCAGGCACCAGCAAGAAGGCCCCAGTGGCGGCCCACTTCGACGATTCCGACCTGTTCGCCGAGATCCACGGCAAGCCTGCGGCGCCTGCTCCCGATGTGCCGGGCGAGGAGTGGCAGGAAGCAAAGGAGCTTCGGGGCTACGATCGCCGCGGCGTCGTTGCGGAGGACGACGATTCCGTACCGGCCGCTGATATTGACCAGCTCGTCGCGGCCAAACTGCAGAACAAGAACTTCCGCATGGAACCGAAGCGCCGGCGCCTCGGTCTCAACATGATCATTACCATCATTGCCGTACTGGCAGTGCTGGGTGGCGGGGCCTACGCCGCCTGGATGAACCGCGCCCAGTTGATCGCGATGGTTGACGATCTGGTGAGCGCCGCTCCGTCCAAGACGGCCGAGAGCGAGCCCGCTGCTACGCAGAACCAGACGCCAGCAGCCCCTTCGACAAACAATACCGAAGCGGCCAAGCCTGACGAAAACGATAGGCAGGTTGCCTCACTCGATGACGGCTCTTCGGTCAGCAACAAGTTTAACCAGCGCCTCATGGCAGACGGCAGGGAAGTCGACAGCGGCCCGGCTGCCATACCCGGTACGCCGACAGCCGAAGGCAAATCGGTCGCCGAGCAGAATGTCGCATCCGCCGCGCCAGCTCCGCCCGCACAGGCAGGTGCCGCGCCCGCCGAGACGCTGACACCGAACGGGCCTGCCGCTGCCTCGCAGCAGCAGGTGCCTGCCGGTGCGGCTGAGAAGATGTTCCTCTATGAGGAGCGAATCGGCCAGAGTTCGCCGACTGCGATCCAGGGGAGCGTCGCCTGGAGCGTCCAGCATGAAACTGGCCAGGGCGGTAAGCAGGAATCGACGGTGCAGGCCAATGTGACGGTGCCGGAGCGCAATCTTTCGGCTCTCGTGACCTTCAAGCGCAACTCCGACCCGTCGCTTCCGGCAAGCCATCTCGTCGAGGTCGTCTTCTCGCTTCCGCCGAATTTCGAAGGCGGCAGCATTGACAGTGTCCAGCGCATTTCGATGAAGCGCACGGAGCAGGATCGCGGCGACCCGCTGATTGCCGTGCCAGCCAAGATCACCGACGATTTCCATATGATCGCACTGAATGACTATCCGGATGCCCGCAAGGCGAACCTCGACCTGCTTGCGACGCGAGACTGGATCGATATTCCGATCACCTACCGCAACGGCCGTCGCGCGCTGATCACCATGCAGAAGGGTCCGACGGGCACGGCAGCCTTCAGCACGGCGATCAAGGAATGGACGGCGCTTGGCGACGTGAGCACGAGCCAGTAGCAGGTCTAGGGCCTAGGCGGGGGAGTTCCCTTACCCTAACCCTCTCCGCGTTTTGACGGGGAGAGGGGACCTGCCTCACTCAACGTTGGCGATTGAGGAAAACCGTGCGACACATATTCCTTGGCCCGCTTGCGGTGAGAAGGGCGCAATGGCGCCAGCAATCCAATATGGGCGAGCAATTACCTATGTTTCGGAAGAGCGCCCGCTGCCGCCGCCTCACGTCGAGGGTTCGTGTACCGCATGCTTGGACGCTCGACCATGCGTTGCCACCAGGAGGCGAGGGCGGCGTGCTGTTCCAGCAATCCTCGCGCTTCCGGAACCATCAAGAAGTAGTCCATCATTGGCGCGACGTGTAGATCGGCCAATGTCAGGCTCTCGCCGCCAAGCCAGGGTGCCCCGTCCATCAAATCCGCCAGAGCCTGCAAGCAAACAGGCACTTTGGATCGCGCGATGGCCACTCGCCTTTCATCGCTTGGCTCCCCGCGTAGTGGCTTCGAGACCAGTTCCACATACATCCCCCAGACGAGGTTGGAGTAGATGTATCCATCCGCGATGCTGATGATCTGATTCATCCGGGCGCGCTGCTTTGGAGTTGCCGGTTGCAGCCTCGGACCTTCGAATGCTTCGTCGAGATAGCGCGTTATCGCTCCGCTCTCATAGAGATTGAAGCTATCATGCTCGAAGGCCGGGATTCGGCCGAACGGCTGCCGGGCGAGATAGGATGACGGGGGTCCCGACGCGGCAAAGACATCGACGGGCACCAGATCATAGTCGACGCCCTTTTCGTGCAAGGCGAGCCGCACGGCCCGCACGTAGACGCTGTAGTCTGCTCCGAACAATTTCGGCTTCTGGCTCATCGCTTCTTGCGACCCATAAATAAGGAAAACCGCCGGCCGCGATCTGCAGCAAGCGGCTTTCCGATTTCATATCGGGGCGTGGAACCCGTTATGCCGTGGCTTCGACGACGCGGACGGCTTTTGCCCTCTCCAGAGCTTCCTTGCGCACGGCGTCCTGCACCTTTTCGAAGGCGCGGACTTCGATCTGGCGCACGCGTTCGCGGCTGATGTCGAACTCGGCCGACAGATCTTCCAAAGTGACCGGATCGTCAGCAAGACGGCGTGCCTCGAAGATGCGGCGCTCGCGGTCGTTCAGCACGCTCATCGCCTTGGAGAGCATGCGGCGGCGCGTTTCGAGCTCGTCCTGCTCGATCAGCACGTCTTCCTGGCTGTCGTGATCATCCACGAGCCAATCCTGCCATTGGCCGCTGTCGCCTTCGGAGGCCTTGATCGGCGCGTTCAGTGAAGCGTCGCCGGAAAGGCGACGGTTCATCGAAACGACTTCCTCCTCAGAGACCTTCAGCTTCGTGGCGATCTCCGCGACATGCTCCGGCCTCAGATCGCCTTCGTCGATCGCCTGGATGCGGCCTTTCAGGCGGCGCAGGTTGAAGAACAGGCGCTTCTGATTTGCGGTCGTGCCCATCTTCACCAGCGACCACGAGCGCAGGATATATTCCTGGATCGAGGCCTTGATCCACCACATGGCGTAGGTGGCGAGACGGAAACCGCGTTCCGGATCAAACTTTTTCACGGCTTGCATGAGGCCGACATTGCCTTCCGACACGACTTCGCCGATCGGCAGGCCATAGCCTCGATAGCCCATCGCGATCTTGGCGACGAGGCGCAGGTGGCTGGTGACGAGTTTATGCGCAGCTTCGCGATCGCCGTGCTCGGAATAACGCTTTGCCAGCATATATTCCTGCTGCGGCTCCAGCATTGGAAACTTGCGGATTTCGTCGAGATAACGATTAAGACCGGCTTCGCCGGCGGTAATGGATGGCAAGGTATTGCGGGCCATGATTGCACCCTCCTGTATAGATTCCGGTTCCCGATGGAACGCGTCCCCGCGTCGGAACAGGCGAACCGGGACGTGCGGCTCAAATCCAAGCCCGCACTAAGTCCATATATAGATAAGTATGGCGGAACAGCGGTTCAAGCCCGTCAAAAGCCTTCACGAAGACGTTATACGGCTAACGGCGAAGCGCCTCTGCGAGTTCCACCATATCTTCGGGAAGCGGCACTTCGAAGTGCATAAGCTCGCCGGTGCGGGGATGCTCGAACTGCAGCATATAGGCATGGAGCGCCTGTCGGCCGAAACGGTTGACGACTTTGCGGGCTTCATCCGGCAGCAGATTGGCCTTGGTTCTCAGATGCGCGCCATAGACGGTGTCGCCAAGCAGTGGATGGCCGATGTGGGCCATATGGACGCGAATCTGATGGGTACGGCCGGTTTCCAGGTGGCACTCCACCAGCGAAGCAAGCGCTGTAGCATCCGAGTTCTCGTGGAAGCGTTCCAGCACTTCGTAATGTGTGATGGCCTCGTCGGCATCCTGGCTGTCGGCACGTTTGACCGAGCGGCGCGTGCGGTCGCCAGTGGAGCGGCCGAGCGGCACATTGATCGTGCCAGAGAGCGAGCGCGGCCGGCCCCAGACGATCGCCTGGTAGGCGCGTTCGAGCGGCATGGTGCGGCCGTGGTCGGCAAACTGCAGCGACAGGTGGCGGTGGGCGATGTCGTTCTTGGCGACGACCATCACGCCGGTCGTATCCTTGTCGAGCCGGTGCACAATGCCGGGCCGCCGGACGCCGCCAATGCCCGAGAGGCTGTCGCCGCAGTGGTGGATCAGCGCGTTGACGAGCGTGCCCGTCCAGTTTCCGGCGGCGGGATGGACGACCATGCCGGCCGGTTTCGAGATGACGATGAGGTGGTCGTCCTCGTAAAGGATGTCGAGCGGGATATCCTCGCCCTTCGGGGTCGGGTCTTCTGGCTCTGGCAGCAGGATTTCGTAATTGTCGCCGGGGCGCACCTTCTTTTGCGGATCGAGGGCTACTGCGCCGTTCACGAGCAACTGACCGTCCTTGATCAACACCTTTACGCGGCTGCGGGAAAATTCTTCGCCGAGCTGAGCCGTCAGCCAGGCATCGAGGCGGCCTTCGGCATTCTCGTCGGCACTCAGGACTTTCCTAATACCTGATGCTTGTTTAAAGGGGTCGCTCAAGACGCTTCTTCTCCGAAAGTATTTATAGGACGCCGTTATGACGAAAATCGAGCCAGACGATCAGGAAGAACAGCCCCTTGACCCGGCAATGGAAAATGTCCGGCGCAAGATGGTCCGCCTGCAGATCGTTTCCGGCGCCATCATGTTCGTGAGCCTTATGGCGGTCTTCGGCGCCGTTGTCTACAAGACGATGGAGGCCGAACCGGCAGCGGTCTCCAGCTCCGGCGTTCCTTCGGATTCGCCGGTCAGGTCCACCGTTTCCCTGCCGCTCGGTTTCGCCGTGCACTCCACGTCGCTCTCCGGAAGCCAGGTTCTGTTCTTCGGCCAGTCCGTCGACGGCAAGCGCCAGGCGCTTGTCTTCGACATCAAGGCTGGCCGGCTCATTGCCGACATCACCGTCGCCGGCAACTAAGGCCGATGGTCGCCGCGCCGATCACGATCGAAAGCCCTGATGATCCGCGCATTGCGGAATTCCGCGCGATCCGCGAGCGCGACCTGACAGGCAGACAGAACCGCTTCATCGCCGAAGGAACTGTCGTGCTGCGCATGCTGGCCGAAGCCCATGCCGCAAGAAGTGGTTTCGAGGCGGAGAAGATCCTGCTGCTGCGAAATCGGGCCGACGGGGTGTCCGACATCCTGGCACGCTTCCCGGACGACGTTCCGGTCTACGTCGCCGAGGCGGATGTTCTCGACGGAATCGTCGGCTTCCATCTGCATCGCGGCGTGCTGGCGCTCGGCCGACGCATCCCGGGCAGCAAGAGCTTGCTCGATAGCCTGCCGGACCGCGCACTCGTGCTCGTCGGCTGCGGCATTTCCAATCACGACAATGCAGGCTCGATGTTCCGCAATGCGGCTGTCTTCAACGCGGACGCCATCTTTCTCGACGAGACGTCCTGCGACCCGCTGTACAGGAAGGCGATGCGCGTTTCCGTGGGGTCCGTGCTGAGCGTTCCCTATCAGCGGAGCGGTTCCGCCCTTGATATCCTCACCGCGCTCGCCGAACGTGGCTTCGATATCTGGACGCTGTCGCCGCGCGGCGCGACGGACATCCGGGCGATACCGCCTTCGGATCGTATGGCGCTGGTGGTCGGTACGGAAGGAGAAGGGCTGCCGGAAGCGATCCTGTTGCGCTTCCGGAGCGCACGCATTCCGCAATCTACCGGCCTCGACAGCCTCAATGTCGCGACGGCGACCGGCATTACTTTATTCGCGATGGCGTCCGTAGCTGGCCGTCTCTGAATCAGCCCGGTTGCGACAGGATCGTTGCCGCGCGCTGGGCGAGGCTCACGCGTTCGCCCTCTTCGTTGGCCGCATCCTCCGGCAGAAGGTCGCGGATTGGCGAGGAGGAGCCTTCGTTAAGCGCCGTCAGAGCGACCACGCCGGCCGCGATCGCAGCGATCTCTTCGCGCATGGCGCTGTCGTTGCCCGTCGTCGCCTTCGCCTTGGAAATGCGATCGGAAACGGCTGCACTGCGCGCGCGAACCTCTTCGGCAAGGCGGGCGGCAACCGCTGCCGAATCGAGTTCGGAAGCTGGAGCTTCTTCCTGCATCAGTTCGTCCCCCTTGGTTTCAACCGCTGCCAGCCCCGCATCGCGAAGCGCACGGTTTTCCTTGCGCAGGCCGACACTGAACAACTTCAACTGCTCTTTGAGCTTGGCGATTTCCTGCTGGCGGCGACCGAGCAGCGCTTCCTTGTCGGCAGCAGCAGCTGTTTCGCGCGCGGATTTGTCTTCGAGGCGGATCACCATATGCTCTTGCTGCGTCAGCTTCTGCTCGGCATCCTTGGCCCGCTTCTGCAGAAGATTGACGTCCTGGCGTAACGTGTCGCGTTCGTCGCGCAGCGCATTGGCGCGGAATTTTACGCTTTCAATCTCAGTTTCGCGCGCCGCCATGTCGATTTTGAGGTTGTCCGCCTGCTCGGCGAGCTTGTTGAGGCGCGTGCGCAGCGTCTCGATCTCGCTTTCCTTTGCAGAACTCGCCTGTTCGGCAATGTGCAGGCTCGTCTTCAACTGGCTGATATAGTTCTCGTCCTTGCGCAGATGAGAGCGGAGTTCGGCAGCCTCGACGTTCAGATCGCCGATCTGGGCCTGCAATGCGCCGATTTCGGACGACAAGCGGCCGGCATCGAGCGCAAGGGAATCATGGCGAAGCTGCAGGGACAGGGATTTTTCACGCTCGCGTATCAGGTCCTGTGCCGTTCTAGCATTCTCCGCAGCGTAGAGCGCCCGCACCATGTCCTTCTGCGCCCGCACTTCCTGGGGGCTGAGGGGCATCGTCGCCTTCATGCGGTTTTCCGTATACCAGACGATGCGGCGATGGATTGCGGGAGAAATCAGGAAGACGAGGAACGCCGCCGTCAGGAAACCCAGTCCGAACAGAAGAGCATATTCGATCACGGCACGGCCACTGCTTTGAGGTTTGATTTGCGTCAGCGCCAATGATTAAAGCACGCGCTGCGCCTAGAGCAAGTGGCGGATAGGTGACGGCGGGGAAGAATCCCGCCGCCTGATCGCAGCTTCAGAAGGGGTTCCAGGTCGGGCCTGGCGTGATTTTCAGATAGCCGACGTTGACGCCGAGACGGGCGCCGACCCCGGTGCGGATCGGAACCACCAAAACATTGTTGTTCTTCAGCAGCGTCATGCCGAAGCCGGCGATGACGAAGGCCTGGCCGCTGACACCGCCGAAGCGGGCATAGATGCTGTCGATTGACGGCAGGTCGTAGACCAGCATCATGACGCGCGTGCCCTGGCCGCCGTAGTCGATACCGAGGGACGGACCCTGCCAGTAAAGGGGATGTGCGCCGGCGTTCTTGGTGTTGAGCTGACCTTCGCCGTAGGTCAGGCCGGCGATGAAGGCGCCGGACCCTTCCTGTCCCAGAACGTAACCGTTCGGCAAGCCGTATTTCTGGAAGGCTGCTTCGACGACCTTGGCCAGTCCGCCGCTGGTCGAGCCGAAGAAGGAGTGGCCGGCATCGACGATCTCCTGCATCGTATACTGGCCGTTGTTGGCTTGCTGCTGCGCGGCTACCTGGTGTGGGGAGAGCATAAATGCGGAAATGGTCAGCGCGACGAGGAGCCGGCAAAAGCCCATAAATCTTCCGGGGGATTGAAGGCGCATGGTGTCATCCGTTCATCATGGTCGGTTCGATGAGCCGTTTCCGGCAGTGGATGCATTTTGCGCGGATCGTCTTAATAATCGGTTTACCAAATATGGTGTCATTATGGCGGAGAGTACGGCGCAAACTTCGTGCAATTTTGATCAAGCAAGATAGGCGGGATGAATTTACCGCCTTCAGGAGACCATGATGTCCAAGAACCCCAATCTTACATTGACCGGCCCGGATCTGGCCGCGCTACTTTGCAGCCGTGTTTGCCATGACGTCATCTCGCCCGTCGGCGCGATCAACAACGGCCTCGAACTGCTGGATGAAGGCGGCGCCGATTCGGACGCCATGGACCTCATCCGCACGAGCGCGCTCAATGCCTCGGTCCGCCTGAAATTTGCACGACTGGCATTCGGAGCTTCCGGTTCGGTCGGCGCTTCGATCGATACCGGCGAAGCTGAGCGTGCTGCAAAGGATTTCGCGGTCGCCGAAAAGAAGACCGAAGTGATCTGGAACGGGCCGCGCGCGATCGTCGCGAAGAACCGGGTCAAGTTGTTGCTCAATCTTTTCCTTGTGGCCTATTCCTCGATCCCGCGCGGCGGCACGTTGGAACTAACACTTGAGAATCCGGAGTTCGACGCGAAGTTCAAGATCGTCGCCAGGGGCAAGCTGATGCGCGTGCCGGCGAAGTTCGTGGAAATCACATCCGGCCAAGTCGAGGAGGCGATCGATGCGCATTCGATCCAGCCTTACTACACGGTCCTGCTTGCCGAAGAGTGCGGCATGGAGCTTGGCCACAGCGCGACGGGCGAAGAAATTATCTTCACCGCTGAGTCCGTTTCCGTCTAGCGTCATGGTTGCATGGCTGCAGCCTGCTGCGATCCGGGTAACACTTCGTTAGCCTAATGGACCTATTCTCGAGGACTGAAGCGCCACTGGAGTAAAAGTGGAGCGAAGGAGCAGGCATGCAGCGGTTCATGATCACTGATAGTTCGGATGTCGTCCGCAAGGTCGGAAAACGCATCCTTTCCGAACTCGATTTCCTTGTCAGTGAGGCGTCCAATGCAAGCGAAGCGCTTTCGCGCTGCCAGGCCGAGCTTCCGGAATATATGATCGTCGATTCCGGCATGGACGGCGCGCTCGAACTGATTTCCGCCATCCGGACGATGGAAGGCGGCAAGGAGGTCAAGATCTACTACTGCGTGATCGAGGCCGATCTCAAGAAGCTGATGATGGGCAAGCGGGCAGGGGCTACCGACTTCCTGCTCAAACCCTTCGACCGCAAGATCCTGACGGCCGTTTTCGGCAACCGTGCCATCGCTGCCTGATTTTCAACATTTTCAAAGGGTCGAGCCGCCTCCGGGCGGCTTTGTTTTCGCAGGTCCGAAACGAAAAGTCCCGCCGGAAAAGCGGGATATTTCATAATCGGAAAGGGTAATTTCAGCGTCTCAAGCGGTTTCGGCATATTCGGCGCCGTCCGGTTCGCGCAGAACATAGCCACGGCCCCAGACGGTCTCGATATAGTTTGCGCCGCCGGCAGCGTTTGCGAGCTTCTTGCGCAGCTTGCAGATGAAGACGTCGATGATCTTCAGTTCCGGCTCGTCCATGCCGCCGTAAAGGTGGTTGAGGAACATTTCCTTGGTGAGCGTCGTGCCCTTGCGGAGCGAAAGCAGCTCCAGCATCTGATATTCCTTGCCGGTCAGGTGAACGCGCTGGCCACCGACCTCAACGGTCTTGGCGTCGAGATTGACGAGCAGCTCACCGGTCATGATGACCGACTGGGCGTGGCCCTTGGAGCGGCGGACGATCGCGTGGATGCGGGCGACCAGTTCGTCCTTGTGGAACGGCTTGGTCATGTAGTCGTCGGCGCCGAAGCCAAGGCCGCGGACCTTGTCTTCAATACCTGCCATACCTGAGAGGATAAGGATTGGTGTCTTGACCTTGGACAGGCGGAGAGTGCGGAGCACTTCATATCCGGACATGTCGGGAAGGTTCAGATCGAGAAGGATGATGTCGTAATCATACAGTTTGCCAAGATCGACGCCTTCCTCACCGAGATCGGTGGTGTAGACGTTGAAACTTTCGGATTTCAGCATCAGTTCGATGCTCTGCGCTGTCGCGCTGTCGTCTTCGATAAGTAGTACCCGCATTATTATCCCCTTTACCGCCGCCGAAAGGTGGTCTGGCCCCCTACGCGATACCCGAATACTTCACTGCGTGATTTGGAAGCTGCCACGAAATGGTTAACAAATTCTGATTCACTCTGGCAAGAGGTAACGAATTTATTAAGCAATTTGTCCATTTCGCTGTTTTCCAACGAGAATTCGCAACGCCAACCCTTAACTTTTACATTAAGAATGGCCGGTAAGCGATTCATTCGACTCACCAATGAACAGGATCCGGAAATCGCGTAGTGATGTTTACCGACCCTTAAATCATCGGCACTATCATTAACGATGCCCGTAAACGAAAGGTTACCGCCGGTAGGTTTTTGTTAATACCGACGGAAATTTTTTGGGCAGACCGTTTCAAACCGGTGCGCAAGGGCAATTTAGTAGAGCCGGGATCTCGCATCACTGGAGTAATGCGTATGAAGTCGCGTGAGAGCCTAGTTCGCCTGAAGGAGTTTCAGGTGAACGAAAAACGACGTCAGCTGCAGCAATTGCAGATGATGATGTCGGAATTCGAACGGATGACGAAGGATCTGGAAAGCCAGATCGTCGTCGAAGAGAAGAAGTCCGGCATTTCCGACCCGAATCACTTCGCCTACCCGACCTTCGCAAAGGCGGCACGCCAGCGCGCCGACAATCTTCAGGTTTCCATCAAGGAATTGAAGATGCAGGAAGAGTCGCTGGAGCAGGCGCTCGAGGAGATGCAGGCGGAATATGCCCGTGCTACCGCGCTCGAAGAGCGGGATGGCGCCATTCGGGCCCGCGCCTGATCGGCGGGCAGCGGACGCCGGCGGCGGCGTCCTGGGGATCGCCTGAAGAAGCCATGTATGATGGGCATAAGTCCGTCATACATGGCTTTTGGTGTTGTTAATTCACCACGTCGCGCCAATCGTCATGGCGTTGTGATTGCGCCTTGAAGAACGGGCAGAGCGGAAAGATCTTCCAGCCGCCCTTTCGCGCCTCTTCGACGGCGTGAAGCGCAAGCGCCTGGCCGATGCCTTTGCCGCGAAGGGCATCCGGCACGCCGGTGTGATCGATGATGATGAGCTTCGGCGACGTGCGGGAATAGCTCATTTCAGCCTCGTGGCCGTCGACCTCGGCCACATAGCGGCCGCCCGAGGCACTGTCTTCGTTGCGAATATCCATTATATTTTCTCCGAAAACCGATGTTATTGAGCCAGATCGTGACATGGCGGTGTAGTCATGCCAAGCCGGTGCAGGCGGCGACACAGTGTTCAACCAAGGGGTATCCGATGAGAAAATTGGTGGGAGTCCGGCCGGTACTGCTTGCTGCAGCACCATTTTTCCTGGCGCTCGGGCTGGTCCTGCCTCTGATCCGATTCGAGAAACTCTACTTCTTCAATGAGACACCGTCGCTGGTGGAGATCGTCGCTTCGCTCTGGAGCGGAGGGGATATCCCGCTTGCGCTGGTCGTCGGGATCGTGTCGGTCGTATTGCCAATCCTGAAGATCATCGGCATCGCCGCCGAGGCGACGGCCGCCGGCGGCGGGACCGGCAGCTGGTTTTATCGCTACGCCGTGCCGTATCTGTCCAAGTGGTCGATGATGGACGTATTACTGGTGGCGATCGTGATTGCGGCGGCGAAGACGACGGGCCTGGCGGATGCTTTCACACAGCCCGGACTCTGGTGCTACGCAGCGTCAACAATAATTTCGGGCCTTCTTCACTCCCTTCAGGGAGATGCGCCCGGCCCGAAATAATGTCTTTGCCTGTGGCAGGTGGTTTAGTGACGGTATTGCTGGATACGCGTCGTGCGCAGGCCGGCAAGGCCGTGGCTGTTGATCGACGACTGCCAGGACAGGAATTCCTCGACGGTGAGCGTGTAACGCTCGCAGGCTTCTTCCAAGCTCAACAGGCCACCGCGAACCGCCGCGACAACCTCAGCCTTGCGACGGATAACCCAGCGCCTTGTATTCGGCGGCGGAAGATCCGCAATCGTCAGCGGGCTGCCATCGGGGCCGATGACATATTTTACTCGGGGACGTATCATTTCGGTCATTGGACTCTCTACACAACTCAAGACCACGCCGGCACTCTAGCCCGTCACATTTAAAAATTGCCTAAGCGCATAGTAAGACTTTGATAACAACTTTAGCCGCTTTCCCGCGTGCCGCGACTTCTTGCCTGCTGTAGCGTCAATTTGTACGGGACGCATGGCTCCCATGCTGAATAAATAGTATCGATATTTCGGCGATGGCTTTATAAGCGCCGCAACATCATGAATGAGCGCTAGACCCCGTCTCCTCTTCTCGCAGCATCAGTCAAAGATTACGTCCGAATGCCTCCCGTCCTTGCGGCGCGGGGCATTGTTGCGGTCTTGCTGTTGTCCGGCGTCGCAAGGCTGTCGAGCGAGGGGCATGAGCGACGGCCGCGGCTGAGGAAAAGACAATGACTAGACGTGAGCGCGCAGCCCACAAATACGCAGACGATAATGCTTTTCCGCTTTCCACTGCCGTTCGCACAGGCGAGTTGAAGGAGGAACTGAAGCGCCGGCTGGAGAGTATGGTGAAAGCCGCAGGCTTCGATTATTATCTCTTCGCAGCCTTTCCGCGCGGCGACAGCACGGCTTTTCTCGAAAATCGCATTGCCAGCAACTGGCCGCAGAACCTCACCAATCTCTACGGCGAGGCCGATCTGTTCTATTGCAGCCGGCTGGTGGGTGTTCTGAAGCGGACGATCATGCCGGTCTTCTGCGATGCCGGTCCATTCGCTGGCGATGCCGCCAACCAGGAAAACCGCCGGCTAAATGCGCTGTTCCGCATGCACGGGCTGCAGAACACGTTCGGCTTTTCGCTGCACGACGCCGACCTGAAGCAATACATCTTTGCCTTCTCCGGTAGCCGCGCCGCGCTTTCGCGCGAAGAAGAGATGGATCTGTTTTATGCAGGGATGGAAGCGCTCGACCGTTTCAGCAGCGAGAACCGCACAGACGAGGGGCCTCCGGAAAATCTTACCCGCCGTGAGATCGAATGCCTGCGCTGGTCGGCGGCGGGCAAGAGCAGCGACGAGATTGCGATCATCCTCGACCTCTCGTCGCATACGGTGGTCGGCTATCTGAAGGGCGCGATGCGCAAGCTCGATTCGGTCAATCGCATGCAAGCCGTCGCCCGCGCCTTCCGCTACAGATTGCTATAAGCCGTTCAGGGCAGAATGGCGCTCACTTCGGTCTTCCCGGCACCGAACTCGTATGGGCGGTGCCGGTGCGAAGGATCGAGAGCCAGTCGCCGCTTGCATGCTGCGCGCGGCCGAAAGCCAGCAGCGACGCCGTATCACCGGCGGACGCTTTGTTGACCTTGATCTGGTGGCCCTGACCTTCCTGGCTGAAGAGGCTTGCAGGTGCTGCGACGGCGAGGCGATTCGTGGTGTCGGCTGTGGCGTTGAGGCCGAGAAGCGGCAGGCCGCTCGGTGCAGGTGGCGACAGATCGCTCCAGAGACCGGCCTGCAGGATGCGGAATTTGCCGGCTTCGAGAAAGAAGGCGCGCCAGCCTTCGCGTGGCGCGATGTAGAGCCAGACGCCGCTTTGCCGGTCCAGAGATCGCCGGCGCCCGATGCACTCAGGTAGCAATCGCCTTCGGGCGGGAGTGCCGATTCCGCCGTCACGGCTCACCTGCACGACGGCATCGAGACGCTGCAGCGCCTCATTGTGCGTCACGTCCTTTTCGGATTGCGAGGGAAGTATGTAGGGGAGGGCGAGATTAGTCGATTCGTCGGACAAGATGCCGTCTCCGTTTGGCGCCGAACGCGCGGTTATCGCCGCATCGTAAGGCGCCTTCGGAATGTGCCGACGAAATGCCCTTCTTTCTTTGATTTTTAATGGTTTTCGCCTGAAGCCATGCGCATTTGCGCGGGCATTTCCCTGCCGCCCCAGGAGATGAAGTCGGGATTGGCGAAGTCGAAATCCGCCCTGTCGCCGGTCTTGCCGTAGGTGAGCGGCAATCCATCTATGGTGACGGTCGTGCCTCCCGCGGCACGCAGAACCGCGTCGCCCGCTGCCGTATCCCATTCCATCGTGCGGCCAAAGCGCGGATAGACGTCTGCCTTTCCCTCGGCAAGCAGGCAGAATTTCAGCGAAGAGCCGATATTGGTGCACTCTGAGATCGCCTGCTCAGCGAGAAAGCTGTCGGTCGCGGGGCTTTTGTGGCTGCGGCTGGCAAGCGCAAGACGCTTGGCGGGCGGTTCTCGGACCGCGATCGCGATGCGCTCCATCACCGTAAAATCGGCGCCGACGACGAGTTTTTCCGCGTGTCCAGCCTCGCCCGTAAAGGCAACACCGAGTGCCGGCGCATAGACGATCCCTGCAAGCGGTACGCCGTGCACGACATAGGCAATGTTGACCGTAAATTCCCGCCGTCTGTCGACGAATTCGCGCGTGCCGTCGAGCGGATCCACCAGGAAGAAAGCCGTTCCCTCGATATCCGGCACGCGGCCGGCTGCCACCGATTCTTCGGCAATTACCGGAATATCTGGATAGCTGCGCGCAAGATGCGCGAGGATGATCTTCTCCGCCTCCTCATCGGCGCGCGTTACAGGGCTTGAATCTGCTTTTGTCGCGACGGCGCAGCCTTCCTCGAAGATCGCTATGATCGTTCTTCCCGCCTCAAGTGCCGCCTCTTCGAATGTCGCCAGCATGTTCCCCTCAATGAACGCAAGCATCCTGAAAGCCCGTCTGCAGTATATAGATAATATGGTGATTGGCTATTTTTTTGGGCGGCCGAAAAATCATCCTGCAGATGTCCGCCTGCCTTGAGATGTTTTTCGCGTCCAGCCCTCGAATTTTGTACGAAATTTGCTGAGAGTTCCTTTTCTGTGGAAAAGGTATCATGCGAAGGGTTGCCCACCTCGCAGGCGATTTAGTTAATCCACAGCCGGTTTCTGACTAAAATTTCCCCAGGGAATGCCTCTTTAATGTGGATTTTGGTTCGAAACGCGCCACTTACGTCCGTTTGGACAAGAATCTGACCCAGTAGAGCCTTTTTGTCTTCACATTTCCGCGGAAAGCGGTATGGATGCCCCACATGAGGTTCCGATAAAAGGGAACTACAGACCAAAAAGAGATGCAGTCATGTTGGCTCGCATCCAGGGGAAATGAGATATGGAGTATTTCGTCCAGCAGCTCTTTAATGGGCTGACGCTCGGATCCATCTATGGCCTTGTCGCTATTGGCTACACGATGGTTTATGGCATTATCGGCATGATCAATTTCGCCCATGGCGATATCTTTATGCTCGGTGGTTTCGCCGCTCTTATCGTCTTTCTCGTCCTCACATCCATCTTCGCAGGCCTTCCGGTCGCAGTTCTTCTGCTGCTGATGCTTGTCGTTGCAATGTTGATGACGAGTTTGTGGAATTGGACGATCGAGCGGGTTGCATACCGGCCACTGCGCGGTTCCTTCCGCCTGGCGCCGCTGATCACCGCGATCGGCATGTCGATCACGCTGTCCAACTTCATCCAGGTGACGCAGGGCCCACGCAACAAGCCGATTCCGCCGCTCGTCGGCTCGGTCTACAACATCGGCGGCATTTCGATTTCGCTGAAGCAGATCATCATCATCGTCATCACCGTGGTGCTGCTGGCCGCTTTCTGGTATATCGTCAACCGCACGGCGCTCGGACGCGCCCAGCGCGCGACGGAGCAGGACCGCAAGATGGCCGCTCTTCTCGGCGTGAACGTCGATCAGACGATCTCCATCACCTTCATAATGGGTGCGGCGCTCGCCGCCGTCGCCGGCACGATGTATCTGATGTATTATGGTGTCGCCTCGTTCAACGATGGCTTCACGCCGGGCGTCAAGGCTTTCACCGCAGCCGTTCTCGGCGGCATAGGCTCGTTGCCAGGTGCCGTTCTCGGCGGCTTGATGATCGGCCTCATCGAGTCGCTGTGGTCCGCCTATTTCACGATCGCCTACAAGGATGTCGCGACCTTTGCGATCCTCGCTTTCGTCCTGATCTTCAAGCCGACCGGCATCCTCGGACGGCCGGAAGTCGAGAAGGTATAACATCATGGCAAACATCGAAAATTCTGCTGGCAAGCCCGCACCCGGGCTTGTCCAGAAGGGCCTTACGGAAGCCTTCTTCGCGGCCGTCCTTTCTCTCGGTCTGTTCGTTCTCTATGTCGGCCTCAAGACCGACCAGAACATCAATAACGAGCTGATCATCGTTCAGCGCTGGGGCCTGCTCGCGATCTTTGTGGCGATCGCTGCGATCAGCCGCTTCGTCATCGTCGTTTTCGTGAAGCCGAACATCGACAAGCGCAAGCTTGCAAAGGCGAAGCAGGGCGAGCTCGACATCTCGACTGAGAAGGGTTTTCTCCGCCAGCATTTCCTGAAAATCGCGCTGGTCGCGCTGCTGCTCTACCCGGCGGCCATCTATGCGGCTTTCGGCGCGCAGGGCTCGCTGAAATGGGTCGACAACTTCGGCATTCAGATCCTCATCTATGTGATGCTCGCCTGGGGTCTTAACATCGTCGTCGGCCTGGCCGGCCTGCTCGACCTCGGTTACGTCGCTTTCTATGCGGTTGGGGCCTATTCGTACGCGCTGCTGTCCAGCTATTTCGGCCTGTCGTTCTGGCTTCTGCTGCCCATGTCGGGCATTCTGGCGGCACTCTGGGGCGTCATCCTCGGCTTTCCGGTCCTGCGGTTGCGCGGCGACTATCTCGCCATCGTGACGCTCGCCTTCGGTGAAATCATCCGTCTCGTGCTCATCAACTGGACGGCTGTAACCAAGGGCACCTTCGGCATCTCGGGCATCCCAAAGGCGACGCTGTTCGGCATTCCTTTCGATGCGACGTCGGGCGGCTTTGCCAAGCTCATGGGCCTTCCGATGTCATCGGCCTATTACAAGATTTTCCTCTTCTATCTGATCCTGGGTCTCTGCATGCTGACGGCCTATGTCACGATCCGGCTTCGCCGCATGCCGATCGGCCGCGCCTGGGAAGCTCTGCGCGAAGACGAGATCGCCTGCCGTTCCCTCGGCATCAATACGGTCACGACAAAGCTCACCGCCTTTGCGACGGGCGCTATGTTCGGCGGCGTCGCCGGCTCATTCTTTGCAGTGCGCCAGGGCTTCGTCTCGCCGGAATCGTTCGTATTCCTGGAATCAGCCGTCATTCTGGCTATCGTCGTCCTCGGCGGCATGGGATCGCTGACCGGTATTGCGATTGCTGCGGTCGTCATGGTCGGCGGTACGGAACTGCTGCGCGAAATGGACTTCCTGAAAGCTGTCTTCGGTCCGGATTTCACGCCGGAACTCTACCGCATGCTTCTCTTCGGCCTCGCCATGGTCATCGTCATGCTGTTCAAGCCGCGCGGCTTCGTCGGCTCACGTGAACCGACTGCCTTCCTCAAGGAACGCAGGGCAGTCTCCGGAAGCTTTATCAAGGAGGGGCACGGCTGATGAGCCCCACAGAAATGACGACAATGTCCAGCGATACCCTGCTCAAAGTCGAGCATCTGTCGATGAAATTCGGTGGCCTCATGGCCATCAACGATCTGTCCTTCGAAGCCAAGCGCGGCGACATCACCGCGCTGATCGGTCCGAACGGCGCCGGCAAGACGACCGTCTTCAACTGCATCACCGGCTTCTACAGGCCGACGATGGGGATGGTCACGCTGAACCAGCGGAGCGGAAAGCAATACCTGCTCGAGCGTCTGCCAGATTTCCGCATTACCAAGGAAGCCCGGGTCGCCCGCACCTTCCAGAACATCCGCCTGTTTTCAGGCCTCACCGTTCTGGAGAACCTGCTCGTCGCCCAGCACAACAAGCTGATGAAGGCATCGGGCTACACGATCCTTGGCCTTCTCAATATCGGTCCGTATAAGAAAGAGGCTGCGGCATCCATCGAGCTCGCACGCTTCTGGCTGGAAAAGGCCGATCTGACCAGCCGCGCCGACGATCCTGCAGGCGATCTGCCCTATGGCGCGCAGCGGCGTCTCGAAATCGCCCGCGCCATGTGCACTGAGCCGGAGCTGCTCTGCCTTGACGAGCCCGCCGCCGGCCTTAACCCGCGTGAATCGGCGGCCCTCAATGCGTTGTTGCAGGAAATCCGAGCCGAGACCGGTACCTCGATCCTGCTCATCGAGCACGATATGTCGGTGGTCATGGAAATCTCCGACCATGTCGTCGTGCTGGAATACGGCCAGAAGATTTCCGACGGCACGCCGGAGCATGTGAAGAACGACCCGAAGGTCATCGCGGCCTATCTCGGTGTTGAGGACGAGGAAGTGGAAGAGGTCATCGCAACCGTCGTGAGCCTCGAAGGGGGCGCAAACTGATGGCCGGCGAACAGCTTCTCAAGGTTCAGGGCGTCGAAACCTATTACGGCAACATCCGTGCGCTCGCCGGTATTGATGTCGACGTCAACAAAGGCGAGATCGTCAGCCTTATCGGCGCAAACGGCGCCGGCAAGTCGACGCTGATGATGACGATCTGCGGCAGCCCGCAGGCCCGCAAGGGTTCAGTCATCTTCGAAGGACGCGACATCACCCGCATGCCGACGCACGACATTGCGCGGCTTCGCATTGCGCAGTCCCCGGAAGGTCGCCGCATCTTCCCGCGCATGACCGTCACGGAAAATCTGCAGATGGGTGCGGGTCTCGATAACCTCAAACATTTCAGCGAGGATACCGAGAAGATCTTCACGCTGTTTCCGCGCCTCAAGGAACGCCATGCGCAGCGCGGCGGCACGCTTTCTGGCGGTGAACAGCAGATGCTGTCGATCGGCCGCGCGCTGATGGCCCGTCCGAAGCTATTGCTTCTCGACGAGCCTTCGCTCGGTCTCGCACCGCTGATCGTCAAGGGCATCTTCGAGGCGATCAAGAAGCTCAACGAGCAGGAAGGCCTCACCGTCTTCCTCGTCGAGCAGAATGCATTTGCTGCCCTGAAGCTTTCGCACCGCGCTTACGTGATGGTGAACGGCAAGGTAACGATGAGCGGGTCCGGCAAGGAGCTGCTCGCCAATCCGGAAGTCCGTGCCGCCTATCTCGAAGGCGGAAGACATTGAGCCGGGCAGAAGGGAGAGTTTGATATGCAGGGACTTTTCTTTGAGCCGGATACGGGCGTGCGGATGGTCATCCGCGGGCTGGTCATGCTGATCGGATTCTGGACGGCGTGGCGTGCCGGCAAGGCTGCAGCTGAAAGCTGGAGCGACTATCCGCTGGTTGTCGTCTACACGTTCCTGCTCGCCTGGGTGATGCAGTTTCTGCATCACGCGCTCTTCAACGGGCCGATGCTCAGCGTCTTCTTTTACGTCATCGATTTCGTGCTGCTGCTCGTCTTTTCGACGGCGGGTTTCCGCTATCGCCGCACCAATCAGATGGTCAACAACTATTACTGGCTGTACGAAAGAACTTCTGCCTTCTCGTGGAAGGACAAACATTGACAGTCCGTTGAAACTAGGCATGAATTGCCTTCAGAGTGGAACAGCTTTCCTGGCGCAGTGAATGGTGGGTAATGCGCTGGGTCTTGGACCGGAACCCGCCCAAAAATTGGGAGTAAAAATATGAAGAAGTCTCTTCTGTCGGCAGTGGCTCTGACGGCGATGGTCGCCTTCAGTGGCAACGCCTGGGCCGACGTTCTCATTGGCGTCGGCGGTCCTCTGACTGGCCCGAACGCTGCGTTCGGCGCTCAGCTTCAGAAGGGTGCTGAGCAGGCAGCCGCTGATATCAATGCCGCAGGCGGCATCAACGGCGAGCAGATCAAGCTCGAACTCGGCGACGACGTCTCCGACCCGAAGCAGGGCATTTCGGTTGCCAACAAGTTCGTCGCTGACGGCGTGAAGTTCGTTGTCGGCCACTTCAACTCGGGCGTTTCGATCCCGGCGTCTGAAGTCTATGCTGAAAACGGCATCCTCGAAATCACCCCGGCTGCAACGAACCCGGTGTTCACCGAGCGCGGCCTGTGGAACACCTTCCGCACCTGCGGCCGTGACGACGCGCAGGGCGCGATTGCCGGCAAGTATCTTGCCGACCACTTCAAGGACGCCAAGATCGCTGTCGTTCACGACAAGACACCTTACGGTCAGGGTCTTGCCGACGAGACCAAGAAGTCTCTGAACGCTGCCGGCGCTACGGAAGCCATGTATGAAGGCATCAATGTCGGCGACAAGGATTTCTCCGCCCTCATCGCAAAGATGAAGGAAGCCGGCGTCTCGATCATCTACTGGGGTGGTCTGCACACTGAAGCCGGTCTCATCATCCGCCAAGCTGCCGACCAGGGCCTGAAGGCAACGCTCGTTTCCGGTGACGGCATCGTCTCGAACGAACTTGCTTCCATCGCTGGTGACGCAGTTGCCGGTACGCTGAATACCTTCGGCCCGGATCCGACGCTCAACCCGGCCAACAAGGAACTGGTTGAGAAGTTCAAGGCTGCCGGCTTCAACCCGGAAGCTTACACGCTCTACTCCTACGCTGCTGTTCAGGCGATCGCCGGTGCTGCCAAGGCGGCCGGTTCGACCGATGCGGAAGCCGTTGCAACCGCGATGAAGGAAAAGGGTCCGTTCCCAACCGTTCTCGGCGACATCTCGTTCGACGAAAAGGGCGACCCGAAAATCCCGGGCTACATCATGTACGAATGGAAGAAGGGTCCGGACGGCAAGTACAGCTACTTCCCACAGGGTATGTAAGCTTCGATTGCACGGTCCAGTACCGTTTACGGAAGCCCGGTCGAGACCGGGCTTCTTTCTTTTTGGACAGGCGTTTCAATTCTTGCGGCCATCCTCTAGTTCTTTGAGGCGAAGAATTTTGAGACGGAAGCACCAATGTCCAGACCGCGCATTCTCGTCACCCGCCGCTGGCCCGCCGCAGCAGAAGCCGCGCTTGCCGAACGTTTCGACGTGACCTTCAACGAGAAAGATGTTCCGCTTGGCCTCGGGCAGATACGGCAGGCGCTGGCGGATTATGATGCGGTCCTGCCCACCGTTTCCGACAAGCTGCCGGCCAGCGTTTTCGAGCGTGACATTCGCACGCGGATCCTCGGCAATTTCGGCGTTGGTTACAATCACATCGATATCGCTGCCGCAAAGGCAAAAGGCATCCTGGTCACGAATACACCCGGTGTTCTTACCGACTGCACGGCGGATATCGCCATGCTGCTCCTGCTGGCCGTTGCCCGCCGCGGCGGCGAGGGGGAACGCGAAGTTCGCGCCGACGCGTGGAAAGGCTGGTGCCCGACGCATATGATCGGCACGAAGGTGACCGGCAAGACGGTTGGGATCATCGGCTTCGGCCGCATCGGAAGGGCCTTTGCACAGCGCTGCCATTCCGGCTTCGGGATGAACGTGGTCTTCTACAATCGTTCCAAGATCAATGACGATGAGGCCGAACGCTATGGCGCGCTGCAACTGGCGACGATGGAGGAGGTGCTTGCTGCTTCCGATTTCGTTTCGCTCCATTGCCCCGGCGGCGCCGAGAATCGACATCTGATGAATGAAGCGCGCTTTGCGACGATGAAACCGGGCGCGTTTCTGATCAATACGGCGCGCGGCGACGTGGTCGATGAGATGGCCCTGATCAGCGCCCTGGAGGCAGGCACCATCCGTGGTGCGGGGCTCGACGTCTATGAAGCCGAGCCGCAGGTGCCGGAGAAGTTGAAAGCGATGGAGAATGTCGTCCTGCTGCCGCATCTGGGCAGCGCGACGGCCGAGACCCGAACGGCGATGGGCATGAAGGTGGTGGAGAACATCAGCGCTTTTTTTGACGGGCGTGAGCCGCCGGATCGCATCGTTTGACTTCGCTCCATGCGGCGCAGGTTCTCCTACCGCGAGAGCTGACGATCGGGCTCGCCTGCTGCAACTGTCCTGCTGTCGCGGCCGCTCAAACCGAACAGGATACGTGCCGGGCCGGGCACGAAGTCCACGCAGAAGGCAAACAGAGCCGAAAGCAGGATTGTCGCGGCCGTGATGATCGAGAAGCTTACGGTGACGGGCAAGTCGAGCGGCAGGACATAGTAGAGCGCGGCTACCGTTACAGTTTGATGCACGATGTAGAGCGGGAACACCAGACGGTTCAACCCCGATAGCCTTGCGCTCTCGCGATTGAAATGATGGGCCGCAAAACCGACGAGCGTCAGGATCATGCTCCAGGCCAGCAAGAATATCCCTGCCTTGAACAGCGGCGTATTTTGCGCATAGCTCCCGATCGCCTGGTCGGCCGGGACCATCCAGGCATAGCGATAAAGCAGCACGGTCGTCGCCAGCGCGATTGCGGCGCTGACGAACCGCCGGCTAATGATCGTCTCAATCAATGCGCTGTGATGGCGGGCAATGAGGAAGCCCAGTCCGAACCAGCTCGCCCAAACCGCAAACCACGCGCCATCATTGTAGAGGGCATTTGTTTGCTTCGGAAAGAAAGGCGAAAGCGCCAGGTTGAGTGCCAGCGGCAGCAGGAAGAAGAAATAGATGAAGCCGGTTTTCGAAGTGCGTTCGAACCAAGCTGCAATCTTGTTCCCGGGCTGTACCAGATATCCGAATATGGGATAGCAGATCACCGACATGACCAGCAGATAGGCGACGAACCACATATGCGCCCATGTGAAATTGCCTTTGGGATAACGGCCTTCGGTGAAGTAGCGGGTTATCCAGAATTCGAGAAGTGAGCCCTGATAGCCGTCCTCGTACATGCGCTCGTACCAAACCTGCGGCACGACGATCACTGCCATGGCAAAGAGGAGAGGTATCAGCAGACGCATCGTGCGCTTGCGCAGAAACGAAAGGCTGCTTGCCGAGCCGAAGGTAAAAGCCGCTCCCATGCCGGAGACGAAAAACAAAAGCGCAAGCCGCCACGCGCGCGGGAAGTCCATGACCAGCGAAAGCGTGGCGCTTGTCTTGTCGCTGTGGATCAGCCAGTTCATGTCAGGCAGAAAGGACGCCGACGAATGGTAGAGGAGCAGGATCGCGAAGGCGAAGATCCTAAGCCGATCCACATAGTAAAGCCTGCTTTTCATGCCCGACGCCTGCGTTGCAATGGCCTATGGTTCCTCTTGCATACGCGCAAAGGATTTAAGGATCACTGCCCAAGCGTGGTAAATGCTTTCCAACCCGAAGACGTGGGTGAACGCCATTGGGTTGGCCCAGATTAAGTTCGAAGAGCAGCTCGTTGTCTTGCTCGCCAATCACTTTCCAGCCGGCTTGGCGATAAAGCTTCTCGGCTCGTGTTCCGGGGTCTGTTGTCAGCCAGATGCGATCATAGCCTGCATCCATCAGGGCCGAGCAGGCGCTGGCAAGAAGGGACGTTCCGATACCGCGCCTTGCGTAAGCATCATCGACAAACAGCGCCCAGATGTTTCCGTTGCACGGGTCGCCAGCGGAAAAGCCTTGGACCTCGCCATCCTGTTCCCAGACGAATATTCCCGGGTTTGCAATAAACCAACGCAGATCGTCGAGTGTAACCTTGCCGGGATCGGATAGCCGGTTTTCACTAACGCTGTTTCGGATCTCCACGATGCGGGCGATATCCCGTTCTGTGGCTTTCCGGATCATATCTCCAGCCTTTGTCGTGTCAGCGGCTGTCTCGATAAGCTGCACAGACGCTCATATCTCGTGCAGCACATGCGCTGCCTTGACCGCAGCAGACGCCCGGTTCTCGACGCCGAGCTTCACATAGATCTGCTCCAAGTGCTTGTTCACCGTGCGTGCCGACAGGCCCAATATCTCGCCGATGTCGCGGTTCGCTTTGCCCTTGGCGATCCAGAGCAGCACCTCGGATTCACGCTGGGTCAGGGAAAAATGCTGGCGAAGCACGACGTCGTCCCTGTGTTGATTGGCGGCGGTCAGGCGGAAGAGATATTCGTCAGGCCCGATGGCTCCGAGGAAGGCAAGCTGGAGCGTTGCCTGACCCGCATGCGCGATTGAGATGACGGCATCGCGCCCGGCTGCGGCGCGAACCTTCATCCACTCGGCAATATGACTGGTGACGATCTCCATGCCGTCATCGCTGCCGGTCGCGGCATTGACGAGGCGGGTTGCCTGCGGCGTCGACCAGTGAACAGTGCCGTCGCCCCTGGCCGCAAGCAGATGCCGCCCGGCGGCGTCCAGAGCCACACGGGCGCTTTGCGCCGAGCGCGCATTGCGAAGGTGAACACGAATGCGGGCGCGAAGCTCATCGACATTGATCGGCTTGGTCAGATAATCGACGCCGCCGGATTCCAGCGCGTGGACGACGTGTTCTGTCTCCGTGAGGCCGGTCATGAAGATCACCGGCACCTGGCTGACCGCAGCATTGGCTTTCAGCCGCCGGCAGGTCTCGAAGCCGTCCATGGCCGGCATGACCGCATCAAGCAGGATCAGATCCGGCGTGATGCGGTCGACGATGTTCAAGGCCGCGGAGCCCGAGGTCGCGATCAGCACGGAAAAACCTGACTGTTCCAGCGCGTCTGTCAAAAAGCCCAGCGCCTCCGGTGAGTCGTCGACCAGCAGAACGATATCGCGGGGGAGGGCCGGTTCAGCCAATGGTGTCTACCTTTTCGTCGAAGCCGTGCAGGAAGGTCATGAAGCCGGCAAGGTCGAAGGCGGCGACATAGGTGCGGAGTTCATCCGTAAATGGCTGATTTGCCGCCACCTTGGCAAGGTCTGCCAGCTTTGCTTCGATGCCGCGAATATAGCCGATCTCGCCGAGGCGGAGCAATTCCTCGATATGTGCTGCACCGGGACTCTTCATCGGCGGTTGCGCCACGGGGAAGGTCGCTTGGGCGGCGGCGGCATAGAGCCACTTCAGGCCAAGATGCAGTGCCAGCTTGTCGCGAAGCTGCCTGATATCGACCGGTTTGCCGATTGCATCGCTATGACGGCCGTCGCTGCCGGCGGCGGCCGCCGCGTCTCCGATATTGGCGGAGAGCATGACGATCGGGGAGGTCTGGCCGGTTTCGCGCAGGCGCGAGACGAGCTGCCAGCCGTTCATGCCGGGCATCGAGATGTCGACGAGGAAGAGGTCCGGCTGGATACCTTCTATCAGGGTGAGGCAATCGGGGCCGTTGCCCGCCGTCAGCACGACGAAATCGAGCGGCACCAGGATTTCCCGCATCATCTCGCGATGGTCTTCGTTGTCGTCGACCACGACAATCGTCCGGCGGGGGCCATCGTAGCTGACGATCTTCTTTTCCTGCGGTGGAACGATCATCTCGCGCATCACCGCCGATAGCATCAGGCGGACGCGGAAGGTCGAGCCCTTGTCCTTCTCGCTGCTGACGGAGATTTCGCCACCGAGCGTGTTGGTGAGGAGCTGCGTGATCGTCAAACCCAATCCCAACCCCGGCATCGGGCGAATATTGTCGGCTTCGCCCCGCTGGAAGGGCTCGTAGATGCGGCCTAGATCCTTTTCGGCAATGCCGCGGCCGGTGTCAGAAATGGTGAAGGTTGCAACCTGGCTGCGATAGCCGACATCGAAGGCCACGCGGCCCTCGTCGGTAAACTTGATGGCGTTCGACAGCAGATTGACCAGGATTTGGCGCAAGCGCTTTTCGTCGGTGCGGACGAAGTGCGGCAGGGACGGAGAGCGGTCATGGCTGAAAGCAAGGCCCTTCGCCTGCGCCTGCGGGCGGAACATGTCGACGATCTGGTCGAGGAAATCGCGGATGTTGATTTCGTTCGAATAGACCTGCAGGCGGCCCGCCTCGATCTTGGAAATGTCGAGCAAACCGTCGATCAGGCCGGAAAGAT
Source organism: Rhizobium sullae (assembly GCF_900169785.1). Classification (GTDB taxonomy): domain Bacteria; phylum Pseudomonadota; class Alphaproteobacteria; order Rhizobiales; family Rhizobiaceae; genus Rhizobium; species Rhizobium sullae. Next base: position 106,287 of record NZ_FWER01000013.1, read on the forward strand.
GCTCGGCGCTGCGGCGGATAACCTTGATGGACGACTGGCGCGGCGCGGGGATGGTCTCGTCGCGCTCCAGAATCTGGGCATAGCCGAGAACGGCGTTGAGCGGCGTGCGCAGTTCGTGGCTCAGGCCGACGACATATCGGCTCTTCGCCCGGTTCGCGGCCTCTGCCGTCTCCTTGGCATTCTGAAGCGCTGCGTCAGTCTTCTTATGAGCGGCGATTTCTCTCAGCAGCAGGGTATTCTGGCGCGAGGATTCCTCTTCGGCGACGACGCGGCTGTCATGCGCCAGCACGTAGAACCAGCAGACGACGCCGGCTATGACGGCAAAGACGAAGAAGACGATCAGGATGGTGCCGTTGACGACCTCCGCCGTCTCCGGCGAGGCAGAGGCGACCTGATGGGCGATCATCGCAAGGATCGCGCCGACCGCTGTCAGGGCCAGAACCACGGCGATACCATAACGTCCGAGACGGGTGGTCAGCTTCTCGACCACCGTTTCCGGCAACAGGACCTTGGCAACGGTGCCGACCTGCGTATTGAATCGCGCCTTCGGCTTGCACATGTCGTGGCAGCGGCTGTCGAGCGAGCAGCAGAGCGAGCAGATCGGCGCCGCATAGGCGGGGCACCAGGCCATGTCCTCCGGCTCGAACGGGTGCTCGCAGACGGAGCAGGTGATGTTCGTCAGGTTTTTCCAGCTGTGGCGCGGCTTGCGCGCTAGATAGAACTTGCCCTTCGTCGCCCAGGCGATCAGCGGCGAAGCCGTCAGCGCGATCACCAGCGTGATGTAGGGTGCAAGCGAAGCGGCGATCACCCCGAAGGCGCCAAAATGGGCGATCAGCGCCACCGTCGCCGAAAGGCCCATGGCGCCGAGGCCGACGGGGTTGATGTCGTAGAGATGCGCGCGCTTGAACTCGATGCCGGGCGGTGCAAGGCCAAGCGGCTTGTTGATGAAGAGATCGGCCGAGATCGTGCAGAGCCAGGCCATGGCGATGATCGAGAAGATGCCCAGCGTTTCCTCGAGCAGCCCGTAGATGCCAAGTTCCATGAGAAGCAGGGCGATCGCGACGTTGAAGATCAGCCAGATGACGCGGCCGGGGTGGCTGTGGGTCAGGCGCGAGAAGAAGTTCGACCATGCGAGTGAGCCCGCATAGGCGTTCATCACGTTGATTTTCAGCTGTGAAACGACGACGAAGGCCGCCATCAGCAACAATGCGCCGTCCTGCCAGGGGATCATGTAGCCGAAAGCGGTCAGATACATCTGCGCCGGATCGGCGGCGCGGTCGACAGGCACGCCGGCGCTTAACGTCAGCACGACAAGGAAGGAGCCGGCGAGCAGCTTCGGTGCGCCGATGATCACCCAGCCGGGACCGGCCAGAAATACGGCAAGCCGATGGCGCCATTTGCGCTGCCCGTCCGGCGGCAGGAAGCGCAGGAAGTCGGCCTGTTCGCCGATCTGGGACATGAGCGCCAGGATGACGGCGGAGGCGGCGCCGAACTCGATCAGATTAAAGTCCGCAATCGTGCCAGGCGGGCCGGATGCGTGGCGGATGCCGGCAAAAGCGCGCCAGAGATCGAACTTCTCCCAGTCCGAAAAGGCGATGAAGAGGAAGGGGAGGATGTTGAGCACGATCCAGAACGGTTGGGTCAGGAGCTGGAAGCGACTGATAAGTTTTACACCGTAGGTCACCAGCGGGATCACCATGACGGCGCTGATGATATAGCCGATCCAGAGCGGGATGCCGAGCGTCAGCTCCAGCGCGCCGGACATGATCGAAGCCTCGATAGCAAAGAGCATGAAGGTGAAGCTGGCATAGATCAGCGAGGTGATCGTCGAGCCGATATAGCCGAAGCTTGCCCCGCGTGTCAGAAGATCGATGTCGACGCCGTGCCTGATCGCATAGCGGCTGATCGGCAGGCCGATCGCCAGCATGGCGATCGAGGCGACGATGATCGCGAAGAAGGCGTTGGTCGTGCCGTAGGAGAGGGTGATCGCGCCGCCGATCGCTTCGAGCGCGAGAAAGGAGATCGCGCCGATCGCCGTCTGCGAGATGCGCTGCGAGGAAAATTGCCGGGCGCTCTTGGCGGTGAAGCGCAGCGCATAGTCTTCCAGCGTCTGGTTCGCGACCCAACGGTTGTATTCGCGTCTCACCGGAATGATGCGTTGGCGCGCTGCCATGCCTATTTTCTAGCGCTCTCTATAAAATGATTATTGAATAGGCAGCTTTGGCAGGAATGACGGAAAACGCAAGAGGCGCGGCGCGCAAGTTCATGGAACAGCCATATTTTTGAAACGCCTCTGTCACAACGAAATCCTACCACTCCGGAATTCCTTCCTAAAAAATACGGAAAATCCATTATGTCTGTCTTGCGCCGTTGCCGGTTGACCACCGCGCTTTTCGTTCTCCTGACCGTTGTGCCGTCGCTTGCAAGTGCCCAGTCGGCCTATGTCGATGCCGGCGTCACCAACAAGCGCGGCGATGCCTGCTTTTCGGCCGCAGACAGCAATGCCGCGGTGCGTCTTCTCTCAGGCTTTCTGAATATCTGGACGCCGCGCACGCCGTTCGTCGATGCGGGCGTCGAAGCGCCGGCCAAGGACAATTGCCCGGCCGTTGCCAAGACCGATTGGGACGGCATTCCCTTCAGCCCGACCGACGGCCATATCGTCAACCAGGCGGTTCACGACGCGAATATCGCCTATGTCATCAAGGTGACCCGTGCGCGCACGGCGCAGCAGGCCATCGTCGCCTATCTCGACGACCGGCGAGGTAAGAATGCCAGCATTGTCGACGGCCTTGGTCCGCTGACGGATGCCTGGAAGGCCGGGTCAAAGCAGACGACGACGATTACGGAAGTCGCCGCCGACGCGACGACAGTGAAGTACGACGACAAGGGAAACAATCGCGGGCTCGGCAGCAAAGCTGACGAGAAAACCAAGACCGATGCGAACCCGGACATGGGCCTTGCGGTCGACCTCATCAACGCCGCAAGCGGCGACGGCTCGACAGAAGCCGCCAAGCGCTATTTCAAATATGCGCGTCCCTATCGCTGGAGCAAGGATGTGGTGGTCCTCCCGACGCTTGAGCCAGCCAAGAGCGGCAAGCCGGCCGAAGACGGCGGTTTCCCGAGTGGGCATGCGGCGGAAGCCTGGCGCGATGCACTCTCCATGGCCTATCTCGTGCCGCAACGCTTTCAGGAAATGCTGACGCGTGCCAGCGAAATGGGCGAGAGCCGCATACTGGCCGGTATGCATTCGCCGCTTGACGTCATGGGTGGCCGCGTTCTCGCCACCGCGACGGTCGTCTACAACCTCAATAAGCCGGAGAATGCCGCATTGAAGCGTGATGCTTACCGCCAGGCGCAGTCCTGGCTCGTCATCAAGAGCGGCGCGACGGGCGAGGCCGGTCTTGACGCCTTGTCGCATGCGGCGGTGCTTGCCAACGACCGCTTCGCAGACAGCAGCGCGAACCGCGCCTATGTGCTTGAACACCTGACCTACGGTTTCGCGCGGGTCGACGCGACCGACCGGCCGCCGCGCGTGCCGAAGGGTGCTGAAGTGCTCCTCGAAACGCGTCTGCCCTATCTCGACGCCGAGCAGCGGCGCGCGGTGCTGGAAACCACCGAAATCGCTTCGGGCTATCCGCTGCTCGACGATACGGAAGGTTACGGCCGCCTCAACTTCTTCGCCGCCGCGGACGGCTACGGCGCGTTCGAGGATGAGGTGACGGTGACGATGGACGCAGCCAAGGGCGGTTTCAACGAGCTGGACACCTGGAGGAACGACATTCAAGGCACGGGTCGGCTCGTCAAGCGCGGCGGCGGCATCCTCGGGCTTTCCGGCGCCAACGGCTATACCGGCGGCACGGTGCTGGAGGAGGGTGCTTTGGCGGCCCTGTCGCCGGCGGCCTTCGGCAGCGGCGATCTGGTGGTCGACGGCGGTTCGCTCATCCTGGTGGCCGAAAAGCCAGTGACCGTCGGCGGCGACTATCGCCAGCGCGCCAGCGCCGTGATGAAGCCGACGCTCGGAGAAGGCGGCAAGGGCGGCCTCATCGTCAAGGGCAAGGCGGTACTTTCCGGCGAACTTCGCGTGACCCTTGCCGACGGCTATGCGCCGGCGCCGGGCACGAAGATCGAGTTCCTGAAAGCGGATGCTGTCACCGGGACTTTCGGCAAGGTGAGCGTCGAGGGCCATAAGGCAAGCGTTGCCTACGGCCCGACAGCCGTCACCTTGACGATCGACGGATAGCAGATAGAGGCATCCGCAGGGCTATCATCGCATTTAAGCGCGAAGCGCCGGATGAGGGGCTTCGCGGTATGTTCGGCCTTTCGCTTGTCGCTCAAGACGTTGCTTCGCTCCACCTCCTCATCTGCCCTGACGGGCCTCTTCTCCCCGCAGAAGAGGAAGAGGCAGAATGCCGTTCCTCCCCGATCTGCTCATTTCGCCCCCACCCCTACGTCATATTGCGTATACGGTTTTGCGCTGCAGCGCCCGATAGTCCCTCAAGCAACAGTGATTTCAGTTTCCGGCCTGTTGCGGAACAAGAAGAGGGGAGTTCAACCAGATGAATCTCAAGTCCTATGTAACGAGTGCTGCGCTTGGCGCCGTCATGGCGGCCTCAACCGCCTTCCACGGCGCGGTTGCCGCCGCCGACACGATCAAGGTCGGCGTGCTGCATTCGCTGTCCGGCACCATGGCGATTTCCGAAACGACGCTGAAAGACGCGATGCTGATGCTCATCGACGGGCAGAACAAGAAGGGTGGCCTTCTCGGCAAGAAGCTCGAAGCGGTCGTCGTCGATCCGGCTTCCGACTGGCCGCTCTTTGCCGAAAAGGCACGCGAGCTGATCGAGAAGGACAAGGTTGCGGCCGTCTTCGGTTGCTGGACCTCGTCTTCGCGCAAGTCGGTTCTGCCGGTTTTCGAAGAGCTGAACTCGCTGCTTTTCTACCCGGTTCAGTATGAGGGCGAAGAGTCTTCGCGCAACATCTTCTACACGGGTGCTGCTCCGAACCAGCAGGCGATTCCGGCCGTCGACTACCTGATGGAAAAGGAAGGCGTCAAGCGCTTCGTGCTCGAAGGCACCGACTACGTCTATCCGCGCACGACCAACAAGATCCTGGAAGCCTACCTCGTCTCCAAGGGCATTCCGAAGGAAGACATCATCGTCAACTACACGCCGTTCGGCTTCTCCGATTGGCAAACGGAAGTTTCCAAGATCAAGGAATTCGGCTCGTCCGGCAAGAAGACCGCCGTCGTCTCCACCATCAACGGCGACGCCAACGTCCCTTTCTACAAGGAACTCGGCAACCAGGGCATCAAGGCAACCGATATCCCGGTCGTCGCCTTCTCGGTCGGCGAAGAAGAACTTGCCGGTCTCGACACCAAGCCGCTCGTCGGCCATCTCGCTGCCTGGAATTACTTCGAGTCGGTCGAAAGCCCGGCGAACAAGAAGTTCATCAAGGAGTGGCACGCCTTCACTAAGAACGACAAGCGCGTGACCAACGACCCGATGGAAGCCGCCTATATCGGCTTCAATGCCTGGGTTAAGGCCGTCCAGGCTGCCGGAACGACGGATACGGACAAGGTTCTCGACAGCATCATCGGCACCACGGTTCCGAACCTTTCCGGCGGCTATGCCACCGTCATGCCGAACCACCACATCACCAAGCCGGTGCTGATCGGTGAAATCCAGGCTGACGGCCAGTTCGAAATCGTCCAGGAAACGTCAGCCGTCGTCGGTGACGAATGGTCCGACTTCCTGCCGGACTCCAAGGACCTGATCTCCGATTGGCGCAAGCCCATGAACTGCGGCAACTTCAACGCTGCAACGGGCAAGTGCGGCGGCAAGGGCTCCTGAGTACGAACCCGATCCGTTGACTGCCTGAAGCCTTCCGTCCGGATCCCTTATCCGGGCGGAAGTTCCGTCCCGAGCGATTGCTGCCCACAAGGCCAACGACAAGCCAGGCGAGAGAGCCCATGTTTCGCGCCATCAAGATTTTCCTTCTGACGATCTGCCTCGCCCTGCCGGCATTCGCGACGGCGCTCAAGGCACAGGAAGACATTCACCCTCTCATCGATGCGCTTGGTGTTGGCGATTTCGATGCCCGCGAGGCGGCCATCAAGGCGCTCGTGGCTTCCAAGGATCCGCTTGTCGGCCAAGTCCTGCAGCAGTTGAGCGACGGCCAGCTCTACGTGAATTCCGAAGAAGGCGGTCCCGTTCTCCTGCAGGGCGGCACGGATGATGAGCCGACCTATTCCGACCCTATCACCGGCGAAGCTGCCGCCGATGTCGATCCGGACTACATGTCCAAGGTGAAGATCAACAATTCCCTGCGCGGCGTGATCGCCAGCGCCGTGAGCACGCTGACGCTGCTGAGCCCGGACCGTACCGCGCGGCTCGCTGCCGCCCAAGGGTTGCTCAAGGATTCCGACCCTTCCAATCTCGATCTCCTGGACTCGGCGCTCGCCGATGAAAAGGACGCCGAGGTCAAGAACACGATGGAAGCGGCTCGTGCGGTGATGATGCTGAAAAGCGATGTCAGTGCCGACGAGAAGAAGGCGGCGATCGATACGATCGCGGCGCGCGGCGGCCGCAACGCGCTCACCATCCTGACCACCGCGATGGAGACCGCGCCCGACGACCTGAAGGCCGGCATCGAGGCCAATATCGCCAATATCAAGCGCAATCTGGCGCTCTGGGATATCGTGCAGAACATCTGGTACGGCCTGTCGCTCGGCTCGGTACTGCTGCTCGCGGCGATCGGGCTTGCCATTACCTTCGGCGTCATGGGCGTCATCAACATGGCGCATGGCGAAATGGTGATGATCGGCGCCTACACGACCTATGTCGTGCAGGAATATATTGCATCGACCTTTCCCGGGCTCGCAACCTATTCGCTGGTGATTGCGATTCCGGCTGCGTTCCTGTTCACAGGCTTCGTCGGCCTCGTCATAGAACGCACGGTCATCCGCCATCTCTACGGCCGTCCGCTTGAAACGCTGCTGGCCACATGGGGCGTTTCGTTGATCCTGCAGCAGGCGGTCCGCACGATCTTCGGCCCGACCAACCGCGAAGTGCGCAATCCGAGCTGGATGTCCGGGGCCTTCGAACTCGGCGGGCTGTCGATCACCTGGAACCGGATGTGGATCATCGTCTTTTCGATGATCGTCTTCGTGACCCTGCTCTTGCTCCTGAAGCGCTCCGCCTTCGGCCTGCAGATGCGCGCGGTCACGCAGAACCGCCGCATGGCATCATCGATGGGCATCCGCACCGGCTGGGTCGATGCCTTCACCTTCGCGCTCGGTTCCGGTATCGCCGGCATGGCGGGCGTGGCCCTTTCGCAGATCGACAACGTCTCGCCGAACCTCGGCCAGAGCTACATCATCGACAGCTTCATGGTTGTGGTCTTCGGAGGCGTCGGCAATCTCTGGGGCACGCTAGTCGGCGCGCTGTCGCTCGGCGTCGTCAACAAGTTCCTCGAGCCCTTCGCCGGCGCTGTGCTCGGCAAGATCCTCGTGCTTGTCCTCATCATTCTCTTCATCCAGAAGCGTCCGCGCGGGCTCTTCGCACTCAAAGGAAGGGCGGTGGAAGCATGATTGCGGCCTTCCTGCTCCGGTCGCTCGACCGCAAGATTTCGATTGCCATCGCCATCCTGCTCGCGGTCGCTGTGCTGGTGCCGGTGCTCAATCTGCTGACCGGTCCGGATCACGCGCTGCATATCCCGACTTACATCATGGCGCTGTTCGGTAAGTATCTGACCTATGCGTTGCTGGCGCTGGCACTCGATCTCGTCTGGGGCTTCTGCGGCATCCTCTCGCTCGGCCATGGTGCATTCTTCGCGCTCGGCGGCTATGCGATGGGCATGTACCTGATGCGCCAGATCGGCTCGCGAGGCGTCTATGGCAATCCGATCCTGCCGGACTTCATGGTGTTCCTCAACTGGCAGGAGCTGCCGTGGTTCTGGTACGGCTTCGACCAGTTCTGGTTTGCGGCGCTGATGGTGCTGCTAGTGCCTGGCCTACTTGCCTTCGTCTTCGGCTGGTTCGCCTTCCGCAGCAGAGTCAATGGCGTCTACCTCTCGATCATCACGCAGGCAATGACCTATGCGCTGCTGCTTGCCTTCTTCCGCAACGACATGGGCTTTGGTGGCAACAACGGCATGACGGATTTCAAGGAGATCCTCGGCTTCAACGTGCAGGCGGACGGCACGCGCGCCACACTCTTTGCCGCCACGGCGATCTTTCTGGCGCTCTCGCTGCTGCTTGCTTCCGCCATCGTGCGCTCAAAATTCGGCAAGGTGCTGGTCGGCGTGCGCGATGCGGAGAGCCGCACACGCTTCCTCGGCTACCGTGTCGAGCACTTCAAGCTTTTCACCTTCGTCGTATCGGCCATGATGGCGGGAATTGCGGGTGCGCTTTACGTGCCGCAGGTGGGTATCATCAACCCCGGCGAATTCGCACCGGCGAACTCCATCGAGGTCGTCATCTGGACGGCGGTCGGCGGTCGCTCGACGCTGATCGGGCCGATCATCGGCGCCATCCTGGTCAATGGCGGCAAGACCATCTTCACCGGCCTCTTCCCGGAATTCTGGCTCTTCGCCCTCGGCGGTCTCTTCGTCGCCGTGACGGTGTTCCTGCCGAAGGGGATCGTCGGCACGATCGCCCAATATCTCGGCAAGAAAAAGCCGAGGACGGAAGCGGTGCCACCCGCTCTGCAGGAAGAAGGCGTCGATGCAAAGATCCAGGCAGCGGAGTAGGCGGTTATGATCCCGGATATCAAACCCAACAGCGTGCTCTACCTCAACAATGTCTCGGTTTCCTTCGACGGCTTCAAAGCGCTGAACTCGCTTTCGATTGTGATCGAGCCCGGTGAGCTTCGCGCCATCATCGGCCCGAACGGCGCCGGCAAAACGACGATGATGGACATCATCACCGGCAAGACGCGGCCTGACGAGGGCGAGGTCTATTTCAACGGCGAGATCGATCTCACCAAAAAGGATGAAGCGGACATCGCCCAGCTCGGCATCGGCCGGAAATTCCAGAAGCCGACGGTGTTCGAAAGCCACACGGTCTGGGACAATCTGGAACTGGCGCTGAACCGTAAGCACGGCGTCTTTCCGACGCTCTTCTACCGCCTGTCTTCCGACGACAAGGTGCGCATCGAGGAAATCCTGGAAACCGTGCGATTGACGCATCGTCGCGACGAACTCGCGGCGAACCTCTCGCATGGCCAGAAGCAGTGGCTGGAGATCGGCATGCTGCTGGCGCAGGAGCCGAAGCTGCTGCTCGTCGACGAGCCGGTTGCCGGCATGACGGATGCCGAAACAGCCGAGACTGCGATACTGCTCCGGGAAATTGCCAGGACCCGCTCCGTCGTCGTCGTCGAACACGATATGGGCTTCATCCGCGATCTCGGCGTCAAGGTGACCTGCCTGGCGGAAGGCTCCGTGCTCGCGGAAGGGTCAATCGATTTCGTGAGTTCCGATCCGAAGGTGATCGAAAATTATTTGGGGCGGTGAGGGATGATCGATCTGTTTGTCGTTCGTGGGACTCTGACCCCTCCCCAAGCCATCCCCACAAGGGGGAGGGGCTGGAGAGGGGATCTTGTATCCGAAAAACGCCAGGAGACGGCATCATGTTGACAGTCGAAAACGCAAATCTTCACTATGGCGCCGCTCAGGCGCTGCGCGGCATCTCCATCAAGGCGGACATGGGCAAGATCACTTGTGTGCTGGGGCGGAACGGCGTGGGGAAGAGCTCTCTTCTCCGCGCCGTCACCGGCCAGCATCCGCTGTCGGCCGGAACAGTCAGCTTCAACGATGTGGCGCTCAACGGCCTGCCGCCTTACGCGCGTGCCAAGCAGGGCATCGGCTACGTGCCGCAGGGCCGTGAAATCTTCCCGCTGCTGACCGTCAAGGAAAACCTCGAAACCGGCTTTGCTCCGCTTGGCCGCCGCGACCGCAACATCCCCGACGACATCTTCAGTCTCTTCCCGGTGCTGAAGTCGATGTTGTCCCGTCGCGGCGGCGATCTTTCTGGCGGTCAGCAGCAGCAACTGGCGATCGGGCGGGCCATGGTGACGCGGCCTAAGATCCTTGTGCTGGACGAGCCGACCGAGGGCATTCAGCCGTCGATCATCAAAGATATCGGCCGGGCCATCCGCTATCTGCGCGACTCGACCGGTATGGCAATCCTGCTCGTCGAACAGTATCTCGATTTCTGCCGCGAGCTTGCCGACTACGTCTACATCATGGACCGCGGCGAGATCGTCCAGGAGGGGTCGGCGGAGACACTGGATACGGCCGAGGCGCGCCGCCACCTGACCGTTTGAGCGGCATATGCCGCATTCCAAGGCAGCTTCCATGTTCTGACCAAGCATGCCCGCCATCGCTCCTCTAAGATCGGCAGGCGGCATAAAAATTGCTTGCTTTCAACTATTTGCCGGATTGAATGAGAACAGCCGGGCAAGCGGCGAAGGTGCCAAGGGAATGGAATGACGATCGTGGCCGCAATCATCAGACCGCAAAGGGCCGAGGGGCGGGGGCATCTGGCGGCAAAGCTGCTGGACGGGCGGGCGCGTATCCGCGAACTTTATCAGGAGGGTGCCGCCAAAATCCGCCTGCCGGAGACCTTCGATGACTCCTTGGAAGCCGTCATCATCAACACCGCCGGCGGGCTGACCGGCGGCGACCGGATGAACTGGAGCGTTGTCGCAGGACCCGGAACACGCATCGATGTGACGACGCAGGCCTGCGAGAAGATCTACAAGGCATCCGCTGGAACGGCTGAAGTCACGACGACGATTGAGGCAGGCGCTGGATCTCGTGTCGACTGGCTGCCGCAGGAGACCATCCTGTTCGATCGCGCCTCGCTATTCCGCCGCCTCGACGTCGATCTCGACGAGACGGCGGAATTCCTGGCTGTCGAGGCGATCCTGCTCGGCCGCAAGGCGATGGGCGAGGCGATGGAGACCGGGCTCTTCCGCGATCGCTGGCGCATCCGCCGGGCTGGCAGGCTGATCCATGCCGAGGAGTTGCGGCTTGACGGTGCCGTAAGCGCGCTGACTGCGCGCCAACCCATCCTCGGCGGGCAGGTGGCTTTTGCTACGTTGCTTTATACTGGTCCCCTCGCCGATAGCTATCTCGCGAAGGTGCGCCCCTTGCTCGACGACCACATGGCGGGCGCCAGCGCCTGGAACGGCAAGCTCGTCGTGCGCGCTGCAGCCGCTGACGGATTTGCCCTCAGAAAAGTCCTGATCCCGGTCATTTCCGCCTTGCGCAACGGAGCGCCTGTGCCGAAAGTCTGGAATCTCTAGTTTCAAGCAAGTGGATGGACGATGAACCTCACTCCGAGAGAAAAAGACAAGCTGCTCATCTCGATGGCGGCGATGGTGGCGCGGCGCCGGCTGGAACGCGGCGTGAAGCTCAATCATCCTGAGGCGATTGCGCTGATCACCGATTTCGTCGTGGAAGGCGCGCGTGACGGCCGGCCGGTCGCCGAGTTGATGGAAGCGGGGGCGCATGTCATCGGCCGGCATCAGGTGATGGAGGGCGTCGCCGAGATGATCCATGACGTGCAGGTGGAGGCGACTTTCCCGGACGGCACCAAGCTCGTCACCGTCCACGAACCGATTCGCTGAGGAGGCTCTGATGCTCGAACTTCGACCGAACTGCGAATGCTGTGACAAGGACCTGCGGCCGGAAAGCCGGGAGGCAATGATCTGCACCTTCGAGTGCACCTTCTGTGCCGATTGTGCGAGCGATGTGTTGCAGGGCCAATGCCCGAATTGCGGCGGCGAGTTCACCCGCCGCCCGGTGCGTCCAGCAGCCATGCTTGGCAAATATCCGGCATCGACGAAACGTGTCGTGAAAGCCGAGGGCTGCGCGCCCGTGAAGGCGGCGTGAGGAGAGATAAGATGATCCCAGGCGAAATCATTGCCGCAAGCGGCGACATCGAACTGAACGCCGGCGCGCCGACCGTCACCATTGAAGTATCGAACACCGGCGACCGCCCCGTGCAGGTCGGCAGCCACTACCATTTTGCCGAAACGAATGCCGGCCTCTCCTTCGATCGCGACAAGGTGCAGGGCATGCGGCTCGACATCCCGGCGGGCACGGCCGTGCGTTTCGAGCCTGGCCAGACACGTTCCGTGACGCTGATCCCGCTTTCCGGCAAGCGCGAAGTTTACGGCTTCCGCCAGCTCGTGATGGGTAAGCTCTGAGAGGAAAAACGGGAGGAATCGATGCGGTTGACCATGTATCTCGCCGGCGCCGCGGCATGCTTGATGATGGCAGGCATCACGCAGGCCCAGGAGCCGGATTGCAAGAACCCGAAGACCCAGTTCGACATGACTTTCTGCGAGCAGTCGCGATACGAGACGGCTGATGCAGCGCTGAACGAGCAGTGGAAGAAGGCGCGTGCGGCGGTCGCGGCGGCCGACAAGGATCTGGACGAGAAGGATCGCGGAGCCGAGAAAGCGCTGCTAACTGCGCAACGCGCCTGGATTTCCTATCGCGATGCCCAGTGCGAGGCTTTCGGCTTCCAGGCGCGCGGCGGCACGATGGAGCCTATGCTGGTCGCGGGTTGCCTTGCCAACCTGACCGATGAACGCACCAAGCAGCTCAAAGAGCTTTCCGACGCGATGGGGCTAAGGTGAGCCGCAAGATCATGATCATCGGCAATGGGGAAATCGGTGAGACAGGTGCGGCGGCAATCGCAGCCGCGGACTTCGTCATCCGTTTCAACGAATGCCGCTCCTTTGTCGTAAGTCCCGGCCGCACCGACGTCGTGGCCGTCTGCAACACCGGGCGCCCGGCCAAGGCGATGCTGGGTTCGGACGCGTGGCGGAGCCACCCGGCCGTCACGGAAGCTTCGGAAATCTGGAGCGTCCGCGATCCCGAAAAATTTGCTGCGCTGCGTGTGCCGCTTGCCGTTTCGCATCCTGAACTCGGCGACTTCTGCGACGATTATACGAGTCAGTTCAACGCCTTCTGCGCGGAAGCCGGCAAGCAGCATGTAGTTGTTGAGAAAGTGATTCATGAAGCGGTCGATAATGCCCTGGCGACCTTTGATCCCGCACCCTACGTCGTTCCGAGCAGCGGCATGATCGCGATTGCCGAGACCTTCAGCAGGTTTCCGAAATCCGAGATCGGCCTTGCCGGCTTCAGTCATACCGGCTGGGAGTGGCACCCCTTCGCTGCCGAAAGGCAGCTCGTCGACAGCTATATCGCAGATGGCCGGCTGACACGCTATGCAGCCGAACCGTCTCTTTCTTCCTCCCAAGGAGCCTGACATATGCCCCACAAGATTTCCCGCGCTGCCTATGCCAGCATGTTTGGTCCGACCATCGGCGACAAGGTCCGGCTTGCCGATACCGAGCTTTTCATCGAGGTCGAAAAGGATTTCACCACCTACGGTGAAGAGGTGAAGTTCGGCGGCGGCAAGGTAATCCGCGACGGCATGGGGCAGAGCCAGGTGACGCGCGCCAACGGGGCGGTCGATACCGTCATCACCAATGCGGTGATCGTCGATCATACCGGCATCGTGAAGGCCGATATCGGCCTCAAGGACGGACGGATCGTCGCGATCGGTAAGGCCGGCAATCCGGACACCCAGCCGGGCGTCAACATCATCGTCGGTCCGGGCACCGAAGCGATCGCGGGCGAGGGCAAGATCGTGACAGCCGGCGGGATGGACTGCCACATCCATTTCATCTGCCCGCAGCAGATCGAGGAAGCGCTGATGAGCGGGCTTACTTGCATGCTCGGCGGCGGCACCGGCCCCGCTCATGGTACGCTGGCGACGACCTGCACGCCAGGCCCGTGGCACCTCGCCCGGATGATCGAGGCGGCCGACGCGTTTCCGATGAACCTCGCCTTCGCCGGCAAGGGCAATGCCTCGCTGCCCGGCGCGCTTGAGGAAATGGTGCTCGCCGGCGCCACCTCGCTGAAGCTGCACGAGGACTGGGGCACGACGCCGGGCGCGATCGACTGCTGCCTGACGGTTGCCGATCAGTACGACGTGCAGGTGATGATCCACACCGACACGTTGAACGAGAGCGGCTTCGTCGAGGATACGATCGGCGCCATCAGGGGCCGCACGATCCATGCCTTCCACACGGAAGGCGCAGGCGGCGGCCACGCGCCGGACATCATCAAGATCTGCGGTCAGGCGAACGTCATTCCGTCGTCGACGAACCCGACACGGCCCTACACGGTCAACACGATCGCCGAGCACCTCGACATGCTGATGGTCTGCCATCATCTTTCGCCGTCGATCCCGGAAGACATCGCTTTTGCCGAGAGCCGCATCCGCAAAGAGACGATCGCGGCGGAAGACATTCTCCACGATATCGGCGCCTTCTCGATCATCTCGTCGGACAGCCAGGCCATGGGCCGTGTCGGCGAGGTGGCGATCCGCACCTGGCAGACGGCCGACAAGATGAAGCGCCAGCGCGGACGCTTGAACGAAGAGAAGGGCGACAATGACAATTTCCGCGTCCGCCGTTACATCGCCAAATACACGATCAACCCGGCGATTGCGCACGGCCTTTCTCATGAGATCGGCTCCGTCGAAGTCGGCAAGCGCGCGGACCTCGTCATCTGGAATCCGGCCTTCTTCGGCGTGAAGCCGGACATGGTGCTGCTCGGCGGTTCGATCGCCGCAGCACCTATGGGCGATCCGAATGCCTCGATCCCGACACCGCAGCCGGTGCATTACCGACCGATGTTTGCCTCATACGGCAAGAGCTTGACCAACTCATCCGTCACTTTCGTTTCGCAGGCGTCGCTCGACGCTGGGCTGAAGGCCAAGCTCGGCGTCGCCAAGAAGCTCGTCGCGGTCAAGAATACCCGCGGCGGCATCTCCAAGGCGTCGATGATCCACAACAGCCTCACGCCGCATATCGAGGTCGATCCGGAGACCTACGAGGTGCGCGCCGACGGCGAACTGCTTACCTGCGAACCGGCAACCGTGCTGCCGATGGCGCAGCGTTATTTCCTGTTCTGAGAAATCGCCCAGGTGCACGGAGAATTCTGATGAAAGGGAGCGTCCGCTGGCTATTGCGTGCTGTGGCCCTGCTGATCCTGTCGGTGGCGAGCGGGACCGTCATCCCCCGACCGCTGGTCCATCCTGTCCAGGCGTCTTCCGATGGGAATGCATCGCTGCGAATCCTCATGCTGTCAGGCCCCATTCACACAGACATTGCCATTCCACTCGATGACAGGGCAAGGAAGGCGTTCCCTTTCCTTGAAAGCGCGCGCATTCCGGTCAGGGATCCGGCGGCACAATGGCTGATTTTCGGCTGGGGCGGCCGCGCCTTCTATCTTGAAACTCCGACCTGGGGAGACCTTAAGCCGTTGCCGGTACTGCGGGCGCTAACGATCGACAGTTCCGTCCTGCACGTAGATGTCGCGGGGTATATTTCCGAAACGCATCCATCCGTTTCAGCATTCAATCTCAGCGGCAATCAGTTCGAGCGGTTGCTCGATTTCATTTCGAACAGCTTTGCAGGTCAGGTGGGCGAGGCCGTGCCGATTCCGGGTGCAGCTTACGGAATGTTCGACCGTTTCTTCGAGGCGAAAGGCTATTTCAACGCCTTGCTGGGTTGCAACACCTGGACTGCTGCCGCTCTGCGTTCCGTGGGGCTGCGGACGGGCATGTGGAATCCTGTCCCGCAGACATTGAACTTATCTCTTGGTCTCCACAATTGAACTACCAGCCGTGTTGCCAATGGTACCGTCGCAGCTTGCTACTCTTAAAGTCAGCTATCAACCTCGCTCTTCTATCGGTTGTGAAAAACGGCAAAATATTCTGAAGAGGAAGATTGCTGCAACCCAAGTGCCTGGAACGTTTTAAAGTCCTAATGATCTTTTCTTTTCAGCCCTTTGACCTCGTTTTTGTGATTATTGATTCCTCTCCAAGCGGCCTGCCTCGAGCGCGCGAAAACATCACAACATTAAATAGCATAAACCCGTTTCAATTTTAACGATCTGCTTAAGACCCCGGCAGGAGTTGAGCACTAATCAGGTATTTCATGCGACGCCGAGCTGGAGGTCGATTCTCATGAGGAGCTGGATTTTTCTCCAGGCTGAACTTGGCAATTTTCACCATCGCGGCACGATCTTCAGTTTCGCGCTGAAGATGAGCTTTGCCGCCGTTATCCTGTCGATCCTGTTGATCCTCGTGGTGATGCCGCCGCTTGCCTTCCTTGGTGTGCTGCCGTTCACGCTCGCTCTCTCCATCAGCTACAGCATCGCGCTGTCCTGGCTCCTCAGTGGCATTGTCTGCGGTATCCTTTCGCTGATTGTCGGTCATGCCATGCATCAACTGACGGTATCGCGTGCGGCGTTCGAAAAGCTCAGCCGCACCGATACGCTGTCCGGGCTGTTGAACCGCCGTGCGTTTACGGAGGCGCTCGACAATATCGATGACCGCGCCTCGCTGGCGATCTTCGATGTCGACCGCTTCAAGGCGATCAACGACCGTTTCGGCCATGCCTGCGGCGACGCCGTCATCATCGCGGTTTCCGCAATTCTCGCCTCGGCATTCGACGGTTCTTCGGTCGTTGCGCGTCTCGGCGGCGAGGAGTTCGGCGTCATCGTTTCAGGCGGTGACGTTGAAGAGCGGCTGCAGAAGATCGAAGCCGTGAAGGCGCAGATTGCCCGACGGCCCATCGCTGCCGACGGCTGCGACATATCGATCACTATTTCGGCCGGCATTGCCGATCTTCTGCCCGGGCGCAGCAAGGAGGCCGTTTATGCGTCCGCCGACAAGGCGCTTTATCTGGCAAAGGCGCTCGGCCGCAACCGCATCGTTCACGAGAGGAACGCCCTGAACCACGCATGGCATCATCATCTGGTCGAGGGCGGTCTCGGGGTCCAGGGCGCGGTGCCAGACTACGATGACACGCAGCGTGCCTACGGCATATAACTGTTTCGCAAAGCGCATTGGTGCTTGCGCCGCCAAGCGCTATTTTGCATGGTCGTGATCTCACAGAAACGGACATCACATGCAGCATGTTACCTCCTATCTTCCGGCCGGAACCCCGTCTTCCAATCCCATTGGCAAGGTCGTCCTGCCACATGATCTGAGGCATCTGCGCCGTAAACTTTTGCATCTCGAAAACGGCGACATGGTCATGCTCGACCTGAAGGAACCGGTGCTGTTTTCAAGCGGCGACATGCTGGTCCTCGAGGACGGCGAACTCATCGAAATTCAGGCCGCGGACGAAAAGCTTTTCGAGATCAAGGGCCGGGACCGGCTGCATCTCATCGAGCTTGCCTGGCATCTCGGCAACCGCCATCTCGGTGCGCAGATCGAAGAGGAACGCATCCTGATCCTTCGCGACCATGTGATCCGGTCGATGCTCGAAGGGCTCGGCGCGACTGTCAGCGAAGTCACCGAGCCATTCCAGCCTGCCCGCGGCGCCTACCATTCCCATGGCAGTCACTCACATGGTCACGATCATGGCCACCACGCGCATGACTAAACCGCAATGAGCGGGAGCGGCGACCTACAGGGCTTGCTGCGTCTTATGGCATGGCTCTCGCCGGCCTTTCCGGTCGGCTCGTTCGCCTATTCCGGCGGCCTCGAGCGCGCCGTCCATGACAGGCTCGTCACCGATGCGGCCTCGCTGGACGGATGGATCGAAACACTGGTTTCCCACGGGAGCATCTGGAACGATGCCGTGCTCTTTGCAGCGAGCTGGCGGATGCAATCGGATGCAGCGGAGCTTGCGAACCTTGCCGCCTTGGCGGAGGCCTTTGCTGGGTCGCGGGAGCGCCATCAGGAGACCATGCTGCTCGGCGACGCCTTTCTGGCGGCGGCACGCGCCTGGCCCGATACCGTCTTCGATCGGCTGCCGCGGGCCGCTGCCTATCCCGTTGCCGTCGGCGCAGCCGCCAGCGCTCATGGCATAGCGCTGCAAAAGGCACTCGCGGCCTTCCTGCATGCTTATGTCTCGCAGTCAGTCTCGGCCGGCATCCGGCTCGGCGTCGCCGGACAAAAGGACGGCGTCGCCATCCTGGCGCGGTTGGAAGAGGCGATCGCCGCAACTGCGCATAGGGCCTCCTGTTCGACGCTCGACGATCTGGGTTCGGCGGCGGTTCAGGCGGATATCGCCTCGCTGCGGCACGAGACGCAGACGACGAGGCTCTTCCGCTCCTGACGGGAGTCTGCGCTATTTGCCGGTGGCAGCGCCGCTCTTCGGGCGGTATCATCTGCCGAAATGGAGTGTGACATATGAAATCGAGAAACGGACCTCTTCGCGTGGGCATCGGCGGACCTGTCGGCTCCGGAAAGACGGCGCTGACGGAAAAGCTCTGCAAGGCGTTGCGCGACGATTATTCCGTCGCCGTCGTCACCAACGACATCTACACGATCGAGGATGCCGAAGCGCTGATGCGCATGCAGGCGCTGCCGTCGGACCGTATCGTTGGCGTGGAAACCGGCGGTTGCCCGCATACGGCAATCCGCGAGGACGCGACAATCAATCTGCAGGCGATCGCCGGTCTCAATGAGCGTATTCCGGATCTCGATGTCGTTTTCATCGAGTCCGGCGGCGACAATCTGGCAGCGACGTTTTCGCCCGATCTGGCCGATATCACCATCTATGTGATCTCCGTTTGCCAAGGCGAAGAAATCCCTCGCAAGGGCGGGCCGGGCATCACAAAATCGGACCTGCTGGTGATCAACAAGAAGGACCTCGCACCCTATGTCGGCGCCGATCTTGAGGTCATGGACCGCGACGCGGCGCGCATGCGCGACAGGCGCCCGTTCGTCTTCTCCGACATGAAGCGCGGCGACGGCATCGGCCCAATCGTCAGCTTCTTGAAGGAGCAGGGCGGGCTCTGACGGTAGATTCGTCACTCAGAAAGGCCCGGGGGGCGCGAGGGTTAGTCGGCCTGGCCGTCATCCGCGGGCAGGAAACGCGTCTCCCACTCGCTTTCCGGAATTTCTTCACCAACTGAAAACTCGAATGCGACGATCTTCTCGATATCCGGAGAGGCCTCGCATTTGAATTTGATATTGTACCAATGGCGGTTGCTTCGAAACGCGCCGCCTTCGGCTTGAAGGGTCAGGCCGGAGAGCTTCGTATCCGCCATAGCGTAAGCGACCAGGAAATCCGGCTTGAATTCGGCCTTCCATCTACGGACCTGCTCCATCGCTTCGATATTGCAGAGTTGAACAATGCGTTCGCCGGTTGCCAGCTGCCGCATGCCCTCACGTGCCTGCTTGCTTCGCGGATCGGCCAAGATCGCTGCGGAAAAGAGCTGTGTTGGCCGAACCATGGTCCTTGAATCCGGTGTTGAATCCGGAAGCGCCGGGGGCAGCAGGGTCGCCTCCTTTGCCGGCTGCTCGGGTTGGGCGCCGTCCTGCGCGCTTCGACAGCAGGCGGCTTCGTTTCCCCATCGATCGATGGAGACGTCAGAAGCTCGACGGTTATGCTTTCTTCCAACGGCGAAAGCTGCTGGCGCCCGGCTGGAACGAAGGCAAGCCCGATGACGGCGGCGATATGGAATGCGAGCGCAACCGCAGTGCTTCGCCAGGCCGTTTTGTCGTCCTGCCGAAAAGTCCCCAGGTTCTCTGCGACAATCGAAACCTGGAAGACCCGCTGCTAAAAATATCTTCGAAAAGGAAACCCGTTCACAACGGCTGTTGCGCGCAGCTTTCAATTCCAATTCCACATAAATGAAAGGCCGGGTTCGCCCCGGCCTCTAAACACTCGCGTAACCTCACTCCGCCGCAAAGGGCGGCAGGCGGACTACGTTCTTGTCGTTGGCATTGGCGCTCTTGCGCTTGCCTTCCGGATTCTCGATCGCTTCCACCCGTTCCGAGAGAGAGCCGATGGCTTCCGTCAGTTCCTCGCGGGACATTGCCAGCTCTTCCTGATCCTTCTTGCCCACGAGGCGGCCGAAGAGCCAGCGGAGCAGGAGCGAGAGATCGTCCATGATCAGGAAGAAGGACGGCACGACGACCAGCGACAGCACTGTCGAGACGATGATGCCGCCGATCACGGCGATCGCCATCGGCGCGCGGAACGAGCCGCCTTCGCCGACGCCGAGTGCCGAGGGCAGCATGCCGGCCGACATGGCGATCGAGGTCATGATGATTGGCTGGGCGCGCTTGCGGCCGGCCTCCACCATGGCTTCGACGCGCTCCATGCCCCGGCGGCGCATCTCGATGGCGAAGTCGACGAGCAGGATGGCGTTCTTCGTCACGATGCCCATCAGCATCAGGTTGCCGATCAGAACCGGCATCGAGAGCGGATTGTTGGTGATGATCAGAGCAACCGCCACGCCGCCGATAGCCAGCGGCAGCGAGAACAGGATGGTGAACGGCTGGATCACATCCTTGAAGAGCAGGATCAGGACGGCCAGAACCATCATCAGCCCCATCAGCATCGCGTTGACGAAGCTCTGCTGCATTTCCTTCTGGACCTTTGTGTCGCCGCTTTCAGCAAGCTGCACGGTCGACGGGATAGCGGTGTCCTTGACGATCTGCAGGAAGCGCGCCGATGCCGTGTCGAGAGCCACGCCTTGCGGCAGGTCGGAGCCGATGGCGACGACGCGATTGCGGTTGTTGCGCTTGACGGAGCTCGCACCTTCCGAATAGTCGATGTCAGCCACGGTCGAGAGCGGAACGATCGCGCCGCTCGCCGTCTGGATCTTCAGCGCGCGGATGGCGGCAAGATCGCGCCGCATATCGAGCGCGGTCTGAACCCGGATCGGGATCTGGCGGTCGTCGAGATTGATCTTGGCGAGCGCCGCATCAATGTCGCCGATCGTGGCGACGCGGATCGTATCGGAGATCTGCTCCGGCGTGATGCCGAGGCGGGCAGCCTGGTCCTTGCGCGGACGAACCTGCAGTTCCGGACGTGGCAGGGCGCCTTCGGCGCTGACGTTTGCCAGCAGCGGATCGGCACGCAGCTTCGATTCCAGAAGGCCAACTGCTTCGTTCAGGTCCTTCTCGTTCTTGGAGAGGAAGTTGAACGACAGGTCGCGCTCGCCGCGGTCGTTGAGCTTCAGGATTCGAACGTCCGGAATATCCTTCACCTTGGCGAAGACTTCCTTTTCGATATCCCATTGTGGACGCTCGCGGCCATGAACTTCGACCTTTGGCAGGTAGGGGCCGATGACCGGGAAGGAGCCGAAGACATCGTTGACAACCCTCTTCACCAGCGAGTGGTCCAGCTTGAAGAGCGTGAGTGTGATCGTTGCGCGGCGCAGTTCGAGATCGCCTTTGGGCGAGGCGCCGCCGAGAACGAAGACGCTTTCGACCCCGTTGATGTCCTTGACCCTGTTATAGATCGCGTTGGACGTCTGTTCGGTGTCTTCGAGCTTCGCATTCGGCGGCAACTCGACGGAGAGCACGATACGCGAGGCGTCTTCCGGCGGCAGGAAGCTGCCGGGAACCTGGGCAAGCAGCGCGACCGAGCCGACCAGGAAGCCGATCGCCGCAAACAGCGTCGCATAGCGCGACCACCAGTGGCCGGTCGTGGCACGCACGAGACGCGTATAGCCGCGGAAGAAGAGGCCGTCATTGTCGTGATGGTCGTCCTGGCCGTCCTGGGCGCGCATCAAGTAAGCCGCCATCATCGGCGTGATGAGGCGTGCCACGACGAGCGAGAAGAACACCGAGAAGGCGACCGTCAGGCCGAACTGGATGAAGTACTGGCCGGGAATGCCCGGCATGAACGACACCGGCACGAAGACGGCGATGATCGTGAACGTCGTGGCGATAACGGCGAGGCCGATTTCGTCCGCCGCTTCGATCGCAGCCCGATAGGGTGTCTTGCCCATCTTGATGTGCCGGGCGATGTTCTCGATTTCCACGATCGCATCGTCGACGAGAATACCCGTCGCGAGCGTGAGGGCGAGGAAGCTGACGAGGTTCAGCGAGAAGCCCATCAGGTCCATGATCCAGAAGGTCGGGATCGCCGACAGGGGGAGAGCGATCGCCGAAATCAGCGTCGCGCGCCAGTTCTTCAGGAACAGGAACACGACGACAACCGCCAGCAGCGCACCTTCCATCAAAGTGTGGAGGGCCGCTTCATAGTTGCCGTAGGTAAAATAG
The DNA here is from genome assembly GCF_900169785.1 of Rhizobium sullae. Classification (GTDB taxonomy): domain Bacteria; phylum Pseudomonadota; class Alphaproteobacteria; order Rhizobiales; family Rhizobiaceae; genus Rhizobium; species Rhizobium sullae. Next base: position 128,353 of record NZ_FWER01000013.1, read on the forward strand.
ACGGAATCATTGATCAGTTCGATGCCGACATTCGGGTTTTCCGCGCGCACCTTGTCGAGGCTTTGCGCCACCGTTTCGGCGACACTGACTTCGCTGGCGCCCTTAGCACGGAAGACGCCGAAGGTAACGACGGGCGTATCGTCGAAGCGCGAGAAGGACTTCGGCTCCTGATAGGTGTCCTTGATGGCGCCGAGCTCGGCGAGCTTGACGAAGCGGCCGTTCGGCAGCGCGATCGTCGTATTGGCGAGTTCCGCGACATTGCGGGCATCGCCGAGAACGCGGATCGCCTGCTCGCTGCCGGCCACCTGACCGCGCCCGGAACCGAGGTCGACGTTGGTGCCGTGCAGCTGCTGGTTCACGCTGGCGGCGGTGATGCCGTAGGCGTTCAGCTTGTCGGGGTTGAGCTCGATGCGCACTTCGCGGTCGGCGCCGCCGTAGCGATCCACACGGCCGATGCCGGCCTGACCCTGCAGGGCGCGCTTGATCGTGTCATCGACGAACCAGGAGAGTTCCTCGAGCGTCATGTCCGGCGAGGAGACTGCGAAGGTCTGGATTGCCTGGCCTTCGACGTCGACCTTGGCGACGATCGGTTCCTCGACATTGGCCGGAAGATCGCTGCGGATGCGGTCGATCGCGTCCTTGGTGTCCTGGACTGCCTGCTCCGTCGGCACTTCCATGCGGAACATCACGTTGGTTTGTGACTGGCCGTCGGTGACCGTAGACTGGATTTCGTCGATGCCGTTGATCGAGGCGACGGCGTCTTCGATTTCCTTTGTCACCTGCATTTCGAGTTCGGCAGGCGAAGCGCCGCTCTGCGTCACGGTGATCGAGACGAGCGGCACGTCAATGTTCGGGAAGCGTGTGATCGGCAGCTTATAGAAGGACTGAATGCCGACAAAAAGCAGCAGAGCGAAAAGCAGCAGCGGCGCTACGGGATTTCGGATGGACCAGGCTGAAAAGTTCATCGGGCCGTCTCTCAGTTGGAAGCAGCGGGCTGTTCGCGAACCGGCGTAATGCGGTCGCCGTCGCGCACATAGGCGCCGGCCTTGGCGACGACTTCGTCGCCGTCCTTCAGGCCCTTCACGATCTCAATATAGGCGCCGTCCTGGATGCCGGTCTCTACTTTGGCGAATCTCACAACTCCGTCTTCGACCCTGCGGGCGGACGAGCCTTCGCTGCTCGTCAGGACCGCCGAAAGCGGCAAAGCCACGTTCTCGGCCGTTCTCATGATAATTTCGGCGCTGCCGTACATGCCGGAGCGCGCCTTCCTGTCATCATCGATCAGAATATGGACGAGGCCAAGGCGCGTTGTCGGATCGACGGTCGGCGAAACGAGACGTACGGAACCAGAAAGCTTGTCGCGGCTGCCGGCAAGCGAGATCGTCGCCTTCTGGCCCGGTTCGATTTTGATGATATCGCTCTCGCCGACCTCGGCGACCAGTTCGATGTCGTTGTCGCGGATGACGGTGAAGAGCGGATCGCCCGAGCCAAGGGCGATCGCGCCGACCTTGGCGTTCTTCGCCGAAACCGTACCTGCAACCGGCGTCCTCACATCGGTGCGGGCAAGCCTCAAGTCCGTGTCGGCGATCTGGCTGTCGACAACCTTGAGATCCGCCTGGGCAACCATGATAGCCTGTTCGGCAGATTTCACGCGGGCATTGGCCGAAGCGGCGGTGGCGTCCGCCTGTTCCACAGTCGCAGTGGACACCGTGCCCTTCTTCACCATTTCCCGCGCGCGGGCCTGTTGCTGGCGGGCCTGCTCGGCATTCGCCTCTGCTTCGACCAATTGTGCCCGCAACTGCGCGAGCGTCGCCTCGCCCTTTGCTTTCGTTGCCTCCATCTGGCTCTTCTGCAGGAGCAGCGCGTCGTCATTCAGCGTCGCAAGCGTGCTGTCTGCCGCAACCTTGTCGCCGACATCGGCATTCAACGCGCGGATCGAAAGGCCCTCAACCTGCGGCTGGATATAGACTTCCTCGACCGGCTTCACTGTGCCGGTCGCCACCACGCGGTCAACGAGCGCGCGCGTCTTGGCGGTGGTCACGACGATTGCCGGCAGGTTCTGCTGTGGCGTCGTGGTTGCAGTTTCCTGCGCGAAGGCGGGAGATATCGCGAGCGCGGCGATCAGAAGGGTGGAGGCGCGTAGTATTGTGAGCGTGCGTGCCATGGGTCGTCATCCAAATATTTGACATAATAAGCCAAAATCGCGCGTTGTCCCTCAGCTCGCGAAGAGGCCATTTCGTCTCTGTGTTCTCAGAGGTATTCCCGCATTATTCGCCGTCTCTATTACAGAGAAGTGTCTCCTCCGGCAAATCCGGCCTGTAAATGGTAGCGATTTGCTCAATATGCAAGACCGGCAGAATATAATTCCCCTATCCGACATGTTAATTACCGTTTATGGCTAGATCAATCACCGTATGGTTATGGGCGCATTCCGATCATTGATCGCAGCCGTGTATTGCCGGTACATTACAATGACGTGCGAGCTTCCGCCGATGCGACATTCCCCTGCAAGTTTTTTGCGGTGGTTTTAAGGAATAAAAAACGCGCGGATTTCGCCGCGCGTTTCCGTTTTCGGAATTGGGTGGAATTACTTCGCAGCCGCGTCCGTGATGTCGTGCGTCCAGGCGCCGGTAGGCTCCTTGTTGATGATCTTCTGGTCGAGAAGAGCCTTGGCCGTGCGATCGTAGAGCGCCGTGTCGAGCTTGCCGGTGCCGTTGCCGATCAGCTTGGCGACTTCGCCCATCATGCGCTTCTGGTGGTTCTCGTCCTGGCCGCCGGCATCGACGACGATTTCGGCTGCTTCATCCGGATTTTCTGTTGAGTATTTCCAGCCCTTCATCGACGCCTTGACGAACTTGACCATCTTTTCCTTGAAAGCCGGGTCCTTGAGCTTGTCTTCCATCGCATAGAGGCCGTCTTCGAGAAGATCGTTGCCCATTTCCGTGTAGTTGAAGACGATCAGCTCTTCCGGCTTGAAGCCCGCATCGATCGCCTGCCAGTATTCATTGTAGGTCATGACGGAGATGCAGTCTGCCTGCTTCTGGAGCAGCGGCTGCACGTCGAAGCTCTGCTTCAGGACGGTCACGCCATCAGGGCCGCCGTCGGTCTTCAGGCCGATCTTGTTCATCCAGGCGAAGAACGGATACTCGTTGCCAAAGAACCAGACACCGAGGGTGCGGCCCTTGAAGTCGGCTTCGGTTTTCACCGGGCCGTCCTTGCGGCAGATCATTTCCATGCCCGACTTCTGGAAGGGCTGGGCGATGTTGACGAGCGGCACGCCCTTTTCGCGGGCAACCAGCGCGCCGCCCATCCAGTCGACGATCACATCGGCGCCGCCGCCGGCGATGACCTGTTCGGGCGCGATATCCGGGCCGCCCGGCTTGATATCAACGTCGAGGCCCTCTTCCTCGTAATAGCCCTTCTCCTTGGCGACGTAATAGCCGGCGAACTGGCTCTGGGTAACCCATTTCAGCTGCAGGGTCACCTTGTCGGCAGCCATTGCATGGGCTGCGGCGAGCGACATTGCGCTTGCCATCATTGCAACCATCAGTTTTTTCATTTTCTTTTCCCTCTGAAGTTATGCCCCAATCCCATTTGCGGGAATAAAGCGACGTCTAGCCACCACGGATAGACGGATGCCAGAAAGTCACCGCCCTTTCGGCGAGGGCGACGGCCCCATAGAAGATCGAGCCCGCCAGCGCCGCAACGGCGATTTCAGCCCAGACCATGTCGACATTCATGCGGCCGATCTCGGTGGAGATGCGGAAGCCCATGCCGACGATCGGCGTTCCGAAGAATTCCGCAACGATGGCACCAATCAGCGCCAGCGTCGAGTTGATCTTCAGTGCGTTGAAAATGAAAGGCATGGCGGCGGGAAGCCGAAGCTTCAGCAGCGTCTGCCAGTAGTTGGAGGCATAGGTGCGCATCAGGTCGCGCTCCATGTTGCCCGAGGCGGCTAGTCCCGCGACGGTATTCACCAGCATCGGGAAGAAGGTCATGATGATGACGACGGCAGCCTTCGACGGCCAGTCGAAGCCGAACCACATGACCATGATCGGCGCCACGCCGATGATTGGCAGCGCCGAGACCATATTGCCGATTGGCAGCAGGCCACGGCGCAGGAACGCCACGCGATCGGCCAGGATCGCGACGATGAAGCCACTGGCGCAGCCGACGGAGTAGCCAATCAGCACGGCCTTGAAGATCGTCTGGCGCACGTCGTCGCCGAGGATCGTCAGCGATCCCGCGATGCGGGCGCCGATGGCGCTTGGCGGCGGCAGGAGGACGAAAGGAATGCCCGCACCGCGGGTCGCCGTTTCCCAGAGGATGAGGATCCAGGCGCCGAAGATCGCCGGGATCAGCAGGCGCAGGAACGAGCTTGCGAAATTCGAGGCAGGGTTGAGCTTGGAAAGCACGGTGACGCAGCGCCAGGCGAGCAGCCAGCAGGCGGCGATCAGAAGGAAGAAGGACTTCGCCGCCATGCCCTCGTTGCCGGCTATGCCAGAGAGCAGCATCCAGGCGGCTTCATAGGTGCCGATCAGCAGAACGGTCGCGGAATAGAGCCCCGGCAGGGGTGCCATGGAAATGAGGGCGGATGCCGCGACGATAACCATGACAAGCATCACCGTTTCATCGCTGAAGGGGTGGGGCGCGCCTTTGTTGAGGAGCGGTAGCGAGAGCAGCGCCACTGCGCAGAGAAAAAGCGCGATCACCGCCTGCCAGGAGACACCCAGGTTCTTCATGCCGGTCTCCCGCCCATGGCGCGATCAACGATCTTTGCCACGAGGCCGACGATCGCAACAAGCGTGGCCGCCAGCACCGAGCCCGCCACGAGTGCCGCCCAGATATCGATCGTCTGGCTGTAGTAGGAACCGGCGAGAAGCTTCGAACCGATGCCGGCGACGGCCCCGGTCGGAAGTTCGCCGACGATTGCGCCGACGAGACTTGCGGCGATCGCCACCTTCATCGATGTAAAGAGGAACGGGATCGAGGCCGGGACACGCAGCTTCCAGAAGGTCTGCAATGCGGTCGCATTATAGGTGCGCATCAGGTCGAGATGCATGATCTCCGGCGAGCGCAGGCCCTTGACCATGCCAACGGCGACGGGGAAGAAGGAGAGATAAGTCGAGATCAGCGCCTTCGGAATCAGGCCGGTGATGTTGATTGCGCCGAGCACCACGATGACCATCGGCGCGATCGCCAGGATCGGCACCGTCTGCGATGCGATGATCCACGGCATCAGGCTGCGGTCGAGCGTCTTGATGTGCACGATGCCGACGGCGATTGCGATGCCGAGCAGGGTTCCGAGCGCAAAGCCGACGACGGTGGAGGACAGCGTTACGCCGGCATGATAGATTAGGCTGCGATTGCTGGAGAGTTTTCGCAGGAAGGTGTTCTCGAAGACGCTGTTCGCCACCTGATGCGGCGCCGGCAGGATCGGCTTCGGCTGCGAGAGCGTCTTGCCGATGAATTCCATCGTGGCGGGGGCGACGTTGCCGCGCTGGTCCATGTCGCGCTGGAAGGGCGCGTTCATCAAGACCGCTGCGACATACCAGAAGACGACGAGCGCCAGCAGGATCGTCAGGACGGGGATGACTTTGTCCTTGAGGGTGTCGGGGGTCATGGGCATGCCCTCCCGGTGCCGAGTATGCCGGCAGCCCCCTCTGTCCTGCCGGACATCTCCCCAACAAGGGTGGAGATTGGGTCGGCGCCGGCTCCTTGCTCCTCATTTGCGTCGCGCAAGGACGAACCTATGTCGTTTGGCGAGACCAGAACGGCACAGTGATCTCCCCCCTTGTTGGGGAGATGCCCGGCACGGCAGAGGGGGGTGGCGAAGGAACGCAAATCCCTACTCCTCATAGCTATGCCCCGCTCTCAGCCCCTCACGCACGCGGTGGGCGATTTCCAGGAATTCCGGGGTTTCGCGGATGTCGAGCGGGCGTTCGGCGGGAAGCGTGGAGTCGATCACGTCGGTGACGCGGCCGGGCCGTGGGGACATGACGATGATCTTCGTGGAGAGATAGACGGCTTCGGGGATCGAATGGGTGACGAAGCAGATCGTCTTGTTGGTGCGCGACCAGAGCTTCAAAAGCTCTTCGTTCAGGTGGTCGCGGACGATTTCGTCGAGTGCGCCGAAGGGTTCGTCCATCAGCAACAGGTCGGCATCGAAGGCGAGCGCGCGGGCGATCGACGCGCGCTGCTGCATGCCGCCGGAAAGCTGCCAGGGGAACTTTTTCTCGAAGCCGGCAAGGTTGACGAGATCCAGCGCCCCGGCGATGCGCTTCTTCCGGTCTGCGGCGGCATAGCCCATGATTTCGAGGGGGAGCGCGATGTTCTTCTCGATCGTCCGCCAGGGGTAGAGCGCCGGCGCCTGGAAGACGTAGCCATAGGCGCGTGCCTTGCGGGCTTCGTCCGGCGTCATGCCGTTGACGGTGATTTCGCCCGATGTCCTCTTCTCCAGATCGGCGATGACGCGCAGGAACGTCGTCTTGCCGCAGCCCGACGGACCGATGAAGGAGACGAAGTCGCCCTTGCGGACATCGAGATTGACATCGCTCAGCGCATGCACCGGACCGTCATTCGTCTGGTAGGTGAGACAGAGATCCTTTGCGGATACGACGGATGCTTGCATCGATGCTTTACCAGTCCTGTTTTCCCCGCGTCGCCGCGGTTTGCGTGCTATGATGGTCGCCGGTTTTCTTTGCCGCGGCAAAATTCATGGAGAATGACGATGGACGCGAAGTCAAAGCCCACCTGCCACATCATTCGCCCCAGCCACGCCTATAGCGGCAAGCAGGGGTTGAGCTACTTCGAAGGCATCGCCGCCGAGACGGTCGGCGCGAAGGGCATCTGCATGCATCTTTTGACAATCCCGCCGGGCGTTCGCGCCAAGGCGCATCTGCACGAGGCGCATGAAACGGCGATCTACATGCTCTCCGGCGAAGCGCATACCTGGTATGGCGAAGAGCTGGAGCATCATGTCGTTGTCCATGCCGGCGAGCTGTTCTACATTCCGGCGGGCGTCCCGCACCTGCCCGCCAATCTCAGCAGCACGCCTTGCACGGCGATCATCGCGCGCACCGATCCCAATGAGCAGGAGAGCGTCGTCCTGCTGCCCGAACTCGACAAGATCGTGCCCGCGTGAGGCTATTTGCATAGCGGCAGAGGCCCCCACTTGATCGTGTCGTCTGAGGTGAAGCCGATCGTGTAACCCTTTGGCCCGGAAGTGATCTTGGCGGTATCGTCGCCTTCGCCTTCTTCTCCATCGGCCTGTTCTCCCTCGGCCTGGCAGGAAACGGTTGCGGTGAAGTTCTTGCCTTCGGTGGTCAGGACCTTCTTGATCTCGCAATAGGAGGCAGCTGTGGTGATCGCCTCCAAAGTCAGCAGAAAGAAGTCGTCGGAGCCGGTGCTCTCGCCGCTCTTGGCATAGGCGCAGCCGTCCTTGTTGCCGTAACTGCCCTTGATCGGCAGCGTTTCGGCTTGAGCCGCGGTGGAAAGCGCGGCCAGCGAAACGAGTGTCAGAACCGGCCAGCCGCGTGCCATGTCAGACCCCGCTTGCCGGAATGCCGGTGCGTTCGACCTTGCGCGGGGCGGTGACTTCCTTCCAGGTCGATAGCGCCTTGCTGACGGCTGTGACCGGTTCGCGCTTGACGAATTCGCCGTGGCCCTCTTGCGTCTTGATTATGTCCTCTTCAATGGCGACCACGCCTCGCGTCAGCGTGTAGCGCGGCAGGCCGGTGACCTGCTTGCCCTCAAAGACGTTGTAGTCGATGGCCGACTGCTGGTTTTTCGAGGTGATGGTCTTTGCGCGCTTCGGGTCCCAGACGACGAGGTCCGCGTCGGCACCTACAAGGATCGCGCCTTTCTTTGGGTAGATATTGAGGATCTTGGCGATGTTCGTGGAGGTGACGGCGACGAACTCGTTCATCGTCAGGCGGCCGGTATTGACGCCGTAGGTCCAGAGCATCGGCATGCGGTCTTCCAGGCCGCCGGTGCCATTCGGGATCTTGGTGAAATCGCCGACGCCGAAACGCTTCTGGTCGGTGGTGAAAGCGCAATGGTCGGTCGCCACCACCTGCAGCGAACCGGAAGCAAGGCCCGCCCAGAGGCTGTCCTGATGCTGCTTGTTGCGGAAGGGCGGCGACATCACGCGGCGGGCGGCATGATCCCAATCCTTGTTGAAATATTCGCTCTCATCGAGCGTCAGGTGCTGGATCAGCGGCTCGCCGTAGGCGCGGATACCTTTTTGGCGGGCACGGCGGATCGCTTCGTGCGCCTGTTCGCAGGAGGTGTGGACGATATAGACCGGGCAGCCGGCCATGTCGGCGATCATGATTGCGCGGTTGGTTGCCTCGCCTTCGACTTCCGGCGGCCGGGAATAGGCATGCGCTTCCGGGCCGTTATTGCCCTCGGCGATCAGCTTTGCCTGCAATTGCGCAACGACGTCGCCGTTTTCGGCGTGGACCAGCGGCAGCGCTCCGAGTTCGGCACAGCGGCGGAAGGAGGAATACATCTCGTCGTCGTCCACCATCAGCGCGCCTTTGTAGGCCATGAAATGCTTGAAGGTGTTGATGCCCTTGTCCTCGACGACGGTCTTCATCTCGTTGAAGACCTGCTCGCTCCACCAGGTGATCGCCATGTGGAAGGAATAATCGCAATTGGCGCGCGTCGACTTGTTGTCCCACATGGTCAACGCTTCGAGCAGCGACTGGCCGGGCGAGGGAAGAGCAAAATCGACCACCATGGTCGTACCGCCGGAAAGGGCGGCGCGTGTACCGCTCTCGAAATCGTCGGAAGAGTAGGTGCCCATGAACGGCATTTCGAGATGCGTATGCGGGTCGATACCGCCCGGCATGATGAAACAGCCGGAGGCGTCCAGCACCTCGCCGCCGGAAAGGTTCGGCCCGATCTCGACGATCTTGCCGCCTCCGATTTCGATGTCGGCTTTGTAGGTGAGGTCCGCGGTAATAATGGTGCCGCCCTTGATGACTGTGGTCATTCTCCGAACTCCCTGCCGCTGCGCGGTGCCTGCGCAAGCTGTTTATCCAACGACTGGCGGTAGCGAATGCAGCCGCGCATGAACTGGGGCCAATCCGGCACGATCTGGCCGCCGGGCGGTGTGTCCGGCAGAAGCGCCCACATGTCGGGGTGATGCCAACAGAGCTCGTGCATGGACGTATCCCGGTGGGTGCGGATCGCATGGCGCATGGCGCGGGCTGCCGAGAGCAATTCGGCATGCGTCATTGCGTTCAGATCTGCATCCAAATTCGCCATCAAACCACAATCTCCGCCGTCTCGACCACGGCATGAAACAGCACGTCCGCACCGGCGGTCGCCCATTCCTTGGAAATCTCCTCCGCCTCGTTGTGCGACAGGCCGCCGACGCAGGGGCACATGATCATCGTCGTTGGCGCGACCTTCGCGGCCCAGCAGGCGTCGTGGCCGGCGCCGGAGATGAGGTTCATGTGGCTATAGCCGAGCCTTTCGGCGGCGTTGCGCACGGCGGTAACAAGCTTCGGATCGAAGGTCACCGGTTCGAAATGGCCGATCGCCTCGATCGAACAGCCGACGCCCAGCGCATCGGTAATCTTCGGCGCCTCGGCTTCGATTTTCGCCCGCATGCGGTCGAGTTTTTCCTTGTCCGGCGAGCGGATGTCGACGGTAAAGACGACCTTGCCCGGCAGCACGTTGCGGGAATTCGGCGAGAAGAAAACCTGGCCGACGCCGCCGACGGCACCCGGCTGCTCGCTCATGGCGACCTCCTGGACCATCTCGAAGATGCGCGCCATAGCCAGGCCGGCATTGACGCGCATGTTCATTGGTGTTGAGCCGGTATGGGCTTCCCTGCCGGTCAACGTGAGTTCGAGCCACCAGAGGCCCTGACAGTGCGTGACGACGCCGATCTGCTTCTCCTCGGCTTCGAGGATCGGCCCCTGCTCGATGTGATATTCGAAGTAGGCGTGCATCTTGCGGGCGCCGACCTCTTCGTCTCCGAGCCAGCCGATACGCTTCAGTTCGTCGCCGAACGTCTTGCCCTCGGGATCCTTGCGACCATAGGCAAAGTCCAGCGAATGGACGCCGGCGAAGACGCCGGAGGCAAGCATCGCCGGGGCAAAACGGGCGCCTTCCTCATTGGTCCAGTTGGTGACGACGATCGGGTGTTTCGTCCTGATGCCGAGGTCGTTCATCGTGCGGACGACTTCGAGCGCGCCAAGCACGCCGAGTACGCCATCATATTTGCCGCCGGTCGGCTGGGTGTCGAGATGCGAGCCGACATAAACGGGGAGCGCATCGGGATCGGTGCCGGGACGGGTTGCGAACATCGTGCCCATCTTGTCGACGCCTACGGTCAGGCCTGCGGCCTCGCACCATGTGCGGAAGAGCCTGCGGCCCTCGGCGTCGGCATCCGTCAGCGTCTGGCGATTGTTGCCGCCGGCAATTCCGGGGCCGATCTTCGCCATGTCCATGAGACTGTCCCAAAGTCGGTCCCCGTTGACGCGCATGTTCTCGCCTGGTGCTGCCACCATGTCTGAAAATCCTCACCTGTTTTTCACGGTCATGCAAAGAACATGCGCCGTCTGTTCCCATCGTCAATTCCCGTTGCGTTTGTTTGTTTTGTTACGCCGGAAAATCGCCAGTTGCCTTTGTTTTGCATCTGACAGATAATTTGACCGATTGGTAAACATTACAGCTTCCGGCGCCGGGCTCAAGACGAAAATCAGGAAAAATACAGACAAAATTGCGGGCAGTTGCTCAAAAGGATGGCAGGGAGAGCTGCCTGAGTAAAGCAATTGAATTTCAAGGGGAAACGAGAGCCAGATGGCAATTCCGAGAGCAGCGAAGACCCAGCGGCGCACACGGATCCAGGAGGAGAAGGAAGAGCAGATTCTGGAAGCGGCGCTCGATGTGTTTTCCGCCAGGGGTTTCCGCGGCTCTACCATCGACCAGATCGCCGAAGTGGCCGGCATGTCGAAGCCCAATCTGCTTTATTATTTCCGCACCAAGGAGGCGATGCACCGGGCGCTGATCGATCGCGTGCTTTATACTTGGCTCGAGCCGCTTCGCGCCTTCGATGCCGAAGGCAATCCGGAAACCGAAATCCGCAACTATATCCGCAGGAAGCTGGAATTGGCGCGCGACTTCCCCCGCGAAAGCCGGCTGTTTGCAAACGAGGTGCTGCAGGGCGCGCCGCATATCGAAGACGAGTTGAAGGGGCCGCTGAAGCAGCTCGTCGACGAGAAGGCCGAGGTGATCCGCGCCTGGGCCAAGGCCGGCAAGATCGCCAAATGCGATCCCTACCATCTGATCTTTTCGATCTGGTCGACGACACAGCATTATGCCGACTTCGACGTCCAGGTGCGCGCCGTGCTCGGACAGGAGCACGCCGGGGCGGGGCGCTTCGAGGACGCGGCGCGCTTCCTCGAACAGCTCTTCATCGGCGGGCTGATGGTTCGTCCGGCCTGAACCTAAGCCTTGCCTCAACGGCCCTGCCGTGCAGCAAGGCCTCAAGCGCCACGCGGATCGTTTCCGCGATGCTGCATTCCGCCTTTGAAAACGGACGCGCGCGTCCGCGCGCCAGTTCCGACCAGGTGTTGAAGCTTCCGCGAGGTGTAAGGCTTTCGGCGTTTGGACCGTATTCCCCCGGCCTGTGTGGATCGCCGGCCCAGTGCGCCGTGCGCAGGATTTCCTGGCGGAAGAACACAACATAGTCGCGAGGCAGCCGAGAGATGGGAATGACCAGAAGCCCGGCGACGTCGCCATTCGTTTCCGCTCCTGGCGAGAATTCCGCGATATGATCGGTCGTGAAGACATGGCCGGGTGCATTTCTGTCCAGCACGTCGATCAGCGTGGAGAACTGCTCCTGCGAGGGTGCCAGACCGGTCAGTGCCGTGCGGCCGTTGATCGAGACGCCGATGCCATCGGCGGGAACAGCGCCGGCGAGCGCATCGGCCAGCCAGGCCGGATCATCAAGCAGGCCGGCATTGCCCGCAACGTCGGTGAACAGCCGCTCGACGATCTGCCGCGCCTTGGTCTCGAATTTCAGAGCCAGGCGGCATTCCCGGGTTTGAAGCCGCGAGGCGAACATCTGGGCGAAGATCTCCACCGTCGAGCGCCGCTCGAAAGAGGGCAGCCGGGCAGAATAATGATGGCAGGTAAAGAGGCCCCAAAGCATGCCGTCCGTGACGATCGGAATCGAAAGCGAGGCGGCGACGCCCATGTTCTTCAGATATTCGATCTGGCTCGGTGAGACGGAGCGCAGAATCGACAGGGACAGATCGATCGCGCTGCCGTGCTCATCGCGTTCCGGCAGGATCGGAACCGGTGCAGCTTCGACGTCGGCGATGATTCGGTAAGGGTTGCGGAGGTGGAGCGTGCGCGCCAGGACAGGAATGTCCGGGGCCGGGTAGCGGAAGCCAAGAAAGGAGCCGATGGCGGGTCTTGTGGCTTCCGCCACAACCTCGCCGGAACCTCCTTCATCGAAACGATGAACCAGCACGCGGTCGAAGCCGGTGATGCCGCGCGCCAGGCGGGCACCTTCGCGGAAAAAGGCTTCCAGCGTCTGCGCTTGGTCGAGGCGCACCATCATGGCGCGGAGCGATATCGTCGAACCGCCCTGGCTGCCGGCCTGTGACGCTTCGGCCTCGATAACGACATGGTCGCCGCTGAAATGCAGAGCGACGTCGAAGATTGGACCACCCTCGGCAAAGGCGATGCCGGACAGCCGCTCGACCATATCTGCACCGCGTAGAACGGTCAGCCGATTGCGGATCGTGTGCAGCGTCTTGGACATGATGATGCCGGACAGCGGCTGCCCCAGTATGTCCTCGCAATCGACACCCAGAAATTCTCCGAGGTTAGCCGACGCCCGTACGATCCTCCAGTCGGGGGAGGCCGCAAGCAGGAAGCCGAAGGGCTGGATAGCGGCGCGCTGAAGGATGGCATCCCGGTCGCAATTCGTCAGGTCCGCACGATTGCAGGGTTCGCTCACGAGACAGGAACTCCGGTTCCGTTTCAGTTGGGCCATTCCGGCGTAACAAAGTAAGCGATATACGGCGGAAACACGCCATTTCCAGTGAATACACCAAAAAATTCAGAGGGTTCCGAGACTTTCTTCGCTAACTCATGAGAGCCGGGAGCCTCGCGGCCAAGGTGTCGATCGCCAGGCGCACCTTCGGCTGCATTGCAGGCGACTTTACCCAAACGACATTGGCATCGAAGGCGACAGCCGGAACATCCGTCAAGACCCGGCAAAGCTCGCCGGACGCAACGCGGTCCCGCACGAGCCAACACGGCAGCCAGGCAAGGCCGACGCCCTCTGCCGCCGCGTCCGCGATGGTGGCGAGATCATCAAGCCGCAGCCGCGATCGCGGCAGAACCTGCCGGAAGGGTTCGGCTTTCGTCGGGAAGATCCAGGTGCGGTTTCGATCCTGCCTGCCGTAGACGATGCCGTCATGCTTTTCGAGGTCTTCGAGCTTGGCTGGAACGCCGCGCCGTTCGAGGTAGCCGGGAGAGGCGCAAACCGTCATGCGCTGCTGGGCGATGACGCGCACCATCAGGCCCGGATAGTCCCCAAGCGGGCCGTTGCGCACGGCAAGATCGAAGCCATCTTCGACGAGATCGATAATCCGATCGTTGAACGAAAGATCAAGTTCGAGATGCGGATGCTCGTCAAGGAGCCTGATGAGTATCGGGGCCACGCATTGACGGCCGAAAAGAACCGGCATCGTCACGCGCAACCGCCCGCGCACTTCCCGCTTCCCGCTTTCGAGAACCGCCTCGCCATGCGCGATCTCCTCGATCGCGCGCAGGCAATGCTCGTAGAAGAACTGGCCCTCCTCCGTGAGGCTTTGCGCCCTCGTCGTCCGGTGAAACAGGCGGACGCCCAGTCTTTGTTCCAGCCGCGCGATCGTCTTTCCGACGGCGGATCGCGTCAGGTGAAGGCGCTCAGCTGCCACGGAGAAGCCGCCGGCCTCCGCGACTTCGACGAATACCGATATGCCTTTGAGCTGCTCCATGATTGTATCCTTTATGGAAACATTTTGTGGAATTAATACCGCAACTGACGACCAAATTTCAACGATATGCTTCGACTCCCTTCAATCAAACGGAGCAAGAGGAATGTTGAAAGCAAAGCAATGGTCCGTCGACAATATCGGTCCCACGAATCTGATGGTACGCGAAGCGGCGATCGTAGAGCCCACCGGCGACAATGTGCTGGTCCGAACGCAGGCAGTGTCGCTGAACTATCGCGACAAACTGGTGATGGAAACCGGCATGGGTCTGCCGCTGCAGTTTCCCTTCGTCCCGGCGTCGGACCTTGCCGGCGTCGTCGAAGCCGTCGGCCCCGACGTGACGCGCTTCAGGCCGGGCGATCGGGTCATCACGACCTTCCTTCCCGGGCGCATCAACGGGCCGGGCCTCGGCGATGCGCGCCACCCGCCCCACAAGACGCTCGGCGGATATTATCCGGGCGTGCTTTCTCACTATGTAACCTTCTCGGAGGACTGGTTTGTCCATGCACCCGAGACACTCGATGCCGGAGAGGCGAGCACGCTCCCATGCGCGGGCCTTACGGCATGGTTCGCGCTCATCGAACTCGGCAAGCTGAAGGCCGGCGACAAGGTGGTCATCCAGGGAACGGGCGGTGTGGCGCTTTTCGGTCTCCAGATCGCCAAGATGCACGGCGCCGAAGTCATCATCACCTCGGCAAATCCAGAGAAGCTTGCCCGCGTGCGGGAACTCGGCGCCGATCACGGGATCGGCCGCGCGAATTGGGCCGAACGCGTTCTCCAACTGACGGAAGATTACGGTGCTGACCACATCTTCGAAATGGCCGCAGGCGCCAATTTCGGCGAATCCCTGAAGGCTGTCGCAGTCAGCGGACGTATTTCGGTGATCGGCGTCATGGACGGCTTCGATCTCTCGGCCCCGGTGCAATCACTTCTGCTGAAGTCACCGACGGTGCAAGGTATCAGCGTCGGACACCGCCGCGCGCTGGAGGATCTGGTCCGCGCCGTCGATCGCACTGGCCTGAAGCCGGTGATCGACAGGCGCTACACCTTCGGCGAACTGCCGCAGGCGCTTCATCACCTCGATCGCGGCCCCTTCGGAAAGATTGTGATCGAGTTCTGAGCTAGGTGATCTCTGCTCCCGTCAGAGCATTCTGGCGGGAGCCCGGCTACAGCCACTTTGCCCGGCGGAAGAAGACGAAAAGTGTGACGCACAGGGTTGCGATCACGCCCAGCACCACGAAATAGCCATACTGAAAACTCAGCTCCGGCATATCGTTGAAATTCATCCCGTAGATACCGGCGATCGCCGTCGGAACAGCAAGGATCGCCGCCCAGGAGGCGAGCTTGCGGGCGATCGCCGTCTGTTCGGTCTGACCAATCATCACGCTGGCTTCGAAGGCGAAGGCGAGGACCTCGCGCAGTGCATCGATATCTTCCTGGACCCGGCGCACGTGGTCCGTGACGTCGCGGAACAGCGACTGAAGCGTCGAGTCCATGCCGGGAAGATCGATATGCTCATAGCGGCGGCAGACGTCCACGAGCGGCACCACGGCATTGCGCAGCCGCAGCAGCTTGCGCCGCAGCAGGTAAAGGCGCTCGATGTCGGCCTTTGAAAGCTGTTCGCGCAGCATCAAATCTTCAAGCGTCTCGACTTCTTCCTGCACGACCTCGATCACCGGCATGTAGTTGTCGACAATGAAATCGAGGATGGAATAGAGAATGTAGTTCTCGCCATGCGCCAATGCCGCCGGCGTCGCCTCGCAGCGCTGCCGCACCGCCAGGTAAGAGGATGATGCGCCATGGCGAACGGAAACGACATAACCTCTGCCGACGAAAAGGTGGGTTTCGCCGAAGACGATTTCGCCGTCTTTCATGTGGGCGGTACGGGCAACGATGAACATGGCGTCGCCATAAATCTCAAGCTTCGGGCGCTGATGCGGCTGGGCGGCATCCTCGATCGCCAGCGGGTGGAGATTGAATTCTGCCTGCACCTGGTGCAGCAGCATCTCGTCCGGCTCGTGCAAGCCGATCCAGACGACCGCATTCTCGTGCGTCCGCCATTCGCCTGCCTCTTCTATCCGGATATCGCGGATGCGCTGCCCCTGCTGGTAAACGGCAGCTGCCACGACCCCCGGACGAACAGAGGACGACGATGCTGGAGCCGCCGCGCCAGTTTTCCCGCGAGCGGCGGCACTCTTCAGATTCTTGGTCCGTTCCAAAACCGCCTATTCCTCCCGCTGCGGCATCCCGGCCGGTTGTGTCCCAACGCAGAGAACCATAGTCCCATTTTGCGAAACACGCATCCGGGATCAGCGTTAAAGGAGGTCCGTCATTCCGCAGTGATCGTGGCGTCACCTTCCGCAAAGGTAAAGCCCTCATCAGCCCAGCCGGTCATGCCGCCGACCATCACCTTGACGGAAAGGCCAAGCCGCGCTAGGCGCAGCGCCGCCTTGTCGGTGCCGTTGCAATGCGGGCCGGCGCAATAGACGACGAAGAGCGTGCCGGCCGGCCATTCCGACATGCGGTGCGCAGTCATCTTGCCATGCGGCAGGTTGATCGCGCCCGGAACATGCGAGCGAGAAAAGAGCGACGGCGAGCGGACGTCGAGGAGGACGAAATCGGCCTTGCCGGAGGAAATGGAGGCGTGAACATCCCAGCAGTCCGTCTCGAAGGCCAGCTTGCGGGCGTAATAAGCGGCGGTTGCTTCCCGTGAGGCGGCAGGCGTTTCACTGACGGGGCTCGGCATCGGCTTTCCTTTCGCGGTTCGAGTTGCCGTTGAGGATGGCGGATGTTATGGCTGGGCGAAATTGGCCTTAATGACGGTTAGCGTAAAGATCATGCCAAATTTTCTCAAAGGCCCGCATGTTGTCGTTCTCGCCTACGACGGGCTCTGCACCTTCGAATTCGGCATCGCTTTTGAAGTCTTCGGGCTTCCGCGTCCAGAGATGGGCGAGGGCTGGTATCGCTATTCGGTCTGCGGCATCGAACCGGGGCCGCTCCGCGCGGCAGGCGGATTGAGCGTTTCGGTTGATCGCGGCCTGGAGGTTCTGGCGGAAGCCGATCTCATCGTCGTGCCGGGCTGGCGGGCGATCGATGCGTCGGTGCCCGACCCGTTGATTCTTGCATTGCGGACTGCGCATCGGCGGGGTGCACGGGTTATGTCGCTCTGCTCCGGCGTGGCGGTGCTCGCCGCGGCCGGTCTGCTGACCGGCCGGCGTGTGACGACGCATTGGCGCTATGTCGCCTCGCTTGCGGCGCGTTATCCGGAGGTCACTTTCGATGCAAGCGTTCTCTACATAGATGAGGGCAGCATTCTGACCGCCGCGGGCAGTGCCGCCGGTATCGATCTCTGCTTGCACGTCGTGCGCGGCGATTTCGGCGCGGAGGCGTCAAACAGCGTTGCCCGCCGTCTGGTACTTCCGCCGCATCGCGAGGGCGGGCAGGCGCAGTTCATCAGCACTCCCGTACTCGAAGAGCGGGAAGGCATACGGCTCGGGCCATTGCTCGAATGGATGCGGGAACAACTGGACGTGGAACAGCCGATCAGCCTGCTGGCGCAGAAGGCGGGCATGAGCCTGCGGACCTTCCAGCGCCGCTTCGAAAAGACGACGGGCTTGAGCGTCGGCGAATGGCTGCTCAAGGAGCGGCTTCGCCACGCCCGCGACCTCCTGGAAAAGGAACTCGCCGCGTCGCTTGACGACATCGCCACCGCCAGCGGCTTCGGCACACTGGCGACGATGCGGCACCATTTCCGCAAGCGGCTCGGAACGAGCCCGAGTGCCTATAGACGGTCGTTCGGCGCTTGAGGCAGTTTAATGGCGAGCGTTTGCGGTGTGGGATTGCCCCTCACCCCTGACCCTCTCCCCGTTCTGACGGGGAACGGGGGACGTGCCCCTGCGCGCTGTCGAGAGGGACGAAGGCGATGCGGCATATGCCCTTCTCCCCGCTGGCGGGGAGAAGGTGGCGGCAGGCGGACGAGGGCATGCGCAGCCTTAATAACGCTCGCTACTCCGCCGCCTGCCTCGCCATCGGGTTGTTCGGGTGGGTCGTCCAGTTGGCGTAGTTCGGATCGACGGGGCGCCCCGTGCGCTTGTCAAGCGCGCCGGCGGGGAGCGGCTCCATGGTGATGCAGTTCTCGACCGGACAGACGTTGACGCAGAGATTGCAGCCGACGCACTCGTCTTCCATCACCTCGAAATGGCGCACGCCGTTGACGAACTGGGTGATCGCCTGGTGCGAAGTGTCCTCGCAGGCGATGTGACAGCGGCCGCATTTGATGCAGGCGTCTTGGTCGATCTTCGCCTTGGCGATGTAGTTGAGGTTCAGATACTGCCAGTCGGAGACGTTCGGAACGGCGCGGCCGGTGATGTCGTCGAGGTTCCCGTGGCCCTTTGCGTCCATCCAGTCGGAGAGCCCGCTGATCATCTCCTGCACGATCTTGAAGCCGTAGGTCATGGCCGCCGTGCAGACCTGAACGTTGCCGGCGCCAAGCGCCAGGAACTCGGCGGCATCGCGCCAGGTGGTCACGCCGCCGATGCCGGAGATCGGCAGACCATAGGTTTCTGGATCGCGGGCGATTTCGGCCACCATGTTGAGCGCGATCGGCTTGACCGCCGGGCCGCAATAGCCGCCATGGCTGCCGCGGCCGTCGATCGAGGGTTCAGGAGAGAAGGTGTCGAGGTTGACCGCGGTGATCGAGTTGATCGTATTGATCAGCGAGACGGCGTCCGTGCCGCCGGCCTTGGCCGCGCGAGCCGGCTTGCGGATGTCTGTGATGTTCGGCGTCAGCTTGGTGATGACCGGCATGCGCGTGTACTGCTTGCACCAGCGCACGACCATTTCGATGTACTCCGGTACTTGTCCAACCGCAGAACCCATGCCGCGCTCGGACATGCCGTGGGGACAGCCGAAGTTGAGTTCGATGCCGTCGGCGCCGGTTTCCTCGACCAGCGGCAGGATCGCCTTCCAGGCATTTTCCTCGCAGGGGACCATGATCGAGGCGATGAGCGCCCGGTCCGGCCAGTTCATCTTCACCTGCTTCATTTCGCGCAGGTTGGTGTAGAGGTCGCGGTCGGTGATGAGCTCGATATTGTTGAGACCCAGCAAACGGCGGTCAGCACCCCAGATCGCGCCGTAGCGCGGGCCGTTGACGTTGACGACGGGCGGGCCTTCCTCGCCCAGCGTCTTCCAGACGACGCCGCCCCAGCCCGCCTTGAAGGCACGCTCGACATTATAGGCCTTGTCGGTGGGCGGCGCGGAGGCAAGCCAGAACGGGTTGGGCGACTTGATGCCGACGAAATTGTTGCGGAGATCAGCCATTATTTATTCTCCTCACGCGACGGCGACGGTTGGCTGCGCACCGGCAGCGAGCGTACGGTTGATGGATTCGGCGGCATCGCGGCCCCGCGCGACAGCCGAGACGGTCAGGTCATCACCACCGAAGACGCAGTCGCCACCGGCCCAGACGCCGTCGAGCGACGTGCGGCCTTCGCTGTCGATGGCGATGCGGCCGGATTCCATGCGCAGCGAGCCGAGACCGGACGCTTCGAAGGTCTGGCCGATCGCCTTGAAAATCTGATCGGCGGCGATGGCACCGGTTTCTCCGGTCGTGACGAGACGGCCGTCGGCGAGCTTAGTATATTCCACCTCGATCGCGGCAACCTTGCCGTCCTTCGACAGGATGGACTTCGGCGCCAGCCAGTGGCGGATGATGACGCCTTTGGAGGTGGCGAGGTCCTGCTCGAACTCCGAGGCGTTCATGTGCTCCTTGCCACGGCGGTAGCAGATCGTCACTTCTTCGGCGCCAAGCAGTTTTGCCTGTACGGCCGCATCGATGGCGGTCATGCCGCCGCCGAGAACGACGACGCGGCGGCCGACCGGAACGTCCGCCTTGTTCATGGCCTGCCGAAGCGAGGCAATGAAATCGACGGCGTCGTCCACTCCGGGCAAATTCTCGCCCTCGACGCGCAGCGCATTGACGCCGGCAAGGCCGATGCCGAGGAAGACGGCGTCATATTGCGATTGAAGATCAGCCAGCGAGAAATCGCGGCCAAGTTGCTGATCGTGGCGGACTTCGATGCCGCCGATCGACAGGACATAATCGACCTCTTTCTGCGCGAAGTCGTCAACTGCCTTGTAGGTGGCTATACCGTATTCGTTGAGGCCGCCGGATTTCGGCTTGCTGTCATAGATGACGGTTTCGTGGCCTTTCACCGCAAGGCGGTGAGCGGCGGCAAGGCCGGCCGGGCCGGCCCCGACAACGGCGATCTTCTTTCCGGTGGAGGAGGCGCGCGTGTAGAACTGCCTGCCTGCCTGCATGGCCGTATCCGTCGCATAGCGCTGCAGGCGGCCGATCTCAACGGGTTTTTCCTCTGCCGTGTTGCGCACGCATGCCTGCTCGCAGAGATCTTCGGTGGGACAGACGCGGGCGCACATGCCGCCCAGGATGTTCTGGTCGAAGATCGTCTTCGCCGAACCGATCGGGTTGCCGGTCGCGATCTGACGGATGAAGAGCGGAATGTCGATGGAGGTGGGACAGGCCGTCATGCACGGCGCGTCGTAGCAGAAGTAACAGCGGTCGGCGGCGACCAGCGCCTCATGCTTGTCGAGGCGCGGATGCAGATCGGAAAAATTAGCTTCATACTCGGCGGATGAGAGCCGGCCGGCATGAATCCCAGTTTCCAGTCGTTCCATTGAAGTTCCCTCATTATTGGTAAACGGCTAGTGAGGAAAAGCGTAACTCAGGATAAAAATTTTATCAAACGGTAAAATTTTGAAACGTAAAGTCATATAAGTATCTGTTTTCGTTATTAATGCAGCAAGGTGGAGAACCCAGCAGACGCCATGCATGAGGACAAGCGCTTCCCAGCTCGTAAAAAAGATTCAAAAAATCCAATTTTTTTCGGAACCGGCGGAACCAAAGGTTAACGCGGTCGTTATTGGGGCATCTGGATGATGATCGCATCGACCCAACATGCGCGCCCCCAACCCATCATCCGGATTACTCACGGTCCCCTCCCGATGAGTGAAAACAGCCAGTGCGCCGCCCTCGCACTGGCTGTTTTTCGTTGCGGCCAGCAGAGCGCTGCTTACGAGCGTTTGAGAATCTCGAATTCCGTCTCGGGGATCTGCAGATAATATTCGATGCGGCCGGGGACGAGCCTGAGTTCCGCCTTGCCGTTCATCGAGGACGGAACGACGCGCTCCAGCACGGTCTTGCCGAAGCTGTTTTCGCTAAACTCGTGAATCTCTGTCCGGTTCGGGAGGATCTCCATCCAGGCGATCTCGATCGCCTTCTTGCCGTTCAGCTTAGCTTCCTTGCAGTTCAGGGTGATCGATGACGCGCCGCCGGCGATTGCGCCATAGGAGGCCGAATTGACGATAAGTTCATGAAGCGCCAATCCGAGATGTACGGCGGCATTCGGCGTCATATGGGCATTGATGCCGAAGATCGGCATGGAGCCTGCCGTTTCCGGCCAATAGGGGGCGAACTGCTTTTCCGCGAGATCGAAGAGATAGGCGCCCCGCCAGCTCGAATCCGTAATCAGGTCCTGCGAGTTCGAAAGCGACTGAAGACGGCCACGGAACTTCGCGAGGAAGCTGTCGAGCGACAGCGTATTGCGGGCCGTTTGCGTCGCGATGCCCTGAATGATCGCGAGCAGGTTCTTTGAACGGTGAGAAAGTTCGCGCAGCAGCGATTTCAGAACTTTTTCGCGGTGCCGCGTTTCGGTGACTTCGGAGATGACCGAAAGAATGCCAAGGGAGCTGCTATTGCTGACGCGCTGGACCTTGAGCTCGTAGGTCCGGGCCTCACCATCGACGTCCATATCGATCTCGGCGTTGGTTGCTGTTCCGGTTTCCAGCACCTTGAGCTTCAGGGCCTTCAGGTAGTCGCCATGCGCCTTGCCGAAGAGATCACTGTCGCTGCCGCCGACGAAAAACCGTTCGGCGAAGTGGCGCGGAAGATTTTCGGCAAAGGAGAATGCCAGCTTTGAATCCTGAAAGAGAATCGAAATTCCGGCGCTGTTCAGCGCCCGCTCCATCATCGCGGACTTGCCTTCTAGCGCGAAAGGCCTGCCGGTTAATGGTTCTGTCGTATTCACCAGGCCGCCTTTCCTTCGATCCTTCTTGTGCAGCTGGAAAGGGGTTGCCACCTCGGGAACCCCGCCGGTCATACTATGACCAAGCGTTGCAGAAACCGTTAAAGCTGCTGCCGGAGCGCCCCAGCTAGCTGGGAACGCTTCGTTATTGGCTTTGTTCCGTCGCTGCGACGGTTCAGCTTCATGCTGCAACCTTGGTGGATTCATTGAAGAATAGCGCCTGGCTGATCAAAGCCTTGACCATGTCGGGATTGAAGGGCTTGGTGACCAGGAAAGTCGGCTCCGGCCGCTCGCCTGTCAAAAGGCGCTCTGGAAAAGCCGTGATGAAAATCACGGGCACGTTCGATGTCTTTAGAATGTCGTTCACGGCGTCGATGCCCGAGCTGCCGTCGGCAAGCTGGATATCCGCAAGAACCATGCGCGGCTTGGTCTTGTTGTAAAGTGCTATGGCTTCAGAATGGGTGCGGGCGATGCCGGTGACCCTGTGGCCGAGGCTTTCGACCATCTGCTCTATATCCATCGCGATCAGGGGCTCGTCTTCGATGATCATGATATCGGTGGCGACCTGGCGCGAAATCTCCTGCGAGGCCTTGTCGAGCAGGCTCATTACTTCCTGGTCTTCGGTGTCGAGAATATCGGCGATCTCGCCGACGCGGAAATTCTCGACCGAAGCGAGGATGAAGGCCTGGCGCGCTAGCGGGGAGACCTTGGCAAGGTTTACGGTCGCCCGCTGCTCCCACGCATAGGGCGATGCTGGCTCCGGAATCTGGACGGCGGTGGAACCAAACAGCTTAGTGAACAGTTTGTAGAGTGCGACACGGTCATTCGCGGTATCCGGGAAAATGGATATGTCGGCGATAATGGCCTCCAGAACTGCGGCAACATAAGCATCACCTGAAGTCTGCGTGCCTGTAAGCGCACGGGAATAACGACGCAAATAAGGAAGATGCGGCGCAATTCGAGTAGAAAGTGTCATTAAAAACTCCCGTCTGTAGGCCGTAACTGCCTTTAATGCAGTGGAAACGTCGCGCCATTAAAAAAGTTCCAGTATATGCGGAACTTTTTTCACAGCCTTGCATTATGCTGGCGACGAATGAAGGGCGTACCGCAATTTTGAGCCACGATACCGGTAAGTATTTCAGCACCAACCGCCCCGAGCGGCGGGCGGTGCCGTTGGCGTTCCAATTGGCGTTCCAAGCCGCAGCATAGATATCGCCCCCACCAACATAGAGACAACCGACAAGAAGTGACGAATTGATGACAAAGCAGCAAAAAGAAGAACAGGATCAGCAGCGGCTGGAGATGCGCGCAAGCGATATCCTCGATCCAAACAACCAGATCGGCGTCAAGCTACGGTCGCTCTATGCGGCGGCACAGGATGAGGCGATCCCCGATCGTTTTCTCGATCTGCTCGAGAAGCTGGACCAGGCCGAGATGATGGCTTCGGCCAAAATGGCCAAGTAAGGGCGAGTTGATGGATAAGGCTCAACCAAGCTTCAAACGCGAACTGCTGGCGGCATTACCGAGCCTGCGTGCGTTCGCGATCTCGTTGATCGGCCGGCACGATCGCGCCGACGACTTGGTGCAGGACACCATCATGAAGGCCTGGGCAAAGCAAGACCACTTCGAGATGGGCACCAACATGAAGGCCTGGCTCTTCACGATCCTGCGCAACGAACTCTATAGCCAGATGCGCAAGAGCGGCCGCGAGATCCAGGACAGCGACGGGCTGTTCACCGAATCCATGGCGATGCATCCTGCGCAATACGGCGCGCTCGACCTGCAGGATTTCAAGAAGGCGCTCGATCAGCTACCACCGGATCAGCGCGAGGCGATCATTCTCGTCGGTGCCTCGGGCTTCTCCTATGAAGAGGCCGCGGAGATTTGCGGATGCGCCGTTGGCACCATCAAGAGCCGCGTCAACCGCGCACGCCAGCGGCTGCAGGAACTGCTGCAGATTTCCGGCGAAGCGGATTTCGGTCCGGACGCGACGTCCGCGCCGCTGACATCGAAGGCTTTTGCCTTCTGATCCTTGAAGTGCATGGTAAGGAAAACCGGCGGGCTCAGGCGCCGGTTTTTTGTGCGGTGGGAAGGGGTTAGTCGTCGCCGTGTTTGGAGCGCATCAGGTTCGTTGCGACGATGACGGCAAGCACCCCGGCGGTCAGGAGCGGTTGCGAACGGACAAGGCTTATGCTGGCTGCCGCCAGCGACTCGATCGCCAGACGCCGCTCCTGCGCGCGGCGGGCGTCCTGCACATTCATGAGCATCATGACGATCAGAACGACGATGCCGATGAGCAGGGCGCAAGCCGCGAGAAAGAGGGCTGCACCCACGGGACCGTAGACGCCTGCGAGCCAGATTGCTCCGGCCGTCACGGCAAGCACATAGGCCGTCAGCAGGAAGACCGCCGCGAGCACTATGAAAATGCCGTTGCGCTTGGTTCGTGCAACGGTCCTGTGAACGCTGTTTCCTATCAGCAGGCTAAGGATCGGGAAGAGCATCGAGCCTCCTCAGCGGCGTGCGAGGAGTGCGAGCACGAGGCCGAAGGCGGCAGCCGCACCAATCGTTGCGATCGGATGCCTGCGCACGGTATGGCGAACTTCACTTGCGCCGCGCAGATAACTCTCTTGCAGGTCGTGCAGCAGGTCCTCGCTGCGGCCTAGGAGTTCGTCATAGCCGGCGGCCGCCTGATAACGGAGCTTTTCGCCGCGTCGCCGCGAATTCTTCGCAACCAGCTTCGTCAGAGTCGCGATTTCGTCGCGCAAGCTTTCGATCTGATCCTCAATCGTGGATTCGATGTCGTGAAGCGTACCGTTGCCATGGCGCCGGCCGCGAATGGACGGGAGGATAGAAGCCATGATGCTCTCCTTGGCATGGGCGCGCGCAAAGCCGCGGGCCGGTTTCAAACGAGGTCAGCACCGATCATTGCAATAAACAGTATCGCCCGGCATTGATCCAAATCATCGACACGACAACGCGTTGCCCAATCAAAAGTTCCGGTCGGTTCAGCGGCCGGCAAGCGCACTGTGAGCCAGGACAAAGGGCGTTCCGTCCGCCGGGATCTGATTGATGCGCAGCCGGCATCCGAAAACCGATTGCATGCGCTCGTCTGTGAGTACTTCGCGAACGCTGCCGGCCGCGGCAAGGCGTCCGCCTTCCATCAGCACGATCTGGTCCGCGAAGAGGGCGGTCAGGTTGAGGTCGTGCATCACCGCGATCACGCCGCCGCCCGCGTCGCAAAATTTCCGCGCAAGGCTCATGATCGTCAGCTGATGGCTGATATCGAGGCTGGAAACAGGCTCGTCGAGCAGCAACCAGCAGGGCTTCCCATCCACGACTGGCTCGGAGATTTGGCACAGCACGCGGGCGAGCTGGACGCGCTGCTGCTCGCCGCCGGAAAGCTCCTGGTAGAAACGGCCTTCGAAGCCGCCGAGGTCTACGGCGGCGAGCGCGCGTGCCGCGATCTGTTCCGCCTCCTCGGGGTGCAGGTTCAGCCCTGTCGTCAGTCCCATGCGCACGATCTCGCGCACGGTGAAGGGAAAGGAGATGGCGCTCGCCTGTGGCAGCACGCCGCGAACGGCGGCCAGCTGCCAGGGCTGCATTGTCTTGACCTCTTCGCCGTTGATGCGCACGGAGCCGTCAAAGGAAAGCTCGCCGGAGGCCGCCTTCATCGTCGTCGTCTTGCCGGAGCCGTTCGGTCCGGCGATCGCGGTCAGCTGGCCGGCCTTCGCCGTAAAGCTGACGTCGTGGACGATTGTCTTGCCTGACAGGCGGACCGAGATGCCGGAGAGTTCGATCATCGAAATTCGCTTTTAAAGTGCCAGCCGTGAGCGCTGCCGCAACAATATCCAGAGGAAGAACGGCCCGCCGACGGCCGCGGTGATGATTCCGATCGGCAATTCGGCGGGCGCGACGATGGTGCGCGCCAGAACGTCGGCGAAGATCAAGAGAGAGCCGCCGAGGAGGGCGGAGGCGGGCAGCAGGTAGCGGTGGTCGGGGCCGATGATCATGCGCAGGAGATGCGGCACGACAATGCCGACGAAGCCGATACCGCCGCTGACCGCGACCGAAGCGCCGGTCGCGGCAGCTACGGCTACGACCGCAATATTCTTGAGCCGCTGAACCGGGACGCCCATATGAAACGCGGCGGCCTCGCCGAGGGTTATGGCATTCAGCCCGCGCGCCAAGAAGGGCAGGACGGCAAAAGATACCAGAATGATCGGCGCGGCTGCGGCGATCTTCATCCAGGTTGCGCCTGCAAGCGACCCCATGGACCAGAAGGTGAGATCGCGCAGTTGTTGATCGTTAGCGACGTAAGTCAGCAGGCCCGTCATCGCGCCGGTCAAGGCTGCGAGCGCGATGCCTGCAAGCAGCATTGTGGCGACCGAGGTCTGGCCGTTGCTCGTTGCGATTCGGTAAAGCAGCACCGTTGTAATAAGGCCGCCGCCGAAAGCTGCAATCGGTAGAGCATAGATGCCGAGCAACGCAAGGAACGGCATGGCGATCGTTCCGCCGAGCACGATCATCACGACGGCGCCAAAGCTCGCTCCGGACGACACGCCGACGAGGCCGGGATCGGCAAGCGGATTGCGGAACAGACCCTGCATCACAGCGCCCGAGACGGCGAGCGAACCGCCGACGAGAAAACCGAGGATCGCCCGCGGCATGCGGATATCGAAGATGATGATCCGATCGCGCATGTTGAGCGCCGCTTCCGAACCCAAGATCTTTGCGATCACATCGACAATCGAGGCATCCGAAGCGCCGGTCGTCACGGAAAACAGCAGCGAGAAGAACGAACCAACGACGAGCAGGCCGGTCACAAGAAGCGCCAGCCGCGCCCGATCGCCCGTTTCGTGGCGTTCACGAAACGCGGTTATCGAGAAAATTGATCGTTTCTGTCCCGTCATGGCGTCCAGCAGAGCCATCTCAGCCCCCGTAGATGGCTGCGTTCAATTCGCGGACGGCGCCTGCAGTGCGCGGGCCGAAGCCGAGCAGGTGCAGCCCGTCCATGCGGATGACGGCCTTCTTTTGAGCCGCGGGGGTCAACGCGAGCGCAGGTTGCTTGAAGAGGTCGTCGTTGGCGGCCGCGTGGCTGCCCTGACGGTTCATCATCAGGATCACATCGGGCTTTGCCTCGATGATTGCCTCATCGGTCACCGGCTTGTAGCCGGAGAAGCTGCCGACGGCATTGATGGCGCCTGCGAGCTTGACGATGCCATCGGCTGCCGTGTCCGTGCCGGAGGCCATGATCTTGCCGCCCTGCGTGCTGAGGATGAAAAGCACGCGCTTGCGCTCTGCTTCCGGCCGCTTGCCTGCATCGGCGACCGCGGCATCCAGATCGGCACCGACCTTGGCCTCCAGTGCCTTGGCCTTGTCCGGTACGGCGAGCAATGTGCCGATCCTGTTGATCTTCGCCAGGATGCCTGGGCGATCATAGGTACTCGGAATGGTCTCAAACGGCACGCTGGCGTTCTTCAGGACGGTCAGCGCTTCCGGCGGGCCGGAGCCTTCGACGGCGATGATTGCGGTCGGGTTGACGGCGAGGATGCCTTCCGGCGAGAGAGCCCGCATATAGCCCACATCCGGCAGCTTCATGGCCGCAACGGGGTAGATGCTGGTGGAATCGCGAGCGATGAGGCGGCTTTCTTCGCCGAGCGCGTAGACGATCTCCGTCACGTCTCCACCGATGGCGACGAGACGCGAAGTGTCGATCTTTTTCGGTTCCTCGGCATGCGCGGCCCGGATGAAGCTATTGTCCGCCGTCGCGGCGGGCAGCAAAGGCAGCACCATAACGGCCGCCGTCAGCGCCAGTTTCCAAAGCCGGAAGCTGCGCAGGTTCGAATGTATTTTCATCGTTCCGTTCCTTACGCTGCGACGCTCGTTTCGGCCTTCGGCAGGCTTTCGATGATCTCGCGCCAATCGGTGCGCTCGTCGAAACCTTCCTTCCGCTTGCCGAAGAACTGGATGATCATCTCGCCCTTGGCGTCATAGGCTTCCAGCGAGGTGACGTGGCCGTCCTTGGTGGGCTTTCTCACGGCCCAGGTCTCGGCGATATGGTCCTGGCGCAGATGCAGGTGGAAGGTTGGATCCATGATGTTGATCCACGGTCCCATCGCCTGAACGTTGAAGATCGGCCCGGAATGGATCTGCACGATGCCGTTGTTCGCGACAAAGCACATGATCGGCAGACCGGCCTTGACGGAGGCATGCATCATATCGGCCGTCGCGGTGTTGTCGAGCTTCCAGGCGTAATCGTCGCCGACCGTGTGCAGCGCAGCCTGACGGCCGATCTTGAGGCGCTTCAGCATGCCGAAGAATTCATGCGTGTCCGTGAGCTTGCTCCAGTTGTGGCGCAGCTCGTCACGACCGACGTTGCCGCTCTCATCCTCGGAAGCGGAGATTTCGGCCTCGATGAGTTCCTGCGACTGATCGTCGAGCTTCAGATCGGCGACGATCGAGCGGTAGGCCTCGACGTTCGAATTCGGGCGCAGATGCACTTTGTGGACCGCGTTGCCCGTCTTGTCGAAATACTGCAGGCTGAGGCGCTCCTCGTCGCCGTTCTTCTTCGTGACGGCAAAGCCATGGACCCAGCGGCTCGGGAAGATGCGAAGGTCGATGTTTTCGCCGAGCACGATTGCGCTCTGTGTGCCCATCTTGATGTTTTCGAAGACACCGATTTTTTCGTGGACGGCGCTTTCATTGCGCGAGAGCGCAAGGACTTCACCGAGTTCGGCCACGCGTTCCAGAAGCTTCAGCGCACTGGCGTCAATGCGCGTCGCGGAAATGCCGACTTCGGCGGCGACCAGGGCCGCTTCGGAAATGTTCAGCCGCGCCGCGATATCGCGCTCGCGCATCTGCGGATTTTCGGCGCGGAACGCGCGAATTTCGGCCGGTGCCGGTCTGGTCTTGTCAGTCATCTGCTACCCTCACTTATTGAGAATGAGTTTGCCCTGCCGGGTAATTTTCATGCGGTAGACCACGCCGTCATGCCGGATCATGATCTCGTTCGCACCGCGGAAAATGTCCGCGCTTTCGATGGTGCGGATTTCGGCTCCCTCCCGCGGGAGAGGCGCATGCATAAAAGTGTCTGGCTTCTCAACCATCATTTTGGTTGGCAATTTCCGCTGGCGCCGGAGCTTGTTTTCCTCCGGCGTTGATACAATTAACTTGACTTTCATAGTCACCATTTTTTAAAGACGCAATAGCGGACTTTTCAAGTCAAGTTTTAGAAATTACATGGAGAAGCGGTGATGGCGGCGGGCGGATTTGCGGCATTTGTGGCAGGCGGATTGCTGGCGACCGGAACTCTTTGCCCCGCTTATGCGCAGAATGCCGCCGCGGCGGCCTCCGCGAATGTCCTCGAAGTCGAATTGAATGCGCTAACGCCCTCGCAGAAGGGCTGCATGATGACCTTCGTGGCACTCAACAAGCTTGCCGCGCCCGTCAACAAGATCTCCTTCGAGCTTGCTTTGTTCAACGACAAGAATGCCGTCGACAAGATCACCGTGCTCGACTTCCGCGATCTGCCGCAAGGCAAGAAACGCGTGCGGCAGTTCGACATGCCGAATGTGAAGTGTGAGGCCGTAACCCGCATCCTCATCAACGACACGCCGGACTGCGATGGCCCGGCCGCCGGCGAATGCATGAAGGGCCTCGTCACCCGTTCGCAGATTTCCGTTCCCTTCGAGGGATGAGCAGTTCATGCCGGGGATGATCTCCGGCGGGTTTCAGTTTCAAACCGGCCGGGGCAGGGCACATGGCAGTTTCAGCGAGATCCAGGTCGCGACGCGATTTCATCGTGGAGCAGGATGCTGACGGCCTGAACGACAATGCGCCGGGCATCCATCCCGGCCATGAAATGCCCGAGTTGCGGAATGCGCAGCGCCAGCCCGCCGCAGAAGCCGTGGTGCACTATGCGCGTCTCTCGCTGATTGAATCTTTTCCGGAACATCCGCAGGCACAAACGACAGTGGCGGCAGATGCACCGCCGATGGACCAAAGCGCCCTTGAAAAGCAAGTGAATGAGCCGAAGCCGGGCAAGCGCCGCGTCTTCATTGCCTGCCTCACCTCCTTTGCTTTTCACGCCATTCTCTTCACCGTCCTGGCTGTCGGCCTCGTCGTGACACCGCACGAACCGGAGGAAGAAGCAGGCGAGGCCGTGAGCGTCATCATTCTCGGTGATTCAGAAGCCGACCAGGCCTCTGCCGGCGATCCGGACCTGCAAGTGGAGCCGCAGCCGGAAGAGATCGTCGCCGAGACGGTGCAGCCGCAGATCGTGCAGCCTACGGAACAGCCGACGGAGGTTCCGCCAGAAACGGTGCAGCCAATCCAGGCGGAGGCCGTGCCGCCGGTGCAGGAGGTTACACGCGTCTCCCCCGAGATGGTGACGGCGGCGGAACCTGAAGTGCTGACGTCGAATGTTCCGGCAGAGACATCGGTTGTGCAGCCGATGGCGACGGAGGTGCCAGAGGAGGTGAAGCCCGTCGAGCCGGCGGAGACCGCCGAAGCGCTACCGGAGCCGGTAAAGCCCGAAGAGGCACCCGCACCGACGCCGAAGCCGAAGGCGGTTCAGCCGGTTGAGAAGCCTGTGGAAAAGAAGCAGCCGCCGAGGAAGGTGGAGAAGAAGGTCGCTGGATCGCAAGGCGAGAACAAGCAGGATTCGAAGCGAGGGGCCAGCGACGGAAGCGAGATGGCAAGTTCGGATCGCAATTCGCAGGCAGCGAGTAACAACAGTGGCATCGGCACCGCGGCCAAGGCGAATTATGCCGGTAAGGTTAGGAGCCGCATTCGACGTGCGATCAGGACGCCGCGCGGGATCGAGGGAGATGTAGTAATCACGTTCTCGGTGAGCGGTAGCGGCGGCTTAAACTCCGTTCGTGTGTCCAGAGGATCCGGCGATCCTAAGGTTGATCAATTTGCCCTTGATGCTGTGCGGCGTGCCGCGCCATTTACTCCGCCGCCGGGCGGCCAGACCATGCTCATGTCCGTGCCAATTGCTATCAATCAAAGATAATATGACAAAAACTGTCAACTTTATACTTTACTCTAAAAATCAAGTTTAATAAGGTCCGTTCGCACACGTTAGAATCGTGTGACGATCAACGAGCGAACGGGTGGTAAATGGCTCGGAAGGCGAAGAAGGGACTAAACCGGGAAATCCGCGTCAGCGCGGATGTGGCAGCGCAGGCGACGCAGCAGGATCCTGGACGATCCAAACTGGATGGCCGCAGTTTCCTCTATGTCGGCGGCCGCGATTGCCAGGTGGCGCATCTTCGCCAGATCGCGAGCAACTTCGGTGCCGAACTGATCCATCACGATGGCGGTCTGCGCGAGGCGGTCTCCCGTATCGATACAGTGCTTCCCTCCGTCGACTGCGTGTTCTGCCCGATCGACTGTATCAGCCACGATGCCTGCCTGCGTGTGAAGACCGGCTGCAAGAAGTTCGGCAAGGCCTTCATTCCACTGCGCAACGGCAGCAAATCGAGCCTCGAGCGTGCGCTGCAGACCATGAACGAACGAGACAATTCCCGATGAAAGATCAGCACCCTGACGGGTTCATGATGATCGGCCTGCACAAGCTCGCCGCGCAGAATGGTGACGGCCTTGTGCCCGAACTTTACGACCTCCTGGTGAAAAATGCCGAGCGCGAGTACCTTTATCCGAACGTGACCGAGTTTCCCGTCTGGGAAGCGCGCATGCCGGGCGAAAAGGCCGATGCAGCACTTGGCCGCGAGGCGGCAAACGGCAATAATGTCGTTGCCTTCCCGCAGGCCCGCGCGGACGGCGGTAAGGTGTGAGGAGCTTTCGATGTATATTGCGATGAACCGCTTCAAGGTCGCGACCGGCGCCGAGGCGGATTTTGAAAATGTCTGGCGCAGCCGCGATTCCAGCCTCTCGCAGGTGCCGGGCTTCATCGAGTTCCGCCTGCTGCGTGGAAAGGCCAATGCGGAGGAAGGCTATACGCTATTTTCCTCGCATACGCTCTGGAGGAGCGAGGAGGATTTCCAGAACTGGACGAAATCGGAGAACTTCCGCGCAGCGCACCGCAATGCGGGCGAGCACAAGGTGATGTACAAGGGGCCGCCGGTGTTCGAAGGCTTCAACGTCGTGGACGGCATATGAGCGGGGATCCGGACCGTATCGAGGTCCTGCCGGTCCTGCCGTCGCTCGACATTGCCGAGACGCTTGCCTTTTATCGCGACGAGCTCGGCTTTGCGCAGATCGTTCACCAAACGCCTGACTATCTGATCGTCAGGCGCGATGAGATGGAGCTGCATTTCTGGCGCACCGACGATACCGGCCTGCCGGAGAAGACGTCGGTCTATCTGCGCGGCGGGCGTATTGCCGCCCTTCATGCGGAATATCGCGCGAAGGGCGTCAGTCGTCTAACCGATATGGAAGTGCGACCGTGGAACATGGAGGAATTCTACATCCATGATCCGCACGGCAACCTGCTGCGCTTCGGCCGCGTGCCGCAACGCTGACCTTATGGTTTGGTGCGCATCAGGCCGCCGGTGGCGATCGCCAGCCAACCCAGCATCATCGCCCAGCCGCCGGTCGGCGCGGCATAGGGAAATAGTCCGATCCCCGCAAACCGCAGCATCGCGAGATCGCCGGCAAAGAACAGCGTGCCAGCGATGATCAACAAACCGGCCAGGCGGGCGGTTCTGATCTTCTCGATGCCGATTGCGAGACCCAAGAGGGCAGGGGCGTGCGACAGACACATGGCGGAGGCTGAGGCTGCGAGCGCGGCTTCACCGCCGCCATGGGCGGCGACGGCGGCAAGTGCCACGCCCGCCGCGCCGAAGAGGCCAGCGAAAACAAAGAAAAGCGGTGCGGCCATGGCTGATCCTATTCATTGTTCTGCATATGGAAGGCGAGCCGTTCGACCGGCGTCCAGATGATCTCGCGCAGCTTCTCGCTGGCGATCGTTTCGTCGAGCGCGCGGCGGAAGCAGAACAGCCACTCGTCGCGCTCGATCGGGCCGATCGTGGCGACGAGATGGCGGCTGCGCAGCCGCGGATGGCCGCGTTTGTCGGTATAGAGAGGCGGGCCGCCGAAGTAGCCTGTCAGATATTCGTAGAATTTCTCTTCGCTGCCTTCGAGGCTCGGCGGATGAACCGCGCGGACATGCTTTGCATCCGGCAACGTGTCCATCAGCTCGTAGAAGCGATGCGTCAGCGTCCGCACCGTGTGGTCGCCGCCGATCGCTTGATAGAGCGTGATAACTTCTTCCGTCACAAATCCATCC
The DNA here is from genome assembly GCF_900169785.1 of Rhizobium sullae. GTDB lineage: Bacteria > Pseudomonadota > Alphaproteobacteria > Rhizobiales > Rhizobiaceae > Rhizobium > Rhizobium sullae. The sequence continues at coordinate 161,718 of NZ_FWER01000013.1, forward strand.
CCTGACGTCCGTATTCTTAATGCACTGCCGTTGCCCTATCCGCAACCGGTTGCGGTGAGCCGCGGCATTTTGCGCAGGAACAGGCGGGGGCGCGGGATGCAGATTTCGATTGACAAAACCGTCCAGACGGTATTTTTATAAGTCATGTCAATCGCTCATCATCGCAAGAAGCAGCCTGTTCTCGTGCGCCGGCAACTACTGGATGTCGCCGCGCGCCTTGCGAGTGAGCAGGGCATGGCGTCGGTAACGCTCGATGCCGTGTCCGGTGCATCCGGCATCAGCAAGGGCGGCCTGCTGCACCATTTTCCGACCAAGAACGCTCTGCTGGATGCGCTGTTCGACAGTCTGCTCGAGCGTTTCGATCAAGAGCTCGATGAGCTGATGCGGGCCGATCCGGTGCCGCACGGACGCTTCACCCGCGCCTATCTTTTCGCGTGCGCCGACATCAGCGAAAGGACGGACGACTCCCGCCACTGGACACAGGTGACGATCGCGATGCTGGCCGAGCCGCGGCTGCGCAAGCGCTGGCGGGAATGGGTGCGGGAGCGGGCGGACGAATATGTCGGCACCGACTCGTCGATCGATGCGCAGATCGTGCGCTTTGCCGCGGATGGTCTCTGGCTTGCCGACGCGACGGAAAGTCACGAGATCGGTGCTGCCGAACGAAGTGCGCTGATTGCGCGCCTCACAGAACTCACGAAACACTGATTTTCGAAGGATTGAACCATGAGCCCGGCTGCCGTCTACGCGCTGCTCCTCGCCGCGATCGTATTGGAAGTAATCGGCACGACCGCCCTGCAGCTTTCGCAGCAGCTCACGCGTTTCTGGCCGAGCGTACTTCTCGTCGCCTGTTACACGACGTCCTTCTACGTCCTGTCGCTCACTCTCAAGGTGATCCCGGTCGGCATCGCCTATGCGATCTGGAGCGCGTTGGGGATCGTGCTGATCTCTGCCGTCGGGCTTGTGTGCTTCAAACAGCGGCTTGACGTTCCGGCCATGATCGGGCTTGCGCTGATCATTGCTGGCGTGGTGGTCGTCAACCTGTTTTCGAAATCCATTTCCCATTGATTTTGTGTACCTTTTTCAACGAATTTCCTCGCCGTGCAGGAACGGTGTCAAAAGGTCTATGTGCCGGCCGCGTTGACGAGCATCGTGGATGCACCAAATGTCACGGTAGAAAAGGCACTTGAGCCGATCGAAGAGCGCGGCCCAAAATTGCATCAAGCCGACGAAGCCGGCTGCCGCTGAGGAGCATTCATGCGACTACTCGTTCTTGGTACGGGCGTGATGGCGAAGAACCAGCTCGACCACTTCACCCGCATCAGCGGTCTCGAGGTGGTCGGTGCCGTCGATACCGATGCCACCCGCCTTGCTGCCTTCGCCGACAAATTCGCGATCGAAAAGCGCTTTCTGACGCTGGACGAGGCGATCGCCTGGGGTGGGTTCGATGCGGCGACGAACGTCACGCCGGACCGTGTCCACCATCCAACGACGATGGCGCTCATTGCCGCGGGCAAGCACGTGTTCTGCGAAAAACCGCTGGCGGAAAGCTATCCGAAGGCTCTGGAAATGACGGAAGCAGCGGAAACGGCCGGCGTCGTCAACATGGTGAACCTCACCTATCGCAATGTGGCGCCACTGCAGCGCGCCCGCGAGATGGTGCTCGCCGGCGAGCTCGGCACCATCAAGCACGTGGAAGCATCCTATCTACAGAGTTGGCTCGTGTCGCGCGCCTGGGGCGACTGGCGTACGGAATCGACATGGCTCTGGCGGCTCTCGACCGGTCACGGTTCGACCGGCGTGCTCGGCGATGTCGGCATCCATATCCTCGATTTTGCCTCCTATGGTGCGGCAACCGACATTGATCACGTCTTTGCCCGGCTGAAGACCTTCAACAAGGTGCCGGGCGGTCAGATCGGCGAATATATGCTCGACGCCAACGACAGCTTCACGATGTCGGTGGACTTCGCCAACGGCGCGCTCGGCGTGGTGCATGCCAGCCGCTGGGCGACGGGCCATCTCAACGAGCTGAAGCTGCGCATCTACGGCGAGCGAGGAAGCCTCGAGGTCAACCATCGTCCTTCCGGCTCGGATTTGCACGGCTGCCTTGGCGGGGATGTCGAGAGTGCGACCTGGAGGGAGATCGAGGTCGCCCCAGTGCTCACCAATTACCAGCGTTTTGCCGAGGCGGTGATGAGTGGCCTGCAACCCGACCCCAACTTCCGCCACGCCGCCAACCTACAGAAGGTGATCGATCTTGCCATGGTCGCCGAGCGCGAACGGCGCGAACTTAAAGTGTGATTTCGATCTGAAGCATGCAAAAGCGCTGCGAACCCTATCAGCGCTGATGCTCCGTCAGTGGACGATATCCGTTCCAGGCGGTGGGACGGGAAAGACGCTGTCGAGAGGAAACCGCCGGGTCTCCGCATGGGAGATCGCGGCAAGTGTGCTGCTTTTTCTCGCCCGAAGCTCCTCCTGGATGATCGAGTCCATTCCGAACTTGAAATTCCTGGTGCTGAACCGCGCTGCGTACGTACGAATGGTTTCGGGATCGAACTCCTCGGCGTGTTCTTCGAAAGACCGCACTGCGTCGATGATGGCTTCAATACTCTGCTCGTAGAATAGGAGGCCGGTCTGTTCCGGAACGACCGTTTCAAGCGCTCCTCCGCTGCCGAAAGCGATGACCGGCCGGCCGCTTGCCATGGCTTCCACCGGGACAAGGCCGAAATCCTCCTCTCCGGGGAAAATCAAGGCTCGGCATCGGGCCAATTTTTCCTTGAGGACCGAAAAGGGCACTCGCCCCAGGAATTTCACGCTCGGCCCCGCAATCGACTTCAGCATGGCAAGCTCTTTGCCTTCGCCGATGACGACGAGGTTGCGCTCCATCTTGGTAAAGGCCCTGACGGCGAGATCGACCCGTTTGTAGGAGACCAACTGCCCGGCGCAAAGATAAAAGTCCTCGACGGCATCCGACGGCGCATAGTCCTCGACTGCCACCGGCGGATAGACGACCGTGGCGGAGCGTCCGTAATACTTGCCGATGCGCGCTCTCACATGGTGCGAATTCGCGACGAAACGGTCCACGCGCATGCTGGTGCTGACATCCCAGGACCGCAGCAGCGGGGCGATCACCGGAAGCATTATTCTGGAGGCAAGTCCGGCATGCGAACGGTAGACGTGATAGTGGTCCCAGATATAACGCATCGGCGAATGGCAGTAGCAGACATGCGTCGAATGTGGCGGAGCGATAATGCCCTTGGCGGGGCCGGATTCGCTTGAGATGATGAGGTCGTATCCGCTGAGATCCAGACTTTCGAGCGCGAAGGGCATCAGCGGAAGCAGCGACTGGTAATGCCTGATGGCACCCGGCAGGCGCTGCAGAAACGACGTCTTGACGACATGTCCCCTTATTTTTTCCGAGACACGGCTTTCATCGTAAACAAGCGTGAAGATATCGGCGTCCGGAAACATATCGCAGAGGGCCTCGACGACCTTCTCGCCGCCGCGCATCGACACCAGCCAGTAATGAACAATCGCGACACGCATAATGTCTCCCTCGCCAACTAGTCGTAGCATCATCGTTGAAGCGCGGGGCGTTCCACAGAGCCCAGATTGGTCTGCCGCGGCCCTAAAACGGTGTAGAGCCACGACCGAAAGACCTATGCGGACAGGATACCAAACCTGAGATACCGCAAGTGGGGTAAGCGACCGGCCGTTTTCTACTCCGTCTTCCTCAGATTGGACTAAAGCAGCCTGCGTCGCGGTGGATTTACTCGAATTGCATTAGGCGCATCATCGGCATTCGGCGGTTTTCCCGCTGCAGAATGACGAGGAGAACAAGGTCGCGCCATGCCCATTGCTGCCGTACGCAATCCCAGAACTGCATTGCCCCGCGCCCGTCGTGTCCTCCGCTTCATCATGGCGGCAGGACTCATTGGCACCGCTTTCACGGCCCCCGTCGACGCCGCAGGCGACAGCTACCGCATCAGACCGCAGACAAGGATGAAGGTCTCGGTCGTGGAATGGGTGTCGTCGACGGGCGAGTATAAGGAATGGACCGCTCTCAACGGTGAGTATGCCGTGTCTCAGCGCGGCGACATCTCGATGCCGATGGTGGGCGAGATTGCCGTTCTCGGCAAGACGACGGAAGAGACGGCGCTCCTGATTGGCGAGAGGATCAAGAAACTGACCGGGCTTGCGACCGCTCCCATCGCCTCGGTTGAGGTCGCCAAATATCCGATGGTCTATGTCACAGGTGCCGTCCAGCGGCCGAACGAGTTCGAATTCCGGCCGGGACTGACCGTCAAGCAAGCCCTTGCCCTAGCTGGCGGGCGCGAACGCCGCAATGACCGCTCCGGCGAATATGCCGACGCCGAGCAGATTCGCTATGCCGGCGAATTCAGCCGCCTCGAACTTCAGGCAAAACAGTTCATGGCCCGGCGCGCCAGACTGATCGCCGAGCTGAACGAAAAGCCTTCCGTGGATTTTCCACCCGAGTTGACCGGTGTGCCTCCAGATTCAGTCGTGGGCCGGATCGTGAAAAGCGAAAGCGACCTTTTCACAGCAAGAGCCGAGGCATTGCGGCAGCAACTGGAGTCAGCAGCAGATCTCGCAAAGCTCTTGCAAAGTGAAATCACCGTTCTTGATGAGAAGATGGTCGCGCAGGACAGGCAAGTGACGATAGCCCGGGATGAACTTGAAGACATCGCAAGGCTCGTCGATACCAAGATCTTGACCACATCACGCAAGACAGCTCTCGAGCGCGTCGTCGCCGACATGCAGAGCAATAAGCTCGATCTCGTCGTTGCGTCCATGCAGGCCAAGCAAAAGCTGAACGAAACGGAACGCGACGCACTGAACCTGAAAGGCCAGCGAAAGACGGAGGTCGGCCAGGAGCTGCAAGCAACGGAAGCGGAGTTGGAAGATGTACGGTTGAAGCGCTCCACGACCGTCCAATTGCTGCAGGCCGCGGGCGCTTCTGTTGCGCGCAACGAGAGCCTTCAGGCAGTCGATCTGCAGCCCCTCGAATACTGGGTCACCCGAGGTGGCGCCGGCACTGGCGCGCGGGTCCTGGAAAGCGCGCAGCTCGAGCCGGGGGACGTGCTGGATGTTCGCTACAATGTTTCCAAGAACCTGGACGGCTCTATGCTTTCATCCGCCAATCCTCCTGCGCGGGTGCAGTAAATCACATGAATTCGAGGATCGGGCAAAACGATATGGTTGTTCACGAAATCGGCAAGCTTGTCCCCGGCGATCAGTTCGGCAAGAAGCAATCACCTGACGCGGAAAATATATCGTTCGGTGACATATGGCGCTTTCTCCGGCGCCACACCTTGATGCTCGCTTTCTTCACGGCGGTAGGCGCCGCCGCAGGTGGTGTTTATGTCGCCACGCAGCCACCCCTTTTCTTCGCGGCCGCCCGCCTCGTCATGGATCCCGAGCAGGGCCAGATCGCATCGCAGGACGCTTTCACGGGAACGATCATCATCGAGGCTGCGGAAATTGCCAGCCAGGTGGAGATAATCAAGTCGGAGCCAATCGCGAAAGCAGTTATCAACAAGCTCAACCTCTATGAGGACCCCGAAATCCAGGATAACGCGTCGTGGCAGTCGGTCGCCAAGGGCTGGCTTCGGTCGGTAATCAGCAAAGCAGTTCAATCTGACGAACCTGGTCAGAAGACATCCGATGATGAGAGACTCATCCGCCGTACGATGGCGTCGTTCTTGTCGCGGGTCTCGGTCGTTAGAGTAGGACAATCGTATATCCTTGAAGTCGGCTACAGATCCGCCGATCCTCAAAAGGCAGCCCGGGCTGCGAACGCTCTTGCACAGGCCTACATGGATTCCACCGTCGGCGCGCGCGCAGCAGCCGCCCAAAGCGGGGCAGACTGGCTGGAAACCCGATTGATCGACGTCGAGAAGCAAGCACGTGAGGCGGCTTTGGATGCGGAAGAATTCCGGGCCAGGAACGGCATCATGGAGGTTGGCAGCACGGCGTCTTTGGACCAGCAGCAATTGTCCGAAATTAGCAGTCAGGCAATGGCGGCAAGCGCCGAGACGGCGGCGGCATCTGCCAAGTTAGAAACCCTCAATCGACTGATGGCGGGAGAGGCGATTGGCGGCAGCGTTCAGGAGACTATCGACAATCCCCGCATACAAAAGCTGCAGGAGGACGTCAGTCTCGCAACTGCCAGGCTGAACACTCTCGTGAGCCGCTACGACTCCGGCAACCCTGCGATCGTGGCTGCCAGAGATGAAGTTGCTCGGTTGACCGGCGAGATCAGGAATGAATTCGTCCGCGTTCAGAAGGTGTACGAAACGACCCTCCAGGTTGCTCAAGCGCGGGAACGGCTTCTCAACGACCAGATGGCAGCACTGACTGCTACCGTCAGAGATAAAAACCTGGCGCGTGTCAAACTGACGGAAATGGAAAGCCGTGCAACGACCTATCGCCGCATCTACGAAGGAATTCTCCAGCAACTGACCGGTACGCTACAGAAGCAGTCGTTTCCGCTCGGAGATGCCCGTATCGTGACGGCCGCGTCCGCGCCGCTGACGAAGAGCTCGCCGAAATCCTCCATTATCCTGCCCTTCACCACGTTGATGGGCCTGGCGGGTGGTCTCTTGCTCGCGTTGCTTGTCGATGGAAAGGGCAAGGGGATTCACTTGAATCCCAGGCTGCGTCAGGAGCTTGGCATAGCTTCGCTCGGCAGCCTGCCGCTTCAGGGCGCAACGGCAGTTTTGCCCGCCGGGGCGAAGGCGGCAAACCTGCAGGCCGCGATGCCGCTACGCCGTGTGCTTGATGCGCCCTATTGCGATTTCACCGAGGCCTTGCGAGGCGTGAAGAGCTCCATTGGTTCGGCATTCCGACCCAATTCGCCAATGGTAATAGGCATCACGTCGGTCGGCAGCGGCGAAGGAAAGACGACGGTTGCCGCGAACCTCGCGCAGCTCTACCAGAATGAAGGCACGCCGGTCGTGCTCGTCGATGCCGATTTCCAAAACGGCTTCCTGAGCAAAGTGGCAAGTGCTGCCGGGGAGGACTTCGGGCTCCGCGCGCTGCGGATAGATCATATTGGCGCAGATGAGCCGCAAGCCGCGGAACATGTCGTGGCACGTCACGACGAGCACGGCCGCAGGAGCAGGAGAAGCAGGGTCGACGAGCATGCTGAAGCCTCCACGCTGGTTCCCGTGCTGACCGTCGAGGAGACAACACGGTCTGCCGCATCCCATCAGATCTTCGGTCATCTTGCCGCGTTCAAGACGGAAATCGAGTTGCTCCGGCAGCGCTACGGCGTCGTCATCGTCGATCTGGCGGCATTTGAGGGTTCGGCGGATACCCGCCATATCTTCAGCTATCTGGATGGCATCGCGATTGTCGTCGGCAAGCCGAAGAAAATGACCATCGAGCGGCTGTCCGCCGCGCTTGCGAGCTTTGGCACGTCGCGGGTCAACCTTCTCGGGATCATCGCCAATCGCAGCGGCGGCAGGAAGCGTTCACCGAGAAAGCCTGCTTCGTCGCGGCCGAGCGAACCTGCCGTAAAACCGGCCGCTCCCCATCTGGCCTTCAATGACAAGCCGCGCGGGCGCCCGCTCAAGGTGGCTGTCGGCATCGCGAGTTCAGGCAGGAGCGAAATCCTCTCTGCCGTGCTTCCCCATATATCGCGCCAGACGCGTCAGCCCGAGGAGGTCGTCATCTGCGTGCCCTTGCTCGAAGATGTCGACCGAATGAGCCTTTCCTCGCTTGCATGCCCGGTCAGGGTGCTGGTTTCAGAGCGCGGGCTTTGCCTTCAGCGCAACACAATTCTCGACAGCATCGTCGATGCGGATGTGGTGCTCTTCCTCGACGACGATTTCCTGATGACGCCCACTTATATCGAGGACACTGAGCTCCTGTTTCGCACCCGGCGCGATATCGTCATGTCGACGGGCACGGTCATCGCCGACGGGATCACCGGGGCGGGCATCTCGGTCTGCGACGGCCTTAAGCTGGTAGAGAAGGTTCGCCGCCCGCAGAAACACGAGAAATCCTTCAAGCCGATCTATAACGCCTATGGTTGCAACATGGCTGTCCGCGTTTCGGCGATCGTGGCTTCAGGAGTCCGGTTTGACGAGAACCTGCCGTTTTACGGCTGGCTCGAAGATGTCGACTTCAGCCGCATGATGGCGCGATATGGCGAGGTCATGTGTGCCGACCATCTCCAAGGCGTGCATCTCGGTACGAAGGCCGGACGAACGACCGGCATCAAGTTCGGATATTCGCAGATCGCCAATCCGATCTATCTCGTGCGCAAGAAAACGCTGAGTTCCGGACGGGCGGCTGCGCAAATGGGCCGGAATCTGGCCGCCAATCTCGTCAAAGTCTGGCGCCCCGAACCCTGGGTCGACCGGAAAGGGCGCCTCAAGGGCAATGCGATCGCACTTTTCGATCTTCTGACGGGCAGGCTTGCACCGCAGAAGATCAGAACGATGGGGTAGGGTCGTGATCACGCGCTATCCCGACCGTGTTGTCGTCATTAATGATCGTTCGACAAAGGTTGGAGGAGCCTCCAACCTTGCCATTCTGTCGGCGCACCTGCTCAAACGCGCCGGCATTCCCGTAACCTATCTGGCGGGCGACGCGGCCGGAAGCGAGCTGCCGGCGGACGACACCATCAATCTCGGCGGTGCGCCGCTGACCGATCAGGGCCGCATCGCAGCGTTAATCAGCGGGCTTTACAACACGCAGGCGCTCGAAGCCGTGCGCGAGGTTATCGACAGCGCCGACACGGCTTCGACGATCTATCATGTCCACGGCTGGTCGAAGATCCTTTCGCCCTCCATCTTCCAGGCCCTATGGCCGGTCCGCCAGCGGGTGGTCCTGCATGCGCATGATTATTTCCTGTGCTGCCCGAACGGCGGCTTTGCAAATTACCGGAAAGACACCGTCTGCCTGCTCACGCCGATGTCGGTGCCATGCATGACGACGCAATGCGACAAGCGCGGCTATCACGAGAAAATCTGGCGTTCCGCCCGGCATGTGCTGCGCGAAAGGCTCTATCCGACGAGTGAACTCCCGGCCAATATCGTCATCGTGCACCAACGGATGCGCGAATATTTCGAGCGTTCCGGCATCTGCACTGATCATATCGAGACCATTCGCAATCCGGTGGAGCCGTTTCTGCGCAGAGGGGCCGAACCTTGGACGATGCGGGATTTTTTCTTCGTGGGAAGGCTCGAGCCGGAAAAAGGCTTCGAGGATGCTGCGCGGGCGGCACGGCTTGCCAATGTGAGGCTTCAGATCATCGGCGATGGTGCCGGGCGGTCTCTATTGGAACGCGACTATCCCGAGGTCATCATTCATGGCTGGAAAGTGAAAGGGGAGATGCACGAACTCCTGCATAATGCGCGCGCCATCGTCGTATCGTCCCGCGTGCCGGAACCTTTCGCGCTTGCCGCCGTCGAGGCGATCGGAAGCGGAATTCCCGTCATTGTGCCTGACGCCGCTTTGTTGGGAAACGAGCTTGAGGAATTCGGTTGCGCGCTGACATTCAGGACGGGGAACATCGGATCGCTGGCGACGGCGATGCGACAACTTGCAGCCGATGATGCGATGGTGCGCTCCATGAGTTTGAACGGCCTCATCAAGGCGTCTAGTCTAGCTCATTCCCCAGAAACCTGGGGCGAAGCGTTGATTGCTCTTTATGGGCGGATTTTGGAGCGGACGAGCTTGGCCGGCGTTGCCGGCAGGCTACCTGAACGGTCCGGAAATCGATCCGCCGCGCATCGCCGTCCATTCATTTAATTGAACGGCATCGAGCAGATACGCTCATTGAAAGCGGTTCTGTCCTCTCGTGTATCGACAGTTTCAAAAAGTTCAATAAATCAGTAGTCCCGCCATCAGTACTCGGACCTACTTCTATCTGACTACGGCTTAGCCGTTCTGGTCAATTGTCTATTCCGGCCGACACTGCCAACCTTAACTGTAGGTTGAGATATAACGGGGTTGGAAAATGCTATCGTTCTTTGATGGCGTTGCTCAGAATGGGCAATCGGCTCGGCTAAGACGGCCGACGTCGAGAGATTATCGCCTGAAGCGTGCCGGGGACATCCTGATTTCCGGTTCGGCTCTAGTTTTCTTTCTGCCATTTTTCGCGCTTATCGCGGTGGCCCTGCTGCTGGTGGATGGACGACCGCTCATATTCCGCCACGAGCGTATCGGCCGCCACGGCCGCTCATTCCCATGCCTGAAATTCCGGTCGATGCGGAAGGACGCCGATGCGCGGCTGGCCAGCATTCTCGCCAATGATCCTGAGCGGCGCGCCGAATGGAATGAAACCCAGAAGCTGGTCAACGACCCGCGTGTCCATTGGCTTGGAAAATATCTCCGGATGACGAGCCTTGATGAGCTTCCGCAGCTCTTGAACGTTTTTCGCGGTGATATGAGCCTTGTCGGACCGCGGCCGATCGTGGCCGATGAAATGGAGCGTTACGGCCGCCAGATCCACTACTATCTCGCCATGACGCCGGGCATTACCGGCCTATGGCAGGTCCACCGGCGTAGCGACACCACGTATGATGAACGGGTGCAGTTCGACGTCGACTATTACAACACGTGCTCGCTGACAACAGACTTGGCGATCCTGTGGACAACGGTGGCTGTCGTGTTTTTGGCGCAGAACGAAAGGGAGCGTCTTACCAAATGACGGCGATAGCGATAGCGATCCAAAACGCCAGACAGAACAATGCCACGAACCAGCGCAGGCCGTATTTTGCTTTGGGCACCGGAATCCGTCCCAAGATGAGGCGGTGTGGTTTTGCGTATTTCATCAACGGCTTTGAGTTTTGGCCCATGGCCGCCAACAAGAAAGGCTTGAACACATTGTTATGGTCACCAATCCTCAGTTCTGTCAGCACAGCAGCTTGAGATTCTTCCGAATCGGCAGTCTATCGGTGCGAGATTTAGAGCAGATTAAGCTTAGCCGGCGAATGTGTCCTGAATTTGGACCGTCGATGCGAAGACCTTTTGGGCGGTTCCAGGCTATGGAGAATAGTATCAATCGCAGCTTAAATATCACGGGAATCCGGTTACTCGAGACCGTTTGCTTTGAACTTGGCGAACCGAAATCAAGCACCTGCTTTTTTATCGAGGCGATGCATTGATGGCGCCCCCGCTTGCGAATGCACCGAAATCAAACCGTTTCCAACTATCAGCCTGGATCCCCATGCGGCTGCCGTCCATCGTTGGCGACGGCGCTTGGACTGTGGCAGCGAAGATCATTTCACAAGCGGTACAGCTTGCCGCTTTCATCGCCGCCGCCCGGCTCCTGTCGTTGGAACAATTCGGCCTTTATGCATACAGTTCGGCAATTGCGATACTCCTTGTGGTATGCGCCGAGGGCGGTTGGGGAGAATTCGTCATGAAGACCGGCGGAGCCGGCGACGAGCTCGATCAAGTCGCCACCCTTTCAGTTCTGTCCGGCACTCTCGTGACCACTATTGGCTTCGGCGTTGCGGCGGTCATCGCCTTTCCGCTTCACCAGTTATGGGAAGGCACGCTGATTGCATGTTACTGCTGCTGGTTCCTGCCGTCGTCGCTATCCACTGTCTATGATGGAATTCTCGTAGCCAGAGGCATGTTGCGCAAGCAGGCTTTCATACGCATCGTCGCGGAATTATGCGGCCTATGCGTGACTCTCATCGGCCTGTGGAGCGGCTGGAGCGTCATTTCGCTTATCGCGGGGCGGCTTGCCATGCAGGTGACGAGCCTGATTATCACGGCCGCTGTTTTGCGCTGGCGCCCGAAGTTGTATCTGACGTGGCCGTTCATGATCGAGGTTCTGAACTTTTCGCGCCATATCCTGGCGAACCGGCTGATCTTCTTCTTACGCTCCTACTCAGGTACTCTGGCACTGGGGAGTTTCGTCGGCCTTGCCGACGCCGGGTACTATCGCGCCGCCGAACGCATCGTCGCAGCCTTTTCGGAACTGATCGGGGAACCGGCGCGCATGCTGGCCTGGACCGTCTTTCGCCAGGCTGTCGCGCAATCGGACGCCGAAAACGCTGCGAAAAATGTCGGCGCCATGGCAACGACCTTCATGATGCTTCTTATGGTCATTTCCGCTCCAGTCTATCTTGGCCTGGCGCTGGTTTCGACGGGCCTTGTCGATATTGCACTTGGTGGTGACTGGGCGCCGGCAGCCGTCCTGGTTGCCATACTGGCGATCAAGCAAGTCCTTCTCGTTCCCGGCCTTCTAACAGAACCCTTGCTCTCGCTCACTGGGCACATCGCAAAGATGCCTCGCGCCATCCTTCTGAACGGCGTTGTGTGCATCGGTCTGATCGTTGTCCTAGCGCCTTTTGGCATCGAGGCGACAGCATTGGGTCAGTGCGCCGCCGCACTCATGTCTTTCCTGATTTCAACACGGCTGCAAGGGCGCTATGGCGGACTGGCCTGGAATCGTGTGCTGTCCAATTGCGCTTATGTTGCGGTCGCTATCGCCGCCATGTCGGCAACGGTCTATTTGCTCGGCTACGTTGCCGAGGTCTCTGCGATGGAGCGTCTGTCTTCCATCGCGCTTCAAGTCTTAGCTGGTGGGGCCATTTATGTCGGCGCGCTGGTTGTATTGCGCAGAGTGAACAGCGGTTTGATCCCGATTTTCGTGGTCGGCCGTAACTGACGGGACAATCGCATGATGCTTGCTTCCTATGTAACCAGAAATGCGCATCCTTTTTTGCGTAATGTCGCAAACGGATTTAACCGGTCGTTCGGCCTAATTTTGGCCGTGCAAGGTCGGTTGCGCTATTTATCGCCGTTTCCACGCCGGTTTACCGGTGCATATTCATCCTTCGATGAAGCCATTGCTGCTGCAAGATCATCAACGCTCGCTGGCTATGATCACGACGAAGTTGCACATGTGGCATTCGAAAAAATGTGCCAAGTCACGCCCTGGGATTACCCTGTGCTCTTCTGGATGCGCCATCTCATGGATGACATCGATGGAGTTGTCGACGCCGGCGGCCATATGGGAACCAAATACCGTGCATTCCGCAAGCTTTTGCCGTTCGACGACTCCTTCCAATGGGTTGTTTACGATCTTCCGGCGATCGTTCGAGCCGGCCGGCGGATGGCCGAGCGAGAGGGGTTGACCAGACTATCTTTCGTGGATCGGGTCGAGGATGCTGGCGCCCTGTCGTTGTTTCTCGGTTCCGGCCTGATGCAGTATCTCGATGTTTCACCATCGGTTTTGCTGAAGCGCCTGCCTACATTGCCGCGCCACCTCTTGCTGAACAAGGTCGCCCTTCGAAAGGGCACTACCGTCGTCACGCTTGAACGGATTGGCCCGGCCTATGTACCCTACCAAATACGCAATGAAGCCGATTTCCTGACGGAAATTATAGGTCTGGGATATCATCTGGTCGATCGCTGGCCGATTCCTTCCCTTTCCAGTGTTATCGACACCCATCCAGAACTGGGTGCAAGCGAGAGCAGTGGCTTTTATTTTCGCCTAAATTGACGGCAACACCAGCAAAGTTTCAAAAGAAACTGCGGCACCAATCTACTGGTGTGTAGTTTTGGCTTCGGCGTCGGGCAACGAGGCTCGAAGTGGTCTTTCGCTTGCGAAGCGGACCTTAAGGTGATCCGCCAGACGGATGGCAAGAGCCAGTAACATAAGCGTCGGGTTTGCGTGGCCGCCCGTTGGGAACACGGAGCTGCCCGCAACGAACAGACCGTTGACGCCATGCACCATTGCATTTGCATCGACGACGCTGGTCGCGGGATCCACACCCATCCGCGTCGTGCAGGAAGGATGCGCCATATCCGTGAAGGCCATCTTGCTGTTGTCATCCTCAGCGATCCAATCCGCCAGATGTGGCCGCGGCAACCCGACGCGCGGGAACTCGTCCGATATCAAAAGGGCGAGCCGCTTCATGCTTTCAATCTCGACTGAACCTATCTTCCAATCGACACGCGGCAGAGGCTTGCCGAAGCGGTCACGCCGGTCGGAAAGGGTCACCCGGCTTTCAGCATCGAGTTGCTGTTCGACCATTGCATCAAAGCGTAACTCGACGGATCTGTGCGGCAGTCCGCGCTTCTGGACAAGCCGACGGTAGAGGCCCGAGGCAACGAGATTCATCGCGCCGAAGACAGCAATGAGGTCGCCCGGCGTCGTTTGACTGAAGCCATGCCGGAGGCGTTTCAACGCTGCCCAAGGGTCATCCGCCCGATGGACTTGAACGGGATAGGCTGCGCAATTTGTAAGGCCCTCCCTCATCTGCGTATCCGGACTGAGTGACAGCCCACGAAGATAGAAGTGTGTCCGGCCGTTGTGGTGAAGACCAAAGAAGTTGAAATGCCGAGCGATTTCATCGATCCCCACGCCATTAAACCGAGCAAGAGACGTGCGTGGATGATCGGCGAGATAGCGACCCACGATGCCTTTGCTGTTGCCAATGCCGTTTGTCATCATTGAATTCGACGCCAGCAGCAACCGAGCGTTTTCGATGCCGCCACAGCAAAGCACGATCGTTTTGGCGCGCACAATCGCCTTGTTTCCCTCAAGGCTATAGGCTTCGAGAGAGCTCACGCACCGACCGTCATTATTGAGATTGATTTCCGTGACGGTAGCCCGCGTCAGGAAATCAACATTGGGAGCTTTGAGTTGTCGGGAAATGTTGGCAAATCGCATCGGCTCGCCGCTGGTTGCCCGCTCATGACTGAACTGCCAGAAAAAGCTCCGCAACCGATCGCGATCAAGGCCGATCTCTTCGGGCGGCAAGCGCAGCAGGCTTAGAAGCCGTTCGTCATAAATATTCGGCCCTAGGTTGAGGAGTGTCGCGGCGCGTTCTAGTGCGGGCTGGATGTCGCTGCGCGTGATCGGCCAGCCCGAAACGGGGAGCCAGGGGCGAGCTGCAAAGTCGATTTCGTCGAATGCTGCGCATTTGCCAATCCATGTATGGGTGCTTCCGCCGATGAGGCGGTTGCGCAGCTCAAAAGCCGGTATGTCGTTGAGCCATCCCAAACTGTCCGTATACCCGCGGCCAACCGGCACGACGTCCCCGCGCGACAGAGGCTCTCCAACATTTTCCACGGCATTCAGGGTCTGGGTTTCGGCTTCGTATTCAAAACCGCCGCTCTCAATAATGAGGACGCGCATCGGCGTGTTTTCCAATTCGCGAGCGATGGTCAGCCCGGCGGGGCCGGCACCTATGATTGCAACGTCGGCGCTAAGTATCATGTTCATCGACGCTGATCGAAGGTCGTGGACAGTCATATTCTTCCCTCGCAATATCAATTTCTTAGTAGCAAAATTGCGGACATCTCGGAACTCGCCAGAAGTGTCTAAACGCCTAAGCCGTCTACCGACTTTGGAGAGGGTAGGCGGTCCATATACAAGCCATCGTTGACCGGAAGGCCATGCTGAAATCGCCAGGTCTTGCGAATAGATTCTTCGATAGGTCGGCGGGGACGCACATGAGGCCTTTGAGGACTGTTGGCGTTTCGAGTGCTTGTCGATTTGGTTGGGGAGACGGGATATGGCTCCAGTGGGTCTGCGGGAATGGCTAGCAATCGCGCCGGTACTTGCATCAGGTAAATTGGCTCGCTACGGCGACGACACGGGCGGGCCTCTATTGCGTTTTGAGGCGGACTTCTGCGCCAAATTCAACGTACAGCACGGACTGACGATGAGCAGCGGCACTGCGGCGCTGGTGGCGGCGCTGGTGGCTGCTGGAATCGGTCCGGGCGATGAGGTGCTTGTGCCCGCTTATACCTGGATTGCGACCGCAGCCGCTCCACTGGCTGCCGGCGCAGTTCCGATCCTTGTCGAGATCGATCAAACATTGACGATGGATCCGACTGACATCGTTCGCAAAATTACACCCAACACGCGCGCGATCATTCCCGTTCACATGGCAAACATGGTCTGCGACATGGACAGCATCATGCGGATTGCACGGGAACATAGGCTAATCGTCATCGAGGACGCGTGCCAGGCCGTCGGTCTCACCTATAAGGGCCGGCGTGCCGGCACGATCGGTGACGTCGGCGCATACAGCTTCAATCAGTTCAAGAACATCAACATTGGCGAAGGCGGCGCGCTCGTGACCGACGACCCGCGTCTCTTTGCGCGTGCACGCATGTATCATGATATCGGATCGTTGTTCCGCGGTCATCTCGACAACGCCAACGAGCCGCCCATCCTCGGCATCAATTTCAAGGCAAATCAGATCCAGGGCGCCATGCTGAATGTGCAGTTGAAAAAGCTCGACCCGATGATTTCCCGCATGCGCAAACGCTACGACGCGATGACGGAGATCCTTGCCAAAAGCAATATGATGCGCGTCGGACCACATAATGACCCGACGAACGCCGCAGGGCTGCACGTCATCTTCGAAACGGCAGAAGCGGCGGGTGCCTTTGCGGCCGAGAACAAGCGCGGTGTGTATCGGCTCTACGATTCCAGCCGTCACGTCTACACGAATTGGCAGCCAATTCTGCAACAGCGGAGCGGCCATCCAGCCATGAACCCATTCAACTGGAGTGATAGGAAGATCGAGTACACGCCTGATATGTGCGCGCAGTCGCTCGACATTCTCAAGAGAACGTGCCGCATCAGTCTCGGCGAGAATTATCCTCTGGCGCTCGTGACTTATCTTGCCCGGCGTATGGTTCGGCAGCGCTCCTCTGCCACCGATGAGCTGTCCTATGCCACATGATCGGGATCGGGACGCAACCGGCCCTGGGATCATAGACATCTGGACGTGGAGCCTCGACGCCGTCGATCCCGATTTAGCCGCGATGTTGTCAAGTGAAGAGATCGCCCGTGCCTCGCGCTTTGTGCAAGCCCGCGATTGTCACCGATTTATTGCGGGGAGAGCGGGGCTGCGACGGATCCTCGCACGCTACCTCGCCGTTGCTCCACGTCGTTTAGGTCTGACCTACAACGCCTTTGGCAAACCGCAGATCGCTGGATCAAACAGGCGGCAACTTCACTTCAATCTTAGCCACACCGAGACGACGGCGATGCTTGCCGTATCGGACCACTACCATGTCGGCATAGACATAGAGACGATAAAGCCTCTGAAAGAGGACATTGCCGGTCACTTTTTTTCGCCGAAGGAATACATGACCCTGAAGATGCTGGCCCCAGAGGCATATCTTCAAGGCTTTTACTGCCTTTGGACACGGAAGGAAGCGTTCCTGAAGGCCCTCGGCGTCGGATTGTCGCTGCCGCTTGACGCATTCGATATCGCGATCACTGCGCCGCAGTTGGAGCGCCTGGATGGTGATGCGGATGCGCCTATCAACTGGAGCCTATTCGACGTCGATACACCATCGGGCCTCGTCGGTACGGTAGCCGCTTTGACAGTCGGAAACTCTGTCCGTCTGCGCTATCGAACGGAGGAGAATGACTTACTCACAGGCTTAGTCGCGCGTCAACGACATAACGCTCCCCTGCTGCATCGAAGTGATGACAGCCCCGCAAGCCCTTCTTGAAATCCGGCGTAATTGTACGGATACAACGCTCACGGTAGGCGGTCAGGCTCAGTTCCTCAATCTCCATGATATTCAGGCCATATCCGTAGATGCCGTGAGCGTTGCACTGCGAGGGGCGGTAGAGCTGGCCATTTCTTTCGAGGATCCGGCCGCCGTTTCGCGCGACCGTGCTCCCGATGACGACCGGATTGTGTTTGTGCGAGATGATACGCTTGAGCTCCGGACCGTCGACCTCGAAGAGGTAGAGTTCACTGCAATGGTCTTCATAGGCGTGGAAATCGGAGAGGTTCGTAAATAGCCACCATTTGCCCTTATGACGCGTGAGCACGCTATCGGCGGCCGAGCGCCCCTCGAACGCCGTCGAATAGAGTTCCCATTTCAGGGGGAATTCAACACACCGCCAGATCTCTATTCGCCGCGACTGGTGAGTTTCGGGCATCATGAAGATACTGTTCCCGTCGCGGAACACAAAGGGATAGGAGAGATGATGATCGCAACTGAGCGCGATGCCTACCGGTTCGATCTTGTCTCCGCGGAATCGGCCAACGGCGATGTGAGCCTTACGATCCCCATCGGCATAGGCCTCGTAGAACAAATAGCACTCGTTGCCGTACTGAAACAGGAACGGATCCGCTTTGATGTCGCTCTTTGTCGGCGGTATTTCCACCGATTCCCGTGGGTCGAAATCGTCAATGCGCCCTCTGCCAGTATAAAGCGTCCAGATCGCAGAGCCGGAATGCATTCTCGCTCTCAGCGCCTTGATTGCCCGCGCCAGGAAATGGCTCGACAAGCCACCCGCATAGCGGACCATATCAACGGACGATGGAGGCTTTACAACGTCATTGCGCCTCGACGGCTCAGCCTTCAATTCGCGGCTATCGGCAAGCCGACCCAATTCGCGCATAAGAAGGGTTACGGCGCGTTCCTTGAGGAAAGCGGCGTTGCGGGCGGCACTGAATTTGATGTTGAAGGACGGCGAAGCAATCGACGTCACACGAGCGTCGTCCTGCTTTGCATAGAGCAACAGTTCTGTCGCCGCAGACTTGGAAATCACATCACGATAGCTGAACCAGTCTGCTTTCCGCGATCTCTGATCGCAGAAATTGAAAGCCCACTCCCCAAACGGCAAGTCCCGGATTGCATCGCTGGGAAGGCTCGCAGGCGTCAGTCGGATAACCAGGTCAAGCTCACGCTCGTTGACGAGCTGGCGGGGCACGTCGATGTCGGCGGCAGCGTACGTTCCTAATACCCGCAGATCGTCGAAGCGTTGCCGATTGGCATCAAAAGTTTGGGGAGTGTAGCGGCGCTGTCGAGCAAGAAGCCGTCGCTCCAGATGCGATTCCAGCTCGAAGAGCCGCGACGCTTTCAAATGTCCAAAGGGATTCGGGTGGACAATGAAGGTAATGAGGGAAAAGCGCGGATCTGCCATGATCCGATCGAAGATCATAAGCTCCCAGTTCTCGAACCCCTCCTTCCGAGCAACGAGAACGCCAATCCTGAGAGGTCTAACGGTGTTCATGCTCGTGTTTCCATATTTGAGTTCGCTGGGGTCGGCGGCACTTCGCGTCTAGCCGTCGAGCTTCCTGGATACGATCGCGGCAAGTTCGCGAATGCCGTCGTTGCTCAGCGAATCCTCGTGCCATCCCTTGAGATCGAGGACGGCGGTGTCTTTCGCCACCGCATCGCCCCAACCGAAAAGCAGCTTGCGCGCTCGGGGATGATTGGCCTGGCTGCGCAGCAAAATTACCGATGGATCCTTGCTCTTTGCAGGCCGATAGCTGCGGCTTGCGCGCACGAGGAGCTCGGTGACTTCGGCATTGGCCTGCTCTTCGGGAGAATATTGACCGCCGCTGACGCCGAGCTTTTGCAACAGCGCAAGCGTTAAGTTGAATTCCTTCAGATATTCGATGAATGGTATGCGGCCAGAAAGCAACTTTCGCGTGAAGTAAATCGTCCGCTTGATGCGCCGCTCCGCATTCCAGCGCTTCTGACGTATCTTTGGCTGGGAACGGAAGTAGCCGGGTGCCCAGGCATCGATGATGACAGTAAAGCCGACTTCAACGCCTGCTTCACGCAACTGCCGAGTGATTTCCATTGCAAGGATTCCATTGACGCATAGCCCGACGATCGCAACCGAACCAGGGTCCGGCGGAATTTGCATAGCGTCGATGGCCAGCTTGGCAATCTGTTCGAGCGACATCTGCGCAAGCTCGCTGTCAAGCTTCGCGTTGAACATATTGATGTTGTGGACGGAGACAGTATCCAGCAACTCGTTCGCCAGACGATAGAAGAGGAACGGATGGTTGAACGTGTAGACCGCCGAGCGACCAGAGCCGCGTTTACAGGTGATCAACTCCCACGGATTAGGCGTTGCTTCAGCTGTCGTCGGAGCTTCAGAGGTTTCGAAAATTGCGGCCGCGAATTTTTCGAGGGTCGGCTCCTTGAAAAGCAGTTCCAGAGTGGGCTTTACGTCAAATCTCTCGCGTATGGACGACAGAAGCCGTAGAGCGAGTAACGAATGACCGCCGAGGGCAAAGAAATCGTCCTCGGGTCTAACGGACTGGACACCAAGAATTTTACTCCAGAGGCTAGCCAGAGTCTCTATTTTGTCGGTATCGGGCTTTCGGACGCGGCGTTCTGCAGGCATCGGTTGGGGTGCCGGTGCGGTCGGTAGCGGGTCGCGCAGATGAAGGCTTGCACGGTCTATCGTGCCGCCGCTTGTCCTCGGCAAACTGAGGAGGATGCTGATACCGCTCGGCATCGCGTCAGGAGGCAATTGTGTCGCGAGATATTGCATCAGCACGGCAGGCAGACGGTCGATCGGCTCGCTCAAGGTTGGAACCGGGGCCACAAACGCTACACGACGTGCGGGGTGTGGTTCCGTTACGACAGCGACATCGCCCACGGACGGATGGGTGCGGAGTATTTTCTCCAATTGCGCCGCATGCGCATCGCGCGGCTTCGATGTCACAGGCCTACAATCCGGCACCACGAGAGAGGAAAGCAATGCGTCGGGATTGCTCAGCGCGATTTCGTACGTTTCCTGCCAAAGCTTAAGAAGGGCCTCTATCGTGCTCTTGTGGAATAGATCGGTATTGTACTCGATGTTCATGCGCCAACCGCTGGGCCGTCCGATCATCATGAAGCTCAGATCGTAAAGCACGCCCGGCGATTGCGACGGAGCGCTGATCAACTCGAAGTCGCCATAGCGGTGGTCCTCGAGAAAGGCTTTCTGCAGGTTGAAGTTGATCGATATCAGTGGATTGCGTGACGGATCGCGGATCGGATTGACGAGTTCAACCAGTTTGTTGAACGGCATGCGCTGGTGATTGAGGACGGCTTCCAGCGTTTCGTTGGCAGAGCGGAAGTGTTCGGCGAACGAGACATCGTTGGTAAAGTCATACCTGAACACAAGATTGTTGATAAAGACACCGATCAGATTTTCGAGATCGGTATCCTCGCGGCCAGCAACCTGTGAGCCGAACAAGACCGTCGGAGCATTCGTCAGACGATGCAGCATGGCGCTCATGATCGCTGCGCCGTAGCTATAAAGAGACACGCGATTTTTGCGCGCAGCGGCATCCATACGATCGCCGAACGAAAGCGGCAAAAGGATTGAGATTATGTCGCCATGGCTCGTTTTGACGGCGCCGCGGGGCCGATCGGGAGGAACTTCGAAATATGGCGCTCCCGTCAGCCGCTCCCGCCAGAAGGCTTTTTCCGTCTCGAAACCATAGCTGCTAAGATATTCCTCCTGCCACAAGGCGTAGTCGCCATACTGCAGCTCAATGTCCGGCAGGGCCGGTGTTCGAGCGTGATCAATCGCGGCTGCGATCTCCCCAACCTCTCTGCCGAGCACCCGGATCGACCACCCATCAAAGCAGCTTTGGTGCGCCGTTATGAGCAAAAACCCGCGATCATTCTCCGCCATCAACAGCGTAACATGAAAGAGGCCCGGCCTGCTGAGATCAAACGGGGCCCTGGCCGTCTCTTCGCCAATGGACGAGATCCTTTTCTCGCGCTGCTCAGGCGGCATATTTCTCAGATCGATCACCACCATCTTGAAATCAGTCTTTTCCACGGCCTGTTGAAAAGGCTGCCCATCTCTTTCAATGAAGCGCGTGCGCAAGACCTCGTGGCGTTGGATGACCTTACGGAAAGCCGCTTCGATGGTAGACGCCTTGAAGGTGCCGCGAATCTCCCATCGAACCGCAACGTTGAGCGCCGGATTTCCGGGATTCAGCTGATTAAGGATCCAGCAACGCAATTGTGTTTGCGTGCACGGGAATTCACCAACAATTTCCAGTTCTTCTTCCGACTTCGCGGGGGTGCTTTCAACCGTACTCATAACGCCCTCTCAAGTCCGCGGCGCGCGCCTTTGCGAAAGTCCTTTAGTGATGGCACACGATACTGCGCGGCGCTCTGATCCAACTCGCTTTGCGTTTCCGCAAATGCTGCCAGTTCCGCGATAGAGGGGTGGCGAAGCAGGTGTTTCGCTTCGAGTAGAAGACCGGCATCGAGCATGCGCGCAGCGATGCGAAAGATCATGAGGGAGTCTGCGCCGAGAGCGTAGAGGTTGTCATCGACACTCATCTCCGAGACGTTCATTACCTCCTGCCAGATCGCCAGCAGCTTCTCTTCCATATCCGTTCGCGGCTTTATTCTGATGACCTGAGCCTCGCGCTGAGGCACGCCGCGCTGCTGAAGGCTCTTGCGGTCGAGTTTACCATTTGGCGTTTGAGGTAGCTCGTTCTCGGTAACCCAAAAGCTTGGAATCATGTAGCCGGGAAGGCTCGCCTTTGCATGAGCGGCAAGTTCGGCAGAGACTAGCTCTGTGCCGCTCGCTTCCGGAGCGACATAGCATACGAGGGTCTGGTCACCTTTTTTGTTTTCCGCGGCGACGACCGCGCATTGGCGGACGCCGGGAGCTTTCGAGACCACAGCCTCTATGTCACCAAGTTCAATTCGGAAACCACGCAGTTTGATCTGCTGGTCACGACGTCCGTGCAATTGCAGTGAGCCGTCGGCTAGCCGTCGGCCGACGTCGCCGGTCTTGTAAAGGCGCTTAGGTTGACCGCCATTGAAAGAAACCGGGACGAACGCTTTTTCTGTTAGGTCCAGCCGATCGAAGTAACCAGAAGCCAGACCGTCTCCGCCGATGCACAATTCGCCGGTGACACCAATGGGAACAACGTCCTCGCTCTCGTCAAGGATATATAGCTGCGTGTTGGCAATCGGATGGCCGATCGTGATAGGCGCGTCAGCGTCGGCGATGCGTTGCACTGAGGACCATATTGTCGTTTCGGTTGGGCCATACATGTTCCACAACTCGCCACCGACGCCGAGCAGCGACCTGGCAAGTTCTTTTGGCAGGGGCTCGCCGCCGCAGAGCATCTTGAGCCCCGGCCGTTGCTTGATCCCCGCCTCCACGAGCATCTGCCACAGGGTCGGCGTTGCCTGCAGTGCAGTAGCGCCGCTTCTGTCGATGAGATCAACCAGAGCAAAACCATCTTGCACCTGTTGCCGATCTGCGATGACTACCTTGCCGCCGGTCACCAGCGGCAGGTACAATTCAAGACCGGCGATATCGAACGCGATTGTCGTTACGGCAACGATGGTGTCGTTGGCCGAGAAGCCTGGCTCCTTTGCCATGGAGACAAGGAAGTTGGTCAAGGCGCCGTGGGAAACCTCGACGCCTTTCGGCGCGCCGGTAGAGCCCGAGGTAAAGATGACGTAGGCGGGCGCCGCCGGGTCAGAAGGCGAGTTTTTTAGAACGGCCTCCGTCGCCGCGTTGATCGCTTTTGCGTCCTTATCGATGCGAATGACAGGCACACCCGCCATTGCGAGTCTCGCCGTAGCATCACTGTCGCAAATCATGCCGCCGATGCGTGCTACTTCGATCGTCTGGCGCAGACGCTGCTCGGGATGAGAAGGATCCATCGGGACGTAAGCATGGCCGGCTTTCATGATCGCCAAAAGCGCAACGATCATCCCCAACGATCGCTCGACGAGAAGCGCAACACGCTGGCCGGGTTCGGGGATCGTCATTTGGATGTAAAGGGCAAGCTGGCTCGATTTGGCTTCGAGTTCGCCATAGGTGATGGCGTTGCCAGCATACTCGACAGCAATAGCGTTCGGTTGCTCGGCCGCCTTGCGGGAGAACAGCGAGAACACCGTTTGGTCGCGCTCGTACTCGACGGCCGTGTTGTTCAGGCGGTCGATCAGCCAACCTCTTTCCTCGCCGGACAACATTGGCAGTTTGGAGATTTCGGTGGCCATGTCCCGGGCCAGCGCTGCTGCGATTGTCGAAAAATGACCAATCCAGCGCTCGATCGTGGAGCGATCGAAGACGTCGGCATTGTAGTCAACATCGATTCGAATGGTATCTTTTCCTTCGCTCATGTTGAAAAACATGTCGAAGTTAGAATATGCCTTGGGGTTCGGCGCCATTTTTGCGTTCAAGTCGCCGAAGGCACCGCCGCCGGCAAAGCGCTCCAGATTGAACTGTATCTCGGTCAGGGGCAGACGGCGCGAATCCCGTTTCACGCCAAGCTTGCGAACGAGCGTTCCGTAAGTGTAGGCCTGATGCTCAAAAGCCTGAAAGACAAGCTGCTGCGTTGCTTTCAGATGTGTAAGGAAGGATTCGCCCGGTGATACGCTTTGGCGCAGGGGAAGGAGATTGACGCAGTGGCCGACAAGGATCCTGTCGCCGATCAGGCTCTGTCCCGCCGACGGAATAGCAATGACGATGTCCTGCTGGCCTGAAAGCCGCGAGATCATCACCTGCAAGGTCGCAAGCAAGGTCGAGAACAACGTCGCACCGGACTTGGCACCGGCCTTTTTCAGGGCCTTATAGACCTCACCGTCGATGTAACCGGTGCAGGTGCCGCCAGCAAAGGTGCGGTGTTCTGGCCGCGTGCGGTCGAGTGGCATCTCCGGCAGATCCGGAATATCCCTGAACTGATCGAGCCAGAACTGTTCGGTTTCTCCCGAGGTCTCCGGCTTTGGAGCAAGATCCGTTGCGTAGGTCGCAAAGGAAAGGGCAGGCTCCAAGTGTGGTGTCTCCCCACGCAAGATCGCCCCGTAGGCCGCTGCCAGTTCGTCGACAAAGACATTCAGCGACCACCCGTCACAGATGATATGATGACCGGTGAACACGAATACGTGCTTGTCGGCCGACAACCGCACGATGCAGGCGCGTACCAAAGGCCCGTTGACGAGGTCAAACGGCGTGCGTGCCTCGTCATCTATAATTTCCTGTAACCTGGCTTCGCCGTCGGGCTCGTGCGAGAAGTCGACAAGCGGGGCCTCGAGAACAAAATCGGCAACGAACTCGAAGCGGTCGCCGACGCGGTCAAAACGGATGTGCAGCGCGTCATGGCGTCCGGTAATGGTTTGAAGCGCCTGGCGGAAGGCACTTTCCTCAAAGTCGCCTTCAAGCGTCAGCGAGAATGACTCGTTGAACGAACAGGATGCTTCGTCGCCGGCCTGCGCGGCCAGCCAGATTTCCGTTTGTGCTTCGGTAAGCGGCGTGGAGGCTGGTCGAACGATGACGTCAATGGCCGCAGAGGTAGCGGCGGCGTGCATGGCGCCGGGTGTCGTCGCGGCTGGAGCCAGAATTCCCACCGCCTGCAGGGCATCGAGGCTCTTGCGAAATGTTTCGGCGATAGCCTGGAAATCTTCCTCGCTATGTGCGGTCGTCAGGAAGCAGGGATATCCCTCCTGGATGTGGATCCCGTTCAAGCGCATAAGCGGATAGACAAGCGCTCCGAGAGGGTCGTCTCCCGCAAAATCTGTGATGAACCAACTTTTGTAGCCATGGATGACATTGGCAATGTCGCGCTTAGCCAGATCAGCATTCATTTCCGCGACGAGCGCCTGGGTACGTTCGGCGACGCGGTCATAGAGGTCGGCCCCGACACCCTGAATATGCTCCAAGACCGCACGCACGGCCGCAAGCACGACAGGGTGACGGACAAACGTTCCCGCAAAAAATGTCGGCGCAGTCATAGGAACCGTGTCGTCGCCATAGTTCCAAGAACCTCCGTCGAGCGCATCCATGAAACGACTGTTCCCGGCCAGGATTCCGACAGGCATGCCCCCCCCAATGACCTTGCCATAGGTTGCCATGTCACCCTTTATGCCCCAAACCGCTTGCATGCCGCCGGGGTCGACGCGGAAGCCAGTCACCACCTCGTCAAAAACGAGAGCAAATTCGGATTGCGTTGCAATGCTGCGGAGTTCCCTCACGAATTCCACTGGGCGCAGCTCAGGATGGCGGCTTTGGACCGGTTCGATGATAACCGCTGCGATATCTTGGGCGTTCGAACGGATGAATTCGAGGCTTTCGGGTGCGCCATAACGCAAGACGATCATGTTGGCGACGGACGCCGACGGGATTCCGGAGGCGATCGGAATCGCGACGGGGTTATCTGCCCGGTTTCGCCCTTTAACCAAGACCTCGTCAAATTGACCATGATAATCATTGGAGAAGACCACGATGCGGTCGCGTCCGGTTACAGCACGTGCAAGCCTCATTGCGGCCATCACCGCCTCGGACCCGGTATTGCAGAAAGTGACGCGCTCGTGACCCGTGACAGCGCAGAGCATTTGCGCGACCTCACCGGCCAGCGGCGTTTGTGGCCCGATGGCAAAGCCTAACTCAGCTTGGTCCTTGACCGCCTGCACGACGATATCTGGAGCGTGACCAAACGCGGTTTGTCCAAATCCATTGACGAGATCGATGTATTCATTGCCATCGATGTCCCAGATGCGGGAGCCTTTCGAACGATCACACACCAGCGGGAATACCATCTCCTTCCATTCAGGACGGAATCCGGACGCGGTGCGCGGATCGGCAAGGCGGCGACGATGGGTGTTGGTCGAAGCCTTTGATTGCGCGTTCTTGGCCGCGTATGCGTCGATTAATTCGGCAATAAAGGCTTTCTTTTCCGGCGACATTTCCGGAACCATGCTCTTTGAGCCGGGACGATAGAGCTTCATGCGCCGTGAATTGGCGGCATCGTCAACGCCCTCCTGCGACGGTTTGGAGGTCACAGTTGGGATGGTGACGGGCGCAACTTGCATCGGCATTGATGGCGGCGCGGCGGGGACAACCGGCTGCATTTGTGGCTGAGCGGCGACCGCATCGCTCTTAGCCGACTGGAGCAGCTGAAATTGCTGGGAGAACAGTGCCTGAACCAGTTGAAGCTGCGATTGCATCACGCCTTCTAAACCGGCGGCAGGTGCGGAGACGGCCAACGGCATTGTGTTGGCGGCGGTCGCGGCTGGTTGCGCCTGGACGGCCGACGCTGCGGGTGCTGCCGCCGGCGGCGAAACGGCGATCGCCATTTCGACCTGCAAACTTTCGACGGGCGGGGCGGCTTCAGGCGGCATCTGCCTATCGAGGTAAAGCGCCAGATCGGCAACCGACGGAATATTGCTCAGGAGTTCGCGAAATGACAGTTTGATCCTATATTCCCTCTCGATCCTCTGTGCGAATTGGCCGATCAAAAGGGAGTCAAAGCCGAGCTCCAGGAAGGTGGCAGACCTTTCGTCAGCGCCAAGCGGATCTCCGGACATATCGCTGAGAATGGCAAGCAGCGAGGTTTCGAGCGCAAGGGCGCGATTGGATAGTGAAGGAACAACGTTCATCGTTTTCAACTCGTCCTCAGGTTGTTCTTTGGTCTCTGATGATGCGGTGGCTTCAGGCGTTGCGTGCGGCGTTGAAACGGTCTGCTGGCTTGCAGCGCGGCGAGCGGATGGGGGGGCGTCAATCCAATGACGCTGGCGTTGGAACGGGTAGGTTGGCAATGCCACCCGCCTCTTTGCCGCAGCAGGCAGGGCCGGCCAATCGAGCCTGCATCCGGCCATCCAAAGCTTGCCGTGTGCCTCCGCAAGGCTTTCGGCGGCAGCATAGGCGCGGTCATGTTCCGGCAGCGATTGCACGATCGCGGCGACCCCCTCCCTGGCGATGGTCTGAGAGGCAAAGACCGAAAGCGTTCGGCCCGGGCCGACTTCCATCAGGACCGGTCTCTGGCTGCGGCACAGCGTCGCCAATCCCTCAGAGAAATGAACCGGTTCCCGACAATGCCGGGCCCAGTAGTCCGGCGAGGTGCCGCGGTCGTTCGTCTGCCAGTCGCCCGTCACACATGAAATGTAGGGTATGGTCGCAGTCCCGTAGGTCACTCTTGCCATTTCGTCACGCAAGGCCTCGGCGGCATCATCCATCATGGCGGAGTGAAAGGCGTGGGATGTGTGCAGCCGGCTGAATGCGATTTCTGACTTTGCCAGGGCGGCGCATACCGCTTCGACACCCTCGAACGGACCGGATATCACGCACAATTTCGGGGCATTGATTGCAGCGATCTCGACGCCATCACGAAGATGAAGTGCAACCGTTTCAGCGTCGGCGCGAACCGAAACCATTGCACCCTGCGGTTGCTTTTGCATGAGATGTCCACGCGCGGCGACCAACCGCAAGCCATCTTCAAACGAGATCACGTTGGCAAGCGCCGCTGCAACGAACTCCCCGACGCTATGGCCGATCATAGCGTCGGGTTTGACGCCCCGCCCCATCCAAAGCCGCGCCAGCGCATATTCGACGAGAAAGAGGCAGGGCTGAGCGATGCGCGTCTCGCGCTGCTCCTCGGCCCTGGTCTGCGTCACGGCACCGGTGTGGCAAATATAGTCGCGAAGATCGGCGTTGAGCGTCATCTTCATCATCGCCGCTCCGCGATCGATCCAACGCGCAAAGTCCGGCTCGTCGCTATAAAGGGCTGTACCCATGCCGACATATTGCGCGCCTTGCCCCGGAAACATGAATGCGACCGGTGGTGGCGTCTCGCTCGCCACTGAGGATTGATAGCGGTCGGCGACGAGCCGCTCCTGCGCTTCCTCGGCATTCGTCGCTGCAATGGCAATACGGTGGCTGAACTGGCGCCGTCCGGCCTGGAGCGTATGGGCAAGCTCGGCGAGCGACGCGTCGGGATGCTTTACCAGGTGATTTTTGAGATTGCTGCGCATTGCCGACAAGGCAGCCGGATTGCGTGCGGAAAGTGGCAGGATATGCGGCCCTCGCACGTCGCCTTCCATATCCCGTTCCCGCGAGGGAGCCTCTTCGAGGATGACATGAACATTCGTGCCGCCGACACCGAATCCACTAACACCGGCATACCGCGGCCCTTCCTGCTTCGGCCAATCCATCATTTCGGCGGGAATATAAAAGGGGCTGTTGTCGAGATCGATGCGCGGGTTCGGGCGGGTGTAATTTGCCATGCCCGGAATTTTCGCGTTCTTCAGAGCCAAGGCCGTCTTGATGAGGCTGCACACGCCGGCGGCCGCGTCCAAGTGACCGACATTGCCCTTTACCGAACCGAGCGCGCATTTGCCCTTCTGCCCCCAGATCTCAGCAAACGCCTCTTTCAAGCCACCGAACTCGATGGGATCGCCAAGAGGCGTCGCGGTACCATGACATTCGATATAGCCGATCGCCGATGGCGCGATGCCGGCATTTGCCAAAGCGGCCGAGATCACGTCGGCCTGCCCGTCGACGCTCGGCGCTGTGAACCCGACTTTGTCTGAGCCATCGTTGTTGACGCCATAGCCGCGCACGACCGCATAAATGGGGTCGCCATCGCGTAGGGCGTCTTCTAGCCTTTTAAGCAACACCACCCCGGCACCGCTGGCGAAGACCGTTCCGGCCGCGTTCTCGTCGAAGGGTCGGCAGACCCCATCTGGCGACACCATTCCGCCTTCCTGATAAAGGTATCCGCGCTTCTGCGGAATCGTGATGGAGACACCGCCGGCGAGCGCCATGTCGCAGCTGTAGGTCTGCAGGTTCTGGCAGGCCTGGGAAACAGCGAGCAGTGAGGTCGAGCAGGCCGACTGCAATGTGAAGGCAGGGCCACGCAAATTGAACTTGTAGGCGACACGCGTCGCCAGGGCATCGTTGAGCGCGCCGACGATCTGCTGGAAGCAGCCAATCTGATAATTGGAGGCAAATTCCTCCGCCTTGGCGCGATCGCTCAGCACATTATTGATGAGGTAGGTCGGCATGGAAGCGCCGGCGAAGACACCGATCGGTCCTCCAAAACGCTCGGGATCGTATCCAGCACTTTCCAACGCTTCCCAGCAAATTTCGAGAAAGACCCGGTGCTGCGGATCGGTGAGGGCCGCTTCCCGCGGAAACATACCGAAGAATTCGGCATCGAACATTTCGACATCGCCGAGATTTGGTCGTGCCGGCACATAGTTCGGCATGGAGCGCTCTTCATCCGTAAAAGCATCTTCGATCTCATCTGGCGTGAATTTCGAAAATGCATTGCGCTTCGCGCAGATGAGCTGCCAAAGGGCGTCGATCGTGGGTGCGCCCGGGAAGCGACCTGACATGCCAACGATTGCTATACCGCCCGAGTCGTGGTTCTCGTCGGTGCCGCCAAAATCCCGGTCCTGCGTCATGAACTGCTCCTGCGGAATTGGCTCATCGTCTTGCGCTGCAGTGCGGCACGCCGGGCGGCTGATGCGGAGCGGAGAGAATCTGACGCCTTGCCGTTCAGAAAGAGTGCCAACTCGCGAATGGTCGGATGCTTGAAGAGCATGACGACGTCTACCCCCCGCCGCAGATGCGCCTCCAGACCGCCATGGACGCGCATGAGCTGAAGTGACGTCCCTCCCAGATCAAAAAAATTCCTGTTGAGTGCGATTTCTTCCCTGCCCAGTGCTTCCCGCCAGAGATTGACCAGCACTGCCTCCACCTGGCTCTCGGGGGCCTCCCGGATTGAGCCCTCGGGTTCAGCCGGCGGCAGGCTCAGTTTTGAGCGGTCAACCTTGCCGCCCGGTGTCATCGGAAAACTGTCGAGCACAAGTGCTGAGTTCGGGATCATGTGCGCCGGCAGCGTTCTGCGCAGCGTTGCCATGACTGCGCCGGCGAGATCCGGGTCTTTGCCAGCGCTGGTTTCGCAAGGGCGCAAATAGGCCACCACGTGCTTTAGCGATTGGCTCTGTGTGTGGCAGACAACGATTGCATCAGCCAGACGGGAATCGCGTCTCAGCGCGGCTTCGATCTCATCAAGTTCGATACGTTTGCCATTGATCTTTACCTGCCGGTCCCGGCGTCCCTTAAAGGCGACCATGCCATCTACGCCCATGATCGCGAGGTCGCCAGTTAAGTAGCAACGCTGCGGTCCATCTCGTGTCTCGACCATCACGAATTTTTCTTCGGTGAGCTCCGGTCGGTTGAAATAACCAACCGCGAGGCCGTCGCCGGAAATTGCAAGCTGCCCTTCAATGCCGGCGGGAAGCTCACGCAGCGTTTCGTCGAGGATGCGGATGCTGGTATGGGCTACCGCCATGCCGATTGGCAATTCGGGCGCCGAAAATCCCTGCGGAATGGTAAAGGCCGTCGCAAGTACCGTCGTTTCCGTCGGACCATATGCGTTGGTGAGGATGCAGCCCGGATGCCTGTCAAGGAAACGGCGCGCATGCGCTGCCGATGCCACGTCGCCGCCGAAAAACACATGACGCAGGCTTGGCAAGTCGCGATCGGAATAGTCTGCGAACAGATGAAACAGGCCAGTTGTGAGGAGCATAGAGGTGACGTCGTAGTTTCGAATGACTTGGCAAAGGCCCGCAACAGAGAAGTTTACATCCGGCATGATCACAAGCGCGCAACCATTCAGAAGCGCACACCAGATCTCCCAAGTCGACGCGTCGAATGAAATGGTTGAGGCGTGAAGGACGACATCCCTACGTGTGAGGGAGTGGTAGTTCTGATCAAGAGCAATCCGGGAAATTCCTCTGTGGGGGATAGCTACACCTTTTGGACGCCCGGTCGAGCCGGAAGTAAACATGACGTAGGCTAGGTCTCCTCCCCCGATCTCGACCATCGGCCTTGCCGCTGTGGGCGCAACTGCCACCTCTAACAGGAGGGTGTTGGCATCGACGATATTTGTCCGTTCGCTTGAAGCAGAGCTGATCTTTTCGATAGATGCGGCATCGACGAAGACGACTTTCGGCTCGCATTCAGCGAGGACATAGTCGAGATGCTCGTGTGGGTAGGCCGGATCGAGAGGGAGATAGGCGCCGCCGGCTTTAAGGATTGCCAGCATGCAGATGATAGTATCGAGGCTGCGCGGCAATAGGAGGCCGATAACGTCGCCCCTGCCGACGCCAAAGCCCTCCAGTCGCGCCGCCAGACCATCTGAAAGCCTATCGAGTTCACCGTAGGTGACTGACCTGTCGCCGAAAACGAGCGCGGTCGCACGAGGAGCTATCTGGGCTTGCTGATGCACAATTTCATGTAGACTGCGATCGCGGTCATAGTGCATCGCCGTGGAAAGCTCGTTCGGTTCGCAAAAGGCGAGATCGGTCATAGGGGCCCTTCCGTGCTGCCTGAGTGAGACAATTCGTCACTCAGAATTTCACGCCGGCGGAAAATCGCCAGTTGATCATTGGGATGACAATGAGTGCACGAAAGCCTTAGAAGGCCAGCTTCCGCATACTCTGTTACGCGCGGCGGACGGCGCGCGCTTGTTCGCTAACGCGTTGTGCGACCTGAATTTTTCTTCATTGGCAGTGGAGGTAGAACGGATGATTGACGGGTTAGTTGCGCCTGTCGTTTGGGCCGGCCGTCACTTGGCGCTGTACGCCCGAACGTAATCCACAAACATGTGTGAAGGCTCCGGGATGTTCGCGTCGCCTGCGTCCTCCGCCAGCGCGAGATTGACAAGGATATACATCGGCTGACGGTGCTCCGGCTGGGTTTTGGTTTTCCAGACCAATTTCTTGTCGAAATACATGCGGATGAATTCGGAATCTATCTTTACGCCGTATGTGTGAAAATCGGTGGGTTTTGCGTCGCGGAACGCCTCGATGCGCGAGAAATCCGAGTAATGCCCGCCACCGCGGCGCCAGACATGGACGGTCGAAGAGTATCCTTCCGGTTTGTCCCCGTAGAATTCAAGAACATCGATCTCGGCGGTCGATTTCGACCTGTCCTTGCCAATCAGCCAGAAAGCCGGCCAAAGACGAGGCCCAATGGGTAACCGTGCGCGCGTCTCGAAATATCCATAACATTGCGAAAAACCTGCCCCTTTCGGGTCGACGGAAGCAAGAAGCCCCGACCGCCAATCGCCCTGGGCGTCACGGGCCGCCTCGATGCGGAGCACACCGTCAGTGACGACAAATGGAAAACCGAGTTTGGGATTGGCAAAACGAGCGCCACCGAAATCGCCCGACCATGGGGTATGAGCGATCCAGCGGGTCCCAGGGCCCCAAGCGGATACATTGAGATCATCGAAGTTGTCTTCGAAGCTAAGCTTCATCTGCTCAGTATCGAGACTGTCCCCGGTATCGCCAGGCGGCGTGCAGCCTTCGGCATGCGCAATGCCGGCCCATATGAGGGCTGCAGCAATCATGGTGCTCAGGCGGCGACCAGTTGACCGGGTCCAGCCCGCCTCGAGACCAAAACAGGTTTTGGGCGTCAACGTTCTCATGCCGAGGAAGGTATCCCACGCGCACTTTCCCGGGAAAGGGCCTAATTCGACCTAACCGGTACTGCAAAGGGCTTAGAACGGTCGTAAATACAAACCGCTTTAGCGCATGATAGATTTCTTATTTAGGAAGCTAGGTGCGGTGGATGCGAGTCGAATTCCTTGGGCTGGTAACTATTCTGCTGGGGGTAATTTTGATGCTCGCCCCCGTCAAATATTCTTTCACATGGATGATGCTGTCGACGGCATTCGGCGCGGCCGCGGCCTTCACGCTCAGCATGGGAGCGTCGATCCTAGTGCCAAATCTCTTTTTGCTCTTTTTCACCATGCGAATATTCATGGCGTTTGGCGAAGGGCAGATTTTTGCTGCGTTTTCTCTGCAGCGTGCCGGATTTATCCTGCTGGTACTGACGGTCTTCGGACTGCTTACGGCAGTATTTTTTCCGCGGCTTTTTCAGGGAATGACTGAAACCATGGTCGTGGAGCGATCGGTCGGTCTGCGCAACATAATCTCGCTCGTGCCGCTTCGCGCTTCTGCGAGCAATATAACGCAGCCTGTTTATGCTTTAGGCGGCCTGGTTGCCTTCGCCAGCACTTTTGCGTTCTTCAGGTGTACAGGTACCCATGATGACCTGATCAGAGCCGCGTTGATCACCGCGAGGGTGATATTGATCTTCGCGCTGATTGATATCGTCACCTATTTCTCGCGTACAGAGTACCTGCTTAGTTTCGTCAGGACAGCAAACTACGCTCTGTTGACCGCCGCCGAGAAAGGAGGGCTGAAGCGGATTTCCGGGACTTTTCCGGAAGCATCAGCGTTTGCGGGCTACACGCTGATCCTGTTTGCCATGTTGGCCAGTCTCTGGCTCGACAACATTCGTGCCCGGACAACCGGTCGACTCACGATACTTCTGCTCATCGCATTGATCTTCTCGACATCGGCGACGGGGTTGGTCGGCATTGCGGCTATCATTCCGGTCCTGTTTTTGAGGTCGCTTTTCGTTTCGCCTGCAGGCAGGCCCCACCCCCCCGCGCTCTTCATTGCCGTCTCAATCGCGGCGACCCCGCTCGTCGTTCTTCTTGTCTTTGCGACGTTGCCCGAGGTCTCTGCGAGTGTCAGCAGCTTCTTTGATGAAATGCTGTTCTCAAAAGCTGACAGCCAGTCAGGGCGCGAGCGCGCTGAGTGGAATGCCGTTGCTTACAAGACCTTCCTCGATACATTCGGTTTGGGTGCCGGGCTGGGGAGTGCGCGTGCCTCCAGTTTCGTGTTGGTCCTGCTCTCCAACGTTGGTGTGCTCGGCATTTTGTTATTCGGCCTATTCATATGGGCTGTGCTGTCAGCAAGCCCACCTGCGAGGCAACTGCACTCGAACGGACGTGATGCGGCAATGCGCGCCGCGAAAATGGGAATCCTGGCGGTGCTGGTCGAAGCTTCCACATCCGGGACGGTCTATGACCTCGGGCTGATGATCTACGTTCTCGCGGGTGCCACCACAGCCCTCGCTTCGCCGCACGCATTCAGTGCAAGCGAGCCCGTCTCCAATGCGATGAGCTCGCAGGAGCGGCAATCATGAGCAGGACGCCCTTCAAGATCGTCGTCTTCAACGTCAAATACAGCGAGAACCTTGGCGATGGCATATTGGCTTTGTGCATCGAGCATGGCCTTTTGCAAACTGGCGGCGGCATCGAGGTGGAGACTGTCGATCTCGCCGGCCGCCAAGGGTTCGGCGGCACAAGCAGCAGCCGTCGCCGGCATCTGCTCAAGCTGCTTCAAAGGCTGCCAAAGCCTGCGCGGCGGTTGGCTGTCGGGTTCGTCGTCCGGCGAAGGCTCCGGCGGCAACGTGTGGAATGGGAACGGAAGATTGCCGCGGCGGATGCCGTCGTCATCGGAGGCGGCAATATTTTCCAGGACGACGACCTGAATTTCCCCTTAAAGATCGGAACAGTTCTGGATTGCGTTCGTCGCTTCGACCGCCCGCTTGCGATTTATGCTGTTGGCGTAAGCGCCGATTGGTCGGAGCCAGCCAGGCGGCTGTTCGCCCGCATCGGCGGCGTGCGGCTGCTGCATGTCTCGGTACGGGATAGGTTTGCTTACGATAGCTGGTGCCATCACTTTCCAGCCGGGCCGGCTCCGGACATCATCCCTGATCCTGGACTCCTGATCCACCAACTGGCCGATACTGCGCGCGTACCGAGCGCGAGAAAGACGGTCGCCATCTGCGTCACGGAACCGGTGGTCCTCAAGCGGCATGCCAGCCAGGCAGGTCCGATTCCGCTTGGAGATGCGGCCGGGTACCGCAAGCTGATAAATGCGTTGATCGACGACGGATTCAGCGTGATGCTATTCTGCAACGGCGCCACGGAAGATCACATTTTCGCGAGGGCGATCGTGAACGAAGGCACGATGGTGCATCATCTTACCTCAGGCGTACTCCACCTTGCCGATCGGCCTACGGACGTAGGGCAGTTGCTGCGGCTGCTGAATGCCGCAGATGTCATCCTTTCCCATCGTCTCCACGCCTGCATCGCCGCCTATTCCCTGCGCATTCCGCATGTCGGACTCAGCTGGGATAAAAAGGTCGAAGGCTTTTTCCGCTCCGTCGGGCGCGAAGCCTATTTCGTGGATGCGGAGCATATGCCTGCGAGCGAAACTTCCGCTCTTCTTAAGGCCGCGCTCGCCCAAGGCATTGATCAGGAAAGATATAATCTGACGATGGACTGTGCGGAAACGGGAATGCGACGTTTGCGATTTGCGCTGGGGCCAGACCTGACCTCCGGATGTCCGATGCCGGACGACGTGCGAGGCGTTGCAGTCGGCCCTCGTTGAATCCCACCTTGAAGGACCCGATATTCGTCTGCTTGTCGATTGCCGGCGAAGTGTTGTTTTATGATGCCCTGAGAGATTCAATGTATGACCGTAGTCCTGAAGCGCGCGATATCATCGCCATTCACAAACAACTTAAGCAAAATGGAGTAAGCGACACGGCAAAAGACGCATGATATTGTGTCAATTCTAACCTTAAGATTATACTTTTGATCAGTTGAAGCGGATGTTCGCTTACGGGGTTTGGGGAATGGCAACACTGACCACCGCGGAATATGAGCGTTCTGCAAATCGTCATCTCAAGCGTCGCGAATTTGCGGGAGGAGCGTACCGCGGCTACCAAGCCGGCGAAACGATCTTCGACATTGGACATCGCCGGACCCGCACCTTCTATCTAGTCAGCGGCTGGATAATATCCTGGAAGCTGCTTCCAAATGGCACACGGATGGTGTCCGATTTTTCGCTTCCCGGCGATATCGTCTGGACTGCTTCGGCGGAACTGTCTCGCGAGACGATGCAGGCGCTCTCCAACATCCGCATCTACGAACTGCCGGCGCTTGGCGATCGAAAGCCCGAGAGCGCGTCGAACGACCTTCACCGCGCGCTGCTCATGGAGATGGTGCGCCGTCAGGCCCGGCTGACCGAAAGGATGGCGAATATCGGCCGACGGGACGCTTTTGCCCGTACGGCGCATCTTCTTCTCGAACTGGCTGTCCGGCTAGATGTCTTCCAGCATGAGTCGGTGGATGGGTTTGAATGTCCGCTGACACAGGCCGAAATCGGTGATGCCGTCGGTCTTTCGACCGTCCATATTAACCGCGTCCTGAAGGAAATGCGGCTCAGTGGCCTGCTTGTATTCAAAAGCGGCGTCGTCGAATTCCTGGACCGGAAGAAGCTTGAGGAACTGGTCGATTTCGACCCAAGCTACCTGGCGCCGCCGGGGGAGCGTCGGCTGTAAACTCCCAAAATACTTCCAGGCGGTCGGGCTCTTCGAAAGAAAGCCGACAACGCATCCCTGTGGATAATTCTATATATATGAGGATTATTCACAATACGCGTAATTCATTATGACTAGAAGGATTAGCGGTCATGTTGCCGTGCAGTACGAAATAAGTTTTAGATCTGATCTTTTATAAGTAATGATTAACATATGTTAATGACGACAGTTATAATAGATGCAAGTTTAAATTTGGGGCGTTTGAATTTCATATGAATGAAATTGTACTTTGGATCAGCAGACATAGTTTGATCTAACTGTATGATTCGCAAGTAAAGCGTATGTATTTCAAACGAGTCTCTAGTTTTGGCTGCCAATTTTGTTGAGAGTAGGAGTCGGCTATGAACGGGCAACAAATAACCAATGAAAATACTAGTGCCGCAAGGACAACCCGCCTCATTTCCTTGAAGGCGAGGGATCCCGTGCGGAGTTTGTCGTCGGCGAGTTTCGTTACGACGGAAGAGCATACGGAATATCTGCTGCTGATCGATTCGCGTGCGCTTGACCGGGAGTGTCTGTCACGCAGCCTTCGCGATTACCAACCGACCTTAAACATCATTTCCGCCAATTCGCTGGAGGACTGGCAGAACCAGCATATCCAGCATGATCCCGCCGTCATCCTCTTGATGATCGGCGGAAAGAAGATCACGGACGTCGATGTGGGCCAGACGATCGCGAAATTGACCGAGAAGTTCAAATCCAGCCCGGTCGTCGTGGGCGCGGAAAGCGACGAACTTTCGCAAATCCTCAAAGCGCTGGAATACGGCGCCCGAGGCTACATACCCACAACTGTTAGTATTGGCGTCGCTGCAGAAGCAATCGGCCTGGCTCAGGCCGGGGGAATCTTCATTCCTGCAAGCAGCATTCTTGCCGCGAGACATGTCATCAGCGCGGTCAGTAGCGGAATGAACTGCGCTGAGGAACTCTTCACGCCACGTGAAGCGGTCGTAGCGGAAGCCTTGCTGCGCGGCAAGGCCAACAAGATCATCGCCTATGAAATGAAGCTTTGCGAAAGTACGGTAAAGGTTCACATCCGCAACATCATGAAAAAGCTGAATGCCACCAACCGTACGGAGGTTGCCTACAAGATCAGGGATTTCATGCATTAGTCGTGAATGGCTGTTGCTGAATTGCCTGAAGCTGAGGTGAAGGCGCTGCGTATGCTTTCGCGGGCAGGGCCGTCGCGTGTACCGCCTAGTAAGAGGCGGATTGCGCGGTTGCCTGCGAAGGAGCCGAGGTCCGATGCCGCTTGATGGTCGAGAAGGAAGATATCTGAGCGTCCCCTGCGCCGTCCAGGTCGGGGGGCGCTGTTTTTCTGGATAAGACGGAAGACAGCTCGATATTCGTGAGACAAAAAGCCGGGCTCGCTTCAGCAATGAAGCGAGCCCTTCCGCAAGGAGCTTGTCGCGGTCATTAGTCCGCGAGTATTAGCTGCCGCATTTGGAATTGGCTCTACTCGGTACTGCCCCCGATCCCAAGGCAAGGATGCCATACTACTGCACGAAATCAATTAATCCCTTTGGGTTATGGGCCGGCCGCCAGTACCTGTCTTATTCTGGCACAGGAAGCGCGTTTCAGCGGGCCATCGGGTGTAGGAGCGGCTCATCCATTTGGAGAAGTGTTCAAGACCGGGAATCCGTGGTCTGATGCTCGGGAGCGGTATCACGCTTGCGTGACCGTCTCTTTACTCCTCCGATGAAGGGAGAAGGGCTCGCCGATAGGCAGGGCGGGTCCTTTTTCCTTGGCCATGCGGGATTTTATCTGCCGCTCAGCTCTTTGTGGGTCCCTTTGCCACAGCGGCGGAGACGGCGTTGACCTTGCCGCCCGGGGCATAGCCGCCGCCGATGGCGACGTTGAGCGAGACATAGTCCTTGGCCATCTGCTGCACCGAAGCGGCAAGACTTGCCTGGGCGAGCGACACCTGGCGCTGGGCGTCGAGCACGTCGAGCAGCGAGGAGGCGCCGTCCTTGTAGCTCGCCGTCGACAGTTCCAGCGATTCCTGCGTCGTCTTGACCTGGGCGCGCAGCGCTTCCACCGTCTGGGCGTCGCGGCGTACCGCCGACAGTGCGTTCTCCACCTCTTCGACGGCGTTGAGCACTGCCGCCTTCCAGGCGAGATAGGCGGTTTTGGCGTCCGACTTGGCGATGTCGACATTGGCGCGCAGGCGGCCGCCGTCGAAGATCGGCAGGCTGAGCGTCGGGCCGAACGACCAGGTGGTCAGGCCGCCGCCGCTGCCGCCGGCCGGGTTGACCCAGGTCGGCGAGATCGCGCCGGAGAGCGAGATCGACGGATAAAGCTGCGATTGGGCGACGCCGATATTGGCGGTCGCCGCCGCCAGATTGCGCTCGGCCACGCGGATGTCGGGACGGTTGCGGATCAGGTCGGCCGGAATGCCGGAGATGATGCCGGCACGGTAGATCGGCTGGGAAGCACCCTTCTGCAGCTCGGCCATCAGCGCCGACGCCGGCAGACCGAGCAGCGTGGCGATGTGATGCGCCGAGACGCGGAAGTTGGTTTCGAGATTAGGGATTTCGGCCTGCGTCGACTGCACCAGGCCCTCGGCCTGGACGACGTCGAGCCTGGAGGCTGCCCCGGCTTCCAGCTGGAACTTGGTGAGGTCATAGGTCTCCCGGCGCGATTGCAGGTTGGCCTTCGACAGCGCGATGCGCTCCTGGAAGAAGCGGGCGTCGATATAGGTCGAGACGAGGTCCTGCAGGAAGGCCAGCCGCGCGACGTCGGCGCTGGCATAGGCCGAATCGAGCGAGGCAAGCGCGCTTTCCTTGGAGCGGCGGTACTGGCCGAAGAGGTCGAGCAGCCAGGAGACGTTGGCGTCGCCGCCGGTGGTGTTGGTGGCGCCCACCCGGGTGCGCTCCGAGCCCATCTGGC
>NZ_FWER01000265.1 GCF_900169785.1 Rhizobium sullae
CGTCTCCAACCATTTCGACTACCAGAAAGTGGTGGTCAATCATGATATTCCCTTCCACCACATTCCCGTGACCAAGCCGCAGGCCGAAGCCAGGATCATGGACCTGGTGGAAAGTACCGGCACCGAACTCATCGTGCTTGCACGCTACATGCAGATCCTGTCTGACCGCATGTGCACCGAGATGTCCGGCAA
>NZ_FWER01000007.1 GCF_900169785.1 Rhizobium sullae
ACCATCCGGGTGGCGTGCCAGGCGGCGCGGCGGGGAGCGGAACGACCGGCGGGTCGAGGCCCGCGGCCCGCTTCGCCCAGTAGCCGCGGGGCGGCGAGGGCACCGCGAGGGTCCTGCAGACCCGGCGCAGGTAGGTGTCCGAGACCGACAGCCGGCGTGCGGCCCTCGTCGCCGGCTCCGACCAGACCAGCCGGTGGAGCTCCTCGCGTGTCACCGGCGGCGCTCCCGGCCGCGTTCAGTCGGGGCCGGCTTCCCTGCGCGGGAAGGAGGGGCGCCCGCGTTGCGCCCGGTATCGGCGATCGTCTCCCCCCACCGCGCCAGCGCCTCTTCGCGCTCGGGCAGGTATTCGTACAGGTCGTAGACGCGGTCCAGGCCCTGCTTCGCGTGTCCGAGGACGGCTCTGGCAACCTCTTTTGGCACTTTCAGCCGCGAAAGGCCGGAGCGCACCGTGCGGCGGGTGTCCTCCAGCTCCCAGGGGGCCATTTCGGCGCCCGGCTTGGCCTCGCGCAGCGCGGACAAAACCGCCCTCTTGAACGCCTGCACGGGGTGGGAGAAGTCCGCGATCGGGTTCCGGCCGTTGTCGACGCTGAACAGGCAGTCGCCGTGCCCGGCCGGAAGGACGCGCAGCAGCGCCTGGAGCAGCTCCATCATCTGGTCGGACAGCGGCACGGCGTGGGCCCGCCCCGGCTTGTAGCGCGCCGCAGGGATCGTCCACAGCCGCCCGGCCATGTCGATCTCGGAGCGCCGCATGCCGGCCACCTCGTTCTCCCGCTGGCCCGTCAGGATCATCGCCATGTAGAAGGGACCGTAGGGGTAGGGCGTCGCCGCCGCCGCCGCCAGGTAGGCCGCCACCTCGTCGGCGCCGAGAACGCGGTCCCGCGTGTTGGGGCCGAGCTCGAGCTTGATCGCCTCGAGGCTGGCGATCGGGCTGGTCGGCCCGAGATAGTAGTCGCGGCGCCGTTCGGGCGCGTGCGCCCAGGTGAAGAACGTCTTGACCCTGCGAAAAAGGTTGTACGCCGAGGTTGGCGCGGGACGGTCCCGGACCGCGGCGATCAGCGTGGAAACGTCCACGTCGTCGACCTCCGCGAGAGGCTTGCCGATCCACGGATTCCGCTCGGGGTCGAGAAGCTCGCGCCGCATGTCTCCCTGGTCGCGCGCGGCTTGGCGGTTGTGTTTTCGGCCGGGTATGTGGGCGAGATAGTCCTCGAGCGCCAGCCCGAACGTGGCCCGCAGCCGCTGCGCGCGCTCCACCGCCAGCCTCGTCTCCTCCGCCCTCGGATCGAGGTGGCGGTCGATCCAGGCGTTCCAGCGTTCCGCCTTCGTCCTGGCCTCCGCCAGGGTCAATGCGTCCGCCGTCCTGACCTCCGGCGGGGTCGTCGGGTCATAGACGCCGAGCGTCAGGCGGGTGGGGTTGGGCGCCGCGCCCAGGCGGGCGACCAGCAGGAACACGATCCGTCTCGGGCCGACCCGCAGCCACAGGCGCGGGCAGCCGGGGTCGGGAACCTCATAGCGCCCCTTCCTCCGCAGGGCCTGGATGTACCTGTCGTCCAATGCGCGTTTCCTGGCCATGGATTCCTCCGCTCGATTCTGGGCGGCAGACTGGTCAACATTGGCTTCGCGAAGGCGCAACCGTCTGAGCCCGTGGGCGGAATCATAGATCCGCCACTGAACAAAAGTCAATTATATCAGATACTTAGGAACGCCCTGAAACGAAGGGAAACCCCGTCGGGCCTCGCACCTGCCTTCTAAGCAGGTGGTCACAGGTTCGAATCCTGTAGGGGTCGCCAATCTTTTCAATGACTTGCAGGCCGTATTCTGCCGCATTTTGGACCCCGTTTACGGTATTTTGCCACCAGTTACAAAATTTCGTCCTCAAGGCGTTCTTTCGTGTCGCGATTGTTGCGGTGAATTCGGATTGGTCCATCAGCGAGCCTCCGCTTCACACTTGGATTCGGATGGGCTTTACCAGCGGTTTAACGACCGGGGGCAGCAGAACTCGACCGGCAGGGCTGTAGAGGTTCCGGTTCATCTACCTATGCCACACAGAAGTGGAATCTTGAGGTGGGGGAATTTAACGCGCCGCCGCCGCGCCCGTACATCTTGGGAAAATCGGTACCGTGGCGGCGCATGACCGATGCCGAGGCCGAAACGGTTGCCGCTGCCATGAATTTGGGTTCCCGCCCGTTGCGCAACATGACGCCGCGAGCGAGCTTAACTCAGGCGATGAGCTGTGGGGCGTCCTGAAGGGCATGCTTTCACAGCTCGTTCGCCTGCTCGGGCCGAAGAATTGCCGGCTCCCGATACCTGAACTCTTCTGGCGGGCTTGATGCCATGCTAAATAGGTTCACGTGTCGGGGGATTTCAGGGTGAGGTTGCATATATTCGGCGATAGTCATTCCGCCTACTGCTTTGACGCGGTAGAGGATGCCTCGATCCACTGGATAGGGCCGGTGACCATGCACAGGATCGCGCGGGATGGTCCAGCGTTCGTTCGCGCCATAACTCCCGACCTTTCCGGCCATGACGCTGTTGTTCTGATGTTCGGCGAAATCGACGTTCGCTGCCATTTGATCCCAGCTGCGGAAAAGTCCGGACGTAGCATTCAGGCGGAGGCGCACAATCTAGCCACCCGATATCTGGCCAGGATGGCCGCCATGAAAGCCGATCTCGACGGCACGCAAATAGTCCTTGCGCAGCCGCCGTTTCCATCGGATCGCCGTCCAAACACTGAACTGCCGGCGTGTGGAACGCTTGACCAACGCATAGCGGCACACCGTGCCCTGTCTGCAGCGCTGCAGGAACTGGCCGAAGCGGCCGGTCTGCTGTTCCTCCCGATGCCACCACGCTATGCGGACAGTCGCGGGGCGCTGCGCCGTATCTATTCCGACGACGGTGTTCATATGATGCCTTGCGAGGCCAAAGCCTATGTGAGTGCGTTGGCGTCCCTGCTTGGCCGTCCGCTGCGGTTCAGGGCATCGCCTTTAAGCGTACTGCTTCGACGCTGGAATTATCTGTTCGGCGGAAACATTCGCCGCCGTGGTCTCCCGGTCACCAAGAAGCTCGAAAGTTGGTAGCGCCTTAGCCTCCAAAGAACCGCAATGAGGCGCGCCCCGTAACCAGGCGTTTCTTCGCGCCCAATCTTAAGGGAATTCCCAATGAATCGCGCAGCGTTCTACGCAAGCGTGCGCTCTCGCACGTCTGGTATCTTTGGCACGTCTTTATCTCAGGGGCAGGTGAATGGCTGCGAAGCCATCCTTGGCGATCAGGCACTCGCCTATATTTCTGGCGACCGCCTATCACGAATCCGCCGTCTATTCTTCTCTCCTTCCGTACTAGGCCGGAAACCGTTTACATCGTGGCAAGATTTCAATCATATTCGGGTCGCGTCTACAGTTTGAAATAGCGAAAAGCCCTGAAAACGTTGGATTTGCTCCCTGCCTTCTAAGCACCTGGTCGCAGCTTCGAATCCTGCAGGGGTTGCCACTTATCTGCTGTGTCCGACCCGGAGATCGGGTATTCGGCTTTCGCCCCATCTTCTACGGTGATGCAGGGAGGTGCTGCGCTTCGAGCTGATGATAGAACGTGGTCTGTTCAAGCATTGCGGTGCTGAAGGACCCGACCTGGAACGTCGAGCGGGTCGGACATGCTTGATTTTAAGTGAAATTCGCAACGCCTACAGACAGGCGTTGCCAAATCTGGTCTCTGAATGATCTCCGATGATGGGGTTAGGATGCCGAAGCAGATCGATGAAGCCTTGCGGATAACCAGTAGCGTCCTCTCAGCGCGATTTGATGTCTATTCTTTCGCCTTTGCTGCGGGCTCGATTATTCGCGGAGAGGGCACGGAAAACTCCGACATCGACCTGGTCGTCGTCTTCGATAAGCTTGATCGGGCATGGCGGGAGTCGTTCGTTGAAGACGGCATTCCCTTCGAAGCATTCGTTCATGATCCAGAGACGCTCAACTGGTTCTTCGAACGCGACCTTAAATCCGGCCATCCGATCATCGTTCACATGGTGGCGTCCGGACGGATTATCGGGCCTGGCCAGGAAAATGGCCGGACGTGGCAAAGCCATGCCGCCCAGTTGCTGAAGGACGGCCCACCTGAGCTTGCCAGGCAGGAGCTTGATGCGCTCAAATATCAAATCACCGATCTGCTGGACGATCTTTGCGGTGAACGCAGCGGAGCTGAACTCCGTGCAATTGCGTCCCAGCTTTATCAGCCGCTTGCCGATCTGATGCTTCTTGGACGCGGCACTTGGTCCGGGAAAGGAAAATGGATTCCACGCCTTCTGAAGCAGCTCGACAACGAGTTGTTCGAGGCGTTCGACGCAGGTTTCAAGCATGCCGCTGAAGGGCGGCCTGGGGAACTTCTACGTTTGACCGAAGCAGAGCTGGCTCGCAAGGGTGGCCGGTATTTCGATGGAGATTGCCGCGAGGCGCCCCTGGATGCCCGCAAGACAAGTGCCGTGCCGGGATGGAGGATTTGAGATGACGAAAATCTTCTTTGATGTTGATGGTGTGCTTATCGATGGCTGGCATGCCGATCCGTTGCGCCGCAAACCCTGGGACGCGACGATTGAGGCTGATCTCGGTGTTGACCGGGCGGCATTCGGCAATCTCTTCTTTGGACGCGCAGGCGGCCGTTCGAACGCGCTTATGGCTGAATGTATCTCCGGCAAACGCGATCTCGCGGAGGCGCTTGCCGAGGTTCTGCCGGAGGTTGGATATCACGGCGATGCGAAGGACTTCATGAGATATTGGTTCGAAAAGGATTCGAATCTCAACAGTGAGGTCTTTGATCTGATTGAGGGCATAAGGAGCAGCGGCAGCGTTGTCGAACTCTACGTGGCAACCGGCCAGGAGCATCACCGGGCGCGATTTCTCTGGAACGAGCTCGGCTTTTCGA
The DNA here is from genome assembly GCF_900169785.1 of Rhizobium sullae. Classification (GTDB taxonomy): domain Bacteria; phylum Pseudomonadota; class Alphaproteobacteria; order Rhizobiales; family Rhizobiaceae; genus Rhizobium; species Rhizobium sullae. The sequence goes on from NZ_FWER01000007.1 coordinate 4,909, forward strand.
AGCTGTTCGACGGTATGTTCTACAGTGCAGAAATTCGATACCCGAAGAAGGACATCCGCTTTTTCGAGGCGATAAATTCCCGATTGAGCATCGGCGCCGGCGAGTGCCCGATATTTTTCGACGACCAGCCCGAAATCGTGGCCGTGGCGAGGCAGGCCGGTTGGGACGCAAATCCGTTCGCTTCCGCTTCCGACGTTCGCCAGCATCCGCGGCTGCGCCATCTCTGGGCATCCGAGTGATCGCATGATGCGGGCCGCGTTTCCGCCCTGAACGCAGACGCTGTAGCTTACAGGGCGGCTAGCCGGCGTGCCCCTCAGTGGCTGCCGGCTTTCTTGCTGGCGAGCAGCATCACGTAATCCTCGGCGGCGTCCGCGAGCGCGAGCGCCACTTCGGCCGGCGTCCAGCCATGCTGTTGCAGGCGCTGGATCATGTCGAACATCGCAGCTTCGACTTCTGTCCGGCAGTTCAGAGGGCGCTCCGACCTGCCGTTTGCGCGCTGAGAACCGTGAATTTCCATCATTTTTCTGCCCCCGTCCTTCGGCCCTCATTCTATCTCGGGCCTGATTTTAAGCAGAGAGCATCGCATAACTTCACGCTGAAGCAAATGGATACCTAATCAAGAGTTAAAGCAGACCGTTGCACGACGTCATTTGACGCCATTTCGGCAAGCCGCGCTTTGGCGGGTTGGAACGCCGCCGCGACTTTCAGCGGTCGTCATCAAAGTCGAAAAACGGACGGTAGACGCGATTGGCGATCATCAGGCTGCGGTCGGGGCGGATGATGTAGGTCTCTTCGACCTCGCGGCCCCTGTTATCGTAAAATGTGTGAGGAAACGACGAGCCGATCGGCGATTTGGTCAGCTTCGTACGGGGCTGGCCGCTATAGGTGATGCTGCCGGGAATGGGCTCCAATCCTGGGCCGGAAATGTCTCCGCCGGCCGTGCAGCCTGCAATCAATGCGCCCATGACAAGAACTGCGGCGAATTCGGCTTTCATCGGGGGCTCCATGACATGGGTCGGCGATGCTATCTTAGATAGGTATGCGCCTTCACTTTTCTATGGCTGAACGCTGCCTGCTTCCGGAGGGCAGGCGATGGTTTCGGGGGCAATAAATGAAAGAAGCCGCCGGAAGGTTTCTTCCGGCGGCTTTTCTTTAAAAAAGGTTCTTCAGCTCAGTGCAGGATCTGGCTGAGGAAGAGCTTGGTGCGCTCGTGCTGCGGATGGTCGAAGAATTCGGCGGGCGAGTTCTGTTCGACGATCTGGCCCTGGTCCATGAAGATGACGCGGTTGGCCACCTGACGGGCAAAGCCCATTTCGTGGGTGACGCAGAGCATTGTCATGCCTTCTTCGGCAAGGCCCACCATCGTGTCCAGCACTTCCTTGATCATTTCCGGATCGAGCGCCGAGGTCGGCTCGTCGAACAGCATGATCTTCGGGTTCATGCAGAGCGAGCGGGCGATCGCCACACGCTGCTGCTGGCCGCCGGAAAGCTGGCCGGGATACTTATGCGCCTGTTCCGGGATCTTGACGCGCTTCAGGAAGTGCATGGCGACCTCTTCCGCCTGCTTCTTCGGCATCTTGCGCACCCAGATCGGCGCCAGCGTACAGTTTTCCAGGATCGTCAGATGCGGGAAGAGGTTGAAGTGCTGGAATACCATGCCGACTTCGCGGCGCACTTCGTCGATCTTCTTCAGATCGTTGGTGAGCTCCGTGCCATCGACGAGGATGTGGCCCTTCTGATGTTCTTCCAGGCGGTTGATGCAGCGGATCATCGTCGACTTGCCGGAGCCCGACGGGCCCGCGATAACGATGCGCTCGCCGCGCATGACCTTGAGGTTGATGTCGCGCAGCACGTGAAAATCGCCGTACCACTTGTTCATGTTGATGATCTCGACCGCCACATCCGTTGCGGAAACGGTCATTTTCTTGGGTTCAGCCATGTTTATTCCCTCATTCTTATCGTTTGTGGCCGGTGTCGAGGTGGCGTTCCATGAACACGGAATAGCGCGACATGCCGAAGCAGAAGATCCAGAAGACGAAGCCCGCGAAGACGAGGCCTGTCAGCGGCGTGACCGAGCTTGCCCAATTGGCGTCGGTGAAGTTCAGGCGGACGATGCCAAGCAGGTCGAACATGCTGATGATCGAAACGAGCGACGTATCCTTGAACATGCCGATGAACGTGTTGACGATGCCCGGGATGACCAGTTTGATCGCCTGCGGCAGCACGATGAGCCGCATTTTCTGCCAGTAGCCGAGCCCGAGTGAATCGGCTCCCTCATACTGGCCCTTCGGGATTGCCTGCAGGCCGCCGCGAATGACTTCCGCCATGTAGGCGGAGGCGAAGATCGAGACGCCGATGACGGCGCGCATCAGCTTGTCGACATTCCAACCGGTGGGCAGGAAGAGCGGCAGCATGACGCTTGCCATGAAGAGGACCGTGATCAGCGGGATGCCGCGGATCACTTCGATGAAGGTGACGCAGACCACCTTGACGACGGGCAGTCTCGATCGTCGGCCGAGCGCCAGCATGATGCCGAACGGAAGCGAGACCGCCATGCCGACGAAGGAGACGACCAGCGTCACGAGCAGACCGCCCCAGAGCGGTGTGTCGACGACTTCAAGGCCGAAGCCGCCATAAAGCATGAAGAACGAGAAGATCGGCAGCACGCCGAAAAGCAGGATCGCGTTCAGGCCCTTGCGCGGCACCGACGGGATCAGCATCGGCACCAGCAGGAGCACGAAGAGAATACCGACGATCGTCGGACGCCAGCGCTCGTCGAGCGGATAGCGGCCGAAAACGAACTGATCGAATTTCGCATTGACGAAGGCCCAGCACGCGCCACTCCAGCCATCGGGCTGGATGCCGCCTTGAACGGCAGTTGCACAGAAGGTGCGGTCGGTGCCCGTCCACACGGCCTGGATGAACAGCCAGTCAATCAGCTGCGGCAGGACCCAGGCGAGGGCGGCGATCGCGAGCACCGTCAACACGATGTCCCGCGGCGTTGCGAGCAGGTTGCGCCTAACCCAAGCGGGAGCGCCACGTTCGCCGGGCGGCGGCGGTTCAGCCGTGAGTATCGCCGTTCTGACAAAGGAGGTGTTGGAAACGGACATCTTATCTCTCCACCAGTGCCATCTTGGCGTTGAACCAGTTCATGAACAGCGACGTGAGAATGCTGAGGCTGAGATAGACGACGATCCAGATCAGCACGATTTCGATGGACTGGCCTGTCTGGTTGAGGGTCGTTCCGCCGACGGCGACAAGGTCCGCAAAGCCGATCGCAATGGCGAGCGACGAGTTCTTCGTCAGGTTTAGATACTGGCTCGTCAGCGGCGGAATGATGATGCGGAAGGCCTGCGGTACCACGACAAGGCGGGTGATGGAGGAAGGATGCAGCCCAAGGGCGCCTGCCGCCTCAGACTGCCCCTTGGCCACGCCGCGAATGCCGGCGCGGACGATCTCGGCAATAAAGGCTGCCGTATAGAACGACAGCGCCAGAAACAGCGACATGAATTCCGGGCCAACGACCGAGCCGCCCGTCAGGTTGAACTTGCCGGCGACCGGAAGGTCGAAGGACATCGGCAGGCCGGTTACCAGGAAGGCGAGGACCGGCAGGCCGGCGATCAGCGCGATCGACGCCCAGATCGTATGGAACGGCTGGCCAGTCGCGGCCTGGCGCTTGTGCGCCCAGCGCGCGGTGATGATGGCGCCGGCGATGCCGACGATGAAGGCAATCAGAACCGCCCACATGCCCGCTTCGAAGATCGGCTTCGGGAAGGCGAGACCACGATTGTTCAGGAACATGCTGAACGGCAGGTGCAGGGATTCGCGCGGCTGCGGCAGAACGGCGAGAACGCCGGAATACCAGAAGAAGATGACGAGCAGCGGCGGGATGTTGCGGAATACTTCGACATAGACCGTGCACAGCTTGGCAATCAGCCAGTTGTGCGACAGTCGCCCGATGCCGACGATAAAGCCGATGATCGTTGCGGTGATGATACCCGTAACTGCGACCAGCAGGGTATTCAAGAAGCCAACGAAGAGGGCGCGGCCATAGGTCGAGTCGCTGGAGTAGGAAATCAGCGACTGGCCGACCTCGAAGCCGGCGCGTCCCCTGAGGAAGGCGAAGCCGGAGGCCGTATTGCTGCGTGCGAGGTTCTGGATCGTGTTGTCCACGATCCACCAGACCACTCCGGCGAGGACGAGGACAGTGAGAACCTGATAGAAGATACCCCGGTATTTGGGGTCATACATGGCGGACCGGAAGGTCCAGCCGGTTTTAGGCAACGGTGTCGTGCCCAGAGCCTCTTGCGTCATGCCGAGCCAATTCCCCTATGTGCCCGTTTTGGGCTTTTTTCTTGGACGAGGGAAAGGCGGTTGCCCGCCTTTCCGGTATTTCATTCCAGGCCGGCGATCAGCGGACCGGCGGTGCGTACTGGATACCGCCCTTGCTCCACAGAGCGTTCAGGCCGCGCTCGATCTTGAGCGGGCTGCCCTGACCGATGTTGCGCTCGAAGAGTTCGCCGTAATTGCCGACGCCTTTGATCACATTATAGGCCCAATCGTTGGTGAGGCCGAGGTCGGTACCGATCTTGGTGTCGGTTTCCGAACCGAGGAAGCGCTTGATATCCGGGTTCGGCGAATTCTTCATCTCGTCGACGTTGGCCTGGGTAATGCCGAAGTCTTCCGCATTGACCAGAGCGAAGGCCGTCCAGGAGACGACGTCGAACCACTGGTCGTCACCCTGGCGGACGGCCGGGCCGAGCGGTTCCTTTGAGATGATCTCCGGAAGGATTATGTGCTCGTCGGGGTTCTTCAGCGTCAGACGCAGAGAATAAAGGCCGGACTGGTCGGTCGTGTAAACGTCGCAACGGCCGGAGTCGTAAGCAGCGTTGACTTCCTCGAGCTTTTCGAAAACGACCGGATTGTACTGAAGGTTGTTGGCCTTGAAATAGTCGGCGAGGTTGAGTTCGGTGGTCGTGCCGGCCTGAACGCAGACGGCGGCGCCGGAAAGCTCGAGAGCCGACTTGACGTTCAGGCCCTTGCGAACCATGAAGCCCTGACCATCGTAATAGGTGACCGCGCGGAAATTGAAGCCGAGAGCGGTATCGCGGTTGATCGTCCAGGTGGTGTTACGCGACAGGACGTCGACTTCGCCGGATTGCAGCGCCGGGAAGCGGTCTTTCGCGGAGAGAGGCGTGTACTTGACCTTAGTCGGATCGCCGAACACGGCTGAAGCAACCGCCTTGCAGAAATCGACGTCGAAGCCGGCCCAGTTGCCGGAAGCGTCAGGCTGAGCGAAGCCGACGAGGCCGCTATTGACGCCGCACTGGACGAAACCCTTTGCCTTCACGTCTGCGAGAGTGGCTGCCGAGGCAGCCGAGGCGCCAAGGGCGAAAACTGCTGCGCCGACGGTGGCGGACAGGAGCTTAATCTTCATTTTTCCCAACCTTTATCTGTTGTCTTATGTTTTTGTGGAGGGGACGGCTGAAGCAAACCATTCGCCCCCCAATTCTCGACACCCTCCCGGCGCGAGCGGTTCTATCACAGTCGCAAATATCACCACGGTCAAGTGTCGCGGTTCACAATTGCGGCAGAAATTGGCATTTTGGCAAAATGCGCCGTCCTGATAGGCATTTGAGCGGCAAATGGGCAGCCCTTTGCGGAAAATTGTTGCGTAATCCACTGATATATCTGACAAAGTAACGAAATGGGTAATCTACCTCTCCGAGCCCGGGGTTGACCGTTTTGCGGGGCGGGTCCAGAAGTGCAGCTTTGCATCATTCCGCCAAAGGCCATTCCAGATTATGAAAGACAGAGACAGTCTACTGCAGAACGCGGGTATCAACACGCGCCTTACCCATGTTGGCAACGATCCCGTCGACTACTTCGGTTTCGTCAATCCTCCCGTCGTCCATGGCTCCACGGTGCTCTTCCCGAACGCCAGGACGATGGAGACGCGGTCGCAGAAATATACCTACGGCACCCGCGGAACGCCAACGACGGATGCGCTATGCGAGGCGATCAATGCACTGGAGGGGTCTGCCGGAACGATCCTCGTTCCAACGGGTCTTGCCGCCGTTACGGTGCCGCTGCTCGCATTTCTCTCCTCCGGCGATCACGTTCTGATCGTCGATTCGGTCTACACGCCGACGCGGCATTTCTGCGATACGATGCTGACGCGTCTGGGCGTCGAGGTCGAATATTACGACCCGGCCATCGGTGCGGAGATCGAGCAGCTTTTCAAGCCGAACACGAAGTTGGTGCACACTGAAGCGCCGGGTTCGAACACATTCGAAATGCAGGATATTCCGGCCATTGCCGCAATCGCCCACAAGCATGGTGCGGTCGTTGCGATGGACAATACCTGGGCGACGCCGGTCTATTTCCGGCCCCTTGACTTCGGCGTCGATATTTCGATCCATGCCGCGACGAAATATCCCTCCGGCCATTCCGACATCCTGATGGGCACGGTCTCGGCGAATGCCAAGTATTGGGAGCAGTTGAAGGAAGCCAATATCACGCTCGGCATTTGCGGGGCTCCGGACGATGCCTACCAGATCCTGCGTGGTCTGCGCACCATGGGTGTGCGCCTTGAGCGGCACTATGAAAGCGCGCTGACGATCGCCAAATGGCTAGAGGGCAGGGAAGAGATCGCAAGCGTCCTGCATCCGGCGCTGCCGAGCTTCCCGTCGCACGAACTCTGGAAGCGTGATTTCAAGGGCGCAAGCGGCATCTTCTCCTTCGTGCTCGCGGCCGATGCCCCGGAAAAATTCAAGCCGAAGGCGCATGCCTTCCTCGACGCACTGCAGATCTTCGGCCTGGGATATTCCTGGGGCGGCTTCGAAAGCCTGGCAGTGCACGTCAATCTCAACGACCGCCGTATCCGCAAGGCGCCGCAGGAAGGGCCGGTCATCCGGCTTCAGGTCGGTCTCGAAGACGTCGCCGACATCAAGGCGGACATCGAACGCGGCCTTGCTGCTGCCAATGCCGTTTGATCAATCGATCGGACGGTAGCCGTAGATCCAGTCCAGATCGGCTGCCAGGCTTTGCGGCGATTTCAGCGAAAGAACAATATCGCGGCCGAGACGGACTGGGCCGCGGGCGTGGTAGGCAAAGCGGTTGAATGCGCCGCGCTTGCGGATTTTCGCGACGCGCGGCGCACGTTGCCGTTCGAAACGAGGTAGGGCTTCCTTCACAGAATGGGCCGCAAGCAGGGCCGCGAGCTCGTAGCCATCTTCGATTGCCATCGCCGCGCCCTGGGCGGCAAAAGGTGTCATGGCGTGAGCGGCATCGCCGATAAGGACGGTGTCGCTTCCGTTTTGCCAGGTGCCCTCCGTCGCCTCGTAGAGCGGCCAGAAGGTCATCCGGGCGTCACCGAACAGCGACTTGATATCGGCGCTCCATCCGGAAAAACGTGATGTGAGCTGCTTCAATTGCTGCTCCGCCGGCTCGTTGCGCCAGTCCTGCCGCGCAGCACTGCCGGCGGTGATGGCGACAAGATTGAAACTGCCGGCCTCCTTCAGCGGATAGCAGATAAGATGGGCGGACGGCCCAAGGAACGCCGAAACACTTGCGCGGTCGATGAACGCCGGCGCGGAATTGCCGGCGATCGTGAAGCGATAGGCTATATTACCGGAAAAGCGCGGCGAGGGACTGCCCTTGATTGCCTGCCGCAGCTTCGACCAGACGCCGTCGGCACCGATGATCACATCCGCCTGGCGCGTGGTTGCCGGGAGGATGCCAGGCTCGATCCTGCTGCCGCAGTGAAGGGTACAGAGAGAGCTCGCTTCGACTTGCGCAAGCAGCGCTCTTTGCAGCGTGGCGCGGTGCAGGACGCCGTAGGGCCCACCCCAACGGGTACGCGCGAAATCGCCTGCCGGAACGGCCGCAAGCGGGCGCAGCGTGTCGCCGGAGAAAAGGCGGATGAATTGCGGTTCGAGCCAGACTTTTTCGATGTCGTGCAGGATGCCGAGCTTTGCGAGGATGCGCGATGCATTCGGCGAGATCTGCAGGCCGGCGCCGACCTCCGCAAGCGCGGCCGCCTGCTCGAAAATATCCGAACTGATGCCGCGTTTAGCGAGGGCCAGAGCAGCGGTCAGGCCCGCAGTTCCGGCGCCGATGATGGCGGCGTGTTCGACCGGCATCTGCTGTCCGATCTTTAGTGAGTGACGTTACGCTGCCTTGACGTGGAAGACGCAGCCGGCCGGGTTCGTCTGGCTCGCCTTCAGCGCGCTGTTGAAGCGGTAAAGCGTCGAGCAGTAGGAGCAGACCTTCTCGTTGTCGTCGCCCATATCGATGAAGATATGCGGATGATCGAAGGGCGCGGATGCGCCGGTGCACATGAACTCCTTCACGCCGACTTCGATGACGCGGTGTCCGCCGTCGTTCTGGAAGTGGGGAATGTTGTGGCCGGCCATGTCTGTCTCCGAATGCTTTGAAATGTGCGCGGACATTATAGTCCTTCGCCGGAAATGTGTAGAGCCGAAACGCAGCACGGCCCATGGTTTTTTGACGTCGCGAGGGTTCACCTCCGCTGCCCGATAAAATATGGTCCGGCCAAAAAGGACGGACTTTATGAATCTGAATACGCCTGCATTTTCTAGCTTTCCCCACGACGGCCTGAACCTCGTTTTTTTCGACAAAGGCGATCCGAACGGTCCGCCAGTGCTGCTCATTCATGGCTTCGCCTCGACCGCCAACGTCAACTGGGTGCATCCCGGCTGGCTGAAGACGCTGGGCGATGCAGGCTATCGGGTCATTGCGATGGACAATCGCGGCCACGGCGCAAGTGATAAGCCCCACGATGCCGAAGCCTATCGGCCGTGGATCATGGCGGAAGACGCGGTGGCGCTGCTCGACCATCTCGGCATCCCGGAAGCCAATGTCATGGGCTATTCGATGGGTGCGAGGATTTCGGTCTTCACGGCGCTTGCCCATCCGCATCGCGTGCGTTCGCTGGTGCTTGGCGGTCTCGGCATCGGGATGACGGATGGCGTCGGCGATTGGGATCCGATTGCCGATGCGCTGCTTGCGCCGTCGCTGGACGACGTCACGCATATCCGCGGGCGCATGTTCCGCGCCTTCGCCGAGCAGACCAAAAGCGACCGGCAGGCACTCGCCATGTGCATCCGGGGATCGCGCGATCTCGTGGCGCGGGCCGACATGGGCAAGATCGAGGCGCCGACGTTGATCGGTGTCGGAACAAAGGACGACATTGCGGGTTCGGCGCACGAACTGGCGGCTTTGATGCCGCATGCCGAGGCGCTGGACATTCCGGGTCGCGACCATATGCTGGCGGTTGGAGACAAGGTGTTCAAGAAAGCGGTTCTGGAGTTCTACGAGAAGGTCGCCGGGCGGTAATCGGCGTCTTCAAGGTGCCGTGATTACCGAAAAAATATGCTAAAAAAGCATAGGGCCGGTACCCATTTATGTTCCGGGCGTTTTGCCCTATATAATGTCGTTCCGACGGAAACGAGGAGACCTGGAATGGTCGCGAAGACTGACGTTCGTTCTTTTGAAGCATCAAACCCGCTGAAGGTCATGGATCCGATCTGGGACAGCCTGCGCGAAGAAGCGCGTGCGGCTGCCGAGAAGGATCCGGTGCTGGCGGCTTTCCTTTATTCGACGGTGATCAACCACCGTTCGCTGGAAGAATGCGTCATTCATCGGATCTGCGAACGTCTTGACCATCCCGACATGCAGGCAACGTTGCTCCGTCAGGTCTTCGACAAAATGGTCGAAGATTGGCCGGAATGGAGCGATATCCTGCGCGTCGACATTCAGGCCGTCTACGACCGTGACCCGGCATGCCTGCGCTTCATGGAAGCGGTGCTGTATTTCAAGGGATTTCATGCGCTGCAGACGCATCGCCTGGCGCATTGGCTGCTCAATCAGGGGCGGCGGGACCTGGCGCTCTATCTGCAAAGCCGGTCATCCAGCGTCTTTCAGACCGATATCAATCCGGCAGCGCGCATCGGCCGGGGCATCTTCCTCGATCATGCGACTGGCCTCGTCGTCGGCGAGACGGCGGTGATCGGCGACAACGTCTCGATCCTGCATGGCGTCACGCTTGGCGGCACGGGCAAGGAGGGCGCTGACCGTCACCCGAAGATCGGCAGCGGGGTACTCATCGGTGCGGGCGCGAAGATTCTCGGCAATATCCAGATCGGCTATTGCTCGCGTGTCGCGGCCGGTTCGGTCGTTCTGCAGCCCGTTCCGCCGAAAACGACGGTCGCAGGCGTGCCGGCGAAGGTTGTCGGAGAGGCCGGGTGTTCGGAACCGTCGCGTATCATGGACCAGGTGATCGGCGCCGGTATCTGATCCGGTCATATCGGCTAGAACGGAAAAGCTGGCGAAATGCTGAGGGGAAAGCCGGGGCGGATGTGCTGCGGCAGCCTTTACAGCGCCGCTTTTCCTGTGCAAGAAGCGGCCAACGAAGACCGCTAGGAGACCCAGTGTGAAGCCTGAAGAACTCAAGAAGCTCGACGCCTATTTCAAGAAGACGCTCAACCCGCAGATCGTCGTCAAGGCGCGCCCGCGCAAGGATGATTCCGCGGAAGTTTATCTCGGCGACGAATTCCTGGGTGTCGTCTATATCGACGACGAAGATGGCGATCGTTCCTACAACTTCTCGATGGCGATTCTCGACGTCGATCTCTAATGATCCCTTGGCGGGCCGCATCATAGCGGCTTGCCTTTGCCGAACGGCACCTTTTATCCGCAGCCTGCCTACCAAGCCTCAGCAACAATTTTGCCGCTTGCGCTGGATGAGTTCGCCCTCCGCCCCATGTTAGTTTTTGCGAATGCGATCAAACTAAATTTGGAGGCGAGGACATGGGTATTTTCGATAAAATCAAGAACGCGATTTTCGGCGAAGCGCAGGCAGCACCGGTGATCGAGGCGGCGGATGCGCCGAAAATGGCGCCCGCGCAGACGGCGTCCGCGCCATCAGCAGCACCGTCGGCAGCACCGTCGGCGGCGCCTGCGGCCGTCGATATCGCTCCGATTCTCGATGCTGCCGTCAAGAAGAGCGGGCAGAAGCTAGATTGGCGGCGCTCGATCGTGGACCTGATGAAGGCGGTCGGCATGGATGCGAGCCTCTCCGAGCGCAAGGAGCTTGCTGCGGAACTTGGCTATACAGGCGACACAGGCGATTCCGCCAAGATGAACATGTTTCTTCACAAGGCGCTCATGAAGAAGCTGTCCGAAAACGGCGGCAAGGTTCCCGCAGATCTGATGGACTGAGACGGCCTCCGGTTATCCCAAGATTGAGGCTTCGCGAGAATTTTTGCGAAGCCTCAGGTTGTAGGCCTCTGATATATATTTTAAAAATCAATTGGCGATGTACGTTGCTCTTTTTTAAAGGCGCTTTTGCGTAGCGTCATGCAATCCATGGTGGTTGTGCAACGCACAAAATCGCTTGACTATTTGTGCGACGCAGCTACCTTTTGTGGCAGCCAATACCACAAAAGGAGGAGACTAAATGTTTAACTTTGACGACACGAGCCGGAAGAGCAAGGAAGCCATGGACACGATGCTGAAGAGCTATTCCGACACGGCCAAGGGGGTCCAGGCGATCGCGACCGAAGCTGCGGAATATTCCAAAAAGTCCTTCCAGGACGCCGTCAATCATTTTGAGACGCTGTCTGCCGCCCGCAGCTTCGAAACGGTCTTCGAACTGCAGACCGGCTTCATCAAGTCTTCCTATGAGAATTTCATCTCCGAGGCGACGAAGATGGGCGAAATGTACGCCGATCTCGCCAAGGGCGCCTATAAGCCTTACGAAGCGCCGGTATCGGCCCCGGCGGCAAAGTCGCCCAAGGCTGCCCAGGTAACGCCCGCCGCTGCGTAAAATGCGATGGTGCGAACAGCGCACCCCTTGAAAAACGAAGACCGGCAACGCATCTGCGGCCGGTCTTTTTTGTTTCCCGAAGCCCTTTAAGAATTCGCACGGGACTTTTTTAGTCTTTGCGTCAAGTCCTGCGGAATTGTGATTGCAGTCGCAAACAAGGGGCTTAAAATCGCTCCATTATGAACTAAGTTAGTGTTTCAGATATCCGGCGGGTAAAGCAGCCTCCCATGCACCACCGGATAGACCGAGGAATGAATGACAATGATCGCAAAGCCGATCCGGATGCAGAACGACAGCGAAAGGAACGGGGACAACGGAAATCGCGGAACCTCGGTCATCACACGCACGAAGCCGAAAACCAAGAAGCCCAATCTCTACCGCGTGCTAATCCTGAATGACGACTACACTCCCATGGAATTCGTTATCCACATCCTGGAGCGTTTTTTTCAGAAGGATCGTGAAAGTGCCACCCGCATCATGCTTCATGTCCATAACCACGGCGTCGGCGAATGCGGGATATTTACATACGAGGTAGCGGAGACCAAGGTAAGCCAAGTGATGGACTTCGCCCGTCAGCACCAGCATCCGCTGCAATGCGTCATGGAAAAGAAGTGAGGATCTCAACGTGCCAACATTTTCGCCTAGTCTTGAGAAGGCGCTCCATCAGGCACTGACCTTTGCCAACGAGCGGCATCACGAATATGCGACGCTCGAGCATCTGCTGCTCGCCCTAATCGACGATGCCGATGCGGCAGCTGTCATGGGTGCATGCAATGTCGACCTCGACGCGTTGCGCAAGACGCTGATCGAATACGTCGACAACGAACTGTCCAATCTGATCACCGGTTATGACGAGGACTCCAAGCCGACCTCCGGTTTCCAGCGTGTCATCCAACGTGCCGTGATCCACGTGCAATCGTCGGGCCGCGAAGAGGTGACCGGGGCGAATGTCCTTGTCGCAATCTTTGCCGAGCGCGAAAGCCATGCCGCCTATTTCCTGCAGGAGCAGGAAATGACGCGCTACGACGCGGTCAACTACATCTCCCACGGCATCGGAAAGCGACCAGGCTCTTCGGAAGTCCGCACGCCGCGCGGCGCCGACGAGGAAGCCGAGAGCAAGCCGAGCGCATCGCGCGGCGGCGAGGACGAGGGCGGCGCCAAGAAGCAGCAGGATGCGCTGAAGGCCTATTGCGTCAATCTCAACGAGAAGGCCAAGAGCGGCAAGATCGATCCGCTGATCGGCCGCAACTCGGAAGTCAGCCGTACGATCCAGGTGCTGTGCCGCCGCTCCAAGAATAACCCGCTCTATGTGGGCGACCCGGGCGTCGGCAAGACGGCGATCGCCGAAGGCCTCGCCAAGCGGATCGTCGAAGGCAAGGTGCCAGAAGCGCTCGCTGATGCGACGATCTTCTCGCTCGACATGGGCACGCTGCTTGCGGGCACGCGTTACCGCGGCGATTTCGAAGAGCGCCTGAAACAGGTCGTCAAGGAGCTCGAAGAATATCCGGGTGCGGTGCTGTTCATCGACGAAATCCACACCGTGATCGGTGCCGGCGCCACCTCGGGCGGCGCGATGGATGCGTCGAACCTCCTGAAGCCGGCGCTTTCGTCCGGTGCGATCCGTTGCATCGGCTCGACGACCTACAAGGAATACCGGCAGTTCTTCGAGAAGGACCGGGCTCTCGTTCGCCGCTTCCAGAAGATCGACGTCAACGAGCCGTCAATCGACGACGCGATCGAAATCATGAAGGGCCTGAAGCCCTATTTCGAAGAATATCACCACCTGCGCTACTCGAACGACGCCATTAAGTCGGCGGTCGAGCTGTCGGCTCGTTATATCTCTGACCGCAAGCTGCCCGACAAGGCGATCGACGTCATCGATGAAACGGGCGCCGCTCAGATGCTGCTGCCGCCATCCAGGCGCCGCAAGCTGATTACCGAAAAGGAAATCGAAGCGACGGTCGCGACGATGGCCCGCATTCCTCCGAAAAGCGTCTCGAAGGACGACGAAGCCGTTCTCGCCAATCTGGAGCAGGAACTGCGCTCGGTGGTCTACGGCCAGGATACGGCGATCGAAGCCCTTTCGACAGCGATCAAGCTGGCGCGTGCCGGGCTCCGCGAGCCGAACAAGCCGATCGGCGCCTACGTCTTCTCCGGCCCGACCGGCGTCGGCAAGACGGAAGTGGCCAAGCAGCTCGCAGCGTCGCTCGGCGTCGAGATGCTGCGCTTCGACATGTCGGAATATATGGAGCGGCACACCGTCTCCCGCCTGCTTGGCGCACCTCCCGGCTATGTTGGCTTCGACCAGGGCGGTCTCTTGACCGATGGCGTCGACCAGCATCCGCATTGCGTAGTCCTGCTCGACGAGATCGAGAAGGCGCATCCGGATATCTACAATATCCTGCTGCAGGTCATGGACCACGGCGCGCTGACCGACCATAACGGCAAGAAGATCGACTTCCGCAACGTTATCCTGATCATGACGACCAATGCGGGCGCGTCGGAAATGGCCAAGGCCGCAATTGGCTTCGGTTCGTCCAAGCGCACCGGCGAGGATGAGGAGGCGCTGACCCGCCTGTTCACGCCGGAATTCCGCAACCGTCTCGATGCGATCATTCCCTTCGCATCGCTGCCGACGGCCGTTATCCACAAGGTCGTGCAGAAGTTCATCATGCAGCTGGAGGCCCAGCTTTCCGAACGCAACGTCACCTTCGACCTGCAGGAGGAAGCGATCGACTGGCTGGCAGAAAAGGGTTACGACGAGAAGATGGGCGCCCGCCCGCTTGCCCGCGTCATCCAGGATGTGATCAAGAAGCCGCTGGCGAACGAGATTCTCTTTGGTAAGCTGAAGAAAGGTGGCGTCGTCAACGTCACCGTCGGCCCGAAGGAAGACGGCAAGCCCGGCATCATCCTCGAAGCGATCCCCGAATCGGCGCCGATCAAGCCGAAGCCGGAAGCCGAAACCGTTCATCCTGAAGCCGATGGCGAGGACGACGGCGAGCTGAAGACGAAGGCAAAAGCCAAGAAGACCGCGGTAAAGAAGGCGAAGGCCGAAGTCGGGGATGCACCGAAGAAGGCGAGTGCGGTGCCGAAGGTGCCGCGCAGGAGATAGTCTGTTACCGGGAAGTGAATTGAAGAAGGCCGCAGCGATGCGGCCTTCGATTTTTCTGGGTTTTCGTGTGCGCGCAAGGCTGCATGTTCGAGCGACAGATCCTTGAACGCGAAGGCTTTCCGCGACCAATGCCAATTTTCGCAAGTTTCGCGTGAACAGCCTTGACCCTTGGCGTCTCAGGGACGAATTGCAGGGGCCGCGTCGAGATACTGGAAGAAGTTATCCTTGATCCCGGCGGTGGTGGCAGGTGAGCCCTTCGACCCGATCCTTCGCAAAACGCCTGCGCCACTTTCCGACAGTGTGCTCATGCACCTCCCAGTTGCTCGGCGCCATCGGTGCTCTGAAGACCTTCGCCACAAAGCAGGACCATTCGGCAACGCTCCGATAGCGACCGCGCCGCCTTATGCCGCCGAACCTGCGCTTCGAGAAAGCTACGCTCCTCAGCGTTCAACACAACTGTATCCGCCCACCCGACCGGCCATCGCAAAACCTCCACAACCGCTCGTATCAATGATACGAATTACGGTTCCAGAAGACTAGTTCCCCAGTTCACCCTTGATCTTCTCGGCATGGGCTGCAAGCACGTCGCCATCCTCCATTTTGCCGGAATGCGGTTTGAGGGTAACGCCCTCGTGGCGCGGGATGACGTGGAAATGCAGGTGGAAGACGCTCTGGCCGGCGGCCGGTTCGTTGAACTGGCAGACCAGGACGCCATCGGCATCGAAAGCCTCTTTCACGGCCTTGGCGATTTTCTGGACGACGGGAATTGCCTGCGCGAGGACCGTGGGGTCGGCATCGAAAATATTGCGCGACGGTGCCCTCGGCACGACCAGGACATGGCCGGGCGCTTGCGGCATGACATCCATGAAGGCCACCGTATGCTCGTCCTCGTAGATGCGGTACGACGGGATCTCGCCGCGCAGGATCTTGGCGAAGATATTGCTGTCGTCGTAAGCGGCGCTGGTCATCTCGAAATCTCCTCGTTTTTCGGTGATCGGGTAGCGCAGCAAGGGCGCGAGCGTCAATCCTCCTGTTGCCGCTCGCCTTTGCGGAACGGGCTGTGTTCGGCGAGAACCTCGTTCATGTGCTCGACGTCCTCGCGTTCGCGTTCCAGGTAATCGGCGATCGCGCGCCTGAGACCGGCATGGGCAACATAGTGCGCCGAATGCGTTGTCACCGGCAGGTAACCGCGCGCGAGCTTGTGCTCGCCCTGCGCACCCGCTTCAACGCGTTTCAGGCCCTTGGCGAGCGCGAAGTCGATCGCCTGATGATAGCAGACCTCGAAATGCAGGTATGGGTGGTCTTCGACGCAGCCCCAATGGCGGCCGTAGAGCGTATCGCCGCCGATGAAGTTGATGGCGCCTGCGACATAGCGGCCGTTGCGCTTGGCCATCACCAGCAGGATGTCCTCCGGCATGCGCTCGCCGATCAGCGAATAGAACTTGCGGGTCAGGTACGGCCGTCCCCATTTGCGGCCGCCGGTATCCATGTAGAAGGCGAAGAACTGGTCCCAGATGTCTTCGGTAAGATCGCTGGCGGTCAGCCAGTCGATGCTGATGCCGTTTTCGAGTGCCGTGCGCCGCTCCTTGCGCAGCGCCTTGCGCTTGCGCGACGTCAGCGTTTCGAGGAATTCCTCGTGATTGGCATAGCCCTCGTTGATGAAATGGAACTGCTGGTCTGTCCGGTGCAGATAGCCGTCGGTTTCGAAGACGCCGATCTCGTCTTCCGGCACGAAGGTGATGTGCGCGGATGAAACGCCGAGGCGGCGGACGACTTCCTTCAGGCTCTCGGCAATGGCGTTCTGGATCTGCCGCCGTTCAAGGCCCACGGCAACGAGCAGGCGCGGACCGGTCGCAGGCGTGAAGGGGATCGAGCATTGCAGCTTCGGGTAATAACGCCCGCCGGCGCGCTCGAAAGCATCCGCCCAGCCGTGGTCGAAGACGTATTCGCCCTGGCTGTGATTCTTCAGATAGCCGGGTAGGGCGCCGATCAACTCGCCCTTATCCGTTTCCAGTAGCAGATGATGGCCGAGCCAGCCGGTTTGCGCCGTGGCCGAACCCGACTCTTCGAGGGACGAGAGGTAGGCATGCGACAGGAAGGGATTATAGGCGAGCGTCGTGCCTTCCTTGGACGTAGTACCGGAAAGCCGAGACCAACTCTCCTGGGAAATCGCGGTGAAGGACCGCTCAACGCGGATCGATAGTTCGTCTGTCATGGAGCAAATTCGAGGTCCTTGGGAGGAGGATATTGGCTCTCCTTCAGTCTGCGCACGATCTTGTCGAAAAAGCGAGCGTCAAACCGAAACGCGGGGATCGAAACCTTCGAACGTCATCTGATCGGCATTCTCGACGGTGTGTTGGCGCGCCTTCTCGTCGCGGACCGTCCAGGTGATGACCGGGATGCCCTTGGCGCGCTGGCCGGTGATGAAGGGGTTCGGCAGATCGGCGAAGAAATAGGAGATGAAATCGAGGCCGATTTCCATCGCTCGTTCGTGGTTTGCGAGTTCTTCCGGCTTGTTGCCGCCAGCGGTGAGACCGAGCGGGTAGGGCGCATTCAAGGCTTTGAGGTCGCGCAGCAGCCAACGGTCGAAGCTCATGAGCGCGACCTTGCCCTCATAGCCTTCCAGCACTTCGAGCACGGCTTCGGCAAACCCCTCGTCATCCGCTTCGCGGCCCTTGAGTTCGAGGACGAGCGGAACCTTGCCTTTCACGAGATCGAGCAATTGCTTGAGCGTCGGAATCTTGTCGGCCGTGCCACCGACGGACAGCAGGCCGAGCTCCCTGGAGGTGCGCTCGCGGATATCACCCTTCATGTTGCAGAGACGTTCGAGATTCTCGTCATGAAAGACGACCGGAACGCCATCGGAAGCATAATGGAGGTCGCATTCGATCGCAAAGCCGGCTTCGACGGCACGGGCGAAGGCAGAGAGCGTGTTTTCCCAGATGAGCTTGTTGGTGTCGTGATAGCCGCGATGGGCGACCGGCAGTTCCTTGATCCAGGCGGCGGAGGTCATGACGCGATTTCCATGATGGCATCGATTTCGACGGCGGCGTTGAGCGGCAGCGCCGCCATGCCAACGGCGGCACGGGCATGCTTTCCGGCCTCGCCGAGGACGCCGGCGATCAGGTTCGAGGCACCGTTGATGACAAGATGCTGTTCGACGAATTCCGGGGTGGAGGCGACGAAGCCGTTGAGCTTGATGACGCGCTTGATGCGGCCGAGATCGCCTCCGAGTGCCGCCTTAGCCTGGGCGAGAATGTTGATGGCGCAAAGCTCGGCGGCGCGCTGGCCGGCGGGAACAACGACGTCTCGTCCGAGATGGCCGGAGACGGCGACCTTGCCGCCTTCGAGCGGAAGCTGGCCGGAGATATAAAGGAGATTGCCGCTGATCACATAAGGCACATAATTGGCAGCGGGTGCGGCGGCTTCCGGAAGAGTTATCCCCATTTCCGTCAGGCGGGTCGCGATTTCATTCGACATTTTCGTCTCCGCTTTTTGTTTCAGTTCTTCAAAAAAGTATGCATCGGGACTAGAATCTTGCGTATGACGGTTTCGAGCCTCGATTTGGCCGAAAGCGTTCTTATAACATCGCGGCCGAGTCCAACAGGAGATAATGGATGTTCCGACCGAGTCTTGCCGCCCTTCTTCTTGCAGGCGTCGCAACGAGTGCCTGGGCGGCTGCGCCTGCCTCCGGCGCTGCGATCGCCTCCGGTCTTGTCGCCCACCGCGCGATCTACGATCTCGAACTGAAGGACGCGACCGAGCGCTCTGGCATCGCCGGCATGCACGGCCGCATGGTCTACGAGTTCAACGGCAATTATTGCGAGGGTTTCACCACCAATTTCCGCTTCGTGACGCAGATCAACACCGGCGACAGCACCCGGGTCAGCGATCAGCAGACGAAGACCTTCGAAAACGTGAAGGACCGCAGGTTCACCTTCGAAACGAAGTCTTTCACGGACGATCAGCTCGACAAGGAAGTCAACGGCGAGGCGAACGACAAGCCGGACGGCGTGACAGTCGATCTCACGCGCCCGCAGAACAAGGAGTTGCAGCTTGCCGAAAGCCGCTTCCCGACCGAACACATGCTCGATGTGATCGAGAATGCCAAGGCGGGCAAGCGTTTCTTTGAAGCTCGCGTCTTCGATGGTTCGGACGATGGGGACAAGCCCCTGGTAACGACGACGGTGGTTGGCAAGCACATTACGCCGGTTGCCGGTGAGGAAGCGGATGCGGGCAATGCCGGCGCCTTCTCCAAGGAAGCCTTCTGGCCGGTGACGATCTCCTATTTCAACGAGAATACGAAATCCGATGCGCTGCCGGTCTACCGCATGTCGTTTAAGCTTTACGAGAACGGCATTACGCGCGATCTCACCATGGATTATGGCGATTTCGTTTTGACCGGTAAACTCGCGAAGCTGGAGATGCTGGATAAGAAGGCCGACACCTGCAAGTAAACCGCAGGCCGGCATTTAGGCGCGCCTTCAACAAGGTGTTATGCCTTATTTTTCTTTTTCGGGTGCATAATAGTAGTGCAGGACGGACATGTCCTGCCCGGGCCAGTCGCCGTTGATGGGGCGGAGCCGATAGGGGGTGGGATATGAAGAACGTGTCGCGGATTGCACGCTCAAGGCTTGCGGTGACGCTCGTTGCTGTGGCGGCGGCGGTGTCCGGCGGTCATGTGATGGCGGCCGATTGCCACGACACGCCCAGTGCAGGCGTCGACTGGAGCGAATGCACCAAGAAGAACCTGATGCTCGAAGGCAGCGACTTCGAAAAAGCAAATCTCGCCGGTGCCGATCTGTCGCAGACCAGCCTCAAGAATGCGAATCTGGCTGCGGCAAACCTCGAGAAAGCCACCCTCATACGGGCCTGGCTCGAAGGTGCAAAGGCCGACGATGCCACGTTCGACAAGATCGAGGCTTACCGCGCTGTGTTTCAGGATGCTTCGGCGCAGAATTCGTCCTTTGTCAGCGC
Organism: Rhizobium sullae; assembly: GCF_900169785.1. Lineage (GTDB taxonomy): Bacteria > Pseudomonadota > Alphaproteobacteria > Rhizobiales > Rhizobiaceae > Rhizobium > Rhizobium sullae. The sequence goes on from NZ_FWER01000007.1 coordinate 24,849, forward strand.
TGAACTGCAGCGCGCGGATTTCACCCGCGCGCAGCTTTCCGGCGCCAACTTCGAAAAGGCCGAGCTTGGGCGTGCGACTTTTGAAAAGGCCGTATTGACGGGCGCCAGGTTTGCCCTTGCCAATCTCTCCCGCGTCGACCTGAGCGGCGCGAGCTTCGGAGGTCCGGTCGATTTCGATCGCGCCTTCATGTTCCTGACGAGGATAGAGGGGCTCGATCTCTCCGCTGCAACAGGGCTTCAGCAGTCGCAGATCGAGCTGGCCTGCGGCGACGCGTCGACCAAGCTTCCTTCCGGCCTTACGATGCCGAAGGACTGGCCCTGCGCAACTGACTGAGCGGGTGCGCAAAGCGACAGCAATGAAACCAATGTCCCGCGGGAGGCGCAGGGATGAATTTCACATTTGCCGTTGGCGACATCCATGGGTGCCTGGAGCCGTTGAGAGAGATGCTGGACCGCATCCGGGCATATGCGCGCGCGGGCACGGTGGTTTTCATTGGCGACTACATCGACCGCGGTCCCGACAGCAAGGGAGTGATCGATCTCCTGATGAACGGATCGGGCAGCCAATCCTGGCGATGGATATGCCTGAAGGGCAACCATGAGGACATGATGCTGCGCGCCCATGCCAATGACGGTGAACGTATCTGGTGGCTCGAAAACGGCGGGCTTGAAACGGAGCTTTCCTATGGTGGCAAAGTGGCCGTGAACCATCTGCTGTGGGCCAGCCAGCTGCCGTTGATGCATATCGACAACAACCGCATCTTTGTGCATGCCGGCGTCGTTCCGGATTTGCCGCTGGAGATGCAATCCCCGCAAGACCTGGTCTGGCTTCGGGTTCCAGACGACTATTCAACGGACTATTGGGGAAAGCACCTGTGCCACGGGCATACGCCATCGATGGCGAATCCGATGACCGTCGGCAACCGGACGAACATCGACAGCGGATGCGTATTCGGCGGTCCGCTTTCCTGCGCCGTGTTCGACGATTCGCGGCCGGGCGGGCCGATCGAGTTTATCCAAGTGCAGGGCTAAGGGCAGTCAGACGTCAGTTTTTTCGGCGAACGCCTTGCATTTTCGGCGGATCGACGGTAAGGGCAGCCGCATTCCACACGTAAGGCATGGGACTGTCCGGGAGAAATCCGGATTTTTCCGCCGGTGGCATCTTCGAAGAGGATGCTGTTCGCTTTGCGGAGGTTCAACCGGAAAAGGAGTCAAAGGCATGGCATTGCCTGATTTTTCTATGCGCCAGCTGCTGGAAGCTGGTGTTCACTTCGGCCACCAGACACATCGCTGGAACCCGAAGATGAAGCCGTACATTTTCGGCGATCGTAACAACATCCACATCATCGACCTGGCTCAGACCGTCCCGATGCTGTCGCGCGCCCTGCAGCTTGTCAGCGACACCGTTGCCCGTGGCGGCCGCGTCCTCTTCGTCGGCACCAAGCGCCAGGCTTCGGAGCTCATCGCCGACGCCGCCAAGCGTTCCGCCCAGTACTACGTCAACTCGCGTTGGCTCGGCGGCATGATGACCAACTGGAAGACGATCTCCAACTCGATCCAGCGCCTTCGCAAGCTCGACGAAATCCTTTCCAGCGAAGCCCAGGGTTTCACCAAGAAGGAGCGTCTGAACCTTGAGCGCGAGCGCGAAAAGCTCGACAAGGCTCTCGGCGGTATCCGCGATATGGGCGGCACCCCGGACCTGATGGTCATCATCGACACCAACAAGGAAAAGATCGCGATCGACGAAGCCAAGCGCCTCGGCATCCCGGTTGTCGCAATCATCGATTCGAACTGCGATCCGGACCTGATCGATTACCCGATTCCGGGCAACGACGACGCTTCGCGCGCCATCGCTCTTTACTGCGACCTGATCTCCCGCGCCGCTATCGACGGTATCGCCCGTCAGCAGAGCGCATCGGGCCGTGACCTCGGCGCTTCGGTTGAAGCTCCGATCGAGCCGACGCTCGACGAGGCTCAAGCCTGATAAACAGGCGGACGGGCCTTCCGGTCCGTCCAGCTTGACTGGATTGGGAAAGGCCGCGCGAGACTTTGCGAAGCTCCGGCGGCCTTGACCTTTTTAGGCGGCAGGTTCAGGCCCGTCCGCCCAACGAGTTTTGGTATGACGCGTCTTCATCACGCTGTCATACATAAAGGTACATTTCGTGCCTCAATCCGGTGGCGCAGAGCACTTTGCGGACCACCGTATAACCGACAAGAGGAAGCTTATGACCGAGATTACGGCTGCAATGGTGAAGGAACTGCGCGAAAAGACCGGCGCAGGCATGATGGACTGCAAGAAGGCTCTTGCTGAAACCAATGGCGACATGGAAGCGGCGATCGACTGGCTGCGCGCCAAGGGCATCGCCAAGGCCGACAAGAAGTCGGGCCGCACCGCTGCCGAAGGTCTCGTCGGCGTTGCCAGCGAAGGCACCAAGGCTATTGTGGTCGAAGTCAATTCCGAAACCGACTTCGTTGCCCGTAACGACGCCTTCCAGGATCTCGTCCGCGGCATCGCAAAGGTTGCCGTTTCGACGAACGGTTCTGTCGATGCCGTTGCTGCTGCGACCTATCCGGCTTCCGGCAAGTCCGTTGCCGACACGATCAAGGACGCGATTGCGACCATCGGCGAAAACATGAACCTGCGCCGCTCGGTTGCCCTCTCAGTCGAGGACGGCGTCGTTGCGACCTATATCCACAACGCTGTTTCCGACGGCCTCGGCAAGCTCGGCGTTCTGGTCGCGCTGAAGTCGACCGGCAACAAGGAAGCGTTGAACGCTATCGGCCGCCAGATTGCCATGCACATCGCTGCGACCTCGCCGCTCGCCATCCGTCCGGACGAAGTCGACGCCGCTGTCGCCGAACGCGAACGCAACGTCTTCATCGAGCAGTCGCGCGCCTCCGGCAAGCCGGACAACATCATCGAAAAGATGGTCGAAGGCCGCATGCGCAAGTTCTTCGAAGAAGTGGCGCTGGTTTCCCAAGCTTTCGTCATCAATCCGGACCTGACGGTCGGCGCCGCACTCAAGGACGCTGAAAAGACCGTCGGCGCGCCGATCGAGATCACCGGCATGGCACGCCTGCTGCTCGGCGAAGGCGTCGAGAAGCAAGAGACCGACTTCGCAGCCGAAGTCGCGGCCGCCGCCAAGGGCTGATAAAACTTCATATAATGTGAAAACGGAAGGGCATCGCGTGACAACGCGGTGCCCTTCGTGTATCCGGCAATCATGCCAATATACGAGGAGCCAAGATGTCGTCAGAGCCTGTCTATAAACGCGTTCTACTCAAGGCTTCCGGCGAAGCGCTCATGGGCAGCCAGGGATTCGGTATCGACGTTGCGGTAGCGGACCGCATCGCCTCGGATATTGCCGAGGCCCGCCAGATGGGCGTCGAAGTCGGTGTCGTCGTCGGCGGCGGCAATATATTCCGTGGCGTCGCCGTCGCCTCCAAGGGCGGCGACCGCGTGACGGGCGACCACATGGGCATGCTCGGTACCGTCATCAACGCGCTGGCGCTCGCAACGTCGCTGCGCAAGCTGAACATCGATACGGTCGTGCTTTCGGCGATCTCCATGCCGGAGCTCTGCGAGAGCTTCTCGCAGCGCGCGACGCTCTACCATCTGTCGATGGGCCGTGTGGTCATCTTCGCAGGCGGCACGGGCAATCCGTTCTTTACGACCGATTCTGCCGCTGCCCTTCGGGCAGCCGAAATGGGCGCAGAGGCGATCTTCAAGGGTACCCAGGTGGACGGAATCTATTCCGCCGACCCGAAGAAGGACCCGTTTGCGACGCGCTTCGACCGGCTGACGCACCAGGAAGTGCTCGACAAGGGCCTTGCCGTCATGGACGTTGCCGCCGTTGCCCTCGCACGCGAAAATTCCATTCCGATCATCGTCTTCTCGATCCATGAGAAAGGCGGTTTTGCTGAAATCTTGACGGGCGGTGGCCTCAAGACCATCGTATCGGACAACTGATTGAGAGACAGCGCCGCGACGGCTGCGCGTCTTCGACTGACAGGAGTATTGAGCATGACTGAAGCCACAGACATCAAGGAACTGAAGCGCCGCATGGACGGCGCGGTTTCCGCATTCAAACACGATATCGCATCGCTGCGCACCGGCCGCGCCTCGGCCAACATTCTCGATCCGGTGACGGTCGAAGCCTATGGTTCGCGCTTGCCGCTGAACCAGGTTGCCAATATCACCGTGCCGGAGCCGCGCATGCTTTCGGTATCCGTCTGGGACAAGTCGATGGTGAGCGCGACGGAACGTGCGATCCGCGAGTCGAATCTCGGCCTCAACCCGATCGTCGACGGCCAGAACCTGCGCATTCCGCTGCCGGAACTCAACGAAGAGCGCCGCAAGTCGCTGGTCAAGGTCGCGCATGATTACGCCGAGAAAAGCAAGGTTGCGATCCGCCATGTGCGCCGCGACGGCATGGACGGCCTTAAGAAAGCCGAAAAGGACGGTGTCATAAGCCAGGACGAAAGCCGGGCGCAATCAGATCGTGTGCAGAAAATGACGGATGAGATGATTTCCGAAATCGATCGCTTGCTTGCCGACAAGGAAAAGGAAATCATGCAGGTCTAGGGCTTTCACCTGCGCCCCTGGAGACCGGACGGGAAATGTCGGAACCAGTATTCTTGAGTATGCCAGAACATGTTGCCATCATCATGGACGGCAACGGCCGTTGGGCAAAGCAGCGAGGGCTGCCGCGCGCAATGGGTCACCGCAAAGGTGTGGAAGCCGTTCGCGAGACCGTGCGGGCCGCAGGCGATGCCGGCATCAAGTACCTGACGCTCTTTGCCTTCTCATCGGAAAACTGGCGCCGCCCGGAGGCGGAGGTTTCCGACCTCATGGGATTGCTCAAGGCCTTCATCCGGCGCGACCTCGCTGAGTTGCACGCGCAAAATGTGCGGATCAGGATCATCGGCGACCGGCATAGCCTTCGCAGCGATATCCTCAACCTTCTGCTCGAAGCGGAAGAGACGACTCGCGGCAATACCGCGCTGACGCTGGTCATCGCCTTCAACTACGGCTCGCGCGACGAGATTGCCAGAGCCGTGGTGAGCCTTGCCGAGGACGTCGAGGCCGGGCGGCTGCGGGCTGAGGAGATCACACCCGAGCTCGTCAATGCCCGGCTGGATACGGCTGGCATTCCTGATCCAGATCTTATCATTCGCACCAGCGGCGAAGAGCGCCTTTCGAACTTCCTTTTGTGGCAGGCCGCCTATTCCGAGTTCGTCTTCGTGCCGGAATATTGGCCGGATTTCGGCCGAGACCTCCTCTATGCGGCGCTCGAGAAGTTCGCGGCCCGCGACCGCCGCTTCGGCGGTCTGTCGGCGCAGGCCGCGGCAGTGGGCACCTGATTGATGCAACAGGAACTGAAACTCCGGATTATCTCAGGGATCATCCTGGCAATTGTCGTGCTCGCCGCGACCTGGTACGGCGGCTTCGCCTTTCGCTTGCTCTCGGCGCTGATTGCGCTGCTTATCTATTATGAATGGTCGACGATCACGCGGCTGCAAAGCGAACAGCCGGTCGCCAATGCGGCAGGCTGGGTGGGACAGGCGGCCATCACGGCTGCGATCCTGCTCGGCCGATTCGATTTCGCGCTGAGCCTGCTCGTCTTCTTCTTCGCGATTGCTGTCGGTTTCGTGGCAGCGCAAAGCGCCAGCCGCTGGTTCCCCGCAGGCATCGTCTACGCCGGACTGACCGGCATCGCGCTCGCCGAAATCCGGGGTGGGGACGCTGCAGGGCTGCATGCCATGCTCTTCGTCTTCGCGGTGGTCTGGGCAACCGATATTCTTGCCTATTTCGTCGGCCGGGCGATCGGCGGACCGAAGCTCGCGCCGAAAATATCGCCGGGAAAGACGCAATCGGGCGCTTTGGGCGGCGCGGCCTCCGCTGTCATTGCGGGCAGTCTCATCGCCTACATCTTCATTCCCGAGGCGGACTGGCTGATGGCGGCCGCCGTCGCTTTCATTCTCTCCGTCTGCAGCCAGGCGGGCGATCTGTTTGAGTCCTTCATCAAACGGCGATTCGGAGTAAAGGATTCCAGCCATCTCATTCCGGGACACGGTGGCGTGATGGATCGCGTCGACGGGTTGATATTCGCTTGTTTTGCAGCTTTCTTGCTCGCGACATTATTTTCCCTGATAAAGGGTGACGGCGTGGCGCCGCTGGGCGCCGCCTTGTTCGGACTCTGATATTGCGCTGAGCGCAGCGGAAGGATTTATGGAAGGCATGACCGGTGTATTCGGCTTTGTGACGGGCTATATCATTCCGTTTATTCTCGTCCTCTCGCTGCTCGTTTTCGTGCACGAGATGGGTCACTATCTGGTCGGCCGCTGGAGCGGGATCCGCGTGCTCGCCTTTTCGGTCGGCTTCGGACCGGAGCTTGCGGGCTTCACCGACCGGCACGGGACGCGCTGGAGGATCGCGGCGATCCCGCTCGGCGGCTATGTGCGTTTCTTCGGCGACGAGGACGCTTCGAGCAAACCGGACATGAGCAAGCTCGAATCGATGTCGGAAGAAGACAGGGCGCGCTCGTTTGCCGGCGCGAGGCTCTGGAAGCGGGCGGCGACGGTGGCCGCAGGTCCCATCGCCAACTTTCTGCTGGCGATCATTATCTTTGCTGTGCTTTTCTCGATCTACGGTCGCTCGGTCGCCGATCCGGTCGTCGCTGAAGTGAAGCCGGAGAGTGCCGCCGCCGAGGCTGGAATTCTGCCCGGCGACCTGCTGATCGCAATCGACGGCGGAAAGGTCGAGACGTTCGACGATGTGCGGCGCTATGTGAGCATTCGCCCGGAACAGCGAATCGTCGTGACGATCGAGCGGAACGCCGAGAAGATGGACTTGCCGATGGTGCCGAAGCGCACCGACATGACGGACCAGTTCGGCAACAAGATGGAGATCGGCCTGATAGGCATTGTGACGAACCAGGAGGTCGGCCATTTCCGCGTGCAGACCTATACGCCGCTTGCAGCCTTGGAGGAGGGCGCCGTTCAGACCTGGCATATCGTCACCGGTACCTTCAAGTATATCGGCAATCTTTTCGCCGGGTATATGAAAGCCGATCAGCTCGGCGGGCCGATCCGCGTGGCCCAGGCCTCCGGCCAGATGGCGACGCTTGGTGTTGCAGCTCTGCTTCAGCTTGCCGCGGTATTGTCCGTTTCGATAGGATTACTGAATTTGATGCCTGTCCCGGTACTTGATGGCGGACATTTGATGTTCTATGCGATTGAAGCTGTGAGGGGAAAACCTTTGGGGGCATCGGCCCAGGAAATTGCATTTCGCATTGGTCTGGCTATGGTTCTTTCACTAATGGTTTTTGCTACCTGGAACGACATCAGCGCGTTGATAGGTTAAGACGCGCGGTGAGGGAAAATTACCGTTTATTTACGATGTTTCAAAGCTGTAGTGGCGAATGGGTCACGCTTCGAAATGAAGTAAACAGAAATTAACTTGCTGCCTTGCTTGTAAGGTAAAAGCGGGTAAAACGACACACGTGCCGGAATCGGGTTCGCCCGGCGACGGGGGCGAGAAAAAAGGTAATGGGTGAAATGAAGGCTGGTTCAAGATTTTTGAACGCAGTATCGGCGGTTGCGCTGTCTGCAGGTATTGTTGCTTCGGGCGCTGGTGCAATTACAATCGTTTCTGCGACGGCTGCGGAAGCAGCGGTTATCCAGCGTATCGATGTGCGTGGAGCAAGCCGTGTCGGCGCCGAGGCGGTCCGGTCCAATCTCACCATTGCCCCCGGCAGGAACTTTTCGAACACCGACATCGATGACTCGGTAAAGCAGCTCTACGGCACGGGCTACTTCTCCGACGTCAAGATTTCGGTTTCCGGCAGCACGCTGGTCGTCACCGTCGAGGAAGCCCAACTCGTCAATCAGGTCGTCTTCAACGGCAACCGCAAAGTCAAGGACGACAAGCTGGCATCGGTCGTCCAGACGCGTCCGTCCGGCCCTTACAACGATGCGCTGATCCAGGCCGATATCGCGGCGATCAAGGAAGCATATGCAGCAACGGGCCGCAGCGAAGTTCAGGTAACGACACAGGTCGTTCCGCTCGGCGAAGGCCGCGTGAACCTTGCTTTCGTCATCGATGAAGGCGACCGCACCAAGATCGCCTCGATCAATTTCGTGGGCAACAATGCCTACAGCGCCAGCCGCCTTGCCGCCGTGATCAGTACCAAGCGTTCGAACTTCCTGTCGTTCCTGACCCGCAAGGACGTCTACAGCGAAGATCGCCTGCATGCCGACGAAGAGGCGCTGCGCCAGTTCTATTTCAACCGCGGCTATGCGGACTTCAAGATCATCTCTTCGGACGCTGCTTTTGACGAAGCGACGAACAAGTACACGCTGACCTTCAATATCGAGGAAGGTCCCCGCTATAACTTCGGTCCCGTAACCGTGCAGTCGACGGTTGAGGGCGTGACCGGCGAGCAGCTTCAGGGCTTGGTGAGGACGCATGAAGGCGAGGTCTACAGCGCCAAGGACGTCCAGATGTCCATGGAAGCCATTTCGGATCAGGTTGCCTCGGCAGGCTATCCGTTCGCCCGCGTGACGCCCCGCGGCAATCGCGACCTCGGCAACAACACGATCGGCGTCGAGTATCTCGTCGACCAGGGCGACCGCGCCTACGTCGAGCGCATCGAAATCCGCGGCAACAGCCGCACGCGCGACTACGTCATCCGCCGCGAATTCGACATGAGCGAAGGCGACGCCTTCAATCAGCAGATGATCACCAAGGCGAAGCGCCGCCTCGAAGCGCTCGGTTTCTTCTCGTCGGTGAATATCTCGACCGCACCGGGCAGCTCGCCTGACCGCGTCGTCGTCATCGTCGATGTTCAGGATCAGTCGACGGGTTCGTTCGGCATCGGCGCCGGTTATGCCGCAGGCGGCGACGGTCTGATCCTGGAGGCTTCGGTCGAAGAAAAGAACTTCCTCGGCCGCGGCCAGTATATCCGTGTATCGGCCGGTGGCGGTCTCGAAGGCTCGCAGAGTTACGGCTTGAGCTTCACCGAGCCCTATTTCCTCGGTTATCGCCTTGCGACTGGCTTCGACCTCAATCACAGCGAAACCTCGAGCAACGACAACTACGATTATACCGAAGATAGCGCCGTTCTCCGTGCAACGGCGCCGATCACCGAAGATCTGGCGACGACGTTCCGTTACAACTTCAAGCGGATGGATTACGATGCCGACGGTAATGATCTGAGTGACTTGTCTGCTACTTATCAGGACTTGGTCAATAACGGCCCGTGGATTCGTTCATCCATTTCCAATACGCTGACGTACAACACACTCGATGATATGACCCTCCCGCGTGAGGGCGTGTATGCGACCCTGACGCAGGAAATCGCAGGTCTGGGCGGCGACTCGCAGTACTACAAGATTTACGGCAAGGCGCGTTACTATCATCTGCTGGCCGATGACGCCGATATTATTGGATCTCTTGCCGCTGGAGCGGGGTATGTTGTCGGTTTCGGCAACGAGCTGAATGTCTTCGACCAGTTTTCGCTTGGGAACAACGATATCCGCGGCTTCGAGAACAAGGGTATGGGTCCGCGAATTGCCGGCGCCAACGACGACCCACTCGGCGGCACGACGTATTTTACCGTGTCAGCGGAAGCGAGCTTCCCGATGCCTGGCTTCCCGCGTGACTTTGGTCTGCGCGGTGCGGTGTTCGCCGACGCCGGTACGCTTTTCGGCAACGAGGTCCAACTCGGTGCCGGCGATTCTCTGGAAGGCGATAGTGCGGACCTGCGTGCATCCGTCGGTGTTGGTCTCGTTTGGCAGTCGCCGTTCGGGGCTCTCCGCGTCGATTACGCGATCCCGGTCGCGAAGGAAGATTTCGACAAGACCCAGTACTTCAAGTTTGGCATCAACAACCAATTCTGATATCGGCAGTCCAGAATCGTAAACTGGAGCTTTTGCCGGTGGAGCAGAACAATTTCTTTCCGCCCCAAGACGGCGTCAAACTTTCGGAGTTGGCGCATTATCTTGGGGCGGAACTTGCCAATCTTGAAAGCGGCGACATACTCGTCCGCTCCGTGGCGCCGGTCAGCCGCGCAAAGGCTGGCGATCTTTGCTATATCATCTCACGCAGAAGCCGTGGCGAACTCGAGACCTGTCAGGCGTCGGCCGTCCTTTGTGAGCCTGCGATAAGATCGGCAGTACCTCCCCATATTCCGGTTCTCCTGTCGAAGAATCCGCATGCGGCTTTTGCGGTGGCGGGCGGGTATCTCCATCCGGCGGCTCTTCAGCCGCTGGCGACAATGTCTTCGACGATAGAGATCGCGGCGACTGCGGTTGTCGATCCGACGGCGCGGCTGGAGCCGGGCGTGATCGTCGAGCCTTTGGCTGTCATCGGCGCGAATGCGGAAATCGGTCAGGGAACGAGGATCGGCGCGGGCGCGCTTATCGGTCCCGGTGTCAAGATCGGCCGCAATTGCACGATCGCTGGCGGCGCCAGCGTCGTGTGCGCGCTGCTCGGCAACTGCGTGATCGTGCACAACGGTGTACGCATCGGCCAGGACGGCTTCGGCTATGCGCCGGGGCCCCAGGGGATGATCAAGATCGTTCAGATCGGCCGCGTCATCATCCAGGATAATGTCGAGATTGGCGCGAACACGACGATCGATCGCGGCACGATGGACGATACGGTTGTCGGCGAAGGAACGAAGATCGACAACCAGGTGCAGATCGGCCACAACGTCAGGATCGGACGTCATTGCGCGATTGTTTCGCAGGTCGGCATTGCCGGCAGTGCGGTGATCGGAAACGGTGTGCAGATCGGTGGCCAGACAGGTATTAATGGCCATATTACGATTGGCGATGGCGTACAGATCGCGGCAAAAAGCGGCGTCATCCACAGCATTCCCGCGGGCGAGCGTTATGGCGGTATTCCCGCGCGCCCTTTAAAGGACTTTCTTCGAGAGTCGGCAGAGATAATGGCGCGCGCGAGCGCCCGGGCTCATAAAACGGGAGACCAAGAATGACTGAAGGGGTCAAAGAGACGCTCTCTTCGGCGGACATCATGGAGATCATGAAGCTTCTGCCGCATCGCTATCCGTTTTTGCTCGTAGACCGGATCATCGAGATCGATGGCGACGATTCCGCGATCGGCATCAAGAACGTGACTGCCAACGAGCCTCATTTCACCGGCCACTTTCCCGAGTCGCCCATCATGCCGGGCGTTCTGCTGATCGAAGGCATGGCGCAAACTGCGGGCGCGATCTGTGCGCGCAAGGATGGAACGAGCGGCAACCTCGTCTATTTCATGACCATCGACAATGCGCGTTTCCGCAAGCCGGTCATCCCGGGTGACCGGGTTGAATTTCATGTCAAGAAGCAGAAGCAGCGCGGTAATATCTGGAAGTTCCATTGCGACGCCAAGGTCGACGGCGCATTGGCCGCGGAAGCCGATATCGGTGCAATGATCCTTCGTAAGGATGAGGCATGAGCACGATTGCCGCAAGCGCCCGCATTCATGCCATGGCCGTTGTCGAGGATGGCGCGGTCATCGGCGAAGGCGTGACCGTTGGTCCGTTCTGCCATGTCGGTCAGAAGGTTGTTCTGCACGACAATGTCGAACTGCTGGCACATGCCGTGGTGACCGGCAGGACCGAGATCGGCAAGGGCTCCCGGATTTTCCCGATGGCGGTTATTGGCGGCGATCCTCAGAGTGTGCACCACGGCGGTGAGGAGACGACGCTGACGGTGGGCGAGAATTGCATCATCCGCGAAGGCGTGACGATGAACACCGGTACCGCCGATGCCGGCGGCAAGACGATCGTCGGCGACAACAACCTGTTTCTCGCCAATTCGCACGTCGCCCATGACTGCCGTGTCGGCAACCATGTCATCATGTCCAACAATGTCATGCTTGCCGGGCATGTGACGATCGAGGACCGGGTCATTCTGGGCGGCGGATCGGCGGTGCATCAGTTCACCCGCGTCGGCCGTCAGGCTTTCGTCGGGGGCCTTTCGGCCGTCAGCTACGATGTTATTCCCTATGGCATGCTCAACGGAAACCCGGGTTTGCTCGGCGGCCTCAACGTCGTCGGCATGACACGAGCAGGGATCGATCGCGCTGTCATTCATAAGGTGCGGCGCGCCTACAAGGCGATTTTCGAGGGATCGGGATCGATCCGCGACAACGCCGCAGCCATCCGCGACGAATATGCCGATTGCGAGCCGGTGATGCAGATCCTCGATTTCATTGCCGCGGAAAGCGATCGAGCGCTGTCATCGCCGACGCGAGGGCAGAAAGGCTGACCTTGTCTCCCGCCAGTGATACCGACAAAGGCCGTCTGGCGATCATTGCGGGAAACGGCCTTCTTCCGTCCTATGTCGCAGAGGCGGCGCGGGCGGCCGGCGAGGAGCCATTCGTGATTTCGCTGAAGGGCGAGCTCGACCGGTCATGGGAGGGCTACGACCACGCGGTCATCGGCGTTGGCGATTTCGCGGCGCTCTACGGACTTTTCAAGCGCAACAACATCACCCGCGTCGTCATGTCGGGCGGCGTTCGCAGGCGCCCCGAATGGCGGGAAGTACGGCCGACCTGGCGGACGATCGCAAAGATGCCGGGCGTAGTGCGCACGCTGCTCTCGGGCGGCGACGATACGGTGTTGCAGATGGTCATCAAGCTCATTGAGGATGACGGCCGCCGCGTCATCGGCGCGCAGGAAATCGCCCCTGACCTGCTGGCGGCTGTCGGACCGATCGGCGCCATGCAGCCGAGAAATGACGACAAGACCGATATTCTGAAGGCGGCAGCCGCCGCCGAAGCGCTTGGCGCGCTCGACGTCGGGCAGGGCGCAGTCTCTGTCGGCGGACGCATCGTGGCGCTCGAAGGTGTGGAAGGGACGGACGGCATGCTTGAGCGCGTCGCATCGCTGCGTGCCGCCGGGCGGATATCGCCGCGCCGGCGCGGCGTGCTGGTCAAGCTCTGCAAGCCGCAGCAGGATGTCCGCGCCGACCTGCCGTCGATCGGCGTCTCCACGGTGATGAATGTCAAGGCGGCGGGCTTGGCGGGCATTGCCGTCGAGGCGGGGCGTGCGCTCATACTCGACCGCAAAGCAGTGATCACGGCCGCCGACGAGGCCGGACTTTTCGTCTGCGGCCTCGATCGCGGCCTGCCGTCATGGGGGCTCTCATGAAGATCGCGATCGTGGCAGGCGAGGTTTCCGGTGATCTTCTCGGCGCCGATCTCGTGACGGCACTGAAGCGCAGACATGCCGGGGTCGAACTGGTCGGCGTCGGCGGCGATGCGCTGGAGGCGCAGGGGCTGAAATCGCTCTTCGATTTCTCCGAGCTTTCGATCATGGGCATCACCCAGGTGCTCGGAAAATTGCCGAAGCTTGTCGCCCGCATCAGGCAGACGGCGGCCGCGATCATTGCGGCAAAGCCCGATATCCTGGTCATCATCGACAGCCCGGATTTCACCCATCGCGTTGCCAGACGTGTCCGCGAAGCCCTGCCGGAGCTACCGGTCGTCAATTATGTCTGTCCCAGCGTATGGGCGTGGAAGGAATATCGTGCGCAGCAGATGCTGGGTTACGTCGACCATGTGCTGGCCGTTCTGCCGTTCGAGCCCGCAGTTATGGAGCAACTTGGCGGACCGCTAACGACCTACGTCGGCCACCGGCTGACGGCGGATGCGGATTTAATTGGCGCTCGGCGTCGCCGGGCAGAAAAGCTCCAGACTGACGCCGAAGGCCGGAAGACGATCATGCTGCTGCCCGGATCGCGCTCGTCGGAAATCACGAAGCTGCTTCCCTATTTTCGCGAGGCCGTGAATGAACTGGTGGCGCGCAACGGCGACGTGCGTTTCCTGATGCCGACGGTCAGCCGCAGAGAATCGATGGTTCGCGACATTGTGAAGGACTGGGAAACGAAACCTGAGATCCTGACTGGTAATGAACAGAAATGGCAGGCTTTCGCGGAGGCTGATGCGGCAATGGCTGCGTCAGGGACCGTCATCCTTGAGCTTGCACTTACAGGCGTGCCGACAGTCTCGGTCTACAAGACAGACTGGATCATCACGATGATGACGCGGCGTATCAAAACGTGGACTGGCGCAATCCCGAATCTGATCGCTGACTACGCCGTCGTGCCGGAATATATCAACGAGGTCGTTCGCGGCGCCAGCCTGGCACGCTGGATGGAGAGGCTTTCCAGCGACACACTCCAGCGGCGCGCAATGATTGAAGGTTTCGACTTTGTCTGGCAACGCATGCAGACGGAAAAGCCGCCGGGGGAACGGGCGGCTGACGTCGTTCTCGACCTTCTGAACAAGAAAAAAAACGGCCATTTCTGACCGGGTGCCCAACTGCATTGTGGCATCGGCCGCTCACAGACATGTAGCAGAGCAGTCATTGACGACATGCAACTTTGCGTCTAGCTACGATGGAATGAATATCACAATGGTTCTCGTAGTGGTGATGGAGCGCATGGGCAGGATGGTATAACCACCCGGCGAAAGCACCCATGCGCGGTAAGCAGGCTCCTGACGGGGCCTTTTTTTATGCCCGAAATTGGGGCCGCGCCTCGTCAGATTTCCATAATCCCCACTGGCAAGATGGACAAACAATGATGAGCGACAATCCCATTCAGGTTCCCAGCAAACAGAGCGCCGGAAACCCGGTCGTGACTTCGGCTGCGGCTACGCCCCGGCGCACAATTCTTATCCTACTTACGGCACTTTCGGCGTTGCCGGTGAATATGATCTTGCCGTCGCTTCCGAACATTGCCGCCACGTTCCAAGCTGATTTCACGCTCGTCAACCTTTCGGTTGCCGGTTATGCGATTGTCAGCGCCCTGACGAACCTCATCGCAGGCGCAATGTCGGATCGCTATGGACGCAGGCCCGTTGCATTGATGGCAATTTCCATCTTCGTCGTCGCGTCCGTTGGCTGTGCCCTTGCGCCCAATATTGGCGTTTTCCTTCTGTTTCGAGCGATGCAAGCGTCTATCTCTGCCTGCTTTTCCGTCGTTCTCGTCGTTATCAAGGAAACATCGGGCGAACGCGAGGCCGCAAGCAGAATTGGTTACGCCGCCATGGGATGGGCAATTGCGCCCATGCTCGGCCCTACGTTTGGCGGGGTGTTGGACGAACTGTTCGGATGGCGGGCGATCTTCGCCGTTCTTGCGATGTTCGGTGCGGCGATCCTGGCCCCGTCCATGCGGGAGTTGAGAGAAACCGCCACACCCTCGGCGAAATCGACGAGGAACTACCTTGCTTCATATATGCATCTCTTGGGCGCGGCCGGTTTCTGGGCCTACACCCTGTGCATGGCCTGCTCCATGGGGACGCTTTATATCTTCCTGGGAGGCGCGCCGTTGGCCATTGACGGATCAAGCGCGAAGCTGGGATTCTACATGGGAATGGTTCCGGCTGGCTTCATCCTGGGCAGCTATTTGGCTGGCCGCTACGGGTCCCGAAACCCACGAAACGCCACCATTGTTGTTGCACGTCTCTTGACTTGCATGGGGCTGCTGGTCGGCCTGAGCCTGTCGATGTCGGGCATCACCCACGTTCTGGCGTTCTTCGGACCTTGTATGTTTATCGGCATCGGCAATGGGTTGACGATGCCCGCTGCGAACTTGGGCGTGATGTCCGTCCGTGCCGATCTCGCGGGCACTGCCGCAGGGTTGGCCGCCGCGATGTCAATCGCCGGCGGAGCGCTCATAGCCTCCATCGCCGGTCTGTTTCTCAAGGAACCAGGCGCGGTCCATGCGCTGCTCGGCATGTTGCTAATGTCGGCATCGCTCGCGTTACTGGCGGCACTTTTCGCGGCTTTTATCGATCGGCGCGCGTCCAAGCGGGTTCCCTAGCCGGCTGGCGCTTTCCACCCATCGCAGAAATGGGGTTGCTGCAAGGATCCTTAAGGCTCGCGACAAAGTCAGATCACCTGAAAACTCAGGGGAATTCTGAACAAAAAAATAGCCGCAAAAGCCGGCGTTCTCGACCGGCTTTTGCGGCTGTTGATATTCCGCACTCTGGTCAAGAACTGGATCCCTGACCGGGTTTTGTTTCGGGAGGAAGCGGCCTAACGCTTCGAAACCGGAACGTAGTCGCGCTGCGGCTCGCCGACATAGAGCTGGCGCGGACGGCCGATGCGCTGCTGCGGATCTTCGATCATCTCGTTCCACTGGGCGATCCAGCCGACGGTGCGTGCCAGCGCGAAGAGTACGGTGAACATCGTCGTGGGGAAGCCGAGTGCCTTCAGCGTGATGCCGGAATAGAAGTCGATGTTCGGATAGAGCTTCTTTTCGATGAAGTATTCGTCGGTCAGCGCGATGCGTTCCAGTTCCATCGCGACTTCGAGAAGCGGGTCGTCCCTGTGACCGAGTTCGGCGAGAACCTCATGCGTCGTCTTCTGCATGATCTTGGCGCGCGGATCGTAGTTCTTATAGACGCGGTGACCGAAGCCCATCAGGCGGAACGGATCGTTCTTGTCCTTGGCGCGGGCGATATATTCCGGAATGCGGTCGACCGTGCCGATTTCCGAAAGCATGTTGAGGGCCGCCTCGTTTGCACCGCCATGAGCCGGACCCCAGAGGCACGCAATGCCGGCTGCGATGCAGGCGAACGGATTGGCGCCCGAGGAGCCGGCGAGACGGACCGTCGAGGTCGATGCGTTCTGCTCGTGGTCGGCATGCAGGATGAAGATACGGTCCATGGCGCGTGAAAGGACCGGGTTCACGACATATTCTTCGCAAGGAACCGCGAAGCACATGCGCAAAAAGTTCGAGGCGTAGTCGAGATCGTTCTTCGGGTAAACGAAGGGCTGGCCGATATAGTACTTGTAGGCCATGGCCGCGATCGTCGGCATCTTGGCGATCATGCGCAGGCTTGCAACCATGCGCTGATGTGGATCGGTGATGTCCGTCGAGTCGTGGTAGAAGGCAGACAGAGCGCCGACGCAGCCGCACATGACGGCCATCGGATGCGCGTCGCGGCGGAAGCCGGTGAAGAAGCGCGACATTTGCTCGTGCACCATGGTGTGATGCGTGACGCGGAAGTCAAAGTCCTTCTTCTGCGCGGCCGTCGGCAGTTCACCGTAAAGCAGCAGATAGCAGACTTCCAGGAAGTCGCCGTGCTCGGCAAGCTGTTCGATCGGGTAGCCGCGATGCAGCAGAACGCCTTCATCGCCGTCGATGTATGTGATCTTCGATTCACAGGAAGCGGTCGAGGTGAAACCAGGATCGTAGGTGAAGGAACCGGTGTTTTTGTACAGTGCACCAATGTCGATGACATCCGGACCGATCGTTCCGCTTTTCACGGAAAGATTGGCGGTTTTGTCGCCGACTTTGATTGTTGCGCTTTGATCCGTCATGCTGATCCTCCAAACTGGCGGCGGCGCCATAAAAGCGCCATAGGGTTAAGCGTCCTCTCCGATAGCTATATGATCACGGCGCCAATGCCAAGTTACCGTGGCGCCATTTTGTGCATCGCAGTATCAACTTTTAGACACTCCTGCGATGCCGGAGGCGCATAACGGAAGCCAATGATTTAATTCGGCTTTTGGCAATCCAATTTTTTTGGCTTTTTTCAATCGATTATTGTTGCTGAAACGCCCGTTGGCTGCATTCGGGGTTGTATTAAGAGGTGCCGCCGGGCTGGGTGCAGGCCGGAGTTGAAAACGAGCACGCTGCGCATTTCCGCATCATGCCTGCGGGTTTAATTGCCATGCTACTGATGCCCTTCGGGCTCGACGCGCTGCAATGGAGGGTGGTCGGTTTCGGGCTCGATCTGGATCGCGACCGCAAGGACGGTATCCTCATGGGTGGCGACATCGGCGTGGCAGGCTGCCGGGCTGGTACTTCCGGTAGCAGTCACCGGCTTCCCGCTGCTTACTCCGCTGCGCACGAAGCTCCGGCATATTGGCACCACGATCGTGTCAGTCTCGACGCTTTTGGTCGCCCGTGCTGACGGTGCTTGACAATGCGTCCTGTCTTGGTCCTGCTTGCCATACCGCGGACATCGTCGTTGCGCCGGTCAGGCTGCGCTCTGCCGATCCGGCGCGATGCCCTTCACGGGCGAAACCTTTCGGAAAGCCGGCGCTATTGAATTGCGCTTTGGAAGCGGAGCAGCACAAATCACAACCGCCTTCGAGAAACTCGATCGTCCCTGGAGCCGCCACCGCGCCTATGATTGGCGCAGCGGTACTTTGCCGGCGATGCGCCGCCGGTCAGTGATAACGGCGGATGAGGCCGACGAGTTTGCCCTGAACCTTGACGCGATCTGGTCCGAAGATGCGGGTTTCGTAGGCAGGGTTTGCGGCCTCGAGCGCAATCGAAGCACCCTTGCGACGGAACCGTTTCAGCGTCGCTTCCTCGTCGTCGACCAGGGCCACGACGATATCGCCGGGGTTTGCGGTACTGCTGTTGCGGATGATGACCGTGTCGCCGTCGAAGATACCAGCCTCGATCATCGAATCGCCCTTGACCTCGAGCGCGTAGTGCTCGCCGGAGCCGAGCATGTCGGCTGGAACGTTGATGTCGTGTGTGTTGTTCTGGATCGCCGAGATTGGAACGCCTGCCGCGATCCGGCCCATGACGGGAACCGAAACGGAGCTGTTATTTCCTTCGTTCGCCGGCTTCGGCGGGACGGCCGTAGGCTGCAGCTTGCCGAGGCTGCCCTCGATGACGCTCGGCGAAAAGCCGCGGCGGGGCTGAATGCTCGGGCTATAGGCTTCCGGAAGCCGGATCACCTCAAGCGCGCGAGCCCGATTCGGTAGGCGGCGAATGAAACCGCGCTCTTCCAGTGCGGTGATCAGCCGATGGATACCGGATTTGGACGCGAGATCCAGCGCATCCTTCATTTCGTCAAAGGACGGCGGCACGCCGGATTCTTTCATGCGCTCATGTATGAAGAGGAGAAGCTCCTGTTGTTTGCGCGTCAGCATCGAAGTTTAACCCCAGTTTCGTGAAACAAAGCCAGAACAGACACTATATGTTCCATATGTGTTCCGCAAGTACCTAAATTTTCGTAAAATTTCCCCTCAACTGTGTTCGTTTTCGAAACTTTTTGTTTGCCGGATAGGGCGCCCGGCTTGCAATGCCGAGATACCCGGCACACATCTTTCGGCACAGGAAACGGAGACGTGACGCCATGCCGCATCCGCTGGATCATCTTGTTCTGCCTGTCACCAACATCGATCTCGCGCGGGAGCGGCTGGGACGATTGGGGTTCACGGTTGCCGCTGAGGGCCGTCATCCTTTCGGCACGGTGAATGCCTGCGTTTTCTTCTCCGACAAGACCTATCTCGAGCCGCTTGGCGTTGCGAGCGCGAAGGAATGTGAAGAGGCAGTGCGGCACGGAAACGTCTTTGTGGCACGCGACCAAGCCTTTCGCTTCCGCTGCGGCAATGACGGATTCTCTGCGGCCGTGTTCGCCACGGAAGACGCGGACGCCGATCATGCGCACTTCGTGCGGGCGAGAAAGAGCGGCGGCGGCATGCTGGAGTTTTCGCGCCTGATCAAGATGCCGGACGGGTCGCAATCGACGGGGACTTTCAAGCTTGCCTTTGCCGCCGATCTTCGGGTGCCGGATTTCTTCCTCTTCGCCTGCCAGCGTATCAACGCCTTTCCGGCCGATCGCAGCGCGCTGGAAAAGCATGCGAATGGCGCGACCGGTATCTCGGAGATCGTGCTAAGCGCGCCAGAGCCTGAAGCTTTCGGCTCGTTTCTTCAGTTGGCCGTGTCTACGACGGGAATCGAGCGGACGCCGTTCGGCGTGGCGATCGCGTCAGCGAATACCAGGATTAGCCTGCTGTCGCCGGAAGGGATGGAGGCTTATTTCGATTCGCTGCCGTTAACCGCAGATAAGGGGCTGAGAGGCAGCGCTATCGTATTCCGCTCCACCGATCTTGCCGTGACAGAAGCGCTTTTGGCTGATAACGGGATGACCTATACACGCAAGAACAACAGAGTCCTGGTGAAGCCGGCGCCCGGCCAGGGTGCGATCTTCGCCTTCGAGGAGACCCAATGAGCAATACGAATTCCGAAGTCGCAGTCGGCGAAGGTGCCGGCCGCGTCGTCTTTTCCAACAGCGGCAGGGTGTCACTGATTGCCGGGCCCTGCCAGATGGAGAGCCGCGAGCATGCGTTCATGGTGGCCGGCGTTTTGAGCGAGCTGTGCAAAATGCTCGGCATCGGCCTGGTTTACAAGTCGTCCTTCGACAAGGCGAACCGGACCTCGCTGTCCGCTCAGCGCGGCATCGGCCTTGAAAAGGCGCTAGAAGTCTTTGCCGACCTCAAGAAGGAATTCGGTTTTCCGGTGCTGACGGACATTCATACGGAAGAGCAGTGCGCTGCCGTCGCGCCGGTCGTCGACATCCTGCAGATCCCGGCCTTCCTCAGCCGCCAGACGGACCTCCTCGTTGCCGCCGCCAAGACGGGCCGGGCGATCAATGTGAAGAAGGGCCAGTTCCTGGCACCCTGGGATATGAAGAACGTCCTCGGCAAGCTGAATGCCACCGGCAATCCGAACATCATGCTTTGCGAGCGCGGGGCCTCCTTCGGCTATAACACGCTGGTCTCGGACATGCGCTCGTTGCCGATCATGGCGGCCATGGGCGCCCCCGTCGTTTTCGATGCCACCCATTCGGTGCAGCAACCCGGCGGGCAGGGCGGCTCGACCGGCGGGCAGAGGGAGTTCGTCGAGACGCTGGCACGCGCAGCCGTCGCCGTCGGCGTGGCAGGCGTCTTCATCGAGACGCATGAGGATCCCGATCACGCACCGTCCGACGGCCCGAACATGGTCCATCTGAAGGACATGCCCCGGCTGCTCGAAAAGCTGCTGGCCTTCGACGCGATCGCCAAGGCGGCTTGAACGGACATGAGGTGCCTGCCGTCAGCCTGCAAGCGCCATCCTTTGGCTTGAGTGCGACCGCGTTGCGGTAGGGGCCGTCAGGTCGTCGAGACGGAAACGGGACAGCAGGTGATTGAGGTGTATCGCCTCTTCACCAAGTTCGCGGCAAGCTGCACTCGTCTGCTCAACCATCGCCGCGTTCTTCTGCGTGACGCTGTCCATTGTGTTGACGGCGGCGTTGACTTCCAGGAGAGCGGTCGTTTGTTCGGAAGAGGAACGCACGATCGCCTCGATCAGCGCCGTGACCCTGAAAACCTGCTGATCGATATTGCTGAGCGCCTCACCGGTGCGGTTGACCAGTGCAACGCCGGCTGACACCTGATTGGAAGACGTCTCGATCAACTGCTTGATTTCCTTCGCTAGATTGGCAGAGCGGCCGGCAAGGTCGCGCACTTCCTGCGCAACGACTGCAAAACCCTTTCCGGCTTCACCGGCGCGGGCGGCTTCCACGCCGGCATTGAGCGCGAGGAGGTTGGTCTGGAAGGCGATTTCATCGATGACGTTGATGATCTCGCCGATCTGCACAGATGATGCCTCGATCTTCTCCATCGCAGCGACCGCCTCATGCACGACGGTTGCCGAATAGCTGGCACTTTCCTTGGTCGCCATCATCATCGCGTTCGCTTCATTGGCTCGTTCCGACGAGTTCTTGACGGTGACCGTGATCTGGTCGAGCGCCGAGGCTGCTTGCTCCAGCGAAGCGGCCTGATGCTCGGTGCGCCGGGCCAGGTCGTCCGTGCTCGACGCGATTTCGCCGGAACCGGTCCGAACCGTATTCGTGACGGCCGCGATTTCCGTCATCGCGCCGGAAAGCGTGTGGATGCTCGAATTGAACTGTTCGCGCAAATTTTCATAAGCCGCTTCGAAGGGCTCACTTAGCTGGACGGTGAGGTCGCCGCCGGAAAGGCGTTCCAGGCCGCGGCTCAGGCTCGCGATGACGCGCTCGCGGACGGCTTCCTCACCTGCCTTGGTGGCGGCAAGCGCCGCATCACGCTGCGTTTGGGCCTGACGTTCGGCATCCTGGCGCTCGCGGATATTGTTCCGCTCTTCGGCGGCTTCGCGGAAGACGGTAACGGCGCGCGCCATCTCACCGATCTCATCGCCGCGGCGGCTGAAGGGCACTTCCTTCGAATAGTCGCCGCCGGCAAGGATCGCCATATAGTCGCGCATCGCCGAGAGCGGCACGATGGCGCGGCGTCGGAAGACGTACAGGCCGCCGAGAAGCAAGCAAAGCGAGACTGCGGCAGCTGCAAGCGTGATGGTCGAGAGGATGCGTGTCTGTTCTGCGGCTTCCTTTTCGGCATCCGCCAGGAAGGCATTCGCCATATCGACGAGCTCGTTGACGGCGCTTTCATGAATATGGAAATTCGTCGCAAGTTTTTCGAAGGACGCCGGGATGACTGCGGAGTCATTCTTGAGAATGGCCGGCGCGAGTTCCTCCAACATCACCTTCCAAAACACGTCGCCTTTGGCGAGCACATCGTGCAGGAGCTTTTGCTTGAGGTCAGCGCTGAGCGCCGTCGTCAGCCAATATTTGCGGCGATCCTCATAAGCGGGTTTCAGGATGTTTTCGATGCGGTCGATGTTTTTCTTCGCAACGTCGGGGCGCTGCACCGCTTCGAGCGCAAGCATGTAGGATTCGACGAGGTAGAGGGGCGGCGGCAGAATATCGGCGACGAGGTCCTTGCCGTAGATGATCTGCCTGTACATCTCGCCGTTCACCCGCAGCTTGTTGAAGGCGTAATTCTGTATGCCGATCGAAGCGATCAATCCAGCCGTGACGACCACCGCGAAGATTGCAAGACTGCGTGCAATATTGAGTTTCATCCTGCGCCCCATGAATTGAATAGCGAACAGATGCTGTTCGTTGAAATTATTTGGAATTTCCGTGGGAACCTGAAATCGTGAAGGTCCGCATAATCAGGCGGGTTTGGACCGCACGAGGAAGTGCATCATGCAATACTACTTGCCGGAGAGCGGGGCAGTATTTCCTCAGTGAGTATTAATTATAATATTGATTGGTTACTGACCGATAAATTTACAACCAGATCGAAAGTGATGGAGGTTGTTTTCAAAACCTGAGGTTTCGAAGTGCCGGAACGAGCTCGCTGGCAGCGGATTGATGACGTGGCAAGCGGTCTCTTCAAAAGCCTGACATATTCGCGCTATAGGCCCGTGCCAGCCGTGTGTGTCGTCGGTGTGGCATTGTAATTTGCGTGCCTTCGATTAAACAGCTTCGAACGATTTATCACCCACCGAGCAGGAAGAGATCATGACCGCAATTACCGACATTATCGCCCGCGAGATTCTCGACAGCCGAGGCAATCCGACCGTTGAAGTCGATGTCTATCTCGAAGATGGCAGCATGGGCCGTGCGGCCGTGCCGTCAGGCGCCTCGACCGGTGCGCATGAGGCCGTCGAAGTTCGCGATGGCGGCAAGCGCTATCTTGGCAAGGGTGTCGAAAAGGCCGTCGAGGCTGCCAACACGGAAATCTTCGACGCGATCGGCGGCATCGATGCCGAGAACCAGATCCAGATCGACAACATCATGATCGAACTGGACGGCACACCGAACAAGTCGCGCCTCGGCGCCAATGCCATCCTCGGCGTGTCGCTCGCCGTTGCCAAGGCGGCCGCCCAGGCATCCGGCTTGCCGCTCTACCGCTATGTCGGCGGTGCGAGTGCCCATCTCCTGCCGGTTCCGATGATGAACATCATCAACGGCGGCGCGCATGCCGACAACCCGATCGACTTCCAAGAGTTCATGATCCTGCCGGTTGGCGCCGATTCGATCCGCGAAGCGGTTCGCGTGGGCTCGGAAGTCTTCCACGTCCTCAAGAAGGAACTGTCGGCCCAAGGTCATAACACCAATGTTGGCGACGAGGGCGGTTTCGCGCCGGGCCTGAAGAGCGCGCCGGAAGCGCTCGACTTCATCATGAAGTCGATCGAGAAAGCCGGCTACAAGCCGGGTGACGACATCTGCCTCGGTCTCGACTGCGCCTCGACGGAATTCTTCAAGGACGGCAAGTACGTTCTCGAAGGAGAGGGCCGCACGCTGGAATCGGGCGCCATGGCCGAATATCTCGCCGATCTCGCCGGCAAGTACCCGATCATCTCGATCGAAGACGGCATGGCTGAAGACGATTGGGACGGCTGGAAGGCTCTGACGGACCTCGCCGGCAAGAAAGTGCAGCTGGTCGGCGACGACCTTTTCGTCACCAACTCGGAGCGCCTGCGCGACGGCATCCGCATGGGCGTCGCCAACTCGATCCTCGTGAAGGTCAACCAGATCGGCTCGCTGACGGAAACGCTCGACGCCGTCAACACCGCGCACAAGGCAGCCTACACCGCCGTCATGTCGCACCGCTCCGGCGAAACGGAAGACTCCACGATCGCCGATCTGGCGGTCGCCACCAATTGCGGTCAGATCAAGACGGGCTCGCTGTCGCGCTCGGACCGTCTGGCAAAGTACAACCAGCTGATCCGCATCGAAGAGGGTCTCGGCCCGCAGGCCCGCTACGCCGGCCGCTCGATCATCCGCGGCTGATAGTCTTTAAGAATCAGTTGTTTGAAACCCGCGCTTCACCGGCGCGGGTTTTTTATTGCGCGAAATTCATAGTCAACGGACGGTTAATCTCTCAGGCGTAAGCTCGCTGCAATCGGTAATGCGTTTCAGAGCATGTGTGCGTATGTGGACAAAACATCATAAGAAGAGAAAGATTGGGCGGTTCGTCATTCCGGCCATGACGGTCGCTTTTCTCTCCTATTTCGGTTATCACTGCATTCACGGCGACTATGGTCTTCGGGCCACGGAAGGCTTTGAGAAGCGCCGGATTGCGCGCGAGCGCGAGCTTGCGGTCTTGAAAGTGAAACGCGAACATCTGGAACAGCAGGTCGCGCTGTTGAGCGATGGTTCGCTCGACAAGGACATGCTGGACGAAAAAGCCCGCTATCAACTGAACATGTCGCGGGGCGACGAAATCGTCATATTCAATTCTTATGCAAATTAACCGGAAATAGGTTAATCTGCAATTCTATTGGTTTATCAATGGCTTAAAGCAGAATACGTGCCATGCATTTATGGCATTGCTGTGGCCAAATTTCTTCCCTATGGTACGCGCCACCCAAGAAACGACAAACCCATAGGGAGGGTTGAATGGCGCCGCGAAAGACCGCGACCGTTTCCAGCCGCAAGACCAGCGCAAAACCTCACAGCAAGCAATCGAATGGCGGGGCTATCGCCGATTTCGATCGCGATACCGAGCTCAAGGCCTATCGCGAAATGCTGCTCATCCGCCGTTTCGAGGAAAAGGCAGGCCAGCTTTACGGCATGGGCTTCATAGGCGGTTTCTGTCACCTTTATATCGGCCAGGAAGCGGTCGTCGTCGGCATGCAGTTCGCCCTCAAGGAAGGCGACCAGGTGATCACTGGCTACCGCGATCATGGCCATATGCTGGCGACCGGCATGAACGCCCGCGGCGTGATGGCGGAACTGACAGGGCGCAGGGGCGGCTATTCCAAGGGGAAGGGCGGCTCCATGCACATGTTCTCCAAGGAAAAGCATTTCTACGGCGGCCACGGCATCGTCGGCGCCCAGGTTTCGCTCGGCACCGGCCTGGCATTTGCCAACAAGTATCGCGGCAACGACAATGTCAGCGTCGCCTATTTCGGCGACGGCGCGGCCAACCAGGGTCAGGTCTACGAAAGCTTCAACATGGCGCAGCTCTGGAAGCTGCCCGTCATCTACGTAATCGAGAACAACCGTTACGCCATGGGCACTTCGACCGCCCGCGCTACCGCGCAGGCCGACTTCTCCAAGCGCGGCGCGTCCTTCGGCATTCCGGGCATCCAGGTGGACGGCATGGACGTGCGCGCCGTCAAGGCTGCTGCCGACGAGGCGATTGAATACTGCCGTTCCGGCAAGGGTCCGATGATCCTCGAAATGCTGACCTATCGCTATCGCGGCCATTCGATGTCCGACCCGGCGAAGTATCGTTCGAAGGACGAAGTGCAGAAGATGCGCTCCGAATCCGATCCGATCGAGCAGGTGCGCCTGCGCCTCATCGAGAAGGGCTGGGCGTCGGAAGACGATCTGAAGTCCATCGACAAGGACGTGCGCGATATCGTTGCTGACAGCGCCGATTTCGCCCAGGCCGATCCGGAGCCGGATGTATCCGAGCTCTATACCGACATTCTGCTCTAATCGGGGAGGGAACCCATGCCTATTGATATCCTCATGCCCGCCCTTTCTCCGACGATGGAAGAAGGCACGCTGTCCAAATGGCTCAAGAAGGAAGGCGACAAGGTCACTTCCGGTGACGTGATTGCCGAAATCGAAACCGACAAGGCGACCATGGAAGTCGAAGCCGTCGACGAAGGCACGATCGGCAAGCTGCTGGTCCCAGCCGGCACCGAGAACGTCAAGGTGAATGCCAAGATCGCGGTGCTACTGCAGGACGGCGAGTCGGAATCCGACATGTCCGCTGCGCCTGCCGCACAGCCCGCGCCGGCTGCTCCTGTCCAACAGGCAGAAGAAAAGCCTGCCGCTGCGCCCGTTCCGGCTGAACCTAAGGCTTTCGTACCGAATGATCCGGAAATCCCGGCCGGCACCGAAATGGTGTCGATGACCGTCCGCGAAGCGCTCCGCGACGCCATGGCCGAGGAAATGCGCGCCGACGAGAGCGTCTTCGTCATGGGTGAGGAAGTCGCCGAATACCAGGGCGCTTACAAGGTGACCCAGGGGCTTCTGCAGGAATTCGGCCCGCTCCGCGTGGTCGATACCCCGATCACCGAGCACGGCTTTGCCGGCGTCGGCGTCGGCGCTGCGATGGCAGGCCTGCGGCCGATCGTCGAGTTCATGACCTTCAACTTCGCCATGCAGGCGATCGACCAGATCATCAACTCCGCCGCCAAGACGCTCTACATGTCCGGCGGCCAGATGGGTGCTCCGATGGTTTTCCGCGGCCCGAACGGCGCGGCTGCCCGCGTGGCCGCCCAGCACAGCCAGGACTATGCTGCCTGGTACAGCCAGATCCCGGGCCTCAAGGTCGTCATGCCCTATACGGCATCCGACGCCAAGGGCCTGCTCAAGGCCGCCATCCGCGACCCGAACCCGGTGATCTTCCTCGAAAACGAAATTCTCTACGGCCAGCACTTCGACGTGCCGAAGCTCGATAACTTCGTCCTGCCGATCGGTAAGGCCCGTATCCACCGTCCGGGCAAGGATGCGACCGTTGTTTCGTGGGGTATCGGCATGACCTATGCCACGAAGGCTGCCGCCGAACTCGAAAAGCTCGGCATCGACGTCGAGCTGATAGACCTGCGCACCATCCGTCCGATGGACCTGCCGGCCGTCGTCGAATCGGTCAAGAAGACCGGCCGCCTGGTCACCGTCGAGGAAGGCTATCCGCAGTCCTCCGTCGGCACCGAAATCGCAACCCGCGTCATGCAGCAGGCCTTCGATTATCTCGACGCGCCGATCCTGACGATTGCCGGCAAGGACGTTCCGATGCCCTATGCCGCCAATCTTGAGAAGCTGGCTCTGCCGAACGTCGGCGAAGTCGTCGATGCGGTGAAGACTGTCTGCTACAAATAAGGGGAGGGTATTTCGATGCCTATCAACATCACGATGCCAGCCCTTTCTCCGACGATGGAAGAAGGCAATCTGGCCAAGTGGCTCGTCAAGGAAGGCGACACCGTCAAGTCCGGCGATGTGATCGCCGAGATTGAGACCGACAAGGCCACGATGGAAGTCGAAGCCGTCGATGA
This sequence comes from Rhizobium sullae, assembly GCF_900169785.1. GTDB lineage: Bacteria > Pseudomonadota > Alphaproteobacteria > Rhizobiales > Rhizobiaceae > Rhizobium > Rhizobium sullae. Next base: position 52,503 of record NZ_FWER01000007.1, read on the forward strand.
AGGCACTGTCGCCAAGATCGTCATTCCGGCCGGTACGGAAGGCGTCAAAGTCAATGCGCTGATTGCGGTTCTTGCCGGCGAAGGCGAGGACGTTGCGGCGGCTGCGGCGTCCCCCGAGGCGAAAGCGGAGAGCGCTTCCGCGCCTCCACCTCCTCAAGATGAGACAGGAAAAGGCACGGCGCCAGCCGCCCCACTCGCTGCAAATGCCAATGTGAGCCCTCACAGCGAGGTGCCGCAGGCGGTCTCGAAGGGCGAGGGCGGCACACGCACCTTCTCCTCGCCGCTCGCGCGGCGTCTGGCCAGGGAAGCCGGCATCGACCTTTACGCAATCGCCGGTTCCGGCCCGCACGGCCGTGTGGTCAAGAGCGACGTCGAGGCTGCTGTCGCCGGTGCTGGCGCCAAAGCGGCTCCCGCTGTCGCGCCGCAGGCCGCTCCGGCTGCAGCCAAGGGCCCAACGGAAGAGGCTGTCCTCAAGCTCTTCGAACCGGGCTCCTACGAGCTGGTGCCACATGACGGCATGCGCAAGACGATCGCCCGCCGCCTGGTGGAGTCCAAGCAGACCATCCCGCACTTCTACGTCACCGTCGACTGCGAGCTGGATGCGCTTTTGGCGCTTCGCGCCCAGCTCAACGATGCTGCCCCGCGCAAGGATGGCGCCCCGGCTTACAAGCTCTCCGTCAACGACATGGTCATCAAGGCCATGGCGCTCGCGCTGCGCGACGTTCCGGACGCGAATGTGTCCTGGACCGAAAACAACATGGTCAAGCACAAGCATGCCGATGTCGGCGTTGCTGTCTCCATTCCGGGCGGGCTGATCACCCCGATCATTCGCAAGGCTGAGGAAAAGACGCTCTCCGTCATCTCCAACGAGATGAAGGATCTCGGCAAGCGCGCCAAGGACCGCAAGCTGAAGCCCGAGGAATACCAGGGCGGCACGACGTCGGTCTCGAACATGGGCATGATGGGCGTGAAGGACTTTGCAGCCGTCGTCAATCCGCCGCATGCGACGATCCTTGCGGTCGGAGCAGGCGAGCAGCGCGTTATCGTCAAGAAGGGCGAAATGGCGATCGCGACCGTGATGAGCGTCACGCTTTCGACCGATCACCGCTGCGTCGACGGCGCGCTCGGCGCCGAGCTGCTGCAGGCTTTCAAGGGCTACATCGAAACCCCAATGGGCATGCTCGTCTGATCGTTGAGCGGAGACGGAAATGACGAAGACCGTTCTTTGCTATGGCGACTCGCTGACCTGGGGCTACGATCCGATGTCGCTGGCACGGCATGCCTATGAGGACCGCTGGCCGAGCGTTTTGCAGGCAGCGCTCGGCGGTGCGGCGCATGTCATTCCGGAAGGCTTGAACGGCCGGACGACCGCTTTCGACGACCATCTCGCCGATTGCGATCGCAACGGTGCGCGCGTCTTGCCGACGATCCTGCAGACGCATGCGCCGCTCGACCTCGTCATCATATTGCTCGGTACCAACGACATGAAGTCGGTCGTGGCGGGATCTGCTTTTGCCGCCTGCCAGGGCATCGCCCGTTTGGTGCGCCTTATCCGCAATCATGCCTGGCCCTTCGAATTCGATGGGCCGGACATCCTGATCATCGCGCCGCCGGCGATCTGCGCCACAGGGAATGCGCCCTTTGCCGCTTCGTTCCCGGGCGGCATCGAGGAATCGGCAAAACTCGCTACGCTTTACCGTGACCTTGCCGACGAACTCGGTTGCGGCTTCTTCGACGGCAATTCCGTCGCGAAGACGACGCCGATCGACGGCATCCATCTCGATGCGGAAAATACCCGCGCCCTCGGGCGCGGGCTGGAATCGACTGTGCGGATGATGCTGGGGCTTTGACCATGGCCTCTTTCGCCGCGCTGCGGCCGGCAGAACGGCGGGATGCTGCGGAGCTGGCCATCCTCGTGGACATCGGCTCGCATGGCTTTGCTTCTTGGCTTTGGTTCGCGGAGGTGGCGGGCGGCAGCGCCGATACGCCGCTGGAGCGGGGCCGGATGAAGATGAGCCGCGATGGCGCCTGGGGGAACTGGCAGAGTGCGGTGATTGCCGACGCCTATGGCGAGATCGCCGGAACAGCGGTGGGCTATACGCTCGGCGGGGAGATCGGAGCGGTCGCGGCGGATCGCCCTGCCCTGGGGCCGGTGATCGCGCTGCAGAAGCAGGCGGCCGGAAACTGGTTCATCGGCACGCTGGCCGTCTACCGCCATCTGCGCGGCATCGGCATCGGAAAGCGGCTGCTGGTCGACCAGATCGAGAAAGCGGACGGGCGGGCCGTCAGCCTGATCACCGCAAGTGATAACGAGGCAGCGCTCGCGCTGTATGAGAAGAATGGATTTTCGCAAGCCGCCCGCGCTGAGGCCGTGCCGCTTTTCGAAAACAGCAGGAAACACGAGTGGGTACTTTTGACCCGCCTCGCCGGATGAAAAAGGCAGGAAAACATGGCTGAGAATTACGACGTCATCATCATCGGCTCCGGTCCAGGCGGCTATGTCGCGGCCGTACGTGCCGGCCAACTCGGTCTGAAGACCGCGATCGTCGAACGCGAGCACCTGGGCGGCATCTGCCTGAATTGGGGCTGCATCCCGACCAAGGCGCTGCTGCGTTCGGCCGAGATTCTCGACCATTCCAATCATCTGAAGGATTACGGTCTTGTTCTTGAAGGCAGCGTCAAGCCGGATACCAAGGCCGTCGTTGCCCGCTCACGCGCGGTTTCCGGCCGCCTGAACGCTGGCGTCGGTTTCCTGATGAAGAAGAACAAGATCGACGTGATCTGGGGTGAAGCCAAGATCACCAAACCCGGCGAGATCATCGTCGGCAAGTCCGCCAAGCCGGCAGTCGAACCACAGCATCCTGTGCCGAAGGGCGTCAAGGGAGAAGGCACTTACACCGCCAAGCACATCATCATCGCAACTGGTGCCCGCCCGCGCGCGCTGCCGGGCATCGAACCGGACGGCAAGCTGATCTGGACCTATTTCGAAGCGCTGAAGCCGGATGCCCTGCCGAAATCGCTGATCGTCATGGGCTCGGGTGCGATCGGCATCGAATTCGCAAGCTTCTACCGCTCGATGGGCGTCGACGTGACGGTGGTCGAAGTCCTTCCGACGATCATGCCGATCGAGGATGCGGAAGTGACCGCCATCGCCCGCAAGCAGCTGGAAAAGCGCGGCATGAAGATCTTCACGAGCGCCAAGGTGACGAAGGTCGAGAAGGGCGCCGGCAGCATCACGGCCCATGTCGAGACGGCCGACGGCAAGGTCCAGCAGATCACGGCGGACCGCATGATCTCCGCCATTGGTGTTCAAGGCAATATCGAAAACCTCGGCCTTGAAGCGCTGGGCGTAAAGACGGATCGCGGCTGCGTGGTCAGCGACGGCTACGGCAAGAGCAACGTTCCCGGCATATACGCGATCGGCGATGTCGCCGGCCCGCCGATGCTTGCCCACAAGGCCGAGCACGAGGGCGTTGTCTGCATCGAAAAGATCGCAGGCCTGCCGAATGTTCACCCGACCGACAAGAGCAAGGTTCCGGGCTGCACCTATTGCCAGCCGCAGGTTGCCTCCGTCGGCCTGACGGAAGCCAAGGCCAAGGAGCTCGGCCGCGATATCCGCGTCGGCCGCTTCTCCTTCGCCGCAAACGGCAAGGCGATCGCGCTCGGCGAGGATCAGGGCCTCTGCAAGGTCATTTTCGACAAGAAGACCGGCGAGCTCCTCGGTGCGCATATGGTCGGCGCCGAAGTGACCGAACTGATCCAGGGTTTCGTCGTCGCGATGAACCTCGAAACGACCGAGGAGGAACTGATGCACACGATCTTCCCGCATCCGACCGTCTCGGAGTCGATGAAGGAAGCCGTGCTGGACGCTTACGGTCGGGTGTTGAACGCTTGATAATTTCCCTTTCCGCCCTCTATCCGAAGGTGGAAAAAACGAAAGGAAATCATCATGTCCATGGAGACGCAGGCATTGCTTGTCTTCCTCCTGATCGGGCTCGTCGCGGGCTTCCTCGCGAGCTTGGTCGTCGGCGGAGGCGGTCTGATACGCTGCCTGCTCAGCGGCATCATCGGCGCGTTCGTGGGCGGGTATCTGTTCAATGCGCTGGGCATATCGCTCGGCATTGAAAATGCGCTGGCCGTGCAGATCATTCACGCCACGGTCGGCGCCATCGTCGTGGTGCTGATCGCAAGGGCGATAGCGTAGGGAAAAGGGCACTCATGGAAGGCGTCGGCTGGATAGCGGCAATCATCATCGGCGGTTTTGCGGGCTGGCTCGCCGGCAAGCTGATGGAAGCGCGACACGGAATTCTCCTCAATATCGTGCTCGGCATCGTCGGCTCGGTGGTCGCGACGGCCATCCTGGCGCAGTTTCATATCGAAGTGGCGGGAGGACGGCTCGGCTACTTCGTCACCGGCTTCCTCGGCGCCTGCCTGCTGATATTCATCGCCCGGCTCGTCCGGCGATAATGCACATCACGGCTTGAATTGTAAGATTCGATCAAAACGCTTATGTGCAGACCGATGAAGCCGCATGGGGCGGCGGAAAGTTGACACTGCAATGGTAACCATCCTCGACACGATCAATCCCGACGCCAAGCGCGTGCGGCATCCGGAAAAGGCGAACCGCCCAGATACGGAAGTGCTGCGCAAGCCGGACTGGATCCGCGTGAAGGCGCCGACCTCGAAGGGCTATGCGGAAACGCGCGCGATCGTGAGGGAAAACAAGCTCGTCACCGTCTGCGAAGAAGCCGGATGTCCGAATATCGGCGAGTGCTGGGACAAGAAGCACGCAACCTTCATGATCATGGGCGAGATCTGTACCCGCGCCTGTGCCTTCTGCAACGTCTCGACCGGCAAGCCGAACGCGCTCGACATGGCCGAGCCCGACAACGTCGCCAAGGCCGTCAAAGAGATGGGGCTTTCCCACGTCGTCATCACTTCGGTCGACCGCGATGATCTAGAAGACGGCGGTGCCGAGCATTTCGAGAAGGTGATCTGGGCGATCCGCTCCGTCTCTCCGGCAACCACGATCGAGATCCTGACGCCGGACTTCCTGCGCAAGCCGGGCGCGCTTGAGCGCGTCGTCGCCGCCAAGCCGGACGTCTTCAACCACAATCTGGAAACCGTGCCGTCGAATTACCTGACGGTCCGCCCCGGCGCCCGCTATTTCCACTCGATCCGCCTGCTGCAGCGCGTGAAGGAACTGGACCCGACGATGTTCACCAAGTCCGGTATCATGGTCGGCCTCGGCGAGGAGCGCAACGAAGTGCTGCAGTTAATGGACGATCTGCGTACCGCTGATGTCGACTTCCTGACCATCGGCCAATACCTGCAGCCGACCCGCAAGCACCACAAGGTCGAAAAATTCGTGACGCCGGAGGAATTCAAGTCCTACGAGACGGTCGCCTATACCAAGGGCTTCCTGATGGTGGCATCGAGCCCGCTCACTCGCTCCTCGCACCACGCCGGCGACGACTTCGCCCGGTTGAGGGTGGCACGCGAAAAGAAGCTGCTGATGGCGGCGGAATAATCAACGAAGGCTTGCATTTTCTGAAAACCGCGGCGATCTTCCCGCGGCTTTTTCTTGGAGGATGCCATGGCCTGGTTGAGCGATGTCAGGGATGCCGCCCATCGGCTGAAGGCGGCTGATCGCGTACTCGTCATCGGCTGTTCCGGTGGCGGCAAGACGACCCTAGCTCGTACCATCGCCAAGCGCTTCGATCTGCCTTTCGTTTCCATGGATCGGGAATTCTTCTGGCTGCCGGGCTGGGTCGAACGGGCAAGGCCCGAGCAGCGGGCGTTGATTGCCAAATGGGTCAGGCAAGATCGCTGGATCATGGACGGGACCAATACGTCGAGCTTCGATCTCCGGCTGCCGCGGACCGATATCGTCCTGTGGGTCCGCATGCCGCGCCTGATATGTGTCTGGGGCGCCGTCAGCCGCTGGCTGAAGTGGATTGGGCGTACACGGCCGGAAATGACGCCCGGCTGCCCGGAGAAGGTCGATCTCGAATTCCTGAGCTACATCTGGAACTTCGAAAAGAAGCATTCGCCGATCGTTCTCGCCGCCATGGCCGCTCACGGCCCCGATGTTCCGGTTCTCCAGCTAAAATCACGCCGCCAGATGCGTGAGCTTCTTGATCTTCTTGGTTCTCCCGCTTAACTGCCGATTATGCCGCAATTTGAAACGCATCACCGTGTCCCGCATTCAGCCGAGCAGATGTTCGACCTCGTAGCCGATGTGGAACGCTATCCGGAATTCCTGCCGCTCTGCGAAGCGCTGTCCATCCGCAGCCGCAAGGAGCGCGACGGCAAGATCTTGTTGATTGCCGACATGACCGTCGGCTACAAGGCGATCCGCGAGACCTTCACGACGCAGGTGCTGCTCAACAAGGCGGAGCGCTTCATCGACGTCAAATATATCGACGGGCCGTTCAAATATCTCGACAACCGCTGGCGCTTCGAGGAAGCAGCCGAGGGCGGCTGCACCATCCATTTCTTCATCGATTACGAGTTCAAGAGCCGGATTCTCGGCGCCTTGATGGGCTCGATGTTCGACCGCGCCTTCCGCATGTTTTCCGAGGCCTTCGAAAAGAGGGCGGAAGCGATCTACTAGCTCTGACGATCAAAGCGCTGCTGCCGCAGCCATTAGCGGTCGAAGAAGTGATCGAAGTATCGGTTTGCCGGATAGGCATATGCCCCCCGATCAATAAAGTTGCGCCGGGACAGACAGCTTCTCAGGGCCGCGTTGTAAACGAGGCTGTACGGATTTGGCGATCCCCGCCAGGACATTGCCTCGTACTGGCAATATCCGACCGCGCGGTCGTATTTCGCGAGCAATAGCGGGTCTGAATCGACACGGATTCCATGATACGTTTGATAGTTCGATGGCGCCTCGGCGGCTGATACGCAGCCCAAGCTCAAAACGACTCCCATTGCGGCCAGATATTTCATCGACGTAACCCCCTCGGTATGAAATCCAGCATAGGGCATCAGCGCTCTTTGTTCCAGACTCCATGTTCTTGGAGTGCAACCAGCATTTCCAGCGCGGTCTGCACGGTTGCAAGACGCACTTTGTCGCGGCCGATATCGCCGTAGAGCATCTTGCGATGGATGAGCACGCCGCTGCGCGATTTCGCCGCCAGATGAACCAGCCCGACCGGCTTTTCCGGTGAACCGCCGCCCGGCCCGGCGATCCCCGTCACGGCGACCGCGACGTCGGCGCGGGAGCGCAAGAGCGCGCCGTGGACCATCTGCCGTGCGGTCTCTTCGGAAACGGCGCCGAAGCCTTCGAGCGTCCGTTCCTGAACGCCGAGCATCTCGATCTTGGCCGCGTTGGTATAGGTGACGAAGCCGCGATCGACGACTGCCGAGGAGCCGGAGATTTCCGTGAGCGCTCCGACGATCAGCCCGCCGGTGCAGGATTCGGCCGTCGAGATCATTGTCTTTGCCACCGTGGAATCGCGGACGATCCTTTCCGCGAGCGCAAGAATGTCGGCTGGGAACATGCTCACCCCCTTGCTTCGCGATAGACGACTGTGGCAGTCGCGATCGCCGCAATGCCTTCGCGTCGACCGACAAAGCCGATCGTCTCGTTCGTGGTCGCCTTCACCGAACAGCGATCGATCGAAATGCCGAGAAATTCGGAGAGATTGGCACGCATCGCGTCGCGGTGCGGAGCGACCCTCGGCGCCTCGGCGATCAGCGAGATATCGGCATTCATGATCGTGCCGCCGCGTTCGCGCACGATCTTCGCCGCATGTTTGACGAAGATGCACGAGGCGGCACCCTTCCATTGCGGATCGGACGGCGGAAAATAATCGCCGATATCGCCCGCACCGCAGGTGGCCAGCAGCGCATCCGTCAGGGCATGCAGCGCGACGTCGGCATCCGAATGGCCCCTGAGCCTCTGATCGTGCGGGATGAATACGCCGCAGAGCGTGACCCCATCGCCGGCTTCCAATTGATGCACATCGTAGCCGTTGCCGGTGCGCACGTCGGGCAGTTGCGATGACGAAAGCCGGTCGTCGGCAAGGATGATATCCCGTTTGACCGTCAGTTTCACGTTATCGGCTGCACCCTCGACGATCGTCACGGGAATCCCCGCCCATTCGGCAATTGCAGCATCGTCCGTGAAGTCCGTGCGGCCGGTCTCGCTTGCTTTTTCATGTGCCGAGAGGATGGCATCGAAGGCGAAGGATTGCGGCGTCTGGGCTGCGAAAAGATGCTCGCGCGACACCGTTTCCAGAACCGTGCCCGTGCCGTCGGCGCGTTTCAGCGTGTCGGCAACGGGCATTGCCGGCAGGACGGCTGGCGCTCCGCCTACCAGTGCATCCGCGATCCGGTCGAGAAGCCGGCGGTCGAAGAAGGGACGGACGGCATCGTGAATGAGGACATGCGTAATGCCCTTGTTCTTCAGATGCCTCAGTCCAGCAAGAACCGATTGCTGTCGGGTCGCCCCGCCGTGAACGGTTTCGATCGGTGTGGCGGACAGCACCTGGCGAAACGCCTTTGCGAACAGCGCTTCGTCGTCAGGATGGATGACGACGACGATATGGGCGGCGTGCTCCCATGTCATGAAGTTTTCAAGCGTATGGGTGATAACCGGCTTTCGGCCGATCAAGCGGTATTGCTTCGGGCCCTCCTCACGCGAGCCTGCCCGTTCGCCGCGGCCAGCAGCGACGATAACAATTCCGGCCGAGATCGGTTGCTTCGAATGCATTTGCGGCATAAATCCCTAAAAATGTGCGGAAAGTGGCATGAGTGCTCTACCGCCTTAGGGGCTCGCTTTCCAGCATCTGCCCAAAAAATATCAATTCTCACCGAAGCCTCTTGGCAAGCCCCTTTAGTATGGCTAAAAATAGTGCAGCGTTACCGTGTGCCTGAAAGATAATCAATTGCATCGAATGAATCTTGCAGCGCCCTTGCAGATCGGAAATGTCTCCGTGCGCAACCGCGTTGTGCTGGCGCCGATGTCCGGCGTCACCGACATGCCCTTCAGGCAACTCGCCTGGCGCTACGGCGCGGGCCTGGTCGTGACCGAAATGGTGGCGAGCCGGGAGCTCGTGAATAACACCGCCGAATCATGGTCGCGACTGAGGACTGCGGGCTTCAAGCCGCATATGGTGCAACTCGCCGGCCGCGAGGCGCATTGGATGGCCGAGGCCGCAAAAATCGCCGCTGGCAGCGGCGCGGATGTCGTCGACATCAACATGGGTTGTCCGGCCAAGAAGGTGATCGGCGGCTATTCGGGCTCGGCGCTGATGCGCGATCCGGATCATGCGCTGAGCCTGATCGAGGCAACCGTGAGGGCCGTCGATGTTCCGGTGACGCTGAAGATGCGCCTCGGCTGGGACGAAAAATCGCTCAACGCGCCCGAGATCGCCAAGCGCGCCGAAGATGCAGGGGTGAAGCTGATCACCATTCACGGACGCACGCGTATGCAGTTCTATGAAGGCAAGGCGGATTGGGACGCGATCCGCGCAGTTCGCGACGTGATTTCCGTTCCGCTGATCGCAAACGGCGATGTCGATACGCCGGAAGATGCGCAAGAAATCCTTCGCCGCTCGGGCGCCGATGCGGTGATGATCGGCCGCGGTTGCCAGGGAAGGCCATGGCATGCGGGCGTGCTGGCGGGGGAAGCTGCGCCGACAGCAAGCGTTATCCCCGACATCGTTGCAGAACACTACGAAATGATGCTGGATTTCTATGGCGAGGCGACGGCTATCCGTCATGCCCGCAAGCACCTCGGCTGGTATCTGGAGCGCTTCGCGCCTTTGCTGCCGGTTCCGGAGAAGACGGCAATCATGACGTCGCATACACCGGCAGAAGTCGTCTCGCGCCTTCGCGACGCGCTCACTGCCCGTTTGGAAATTTCAGAAAGCCGGGAGGCGGCATGATGGACAAGGTTCAAGCCGATCATACCGGCAGCCCCGTTGCGATGGCAGTGCTGAACGCGATCCAGAATCCGGTGGTGATGGTCGACGAGGCGGGCTTGATCGCCTTCGCCAACTGGGAGGCGGAATCGTTTTTTGGGGCGAGTGCCTCGCACCTCGCGCGCTACAAGATTTCCACCTTCATTCCGTTTGGAAGCCCGCTTCTGGCCTTGATCGATCAGGTGCGGGAGCGCAAGGCGCCCGTCAACGAATATCGCGTCGATCTAAGTTCGCCCCGCCTTGGCCAGGACAAGCTGGTCGACATTTACGTCGCGCCGGTGATCAGCGAGCCCGGCTCCGTCGTCGTCGTGTTCCAGGAGCGCTCGATGGCCGACAAGATCGATCGTCAGCTGACGCATCGCGCCGCCGCCAGATCGGTGACCGGCCTTGCATCCATGCTCGCCCACGAGATCAAGAATCCGCTCTCGGGCATTCGCGGTGCGGCCCAGCTTCTCGAGCAATCTGTCATCGATGAGGACCGCGCGCTGACGAGGCTCATCTGCGATGAGACCGACCGGATCGTGTCGCTGGTCGATCGCATGGAGGTCTTCTCCGACGAACGGCCTGTCGATCGTCTGCCGGTCAATATCCATTCGGTGCTCGACCATGTGAAGGCGGTGGCAAGGGCAGGCTTTGCCCGGCATATTCGCATAACCGAGAATTACGACCCGTCGCTGCCTGCGGTTTACGCCAACCGCGATCAGCTCGTGCAGGTCTTCCTCAACCTCGTGAAGAACGCAGCCGAAGCCGTCAGCGACCGGCAAGACGGCGAGATCATGCTGACGACGGCCTATCGTCCCGGCATCCGCCTTTCTGTCGCCGGAACGCGCGAGAAGATCTCGCTGCCCCTGGAGTTCTGCGTCCAGGACAACGGTCCCGGTGTGCCGTCCGACCTGCTGCCGCATCTCTTCGATCCGTTCATCACTACGAAGACGAACGGCAGCGGCCTCGGCCTTGCACTCGTCGCCAAGATCATCGGCGATCATGGCGGCATCATCGAATGCGACAGCCAGAACAACAAGACAACGTTCCGCGTCCTCATGCCTGCCTCCAAGGATGCCTCGGCTGACGATTCGGCAATTGCAAACCCCACAGGAACTTCTCGATGACAGCAACGATTCTCGTCGCGGACGATGACGCGGCCATCCGTACCGTGCTCAACCAGGCGCTCAGCCGTGCAGGTTATGATGTTCGAATCACCTCCAATGCTGCCACGCTCTGGCGCTGGGTGTCGGCAGGCGAGGGCGATCTGGTCGTGACCGACGTCGTCATGCCGGACGAGAACGCCTTCGATCTGCTGCCGCGAATCAAGAAGGCGCGCCCCGACCTTCCGGTGCTCGTCATGAGCGCCCAGAACACCTTCATGACGGCCATCAAAGCCTCTGAGAAGGGTGCTTACGACTATCTTCCCAAGCCCTTCGATCTCACGGAACTGATCGGCATCATCGGCCGGGCGCTCGCCGAGCCGAAGCGGAAGCCCGCCAAGCTCGACGAAGACATGCAGGACGGCATGCCGCTTGTCGGCCGCTCCGCGGCCATGCAGGAAATCTACCGCGTGCTCGCCCGCCTGATGCAGACCGACCTGACGCTGATGATCACGGGCGAATCAGGGACCGGCAAGGAACTCGTGGCCCGCGCGCTGCACGATTACGGCAAGCGCCGCAACGGACCGTTTGTGGCGATCAATATGGCGGCCATCCCGCGCGACCTCATCGAGTCCGAGCTCTTCGGCCACGAAAAGGGCGCCTTTACCGGCGCGCAGACCCGCTCCACCGGCCGTTTCGAGCAGGCCGAGGGCGGCACGCTTTTCCTCGATGAAATCGGCGACATGCCGATGGATGCGCAGACGCGTCTTCTACGCGTCCTGCAGCAGGGCGAATATACGACAGTCGGCGGGCGTACGCCGATCCGCACGGACGTCCGCATCGTCGCGGCGACCAACAAGGACCTGAAGCAGGCGATCAACCAAGGGCTCTTCCGCGAGGACCTCTATTACCGCCTGAACGTCGTGCCGCTGCGGCTTCCGCCGCTGCGCGACCGCGCGGAGGATATTCCGGACCTGGTTCGGCACTTCATCCAGCAGGCGGAAAAGGAAGGGCTCGGCACCAAGCGGTTTGACCAGGAAGCCATCGAGTTGATGAAGGCCTATGCCTGGCCGGGCAATGTGCGCGAGTTGGAGAACCTGATCCGCCGCCTGGTGGCACTTTATCCACAGGACGTGATCACCCGCGAGATCATCGAAGCCGAGCTTCGTTCCGACGTGCCGGACAGCCCGATCGACAAGGGGCCGATCCGCACAGGATCGATGACGATCGCCCAGGCGGTGGAAGAAAACATGCGAGCCTACTTCGCGAGTTTCGGCGATAACCTGCCGCCTCCAGGCCTTTACGACCGGGTGCTGACGGAATTGGAATATCCGCTGATCCTCGCAGCTCTGACCGCCACGCGTGGCAACCAGATCAAGGCTGCGGACCTGCTCGGTCTCAACCGCAATACGTTGCGTAAAAAGATCCGCGAACTCGGCGTCTCCGTCTACAGAAGCTCCCGAACAGCTTGACAATGCCGCAGGCCGCGTTGCATTTTCGCCACAATGCGTTGCTTAAAGGTCACGCATAGGGTTGGACACGCCATCGCATTGAAGCCGTTGAAGCGCACGCTTCAGGCTGCCTGGTGCCGTTTCGGCAGAATGGCTGAGACGGCGGGCTTTGCATGGGCGATCGAATCCAGCCGATGGACCGTGACATACCGGCTTCTGCCGCTTGGAGTGATGACTTGATGAAGCAGGATGCGGCATCGCCTGCGGCAGACAGCGATACGGTTGCGACCGTCACCGATCGCCGGGCGCTGTTTGCGCTGCCGGGTCTTGTCTTGGCCGGCGGCGCGTTGCTCTGCGCGACGCTGACGCTCTTCATCCTGCTGGGCGTGACGCCGATCGACCCGACGACGCGCGTCGTCATCACTTCGGTCGTGGTGAATTCTTTCTTCGTGCTTGCGCTGATAGCGCTGATTGGACGCGAAGTTGCGCGGCTGCTTAAGGCGCGCACGCGCGGCCGCGCCGCCGCCCGTTTGCACATCCGGATCGTCGTCCTGTTCTCGATCGTCGCCATCACGCCGGCGATCCTGGTAGCGATCTTTGCAAGTATCACGCTGAATGCCGGGCTCGACCGCTGGTTCGCGCTGCGCACGCAGTCCATCGTCAGCTCGTCGCGCAATATCGGCCAGGCCTACATGATGGAGAACGCCAGCTACCTGCAGGGCCAGACCATCTCCATGGCGAACGACCTGGAACGCAACCGGGTGCTCTACAATCTCGACCGCACGGGCTTCGGGGAATTGATGACGCGCCAGGCGCGGGGCCGCGGGCTGCTCGGCGCATTCCTCGTAGAGAGCGACGGTACGGTCATCGTTCAGGCCGACATCAAGACCGAAAAGCCATTGCCGGCGATACCGCAGGATGCCCTGCAGAAAGCCGCCGCCGGCCAGCCGACGCTCATTCCGCCGGGCGTGACCAACCTTGTCGGCGCCATCATCAAACTCGAGCAGATTCCAAGCGCGTTCCTCTATACCGTGCGTGCCGTCGATCCGAAGGTCATGGGTGCGATGCGCATGATGGAGGAGAATGCGACGGAATACCGCTCGATGGAAGCGGGACGGGTCTCGCTGCAGATTGCGTTCGCGGTTCTCTATATCGGTTTTGCCCTGATCGTGCTGCTTGCGGCGATCTGGACGGCGATTGCCGTCGCGGACAGGATCGTCCGGCCGATCCGCCTGCTGATCACCGCAGCCGACAGCGTAGCCTCCGGCAACATGGATATCGTCGTGCCGGTTCATGCGGTCGATGGCGACGTTGCAAACCTGTCGCGCACGTTCAACAAGATGATTTCGGAAATCCGCACGCAGCGTGACGAGATACTAGAGGCGAAGGACGAGGTCGATGACCGCCGCCGCTTCATAGAGGCCGTGCTGTCGGGTGTGACCGCCGCGGTGATCGGGGTCGAGAGCGACCGGCGGATCACCATCGTCAACAGTTCTGCCGAGACGCTGATGTCGCTGCCGGCGCGCGAGATGCTCGGGAAGCAGTTGAATGAGATTGCGCCTGAAGTCGATCAGGTGCTGACCGAAGCCGCATCGCGCTACCGCAGCGATTTCCGCAAGCAGATTGCCCTCGTGCGCGGCGGAACGGTGCGGACGTTGAGCGTGCAGGTCACGCGCGAGGAAGTTCGCGATACGAGCGACTCCTACGTGATCACGCTCGACGACATTACCGATCTCGTGATCGCGCAGCGTTCGACGGCCTGGGGCGATGTGGCGAGGCGCATCGCCCACGAGATCAAGAACCCCCTGACGCCGATCCAGCTCTCCGCCGAACGCATCCAGCGCCGTTACGGGAAGCAGATCAATCAGGAGGACCGCACGGTCTTCGATCAATGTACCGATACGATCATCCGGCAGGTTGGCGATATCGGCCGCATGGTCGACGAGTTCTCGGCTTTCGCGCGCATGCCCAAGCCGACGAAGGAACAGGCCGACCTGCGCAATATTCTCCGAGATGCCATCTTCCTGCGTGAGATGGGAAATACGCATGTGAGCTTCCTGCAGGAATTCGGCGACAAGCCGCTGGAGGGCCTGTTCGACAGCCGCATGCTAGGGCAGGCATTCGGAAACCTGATCAAGAATGCTGTCGAATCCATCGAGGCTGTGCCGAGCGGCGAGCGCGACGAGCGGAAGGTTCTCGTCAGGGCGTGGTTGGATGAGAGCCGCGACCGTTTCACGGTCGATGTCATCGACAACGGCCGGGGCCTGCCGGTAGAAAACCGGCACGGCATCCTGGAGCCTTATATGACGATGCGGGAGAAAGGCACTGGTCTCGGTCTCGCAATCGTCAAGAAGATCATTGAGGAGCATGGCGGGCAGCTGGAACTGCATGATGCGCCCGCCGATTTCGACCAGGGAAGGGGGGCCATGATCCGCGTGCATCTGCCGCGTCTCGAGCCAGCTCCCGCTGCCCCGGCGTCAAATGACAAGGAAAGTGTGTATGGCCTCTGATATTCTCGTCGTCGATGATGAGCACGATATTCGCGAGATCGTTTCCGGTATTCTCTCGGACGAAGGACACGAGACGCGGACCGCGCATGACAGCGACAGCGCGCTCGCGGCGATTTCCGACCGCGCGCCGCGCCTGATCTTCCTCGATATCTGGATGCAGGGCAGCAAGCTCGACGGTCTTTCCCTGCTGGACGAGATCAAGACGCGTCATCCCGACATCCCAGTCGTTATGATTTCGGGTCACGGCAATATCGAGACGGCCGTCTCCGCCATCAAGCGCGGCGCCTTCGATTTCATCGAAAAGCCCTTCAAGGCCGATCGTCTGATCCTGATCGCTGAGCGCGCGCTGGAAAACTCTAAGCTGAAGCGCGAAGTATCCGAGCTGAAGCGGCGCGCAGGCGACGCAGTCGAACTGATCGGAACGTCGGTTGCGGTCTCGCAACTTCGCCAGACGATCGAGAAGGTTTCGCCGACCAATAGCCGCATCATGATCTTCGGCGCATCCGGCTCCGGCAAGGAGCTGGTGGCGCGCATGATCCACAAGAAGTCGGCGCGCGCCAATGGTCCTTTCGTCGCGCTGAACGCTGCGAACATTACGCCGGATCGCATGGAGGTTGCCCTTTTCGGCACGGAAGGCTTGCCCGGCCAGGCGCGCAAGACTGGGGCGCTGGAAGAGGCCCACCGCGGCATTCTCTATCTCGATGAAGTCGGCGAAATGCCGCGCGAGACACAGAACAAGATCCTGCGCGTGCTAGTCGACCAACAGTTTGAGCGCGTCGGCGGATCGAAGCGGGTGAAAGTGGACGTTCGCATCATCTCTTCGACGGCTTACAATCTGGAAAGCCGCATTGCCGAAGGCTGGTTCCGCGAGGACCTTTACCATCGCCTTGCGGTCGTTCCCGTTCGCGTGCCGGCATTGGCGGAGCGCCGCGAGGACATCCCGTTCCTCGTCGATCAGCTGATGCGTCAGATTTCCGAGCAGGCAGGCATCCGTCTGCGCCGCATCGGCGACGATGCGATGGCGGTGCTGCAGGCTCATGACTGGCCAGGCAACATCCGCCAACTGCGCAACAATATCGAACGTCTGATGATCCTTGCGCGCTCGGACGGCCCGGATGCGCCGATTACGGCCGACATGTTGCCGACAGACCTTGGCGACATGCTGCCGAAGGTATCGGCCAAGAACGACTACCACATCATGACGCTTCCGCTGCGCGAAGCCCGCGAGATGTTCGAAAAGGATTACCTGATCGCGCAGATCAACCGCTTCGGCGGCAATATCTCGCGCACCGCGGAATTCGTCGGCATGGAGCGCTCGGCGCTTCACCGCAAGCTGAAGTCGCTCGGCGTCTGATTGCTCCCGGCGCGGTTTTCTGCGCCGGTTTCCCATTTCATTGCCTTAAATTCAGGTTTCCCATGCCGAGAATTTCCTATGTGAATGGCCGCTACGAGCGGCACGCCGATGCGATGGTGCATATCGAAGACCGCGGCTACCAGTTCGCGGACGGCGTCTACGAGGTCTGCGAAATACGCCATGGCTATATCGTCGATATCACGCGCCATCTCGACCGCTTGAACCGCTCGCTCGGCGAGTTGCGCATCGCCTGGCCGATGAGTCGACAGGCGATGATCCATGTGATTCGCGAAACGGCGCGCCGGAACAAGGTGCGGAACGGCTTGTTCTACTTGCAGGTGACACGCGGCGTGGCGCGCCGCGACCACGTGTTTCCGGCCGAAGGCACCAAGCCTTCGCTGGTCATCACGGCCAAAAGCACCGATCCGTCAGTGATCGCGAAGAAGAACGCAAACGGAATCAGGGCGATCACCGTTCCCGACAATCGGTGGGATCGGGTCGACATCAAGACCGTCGGTCTTCTCTCGAATGCGCTGGCCCGCCAGCAGGCGAAGGAAGCGGGCGCCCAGGAGGCCATCTATGTCGATACAGACGGCTTCGTGAACGAGGGCGCGGCGACCAATGTCTGGATGGTCGACGCGGACGGCACTTTGATCACGCGCCCTGCCGAACATGGCATCCTGCGAGGCATCACGCGAACGACGCTGATGGACGTCGGGGCGAAGCTCGGCCTCAGGATCGCCGAGCGGAACTTCACCGTCGCAGAAATGCTGGCGGCGCGCGAGGTCTTCATCACGGCTGCCACAAGCATTTGTTTTCCTGTCGTTTCCGTCGACGGGCTGACGATTGCCAACGGTCATCCCGGCACGATCTCGCAGAATATTCGAGAAGCCTTTTTCGACGTTGCGGAAAAGATTGCGATTTGATACCAAGATTTGCTGGACGGAAGGGATGAGGATTACCATCCGCCTTGCAGGAGAGGTTGATTAATATTCACCGGCGCGATCAAGCCGGCAATAAAGAAAGAAGCGGCGCGATGGCGGAACGTTCTCAGAATTTGCAGGACTTATTTCTCAATACTGTTCGCAAACAAAAGATTTCTCTCACAATTTTTCTCATCAACGGCGTAAAGCTCACGGGCGTTGTCACTTCCTTCGACAATTTCTGCGTTCTTCTTCGCCGTGACGGCCATTCGCAACTCGTGTATAAACACGCGATCTCAACGATCATGCCGGGCCAGCCCATGCAGATGTTCGAGAGCGAAGAAGCAGCGTCCTAACAGGATCAGCAGTCATTACGACACGCGATACCAGGAATGATTCCATCATCCCGGAGGCCCAAAGACTTCGGGATGATATGCGGGCAACCGTTGTCGTGCCTGTGCTGAAGCAGGCGCGGAGCAAAAGTGTGCCGATCGAAGGCGCTGCCACCCGCTCGCCTGAGAGCCGCCTTGAAGAGGCGACCGGTCTCGCCGAGGCAATAGATCTCGATGTGGTCGGCGGCGCAATCGTGCCGATCTCTGATCCGCGTCCGGCAACTCTGCTCGGCACAGGCAAGATCGAGGAAATCAAGGCGAAGCTCGATGAGCACGATTCCGGCCTCGTGATCGTCGATCACCCGCTGACGCCGGTGCAGCAGCGCAATCTCGAGAAGGAATGGAACGCCAAGGTCATCGACCGGACGGGCCTGATCCTGGAAATCTTCGGCCGCCGCGCCTCCACGAAGGAAGGCACGCTGCAGGTCGATCTCGCGCATCTGAACTATCAGAAGGGCCGTCTGGTCCGCAGCTGGACCCACCTTGAACGCCAGCGCGGCGGCGGCGGCTTCATGGGCGGCCCTGGCGAAACGCAGATCGAGGCCGACCGCCGTCTGCTGCAGGATCGGATCATCAAGCTGGAGCGCGAGCTGGAGCAGGTCGTCCGCACCCGCCAGCTTCACAGGGCCAAGCGCAGGAAGGTGCCACATCCGATCGTGGCCTTGGTGGGCTACACCAACGCCGGCAAGTCGACACTCTTCAACCGGATCACCGGGGCAGGTGTCCTTGCCGAGGACATGCTCTTCGCCACGCTCGATCCGACGCTTCGCCGTATGAAGCTGCCGCATGGCCGCACCGTCATCCTGTCCGACACCGTTGGCTTCATTTCCGACCTGCCGACGCACCTTGTCGCCGCCTTCCGCGCCACGCTCGAAGAGGTGCTGGAAGCCGATCTGATCCTCCATGTCCGCGACATGTCGGATGCCGACAATCAGGCACAGAGCGCGGACGTGATGCGCATCCTGGACGATCTCGGCATCGACGAGGCCGAGGGCGCAAGGCGCATAGTCGAAGTCTGGAACAAGATCGACCGCCTGGAACCGGAAGCGCATGACGCGATGGTGCAGAGGGCAGCAGGCGCCGAAAACGTCGTCGCCGTTTCGGCCGTCAGCGGCGAAGGCGTCGATCACCTGATGCATGAAATCAGCAAGCGCCTTTCCGGGGTGATGACCGCGACGACGATCAAGCTGCCGTTGGACAAACTGGCGCTGCTGCCCTGGCTTTACGAACATGCGATCGTCGATGGCCGCGAAGACAATGAAGACGGCACGGTGACACTCGACGTAAGGCTCGCCGAAAGCGAAGCGGCCGAATTGGAACGGCGCATGGGTGACGGGCCGAAGCCGCAGAAGGAAGACTGGGAATAGCGTTTAGTTAGCCGAGCTGCCGTTCGATCGCCTTTGCCGCCTGCCAGATTTCCTCCATCCGCTCCAGCGTTGCTGCTTCCAGCGTTTCACCGTCTGCTTCAAGTGTTCTTTCGATGTGATTGAATCGGCGGCGGAATTTTTTGTTCGTGCCGCGTAGCGCTTGTTCGGGATCGGCTTTCACGTGCCGGCCGATATTGGCAATGGCGAAGATCAGGTCGCCGAGTTCGTCGCTGACTTTCGCGTGATTGCCCTCCTTCAGCGCGGCACGAAGCTCGCCGATCTCTTCCTCGATCTTGTCCAGGATCGGTTCCGGTGCCGACCAGTCAAAGCCAACCTTTGCGGCGCGTTCCTGCAGCTTCAGCGCTTCTGTCAGCGCAGGAAAGCTTCGCTGCACGGAGCCAAGAAAGCCAGCCTTGAAGTCGTCGCCGATCCCGCGCTTTACCCGCCGCTCGGCGCGCTCGCGTTTTTCCGCCTGCTTGATCTCGTCCCACTGCTTTCGGACAAGCTCCGGAGTGCCGGCATTGGACCGCGCAAAGACATGGGGGTGGCGGCGGATCATCTTGCGCGTGATGGCTGCGACGACGTCGCCGAAGGTGAATTCGCCGGCTTCCTCGGCCATGCGGGCATGGAAGACGACCTGCAGCAGCAGATCGCCCAGTTCCTCGCAGAGATCGTCCATGTCGTTGCGTTCGATCGCGTCAGAAACCTCGTAGGCTTCCTCGATCGTGTAGGGCTTGATCGTTTCGAAGGTTTGGACGACGTCCCAGGGGCATCCGGTTTCGGGATCGCGCAATGCGGCCATGATCTCGATCAGGCGCGAAATGTCTTTTGAAGCTTCCATGATATCTCAGTTCAAGGGGATGGCATTGGCGTCTTTGGACGCCTGATAGGTGTCGGACAGCGCATCGTAGCGGGCCCTAATGCGGGTGGCTTGCGCTTTCAGGCCAGCTTTCAACGGTTCGTCCTCGGTCTCGATGAGATCGGCGATCGCAAAACTGTTCCAGAAGGCGTTCTGGCGGCGGTATCCGCCGGGTTCGAGGCCGAAGACCTCTTTCAGAATCTTCAGATCGTGGGGGATGGCGAAGCTGTCGCGCGAATCCTCGTGGCTGAAGAAGTAATAGAAATTATCGAAGCCCGCCCAGGTGATCGCAGACATGCACATGCTGCAGGGTTCGTGAGTCGAGACAAAGATGAGCTCCTTGGTCGAAGGCTTGTCGGAGAGTTCGTAGAAACGCTTCAGCGTGTGGATTTCGCCATGCCAGAGCGGATTTTCCAGCTCGTTGTTCGTTTCTGCAACGATAAGCGAAAGGTCGGACTTGCGCAGGACCGCCGCCCCGAAGACCTTGTTGCCCTCGGAAACGCCGAGTTCGGTGATCGGCAGGATATGCTTCTCGATGACTTCGAGAAGGCGGGAAACAATCGTCTTTTCCGGCATGGCTTTCTCCCTGTTTCGTGCAGTTTACCGGTTGCCGCCGGGAAGCGGAATGGATGGTCCCGCCGAATCTGCGCATTTGTCACCACCTTATGAATGGGCTGCACCATTTTCCAACGACCGGGCGACTTTTCTCAAATCCTTGAGGTGGCGAGCAAAAGAATACGCGCCCGGCGGGGCATTCGAATTTCTGTTTCTTCAATCCGTTGACGGTAAAAGGCATAGTCGGCCCACTTCGAAGTGGAACGATAATGCCTTCCAGCAACGAACAGCTATCGGTATTTCCCGCATTCTTCCGTGTGGAAGGGCGGATTGCAGCCGTATTCGGCAATGGAGACGAGGCCTTCGCCAAGGTGCGTCTGCTGCTGAACACGCGCGCCCGCATCGTTGCTTATGCGGAACATCCCGAGGCCGACTATCACTCCTTCCTGATTTCCAACCGCATCGAAACGGTTCGTGCGCCTTTCTCGCCCGCGCAAGTGGACGGTGCAACGCTCGTTTTCGCCGCGACGGGCGACGCTGCCGAAGATCGAGCGATCGTGGAAGCTGCCCAGGCGGCCAGAATTCCGGCCAATGCGGTCGACCAGCCGGACTATTGCGATTTCTTCACGCCGGCTCTCGTCAATCGCGCGCCGGTCGCCGTTGCGATCGGCACGGAGGGCGCCGGTCCGGTGCTTGCCCAGATGATCCGCGCGCAGGTCGACCAGTTGCTCTCGCCGTCGCTCGGCCGTCTGGCGGACCTTGCGGCGAGCTACCGCAAGACCGTCGAGCATCTCGTTCCGCGCGGCGTCGCCCGCAGGGTCTTCTGGCGCCGTTTCTTCTCGGGCGCGGTGGCGGATGCGGTCGCGAACGGTAATCTTCCCGAAGCACGCCGCGCCGCAAACGGCCTGCTGCGCTCCGCGGAAAAAATTGAAGGCCGTGTCTGGCTCGTCGGCGCCGGTCCGGGTGCCGAGGATCTGCTGACGTTGCGCGCCCAGCGGGTCATGATGGAAGCCGACGCCATCGTTTTCGATGCGCTGGTGCCGCAGACGATCGTTGATATGGGCCGCCGCGATGCCGAGCGCCTTTCGGTCGGTAAACGCAAGGGTTGCCATTCGAAATCGCAGGAAGAGATTAACGATCTGCTGGTCCAGCTTGGACGCCAAGGCAAGCGAGTCGTGCGCCTGAAATCCGGCGATCCGCTGGTTTATGGCCGGGCAGGGGAAGAGATGGCGGCGCTGCGTGCGGCAGGCATCGGCTACGAGGTCGTTCCGGGCATCACCTCCGCTTTGGCTGCCGCAGCCGATTTCGAGCTGCCGCTGACGCTGCGCGGCGTTGCCTCGTCGCTGGTCTTCACGACAGGGCATGACCTGACCGGCGACGTGCTGCCGGATTGGGCAAGCCTTGCCGTGTCGGGCGCGACGATCGCCGTATATATGGGCCGCACCGTCGCGGCCTCGGTCGCCGCGCGGCTGATCAATGCCGGGCTTCCCGCCGAGACGACCGTTGCGGTCGTCGAGAACGCCAGCCGCCGCGATCGCCGTCTGCTGCATGGCATCTTGCGTGATCTTCCCGACCTGCAGCATCGTGACGAGTTGACCGGACCGGTCATGGTCATTATCGGCGATGCGGTCGCAGGCGCCAATTTCGAACTGTCCGAGCCGCTGGTGCGCCATGAGGCGACCGCGCCGGAATTTGCAAGGAGCTGAACATGGTCGACAAGGTTCTGACCGCCAACAGGCTGACGGACGGCGTGGCCGTATGGCTGAACGCCGGCGGCGAATGGGTAACCTCGCTGCAGGGTGCGCTCGTTGCCCGCCATGCCGAGGCCGTGACCGCCTTGGAAGAGATCGGCAAGAAATCCTATGCCGAGAACAAGGTCGTTGACGTTGCCGTCATCGAAGTTCAGGAAACCAACGGCGTTCTATGGCCGCTCCGCCTTCGCGAGCGCATCCGCGCCCAGGGCCCGACCATGGAATATGCGCCGGGCTACAAGCCGGCCGATCCCGAATTCATTGCAGTCTGAGGAAGCTGATGTACCGTTACGACGAATTTGACCACGCCTTTGTCGCCGAGCGCGTCGAGCAGTTTCGCGACCAGGTTCAGCGCCGACTGTCCGGTGAGCTTGCCGAGGATGCGTTCAAGCCGCTGCGCCTGATGAACGGCGTCTATCTACAGCTTCATGCCTATATGCTGCGCATCGCGATTCCTTATGGCACGCTCTCCTCGCGCCAGATGCGTATGCTCGCCCATATCGCCCGCACCTATGACCGCGGCTACGGCCACTTCACGACCCGCCAGAACCTGCAGTTCAACTGGCCGAAGCTCTGCGACATGCCCGATGTGCTCGCCGACCTGGCAACCGTCGAGATGCATGCGATGCAGACTTCCGGCAATTGCATTCGCAACGTGACGGCCGATCATTTCGCCGGCGCCGCCGCGGACGAAGTCGCCGATCCGCGCCCCTATGCGGAAATCCTGCGCCAGTGGTCGTCCGTGCATCCGGAATTCTCTTTCCTGCCGCGCAAGTTCAAGATCGCCGTAACCGGCGCCGAGCGTGACCGCGCCGCGATCCAGGTCCACGACATCGGCCTGCACCTGAAGAAGAACGACAAGGGCGAGATCGGTTTTGCCGTCTATGTCGGGGGTGGCCAGGGTCGCACGCCGATGATCGCCAAGCTGATTCGCGACTTCCTGCCGGAAGAGGACCTTCTTTCCTATACGACCGCGATCATGCGCGTTTATAACCTGCACGGCCGCCGCGACAACAAGTACAAGGCGCGCATCAAGATCCTCGTGCACGAAACCGGCGCCGAAGAACTGGCGCGCCAGGTCGAGGTGGAGTTTGCGCAGCTCAAGGATACCGAGCTGAAGCTGCCGGAAAAGGACGTTCAGGCGATCACCGCCTATTTCGCGCCGCCCGCGCTGCCCGAGCGTGCTGAAGGTTGGGAGAACCTTGCCCGCTGGAAGAAGGCCGATCCGGCTTTTTCCCGCTGGGTGCTGCAGAACGTGGCGCCGCACAAGAACCCCGATTACGGCATGGTGACGATCTCGCTGAAGCCGATCGGCGGCATTCCGGGCGATGCCTCCGACGCGCAGATGGATGCCGTTGCCGATATCGCCGAGGAATATGCCTTCGACGAAATCCGTGTGAGCCACGAACAGAACCTCATCCTGCCGCATGTGGCGCTGGCCGATCTGGAAGCCGTCTATCGCGGCCTGGTCGCGGCCGGTCTCGAAACCGCCAATGCCGGCCTCATCACGGATATCATTGCCTGTCCCGGGCTGGACTACTGTGCGCTCGCCAATGCACGCTCCATTCCGGTTGCGCAGGAAATCTCCAGGCGGTTCGGCGATCCGGCGCGTCAGGCCGAGATCGGCGAGCTGAAGATCAAGATTTCCGGCTGCATCAACGCCTGCGGACATCACCATGTCGGCCATATCGGCTTGCTGGGCGTCGAAAAGAAGGGTGCCGAACTCTACCAGATCACTCTTGGCGGCTCCGGTGACGAGCACACCTCGATCGGCGAGATTATCGGCCGGGGCTTCGAACCGGACAAGGTGACGGACGCGATCGAGACGATCGTCGATACCTATCTCGGCTTGCGTCAGGCCCCATCGGAAACCTTCCTCGCCGCCTACCGCCGCGTCGGACCGCAGCCCTTCAAGGATGCGCTCTATGGCGCGGCTGCGGAAGCGGCATAAGGAGGGGATGATGATGAAGATCTGGAGAGAAGTCGGTTTTGCCGCCAGCGATCCCTGGGTGATCGAAACCGAAGAGGTGAAAGCGGAGGGCGATCAGAAGCCGCTGCTCGGCCTCGACGAATTGATCGCAAAGGCCGGCGAGAGCAACGATGTCGGCCTCGGCGTGCTGATCAAGCCGGCCGACGACGTCCGCAAGCTTGAGCCGTACCTCGATCGCCTCGATATCGTCGCCGTTGCCTTCCCGGCATTCAGTGACGGCCGTGCTTTCAGCCATGCCTCGCTGCTGCGCGAGCGGCTCGGTTATGCCAAGGAACTGCGGGCTGTGGGCGATGTGCTCATCGACCAGATCCCGCTGATGCTGCGCGTCGGAATCGACAGCTTCACCGTGACCAACGAAACGGCCCTCAAGCGCCTTTCCGAGAACCGGCTGCCCGGAATTCCGCATCATTATCAGCCGGCTGCGCGTGACGCGGAGGCCGGCAAGGGCTATAGTTGGCGCCGTCAGGCGAAGCCGGCGGCATAATGCCGGCTCGCCGTCTCTGATGACGGAAGCGATGCAATGAAACATTTCGAAGTGGCGGTGATTGGCGGCGGTCTCGCCGGCATGGTGGCCGCGATCGCACTGGCTCGCGGCGGCCGTAGCGTGGCGCTGATTGCCCCTACCGCGGCGACCGGGGACCAGCGCACGACGGCGCTGATGGATCAGTCGATCCGCTTCCTCGATCGCTTGTCTCTATGGGACAAGCTGAAGCCTGAAACCGCGCCGCTGAAGAGCATGCGCATCATCGACGCCACGAATCGGCTGCTGCGTGCGCCAGCCACGACCTTCCGCGCCGCCGAAATCGGTCTCGACGCCTTCGGTTACAATTTCCCGAACAAGGCTCTGACCGGCGTGCTTGAGACTGCCGTCGCCATAGAAGGCAATATCACGCGATTCACCTCTTATGCCGACAGCATCGATATAGGCGAGAATGCCGTTTCCATCGCGCTCGCAGGCGGCGAGGTTCTGTCTGCGGATTTCGCCGCCGGCGCCGACGGCCGCAAGTCGAAGCTTAGGGAAGCAGCCGGCATCGGTGCCCGCAACTGGTCCTATCCACAGTCGGCCATGGTGCTGAACTTCGGCCATTCGCTGCCGCACGAAAACATCTCGACGGAATTTCACACCGAGAGCGGCCCCTTCACTCAGGTACCCTTGCCAGGCAATCGCTCCAGCCTCGTCTGGGTCCAGGATCCGTCGGATGCCGCCGCTGGCCTCGAATTGTCGCTTGCTGAATTGAGCAATGTCGTCGAAGGGCGGATGCAGTCGATCCTCGGCAAGGTGAGCGTCGAGGAAGGCGTACAGGTCTGGCCGCTTTCGGGCATGATGGCGCACCGCTTCGGCAAGGGCCGGATGGCGCTGATCGGAGAGGCCGCGCACGTCTTCCCGCCGATCGGGGCGCAGGGCCTCAATCTCAGCCTGCGCGATATCATGGCGCTGGCAGATATTCTCTGCCACCGCGCCGAAATACCGACACCGGCCGATTCGGGCGATCGGTTCGACCGAAGGCGCCGCGCCGACATCATGACGCGAACGGCGAGCGTCGATTTGCTGAACCGCTCGCTTCTGTCTGGTTTCCTGCCGGTCCAGATGCTGCGCGCTGCGGGCCTTCACATCCTCTCGGCATTTCCGCCGCTTCGCAGCGTCGTCATGCGTGAAGGCATCGAGCCGGGCGGCGGCTTCCGCGATATTCCAAGCGCCTTACGGGAAAAATTCAGCCGAAGGAAAGCCTGATCCGCCTAGCCGATCTGCATCAGGATCGGAAAAGTCTGCTGGAACCAGATGGCGGCATCACTCACGAATCCGAAAATGAAGGCGAGCCCTGTCAGCACGAGGAAGGCGCCTGTGATTTTTTCGACGGTGCCGAGATGGCGGCGGAAGCGCGCCAGAAAGTTCATGAAGGCGCCGGAGAAGCCGGCGGCGATCCAGAATGGAATGGCAAGGCCCAGCGAATAGACGGCAAGGAGCCCGGCGCCGGAGCCAACCGTCTCGCGCGATGCCGCGACCGCCAGAATGGCGCCGAGCACCGGCCCGATGCAGGGCGTCCAGCCGAAGGCGAAGGCAAGTCCCATGATATAGGCGCCGGTCAGCGTCGCCGGCTTGCCGCCGCTCTGGAAGCGGGCCTCGCGCGCGAAAAGCCCGATTCGGAAGACGCCGAGGAAATTCAGCCCCATGAGGATGATGATGAGGCCGCCGATCTTCGCCAGAAGATCCAGATGCTGGCGCAGCAGCATGCCGATGCTGGAAGCCCCGGCGCCGAGCGCGACGAAGACCGTGGCGAACCCGAGCGTGAAGAACAGCGCCGAAAACAGCACACCGCGCCGGAAATCGGGCGCAACTGCAACAGCATTGCCACCGCGAAACTGCTCGACGGAAATACCTGCCATATAGCAGAGATAGGGCGGAACGAGGGGAAGCACGCAGGGGGAAAGAAAGGAGAGGGCTCCCGCAAGCAGGGCGCTCAACAGGGAAATATCGGCAATCGACACGCATTCTCTCCGGCTGCAATCCGGCGGATGTTTAGCGCCGCAACCCGCCGATTGCCAATCACCTTTTCGCGCTCCGGCAAGAAATGTGCCTAACGCGGCGAAAAAGAGAGATTTTTCGGTTGACCGCAATAGGTCGCCTGCATATGTTCCGCGCACTTCCGGCCGGGGCGGCCTTTCAGCCCAAGGCATCAAGGGAGAGCGTAGCTCAGCTGGTAGAGCAACTGACTTTTAATCAGTAGGTCCCGGGTTCGAGCCCCGGCGCTCTCACCAAGGATTTCAATGACTTGGTGAAGAATCATATATTTGGTGACTGCTCCAGTCGCCACGGAGGGGGCTTTCCGGGCCCGTCCGCAATCAAATTGCATGTTTCAGACAGCGGGAATCGACCGATCCGAATGATGTTTCCGTCAAAGGGGAACCTCCGAAGCTCCATCCGATAAGGAGGACCGCATCGCGATATCAAAGGACGAGGCGCGGAAGATGCTCGCCGAAGCATACGCCAACACACCAATCATGCCGGAGACAAAGCACTACACTGATGGCCTGCCACACGAGCCGAGCAACCTTCGACAGCTGTTCATAGGCGGCCGGAAAGGCAAGAAGGGTGAAAGCGGGTCCCGGGCCTGGCAAAACATCTACACAGAGAAAGAGAACCGAGAGACATTCAGTCGTGGCCTTGATGCGATGCAAGACACCCACGTGCGTGTCCTCACCGAGGCTATGACCGCGAAGCGCCTCAGCGAACTCGGGGAGACACGCGGCTACCGTGGCCGGCACGCAATCGATGCTGGGCGCCGTCTTCTCCGAGCAGCGAACGACAACTTCGAAATGGCGATGGAATTGGCTCGGTATGCCGCGGAAGAGTGAGTAGGGAAGTTTCTCCCAGTTCATCCCCCTTTGAGGATGAAGGGGATGGTGAAGGCCATCTCCGGGCGCACATATTGGTTGCGACAGACGCTCGGCCTGCGATGAGCCGGGCGTAACTATCTAAACTTCGGCGCGCGTTTGGCGTTGTACATGAGTTCGCACGCGGTCGCGAACGGACCAAATAACCGGAGGAGCCTCGTTTCTTCTTCATCGTCCAATCGATGTCGCGAGCAGAACTCCGTCACCGACCAGACCTTTGTTGCCATATTCGAGTCTGCAATTTCCGGCTCAATGCGTTCCATAGAAATCCTCCCGCTCCTAATGGGACAACACTACTAAAGTCTAATTTAGAAGCAAATGAAATAACAATGCTGGCGCGATTTTTGTCGTTTCGCCATCCCCTGGCGCGCCTCCTCCGCCCCGGGTTTGAGCCCCGGCGCTCTCACCAAAAATCAGCAATGAGATCGCGATAGACCTCACGGAAGCTCAGTCCAGGGGATGTTTTGCTCCCGTTCATAATCGGGATGTTAATGTCGATCTCCAATGTCTGAGGAGATCGACAGATGCGCGTAACGCAGATTCTTATGGGGCTTGCCGCTGCGGCCACGCTGATGACTGCCCCTGCACCCAGCTTTTCCCAGGATTTCGAGTTCTACATAGGCAGGGACCAGCCGCGCTATTACTATGATGACGACGACTATGAGCGGCCAAGGTATAGGTATGATCGGCAGCGTCCGCGGTGGCGTCAGTGCACATCCGGCCAGGCGCTCAACATATCCCGCCGATATCTTCGAAACCCGAGAGTTGCGAGGACATCGTACGATTCCATCGTCATAATTGGCCGCGGCAGAGTTAACGAGCGGATTCGCATGGTTTTTGGAAGAGAGCCCGGTTGCCCGCGGATCGGCTAACGAGAAACCGTGCATCCGAAGGTCAAGCCCGCCGTCTGGCGGGCTCTTTTATGGGAGCCGCCCGGGTCGCGGAGACCCGGCATCAGGCCTCGTATGGTCCACGTGCCGGATCTCCTTTTGCCGTAGCGGGGAGGGGTGCTCTACGGCCCAAGGACATTGATCGGCTGCTGCTGAGTCGGTCCATCTCAATGGACGGGTAAGGATAACGGCCGGTAAATATCCACTGGGTGCGCTTCGATCAGGGACATCATCACCCTTGGAGCATTCTACAGCTTGGCCGCGGGTGCTTCACCGTCCGCTTTGGACGGCCTGGTACACCATTTCGCAGATTCGAGCCTCTGGTCTATCGTTTTTCGGATTTGCGCAAACCTTCCCAACGGCCCTGAACGCCCTAATTTCCGGGTTCTAACAAGGAGGTT
This sequence comes from Rhizobium sullae, assembly GCF_900169785.1. GTDB lineage: Bacteria > Pseudomonadota > Alphaproteobacteria > Rhizobiales > Rhizobiaceae > Rhizobium > Rhizobium sullae. Next base: position 81,359 of record NZ_FWER01000007.1, read on the forward strand.
GCCATGGCCGACTCTGCCAATCAGACGGTGCCGACGCGCAGGGTATTGCGCGGCAGGCCTTACAGCATGAGCGAATTCGCCCGGAAATACCGTTTGGATGAAAAGGAGGCCAAGCGGCTTTACGAAAAATTCGGACCGTCGGCGACCGAACTCGATCTCCTGATGGCCGCCAAGCGCAAGCCGCCGACACTGCCGCTGGATTTCGACGCCTGATGAGAACGCGCACCGGGGGCTGCCTCTGCGGCGCGGTCAGATATGAGGTGAAGGGCGAGCCGCTTCGCGCCGGCCTCTGTCATTGTGCGGACTGCCGCAAGGAGAGCGGCTCGGCTTTCGTCACGTTCGCCGTGTGGCCGCGCGAAGCATTCGACCATTCCGGTCCGGCTGCGACACATCAAGGCCGCAGCTTCTGCCCGGTATGCGGCGGGCGTCTGTTCTGCCTGACGGACGAGGAAGCGGAACTCCGGCTCGGCTCTCTCGACGACGCGCCAATGGAGATCGCGCCGCTCTACGAGATCTGGGTCAAACGCCGCGAAAGCTGGCTGCATCCGCTGCAGAGGACTGACCAATATCAGGAAGACGCCGGCTAAAGCGGACTTTCATTACCAAGATTTAATTGCACATTTTCGTCATTCCATGCGAATGCGCCTCTAACGCTAATTTCCGGTTCATCTTCACTATGACTATCTGGATGGTGAACGGAAACAGGCCCTCTCATTTTGATTTGAGGATTTTATGGACGATTCCCCATCTGGGATTGGCGCGAAGGGTACAGCAGCCAATGCGGATCTTGCCGCAGTCCTCGCTGTATCCGGCAAGCGAGGCAAGGGCCGTCGTTGGCGCGGGCGCCTTATCGCTGCCGTCGTGTTGGTCGCCGTCGCCGGTGCAGGCGTTTATTTCTATGCCGGTCGCAGCGGCAATGCATACAGCTATACGACACAGCCGGTAAAGCGCGGCGATCTGACGGTCCTGGTAACCGCGACCGGCTCGGTGCAGCCGACGCAACAAGTTGACATATCGAGCGAACTTTCCGGCACCGTGCGCGAGGTCAATGTCGATTACAACAGCGAAGTCAAATCCGGCGAGGTGCTGGCGGTTCTCGATACGAACAAGCTGGAAGCCGATGTGAAGAGCTCGCGCGCGAAGCTCGATTCGGCCAAGGCGAACGTGTTGAAGGCCCATGCCGACCTGCTGTCGGCGCAGGTCTCGCTGGAGCGTTTGAAGAGCCTGGTCAGAGGCAGCGTCTCGACGCAGCAGAGCCTTGACGATGCGACCTACAAATACGAGTCCGCCGCAGCCACGAAGCAGATCAATGAGGCGGAGGTGCTTTCGGCCGAGGCCGATCTGCGGCTCGCTGAGGTCAACCTTGCCAAGGCCAGGATCGTTTCGCCGGTCGACGGCGTCATTCTGACCCGCTCGGTGGATCCAGGCGCGACCGTCGCTGCCTCGCTTTCAGCCCCGATTCTCTTCACGATCGCCGGCGATCTCCGGAAGATGGAACTACAGGTTGATGTGGACGAGGCCGATGTCGGCCAGATCGCCGTCGGGCAGAAGGCGACCTTCACGGTCGACGCCTATGCGAACAAGAGCTTTCCCGCCGAAATCGAGCAGATCCGCTTTGCTTCGGAGACCACCAACAATGTCGTCACGTACAAGGCCGTGCTCTCGGTCGACAATGCCGATCTCCTGCTGCGCCCCGGCATGACAGCAACGGCGGATATTACCGTGGAGGCCGTTAAGAATACGCTGATGGTACCGAACGCGGCGCTGCGCTATGCGCCGCCGGAGGCCGAATCGCGCGGCGGACGCGGCATCTTCGGTCTGTTCCGTCCGCCGCGCATGGGGCCGCGTTCGGGCGGCAACGGCGCTGAAGCGCTCACGGGCGCGAAACGCCGGGTCTGGGTGCTGCGCGAGGGCCGCCAGGTGCCGCTCGTCATCCAGGTTGGATCGTCGGACGGTCAGTTCACTCAGGTCACGACCGGTGAACTCAAGGAAGGCGATGCGCTTGTGACCGACGCGATGGCACGGGCGCGATAGGCGGGCGGAAAGATGACCAGTCCACCGCTTCTCGAATTCAGGCAGGTGTCGAAGATCTACGGCCGCGGCGAGGCGGCGATCCGCGCGCTCGACCATGTCGATCTGCAGATCAATACCCATGAATTCGTCGCGATCATGGGGCCGTCGGGTTCTGGCAAGTCGACGGCAATGAATATCCTCGGCTGCCTTGATGTGCCGAGTGCCGGCGATTACGTCTTCCAGGGCATTCCCACGACCGGTTTCGGCCGTAACCAGCTGACGCTGCTCAGACGCCATATGCTGGGATTCGTCTTCCAGGGGTTCAACCTTCTTGCGCGGACATCGGCGGTGGAGAATGTCGAGCTGCCGCTGATCTATCGAGGTATTGCGGCGGGCGAGCGCCACAGGCGTGCCAAAGAGGCGCTGGGTTTGGTCGGGCTGGCGGGACGCGAGCACCACAAGACACAGGAGCTTTCCGGCGGCCAGCAGCAGCGCGTGGCGATTGCCCGCGCGATCGTCACTGAACCGGCGCTGCTTCTCGCCGACGAGCCGACCGGCAATCTCGACACGAAAACCAGCGCCGAGATCATGGATCTGATGACACGGCTGAACCGGCAGCAGGGGATCACCATCGTCATGGTCACGCATGAACCGGACATTGCGGCTCATGCTGAGCGCATACTTCGTTTCGTCGATGGAAAGCTCGAGGCAGAGATCGCGCATCAGGGCGAGGTGGACCATGTTCCTTGAAACGCTGAAACTCGCACTGCGCGCCATCAGCCGCAACATGCTGCGTTCCTTCCTCACTGTGCTTGGCGTTGTCATAGGTGTCGCCGCGGTCATTGCATTAGTGACCATCGGTAACGGCACGACCGAGCAGGTCTCGTCCGAACTCTCGCGACTCGGAACCAACATGCTCTTCGTGCGGCCCGGCCAGTTCGGTCCGGGGCGCGCAAGCTCCGAGGCGAGGCGGTTTACCGTCAAGGATGTCGACGCGATACGGGATCAAGTAGGTGGCCTTCGCGCTGTCGCGCCGCTCAACCAGACGACGGCGACGGGGATCTATGGTGGCCAGAGCCACTCGACCACCGTCATGGGCACAACGAACGACTATTTCATCGCGCAGGACTGGGACATTGCGCTCGGCCGTACCTTCGAGGCGGCGGAAGAGCGCGGACGCGCCCGCTGCATTCTCGGCGAAACGGTGCGGTCGCAGCTTTTCGGTGCGGCCAACCCGACAGGGCAGCAGATTCGCGTGGGCAAGGTGTCCTGCAGCGTCATCGGCGTACTGGCGAAACGCGGTCAATCGGGCATGGGTACCGATCAGGACGATGTTGTGATCATGCCGGTGAAGGTCTATCAGCGCCGCATCGGCGGCCGGGCCAATGCCAATGTCCAGATGATTGTCGTTTCAGCCCGCGATGGCGTCGCGACCTCCAAGGTTCAGACCGAGACTGAGAACCTGCTGCGCGAGCGCCGCAAGATCATTCCGGGCCGCGAAGACGATTTCAACGTCAACGACATGACGCAGATCGCCGAAGCGATGACCGGCACGACGACATTACTCACGGGCCTGCTCGGCGCCGTTGCCGCGATCAGCCTTCTGGTCGGCGGGATCGGCATCATGAACATCATGCTGGTGTCGGTCACCGAACGCACGCGGGAGATCGGCATCCGGCTTGCGATCGGCGCGCTTGAAACCCAGGTCCTCATGCAGTTCCTCGTCGAGGCTGTCGCGCTGTCACTCTTCGGCGGCATCACCGGCATCGTGCTTGGAATGGGCATCGGCCTCACCGCTGTCACCTTGTTGAAGGTTCCTTTTGTCGTTAGCCCTCTGATGATCGCCATTGCTTTCGTCTTTTCGGCGGCGATCGGCATGATCTTCGGTTATTTCCCGGCCCGCCGCGCGGCGCAGTTGAACCCGATCGAAGCCTTGCGCCATGAATGAAAAAGGCCGGGCGATCACCCGGCCTCGTAAAGCTCAATTCTTATCGAGCAATTAGAACATCGGCAGTTCCGGGCGGTTTGCCAGTGCCTTTTCGATAACTGCCACGACGCGCTGGCGCTGTTTGCCTGCAAGCGGCAGACGAGGGGCGCGGACGCGGTCGTTCGACTGGATGGCGTAGACTTCCGCAAGCTTGATGTTCTGGACGAGGAAGGTCGAGACATCGAGATCGAGGAGGGGACGGAACCAGCGGTAGATGGCGCGCGCTTCGTCGAGGCGACCCGCCTGAACGAGCTTGTAGATCGCGACCGTTTCCTTCGGGAAGGCAACGACGAGACCGGCGACCCAGCCATGCGCGCCCATCAGCAGGCTTTCGAGCGCTAGGTTGTCGACGCCGGTGAACACGTCGAAGCGTTCGCCGAATGCGTTGAAGACGTCGGTCACGCGGCGAATATCGTCGGTCGATTCCTTCATGGCGACAACCAGGTCGTTCTTCGCCAATTCTTCGAACATCGGGATCGTGACGTCGACGCCATAGGCGACCGGATTGTTATAGACCATGACCGGCAGTCCGCCCGCCGTGGCAATTGCCTGGACATGCGCCAGCGTCTCTTCCGGAGCGGATTTGTACGGCACGCCCGGCAGGATCATGAAACCGCTGGCGCCGGTCTTTGCCGCAGCCTTGGCGGCAGCAGCGCCGCGCTTCGTCGAGCTTTCGCAGACCGTCATCAGCACCGGCTTCGAACCTGCGGTCGAGCGCGCGACCTTCAGGATCTCCAGCTTCTCTTCCGGTTCGAGCGTCATGTTTTCGCCGAGCGAGCCGCAGACGATGATGCCGTCGACACCTGCGTCGGCCTGCAGGCCGAAGCAGCGTTCCATTTCGGCAAGATCCAGCTCGCCGTTCTCAGTGAATTTCGTCGTTACTGCAGGAAATACGCCGCGCCACATGTTCGTCTCCTTGGCTCTGATATATCACAACAACTTGCCATCCGATTTGCGCCATGTCAATATCTGATATATCAGAGTGAAATATGGACCACCGAATGCAGAATTCACAGAGCCATCTGGCCTACCTCGCACTTGAACACGCCATTGTGACGCTGGTGTTGAAGCCGGGCGCGCTGGTGACCGAAAAGCAGCTGATCGATATTGCCGGTCATGGCCGCACGCCGGTGCGTGAAGCGATCCAGAAACTCGCTTGGCAGGGGCTTATCATCGTCAGGCCGCGGGTCGGGCTGCAGGTGGCGGAAATCAAGCCGGACGATCATGCCAATGTCATGCAGGTGCGCAGGGAACTGGAGCCTATTGCTGCGTCGCTGGTCGCGAAGCATGCAACGGACGAGCAACGGGCGGCGCTGATAGATTGTGCCCGCACGATGACCAGTTGCGCCGTCAATGGCGATCTTGCTGCCTTCTTCGCTGCCGACAAGGCATTCGATGAGATTATTGAGGAGGCTTGCCCGAATACGTTCATCACCGCGGCGCTTGGGCCTGTGCAGACACATTCACGCCGTCTCTGGTATTCGACTGCCACGCCGGATCGGATGGACCGCTCGATCGCGCTCCACGTCACCGTCATTCGCGCCATCCAGCAGGGCAAGGCGGAAGAGTCGCGGCGGGCAATGGCGGTCTTGATCGACTATCTCAGCTACAAGCCATAACCACTTCTCGTCAGCGGGGAGAAGTGCCAAGCAAAGTGAGGCGATAGGGGGATGAGCGTCGATAGGAGCTAACGTCTGAGCGACAAACGAAAATGGCATTTGCCGCATCGCCGCCTCATCCGACCCTTCGGGCCACCTTCTCCCGAGCGAGGAGAAGGGTAACTCAACCCACGAAGGCGCGTTCGATGACGAACTCGGCAGGCTTGCTGTTGGCGCCTTCTTCAAAGCCTGCCTTTTCGAGCAGTTCCTTGGTGTCCTTCAGCATGGCGGAAGAACCGCAAATCATGCCGCGGTCGATTGCCGGGTCGAGCGGCGGAACGCCAAGATCGGCAAAGAGCTTGCCGGAGGCAATCAGATCGGTGATGCGGCCGCGATAGGCGAAGTCTTCGCGGGTTACGGTCGCATAATGGCGTAGCTTGCTGCCGACGATCTCGTTCAGCAGTTCGTCGTTCCGAATTTCTTCCACCAGGTCGAAGCCGTATTTCAGCTCCGCGACCTCGCGCGTCGTATGGGTGAGGATCACCTCCTCGTACTTCTCATAGGTTTCCGGATCGCGAATCAGGCTTGCGAAGGGCGCAACACCCGTTCCGGTCGAGAACATGTAGAGCCGCTTGCCTGGCGTCAGCGCATCGAGCACCAGCGTGCCGGTCGGCTTCTTGCGCATCAGAACCTGGTCGCCCGGCTTGATCGCTTGGAGATGCGAGGTGAGTGGGCCGTCCGGCACTTTGATCGAGAAGAATTCGAGTTCTTCGGCCCAGGCAGGGCTTGCGATCGAGTAGGCACGGAAAACCGGCTTGCCGTCTACCATAAGGCCGATCATCGCAAATTCGCCGGAACGGAAACGGAAGCCCTGTGGCCGGGTCATCGTGAAGCGGAAGAGCCGGTCCGTATAGTGCGTGACGCGCAGCACCGTTTCGGCATACACATTTGCCGGAACGGCGGAGGAGAAATCTTCGGTCTTTGCTGGAGCGTTCATTCGGTATCGGATCCCGTATTCGTCGCATGATCGGTCTGATGCGAGGCAGATATTACAAATACGCCGAAAATTAAAGGCAATCCATTCTCTGACAGGCAGCAGCCACGAAATATGCATGTCATTCTCATGATTCAATACCCTGCGTATACTTGTCGCTTTTGCGCTGGCGAAGCAGGGCAAAGGATGCATATTAGGCCAAAACGCCGCGAGCAGGTTTAACTGGCGGCAGGCAGCACGGGGAAACATGAAGATTTTCAATTACAAGCGTGTTCCTTATGCAGAGATACGCGCCTTTTCCGTCCATATTTTGACGGCGTCCGGCTCGTTCCTCGCATTTCTTGGTGTGGTCGCTGCCGCGGAGCACCGATTCATCGACATGTTCTGGTGGTTGGGCCTTGCCCTGCTCGTTGACGGCATCGACGGCCCCATTGCCCGCAAGGTGCGGGTGAAGGAGGTTTTGCCCAACTGGTCGGGCGACACGCTCGACAATATCATCGACTACGTGACCTACGTGCTTCTGCCTGCTTTCGCGCTTTATCAGAGCGGCATGATCGGTGAGCCCTGGTCCTTTGCCGCCGCCGGCATGATCGTCGTGTCAAGCGCCATCTATTATGCCGACATGGGCATGAAGACCGATGAGTATTTTTTCTCCGGCTTTCCCGTCGTCTGGAATATGATCGTCTTCACGCTCTTCGTCATCGATGCGAGCGCCGTGACCGCCTTGAGTGTCGTGATCGCCTCGGTGATCCTGACCTTCCTGCCGATTAATTTCTTGCATCCGGTGCGCGTCAAACGTCTGCGGCCGATCAATCTCGGCGTTTTCTTTCTCTGGTCGGCGCTCGGCATGTATTCGCTGCTCATGCATTTCAATATGCCGCAGTGGGCGATCATTCTTTTCGTGATCAGCGGTATCTATCTCTATTGCATCGGTGCCGTGCTGCAGTTCTTCCCGGCGCTGGGGCGTGGCGAGTAGGAGCAAAAGATGACAAAGACGCAGGCGATCGCTTTCAGCCGCAATGGCGGTCCTGAGGTTCTTGACTATGTCGATGTCGATCTGCCGCCGCCATCCGCCGGCGAGGTGCAGATCAGGCACGCCGCGATCGGCCTCAATTTCATCGACGTGTATTTCCGCGATGGAACCTACAAGGTGCCGCATCTGCCCTTCACCCCCGGGAAGGAAGCGGCGGGCACCGTGACGGTTGTCGGACCCGGCGTCACCGATTTCACCGTTGGCGACCGGGTTGCCTATGCCGGCGCCGACGGCGCCTACAGCGTGGAGCGGAACGTCGAAACCAAGCATCTCGTCAAGGTGCCGGACGGGATCAGCCTGGAAACGGCAGCCGCGATGATGCTGAAGGGCATGACCGCCGAATATCTGCTGAACCGGACGTTCAAGGTCGGTCCCGAGACGGCTCTACTTTTCCATGCCGCCGCAGGCGGCGTCGGGTTGATCGCAGGGCAATGGGCCAAGGCGCTGGGCGCAACGGTAATCGGCACCGCGGGCTCGGAAGACAAGGCGAAGCTCGCGCTCGAGCATGGCTACGATGACGTCATCAACTACCGGACGGAAAACTTTCTCGACCGTGTCCGGGAGATCACCGGTGGCAAAGGCGTGGACGTCGTCTATGACTCGATCGGCCGCGATACCTTCCCGCAATCGCTCGATTGCCTGAAGCCGCGCGGCATGTTCGTCTCCTTCGGCCAATCCTCTGGTCCGATTGAGAATTTCACGATGGCGATGCTGGCGCAGCGGGGCTCGCTTTATGCGACGAGGCCGTCGCTTTTCACTTACATCGCCACGCGCGACGAACTGACCGCCTGTGCAAACGCGCTATTTGATATTGTGCTAAGCAGCAAAGTGCGTATCAATATCAACCAAACATATCCGTTGCGTGAGGTGGGACGGGCTCACGCGGACCTGGAAACAAGAAGAACTACGGGAACTACGCTGCTGATCCCATAAACGATCCGGAACGGACAGGTCGGCAGGGAGAAATGAGGGGAACGTGTCGTCATTGAATGCGCTGCCGTCCGGTGCGTTACTGTCGGTCCAGAAACTGACGAAGCTCTTCGGTAGCTTTGCCGCCTGCAATGAAATCGATCTCGATATCGCTCCGGGCGAAATACACGCGCTTCTCGGAGAAAACGGCGCAGGCAAATCCACGTTGGTGAAGATGCTGTTCGGCGTTTTGGAGCCGACAGCCGGCGATATTTGCTGGGAAGGCAAACCGGTTGCGATCGGCTCGCCGGGAGAAGCCCGCAAGCTCGGCATCGGCATGGTCTTCCAGCACTTTTCGCTCTTCGAAGCGCTGACGGTCGCCGAAAACATCGCGCTTTCCCTCGATGACAAAATTCCGATCGGCCGGATCGCCGAAGAGGCGAGGGCATTGTCGCGCGCCTACGGGCTGCCGCTCGATCCGCACTCCCACGTGGCCGACCTTTCCGTCGGCGAGCGCCAGCGCATCGAAATCGTCCGCGCTTTGCTGCAAAATCCCAAGCTGATCATCCTCGACGAGCCGACCTCGGTGCTGACGCCGCAGGAGGCCGACAAGCTTTTCGAAACGCTGTTCAAGCTGAAGGCGGAGGGTCGCTCCGTCCTCTATATCAGCCATCGCCTGGAGGAAGTGCAGCGCATCTGCGACCGCGCCACCGTGCTTCGCCACGGCAGGGTTACCGGTGCCTGCGATCCGAAGCAGGAGACGCCTGGTTCCCTCGCCAGAATGATGGTCGGCTCCCATGTGCCGGGCGTAACCCATCCCGATCGCGCCAATGTGGGGGACGTTCAGCTTGCGGTGACGAGCCTTTCGGTCGCCCCCCGCACACCCTTCGCCACGCCGCTCAGGGATGTGTCGCTTGCGGTCCGCTCCGGCGAAATCCTGGCGATTGCCGGTGTTGCCGGAAACGGGCAGGGCGAGCTTTTCGATGCCTTGTCCGGCGAATATCCGGTGGCGCAGGCGGAGGCGATCGTTATCCGCAGGAAGCCCGTCGGCTCGCAGGGCATCACCGCCCGCCGCCTGCTTGGCGCAGGCTTCGTCCCGGAAGAGCGCCACGGCCACGCCGCGGTTTCAGCAATGAAACTTTCGGACAATCTGGTGCTCGCGCGCAGCCAGTCGGACCGCAAGGCCTTCCTCGGCGGCGGCTTCCTCAAGGTCATCCGGCGCGGAGCGGTGAAAAGTGCAGCAAGACGCATTTCTGAAAGCATGGACGTCCGCAAGAGCGGCGAGGATCCCGCTGCGGGGGCGCTGTCGGGCGGCAATCTCCAGAAGTTCATCGTCGGCCGGGAGCTCGACCGCCAGCCGGCGGTCCTCGTCGTCAATCAGCCGACCTGGGGCGTCGATGCGGGGGCTGCAAGCCATATTCGCCAGGCGCTCGTCGATCTCGCACGCGCCGGCTCTGCCGTCGTCGTCATCAGTCAGGACCTCGACGAGATATTCGAGGTGGCGACCGACATCGCTGTCATCTCCGAAGGGCGCCTTTCGCCGCCGTTCCCGGCCGGCGAACTGACCCGCGAGCAGATCGGCCTCCTGATGGGTGGTCTGCATGAAAGCAGGCCCGCCGCGGAGGCCGCCGATGCGCATTGAACTCGAAAAGCGGCCGCAGGTCTCGAAACTTTTCGGATTCGTTTCGCCACTCCTGGCACTGGCGCTGACGCTGATTGCAGGCAGCGTCATGTTCGCCCTGCTTGGCAAGGATCCCATGGAGGCGCTGAATGCCTTCTTCGTCGAGCCCTTGCTGGAGGTCTGGTCGCTGCACGAACTGGCGATCAAGGCCGCCCCGCTGATCCTGATCGCTGTCGGCCTCTCGGTCTGCTATCGCTCGAACAACTGGAATATCGGTGCCGAGGGCCAATTCACCATCGGTGCGATCACAGGCTCCATCCTGCCGATCGTTTTTTACGACTGGCACTCGCCGCTCGTGCTGCCACTGATGCTCATCATGGGGGCCATCGGCGGAGCGCTCTTTGCCGCCATTCCGGCACTCCTGAAGGCACATTTCAATACCAATGAAATCCTGACCTCGCTGATGCTGGTTTATATCGCCCAGCTCTTCCTCGATTGGCTGGTCCGCGGCGCCTGGCGCGATCCGAAAGGCTTCAATTTCCCGGTTTCGCGTGACTTTGCGCCGGAAGCGATCCTTCCGCCTATCTGGGAAGAGTCGGGACGCGCACACTGGGCATTCATCTTCGCGATTCTGGCTGCGATCCTCGTCTGGTTCATGATGCGCTTTACGCTGAAGGGCTTCGAGATCGTCGTCCTTGGTCAATCGGAGCGGGCAGGGCGCTTTGCCGGCTTCTCCTCGAAGCGGATGATCTGGTTCAGCTTTCTGTTTTCCGGGGCGCTTGCCGGTCTTGCCGGGATTTCCGAAGTCTCGGGTTCGATCGGTCATCTGCAGCCGGCCATATCGCCGGGCTACGGCTTCACGGCGATCATCGTCGCTTTTCTCGGACGCCTCAATCCCCTTGGCATCATCGCCTCCGGCCTGGTGCTGGCGCTCACCTATCTCGGCGGCGAGGCGGCGCAGCTCTCGATCGGCGTCTCCGACAAGGTGACGCGCGTCTTCCAAGGCCTGCTGCTGTTCTTCGTGCTCTCCTGCGACACGCTGATCTTCTACAGGATCAGGATCGTCTGGTCGCGCGTGCAGGCAATCGCCGGAAAGGCGGCGCAATGATTTTCGAAGCCATCCTGCTGACGGTCATCACGGCCGCGACGCCTCTTGTCGTCGCAGCGCTCGGAGAACTGGTGACCGAGCGTGCCGGCGTCTTGAACCTCGGCGTCGAGGGCATGATGATCATGGGCGCCGTCGGTGCCTTCGCGGCTTCCCAGGCTACCGGTTCGCCTTATGTCGGACTGCTGGCCGGCATTGCGACCGGGGCCGTATTCTCGCTTCTCTTCGGCTTCCTGACGCTGACGCTGGTGACTAATCAGGTTGCGACCGGTCTTGCGCTGACGATCCTGGGGCTCGGCGCCTCCGGCATGCTCGGCGAGAGCCATGTCGGCGTTCCGGGCATCAAGGTGCCTCAAATCTATATTCCCTACTTTTCGGATATCCCCTTCATCGGACCGGTGCTTTTCCATCAGGACCTGGTCTTCTACCTGTCGATCGCGCTCGTCATCGGCATCAACTGGTTCCTCTTCAAAAGCCGCAGGGGCCTGAAGCTGCGGGCGATCGGTGACAATCACGGTTCGGCGCACGCGCTCGGCATCGATGTCATTCGCGCGCGCTATCTCGCCGTCATGTTCGGCGGGGCCTGCGCCGGGCTTGCCGGCGCGCAACTTTCGCTCGTCTATACGCCGCAATGGGTGGAAAACATGTCGGCGGGGCGCGGCTGGATCGCGCTCGCGCTCGTCGTCTTTGCGTCCTGGCGGCCGTGGCGCGTGCTTGCGGGAGGCTATCTCTTCGGCGCGGTCTCGATCGGGCAGCTCCACGCACAGGCCTTCGGGATCGGTATTCCGTCGCAGTTTCTTTCCATGCTGCCTTACGCCGCAACTATTGTCGTTCTCATCATCATTTCTCATAATCGGCGCACAACGTTGATCAACACGCCGGCATCGCTTGGCAAGGCTTTCGTGCCTGACCGGTGACGCACAACAACAAACGGGTTTCAAACTTGCAACCAACAGGGGCTAAAATGAAGAAACTAGCACTCGCACTTGCGGCAACCGCTGCGCTGGTCATCAGCGTCGGCTCGGCCGCACAAGCCGCAGACAAGACCAAGGTCTGCTTCATCTATGTCGGGACCCGCACCGATGGCGGCTGGACCCAGGCACATGAAAACGGCCGTCTGCAGGTCGAAAAGGAATTCGGCGACAAGGTCGAAACGCCTTATCTCGAAAGCGTTCCGGAAGGCCCGGATGCAGAGCGCGCGATCGAGCGCATGGCCCGTTCCGGCTGCTCGCTGATTTTCACCACCTCGTTCGGCTTCATGGATGCCACTGTCAAGGTTGCCCAGAAGTTCCCGAAAGTGAAATTCGAGCATGCAACCGGCTTTAAGGCTGCGGAAAACGTCGCGACCTACAATTCGCGCTTCTATGAGGGCCGTTACATTCAGGGTCAGATTGCCGCCAAAATGTCTAAGAAGGGCCTGGCCGGCTACATCGCCTCCTTCCCGATTCCGGAAGTGGTGATGGGAATCAACGCGTTCGAACTCGGCGCGAAGTCCGTCAATCCCGACTTCAAGCTGAAGGTCGTATGGGCCAACACCTGGTTCGACCCTGGCAAGGAAGCCGACGCCGCCAAGGCGCTGATCGACCAGGGCGTCGACATCCTGACACAGCACACCGACACCACCGCTCCGATGCAGGTGGCTGCCGAACGCGGCATCATGGCCTTCGGCCAGGCATCGGACATGATCAAGGCCGGTCCGAAGACGCAGCTGACGGCAATCGTCGACACATGGGGCGCATATTACACCAAGCGCACCAAGGCCCTGCTCGATGGCACCTGGAAATCTGAACAGATCTGGGACGGCCTGAAGGACGGCATTCTGACCATGGCGCCCTACACGAACATGCCGGACGATGTGAAGAAGATGGCCGAAGAGACCGAGGCGAAGATCAAGTCCGGCGAGTTGCACCCCTTCACCGGCCCGATCAACAAGCAGGACGGTACGCCTTGGCTGAAGGCTGGCGAGAAGGCTGATGATGGCACGCTGCTCGGCATGAACTTCTACATCCACGGCGTCGATGACAAGCTGCCGCAATAGCGAAACTGCGAAAGGCGCTCCATCCCCGGAGCGCTTTTTTCGCGAGCCGTTTCAAAATAGTAATTTACAAAAGTAATACTATATGATTTTTTCTCTCCTGCGCCGCGAGGAGCGGCATTTGGGAGAGACAATCATGAAATTGAAGAATGCACTTTTGAGTGCCACGATTTTGGCTGCCTGCATGTTCGGTTCCGCGTCTGCGGCTGAACTTGTCGTGGGCTTTTCGCAGATCGGCTCGGAGTCCGGCTGGCGTGCCGCCGAGACGACGGTGACGAAGCAGGAAGCCGAGAAGCGCGGCGTCGATCTGAAATTTTCGGACGCCCAGCAGAAGCAGGAAAACCAGATCAAGGCGATCCGCTCCTTCGTCGCACAGGGCGTCAACGCGATTTTCCTCGCGCCCGTCGTCGAAACCGGCTGGGACGACGTCTTGAAGGAAGCCAAGGAAGCAGAAATCCCGGTCATCCTGCTCGACCGCACCATCAAGGCTCCCGAAGACCTTTATCTGACGGCCGTAACCTCCGATCAGATACATGAAGGCAAGGTCGCGGGCGACTGGCTCGTCAAGAATGCCGGCGACAAGAAGTGCAACATCGTCGAGCTTCAGGGCACCACCGGCTCCTCGCCGGCGATTGCCCGCAAGAAGGGCTTCGAGGAGGCGCTTGCCGGCCACGACAACTTCAAGATCGTCCGCAGCCAGACTGGCGACTTCACCCGTGCCAAGGGCAAGGAAGTCATGGAAAGCTTCCTGAAGGCTGAAAACGGCGGCAAGGACATCTGCGCGCTTTATGCCCACAACGACGACATGGCCGTCGGCGGCATTCAGGCGATCAAGGAAGCGGGCCTGAAGCCCGGCAAGGATATTCTCGTCGTCTCGATCGATGCCGTTCCGGATATCTTCCAGGCGATGGCGGCAGGCGAAGCCAACGCCACGGTCGAGCTTACGCCGAACATGGCCGGTCCGGCATTCGACGTGCTCGAGGCCTACCTGAAGGATAAGAAGGAGCCGCCGAAGTGGATCCAGACGGAATCGAAGCTCTACACGCCGGCTGACGATCCGATGAAGGTCTACGAAGCCAAGAAGGGCCTCGGTTACTAATTGACACTGGAGCCGCACCGGTCCGTCATGGACTGGTGCGGCGCTGCCCGTGCGGGCGCGGACGTCATGTCCTGCAATTGCATGGGTGTGAGGGTCAATATCAGGAAAATACCGAGCCATGAATCACGATATCGAGAACATTCTCGTCGCGTCCGGAATATCAAAATTCTTCCCCGGCGCCGTGGCGCTGGACAAGGTCGACTTCACGCTTCGCAAAGGCGAAGTTCACGCGCTGCTTGGCGAAAACGGAGCCGGCAAATCAACCCTCATCAAATGTCTGACTGGCGCCTATCGCCGCGATGAGGGAAGGCTCGCGCTTGAGGGAAGCGAGATCGATCCCGCCGATACGCTGGCTGCCCAGAAGCTCGGCATCGGAACCGTCTATCAGGAGGTGAACCTCCTGCCGAATCTTAGCGTCGCCGAAAACCTTTTCCTCGGCCGTCAGCCGCGGCGTTTAGGCATGGTCGATATGCGCGCGATGAACCGGATGGCGCGCGAGCTGCTGGCGCAATATGGCCTCGACATCGATGTGACGGCACAGCTCGACCGATTCTCGGTCGCCGTGCAGCAGGTGATCGCGATTGCCCGCGCCGTCGATCTTTCCGGCAAGGTTCTGATCCTCGACGAGCCGACCGCGAGCCTTGATACGCATGAAGTCGCGATGCTCTTCGGTGTCATCAATGACTTGAAGAGGCGTGGCTTAGGCATTGTCTTCATTACACACTTTCTTGAACAGGTTTACGAAATTAGCGACCGCATCACGGTGCTTCGCAATGGCAGGCTTGTCGGCACCCGCGAAGTGGCCGAACTGCCGCGGCAGGCCCTGATCCCGATGATGCTCGGCCGCGAATTGGCGCAAACCGAGGAAGCCGCAAAGGAGCGGGCGCTCGCCGCCGGCAGCGTCAAGTACCGGTTCGAAGGATTTGGCAAGCGCGGCAAGGTGAAGCCGTTTGATCTCGACATCCGTATCGGCGAAGTTGTCGGCATTGCCGGCCTACTCGGTTCCGGACGCACGGAGACTGCTGAACTTCTCTTCGGCATAGAACATGCCGACAGCGGCAGGGCGGAGATCGATGGCAAGGCAGTGACGCTATCGAGCCCGCGCGCTGCGATCAGGCACGGCTTCGGATTCTGCCCGGAGGACCGCAAGACTGACGGGATTATCGGCGATCTGTCGATCCGCGAGAATATCGCGCTGGCGCTTCAGGCGCGCCGCGGCTGGGCAAGACCGCTGTCGCGCGGCGAACAGAACGCCTTGGCGGATCAGTACATCAAGGCGCTCGACATCCGAACCACGGATCGCGAGAAGCCGATCCGGCTGCTTTCGGGCGGCAATCAGCAAAAGGCGATCCTTGCCCGTTGGCTTGCCACCAATCCTGATTTCCTGATCCTCGACGAGCCAACCCGCGGCATCGATGTCGGCGCCCATGCGGAGATCATCCGGCTGGTCGAGGAGCTTTGCGCAAAGGGCATGTCGCTGATTGTGATTTCATCAGAATTGGAAGAGCTTGTCGCCTATAGTTCACGCGTCATCGTCCTTCGCGACCGCGAGCACATTGCCGAGCTTGCTGGAGACCGCTTGACGGCATCCCACATCATCGACGCGATCGTCGCGGCCGAACAGAAAATGGAGGATGCATGAGTTCCTCGCTGAAGGCGCTTGCCATACGCCTGGCGCCGCAATTGATTGCGCTGGCCGTCATTCTTTTGTTGAATTTCATCATGTTCCCGCAGTTTTTTAATGTCGTCGTTCAGAACGACCGCCTCTACGGCAGTCTGATCGACGTCCTGAACCGCGGGGCCCCCGTTGCCTTGCTCGCCATCGGCATGACGCTGGTGATTGCGACGAAGGGCATCGATCTTTCCGTCGGCGCCGTCATTGCGATCTGCGGCGCGGCCGCCGCATCGTCGACCGTTTCCGGCAATTCGCTCGCCTATACGCTGATCGCGACACTCTCTGTCGGCCTGCTCTGCGGAGTATGGAACGGCTTTCTGGTGGCAATCCTGAATATCCAGCCGATCATCGCAACGCTTGTGCTGATGGTCGCCGGACGCGGTATCGCCCAGCTGATCACCGAAGGCGTAATCATGACCTTCAACGATCCGGGGCTGACCTTCTTCGGCAGCGGCTCCTTCGGCTTTCTGCCGATGCCCGTGGTAATCTGGCTGATTGCCGGTGCGTTGGTGATCCTGCTTGTCAGGCGGACCGCACTCGGCATGCTGATCGAAGCCGTCGGCATCAATCGCCGCGCCAGCACGCTTTCGGGCGTTCGCACGCCTGTCCTCTTGATGGCGGTCTATATGTTGAGCGCGCTATGCGCGGCGATCGCGGGCATCATCGTTGCCGCCGACATCAAGGGTGCGGATGCCAACAATGCCGGTCTGTGGCTGGAGCTCGATGCAATCCTCGCGGTCGTCGTCGGCGGCAATTCGCTGCTCGGCGGACGTTTCAGCATCCTTGGTTCACTAATCGGCGCGATGATCATCCAGGCGGTCAATACCGGCATCCTGCTCTCCGGTTTCCCCCCGGAATTCAACCTCATCATCAAGGCGGTGATCGTCCTGATCATTCTCATCATCCAGTCGCCGGCGCTGCAATCCGCCGCGGTTTTCTTCAGCCGCAAGCCGGAAGTCAGAGCGGAGCTGTCGAAATGAACTCGAAATACCTGCCGCTTCTGGCAACCATCGTCATCTTCGTCCTTTCCTATGCGGCCTGCGCGCTGCAGTACCCGAACATGCTCTCGACCCGCGTCGCCGGCAATCTACTCACCGACAATGCGTTCCTCGGCATTGCCGCGGTCGGCATGACCTTCGTCATCATCTCGGGCGGCATCGATCTTTCGATCGGCTCGGTCATCGCCTTCACCGGCGTGTTCCTTGCCGTCGTGCTGCGGGACACTTCGATCCATCCGCTGGCGGCCTTCGCGCTGGTTCTGGCCATCACCACTGCCTTCGGCGGACTGATGGGTGCGGTGATCCACTATCTGAAGATGCCGGCCTTCATCGTGACGCTCGCCGGCATGTTCCTGGCGCGCGGCATGTCCTATGTGCTTTCGATCGACAGCATTCCCATCAACCACGACTACTATTCGATGCTGACTAGCATCTATTACCGTATGCCGGGCGGCGGGCGCCTGACTTTGGTCGGCGGCGTCATGCTGTTGGTTTTCATCGCAGGCATTTTCGTCGCCCATCGCACCCGTTTCGGAGCCAATGTCTACGCACTCGGCGGCGGCGTCCAGACGGCGGAATTGATGGGAGTGCCGGTCGGCCCGACGACCATCCGGATCTATGCGCTCTCCGGCTTTTTGGCGGGCCTATCCGGAATCGTTTTTTCGCTCTATACGTCTGCCGGATATTCCCTGGCTGCGGTTGGCGTCGAGCTTGACGCCATCGCGGCGGTGGTCATTGGGGGAACTCTTCTGACCGGGGGAGCAGGATTCGTGGCGGGAACCTTCATCGGTCTCCTGATACAGGGGCTCATTCAGACATACATCACCTTCGATGGGACGCTCTCGAGCTGGTGGACGAAAATCCTGATCGGCCTTTTGCTCTTTGCGTTTATCCTGATGCAAAAGGCCATCCTGTTCTTGTCCAGTTTGAACAAGAGGTACGCCTGACGGAGGACTTATTGCGCAACCGATTGCTTGAGACACGAAGGACCGGCCGCAAGGCCCGCACGAGCCACGCGCAGGTCGTGGACGAGCTCGGCAAGGCCATTGTCGCCGGAACCTATCCGGTCGGCTCGATTTTGCCCGGCGACGTCGAGCTTGCGCAACGCTTCAAGGTCTCCCGCACCGTCCTTCGGGAAACGATGAAGACGCTTGCGGCCAAAGGCATGGTCGTTGCCAAGGCGCGCGTCGGCACGCGTGTAACGGAGAAGAACCTCTGGAACATGTTCGACAGCGAGATCATCTCCTGGCATTTCGACCATGGCGTCACCGAGGAATTCCTGCTGCAACTCTATGACATCCGACTTGCCGTGGAGCCTTTCGCCGCGGGCCTTGTGGCAGAACGGGCAAACGCCGATAACATCGCGACGCTGCGCGCATTGGCGCTCGATATGGCCGAGCCCGGCCATACGACGGAAAGCCTGGCGCTCGCCGACCTTAAATTCCATCTTGCCATTGCTGATGCATCTCACAACCCGTTCATGCGCACGCTTGGAAGTCTGATCGAGGCCGCGCTCGTCGGCATGTTCCGGCTGAGCACGCCGCAGTCGCAGAACGGCTTCTCCACCATCGCAGAGACGCATATGCGCATTGTCGACGCGATCGTTGCTGGAGACGTTGTCGGCGCCCGCAAGGCAATGGAAGACGTCATCATCGAAGGGCGGGAGCATATCCGAGAGGCCTATGCGGCGCTCGCCAAGGTTCCGGTCTGATTCAATTTCATCTTTGTCGCCCGTTCGCCTTGCTGCTATGAGGCAGAGCTGAACAACGGATTCCCGGAGCCTGCCCATGGAACGCACCTGCCTTGCCGTCATTCTTGCCGCCGGCGACAGCACCCGAATGAAGTCCTCGAAATCGAAGGTGCTGCATCCGGTCGCCAACCGGCCGATGATCGCCCATGTCGTGGATGCCGTGGCAAAGGCCGGTATTTCGTCAGTCGCCGTCGTCGTCGGGCGCGATGCCGATGAGGTCGCGAAGGTGGCCAGGATCGGCGGAGTCGAGGTCGAGGCGCATCTGCAGGAGGAGCGCCTCGGAACAGGACATGCCGTCCTTGCAGCACGCGAAGCGATTGCTCGAGGCTACGACGATGTCCTGGTGACCTATGGCGACGTGCCGTTGCAGACCGAGGGACCGCTGAAGGCCGCGCGTCAGGGACTGGCGGATGGCTGCGACATCGTCGTCTTAGGCTTCCATACGGACAAGCCAACAGGCTACGGCCGCCTGCTCGTCAAGGACGGCGAGTTGATCGCGATCCGCGAGGAGAAGGACGCGACTGACGCCGAGCGTGCCGTCAAATGGTGCAACAGCGGCCTGATGGCGATCAACGGCCGCAAGGCGCTCGATCTTCTTGCGCGCATCGAAAACAGCAACGCCAAAGGCGAATACTACCTAACGGATCTCGTCGAGATTGCCCGCTCGCTCGGTGGCCGGGTGACGGCCGTCGATGCCCCGGAAGTGGAAATGACGGGCTGCAACAACAGGGCAGAACTCGCGACGATCGAGCATTTCTGGCAGGAACGCCGCCGTCACGAACTGATGATTTCCGGCGTGACGATGATCGCGCCGGAAACAGTTTTCCTATCCCACGATACCGTCATCGGCCAGGATGTGCTGATCGAGCCGAATGTGGTCTTCGGTCCGGGCTCGGTCGTCGATGGCGGCGTGGTGATCCATGCTTTTTCCCACATCGAAGGCGCGCATGTGAGTGCCGGTGCGGCGGT
This sequence comes from Rhizobium sullae, assembly GCF_900169785.1. Taxonomy (GTDB): domain Bacteria; phylum Pseudomonadota; class Alphaproteobacteria; order Rhizobiales; family Rhizobiaceae; genus Rhizobium; species Rhizobium sullae. The sequence goes on from NZ_FWER01000007.1 coordinate 101,145, forward strand.
CGGTCCCTTTGCACGCCTGCGGCCGGGCGCTGATCTCGGGGAGGGATCGAAGGTCGGCAATTTCTGCGAGGTGAAGAACGGGCAGATCGGCAAGGGCGCCAAGGTCAACCACCTGACCTATATCGGCGATGCGGTCATCGGCGCCGGAGCCAATATCGGTGCGGGTACGATCACCTGCAATTATGACGGCGTGAACAAGCACGAGACCCGCATCGGCGCCAACGCCTTCATCGGCTCCAATAGTGCGCTGGTTGCTCCGGTCAGTATTGGCGACGGCGCCTATATTGCATCGGGCAGCGTCATCACCCACAATGTCCCTGCCGAGGCGCTCGCTTTCGGCCGGGCGCGCCAGGAAGTCAAACCCGAACGCGGCAAGGCGATCCGCGAACGGGCACTGGCGATCAAGGCCGCGAAGCAAACCAGGGCTGAGTAACGGCCGGAAATCGAAAGTGACTGGCTGACTTATTGAGAAATAACAGAAAATCGCTAGGACTGGCCTCGTTATTTTCAAAGCGTTGGGGACATTTGCATGTGCGGCATTGTGGGGATCGTCGGCGGCCAGCCGGTTGCGGAACGTCTGGTCGATGCGCTGAAGCGGCTCGAATATCGAGGTTACGATTCGGCGGGAGTCGCCACCATCCACGAAGGCGTGATGAACCGCCGCCGCGCCGAGGGCAAACTCTTCAATCTCGAGAAGCGCCTCGACGCCGAGCCGCTGCCCGGTACGACCGGCATCGCTCATACGCGCTGGGCAACCCACGGCGTTCCGAACGAGACCAATGCGCACCCGCATTTCGTCGAGGGCGTGGCGGTCGTCCACAACGGCATTATCGAAAACTTCTCGGAACTGCGTGACGAGCTCAACGCCGATGGTGCCGTCTTCGAAAGCCAGACCGACACCGAAGTCGTCGCCCACCTGATGGCGAAATACCTGCGCGAAGGGTTTGAGCCCCGCGCTGCTATGCTGAGGATGCTGAACCGCGTGACAGGCGCCTATGCGCTCGTCGTCATGCTGCAGAGCGATCCGGGCACGCTCCTGGCGGCACGCTCCGGCCCGCCGCTTGCCGTTGGTTTCGGCAACGGCGAGACGTTTCTTGGTTCCGATGCGATCGCTCTTTCGCCCTTCACCAACGAAATCACCTATCTCGTCGACGGCGACTGTGCGGTCATTACCCGCGAAGGCGCTACGATCGTCGACTTCTCCGGCAACCCGGTAAACCGACCGCGGCAGATTTCGCAGGCGACCGCCTATGTCGTCGACAAGGGCAACCATCGTCACTTCATGGAGAAGGAAATCTACGAGCAGCCGGAGGTAATCTCCCACGCGCTCAGTCATTATATGAATTTTGCCGAGAACACGATCGGCGCCAATGCGCCTGAGATTGACTTCAGGGCGGTCAGCAGCCTTGCGGTCTCGGCTTGCGGCACGGCCTATCTCGCCGGACTGATCGGCAAATACTGGTTCGAGCGCTATGCTCGGCTGCCGGTCGAGATCGACGTCGCCTCGGAATTCCGCTATCGCGAGATGCCGCTGCAGCCGTCGCAGGCGGCGCTCTTCATCTCACAGTCCGGCGAGACCGCCGATACGCTCGCCTCGCTCCGCTATTGCAAGGAGAACGGTCTGAAGATTGGTGCGGTGGTCAACGTGCAGGAATCGACCATTGCGCGCGAATCCGATGCCGTGTTCCCGATCATGGCAGGCCCCGAAATCGGCGTGGCTTCAACGAAGGCCTTCACCTGCCAGCTGGCGGTCCTTGCGTCACTGGCAATCGGTGCCGGCAAGGCGCGCGGCACCGTCAGCGCCGACGAGGAAAAGGCGCTCGTCCGGCAACTTGCTGAAATGCCGCGCATCATGAGCCGCGTGCTGAATCTCGTGCAGCCGCAGATGGAAAGCCTGTCGCGCGAACTCTCCAAGTGCCGCGACGTGCTATATCTCGGTCGCGGCACCAGCTTCCCGCTGGCGATGGAAGGCGCACTGAAGCTCAAGGAGATTTCCTATATCCATGCGGAAGGCTATGCGGCCGGTGAACTGAAGCACGGGCCGATCGCGCTGATCGACGAGAATATGCCGGTCATTGTGATCGCGCCCTACGACCGGTTCTTCGAAAAGACAGTTTCGAACATGCAGGAAGTCGCAGCCCGTGGCGGCCGGATCATCTTCATCACCGACGAAGCAGGTGCTGCTGCCTCCAAGCTGCCAACGATGGCGACTATCGCGCTTCCGAACGTCCCTGAGATCATTGCGCCGATGATCTTTTCGCTCCCGATCCAGCTGCTTGCCTACCATACCGCGGTCTTCATGGGCACGGATGTAGACCAGCCGCGTAATCTCGCGAAATCGGTCACGGTGGAGTGAATCAGAAAGCCGCCGGAAGGCTTGTGGAAGGGGCCGAATTCTGGCAGCTTCGTTCCGGGTGCGGGGGAGCCCTGATCACGACAGCCGGTAGATTCAAGGGAGTTCATCGCGAGCGATGACGCACAAACTGCCCCGATTGCCGATAGCGACCCGCATGAGAAACAACTTCCTTGCGGGCCTTATCATCTGTGCCCCGATTGCGATCACGCTGTGGCTGACCTGGTCCGTCGTCCGGTGGGCCGACAGCTGGGTGAAGCCCTATATTCCGGCGCGCTACGATCCGGACAGCTACCTGAATTTCGCCGTACCCGGCTCCGGCCTGGTGATCGCGATGATCTTCATCACCATCATCGGTTTTCTCGGCAAGAACCTCATCGGCCAGACCATCGTGCAGTTCGGTGAGTCAGTCGTGCGCCGCGTACCGCTAGTGCGCAGCATCTACAAGAGCGTGAAGCAGATATTCGAGACGGTGTTGAAGGAGCAAAGCAACTCTTTCAAGAAGGTCGGCCTCATCGAATATCCGAGTCCCGGCCTCTGGGCGCTGGTGTTCATCGCGACCGATGCAAAGGGCGAGATCGCTTCGAAGTTCAACGCCATGGGCCAGGATATGGTAAGCGTGTTCCTGCCGCCGACGCCAATACCGACCGCGGGCTTTCTGATATTCGTGCCGCGCGAAAAGATCGTCGTGCTCGACATGAGTGCGGAAGACGGCGCCAAGCTGCTGGTTTCCGGCGGCCTCGTGGCGCCAGACTTTCCGGCCAAGCCGTCCAATGAACCGGTTCCGGGAAAGCCGAGACTGCTAGCCCGCGCGAAGAAAGCGGATCGCTTCGTCGCGCCTGAATAGATAGAGCAGGGTGCGGACTGCCGTACCGCGTTCGCTCGTCAGTTCCGGGTCGCGCTCGATCAGGTAGGCAGCATCTCTGCGGGCGATCTCCAGAAGGTCGGCATGGGCTTCCAGGCTCGCGATCCGGAAGCCGGGTGTGCCGGATTGGCGGGTGCCGAGCAATTCGCCTTCGCCGCGCAGCTTCAAATCCTCCTCGGCAATCCTGAAACCGTCCTCCGTTTCCCGCAAGATCGAAAGCCGCGCATGGCCGGTTTCGCCGAGCGGGCCTTTGTACAGCAGGATGCAGGTCGAGGCTTCGTCGCCGCGGCCGACGCGGCCGCGAAGCTGATGGAGCTGCGAGAGGCCGAAGCGTTCTGCATGCTCGATCACCATGATCGTCGCGTCCGGCACGTCGACGCCGACTTCGACGACGGTGGTCGCCACCAGCAGTCTGAGTTCACCGTTCTTGAACGCCAGCATCACGGCATCTTTCTCCGGCCCGCTCATGCGGCCATGGATGAGGCCGATGCCTGGACCGAGGGCGGAGACCAATGTCGCGTGCCGCTCTTCTGCAGACATAAGGTCGAGTTCTTCGGATTCTTCGACCAGCGGGCAAATCCAATAGGCTTTCTTGCCCTCGGCAAGCGCGCTCTTTAGCCGATCGACGATCTCGCTGGTGCGTTCACTGGGGATGGTGATCGTCTGGATCGGTTTGCGTCCGGCGGGTTTTTCGGTGAGCTTTGAGACATCCATGTCGCCGAAGGCGGCAAGCACCAGCGTGCGTGGAATGGGGGTCGCCGTCATCACCAGCATATGCGGCGAGATGCCCTTCGCGGTCAGCCGCAGACGCTGGTGCACGCCAAAGCGATGCTGCTCATCGACGACCGCCAGCATCAGGTTCTTGTAGTTGACGCTCTCCTGGAAGAGCGCATGCGTGCCGATGATGATCTGGGCCTCGCCTGAGGCGATGCGCTCCAGGATATCGTCGCGCTCGCGTCCCTTGGTGCGGCCGGTCAGCACCTTGATACCGAGACCGGCAGAAGCGGCGAATTTGGAGATCGTCGCGTAGTGCTGTCGCGCAAGGATTTCGGTGGGAGCCATCAGAACGGCCTGTCCGCCGCTCTCGATTACCGCTGCCATGGCCATTAACGCCACCAGCGTCTTGCCGGATCCGACGTCGCCCTGGAGCAGCCGCAGCATGCGTTCTTCGCCAGCCATGTCCTTCAGGACGTCGGCAATCGCCTCGGTTTGGCTGCGCGTGGGCAAAAAGGGCAGTGCCTGCAGGATCTTGCCGCTGATTTTGCCGGTGGCATGGACCGGATGCCCGGCGACCTTGCGAAGCCGCTGGCGCACCAGCGCGAGCGATAGCTGACCGGCAAGGAATTCGTCATAGGCGAGCCTGCGCCGGGCAGGGGCCTGCGGATCGACGTCCGCCGAATCACGCGGTTCGTGCAGCATATGGAAGCTGTCGGAAATCGATGGCAATCCCTGTGCCTGCGCCAGCGAAAGATCGATCCATTCCGGCAGCTCCGGCATGCGAAGTACCGCGGCCTCGATGATCTTGCGTAGCGTCTTCGGCGAGAGCCCGGCCGTCAGTGGATAGACCGGCTCGACGAGCGGCAGGTTCTCCGTATCGCCGGCCTTTACGATGTAGTCCGGGTGCACCATCGTCGCCCGGCCATTGAACCAGTCGATCTTGCCGCTGACGACAACCTCTTCGTCGATCGGAAGCTGCTTGTCCAGCCACGCCGCCTGCCCGCGGAAGAAGACGAGGTTGAGTTCGCCTGTCTCGTCGTGCAGGAAGACGCGGTAGGGGATATTGCTCTTGCCTCGTGGTGGCGGCTGATGCCGGTCGACCCGCGCCGTGATCGTCACGATCGCTCCTTGCGGCGCGCGCGCAACTCCCGGCTGGTTGCGCCGGTCGATCAGCGAATGCGGCGCATGGAAAAGCAGGTCAATGATCCGCGTATCTTCAGGATTCTCGCGTCCTAGCAGCTTCACCAGCAGCTCGGCAATCTTCGGCCCGACGCCCGGAAGAGCCGAAACGGGAGAAAACAGCGGATCGAGGATGGTCGGGCGCATGCTGCAAGATGCGATGAACAATAGGGCATTGGCAAGGCTGACAAGCCGCTTTCGAGGGGCTATAGAGGCGCATCAACAGGAAGGTAATGCCATGACAGGTGTGACACTCTCGAGTGCCGGTCTCGACGCGCGCCGCCGCCGCATATTGTTCCGCTGTTGGCATCGCGGGCTGCGCGAGATGGATCTTGTGTTCGGTCAGTTCGCCGAAGCCGAGATCGCAACTTTGTCCGAGGCGGAGCTCGACGAGCTCGAAACCATCATGGGCGAGGAAGACAACGACCTTCTGCGCTGGGTTATGGGCACATGGGCGGTGCCGGAGCGCTTTCAAACACCTATGTTCCAGCGGCTCACTGCCTTCAAGCCGGATTTCGAATACCCGGCCGATACCGCACCCAGGAAGCCGGAATGATCTCAGGATTTGACGCAAGCAAGCTCGCAGCCGCCGCCGAGCCGCTGACGATCGGCAACCTGCCGACCGGCCTGGAGCCGCTTCTGCTGGCCGAACTGGCGCGTGCAGGCGGACCGGTCGCCTATGTGCTTTCCGACGGGCAGCGCATGGCCGATCTGGAGCAGATGCTCGGCTTTGTTGCGCCCGACATTCCGGTCCTGACGCTGCCCGCATGGGACTGCCTGCCTTACGACCGTGTTTCCCCGAGCGCCGATACCTCGGCCCGCCGTTTGGCGGCGCTGAGCGGCCTGATTGCCCATCGCAAGAAGCCGCATGCGGCAATCGTGCTCGTTACAGTCAACGCCATGCTGCAGAAGGTGGCGCCGCAGAATGTGATCGAGAGCCTGGCATTCTCGGCGCGTCCCGGCAACCAGGTGCGCATGGACGACCTCGCCGGCCGTCTGGAGCGGAACGGGTTCGAGCGCGTTGCGACCGTGCGTGAAGTCGGCGAATATGCGGTGCGCGGCGGTATCCTCGACGTTTTCGTGCCGGGTTCGGAAGAGCCGGTCCGCCTCGATTTCTTCGGCGATACGCTGGAAAGCATCCGCAGCTTCGATCCGGCAAGCCAGCGCACGACCGGGCAGGTACGCTCGCTCGATCTCAACCCGATGAGCGAAGTGACACTGACGCCGGATACCATCAGCCGCTTCCGCAAGAATTATCTCTCCGCTTTCGGCGCCGCGACGCGCGACGATGCGCTCTATCTGGCTGTCTCTGAAGGCCGCCGCTATCCCGGCATGGAGCACTGGCTGCCGCTCTTCTACGAGAAGCTGGAGACGACGTTCGATTACCTTAAGGGTTTCCGGCTGGTCACCGACCATACCGTGCGCGAGGCCGCCGAGGAGCGCTCGAAGCTCGTTCTCGACTACTTCGATGCACGCTTGAACTCAGGCCAGCAGGTCAAGGGTCAGATGGCCCAGGGGACACCTTATAAGCCTGTGACGCCGGGCCAGCTTTATCTCGACAGCGAGATCTTTGCGAAGACGCTGGATGCGTTCAACGCCATGCGGATTTCACCCTTCAACGAGCATGAAGGCGAAGCAAGACGTGTGGTCAACGTCGATGCGCGTCAGGGCGAGCGCTGGGCGCGCTCGAATTTCGAAGGTGGTGATGCCGAGCGCGTCAACATCTTCGATCTGGTCGTCAAGTATATTGCTGACAAGCGGGCCGGCGGCGCGAAGGTTCTCATTACGGCCTGGACGGAGGGTTCGCTCGAACGCCTGTTGCAGGTGCTGAACGAGCACGGCCTGGAGCGCGTCAAACCGGTCGAAGCGTTGAGGGCCGTCGATTCTCTGGATAGGGGCGAGGCGGCGGCGGCCGTGCTCAGCCTCGAATCCGGCTTCGAGACAGGCAACCTCATTGTCATCGGCGAGCAGGACATTCTCGGCGACCGCATGGTTCGCCGCACGAAACGTCGCAAGCGCGCTGCCGACTTCATTTCGGAGGTTGCGGGTCTCGACGAAGGTTCGATCGTCGTTCACGCCGAACACGGCATCGGCCGGTTCGTCGGCCTGAAGACAATCGAGGCGGCCGGCGCCCCGCACGCGTGCCTCGAGCTGCAATATGCCGATGACGCCAAGCTCTTCCTGCCGGTCGAAAACATCGACCTGCTTTCCCGCTATGGCGGCGAGGGAACCGAAGCCCATCTGGACAAACTCGGTGGCGGCGCCTGGCAGATGCGCAAGGCGAAGCTCAAGAAGCGCCTCCTCGACATGGCGGACGCGCTAATCCGGATTGCGGCCGAGCGTTTGACCCGTCACGCGCCGATGCTGACGACGCCGGACGGCCTTTATGACGAATTCGCCGCCCGCTTCCCCTATGACGAGACGGAAGACCAGGACAACGCGATCGAGGCCGTGCGCGGCGATCTCGCTGCCGGGCGTCCGATGGATCGCCTCGTCTGCGGCGACGTCGGGTTCGGCAAGACGGAAGTGGCGCTGCGCGCCGCCTTCGTCGCCGCGATGAACGGTATTCAGGTGGCCGTCGTCGTGCCGACGACGCTCCTTGCCCGGCAGCACTTCAAGACTTTTATCGAGCGCTTCCGCGGCCTGCCTGTGCGCATCCAGCAGGCCTCGCGCCTTGTCGGTTCGAAGGAGCTCGCTCTCACGAAAAAGGAAGTGGCTGAGGGCAAGACCGATATCGTCGTCGGCACGCACGCACTGCTCGGCGCCGGTATCAAATTCGCCAATCTCGGCCTGCTGATTATCGACGAGGAGCAGCATTTTGGCGTGAAGCACAAGGAGCGCCTGAAGGAGATGAAGAGCGACGTGCACGTCTTGACGCTCTCGGCAACACCGATCCCGCGCACACTGCAGCTGGCGATGACCGGCGTCCGCGAGTTGTCGCTGATCACCACGCCGCCCGTCGACCGCATGGCGGTGCGCACCTTCATTTCGCCCTTCGACAGCCTGGTCATCCGCGAGACGCTGATGCGCGAGCATTATCGCGGTGGCCAGAGTTTTTACGTCTGCCCGCGTCTTGCTGATCTCGAGGACGTGCACGCCTTCCTGCAGTCCGACGTACCCGAGCTGAAGGTGGCCGTCGCCCATGGCCAGATGCCGGCCGGCGAACTCGAAGACGTCATGAATGCCTTCTATGAGGGCCGCTACGACGTGCTGCTTTCGACGACCATCGTCGAATCCGGCCTCGATGTTCCGACCGCCAACACGCTGATCGTTCATCGTGCCGACATGTTCGGTCTGGCGCAGCTCTATCAGCTCCGCGGCCGCGTCGGCCGCTCGAAGGTCCGCGCTTTCGCCCTCTTCACGCTGCCGGTCAACAAGGTGCTGACAGCAACCGCCGAGCGTCGCCTCAAGGTGCTGCAGTCGTTGGATACGCTCGGCGCCGGTTTCCAGCTCGCCAGCCACGACCTCGATATCCGCGGTGCAGGCAACCTGCTCGGCGAGGAACAGTCCGGCCATATCAAGGAAGTTGGCTTCGAGCTTTACCAGCAGATGCTGGAAGAGGCGGTTGCCGAGGTGAAGGGTGTCGATGAAATCCAGGACACAGGCTGGTCGCCGCAGATTTCGGTCGGCACGCCGGTGATGATCCCGGACGGCTATGTGCCGGACCTGCATCTGCGCATGGCCCTCTATCGTCGCCTCGGCGAGATCACCGAACTAAAGGAGATCGATGCTTTCGGCGCTGAGATGATCGACCGCTTCGGTCCGATGCCGATCGAGGTGCAGCATCTTTTGAAGATCGTCTACATCAAATCGCTTTGCCGCATGGCCAATGTCGAGAAGCTCGACGCCGGCCCGAAGGGCGTGGTCGTCCAATTCCGCAACAAGGAATTCCCGAACCCGGCAAACCTGGTCGGCTATATTGCCAAGCAGGGCACGATGGCGAAGATCCGTCCGGACCACAGCGTGTTTTTGACCCGCGACCTGCCGACGCCGGAAAAGCGGCTGCAAGGCGCGGCCGTCGTCATGACGCAGCTGGCCGAAATGGCGAAGCCGTAAGTCGGGTCAGTTCATTCCGGCGCGCGCTTCGGCCTTCGCCTTGGCGATGTCGCGAAGTGCGCCTGCCAGAACGTCCGGCGTCTGTGCGCCGCTGGCGGCATACTGCTGGTCGAAGATGAAGAACGGGACGCCGGTCACGCCTATTTTCTGGGCCGCCTCGATCTCGGCAATCACCAGGTCGCGGTCGGCATCCGAAGCAAGCAGGGAGGCGATGACAGCGCGGTCGAGGCCGGCTTGCTCGGCGATGTCGAGCAATACGGCGTGGTTCCCGAGATTGCGGCCTTCCTCGAAATTCGCCTTGAAGAGTGCATTGACGACGCGGTCCTGCTTTTCGCGATCCTCGACCATGGCCCAATGGATCAGGCGGTGCGCATCGAGCGTATTCGGGCCGACTTTGATCGCCTCGAAGTCGAAATTGATGCCGACGTCGCGGCCGAAATCGGTCAGCATCTTGTGGGCCTGTGCGACCCGTTCGGCGCCGCCGAGCTTCTGCTCCAGAGCCTTCTTCTGATCGACGCCTTCGGGCGGATAGTCGGGATTGAGGCGGTAGGGGCGCCAGTTGATGTCGACGCCGATTTCGTCCTGCACTTCGGCGATCGCAAGCTCCAGCCGCGCCTTGCCGAGATAGCACCAAGGGCAGACGACATCCGATACGACGTCGATGGTTATGCGTTCCATGGTGTTTCCTTTCATCGGTCCGAGGTTTCCACGCCATCTATGCCCTGACGCGTTCGACTTCAACCAGGCAGGAAAAAGGAACCAGCGTCGGCAGGACTTACTGCACGCTCTGATCCCACCAGGCCGGAAGCTGGTAGCCGTAAAGCGGCACAATGTCCGGATGTCCGAGCCGTTTGCTGCGCGCGACCCATTGCTGGTCGATATGGTAGAGGGGCAAGACGTAGTGCCCGGAAAGCAGCAATCGGTCGTATGACCGGACGGCGGCAGTGAAATCTTCCTCAGAGCGCGCCGTGAGGATATGCTTGATCAGCGTATCGACGTTTGGGTCGGCAACGCCGGCGAAACTCGAACTGCCCTCGCGGTCGCGCGCAGCCGAGGACCAATAGGAAAGCTGCTCGTTGCCGGGCGAGAGTGACGACACATAAGACTTTAGGATAACATCATAGTCGAAACTATTGGTTCGGCTCTGATATTGTGAATCATCCACCGTGCGGATCGAAGCGGCAATGCCCACCGTCTGTAGCGAACGCTGGAAGGCGATCGCGAGTTTTTCCTGATCAGGATTCTGCGTCATGATCTCGAAGGCAAGCGGCTTGCCGCTGGAATCCACCATCTTGCCGCCCTGGATCGAATAGCCGCCTTCCTTCAGCACCTGCACCGCCTTTTTCAACACATTGCGGTCGCGTCCGGACCCATCGGTCACAGGCAGCTTGTAAGTGCCGTCGAGGATGGCCGGGTCGATCTTGTCTTTGATCGGGCCCAGCATCTCAAGTTCGCGGGCGTCGGCCGGAACGCCGAAGCTCGAAAGCTTCGAATTCTGCCAGAAGCTCTGCGTGCGCTTGTAGGCACCGGAATAGAGCGTTTTGTTCGCCCATTCGAAATCGAAGATCAGCGAGAGCCCTTCGCGCACCTTGGTGTTTGCGAATAGCGGCCGCCGGGTATTGAAGACGAAGCCGAACATGCCGCTCGGCAGCTTCGGCTGGAAGGTATCCTTGATCACGGCACCGGTGGAAACCGCTGGAAAATTATAGGCCGTCGCCCAGTGGCCGGGGCTGCCGTCGGGATAGACGTCGATATCGCCCTTTTTGAAGGCCTCGAAGAGCGTTGTGTCCTGCAGAAAATATTGAACGGTGATCTGGTCGTAATTGTCCATGCCGACCTTGGAAGGGATATCCTTGCCCCAGTAGTTCGGGTCGCGTTCATAGGTGATGCTCTCGCCGGGCTTCACAGCCTTGATCTTATAGGGGCCGGAGCCGAGCGGCGGCACGAGAGAGGTCCGGTCGAAGGTTTCGGGATCTATGGCGTGCTTTGGCAGGACCGGCATCAGCCCGAAGATCATCGGCGTTTCGCGGTCTGCTTTGTCGTTGAAGGTGAAGCGCACGCTGTGCTCGCCGACCTTCCCCATCTTGGAGACAAGGCTGAGACGATTCGCAAAGGGCACGCGTCCCTTGTCGCGCAGCAGCTCGAAGGAGAACATGACGTCCTCGGGCGTCACCGGTTGGCCGTCGGACCATTTGGCCTTCGGGTTGAGATTGAACTGGACGAACGTGCGGTCCTCGTCCCATTCGACGGTTTCCGCAAGCAGTCCATAAAGCGTGAAAGGTTCGCTCCGGGAGCGCAGCAGCAGCGATTCGTAGACGAGGTTGCCATAGTCCGGGTCCCACATGCCGCGCGCTGTCGTGCGCATGCTTTTCAGGATGAAGGGGTTGAGGTTGTCGAAGGTGCCGACGACGCCGTAGCTGATCTTGCCGCCCTTTTTCACGTCCGGATTGACATAGGAGAAATGCCTGTAGTCCGGGGGCAGGGCGGGTTCGCCATGCATGGCGATCCCATGCAGTGGGCTGGCAGCAACGGCGCCGCAGAACAGCGTAAAGGCGAGGGGGAGGATGACCCGGAGCATGCTCAAATCCTTTCCGGCAAAGGCACGATTCGGCCGAAGACTATCATGCTGGGCAGGAAATCGAACATCGAGACGCCGAAATCTTTCGGACCATCCAGAAATCGCCAAAGAAATACTGGATATCTGCAGCGCCTCAATGTAACAGGTGGTCCGGGTTTTTGGGGGCCATGCATTTGCCTTAATGTTTTAAGAGGTGGAATGCACAGTGGCCCGGTTGGAGAGGACGGCAGATCGCGGTCCCGAATGGGTATCAGGAGACGGAATCCGTTATGATGTTCAAGTCTGATAAGAAATTGCGGGCAGCTCTGTCCGTTCTGGCAGTAGCTTTCGGCGCCGCTTCGGCTCCTGTATCCTCCTTTGCACAGGATGCCGCTGCAAACGCGCCCGCACAGGCTGCGGGCGCGCCGCGCCTTGGCTGGTACAAGACCTGCAGCAAGCAGGAAGACAACGATATCTGCGTCGTTCAGAACCTGATCCTCGCCAATGGCGGCCAGCTCGTCACGGCCGTCGGCCTCATCAACATCTCCGGCAAGGTCAATCGCAAGATCCTGCAGGTATCGGTGCCGACCGCCCGCCTGATTCCGCCGGGCATCATGATGCAGGTCGATAACAACAAGGGCCAGAAGCTCGATTACGCCGTCTGCCTGCCGGACAAGTGCACTGCCGAAATCCCCCTGACGGATGCGATGATCGCCGGCCTCAAGAAGGGCAGCGACGTGATCTTCACGTCGATCAATTTCCGCCGTGCACCGAACCCGATCAAAATCTCGCTCGAAGGCTTTACCGGCGCCTATGATGGCGAAGCCGTTTCGCCGAACAAGCTCGCCGAGAGCCAGAAGAGCCTGCAGGACAGCATGCAGAAGAAGGCCGAGGAAGCCCGCAAGAAGCTCGAAGACGCGCAGAACGCCGCCAAGGCGCAGTAATCTGCCAACGTAAGCGCAATGAACAGAAAACCCGGCCATGGCGCCGGGTTTTCTGTTTTTACGGCAAAGAAAAAACCCCGCCGGAGCGGGGTTTGAAATCATAATTGTTTGCGCGTCTTAGTGGGCGAAGCTCATCTTGGGCTTGAGCTGGCCGGACGGCGCCTGATCGAAAATCTGGTAAACCTGCTGATTGCGAAGCGGAATGCCGCTTTCGTCATTCACCAGGTTCTGCTCGGAGACGTAAGCGACATATTCGTTTTCGTCGTTTTCCGCGAGCAGATGGTAGAAGGGCTGGTCCTTGTCAGGGCGGACTTCGGGAGGAATAGAGTTCCACCATTCGTCCGTATTCGCGAATTCCGGATCGACATCGAAGATGACGCCTCGAAACGGAAAAACCTTGTGCCGGACCACTTCACCGATACTGAACTTTGCTACTCTTTCTTTCATGGTACGACTTCCTTTCATCACCAGATTTGGTGATTGGGCCCGCTCAAATCAAGATTTTTGCGGGTTTTCGTCACATGAGTGTCATGTCGCCATCAGCCTCAGTGACAAGGAAGGAAGGCTCCGGCGGAACCGGAGCCTCCCGCTCAGCGATCAAGCCGAATAGTACATATCGTATTCGACCGGATGTGGGGTCATCTCGAAGCGCATCACCTCTGCCATCTTCAGTTCGATGAAGGCGTCGATCTGATCGTCGTCGAAGACACCGCCAGCTGTCAGGAACTTGCGATCCTTGTCGAGGCTTTCGAGGGCCTCGCGCAGCGAGCCGCAGACCGTCGGGATCTTCTTCAGTTCCTTCGGCGGCAGGTCGTACAGATCCTTATCCATGGCCTTGCCCGGATGGATCTTGTTCTTGATGCCGTCGAGGCCCGCCATCAGCATGGCCGCGAAAGCCAGGTACGGGTTGGCGGTCGGATCCGGGAAGCGGACCTCGACGCGCTTTGCCTTCGGGTTGGAGCCGAACGGAATGCGGCAAGAGGCCGAGCGATTGCGGGCCGAATAGGCCAGCAGCACCGGCGCTTCGTAACCTGGAACGAGACGCTTGTAGGAATTGGTCGACGGGTTGGTGAAGGCGTTGATCGCCTTGGCATGCTTGATGATGCCGCCGATGTAGTAGAGGCAGGTTTCGGAGAGGCCCGCATATTCGTCGCCGGCGAAGGTCGGCTTGCCGCCCTTCCAGATCGATTGATGCACATGCATGCCTGAGCCGTTGTCGCCGAAGATCGGCTTCGGCATGAAGGTTGCCGTCTTGCCATAGGCATTGGCGACCTGGTGCACGACGTACTTGTAGATCTGCATCTTGTCGGCATTGCGCACCAGCGTGTCGAACTTAATGCCGAGTTCGTGCTGGGCCGCGGCCACTTCATGATGATGCTTCTCGACGACGACGCCCATTTCTGCAAGCACCGTCAGCATTTCCGAGCGCATGTCCTGCGCGCTGTCGACCGGTGGAACCGGGAAGTAACCGCCCTTGACGCGCGGACGGTGACCGAGGTTGCCGGTCTCATAATCGGTGTCGTCATTCGAGGGCAGTTCGCTGCTGTCGAGCTTGAAGCCGGTATTGTAGGGATCGGCCTTGTACTTGACGTCGTCGAAGACGAAGAATTCTGCTTCCGGGCCGACGAAGACTGTATCGCCGATGCCGGAGGCCTTGAGATAGGCTTCAGCCTTTTTGGCGGTGCCGCGCGGGTCACGGTTATAGGCTTCGCCCGAAACAGGGTCCAGGATGTCGCAGATGATAACCATGGTCGACTGCGCGAAGAACGGGTCCATGTGCACCGTTTCCGGATCCGGCATCAGCACCATGTCGGACTCGTTGATGGCCTTCCAGCCGCCGATCGACGAGCCGTCGAACATCACGCCATCGGCGAACATGTCCTCATCGACGCAGACGACGTCCATCGTGACATGCTGCAGCTTGCCCTTGGGGTCGGTAAAGCGCAGATCGACGAACTTGACGTCGTTTTCCTTGATCTGCTTAAGAATTTCGTTCGCGGTCGCCATGAAATCTCCCTTTCATTTGCAATGACGATGGATGAATTCGCCGCATTGGGCGAGCCGCCTTAAATAGCGTCCACACCGGTCTCGCCGGTACGGATTCGAATGACTTCTTCGATATTGGATACAAAGATTTTTCCATCTCCGATTCGGCCGGTCTGCGCGGCCTTGCGGATCGCGTCGATGACGGCTTCCGCATTTTCGTCGGCGAGTACGACCTCGACCTTCACCTTCGGCAGAAAGTCGACGACATATTCAGCGCCACGGTAAAGTTCCGTATGGCCTTTCTGGCGACCGAAGCCCTTTGCTTCCGTGACAGTGATGCCCTGCAGGCCGACTTCCTGAAGAGCTTCCTTCACTTCGTCGAGCTTGAAAGGCTTAATGATCGCTTCGATCTTTTTCATGAGAAAATGACTCTCCGCTTCTCCCGTTAAAGCGGACAAATTGCCGCTCGCGAAGCATGATGCAGGTATCGTGCCAGTTCGCAACGCCGGAGAGCGAAAAAATATGTCAATTCCCCGCAAATTAGCGGCGTCGCGGCGCTTTTTGAGACATTTTTTCCAGCAGAATCGGTTGGGATCGCCATCGAAAATTCAAAAATGGTGCAAAAGCAGGAAAAATGCCGCGCCGATCGTATTGGACATGTTGTTACTTGATCGCTCAAAAATTAGGCAAATGACCTAATTTTGAGCTGCAAGAGAAATCATGAAACAGGTTGTTTTTTAGGCGCTTTTTGAATTGAATGGCGCATGGCAGAAAAACTGGGTGACCTACTCCTGACACCTGCAGAAATGGCGGCCGTCGATGCCGCCGCGTCCGATTCGGGCATCGCCTCTTTCGGGCTGATGTGGAGCGCGGGTGCGGCCGTCGCCGGCGCCGCACTTCGGCTGTATCCCGGCGCACTGCGCTTTGCCGTTCTCTGCGGCCCGGGGAACAACGGCGGCGACGGCTACGTTGCGGCCCGCCTTCTTGCGGAAAGCGGCGCCGAGGTTGCCGTCTTCCATCTCGGCGACCTTGCCAAGCTTCGTGGCGATGCCGCGCGGGCAAAGGCCGAATGCGCGCTCGTCTCGCAGCCGGTCGATGTCTACATCCCGACGCCGGGAGACGTCGTCATCGACGCGATCTTCGGGGCGGGGCTCGGACGGGATGTGCCTTCGCAGGTGCGTTCGGTCATCGAACAGGTGACGGGTGCTATGGTTCCCGTCATTGCCGTCGACCTGCCATCCGGCCTCGATGGCCGCAGCGGCGAGGTGCTGGGGACGGCGTTCAGGGCTGCCCATACGGTCACGTTCATGACGCGCAAACCCGGCCACCTGCTGATGCCGGGCCGGGAGCTTTGCGGCAGCGTCGAGGTTGCCGACATCGGCATTCCCGCACGCATCGTCAAGGCGCGTTCGTCCGGCAGGATTGCCGAAAATACCCCGATCCAATGGGCGCACCTGCTGCCTTCGGCGAAACTGGGGACGCACAAATACAAACGCGGGCACCTCGTCGTTTTCTCGGGCGAAACCGGAAAGACAGGTGCGGCGCGGATGTCCGCCGCGGCCGGGCTGAAAGCCGGGGCTGGTCTCGTAACCATCGCCGCGCCCAGAGATGCGATGGCTGAAAACAGCGCCCATTTGACAGCCGTCATGCTGTGCGCCGTCGATGACGCGACGGCTTTGCGCGACTGGCTGGCCGACGAGCGCCTGCAGACTTTCGTCCTCGGACCGGGCTTTGGGACCGGCGTAAAAACAAGAGACTTCGCCGCAGCACTCAGTGGTCGCCATCTCGTGCTCGACGCCGACGGCATCACGTCGTTCAAAGACGATCCGCGGGAGCTTTTCGATCTCTTCGCGGAGGGCGAGCCGCATCTCGTGCTCACGCCGCACGAAGGCGAATTCGCACGCCTGTTTCCAGATATCGCGGCGGACAAGACACTCAGCAAGGTCGACAGAGCGCAGGTGGCCGCCAAACGCGCCAACGCGGCGATCGTCTACAAGGGCGCCGATACCGTTATCGCATCGCCGGACGGCCGGGCGCTGATCAATACGAACGCGCCGGTCTGGCTTGCGACCGCCGGCTCAGGCGACATCCTTGCCGGCATCATCGGCGCGTATCTGGCGCAGGGTCTGCCGGCATTCGAGGCTGCCGCTGCCGGCGTCTACCTCCATGGCGAAGCCGGGCAGCGCGCCGGCCAGGGCCTGACGGCCGAAGACCTCGTCGCCCATGTGCTGCCGTTCTAGGCCGACTGCTATTTTCCGACCTCTTCCTGAAGCGCGATCGCGCCGAAAGGCGCATTGACCTTGCCTTCGTGGATCATGAAGGCAAAAACGTCGCGCGGCTCGCTCTTGACCTTCCGCTCCTTGTCGATCAGCGGCAAATCATCCGGTACCTTGCCTTCGGCCCATGTCTCGAGGCGCTTCGCCCAGGCCTTCAGGTCCTTGGAGGCGTAGCAGGTCTTGATGTCGTCCGAACCCTTCTGCAGCCGGACATAGACGAAATCCGCCGTCACATCGGCGATCATCGGATAATCGAAATGTTCAGCGCAGACTGGCGCCACGCCGTATTTCGCCAGCAGCGCGATGAATTCGGGCGCCTTGAAGGAATCGTGGCGCACCTCGACGACATGCCGCAATGGCAGGCCGTCCTGGTTGTCCGGCAAGAGCTTTAGGAAGGCCTCGAAATCCTCGTCATCAAACTTCTTGGTCGGAGCGAACTGCCAGAGGATTGGTCCGAGCTTGCCGCCGAGCTCGGTTAGCCCCTGCGTCAGGAAGCGCTCCATGGATTCTCCCGCCTCGGCAAGCACGCGCCTGTTGGTCACGAAGCGGCTGGCCTTCAGCGAGAAGATGAAGCCATCCGGCACGTCGGCAGCCCATTTCGCAAAGGTCTCCGGCTTCTGCGAGCTGTAATAGGTGCCATTGATTTCGATGACCTTCAACTGCCGGCTGGCGTAGTGCAGCTCGTCCTTCTGCTTGAGGTCGCCCGGATAGAAGTGATTCCGCCAGGGCTCGAAAGTCCAGCCGCCGACACCGACGCGGATGCTGCCGGATTTGTTCATGTGTTCCTCCCGTTGTTCCGCCTTCACGCCATTGCTTTTGTCATGTCGACGATGGTCGATCCTGGCCTGTAAGGACTCGGCCGGCGCCCCTGAAATCCAAAGCCCTTATAAATTGCGATATTCCGCATCGTGCGGGCGTTGGTGTGGAGCCGCAACTCAGGCAGTTGCCATTCCTGTGCTTTAGCCTCCACCCAGCGAAGGATGGTGCCGCCGTGCCTGCGGCCCTGATGAGCAGGCGACACGGCGATGCTAATGAGCATTGCGTGATTCTTATGACGCTCCAGCACCGCCAAACCGGCGCAAACGCCGTTGATCTCAAACAACCAGATCTCACCCCTCGCGATCCGTGGAGCATCATCGTCGGTCACTGGTATGGGCTCTGCTCCCAGCAAAGCAAGGTAACGTGCATAGGCTTCGCCTGTTAGCGACTTCACTATCTCGATATCCGCAGTGGAGCCCAGGCGCAGCATGGCTATTCCGCTGCCGCGAATGTCTTTTTCACCGGCCGGCGCTCCAGCAGTTCCTTAAGGAAATGGCCGGTATAGGAGCGCGGCTCCTTGACGATCGCTTCGGGCGTGCCGGCCGCGACGATCTCGCCACCGCCGTCGCCGCCTTCAGGGCCGAAATCGAGCACCCAGTCGGCCGTTTTGATGACTTCGAGATTGTGCTCGATCACCACGACGGAATTACCCTGGTTGACCAACTCGTGCAACATTTCAAGCAGCTTGGCGACGTCGTGGAAGTGCAAGCCGGTGGTCGGTTCGTCGAGGATGTAGAGCGTGCGGCCTGTCGAGCGCTTGGAAAGTTCCTTGGCGAGTTTGACGCGCTGGGCTTCGCCGCCTGAAAGCGTATTTGCCTGCTGGCCGACCTTGATGTAACCGAGGCCGACATCGAACAGCGACTGCAGCTTGTCGCGTACCGCCGGTACGGCGCTGAAGAACTCCACGCCTTCCTCGACCGTCATGTCGAGCACGTCCGAAATCGACTTGCCCTTGAAGGTCACGTCCAGCGTTTCGCGATTGTAGCGCTTGCCGTGGCAGACATCGCAGGTGACGTAGACATCCGGCAGGAAGTGCATCTCGATCTTGATGACCCCGTCGCCCTGGCAGGCTTCGCAGCGCCCGCCCTTGACGTTGAAGGAGAATCGTCCCGGCTGATAGCCGCGCGCCTTCGCCTCCGGCAGACCGGCGAACCAGTCGCGGATCGGCGTAAACGCACCGGTATAGGTTGCCGGGTTTGAACGCGGCGTGCGGCCGATTGGCGATTGGTCGATATCGATGACTTTGTCGATGTGCTCGAAGCCGTCGATGCGGTCATGATCGGCCGGAATTTCGCGGGCGCCCATCACGCGGCGTGCGGCCGATTTGTAGAGCGTCTCCACCAGGAATGTGGATTTGCCGCCACCCGAAACGCCCGTCACGGCGGTGAAGACACCGAGTGGGATGGAGGCCGTAATGTTCTTCAGATTATTGCCACGCGCGCCGACCACCTTGATCTCGCGGCCTTTCTTCGGCTTGCGCCGTTCGTCGGGAACCGGCACGCCGAGTTCGCCGGAGAGGTACTTGCCGGTCAGCGACCTCGGGTTCGCCATGATGTCCTGCGGCGTTCCGTGGGCCACGATGTGGCCGCCATGCACGCCGGCCGCCGGGCCGATGTCGACCACGTCGTCTGCCGTCAGGATCGCATCCTCGTCATGCTCGACGACGATCACCGTATTGCCGATATCGCGCAGGTGCTTCAGCGTGTCGAGCAACCGCGCATTGTCGCGCTGGTGCAGGCCGATCGACGGCTCGTCGAGAACGTAGAGCACGCCCGTCAGGCCTGATCCGATCTGGGAGGCAAGGCGGATGCGCTGGCTTTCGCCGCCCGACAGAGTGCCGGAATTCCGCGACAGGCTGAGATATTCAAGACCGACATCGTTCAGGAAGCGCAGGCGGTCGCGGATTTCCTTCAGGATGCGCACCGCGATCTCATTCTGCTTGGCCGAGAAAGTCGCTGGAAGTGCCTCGAACCAGTCGCGCGCCACGCGGATCGACATGTCGGTCACCTGGCCGATATGCAGCTTGTTGATTTTCACTGCCAGCGTTTCCGGCTTCAGGCGGAAACCGTTGCAGGCCGGGCAGGGGGCTGCGGACATGAAGCGCTCGATCTCTTCGCGCGCCCAAGCGGAATCGGTTTCCTTCCAGCGGCGTTCGAGATTGGTGATGATGCCTTCGAAGCTCTTATGCGTCGTATAGGAGCGTGCGCCGTCGGCATAGTGAAACTCGATCTTCTCGTCCGTGCCGTTCAGGATGACGTCCTGTGCCTTTTCCGAGAGATCGCTCCAGCGGTTGCCGAGCTTGAAACCGTAATGCTTGCCGAGCGCTTCCAGCGTCTGGTTGTAGTAGGGCGAACTCGACTTCGCCCAAGGCGCGATGGCGCCGTCGCGCAGTGTCCGCTCCGGTTCGGGGATAATCAGCGCCCGGTCGATTTTCTGCTGGGCGCCAAGCCCGTCGCAGGTCGGGCAGGCGCCGGCCGGATTGTTGAACGAGAAGAGCCGCGGCTCGATCTCCGGAATGGTGAAGCCGGAAACGGGGCAGGCGAATTTCTCCGAGAACAGCATGCGCTCATGCGTGTCGTTGAGCGATTTGTTGGCGGAGCCGCCCGCAGACGTTTCCCCCGGCGGCAGCGGCTTGTCGGCAAACTCGGCGATCGCAAGCCCATCTGCGAGCTTCAGCGAGGTCTCGAAGCTGTCGGCAAGCCGGGACGCCATGTCGGGGCGCACGACGATGCGGTCCACGACAACATCGATGTCGTGCTTGTATTTCTTGTCGAGCGCCGGAGCATCGGCGATCTCGTAGAACTGGCCGTCCACCTTGACGCGCTGGAAGCCCTTTTTCATGAGGTCCGCCAGGTCCTTCTTGTATTCGCCCTTACGGCCGCGCACGATCGGCGCCAGAATATAAAGACGCGTGCCTTCCTCGAATTCGAGCACGCGGTCGACCATCTGACTGACAGTCTGGCTCTCGATCGGCAGGCCCGTCGCCGGCGAGTAAGGAACACCGACACGCGCAAAGAGCAGGCGCATGTAGTCGTAGATCTCTGTGACCGTGCCGACTGTCGAGCGCGGATTGCGCGAAGTCGTCTTCTGTTCGATGGATATGGCCGGCGACAGGCCGTCGATCTGGTCCACGTCCGGCTTCTGCATCATCTCGAGGAACTGGCGGGCATAGGCCGAAAGGCTTTCGACATAGCGGCGCTGGCCCTCCGCATAGATTGTGTCGAACGCAAGCGACGACTTGCCGGACCCGGAAAGGCCGGTCATGACGATGAGTTTGTTGCGCGGCAGGTCGAGGTCGATGCCCTTGAGGTTGTGCTCGCGCGCGCCGCGGATGGAAATCGTCTTAAGTTCACTCATCGTAATTGTGCTTCTGTGCTGGAGTAAGCCCCTTATTTAGTGATGCCGCTGGGCGAGTCGAGGCTGAATATCCATCTGTTGCGAGGTTTTCGATTCTGTTGACAGGATCATAACCATAAACTAGAACAAATAAAGAACAAAATTCCCTTGTGGATGAACCGGCGATGGACACGCATGGCCGGGGTTCTATAGTTTAAGGTACACTGATTGTTTCAAGCGCCGCCGGGCAGGGCGGCAGTAAGGTGAGAAGTATGGCTGGCAGCGTGAACAAGGTAATTCTGATCGGAAACGTGGGCGCAGACCCCGAAATCCGCAGGACACAGGATGGCCGCCCGATCGCCAATCTTCGCATCGCGACCTCCGAGACGTGGCGGGACCGCAATTCCGGCGAGCGCCGCGAAAAGACCGAATGGCACACCGTCGTCGTCTTCAACGAAGGTCTCTGCAAGGTTGTCGAGCAATATGTGAAGAAGGGCGCCAAGCTCTACATCGAAGGCCAGCTCCAGACCCGCAAATGGCAGGACCAGCAGGGCCAGGACCGTTACTCAACGGAAGTCGTGCTGCAGGGCTTCAATTCGACGCTGACCATGCTCGACGGCCGCGGCGAAGGCGGCGCGAGTTCCAGCGGCGGACGCGGCAGCAGCAGCGATTTCGGTGGCGGCAGCAATTCCGGAGACGACTACGGCGCCCCGTCGCAGCCGTCCGGCCGCAGCAGCGGTGGCGGCGGGAATTTCTCACGCGATCTCGATGACGATATCCCGTTCTGAGACGAGCGAAATCACCGTAAAAACCGCTGCCTGGCAGCGGTTTTTTATTGGCGTTTCCTCGGCAGAGGCATTCGGCGCGAACAAAATTCCGGTGCTCACGGCGTCGTGGTGCCCGAGCCTGCCAGAATGGTCCACATGACGCCGATTGCGGCGCAAATGGCCAGTGTCGAGATCACCGAAAGCTTCAGGCGAAAGATAGCCAAGGCGGCAAACGCCGTCAGCGCGAGCGATGGCCAGAGGACCGAGGCTGGAACCGGGACATCGATTGAAACCGGTCCCCATAAGGCAGGACGCACCTCGGCAAAGAGCACGTGGATCCCGAACCAGATCGCAAGATTGAGGATCACACCGACGACGGCTGCCGTGATGGCCGACATCGCTCCGGTCAGCTCGGCATTGCCGCGCAGCTTCTCGATGAACGGTGCTCCGAGAAAAATCCACAGGAAGCTCGGAATGAAGGTCACCCATGTCGTCAGGACAGCGGCGAGCGTGGCGGCGAGCATCGGATCGAGCGGCCCGGGGTTCCTGTAGGCGGCCATGAAGCCGACGAACTGGACGACGATGATCAACGGACCTGGTGTAGTCTCGGCCATGCCGAGGCCATCCAGCATCTCGCCCGGTTTTAGCCATCCGAAATGCTGAACCGCTTCCTGCGCGACATAGGCAAGCACCGCGTACGCGCCGCCGAATGTCACGACAGCCATCTGGCTGAAGAACAGACCGACCTGCGAAAAGATATTGCCGGATCCCGTTGTCGCTAAAAGCAGCGCGACAGGCAGAAGCCAGGCGATCGCAAGGGCGCCGGATACCCGCAGCGACCATGCAAGGTTTGGCCGTGCGTGGGGCGGCGTCTCCTCCCCAAGCAGGGAATCCCTGTCTTCGAGGATCACGGCCGAACCGCCTCTGTGTCCACCGCCAACCTTGAACAACGGCGAGCCCGCGCGGCCGCCGAAGAAGCCCAGAATGCCGGCCGCGATGATGATCAGCGGGAACGGGACGTGGAGAAAGAAGATCGCAACAAAGGCGGCGGCGGCAATGCCGATCATCACATTGTTTTTGAGCGCCCTGCTTCCGATCCGGAACACAGCCTGCAGCACGACCGCCAGCACCGCGGCCTTCAGACCGAAAAACAAGCCGGCGATATAGCTCACGTTTCCATAGGCGGCATAGATGTAGCTCAGCCCGAGGATGGCGATGAAGCCCGGGAGCACGAACAGCGCTCCGGCGATCAGGCCGCCGATCGTCCTGTTGAGCAGCCAGCCGATGTAGATCGCTAACTGATGGGCTTCCGGCCCGGGAAGCAGCATGCAGTAGTTGAGCGCATGCAGGAAGCGATGTTCGCCGATCCACCGCTTCTCATCGACGACGACGCGATGCATGAGGGCAATTTGTCCCGCCGGTCCGCCGAAGCTGAGCGCCGCAACCCTTGCCCACACCTTCACGGCCTCGCCGAGAGGCACGATATCCCGGCCCGCCGGGGCGTCTCGTTCCGTATCCACCATGTCAGCCATCTCACTGCGCCCGCTTCGGGTTGGGCCAGTTGTGTGTCTCGTCGGTCGCGTCGCGGCACCAGCGGTAAAACGCGTCATAGAGCGTCAGGCCGGCGTCGAGTTGCTGTAAGTCGTCGGTGAACATGCGCGAAAGCCCGAGCGAAGCGGCGAGCAGACCGGCGGCTTCCGGCGCGAGATCGGGCCTGGCAGTATCGGCGCCGCGAATAATGGTGGCGAGATGCAGCAGTGGTTCGGATATAAGATTGAATTCCTCGATCATCACGTCGAAGGTGCAGCGTTCGCCGCGGTGGCTCCAGAAGACGTCCTCTATATCGAACGGCGTCGCGCCAAAACGATCAGCAACTGCTGGCACCTCCGATGCCGGAACGAACAGGAAGACGGCATTGGGATCGACAAAACGCCTGATCAGCCAGGGGCAGGCGATCCGGTCGATCTTCGGGCGTGCCCGCGTCACCCATACGGTCCGGCCATGCGGGTCGCGCGCCGGCATCTTGCCCTCCGGTACGACTTGGCCACCGGCCCGCAGCCACGCCTCGAATCCTCCTTCGAGAACCTCTGCTTCCGTTCCGGCATGCCGGAGATACGCGGCTACACCGTGACTCAGCTTTTGACCCCTCTGGCATACGATGATCGCCGGACCGGCAACTTCGCGGCTCCACGCGTCGACATTGGTATGACTACGCCGGACCGAGGCTGGGACGAGCCTAGGGTCGGCGGCAAAGTCTTCGGCTGTGCGGACGTCGACAATGACGGGCGCATTCGGCGTTCCGATGATACGGTTGAGCTTGTCGGATGAAATTTCCAGAAATGACGGCATGACGCGTCCTCCGTTTTGCGGCTTATCGGACGCGATACTTCAGCTGTCGCCTCGTGGGGTGATCGCAACCCCAGAGCCAATCATGTGCAGCAGGCCCGCGGGAAGTCAAGCCCTGTTGGGTTTGCCTCGCGACGGCGTCCTTTTAACTGACAGCCATCGCGGCTTTAACGCCGTCTACGACGAACTGCGCGGCAAGCGCCGCCAGGATTACGCCGAGCAGGCGCGTGAGGATCGCCCGGCCGGTGACCCCGAGGAGGCGGTCGAGACGATCGGCGATCAGCAGCGCCACAAGCATCAGAAGAAGATTGCCTGCAATGACGATGAGAAGCTGCGCCCGTTCGACTGAGGTCGGCAGCGAGCCCGCAAGCAGGATCGTCGCCGAGATCGCGCCCGGGCCGGCAATCAGCGGAAGGGCGAGCGGAAAGACCGCGATATTCTGGATGTGATCCTTGGTAATCGCCACTTCGCTGGTCTTTTCCTTGCGGTCCTGCCGCTTCTCGAACACCATTTCGAAGGCGATCCAGAAGAGCAGCAGTCCGCCGGCGATGCGGAAGGCGCCGATGGAAATGCCAAGAACCCCAAGCACACTTGCGCCGAACAGTGCAAAGACGGCGAGAATGATGAAAGCGATGACGGAGCCGCGCAGCGCCACCTGCTTGCGCTGGCCGCGGCTCATGCCGCTGGTCAGGCCGAGGAAGATCGGCGCAAGTCCGGGAGGATCGATCGTGACGAGCAGCGTCGTGAAAGCGTTGATCAGTTGGTCGGCGCTTGCCATCGTCTCTCCGGAACACCATATCAAGGCTTGATTTTCGCGATTGTGAAGCGAGGTTTTCCATTTGGCAAATGACAGGTGGTGGACCGGCGCTGAAAGCGGTCCGAAATCGCCTGAATTGCCGCCCTTCCGCCGCAAAGTCTGTTCAAAACCCTCGCTCAAATTGGCGCGCGGCCAGCCTTTCCGCTATAAATCCTCCAGTGATTCTACAAAGAGATCGTGATCTGTTTTGACTGAACAAACACCCCCAGGCGGCGGGAAGCTCCCGCCAGGCATCGAGCCCATCTCCATCATGGAGGAAATGCAGCGGTCGTATCTCGATTACGCGATGAGCGTCATCGTCAGCCGTGCGCTTCCGGACGTCCGCGACGGCCTCAAGCCTGTGCACCGGCGCATCCTCTATGGCATGTCCGAACTCGGCATCGACTGGAACAAGAAATACGTCAAATGCGCCCGCGTCACCGGTGACGTGATGGGTAAATATCACCCGCACGGCAATGCTGCGATCTACGATGCGCTCGCCCGCATGGCGCAGGGTTGGTCGCTCCGTCTGCCGCTAATCGACGGTCAGGGCAATTTCGGTTCCGTCGACGGCGACCCGCCGGCGGCCGAACGCTACACGGAATGCCGTCTGCAAAGGGCGGCGCATTCGCTGCTCGACGATCTCGACAAGGAAACGGTCGACTTCCGCGACAACTACGACGGCACGCTCTCCGAGCCCGTCGTGGTGCCCGCGAAATTCCCGAACCTGCTCGTCAACGGAGCGGGCGGCATTGCCGTCGGCATGGCCACCAATATTCCGCCGCACAATCTGACCGAAGTCATCAACGGCTGTATCGCGCTGATCGATGATCCGGCGATCGAACTGTCAGATCTGATGCAGATCATTCCCGGTCCGGATTTCCCGACAGGTGCGAAAATCCTTGGCCGTGCCGGCATCCGCTCGGCTTATGAGACCGGCCGCGGTTCCGTGATCATGCGCGGCGTTGCTGCGATCGAGCCGATGCGCGGCGACCGCGAGCAGATCATCATCACCGAGATCCCTTTCCAAGTGAATAAGGCGACGATGATCGAGAAGATGGCCGAACTGGTGCGCGAGAAGCGCATCGAAGGCATCTCCGATCTCCGTGACGAATCCGACCGCCAGGGCTATCGCGTCGTCATCGAGCTGAAGCGTGATGCCAATGCCGAAGTCATCCTGAACCAGCTTTATCGCTACACGCCGCTGCAGACCTCCTTTGGCTGCAACATGGTGGCGCTGACCGGCGGCAAGCCGGAACAGATGAACCTGCTCGATATGCTTCGCGCTTTCGTCTCCTTTCGCGAGGAGGTCGTTAGCCGGAGAACGAAATTCCTGCTTCGCAAGGCGCGCGAACGTGCTCATGTCTTGGTAGGTCTCGCGATTGCGGTCGCCAATATCGATGAAGTGATCCGCGTCATCCGCCAGGCGCCGGATCCACAGTCGGCGCGCGAAGAGCTGATGACGCGCCGCTGGCCGGCTGAAGACGTCGAGAGCCTGATCCGCCTCATTGATGACCCGCGCCATCGCATCAATGAGGATATGACCTATAACCTCTCGGAAGAGCAGGCCCGCGCCATCCTCGAGCTCCGTCTTGCCCGTCTAACAGCGCTCGGCCGCGATGAAATCGGCGATGAGCTCAACAAGATCGGCGACGAGATCAAGGATTATCTCGACATCCTGTCGTCCCGCGTCCGCATCCAGACGATCGTCAAGGATGAGTTGACATCGGTTCGCGACGAATTCGGCACCCCACGCCGCACCGAGATCATCGACAGCGGCCTTGAAATGGATGACGAGGACCTCATCGCCCGCGAAGACATGGTCGTTACCGTCTCGCATCTCGGCTACATCAAGCGCGTACCGCTGACGACCTATCGCGCTCAGCGCCGTGGCGGCAAAGGCCGCTCCGGCATGACGACGCGCGATGAAGATTTCGTTAGCCGGCTATTTGTGGTCAATACGCATACGCCGGTCCTGTTCTTCTCCTCCCGCGGCATCGTCTACAAGGAAAAGGTCTGGCGTTTGCCCATCGGCACCCCGACGTCGCGCGGCAAGGCGCTGATCAACATGCTGCCGCTGGCGCCCGGCGAACGCATCACCACGATCCTGCCCCTGCCGGAGGACGAGGAGAGCTGGGAAAGCCTCGACGTCATGTTCTCGACGACGCGCGGCACGGTTCGCCGCAACAAGCTGTCGGATTTCGTCCAGGTGAACCGCAACGGCAAGATCGCCATGAAGCTCGAGGAGGAGGGCGATGAAATCCTCTCCGTCGAGACCTGCACCGAACATGACGACGTCCTGCTGACGACGGCGCTCGGCCAATGCATCCGCTTCCAGGTCGATGATGTCCGTGTCTTTGCGGGCCGCAATTCGATCGGCGTTCGCGGCATCAACCTCGGCAACGGCGACCGCATCATCTCGATGACCATCGTCGGTCATGTCGATGCCGAACCGTGGGAGCGAGCCGCCTACCTCAAGCGTTCCGCTGCGGAACGCCGCGCCACGGGCATCGACGAGGAGGACATCGCCCTGGTCGGCGAAGAAGTCACCGAAGAGGGACAGCTGACGGACGAGCGCTACGAGGAACTGAAGGCACGCGAACAATTCGTGCTGACGGTGTCGCAGAAGGGCTTCGGCAAGCGGTCGTCTTCCTACGACTTCCGCATCTCCGGCCGAGGCGGCAAGGGCATCCGGGCCACCGATACCTCCAAGACGAGCGAGATCGGCGAACTTGTCGCCGCCTTCCCGGTCGACGAGGGCGACCAGATCATGCTGGTCTCGGATGGCGGTCAGCTGATCCGCGTCCCGGTCGGTGGCATCCGCATCGCCAGCCGCGCCACCAAGGGCGTCACGATCTTCTCGACCGCCAGGGACGAAAAGGTCGTCTCCGTCGAGCGCATCAGCGAGCCGGAAGATGACGGCGAGGATGTCGGCGAAATCGTCAACGAAACGCCGATCGAAAGCGGCGAGGCGCCACCTGCAACGGAAGAGTAATGTAAACCAGGCTTTGGTTGAGAACCGGGCGGCCCCCTGCCGCCCGGTTTTTTTATGCACAGATTGCTGCTCGTTTGGTTTGAGGGTGCAGTGCGCATGAAAAAGCCGGACGCGGGGACCGCGTCCGGCTTTGAATGACCCGAGCGCTGGAGGGGAGTGCGCTCAAGGGGCGGGGAATCGTGTTTTAGAAAGTGCTGTGCTTCTTCTTGTCGAACGCCTTCACTTCTTCGCTTTCGCGGCGAAGGGCGGAAACGGTTGACGCCACGGACACGATAAACATGACGCTGATGAGAGCGGTAAGAACAGTCAAGATCGTGAACATGGCGCAATCCTTTCCGAAGTTGCGTTCGCGTCCCTCAGTACTGGCTTATGATGGCCGTGCGGGCCGAAGCATAAGGACCATATACCTTGGACGTATCGGTCTGCTGGTCATAGAGCGCGACAGTTGCAGTAAGCATTCCCGTGATCATTGCCATCCAGAAAACATTGATGATGGTAACCTTATCGGGCATCTGTTTTTCCCTTCGTACCGCGTATCGCATCTACGCTTCGGTTGATGAACGTATCCGTCCGTAATTGGTTCCGGCGGATGTTGATGGGTCGTTTACCAAGCCCGGTCTGAAGCCACCTTGAATGTCTCGTTCATCTGGCGTTCAGATTCGAGAGCTGGTCTCAACGCGCTCTGCCGAGCTTGCGCATGATGGCGCGATGCTCGCTGACTTCCGCCCGCACCCAGCGTATCGCATAGCGGTCCTGCAGGTAGCCATATGCCAGCTCCGCAAGCAGGGAGAGAACGACGGCAAGGGAAAGCAGCAGGATCAGCATGTCGGTGTCTTTCGGGTGCGCCCGGTGCCGGATGGCATCGGCTGCGTTGATGTTTCCGATTATGCGGATCGCATCTGAAACGGCGTTGAACGCAGCATTCATCCGCCGTTCAGCCGGCCGGCAAATGACTTGCGGGACGCAGGCATCCATGACAAAAGGCATCGGAACGAAACGGCCGGGTCCTATGACGACTGCATTTTATCCGGGGTCCTTCGACCCGCTCACCAACGGACATCTGGACGTGCTCGTCCAGGCGCTGAACATCGCCGAAAGGGTGATCGTTGCAATCGGCATCCATCCGGGCAAGGCGCCGCTGTTTTCCTTCGAGGAGAGGGCGGAACTGATCCGCAACGCGCTTGCCGAGGCGATGCCGCAGAAAAGCGGCAGCATCTCCGTCGTTGCTTTCGACAATCTTGTCGTCGATGCAGCGCGTATGCATGGTGCGGCGCTGCTCATCCGCGGGCTTCGCGACGGCACCGACCTCGACTATGAAATGCAGATGGCGGGCATGAACCGGCAGATGGCACCGGATGTGCAGACCGTCTTTCTGCCGGCAGGCACGGCCTCGCGGCCCATTACTGCCACATTGGTCCGTCAAATCGCGGCCATGGGTGGCGACGTCAGCGCCTTTGTGCCGGCCGCCGTTTTGAAGGCCCTTCAATCCAAGCGCAAATCTTGAGGCGTTTTTCGCCGCAACGGAGCTCACATGAAACTCTTCTATATTGCATTTGCCGGCGTGCTTTACCTGGCCTCCTTCGTTGGCGATGCGTTTGCCCAGGCCGATCATACGCTGACGATCCAGCTTAAGGATGGCCCCGTCGTAATCCAGCTGATGCCGGATGTGGCTCCCAAGCACGTTGCGCAGATCGAGGCGCTGGCGAAGAAGGGGGCCTATGACAATGTAGCCTTCCACCGCGTCATCGACGGCTTCATGGCGCAGACCGGCGACGTGCAGTACGGCAATATGTCGAAGGGCTATGATCCAAGCCTTGCCGGCACCGGTGGCTCCGATCTGCCGAACATTCCGGCCGAGTTCTCCAAGACGCCCTTCGTACGCGGGACGATCGGCATGGCGCGCGCCCAGGATCCGGATTCGGCAAACTCGCAGTTCTTCATCATGTTCGCGGACGGCTCCTTCCTCAACGGCCAGTACACCGTGGTCGGCAAGGTCGTCTCCGGCATGGAAAATGTTGACAAGATCAAGCGCGGCGAAGGCCAGAACGGCGAAGTGAGCGAGCCCGACCGCATGGTCAAGGTCACCGCCGGCAAGTAGTTTCGAAAAACGAGGAGAATGAAAATGGCCGAGATCAAGGATCCGGAAAACACCGTCATCCTGGAAACCACGAAGGGCAAGGTGGTCATCCAGCTGCTGCCGCAGGTAGCCCCCGAGCATGTCGCCCGCGTCAAGGAGCTTTCCCGCGAGAAGGCATACGACGGCGTCGTCTTCCACCGCGTCATTCCCGACTTCATGGCGCAGACTGGCGACGTCCAGTTCGGCAAGAAGGGCGGCGAGAACTTCAACCCGGGCCGCGCCGGCATGGGCGGGTCGCCGAAGCCGGACCTCAAAGCCGAATTCTCTGCCACGCCCCATGTCCGCGGCACCTGCTCGATGGCGCGTTCGCAGAGCCCGAACTCGGCAAACAGCCAGTTCTTCAT
This sequence comes from Rhizobium sullae, assembly GCF_900169785.1. GTDB lineage: Bacteria > Pseudomonadota > Alphaproteobacteria > Rhizobiales > Rhizobiaceae > Rhizobium > Rhizobium sullae. The sequence continues at coordinate 131,618 of NZ_FWER01000007.1, forward strand.
CTGCTTCACCGATGCGCCTTGGCTGAACAAGCAGTATTCCGTCTGGGGCCAGGTCATCGAAGGCATGGATGTTGTCGACACGATCAAGAAGGGCGAGCCAGTCAGCGACCCGGACTCGATCGTCTCGATGCGGGTTGCCGCTGACGTCTGATTGTGATTTCTGCTGAACCCGCCCTTGCGCGAAAGCGCGGGGCGGGTTTTGCTTTGCTGAAAGTGCCCGATGCGCGTTGACCTTTTCGATTTCGACCTGCCGGATGAACGGATCGCCCTGCGGCCCGCCGAGCCGCGCGATAGCGCGCGCCTGCTCGTCGTCGATCCGCATGCCGAAACGGTCCTCAGCGATCACTCAGTCAGCGAGCTGCCGTCGTTCCTCCGGCAAGGGGATGCGCTGGTCTTCAACGATACCAAGGTCATTCCCGCGCAGCTCGAAGGCATCCGCCATCGCGAAGGGGCGGGCGGCCAGCAGGTCTCGGCGACATTGCATATGCGCGTCGGTGCCAGTCGCTGGAAAGCTTTCGCCAAGCCCGGCAAACGGATCAAGATCGGTGATCGCATCGCCTTCGGCCACAGCGGGGAAAGCTGCTTCCTTGGCCAGCTCGATTGCACCGTCGAGGAGAAGGGCGAGGGCGGTGAAGTCACGCTTGCGTTTGATCTTTCCGGCCCGGGGCTCGACGAGGCGATCGCCTCCGTCGGCCATATTCCGCTGCCGCCCTATATCGCCGCCAAGCGTCCTGACGACGAGCGCGATCGCACTGACTACCAGACGATCTACGCCCGCGACGAAGGCGCCGTTGCAGCGCCCACCGCCGGCCTGCATTTCACGCCACGACTTTTCGAAGCTCTGGACAAGGCCGGTGTCGAACGCCATTTCGTGACGCTGCATGTCGGCGCCGGCACCTTCCTGCCGGTCAAAGCCGACGACACCGCCGATCATAAGATGCATCTTGAAAGCGGCTATGTTAGCGCGGAGACGGCTGCAAAACTGAACGCCGTCAAGGCGAGGGGCGGGCGCATCATTTGCGTCGGTACGACGTCGCTGCGGCTGATCGAAAGCGCGGCTGCCGACGATGGAGAAATCCGTGCCTGGGCGGACGCCACCGGCATATTCATCACGCCTGGCTACCGTTTCAAGGCGGTCGATGTCCTGATGACCAATTTCCACTTGCCGCGCTCGACGCTCTTCATGCTGGTTTCAGCATTCTCTGGCTTCGAGACCATGCAGGCGGCATACAAACACGCCATTTCAAACGGCTACCGCTTCTACTCCTACGGTGACGCGAGCCTTCTTTTCCGGAAAGACAAATGACCGAGAATTTCCAGTTCGCCCTCAAGAAGACCGATGCAGGCGCTCGCCTCGGCGAAATCTCCATGCCGCGCGGCACGATCCGCACGCCAGCTTTCATGCCGGTCGGCACTGTCGGCTCGGTCAAGGCGATGTACCTCGACCAGGTTCGCGAAACGGGCGCCGACATCATTCTCGGCAACACCTACCACCTGATGCTGCGGCCGACGGCTGAGCGTGTCGCGCGCCTTGGCGGCCTGCACAGCCTCATCCGTTGGGAACATCCGATCCTGACCGATTCCGGTGGCTTCCAGGTCATGTCGCTTTCCGCTCTGCGCAAACTTAACGAGCAGGGCGTCACCTTCAAGTCGCATGTCGACGGTAGCCTGCACCACATGTCGCCGGAGCGCTCGATCGAAATCCAGGGCCTGCTCGGCTCCGACATCCAGATGCAGCTTGACGAATGCGTGGCGCTTCCGTCCGAACCGCGTGAGATCGAACGGGCGATGGAGCTTTCACTGCGCTGGGCCGAGCGCTGCAAGGTGGCCTTTGGCAACCAGCCGGGCAAGGCGATGTTCGGCATCGTGCAGGGTGGCGACATTCCCGCACTCCGCATCCGCTCGGCCGAAGAACTGGCACAGCTTGACCTCAAGGGCTATGCGGTGGGAGGTCTTGCCGTCGGCGAACCGCAGGACGTTATGCTGAAGATGCTCGAGGAAACGCTGCCGGTGCTGCCGAGCGAAAAGCCGCGCTATCTCATGGGCGTCGGCACGCCGGACGATATCCTGAAATCGGTTGCCCGCGGCATTGACATGTTTGACTGCGTGATGCCGACCCGCTCCGGCCGCCATGGCCTGGCCTTTACCCGCCGCGGCAAGGTCAATATCCGCAACGCCCGCCATGCTGAGGATACGCGCCCGCTCGACGACCAGTCGAATTGCGCGGCCTCGCGCGATTATTCGCGCGCCTATCTGCACCATCTCGTCCGGGCCAATGAGGCGCTCGGCGGCATGCTGCTCTCCTGGCACAATCTCAACTACTATCAGGAGCTGATGCAGGGCATCCGCGCGGCAATTTCCGAGGGTCGCTTCGCCGATTTCATGTCGGAAACGCAGGAGGAATGGGCAAAGGGCGATCTCGAGCGCGCCTGAGGTTCAGATGCCTTTGCTCTCGGTATCCGGCACGATCTGCACGCCGTTGATCTTGTAGCCGCCATCTGGCTGCCGCATCATTTGGTAGATCGCCGTCCAGTCCTTGCCGTCGCGGCCGGATATCAGAACCTCGTGATAAATCATCGTGCCGTCATCGATCGAACGGCTGCGGCCGAAGGCGTAGTTCCCGGGATGATAGACAGGCTCGTAGCTCTTCTTCACCATCGCAAAGAACATGTTCTTGTCCGGATACATCGCCTTGATACCAGGCGCAGCAAAGGAATAGGCCGCTTCCGCATCGTCCTTCAGGAAAGCCGTGATCTGATCCTCGATGATATGCCGCGTCGCATCGATCGGATCTTCAGCACGCGCCGGCAAGGAGAAGAGGACCGTCGCAGCACACAGAGCAAGCACAGCATATAGGGCGCGCATGGATTCATCTCCGGCGATATCAATCGGAGTGTAGGCCATTTTGCGGATTAGAAAAGTAGGCCGCGTCAGGGGAAGGCCCTAGCTTTCGACGCTCTGTTCAAGCGTAGACATCCTTGATTGCGTCCAGGGGGCCTTTCAGCGCGGTCCGTGGATGGATCAACTCCGGCTGGATGAGGTGAATCTTGTTGACGGGGCGATGTTCTTCGATGAGCTCAAATGCTTTTGCAAGCATGCTCTCGGTGTTCTGCCTGATCATGATGACCGGGAAGGGCAGGAATGAGCCGAAGGGATCATAGTCGTAGCAGCCGACGACGATGTCGGCGAAGGTCTCGTGGGGGTGCTGCGCCATGAAGCGGAGCAGACCCTCGAAGTTGATCGAGGAATTGATGAAGAGCCCGCGCGGCAGCTTGCCTTCGCGCTCATAGAAGGCTTCGAAGGCCTTCTGTGTCATATTGGGTGAATAGCCGGTCGGCTGAATGCATGCATCCTTGCTCGTGCCGAGCAGCGCCTTTTTGATATCGCGGAAGCCTCTTATGCGTTCCCGGCTGGCATGGTCGTTACGTCCGCCAAACAGGAATAGCTCGTCGGGCTTCAGCGGACGGGCGGGATCGAAACGCTGAATGATCGCTTCGGTCAGCATCCGCGCGCCCTGATAGTTGTCGCTGATGACCGATGGCGCCTTCGTCCCCGGCAGGTCGATATTGATGTGCCGGATGCCCGCGGCTTCGCACAAGGTGTGAACGCTGTCGGGATCGGTTGCCCCGGCGATGAACAGTTCATCAATCGAATAGGAGATCAGCGTTTCGACGGTTGCAAGCTCTTCCTGAGGATCGCGGGAAGCGCTGACGACGACCGGACATTTGCCGTGGCTGCGCACCTGTGCCTCGAAGGTCTGTGCCATGGACGAGAAATAGCGGTTGTCATGCACCGGCAGAAGCAGCCCGACAAGCCCCGAGCGGGAATTGCGTAAGCCGCGGGCCTGGAGGTTGGCAGTATATTGGTGCTGTTCGGCGAGGTTCTGAATAAGTTCGGCCGTGCTTTCCCGAATGCGCCGTTTACGCCAGGTGCCGTTCAGGACGGCGCTGACGGTCGAGGCGGAGCATCCCGACAGGATCGAAAGATCATAGATCGTCGCTTTCTTTTTGCCCTGTTGCTTCATGTGATCCTCCAGCAGTTCCTTAGTGCCGATTTCCTCTTGACGAAAGCTTAAATCCAAAAGATATTATTTGCACCATCGATTGTGCAAGGAAGAAATATCGATTGTGCATTTGAGGTCCGCTTGAGGAGGCGGCGCGTTGGAGGATGCGATTTCCGCGTCGACCGAAACCAAACTGACAGGTACCGCCAGCCGGCGGCCCGTGAGTGTTTCCCTGCGTGAAAACGTCTGGAGGAGGAAGAGATATGAAAAAGCTTATGATCGCAGTGCTTGCTGCATCGCTGTCGCTTGGCGTTTCGTTCGCAGCGCTGGCCGCAGATAAGGTCGGCGTCGTCGTCAAGATCGGTGGCATCCCATGGTTTAATGCAATGGAAGCCGGGATCAAGGAGCAGGGGGGCAAGCTCGGTCTCGATGCCTTCATGGTCGGCCCGACGAGCGCCGATCCAGCGCTTCAGGTGCGCGCCATCGAGGACCTGATTGCCCAGAACGTCAAAGTGATCGGCGTCGTTCCGAACGACGCGAAAGTGCTGGAACCCGTTCTGGCCAAGGCGAAGGCGGCGGGCATTATCGTGATCACCCATGAATCGCCCGGCCAGAAAGGCGCCGACTGGAATTTCGAATTGGCCTCGTCGACCGGCTTCGGCGAAGCGCATGCCAAGCTCCTGGCGGAGAAAATGGCCGGCAAGGGCGAATATGCCGTGTTCGTCGGCTCGCTCACGGTTCCGTTGCACAATGCCTGGGCGGATGCAGCGATCGCTTACATCAAGGCGAATTATCCCGATATGAAGCTAGTCGGCGAGCGCTACGGCGTGGCCGAGGATGTCGACAAGAGCCGCTCGACGGCACTCGATCTCATCTCCGCGCATCCGGATCTCAAGGGTTTCCTTGCTTTCGGCAGCCAGGGCCCCATCGGTGCGGGCCGCGCCGTCGAGGAGCGCCGCAAGACTGGGGAAATCTTCGTTCTTGGGCCTTTTTCGCCCGGCCAGGGCCGGAAGCTCATCAAGGCGGACGCGATTTCCGGAGGCTTCATGTGGAATCCGAAGCAGGCCGGCGAAGTCTTCGTCACCATGGCCGATCGCCTGATCAAGGGTGAGAGCGTCAAGGACGGCGACAACATTCCCGGTCTTGGTGTGATCAAGCCGGTCGGCAACGACATCATCGTCGATCAACTGCTGCCGATCAACAAGGACACCGTGGACGAGCTTGCGGGCATGGGCTTGTAAGTTCGCCAGGACGCGTTCTCCCGGCCTGCCGGGCTGGCTTCGGCCGGCTCGGTGGCGCCGGGAAATTCCATAGGTTGATATGATGACCGCACCTGAAAGCCCGGAAGACGGCCCAAAGCCGCTGTTGTCGCTGCGCAACATCAACATGACCTTCGGCGGCGTCAAAGCGTTGAAGAACGTCAGCTTCGACGTTCTTCCAGGCGAGGTGCATTGCCTGGCGGGTGAAAACGGCTCCGGCAAGAGCACGTTGATCAAGATCATCACCGGCGTTTATCGTCCCCAGTCCGGTGCCGTCATCGAATATGACGGCCAGACCTATTCGCACATGTCGCCGGTAACGGCCCAAGCCGCGGGCATCCAGGTCATCTGGCAGGATCTCGCCTTGTTTCCGGAAATGACGGTTGCCGAGAACATCGCCTTCCAGACGGTGCTTGGCCGCTGGCCGCGGCCTGTCAACTATAACAGCATGCGGGAGACCGCGGTAAGGGCGCTTGCGCGGCTTGGCGTCGCTCTCGATGTGGATCTGCCACTGAAGGATTATGCGATCGCCCAGCGCCAAATCGTGGCAATCGCGCGAGCGCTCATCGGTGACGCCAAGCTGGTCTTCATGGACGAGCCAACCGCCTCGCTCACGCAATCTGAAACCGACCGTCTTATCGGCATTGTCCGGACACTCTCCGCTTCCGGCGTGGCCGTTGTGTTCGTCAGCCACCGGCTCGCCGAGGTGCTCGAGATATCGAGCCGGCTGACGGTCCTGAGAGACGGTGCACTTGTCGGCATCTATCCGGCAACAGGCATGACCCAGTCGCGCATCACCGAGCTGATGACCGGAAAGACTTTCGACCAGGCGCTCCGCGTCCGCGACGTTAGCCGCAATCCGGTGGTGCTGGAGGTCGATGGGCTCTCGCGGCCGGGGCAGTTCGAGGATATTTCCCTTAGCGTGCGGTGCGGGGAGACATTGGGTATTACCGGCCTGCTCGGCGCCGGCCGCACCGAGCTTGCGCACTCCTTGTTCGGCATGCTGAAACCGAAAGCTGGTACGATCCGGCTTGAGGGCAAGCCGGTGCGTTTCTCCTCCAATCGCGAGGCCATCGCAGCCGGTATCGCCTATCTCTCCGAGGACCGGCTGTCGCTCGGCCTCATTCAGCCTCAGTCGATCGCCGACAACCTGGTGATCGCGTCGCTTGACAGGATCATCTCCCGCGGGCTGTTGTCCGATTCCCGCAAGTGGGATCTCGTTGCCCGGTGGATCGCCGATCTCGGCATCAGGATCGGCAAGCAGGACGATGCCGTTTCGACGCTTTCGGGCGGCAACCAGCAGCGCGTGGCCATCGCCAAGTGGCTGGCGACAAACCCGAAACTGCTCATTCTCGACGCCCCGACCGTCGGCGTCGATGTCGGTGCCCGCGCCGGCATCTTCGATATCGTCGCCAAGCTCGCCGACAGCGGCCTCGCGATCATCCTGATCTCCGACGAGGTCCCGGAGGTCTATTTCCACGCGGATCGCGTTCTGCATATGGCCAAGGGCCGTATCGTCAACAGGTTTACGCCGCGCGATTGCGCACTTCAGGACATTGAGGCTGCCGTCTATGCGTAACGCCGTTCAGTCCCATGCGACGGAATTTGCCCTGCTTGCGGTTATCGCAATCATCTGCCTCTTCCTGTCGATCGTCACCGACCGCTTCTTTTCGCTGGGAAACGCGTTCGACCTGCTCAACACCAGTTCTGTCAACATCATTTTCGCCGTTGGCCTGCTGGTCGTGCTGATTGCCGGTGGCATTGATATCTCCTTCGCGGTCGCCGCCTCCGTCGTTCAATACATCACCGCAATCTTGCTCGGCTGGGTAGGCGGCGGCAGTTGGGTGAGCGGATTGCTGATCGCCAGCGGACTCGGAATCCTGCTCGGAGCCGTCAATGCCTTCCTGATCCACAAATTCCGGATCATTTCGATCGTTGTGACCATCGCGACCTTCAACATCTATTTTGGCCTGTTGATGTTCTTCACGCGCGGAGTATCGATCTACGATCTGCCGGACTGGCTGACCACGCGCATTATCCTGTTCGAGCACGAGATGGCCGACGGAAGCTGGATCGAGATCACGCTGCCGGTGCTGGTCATGCTCATCTGCGTCGCCGCCACCTGGCTGCTCATCACACGAACGACGACAGGACGGCAGCTTTATGCTTTCGGCGACAATCCGGAAGGCGCGCGCCGTTTCGGCATCAATATCGGCGCAATGCAATTCATCGCCTATGGCTGGCTTGGCCTGATGGCTGGTATCGGCGGCCTGATCCAGGCGCATTACGCACAGGAAGTCGTCCCGAACGCGCTATACGGCCGCGAGCTCGACGTACTTGCCGCTGTGGTACTTGGCGGCGCCCGGCTCGGCGGCGGGAAGGGGTCGGTGCTCGGTTGCGTGCTGGGCGTGCTGCTCATCTCGATCACGCAGAATGGTCTCAATCTCGCAGGCGTCTCGCCCTATGCCTTCAAGATGATCGTCGGCGCCATTATTCTGGTTGCCATCACGCTGTCGAATGCACGCATTGAAAAGCTGCTGCCGTTCATGCGCCAGAATGGAGGCAGCAAATGACCGCAATCATCAGGCGCAGCAGGGCCGTCCTGGGGCCGGAAATGGCCGGGCCGGGACTTGCGCTCTTCGCGGTGGTGCTCTTCTTCGGCCTGGCGTCGCCTCAGTTCCTGAGTCGTGCCACCTTCGGCTCAGTCGCCTTCCAGCTGCCGGAGCTCGGGCTTCTCACGCTCGCCATGCTGCTGCCGGTGCTCACCGGCGGGCTCAATCTTGCCATCACCTTCACCGCCAACATTGCCGGATTGACGCTCGCCTGGGTGTTGCAAATGAACGGCGGCGTGGATGCGGGACCCTTCGCCTTCTTCCTCGGCAGCCTGCTCGCTATCGGCGCGGGCGCGGCAAGCGGTGTCGTGATGGGGCTGGTGATCGCCTATACGCGTGCCCACCCGATCCTGGTGTCGTTGTCGATGATGATCTTCCTACGCGGGCTCGGCGAGTTCTTGACGCGCGGCGGCGATGTTTCCGGCTTCCCGGCCTACCTTGCGCCGCTCGGTCATGGCAGCGTGCTTGGTTTTCCGGTGCCGCTCCTCGTTTTCATCGGCTGTGTGGCGATCTGGCATCTGTTGCTGACGCGGATGAAGCTAGGCTTCAACACCTACATGATCGGCTCGAATATCGAGGCGACGCGATATTCGGGCGTCAATACGCGCAAGGTCCTGGTGCTGGTTTATATGCTGTCTGGCGCCATGTGCGCGGTCGCCGGCATCATCATGCTCGCCCGGTTCAACTCGGTGCGCGTCGGTCACGGCGAATCCTACCTGTTGATCACCGTGCTTGCCTGTTTTCTCGGCGGCGTCAATCCGTTCGGCGGCTTCGGCCGGGTCATCCCCGTTTTCGTGGCGCTCGTCGTTCTGCAACTGCTCGCGTCCGGTCTCAACCTGATGGGCGCCAACCAGCATTTGGCGACGGCCGTCTGGGGCATCCTGCTCATCGCCGTGATGATCCTGCGCTACGCCGCGGGGCATCTCAAACTGCTCAACCGGAAAAAAGGATAAGGCCCATGGAAGGCTTTGGTGTTCATACTAGCATGTGGACCATGAATTGGGATCGCGCCGGCGCGGAAAAGGCGATTGCCGCCGCCGTCAAATATGAGATGGACTTCATCGAGATCGCGCTCCTCAATGTCCCGGCCGTCGATGCGGCGCATACCAGGACCTTGCTGGAAAAACACAAGCTGCGCGCTGTCTGCTCGCTGGGCTTGCCGGAGAACGCCTGGGCATCAGTTCGTCCCGACGCGGCGATCGAGCATTTGAAGGTCGCCATCGATAAAACGGCGGAAATGGGGGCGGAAGCGCTTTCCGGTGTGATTTTCGGCGGCATCGGCGAGCGCACTGGCGTACCGCCGACGCAAGGCGAATACGACAATATCGCGCGCGCGCTGCAGGCAGCGGCCAAGCATGCCCAGTCGAAGGGTATCGAATTGGGCGTCGAGGCGGTGAACCGTTACGAGAACCATCTGATCAACACCGCCCGCCAGGCGGTGGACATGATCGAGCGGGTCGGGGCCGACAATGTTTTCGTTCATCTCGACACCTATCATATGAACATCGAGGAGAGGGGTGCCGCCAACGGCATTCTCGATGCCCGCGATCATCTGAAGTACATCCATCTTTCGGAAAGCGACCGAGGCACGCCAGGCTACGGCAATGTTCCCTGGAACGAGGTATACGCGGCGCTCGCCGCCATCGGCTTCAAGGGCGGGCTCGCGATGGAGAGTTTCATCAACATGCCGCCGCAGGTCGCTTACGGCCTCGCGGTCTGGCGGCCGGTGGCAAAAGACGAGGCAGAGGTGATGGGTAACGGCCTGCCGTTCCTGCGCAACAAGGCACGGCAATACGGCCTGATCTGACGCTGAGGCTATTTGCGCAGCTTGGCGCGCCGCTCGCGTGCGATCTCGTTCGCTGTTGCGCAATAATAGCCGTTGAGATTTTGCTTAATCCTCGAACGCGTTGCGGCGCAATTCGGGGAAAATCATCGAGCGCTGTCGATCGCGGGTACAGTGAATTTCACAACTTTTCCGCCTAGCACTTCGTGTTCTGGCGTGGCGATTTCGATGAGCACTTTGTGTTCGCCTGGCGGCAGTCCGGTCAGGACGATCGCGCCAGTGCCGCCTGCATCGGCCCACCGCCATGGCAGGTCATCGATGCTGACATGGAGGTGCCCAGCTCGCGGCGAGACATCGGTTGCGCTAGCGCCGAAGATGGGCAGGATGCGGAAGTTCTCGGCCCGATAGGGAATGATGGCTACGCCTCTGGTAATCAGAGGTCTCGGAAGGGGCTGATCCACGAAGAGTTTGGGTGCAGGCTCGTTCTTGATCGGCAGGAACTGTGTGGCTGCATGTTGCGGCGATTGCGCGTGGATGGGTGTGCCCGCGGCGAGTAGGAAAGCTGCCGTTGCGAGGGCTCTTGTGATCGTGGTCATGACAAAAATCTCGTCGTAGTCGCGCCGGTCATGACCGACATATCTCGGGACGCCGGCGCGGTGTTGGGTTGGAGGGCCTTAATCGGACACCGATCAAACGACATTGAGCTCGACTGCGATGTTGCCGCGGGTGGCCTTGGAATAGGGGCAGAGCTGGTGGGCGCGCTCGACCAAAGACCTGGCGAGGTTCGCCTCGATGCCCGGCAGCTTTGCATTCAGCCGTGCCTGCAGCACATAGCCGTCGTCATTGAAGACGAGGTCGATTTCGGCATTTATCGCAGCGTCGGCGGGCACGCGGAGTTGGCGCTCGGCAGCCGCCCTTCCGATTGCGCCGAGGAAACAGGCGGACCAGCCCGCCGCGAAGAGCTGTTCGGGATTTGTGCCTAGGCCTGAAGAGCCCGGCGGCGACAGTTTGACATCGAGACGCCCGTCGGAACTGCGAGACGCGCCGTCTCGGCCGCCCGTGGTGTTGGTGTTGCCAGTGTAGATGACTTTCGGCATTAAGATGTACCTTGTTGAATTTCAGCCGGCGAGATAGCGGGCTGCTGGTTTGTTGGTAGACAGATTTCCGGCCATGGCCTGCCGGGCGGCTTCGTAGACATCCCACTGCGCGACATCATGCAGGCTGGGTATGGTGACGAATTCTTTGCGGGAAAGCCCCAGGAGCGCCGCATCGACCAGGGCATCGGCCGGCATGACGATTTCCTCGGGCAGGTGCGCGACAGGCAGACCGGCGGCGTCCCAGAAGTCGGTGGCGGTCGCTCCGGGAAGGACGACCTGAACGTGGACATTGCTACCCTCGAGCTCCTGCCGGAGGCTCTGGCTGAAGGCGAGGACGAACGCCTTGCTGCCGCCATAGACGCCGTTCAGCCTTTCGGGCGTGATCGCCACGATCGATGCGATATTGACGATCGTTCCCCGGCCGCGTGCAACGAAACCGGGGACGGCGGCATAGGTCAGCCGCGTTAGCGCCTCGACATTGAGTGCGATCATCGCGCTCATCGCATTGGCGTCGGATTGAAGCAACGGCGCGGTCGCTCCCACGCCTGCATTGTTGATCAGTACGGTGATCTCGGCGTTGTCGGCAATCAGGCTGGCGACGCGGTTGACGTCATCGGCGAATGTCAGGTCGGCAGTGACGGTCTCGATGATGCGGCCTGTCTGCTCGCGGATCGGACGCGCGATCCGCTCCAACCGCTCGGCATTTCGTGCGACGAGCACCAGGTCATAGCCCTGACGGGCAAGGCGATCGGCATAGAGGGCGCCGATGCCGCTCGAGGCCCCGGTAATGACGGCCGTTCCCAATGTCTCAGGCATGGCATTTCCTTTCGGGTTTTGATGGACGCCGCCCGGACCAATGTGGTTGTGGGCAGCGATGACGGGAATATGAGCTTGGGAAAAGTTGACCGGTAGTGAGCGAAAACGAGAGTGAGCCTCTCGTTTTCGATCAGCCACGCTTCAGGTAGCGAGAAGCCGGATCGCTATTGACGAGGCCGGAAAGCAGTGCGTTGCGGGCGCTTTTGTACCGCGTCCATTCCCCCGTCTCGGCGAGCGAGGGGATGGTGATTGGCTCGCGAAGATCGAACCCGACCATCGCGGCGTCGACGAAATCCTGCGGCGACATCATGCTAGGCAGAGGTTCGGGCGGACAATCCCATGGCAAATATCGGTCCGTGTGGCAGCAGCGATGACGAGTTGGACATAGACGTTGTCATGTATCAGCTCGACTTGCATCGTTCGGGTCAGGGCGATGACGAAGGCTCTGGTGGCGCCATTGGCACCTGCGGAAATCTCGGGAGCCAGACCAGCCGCCGATGCAACATTCACGACCGCGCCCTCACGGCGCTGAGCTAGCCTTCGGGCTGCAGCGGTCGCCAATCGTGTACAGGCCGTGATGTTGGTATCAAGCAGCCGATCAAGACTCGACATGCGTCCATGAGCGAGCGGCCGGTCCGTCGGCAGCTCCAGATTGTTGATAAGGAGATCGAGCTCAGCGAGCTCGGCCTCGACATCTTTCAGATCACCTTCCCGTGTCAGATCGGCGACGCGCACCTCGATCACCGCATCGGTTTCGCTTCGAAGGACGCGCGCGAGCGCGCCCGGGCGTTCGGCACGATGTGCAAGCAGCACGAGATCATACCCGCGGCGTGCCAGGCGATCGGCGTAGACCAGGCCAATCGCACAGGATGCGTCAGTGTTGAGAGCTTTGGGGCGCGGTCGCGACATGACGGTTGTCCTTTCGCGATCGGTATAACGGTTTCCTCGCCATTGATAACTTACCGGATTCAAGAGGCTGCCTCTCAGGTTTCCCCGCTACCGCCGGTGCCGACGTTGCGCGATCTTCGAAGCCACAATCCGGGATCGTAACCGCTGAGCCGATCCCCATTTCACCTCGAACCGGGAGACCGACATGGACACGCATTTCAAACGCAAGATCGCCTTCGCCTTGTCGATGGGTATCGTAACGACAGGGTTGATCTCTTTCACATTGCTCGCGCTCAATCTGGGCTTCTCAAGGGGGTTCGTCCTGACATGGCTCCGCTCGTGGAGCATCGCCTACCTCATCGTTGTCCCCGCCATCCTGCTGGTCGGCCCGCGCCTTCAGGCGCAGGTCGACCGCGTTGTCCGTTGACGCGACGAAGCTGGAGCTACTGACATGACAATGGCCACCCTTCGACGGCTGTTTGCCGCGGCAGCGATGATTTCCTCTATCGCGACCGTAACACATGCCGAGGACCGCTCGCATCAACCGAGGGCGAATATCAGCTTCATTCAGATCGACAACGACATCACACTGAGAAGGTCGGTCGTGCATAGTCTCGACCCGAAGGGGACCGTCCTCTTCCTGCATGGCTTCCCGGAAACGATGTATGCCTGGAAGGAAGTATCCCTGGCTCTCGCCGACGATTACGAGGTCCACGCATTCGATTGGCCCGGCTTCGGGCTCTCGTCGCGGCCGACCACGGACCGCTTTTCTTATGCGCCGATGGATTATGCGCGTGTGCTTGACGCCTACATCGCGAAGGCTCACATCGACCGGTCCAAGCTTACGATCTATGCCACCGACATCGGCGCCCTGCCGGCGCTGCTGCTGGGCTTGGAGAAGCCCGACATTGCACGAACCATTATCGTCGGCGACTTCGCGCCCTTCGATCGGCCGCATTACATGTATGAGAGCCTGCAGAAGCTGAAGGATAGGCGGTCAGCGGCTCAGGCACGGGAACAGCTCAACAAAAACCGCGCGGACATTCTCGAGAACGCCTTCAGGAGAGGGCTAGCGAAGGAGGTGCAGTTCGAGCTCTCCGCCCGGTTCAGGAGCGACATGGCGCGTGGCTGGTCCTATGGCACGCTGACGACGGCTGACGCCTTTGCGAGCTATTACACGCATTTCACCAGGGACCAGCAGTATTTCGAAGCCAATCTGGACAAGCTAAGGACTCCTGTAAAGGTGGTATGGGGCGAGAAGGATCTCTACATCAAGAAGGAAATGGGGGTAGAACTCGCCGAACGGCTCAGGGCCGAACTTTCAATTCTCCCTGACACTGGCCATTACCCTCATCTCCAGAAGCCGGAGAGGACGGTCGAGGAAGTGCGCGCTTCATTCCGGTGACGGTGGATCGCAATAATTGCTGCAAGCCGCGCGAAGCCGGGGGAGCATCCAATCGATGAAGGCACGCACTTTGAGAGCGAGTAGCCCCTGACGCGAATAGACGATGTGGATCGGCTTGGGCCTACCGCCGTAGTCCTTCAAGATCTGCACGAGCGCGCCCGAGGACACTTCCTCCGGAACCTGGTAGTCGAAGAGGCGGGCGATCCCGGCTCCATTTCGCGCGGCTGCGACGCAATTGGCCGCCGTGTTGACCTCGATCCGGCTGCGTGGCATCGCCTCGACAGACTTCCCGTCGATCTCGAAACTCCAGAAGAACGACCGGTTATGGAACATGATTCCGTCGTGATTGGTGAGCTCGGTGGGATGTTGGGGAACGCTATGCCGTTCCAGATAGGCCGGGCTTGCGCAGGTCAACAGGCGGAACTCGCCGGCCTTGACGGCGTAGAGCGAACTGTCGACCAACTCACCAAGTCGGATGGCGACGTCGACCTGCTCGTTGGCGAGATGAACAGAACGGTCGAGGGACAGGAGGTTCAAAGTCACCTCCGGATGCTCGTTCATGAAGTCGAGTGCGATCGGCAGAACGTACCGGTGGCCAAACTCGATCGGCATCGTGATGGTGAGCAGTCCCCGCGGCGTTTGATATTCGCCTGAGGCCCTGCGTTCGACCTCCTCCAGATCGGCGATGATTTTGCGCGCCGCATCGACATAGTCGCGACCGGCGTCGGTAAGCTGCAGGTTGCGGCTTGTTCGGATGATGAGGTTTGCGCCGAGATATCGCTCCAGATCGGCGACCTTGCGGCTGACACTCGGCAGCGGCGCATTCAGCTTCCGGCTGCCCGCCGACAAGCTCCCGGCGTCAACCACCGCAAGCAGAACCCGCATTGCATCAAGCCGATCCATAACGTCCCGACGATTAGAAACCTCGATGTTGAGGATATGAGAAATCGGTTCTGCTGAATAGGCCGCACAGTCGTCTGCGTGAATCGTATCCCGATCATGGTCCGATGGGTGCGTATCGAGAGGGTGGTTCTCATTTTCGCTGGGTACCAGCCACGGCTCGCGGCCGGTAAATTTTAGTCATTCGACAGAGGGTTTCGCTTGATTGCTAACCAAAGCTGTCAGCGTTACCGCAATCAAATTTCCAGTGACGCAGTCTCAAAGGGATGACCACTATGAACAGGGTCTTTTATGTTGGCGTGTCAGCCGCTCTCTTTGCGGCCTTTGCCTTTTCGCTCAACTTCGTTGTGCCCTTCATCATCGGTGACTATTCCACCTTTGATTTTGCCCTAGTCCGTCACGTTGTTTCTGCGCTCGTCGGGCTTTACATCCTGTTTTCCGAGAAGCGCGTCATGCGCCACCTCACGCTTCGAAACTGCCTGCAAGCTATCTGGCTCGCCTTTGTCGGATATGTCGGCTACTTCCTGACGGTGACGGGAGCGGCCATCTTTGCCGGCCCAGTCATCGCTCCCGCCTTTCTAGGTCTGGTTCCGATCGTATTGATGGTCATCGGTAATCAGCGTCAGGGATCAATGCCATGGCGATTCCTTATGATGCCTTTGGCGCTGGTGCTGGTCGGCCTCGTTCTCGTCAATGGCCCGGCATTCACGACCGAAGGATTGAACTCTGTCCAATCGTTGTGGATTGGCGTGCCGTTATCGCTCGCTGCCGTGGGACTTTGGGTCTGGTTCGCCCTTGCCAATCAGGCTGCACTCGCCGCCCGACCAGAAATGCCCTCCGGTGTGTGGTCAGCGCTGATACTAGTCGGAGGCGGCGTCTTGATGCTGGCGTTTTATCCTGTCGGTGCCGCGATGGACCTCTTCCAGCTTCCAACATTGGGATTCGGCTGGAGTGCCGCCGGCAGCCTATATGTTTGGGGTGTGTCCCTCGCGCTGCTGGCAACCGTAGGCGGCGCTTGGGCCTGGAACGTTGCATCACGGAGCCTGCCGGTTGCCTTGGCCGCGCAATTGATCATCTCGGAAACAGCCTTCGGTGTTATCGGAGGACTTGTCGCACATACCCGCTGGCCAACCCCCATCGAAGTGGCTGGGGTGGTTGTCCTGATCGCCGGCGTTGTTCTGTCAGTGCGGATTTTCTACGATCGCCAATTCGCATCGGGAACGACATTGCTTGCGCAGGAGTGACCTGCTGCGCGCCGGATCAATGACAGGCGCTGGCATCGGTGATGAAATGACATCCAACGCAGCGCCCGCATTTGCCGCGAAGTCGTCGAGACGCACGCGACATGCTCGGCCCAAGAGATCATCGAAGTTGGTACAATCTTCCACGTCCTCAAAACCCGGGGAGAGTGACATTCCAACTTTGCAGAATCAGGACACTTTAACTTTGCGTGGCCGGCG
This sequence comes from Rhizobium sullae, assembly GCF_900169785.1. Lineage (GTDB taxonomy): Bacteria > Pseudomonadota > Alphaproteobacteria > Rhizobiales > Rhizobiaceae > Rhizobium > Rhizobium sullae. The sequence goes on from NZ_FWER01000007.1 coordinate 147,841, forward strand.
TCACCCTGCCGGTGGATGGCGGTTATCACGTAGGCTAGGCAATGGTTCGATTCAATGATTAGTGTACAAGCGCCGACACGCCAGTCGGAGCGCATAAGCTGCGCCTCATGGCCGCCAACCCCTGATGCGTGGTGTCAACCTAAAGATCGGCGGCGCGACGGGCCCTCTCGCTCAGGACTTTGGCGGCAGCAGCCAGTTTTCAAGGGTCAGGCCAGGCACGCGCGCGAACTCGCGCTCGTTGTCGGTGACAAGCGTCGCGCCGATCGCCAGCGCCTGCGCGGCGATCCATGTATCGTTGGCGCCGATCGGTGTCCCCTGTCGCTCCAGCAGCGCGCGTATCTTTCCGTAATGCCGGGTGGTGTCGTGATCGATCCCAACCAGTAGCAGGCGCTGGGCGAGCGTTGCTAGACGCGCACGATTGCGCTCGCCGTATTCGCTCTTCTCCGCGCCGAATTCCAGCTCGCCCAGCACGATCGCCGAAAGGCGGATAGCACTCAGCTCCTCGGATTCCAGCCGCTGGCGAACTTCCTCGCGCCCTTTCAGAGCCGCGATCACAATGTTTGTGTCGATAAGGTAGAGATCGGACACGACCTAGTCATCCAGAGAGGGCACGTCTTCGGCCGGCAGATCTTCGTGCGCGACGAGATCAATTTCATTGGCATCGGACCAGAAATCCCGAAAGGCCTCGGCCGCCTTGCGTGGGTAGTCTGGGACCAGCCGTGCGATCACCTTGCCGTGCCGGGTCACGGCGATTTCCTTGCCGGCTTCTACCTCGGCCAGCAGGGCGGAAAAGTGAGCTTTTGCCTCGACAATAGGGACGCTCTTCATTGTCGCCTCCATAAAAATGACTATATGGTCAGAATATAGGAGGATGACGCTGCTTGGTCAATGGACTGTCCTCTTCCCCGGCGCCTCCTTCGGGCCATGCTTCGGAGACGCGCCCGAAAAGCGGTGACTGCCAGCGTAATCGCAGCAACCAGGTCGAGAGTGCCGGCCATGATCATAGGCCTGCAAAAGCCGATGGACTTGGCTGCGACTGAGCCCAAGCAACTCAGCGGCCCGGATGACCGTCAGGCTGCCTTGGCGAACCTGCGACGCCGAACACATAGGGCCTCGGCCACGATGCACGTCGTCGCTAATCTTGCTTCCCAACGCTGACGTTCGACCAGCATCCCAAGAGGCGACGACTGTCGCATCTCTCTTATGTTCGTTTGCAAGCTCTTTGGTCGTGATTTTTCCTTTCCGGTTTTGACGACGAAAGCACATGCGCGAAGCTGTTGAACAAAGGAGGAGGCAGGGCATTTAGACGACGGCTGGCATACTCTTATGCGCGGGCTGGGTACCGCATTTCCGTGTGTTCGTCTGGGGCTGCTTCTGTCTAACATCGGGCATGGATTTTATCCGCCACATAGACATGACGAGGGTTCCCCACCGGAGCCCTGCCTCCATCTTTGTTCAACAGCAGATGTTTTGCTTCTCGACTGTTTGTCGCGTTTTGAACCGACGATAGGCTTTAGATTTTTGCTGTGGGAGCGACCTCCTGTCCAATCGCCCACAGGAACGCTGCCATTTCCCGGGCAACGGCGGTGACCGCGACGACCTTCGGCTTGCCTGCCGCCATCAGCTTGCGATAGCGCGCGCAAAGCCGCATCTGACCTTTCCAGGCAATCTCTCGAACCGCTCTTGGCAGGCCATCCAGCCGGGCCTGGATCGCCGGGCTCACGCGAGCCGGGAAGCGATATGTCCAGGCTCCTTCGACGAGGACCCTTCGCGCGCGCATGTTGCCGGCCTTGGTGATCCCCGCACGCTTGACCCGTTCGCCGGTTGAGCTTTCCGACGGCACGAGACCGAGATAGGCCATCAACTGACGAGGATTATCAAAGCGTCTGACATCGCCGATTTCGACCACAAAGGTGACCGCTGTCATGAACGCAACGCCGCGCATTGCTTGATAGGCGGCCACAACCGGGGCCATCGACCAGGATGCCGCGGTCTCGACCACCAGCTTGGTCAACCTGTCCAGACGCACGCCGGCATCCTCGATGGCCTGGCAATATTCCGCCAACAGGATGTGGTGGGCGGGATGATCGAAGGCCTGGCGCGCCAGCCATCGGACATGAGCGCGCGTCCATGGCGTGCGGCCGGTATAGACCCGGCCATGACGCAACAAGAAAGACTGAAGTTGCTGACGCGCCTGCTTCAGCGCGTCGTTGGCAGCTTCCCGGGCCCGCACCAGGTCGCGGATCGCCTCATGGCCTTCATCCGGAACCCAGACCGCAGTCAGTTCACCCGCCCGGTGCAGGCGTGCCAGGCTTACGGCATCGCGGCGGTTGGTCTTCACCCGGTCGCCCGCACGCTTGGGCACCAGCGACGGCGCGACCACCACGCAGTCATGCCCCAATTCGACAATCTGGCGGTAAAGACCGTAACCGGTCGGGCCGGCCTCATAACAAAAATGAAGCTTGGCTCCACGCTTGGAAAGCTTGGCGACCATCGACGCCACCGACGCCGGCTCCGACGAGATATCGCCGAAAAACCGCACCTCGCCGTTGCGCCCGCCATCGGCAACCGCCACCGAAATCTTCAGCTTCGACGTATCCAAGCCGATGAAAAGTAACGCTATTCTCTTTCATGGTTCGCCCTCGCTAAGCGTGGGGCTCGGCTCCGGCCAATCCAGAGCAACCCCCGATTTCAGCTTACCGCGGGGGCGGGCCACGCTCACCCCACGAACATACGGTCTAACTGGCCTATGTGTCGCATTTCTAAAATGCCGCTACACATCATCATGTGGCGGCAGGGTTGGAATGTCCGTTTGTGTGCAAAGTAGAAATGTCACTTTGGGCGTCGTCAGCCATTTAGAAATGCGATACTCAGCATGTCCACTTGCGCTGAGGCAAGCCCCCGACCGGACCGGCTTGGCCGGGTTGCAAGGGAAGGGCGGGGGCGGGTGAGGGCACCCCTTCAGCTTTAGCTTTGACAGTTGGAGCAGCCAGTCATTCCGCCGCATCGAGGCCAGAGAGCGCTTGTCGCCGTCGGGCAATGACGACGGGATCGTTCATGAAGTCCTTCCGCCGTCCCGGGCCGCGAGCACGTTTGACGTAGCCGTTTTTGTCACTGTTGGTCTTCACAACTGGCTTCGTCTGCTGATCCTGTCGCTCCTTGATATAGGCCAGCACATCACCGAGCCGCTTGTTCTCGGTGATCGCCGCATGCGTCACCCGCTGGTCCTTGTCGAACACCCGGTAGGGCAGGGAATGCCCCTTCCAGCGCACATCCAGCCGGCCATCGGCATAGGCATAGGTCTCGACATAGCGACCGACCAGTCCGCGCGTCACCTCCGTCTCTTCCAGCATGATCCTCTGGCGCTCGAACGAAAACGTCAGCTGCGCCCCGACGTAACGCTGCTCACGCTTGCACAGAATGTCCCTGAGCCGGTCCAACGCGAGATTCACCGGCCGATGCAGATCGTCGGAACGGATAGGGGCGATGGCAAACCGCTGGTTATACCGCGCCATGAACTGCGGCAGAAAAGCGTTGCCGTCGTCCATGCCGCAGATGCCCTCCAGGCGCAGATCCTTGATCAAACGATCCTGTAGCGTCCGATTCATCCGCTCGACGCGTCCTTTGGCCTGGCTGGAATTTGCACAAAGAATCTCGATGTTTAGCTCGCAAAGCGCACGCCCGAACTGGGTCATGCCCTGGCCGCCCTTGGCGTCTTTTTTGGGAACCCGGAACACCGTATGCTTGTCGGAATAAAAGGCAATCGGCGCACCATGCTCCTTCAGATAGAGCTCAAGCGCCTCGAAATAGCTGAAGGTGCTCTCCGATCGTACGAATCGCAACTGCATCAACTTGCCGGTCGCATCGTCGATGAACACCAGCAGCGAACAGGCCGGTCCGCGATCCTCGAACCAACGATGTTCCGAGCCGTCGATCTGCACCAGTTCGCCATAGGCTTCCCGACGGAGACGCGGCTGATGAAACGTCCGCTGCTGCTTGCGTGATAGCCACAGGCCAGCATCCACCATCCAGCTGCGCAACGTCTCGCGCGACACACGCAATCCATCGCGTTCGGCAAGCTTCTCGGCCGCCAAGGTCGGGCCGAAATCCGCATAGCG
>NZ_FWER01000029.1 GCF_900169785.1 Rhizobium sullae
GCAGACGAAATCCTCGCCTCCGTCAGACGCTTCTGCCAAAAAACAATGAACCGAACTTCGGATTCAGGTGACTAGGTCACACACTCATAAACTGCTGGCGGTAGCTGCAAGGTTCTGATTCAAGCTTCTTGAAGGGAGCGCCGCCGACATGCTCGATACGCTCGGCTGTGGCGACGTGCTGCTCGCCGATCGCGCCTACGACAGTGATGCCTTGCGCCTCGATATGGCCGCGCGCGGTGCATGGGCCGACATCAAGCCGATGCCCCGCCGCAAACGCCGCCCGCCGTTCAGCGCCTTCCTCTATCGCTACCGCAACCTCGTCGAACGCTTCTTCAGCAAACTCAAGCACTTCCGTGCCGTCGCCACCCGCCTCGAAAAGCACAGCGAAAACTACCTTGCTCTCGTCAAACTCGCTTCAGCCAAAATCTGGATGCGCTTTACGAGTCGGTGAGCTAGAAAGGCCCATCGGACGCTCGGAGAGGCGTTCAGACAGGAGCCCGACCATGATCAAGATGAGCGTCTACTATCCGGCCGATGGCGGCTCGAAGTTCGATCACGACTACTACCGCACTCGCCACATGCCACTGATCCAGGAACGGCTCAGCGATGCCTGCCTGCGCTACGAGGTCGATAAAGGCCTTGCGGGTCGCGAACCTGGAAGCGCGCCGGAGTTCGTCGCGGCGTGCCACATCTACTCGCCGACCCTGGAGATATTCCAGGAGGCGTTCGGTCCTCACCGCGCGGAGATCGTCGCGGACGTCGCCAACTATACGGACATCGCACCCATCGTGCAGATCAGCGAAATCGTTGGAGGGTAGGGGGCTTCGGCGCGTCAGGCGTAGCCGTGGAACTTTCCGGGATCGGCGTAGTGCCGGCGCACCTGATCCATGGTGACGTAGCCGGTGCCGAACCGGTCGACGATCGGGAACATGTGGTTGCCGTTGAAGCGAAAACTACCTTGCTCTCGTCAAAACTCGCTTCAGCCAAAAGCTGGATGCGCTTTATGAGTCGGTGACCTAGTCACCTGAATCCGAAGTTCGGTTCATTGTTTTTTGGCAGAAGCGTCTGACGGAGGCGAGGATTTCGTCNTAGTCACCTGAATCCGAAGTTCGGTTCATTGTTTTTTGGCAGAAGCGTCTGACGGAGGCGAGGATTTCGTCTGCGGATTTGACCCATTTGTAGGGCTTGGGGTTTTCGTTGTGGGCCTTGATGAAGGCGGCGATGTCGGCTTCGAGTTCCGCCGTGGATCGATGGACGCCGCGTTGCAACTGCTTGCGCGTCAGCTCGGCAAACCACCGTTCGACCTGATTGATCCAGGACGCCGATGTTGGTGTGAAGTGAACATGCCAATGGGGTCGGCGCGCCAGCCAGGCCTTGATCTTCGGTGTTTTGTGGGTGGCATAGTTGTCCATCACGAGGTGTACGTCCGGTCCCTCGGGCATCACGGCGTCGATCCGCTTGAGAAAGTCGAGGAACTCGGTTGCCCGGTGACGTTTGTAGCATTTGCCGATCACGGCACCGGTGGCCACATCGAGCGCCGCGAACAGGGAGGTCGTGCCATTGCGGACATAGGTATGAGTGCGCCGCTCAGGCACGCCTGGCACCATGGGCAGGACGGGCTGCTCGCGATCCAGCGCCTGAATTTGCGATTTTTCGTCGACGCACAGCACGACCGCCCGGTTCGGTGGTGACATGTAGAGGCCGACAATATCCTGAACCTTGTCGACGAACAGAGGATCGCTCGACAGCTTGAACGTCTCAGACCGGTGCGGTTGCAGTCCAAACGCGGCCCAGATCCGGCGGATGGTGGTATGCGATAGCCCGGTCTCGGCTGCCATGGAGCGGATCGACCAATGGGTGGCGTCCTTCGGAGTGGTGTTCAGCGTGCGCTCGATCACCCGAGCCACCTGCGCATCCGATACCGTTCGTGGTCGGCCAGTACGATATTCGTCGGTCAGCCCTTCAATGCCATCCTGAACGAACCGCCGCCGCCATTTGCCGACCGTGTGCTCGTGGACACCGAGGCGTTCGGCAACTTCCTTGCTCTGCAGCCCCTCTGCACACAAAAGGACCATTCGGCATCGATCCGACAGTGAACGCGGCGCTTTGTGCCGCCGAACCTGCGCTTCGAGAAAAGCTCGGTCCTCGCCGCTCAACACGACCAAATCCGCCGGTCTGCCAACCATCACTAACCCTCCTGCCGTTCCAACAGAAGCAATATATAATGAGGCTTACTTCAGTTCCAGGTGACTAGTTACAGCCAGCATCATCTTTGATAACGGTTTTCCTGAAAAAAGGCAGGGGGCACTGGTGGATCGAGCGCAAGCCAAAGTGTGTCGACGATACGATGTGCTTCTCACACCTCCTGCGTCTTCGTCAAGGCTAGGAATTTCCGCGAGTGCGCTGCGCGGTGAACAGCCATTAAATGGTCTGAGGCATTCACCTGACGTGGGGATCAGTGGATGGTTCATTTGGGGTGGGCAAGAGTTTTCGACAGACCCGAAATTCTTCAACCCGATGCATGTCTCCCATTTGCAAGAACGTTGCCCCGCCGTGCTGCCGTACTTGGGTCTGCCGCCCGGTTGGCGCTTCTTGATTGCGCCCGACTACGAGGATGTGGTTCGACAGTGGCCTCCTCGACCTTGACTGACAGGCCCTTGCGGATGTTGGACAGCTCGCGGCGGCCCATAGCTCACGCTAGCAAGTCCGTGTAGTCTCGCGGCGAATCGCCACGGACACTGAAATGGCTCCGCTTACGCCGTCACCTAAGATCAAGCTTTCAAGATTGCGCGACATCGGTTGGTCCTCTTGGGACCCAATTGGCCTTCTGTCTGCGGGAACAAGATGGGATGAAGACGACAACCGATCATTCGCGGATGAATACGACAGCTATTTAATCGAAGCAGCCGGACGGCTGCGACGAGGCGCATCTGATGCTGACGTCGTTGATTTCCTCATGAGTATTGAAGCTGATCACATGGGCTTGGGGGAACAGCCCGACGCCCGCGCGAGGGCTCAATCAGTCGTGGCTGCGATCCGCGCGGACGATCAGCTTTGGACTTATCCCGATAAGTAAGCGCCGAATGCGCACGATGTTTGTCTCTGAAATAATGGCCGCTCATGGCGGCGCGAAGCGGAAGCGGCTCCTTGGCAGCTTCCGTACCGAGGCAGTCATCTGGTCGATGTGTAAATAAACAAAAGACCGAGTGTCCCCATCCCGAAAGAAAGCCAAACCAATTGTTTGCGTGGGACTTCGTGGATCGATTTGTATCGAGAGATGGCGGGGCCATAAGAGACCCCACATTGCGAATATGATGAGAAACGGGATAGCTTCGTCAAAGCTTTCGACCACTCCGCGTCTCCTGGTCCCGCAATGAATTCGATCTCGGCCAGCCGATACTGCTGTAAAAAAATTAATCCACGATTATTGACCGCAACTGGCGCATTTGCGTCATGACGGCCGTCGGCCCGAAGCGGACGAGACGCCCTCATGGATCAAAGCCAGTTCGACACGAGCAGAGGGAGAGCTAAGGCCATCCCGACCGGCGTCGCCATTCCGAACAGAAGGAAAAAAGCAACCGACGCAACACCCCAACTCCACCAGAAGATACGAAACCTCCCTGTCGTAAGCCCCGTTGCGCAGAGGGCCAAGGTGAGCAAGAAAAAGGTTAAACCAACTGCAAATCCTCTGATCCCGAACACCATCAGGACATGAGGAATGATCCCTACCAACATGGCTGTCGCAACAAGAGCTGGGGCCCTCGCAGACAGTTTTTGCATTGCATTGCCTTCTGGCATGGCGGTGGTCATCCCCAATGAAACGCACATTCGCGTGCGAGTTGCAGCCACTCTTTCTGAAAAGTGTTAATGTCCGATGTTGGCGCGATACGGCCGAAAACGACTATCGCTAACCCTTACGGATGGAATACCTCGGAAAGCTATTCCATCTCCGACACTTACCGCTATCGAGTTTTCAACGAACTCGCTTTAGCGACCATCGCCAGTTTCGGCAGTAACAGTTTTCGCCGCTAGGGTAGGAGGGATTTTCTGCCTGGCCTCTATCCGAGGTGGGCATCAATATCGTGCTCCGCCGCTGCACCTGAGCGAGGACTGATCAAGAGGGCGACGGAGCTACCCCGCCAAGGGGGCTTCCATGAAGATGAGATGCTTGCGCAGTTCAGGAGGTGCTTCGTAGTAGGGCGCGATCTCCTGGAACCCGAGAGAGCGGTAGAGGCTTAGCGCCTCATCGTGGTTGCGGCCGGTATCCAGCCGCATGGTGGTGTAGCCCCGCTCAGCAGCCACGCGCACGATGCTCTCGGCGAGACGGCGGCCCAGCCCTAAGCCTCGGCCATCAGGGCTGATGAACATGCGCTTCATCTCGCATGTGTGTTCGTCGATCCGCTGCATCATCACGCAGCCGACCACGTTTCCGTTCAGGCGGGCGACAAGAATCTCCCCATCTGGAGCCGAGTGGAGCCTCGGCAGGCTGTCCAGGAGTGCGGCCCATGCTTCTGGCGTGTAGTAGCGGTCGACGAACCAAGCGTTCTCCCCGTAGCGCGACCGACACCAGTCGATGAAGCCGTTGCACAAGGCTCGAATCGCAGTGAAGTCGTCAGGTCTGGCTGGGCCGATCTCCGAGTTCTGTTCCACCTCTGCGCCCCCACTCACGAATTCTGCTTTTGGTCTGGTGGTTTTTGCTTCCTAATGCCGCAAATTACTCGGCGCTTTTCAAGAGCGCAATGGCTTCTGTTTGGCGCGAAGCGGAAGCGGTCTTTAACGCTTGTGACGAATCATCAGGCCCGCTAGCTTCCGCTGTACAGGCTTGGCCCGCGCCTCCTCCCTCCTTTCGGGGAAGTATCGCACATACGGGGTGACATCATCATCATCGAACCATCTGTTCGAGCATCGCATAAGGAGGGGTTGCGTTTCTGGCTCGGAACGGAGGTCCTTTGATGAAACTTTCTGCCCCCATCTTCCAATTGAAACGCCGAGCCAAGCTCATGGCTCGGAATAGTAACGTCCCGCTGCACGAAGCCCTGGATCAAATTGCGCGAGAGGAGGGGTTCGCAAGATGGAGCCTGCTTTCCTCTCAAATCGCAACGGGGTCACTGTCCAAAACAATACTATCCCGACTGGATGATGGTGATCTGCTATTGATGGCCGGTCGGCCGGGACATGGCAAAACCACGCTGGGACTTCAGCTTTTGCTCGACGCTGCCCGAGACGAGAGAAAAGCGGTATTATTCACGTTAGAATTTACCGAGCAGCAGGCACGGAAACACCTTCAGTCTGTGGATGAAGGCTCTCACGGCGTTGGCGACAGTCTGGAAATCGTGACGTCGGATGAAATCAGCGCAGATTACATCATTCGCTATTTGTCGGGATCGAGGCCAGGAACGGTCGCCGTTATCGACTACCTGCAGATACTCGACCAGCAGCGAAGCAAGCCCGCACTTTCGGATCAGGTTCTCGCTCTTGGAGATTTCGCCAGAAAAACTGGTGTTGTTCTTGGGTTCATCTCACAGATTGATCGGTCGTTTGATCCAGAGAGCAAACGCCTGCCGGATATCCGCGACATTCGTCTACCCAATCTCGTCGATCTAGGGCTCTTCACCAAAGCCTGCTTCCTGCACAACGGCGAGGCCCAGCTTCAAGACGTGGCCTAACGTGCTCGATTACCGCGATGCCGCAGACTGGTCGCGGCAGTCGATCTTGCAATGACTGGTGTTGGCGCGAAGCCGCCGAAGGGTTCGTCTGCAGTCGGCCCACAGCGGCCATAGGGCGCGCGTTGCGCGGGCAATGGGTGAAGACCCCATTTGCGAAGATGCGTCGGAGGTGTCCAGACACACCTCCTCGATGTGCCCTCCAGCGGCATTTCGGACGAAAGAGACTATGCCTTGCCCAGATGCTTCGGCCAGAATTCCTGATGGACTTTGGCGGCATCGTCTTCGAGGTTCGTCGGACCAATCACAGTGACGTTGCGCGCGCCCGTTTGCAACACCGCCCGGCTCGGCACGTTCAACCCGATCCCAGCGATCTCGCCAAGCCGCGTTTCGGAGCACGCAAACACCATACGCCCGATGCCCGACCAATAAATCGCCCCGGAGCACATCGCGCACGGCTCCGTGCTGGTGTAGAGCGTGCAGTCACCGAGAAAAGCAGAGTCGTAGTGCTGCGCCGCCAGTCTTACCAGGTTCATCTCGGCGTGGTTCGTCATATCGTGGCCGGTGAAGACGCTGTTTTCGGCACGAAGGATTATTTCGCCGTCCTTCACAAGCACCGAGCCAAATGGTTCGTCGCCGCCTTCCATCGCGGATTTTGAGAGCGCAATCGCCTCGCGCAAAAACGGCTCATGGTTTTCCATCGGCGTCCCCCCCAACACTAGAGCGTGATGATCTTGTCTTGAATCGAAGAGATTTCCAAGGGCTGCCAATCAGATTCAAGATGCTGGCAGGGGGAAGGAGGCCGATATGGATGTCTCCTATTGTGAAGGGTTTCGGATGCCGGCTATCCACGTGTTGGCCTGGCGCCGGGCCGGCGTCCGAAAGCCGAAGCTCGGTGCGCCCACCGACTGCTAGCCTTCCCGCGTCGATTCCCGCTAATATTGGCCAATTGGAAGGCTTGGGAAAGGCTCTATCGTTTCGTCAAGCTGCACCCACTTATGTTTCGATTGTTCGAATACTGACATGGCAGGCGGCGCGAAGGCCGGCTCGGCAAATGAACCTACCGCCACCCCGATCCAGGACGGCGAAACATCAGCCTTCCAATAGACGGTCGAGCCGCAAATGGGACAAAAATGCATTCGGACCTTGCGACCGCTGTCGCCAGTACGAATGAATTCTGTCGACGTTCCAAATATTTCGACACAGTCAATCGAGTGGAACGCATTAGCGCTGAATGGCGCACCAGTCCTTCGCTGGCAAGCGAAACAGTGACACAGCGCAGTCAGTTGTGGTGGTTCGCTAAACATCAGTCTAAGAGCGCCGCAGGCGCATTGGGCAGTGGCCATGGAAACTCCTCCCGCTTGCACGGTGAGATTACGCTGGATTGAGGGCTGAAGCGCAGGCCCGAACCGCAATTCTTTGCGGTGGGCGACGCGAAGGGGCTGAGACCTGATACAATTTCAGGCTCACAGAAGCTCGAATGTAGATCGCGCAAATGCCGAAGTCTAGAGGAAACCCATCTGACCGCTTAGGGCGCGACACCAGCCGGACCGCGGCAATTGCGGTCATCGCGTGATTGGGGCAGGATGCCGTCCCTAAATGTGGAGCAGGATTGAACCTACGCTCATGCTGACGGGCTCATGTCATTGCGGCAAGGCGAGCTGGACGCTCGAAGGTGATCCCGGCTCGATCACGGCGTGCAACTGCACGCTCTGCCGACGCTACGGCGCTCTATGGGCCTATGATTACGAAGGAGAGCGTATCGCGGTCACCGGGCAGACTGCCTCCTACACCCGCGCAGGCAGGGATAAGTCGTCTCTCGAAATATTGTTCTGCCCATCCTGCGCGTGTGTATTGAGCTGGCGCGGCTTACGGCTTCAAGAGGATGGCCGACGGCGCATGGCTGTAAACTTGCGGCTTGCGCCGCCGGATCTCGTTCATGATCTGCCTATTGATCATTTCGACGGCCTCGACACGTTTGAAGACCTTCCTTCCAAAGGGCGCTGTGTGCGCGATCTTTGGTTTTAAGAGCATGCCGCGTGACTGCTTGGGGCCGATACTGTTAAACAACCCCCAAATCGGCGTTCGCCAAAAAACGAGGTTCGCGGGACCTACTTTGCAGGCTCGACGAGTGGTTGGCCTTTGCGGACGATGTAGGTTGCCAACTCCGATGCTTTGCCCCTACCGACATTCTTTGCCGAGTGAACCACGCCTGATGGAATGAACAAGGATTGCCCGGCCGCAAGTATGACCGGCTCTCGGCCTTGGAGCTCGTATTGCAGCGTTCCCTCGAGGACATAAGCAACCTCCTCGCCGGGGTGGAAATGCCTTGCGGCCAGAGCGCCTGGTGCGAAGTCAACGCGGACCTGCACGACTTGGTGACCGGGTATATCGACATCGTTCTTCAGCAGATCGGTGCGTTGCAATGGCTGCTCAGCCAGCGCCACGCTGAGAGGAGATAAGCTTCCCGCGAAAGCAAGGGCAAGCGCGATAGCATGGATAGTTTTCATTTCGTCATCCTTCGTAAAATTAGGCCATTCTCGGCCCTATGGGTCACATTGGGATTTCACACGAAATTTGAACCAGGGATGTGTCCCGAAACCTCATTTTTGTATCCGCGTGTATCTATGGCAGCACCGGTGGCCATTGCTCCGGCACAAGGTGAAAACATCGTTCCCCCCGCGTCGAAAACTGCAAGCAGACGCTTTGCGAGCGTCGTGAAGATCTCGGGCGTGATAGGATCCTGCGGCTCCACGAGATGAGAGCATTTCGCCCCGCTGGCTGGGGATTGGTGCCCACTCGCAGGTGAGACAAGGGACCTTTCATGAGCCAGATCGATAACGGCATGCGCGAAAGTCCCCCTAATCGCCGTCCCAGCATTCTCTACGTTTAGAACGGTGTCGTTGCTCGAGCGAACTCGCGCGCGCCTCCCCTCCGTCCAACGAACGAAGTGGAACTGGACATGAAGACCCTGAACCAACTTGAAATGTCCCGCCGGGACTTACTTATCTCGTCGGCCGCGACTGTCGCGGTCACCGGGGCCGCCGGGAAGGCGGTGGCACAGTCCGCGGGTAATGAAATGGCCTATACATCGAAGGTTTCATTCACGGTCAACGGCGAGAGCCGCGACCTCGACGTAGACAACCGGACGACGCTGCTCGACGCGTTGCGCGAGCATCTTCATCTGACGGGCACGAAGAAGGGATGCGATCACGGCCAGTGCGGCGCGTGCACGGTCATGGTCGACGGCCATCGCATCAATTCCTGCCTGACGCTGGCCGTCATGCACGAGGGTGACGAGATCACGACGATTGAAGGTCTCGGAAAGCCAGGCGATCTCCACCCGATGCAGGCGGCCTTCGTCAAGCACGACGGATTCCAATGCGGCTACTGCACGCCCGGACAAATCTGTTCGTCCGTGGCGGTGCTGGAAGAGATCAAGGCGAACATCCCGAGCCACGTCACTGGCGACCTAACCGCACAGACGGCCGTCACGCCGGCCGAAATCCGCGAGCGCATGAGCGGCAACATTTGTCGTTGCGGCGCTTATTCCAACATTCTCGACGCCATCGTCGAAGTCGCGGAGACAAAAGCATGAGAGCCTTCACCTACGAGCGTGCCTCGTCCGTCGAGGCCGCGGCCAAGGCGGCCGCCTCCAATCCGGACGCGAAGTTCATCGCCGGCGGTACCAACCTTCTCGACCTCATGAAGCTCGAGATCGAGACGCCGACGCATCTGATAGACGTCAACGACCTCGGCCTGGACAAGATCGAAGCCACCCCGGAGGGCGGGCTGCGCATCGGAGCGCTTGTCCGCAATACCGAGCTCGCCGCACGCGAAACAGTCCGTCGAGATTACGCGCTGCTCTCCCGAGCGCTCGTCGCCGGCGCATCCGGCCAACTCCGCAACAGGGCGACGACGGCGGGAAACCTCCTGCAGCGCACGCGCTGTCCCTATTTCTACGATACCAATCAGCCGTGCAACAAGCGGCAGCCAGGCACCGGCTGTTCGGCCATCGGCGGCTTCAGCCGCCAGCACGCTGTCGTCGGCACGAGCGACGCCTGCATAGCCACCCATCCGAGCGACATGGCGATCGCCATGCGGACGCTGGATGCCGTGGTCGAAACGTTGAAGGGGGACGGCAGCCGGCGTTCCATCCCCATCGCCGATTTCCACCGTCTGCCGGGCGATACGCCGCATATTGAGACCGTCTTGGAAAGCGGCGAGTTCATCACGGCGGTCATTCTCCCGCCGCCGATCGGGGGGCGCCACATCTACAGGAAGGTCCGCGATCGCGCCTCCTACGCCTTCGCGCTCGTCTCCGTCGGCGCCGTCATCCAACCGGATGGAACCGGACGGGTCGCCGTCGGTGGAGTTGCCCACAAGCCTTGGCGTGTCGAGGCGGCCGAAGCCGCTCTTGCGAAAGGTACGCGCGCCGCCGCCGGTATCCTTCTCGCGGACGCACGTCCTACCGAACAGAACCGTTTCAAGGTTGACCTGGTCGAGCGCACGCTCGCCGCGGTCATCGCCGAAGCCAGGGGGTGAGCCATGCAGTTCGATACGCCAGCGACAACCAACCCAATCGACCAGCTCAAAGTGGTCGGCCGCCCCATCCCCCGCATCGACGGCCAGCTCAAGACCACAGGCCGGGCCATGTACGCATACGAGTGGCATGACCCGACCACACCCTATGCCTATGGCTACCCGGTCGGAGCCGCGATTGCCAAGGGACGCATTAAGTCAATGGACGTCTCCGCTGCCAAGAAGGCGCCGGGCGTACTTGCCGTTGTGAGCGCGCCTGAAGTCGGCGAGCGGAAGAAGGGCAGGTTCAACACTGCCAAGCTCTTCGGCGGCGATGAGGTCCAGCACTACCACCAGGCGATCGCCGTCGTCGTGGCCGAAACCTTTGAACAAGCCCGCGCCGCCGCAGCGCTGGTCAAGGTCGACTATGCCGAAGAGAAGGGCGTCTTCGATCTCAGGGAGGCGATGGATTCGGCGGTGAAGCCGGACGAGTCGCAGCAGCCGGACTCAGCCGCCGGCGATTTCGAAGCAGCCTTCAGGACGGCTCCGATCACCCTGGACGAGACTTACACGACGCCGGACCAGTCCCACGCGATGATGGAGCCGCATGCTTCCATCGCCGCCTGGAACGACGAGGAGCTGACGGTCTGGACGTCCAGCCAGATGATCGACTGGTGGCGGTCGGATCTCGCGACGACCCTCGATATCGACAAGCAGAAGATCCACCTGATGTCGCCTTTCATTGGTGGCGGCTTCGGGGGGAAGCTGTTCCTGCGGGCCGACGCCGTCCTTGCCGCTTTTGGAGCAAAGGCTGCGAAACGACCCGTGAAGGTGGCGCTGCCGCGTCCGCTCATGATGAACAACACGACCCACCGGCCGGCGACCATCCAGCGCATCCGCATCGGAGCGGAACGCGACGGCAAGATTACCGCGATCGCTCATGAAAGCTGGTCGGGCGACCTTCCGGGCGGCGGTCTGGAGACGGCCGTCAACCAGACAAGGCTGCTTTACGCCGGTGCGAACCGCATGACGGCAATGCGGCTGGCAACGCTCCACCTCCCCGAGGGTAATGCCATGCGCGCTCCGGGGGAGGCGCCGGGGTTGATGGCGCTGGAGGTCGCTATTGACGAGATGGCCGAGAAACTCGGCATCAATCCGGTCGAGTTCAGGATCATCAACGACACCCAGGTCGACCCCGAGAAGCCTGAGCGGCCGTTCTCACACCGCGATCTCGTCGGATGCATGAAGCTCGGCTCTGAGCGCTTCGGGTGGAGCGCAAGAGGAAGACCGGGGTCGAAGCGCGAGGGCGACTGGTTGATCGGCATGGGCGTCGCGGCCGCCTTCCGCAATAATCTCCTTCTTCCCTCCGGAGCTCGCGTCCGCCTCGATCGGGAAGGGGTCGTTACCGTTGAAACAGACATGACCGACATCGGAACGGGAAGCTACACCATCATCGCGCAGACCGCGGCCGAGATGATGGGCGTCACCGTCGACAAGGTTGGCGTCCATCTCGGGGACTCCCGTTTCCCGATTTCTGCCGGTTCCGGCGGGCAGTTCGGCGGCAACTGTTCGACAGCGGGCGTCTACGCAGCCTGCGTCAAGCTCAGGGAAGCCGTCGCACAGAAACTTGGTTTCAATTCCGAGGACGTCGTCTTCGAAAACGGCGAGGTCCGTTCGGGCAACCGCTCAGTGCCGCTTGCTGAGGCGGCGGGTCCTGACGGTCTTATGGGCGAGGATACGATCCAATGGGGCGAGCTCTCCGAAACGCACCAGCAGTCGACCTTCGGAGCGCACTTCGTGGAGGTGGCCGTCGACGTCGCCACGGGCGAGAGCCGCATCCGCCGGATGCTCGCCGTCTGCGCGGCAGGGCGCATCCTCAACCCGATCACGGCGCGCAGCCAGGTTATCGGCGCGATGACAATGGGCGCGGGCGGCGCCTTGTCCGAGGAGCTTGCGGTAGATATCCGCCGCGGCCTCTTCGTCAATCATGACCTCGCAGGCTATGAGGTGCCGGTGCATGCAGATATCCCCCATCAGGAGGTGATTTTCATGGACGAGACGGATCCGATGTCGTCCCCGATGAAGGCTAAGGGCGTCGGCGAGCTCGGCCTGTGCGGTGTCTCCGCCGCGATCGCCAACGCCATCTATAACGCGACCGGCGTCAGGGTCCGGCACTATCCGATCACGCTCGACAAGTTAATCGGCGGCCTTCCGGACGTCGCTTGAAGCCAAGACGGCGGTCTCCGCAGGCCGCCGTCAACTCCAAAGGACCCGCCGCGAAGCAGATCTTCCCTCCAAACTTGCTACCAACGCCCGAGAACGCTTGCGACCGACGATCCCGCCCTTGCCGTCGATGCCTATCCTGAACCTGGTCGCAGCGGGAATTCCCTCGCTCTACGGCGCATGGAGTGTCGTTGCTGTCGTTTTCTCCTCCGCGTCCGATCCGCCTCGGGTCGTCGCTTCCCTTGGCCATCTTCGTCCAGTGACGCTGGCTCAACGCGAAGGACGCGGCAATCCCTCCGCCCAGTCCCAGGCGATGACGGTGTCGCCAGATTGCCAAAAATCGGATCGTCGCCGCACCTGACGGCCTGCCGTCATTCCCGATGGCGCAGAGCGTTCACAAGCGCCACGAAGGCCGGAGAGGGTTGTCTTCTGCTGGGGTAATAGAGGTGGTAGCCGTCCCAGTAAGGCGAATATGATTCCAGGACGCGTACCAGACGGCCTTCCGCTATATGAGGCAGAGCCTCGTCCTCCGGCACGTATGCCAGGCCAAACCCTTCCAATGCCGCCTCCAAGCCCTGATAGGAATTGTTGAACGCAAGCTGTCCCTCGACCCGGATCTTGATCTCGTGCCCGTTGTCTTCGAACTCCCATGGCCAGAAACCCCCATAGGTGGGCAGGCGCTCGTTGATGCAGTTGTGTCGGACGAGGTCCTGCGGAGTCTCGGGAACTCCCTTGGTCTCGAAATATGAGGGGGCGCCGACGACGGCGAACCGGAAATCAGGACCGATGCGTGCCGAGATCATGTCCTTGGCCACCTGCTCGCCCATCCGGACTCCTGCGTCGAAACGCTCCGTCACGATGTCCGACAGCCCGTTCTCGCGCACCAGCTCCACCTTGATGTCAGGGTTGTTTGGCAGAAAACGCCGGAGCTTGGGCCAGATGACCCAGTTTATCGCGTGGTCAGAGGCCGTGATGCGGATGTTCCCCGCCGGCTTTTCCCGCAGCTCTGTTAGAGCCTCGAGTTCGGCCTCGATCTCATCGAAATGCGGGCCAACGCCCTGGAACAGTCTCTCTCCGGCGTCAGTCAGCGAGACGGCGCGCGTCGTACGGGTCAGAAGGCGGACGCCGAGCCGCGTTTCGAGCTGCCGGACGATGTGGCTGAGCGCAGACTGTGAGACGCCGAGCTTCGCGGCCGCTCTCGTGAAGCTCCTCTCTCGGGCGACCGCCAGAAAGGCCATCAGATCATTGACACTCGCTCGCGGCATTCATCAAGCTCCTGCAGGGCAAATCGCGGTTGTACCGAATTTGCAGAGACTGGACATTGAAATCATTGTGAGCACTTGGCCAGCCCACCTTGCATCGTAGATGCGTCAATTCATGAAACTAGCTCACAACTACATGCGAGATCAGTCGACTAATCCAGGCCTCGTCATTCTGTTAGACGCTAAGCGACCATGGATCCGAACGAGAAACCACGATCAATGCAGGTCTCGATCGACGGCGTCTCATTGCCGTGGCGTTGGCGGGCTGCCTCTTCGCGATCTCGCAGCCCGACGACGTCGATGTGAATGAGCTCCTGTTCGGGCCTACCACCCAGGCTCAGTAGCCTGCCATTCGCCTATGTCTTGACCCGCTCAACGCGCGGAGTGTGCGGTTCCCACGACGTGAAACGAACAAGCTCAACAGTCGGACCGGGTCACTGATACCGCACGCGCCGAACCCAACAGCAGTACCCGCAAAAAGGAATGATCAATGTCGTTGCAAGCTATATCAGAGGAGTACAAGGACGAAGGACGTGTCGCCGCGTGGAGCGGCGTGCTCGCTCTGTCGCTTACTGCGTTCGCGCTTATTTCGTCCGAGTTCATGACGCTTGGTGCCGGAGGCCAGATCCCGCTTTCGACCTCCGCGGGTAGCAATCGGCTGGTTACTTTGTAAGGCCCTCGAGTGAATAAGGCGCATGATATTGATTTTAGTGCCTGAAGGTAATACCTTTGTGGCGTCCGGTATTACAAGGTCGCGGAAATGACGACAACAGTCACAGCAAAAGGTCAGGTCACGATTCCGAAGGCGGTTCGGGACCTGCTCGGAATCGCTCCTGGCAGCAAGGTAGATTTCCTTCGAGCTGCAGATGGAAGCGTTGTTCTGACAAGGGCTGACAAGAAGCAGCCGCCGAGCCGCTTCCAAAGACTTCGTGGCCATGCCGGGAAGGGTCTCGATACCGATGCCATCATGGCGATGACACGTGGCGAAGCGTGACGCTTGTTGACACAAATGTCCTGCTCGATCTTGTAACCAATGATCCGATTTGGGCGGACTGGTCTGTCGCGCAGCTGGAAGCTGCCAGCCTTGCAGGGCCATTGTTGATCAACGATGTGATCTATGCAGAACTCGCTGTTCGTTATGAACGCATCGAAGACCTGGATGCGTTCATTGAAGCGGCTGGCTTTGAACTTGCCTCGTTGCCGCGCGCGGCGTTGTTTCTCGCCGGAAAGGTATTTAGGCAATACCGCAGGGCCGGCGGTTCGCGCACTGGTGTGTTACCGGACTTTTTCATTGGTTCGCAAGCCGCCGTGCAAAAACTACCCTTGCTGACGCGGGACATAGGTCGTTATCGGACCTATTTCCCGACAGTTGAGCTGATCACGCCGGATTCGTAATGTCATATGGGGCAGGCGAGAAAGCTCCGCCGCTTCGGTTAGAGTCCGGCCGCCTTATGCCAAACCGGTCGCGTCGCCGAAGGAAATTCGCCGGCGCACAGGTCTCGCGGCGGCACGGCTCAGGCATATCGCAGCCAGCCAGTGGTCCACCCGCAAGTACATGAACATGGGTCCTCTTTACGCGGAGCAATATTTAACCCACGGAGCTGTCGCCTGAAAAAGTGCGAAACAATCTGGATACTACCTTTTGACGACATCAGAGAGCAATTTACACTCGATGACTAAAGCGGCTTTATCAGCGCGCCAACGAAGATCGCTCCGCACAGACAGCGAAGAAAATACAGACGCCGAGCCGAACTCTCTTGGCAGCAGAAGCGAGTAGCATCGTCTTTCAACCCATTAAAGTGGGTTGATTTTCTTTTAAATTAGCATTAATTGATCCACTGAAAGGGTCAAATAATGCAGCTGGCGCTTCAAACCCATCTTAACGGAGAGTGGCATCAAGCCGCGACCCTGGAACTTAAGGACGACTCGGCCGGCTATCAAGGTGCGTCAATAGTCGATTTCGATCTTGACTATTTCGTCACGCAGGCCTCGGCGGAATTCGCGGCGGGAAAGACGGTTCGCGACCATCGCGCCTTGTCCGTCCGCAATCCCGTGGACCTTGAAAGCCGATACAGCCCTAACTGGCCACCATTCCTTTTGGACCTGATGCCACAAGGGCACGCTAGGAGAAAACTGGCCGAATACCTCGGGCTTGCTGAAGGCTCGCGCGCTTCGGACCTTCCCCTGCTTCTCCGTTCGGCGACGGGCGGAGTAGGCAATATTCGCATCAAGGAAGCCGCTGACGCTCAAGCGGACCGATTGCGCGGCGTACGACGCCAAGGCGTGACAGAGGCGGAAATCCTCGAGCGGTCGGATCGCTTCATGGAAGTCGCAGATCGGTTTGGAATGCTCGCCTCGGGCTCCAGTGGCCTGCAAGGGGAGTGGCCAAAGGTTTCCATGACGCAAGCGAATGACGGGCTCTACTACCCAGACAGCTTCGTCGCCGATGGTGAGGCCGTGCGTTATGTCATCGTCAAGCTAGTTCGAAGCACTGAGCCCGTCGATCGCCTCATTCTCGAAGGCGAGGCGCTTTACTCTCGAATCGCCCTTGAGATCGGTCTGAATGTCCGCGAACCCTCCACCTATGCCGAAGGCGTGCTGATTATCCCCCGTTTCGACCGGAAGAAGGGTGGAGGCGGTGAAACCGTGCGGCTGGGACAGGAAAGCCTCGTGTCCGCGATCGGTGTCGCGGATTTCGGCCATGTCGGCACGCACGAGGCGTACATCGATGTTCTGCGTCGTTACTCGGCCGATCCGTTCGCGGATATTGCCGAATACCTGAAACGCGACGTCACCAACTTGGCGCTCGGCAATCCTGACAATCACGGCCGGAACTCGGCCCTCAGCAAACATCCTGACGGAACAATCCGTCTGTCTCCGCTATTTGACTTCACGCCCATGCGGCTCGCCAAAGAGGGGATTGTTCGCTCTACCCGCTGGGCTCTGATGGGCAACGGTGGTCGAGACCATCTCCCGGATTGGAAGTGCATTTGTGCCGAACTTATGCCTGAACCAGATCAGCAAGGCGGGCTTCTGATTACGCTTTCCGCGTTTGCCGAACGCCTACGACACGCACCCAGTATGGCAAAAGATATGGGCGCCCCATCGGAAATTCTGGAACGAGCCATGGGGCGGTGTGCCGAAATTGCTGATAGCGTTTCGGCGACGTGCTCGTGATTGGGAATGAGATATGGCACGCTGGAAGAAGCCCACCAAAGAAGAAATCCTGGAAAACAGGCGCAACCTGGCAGAGCGTGCGCGCAATGGCGACCTGCGGTTACCCGGCGCGGTCAGGGAAATCCGCAAGAGCTTTGGCACGACGCAAGACGAGTTTGCCAAGATGCTGGCACTTACTAGGCGCCAAGTCGCGGAGATCGAAGCCGGCACGGCAAACCCAACGCTTGAAACATTGGAGAAGATTGGTCGGTTGTTCGGATTTGGGGTGGGCTTTGTGCCGAGGACGCCGAACTCCAGCCAAATATAATAGATGGTTGAGTGCTCTGGGGTGGATTTCTCATTGCGCCCGCCGATAGGCAGTGAACTTCACCTCGATCGAATGCAAGCCCCAGCGCTGATTTGGCGAGCGTGTAGGCGGACGCGCGGCGAGTTGCGTGTTCAGGCAGGAACGTACGTCAACCTGATCACGTCCTCGCCGATTAAATCGCTCGCCATGAGGCGGAGCGGCGGCCGTGGGCCGGCAAAGAATGGCTTGCCGCGACCAAGCACGATTGGGTGGAAGTAGAGTCGATACTCATCGACAAGACCAAGGTCGGTTAGGCTTCGTGCCAGGTCTGGTCCGGAAACTGCAATCTCCCCAACGAGTTGAGCTTTCAGGCCACGGATCACCGCCTCGATGTCGTCCTCGACAAGTGTGGCGTTGGGACCGACCGCCTTCAACGAGCGCGACACGACCCACTTCGGTTGGCGCCGCCACGCCGCCGCGAACTCGTGTTGCTCCGCACCCCACTCAGGACGGTTTTCGTCCCAGTAGCGCATGACCTCGTACATGCGGCGCCCGTACACACTGCCGGTGAGGTCGCGCACGTGCTCTATCCAGTGACGAAAGAGCGCGGGATCTGGTGCAAATTCCTGATGGTCGACATAGCCATCCAGGGACTGGTTCATTCCGAAGACGATCTTCGCCATGCTGCAAAATCTCCATCCCACGTTCTTCAGCATAGCTTGAACAGCCGTTACACGTAAGTGAGGTTTGGGGCCGGTGTCGCACAACTCGGCGCCGGAACGTGCTGGCTTCGACGTTTGCCGTTGATCGGCTGTGCCGAGACGGAGAAACTTGCGCGATTTGCCACAAATTGCAGTAGAATTGTCAAAAAAGTATCAGTGAGGGGTCGATGGCGTAGTAGCGATCGCTGATGTCCGCGCGTAAAGTTCTGTCATAAGAAGCGATGACCTCTGGGAGGAGGCGCCATTACCGGAGAAACTCCGGTCAGAGCGCAGGGAGGAAGGTTCCATGAATCCGGATTTGGAAGTGGTCGCGATCGGCAGCGGCGAGTCCTTCAAGGCCTGGGAGCATGGCTACCCCTACCGTACGGTCCGTTGGCATTTCCATCCCGAATATGAAATCCACCATGTCGTCGCAACGACGGGGCAATATTTCGTCGGTGATTTCATCGGCGAGTTCGAACCGGGCAACCTTGTGCTCACCGGACCGAACCTGCCGCATAATTGGGTAAGCGACGTGCCGCCGGGCACATGCCTACCGCTGCGCTGCCGGGTGCTTCAATTCACTGAGTCTTTCCTTGCGGATGCAAGCCGGGTTTTTCCGGAGCTTTCGGCTTGTGCCGGCATTCTGGAAATGAGCCGCCGGGGTGCGCTATTCACGCCCGAAACGACGACGCGCGTCGGCCCGCTCCTCGGGGAACTGGTCGAAGCCAAAGGAATTCGCCGGATCGAGCTTTTCATGAACGTGCTCAACGCGCTGAGTTCTGCACAGGGCACGCGTGCCCTTGCAAGTGCGCTCTATCATCCGGATCCGTCGGGGTTCATGTCTGCTGGGGTGAACCAGGCGCTGGCCTATATCAACACGCATCTAACCGAACCCTTCAGCGAGGGTGACCTTGCCGAGTTGACTGGGCAAAGCCCGAGCGCGTTCTCCCGCAGCTTCCGCCGGCACACCGGAATGGCGCTCGTTCAATATGTGAACCGGCTGCGGATCAACTTTGCCTGCCACCTGCTGATGAGCGAGACAGCCATGTCGATCACCGACATCTGCTTTGCGGCCGGCTTCAACAATATCTCGAATTTCAATCGCCGATTTCTGGATCAGAAGGGCATGGCGCCCTCGCGCTTCAGAACATTGCTGGCACAAAACGCAAGAGCGGTGGAGGCCGCCTAAAAGGGAGGACCGGGGAGGAGGAAACGAACAATCAGGGCGAGGCGAACGGACACCAGTTGTCTGAACGGGATTGCTTGTCCGCACACCAGCCTGAAGCGCCGGTCAAGAACCCGCTTCGAAAGGCCGGATCGCACAAAGGGTGTCGAGCTCGAGGCGAGCTTGAGGCTTCATCGAAACAGTTACAATTTGGGAACGGAGAGATTCCTATGACTCAATTCGCATGGAAATTAGCAGGCGCAGCAGCGCTCGCCGTCGGTCTTCTCAGCGGTACGTCCGCCTTTGCGCAGTCTGCAAAGGTGACCGATGCAACGGTCGCCTTTCTGATGCCAGATCAGAGCTCCACACGCTACGAGGAGCACGATTATCCGGGCTTCGAAGCGGAAATGAAGAAACTCTGCGCCGGCTGCAAGGTGATCTACCAGAACGCAAACGGCGACGCTTCGCGCCAGCAGCAGCAGTTCAACTCGGCGATTTCGCAGGGCGCCAAGGCAATCGTGCTCGACCCGGTCGATTCCACAGCTGCCGCGTCGCTCGTCAAGATGGCGCAGAGCCAGGGCGTGAAGGTCATTGCCTATGACCGGCCGATCCCATCTGCCGCCGCAGACTATTACGTCTCCTTCAACAACGAGGAAATCGGCAAGATGATCGCCAAATCCCTCGTCGATCATCTGAAGGCGAAGAACGTCCAGGCCGGCGACGGTGGCCTTCTTCAGATCAACGGCTCGCCGACGGATGCTGCAGCAGGCCTGATCAAGAAGGGTATCCATGCCGGCCTTGCCGAAGGCGGCTATCCGATCCTTGCGGAGTTCGATACGCCGGAGTGGGCTCCGCCGAAGGCTCAGCAATGGGCAAGCGGCCAGATTACCCGGTTCGGCAAGAAGATCATCGGCGTTGTGGCCGCCAATGACGGCACGGGTGGTGCTGCCGTTGCAGCGTTTAAGGCTGCCGGCATCGATCCTGTGCCGCCGGTCACCGGCAACGATGCGACGATCGCGGGTCTGCAGCTCATCATCGCGGGCGATCAGTACAACACCATCTCCAAGCCAAGCGAGATCGTGGCCGCGGCTGCGGCGAATGTCGCCATCCAGCTTTTGTCGGGCGAAGCGCCGAAGGCCGACACCAAGCTCTTCGATACGCCGACGCAACTCTTCACGCCGGCGCTCGTTACCGCTGAAAACCTGAAGGCCGAGATCATCGACAAGACGGTCAATGGCAAGCCGATCCAGACGCCGGAGCAGCTCTGCACGGATCGCTACGCCGAAGGCTGCAAGACGCTCGGCATCGGCGGCTGATCGGTTCCCTCCCAAGTTGCCCTTCGACCGTCCTTGTGGGCGGCCGGAGGGTCGAAAATTCATGATGAAAGGCTCGCGACAGATGACTGACGCTCCCGATCAAACAGCCTCTGCCGGCGAATTGGTGCTCAGCCTACGAGGGATCTCGAAACATTTCGGTGCCGTCTCGGCGCTTACCGATATCGATCTCGATGTTCATGCCGGCGAAGTGGTGGCGCTCGTCGGCGACAACGGCGCCGGCAAGTCCACGCTGGTGAAGATCCTTGCCGGCGTGCACCAGCCGAGTTCGGGTGAGATCACCTTCCGCGGCAACAAAGTGACGCTGACCGACCCCAGTGCGGCCTTATCCCTGGGCATCGCGACCGTGTTTCAGGACCTTGCACTTTGCGAGAATCTTGACGTCGTTGCCAACATCTTCCTCGGCCGGGAGCTCGCTCCGCTGAGGCTTGACGAGACGGCGATGGAGGTTCGTGCCTGGACGCTCCTGAACGAGCTTTCTGCCCGCATTCCGAGCGTCCGCATTCCGATTGCATCGCTTTCCGGTGGACAACGCCAGACGGTGGCGATTGCCCGGTCGCTGCTCCTGGAGCCGAAGCTCATTTTGCTCGATGAACCCACGGCTGCCCTTGGCGTGGCCCAAACGGCCGAGGTGCTGAACCTGATCGAGCGCGTGCGCGACCGCGGGCTCGGGGTCGTGATGATCAGCCACAACATGGAAGACGTTCGTGCGGTGGCTGATCGCATCGTCGTCCTCAGGCTAGGGCGGAACAACGGAGTTTTCTATCCTGACGCATCCAACCAGGAACTCGTCACTGCTATTACCGGGGCGACGGAAAACGCGGTCTCGCGTCGCGCTGGCCGCCGCCAGGCGCAGCAGGATATCAGGCAGGAGGGTCACCCATGACCAGCGATGTGAAACAAACCGCAACGCTGCTTGATCGCGGCGATGTTCGCGTCAGTCATGATGCGGGCATCAGTGCGAAGATCCGCTCGTCCATCGACAAGGTGCGCTCCGGCGATCTCGGGTCACTGCCGGTGGTCGTCGGCCTGGTGATCATCTGGACCGTGTTCGGCACTCTCAATCCGACCTTCCTTTCCAGCAACAACCTTGCAAACCTGCTTTTCGACGCGTCGACTGTCGGTGTGATTTCGCTCGGTATAGTCTGCGTGCTGATGGTTGGCGAGATCGATCTGTCTGTCGGCTCAATCAGCGGCTTTGCTTCGGCCATGGTCGGCATGCTCTGGGTCAATCAGGGCTGGCCCGTCGCGGCCGCGATCATCGCCGCCGTCCTTGTCGGCGGATTGATCGGCTCGCTCTATGCGCTGCTTTTCAATCGTCTCGGAATGCCGAGCTTCGTTTCGACGCTCGCGGGTCTGCTGGCGGTGCTCGGAATGCAGCTCTATCTGCTCGGCGCCACAGGCTCGATCAACCTGCCCTATGGCTCGTCCTTGGTGAACTTCGGTCAGCTGCTCGTCATTCCACGCCCGCTTGCATATCTTTTCGCGCTGCTGCCGGGAGTCGTGATGCTGATTGCAGGCTATCGGGCCGCTCAACGGCGCCGGCAAGCCAACCTCTCGTCTCGCTCGATCGGTGGCCTCGTCACCAGCGTGGCTGCCATCACCATCCTTCTCGAATTCGTCGTCTTCTATCTCAATCAGGACCGCGGCATCCCCTGGATGTTTGCCCTCTTCGTCGTGCTGGCGATCGTGATGAACTACGCGCTGACACGGACTCAATGGGGGCGGTCGATGGCGGCCGTCGGCGGCAATCGCGAGGCCGCGCGCCGCGCAGGCATCAATGTACGGCGGATATACACCAGCGCCTTCGTTCTCTGCGCAATGTTTGCCGCACTTGGCGGGGTGCTCGCCGCGGCGCGTCTTGCCTCGGCGAGCCAGCAGGCCGGGACGGGAGACGTCAACCTGAATGCGATTGCAGCAGCCGTCATCGGCGGAACAAGCCTCTTCGGTGGTCGCGGCAGCGCTTACTCAGCACTTCTCGGCATCATCGTCATCCAGTCGATCGCAAGCGGTCTGACGATGCTCGATCTGTCTTCGGCCCTTCGCTACATGATCACCGGTGCTGTTCTTGCCATTGCAGTCATCGTCGACTCGCTGGCGCGCCGGTCGAGAGTTTCGCACGGCCGTGCCTGATACAACTACGAAAGCAAGGATTGATATGGGACAGGAACTTTCTGGAAAGGTCGCAGCGATTACCGGGGCTGCCTCGGGGATCGGTCTTGAATGCGCCAAGTCTTTATTAAAGGAGGGTGTGAGCGTTGCTCTCATCGACAGAGCAGGCGATTCTCTGAGGAGCATATGCTCCGAGCTGGGTACGGACGCCTTCCCTCTGGTCGTCGATCTGACCAACCCTGCCAGCGTCTCGACGATGATGCCGCAGATCCTGGAACGGTTCGGAAAGCTCGACATTTTCCACGCCAATGCCGGTTCCTACATCGGCGGAGACGTCGTCGACGGTGATCCCGATTCCTGGGACCGGATGCTGAACCTGAACATCAATGCGGCCTTCAGATCTGTCCAGGCGGTGTTGCCTCATATGGTGGAAAGGAAGACCGGCGACATCATCATGACCAGTTCGATCGCCGGTCTGGTGCCCGTGGTCTGGGAG
This sequence comes from Rhizobium sullae, assembly GCF_900169785.1. Classification (GTDB taxonomy): domain Bacteria; phylum Pseudomonadota; class Alphaproteobacteria; order Rhizobiales; family Rhizobiaceae; genus Rhizobium; species Rhizobium sullae. The sequence goes on from NZ_FWER01000029.1 coordinate 22,944, forward strand.
CCGATCTATACCGCGTCCAAACATGCGGTGCAGGCGTTTGTCCATACGGTCAGGCGCCAGGTTATAAAACACGGCATTCGCGTCGGCGCGGTAGCGCCCGGTCCTGTCGTCACGGCGCTGATCAGCGACTGGCCTCAGGAAAAGCTCGATGAGACGATAGCCGCAGGAGGATTGATGGAAGCCACGGAGGTTGCAGAGGCGGTGCTGTTCATGCTGACGCGGCCACGCAACGTGACGATCCGTGACCTCGTCATCCTGCCGCATAGCACGGACCTTTGACCATGGCGCGGTTTTTTATCGGCGTCGACGTGGGTACAGGCAGCGCACGGGCAGGGGTCTTCGACGAGAACGGGGCGCTGCTGGCGTCCGCCAAACGTCCGATCACGATCTGGTATGAGGCGGGCCACATCGTCGAGCAATCCAGCGAACAGATCTGGAAAGCCGTCTGCGACAGCGCCAGGGAAGCCGTCTCAATGGCTGGGATCTCAGCCACCGCCGTCGCCGGCCTGGGATTCGACGCCACCTGTTCTCTCGTTGCGGTGAAATCCGATGGCGCGCCGGTCGCCGTCGGTCCTTCCGGCGATCCCAACCGCAATATTGTCGTCTGGATGGATCACCGTGCCGCTGGCGAAGCGGCCGAGATCAATGCTGGAAGCCACGCGGTCCTGCGTTATGTGGGCGGGCGGATCTCCCCGGAAATGGAAACGCCGAAGCTTCTCTGGCTGAAGCGCAATCTGCCGGCCTCCTTTTCCGCTGCCGGCCATTTCTTTGACCTTGCGGACTTTCTGACCTGGCGTGCAACCGGCTCGCTTAGCCGGTCTGTCTGCACGGTCACCTGCAAATGGACCTATCTTGCCCACGAAAAGCGCTGGGACGCCCAGTACTTTGAGGCGATTGGGCTCGAAGAATTGGCAGCAGAAGGCTTTTCCAGGATAGGTACGGACATCGTCGACCCAGGCACGGCACTGGCAGATGGGCTCAGCGAACACGCCGCTGCCGATCTTGGGCTGCCGGCCGGAACGCCCGTCGGAGCGGCACTGATCGACGCGCATGCGGGTGGCGCCGGCACACTCGGCGGCGCGGATGCAAACGGCCGTTCGGATGTCAGAAACAGGCTTGCCTATATCTTCGGTACGTCGGCCTGTTCGATGGCTTCAAGTGACAATCCGATTTTCGTCGGTGGCGTCTGGGGACCGTATTACTCAGCAATGGTGCCGGGGCTCTGGCTGACGGAAGGCGGGCAGTCGGCTGCAGGTGCGGCCATAGACCATCTGGTGACCATGCATCCGGCATCTGCCGAGGCGCGTGCAAAGGCGGAAGCGGCCGGTCTCACTCTCGTTGCATGGCTGGACAGGCAGGCCACGGAAATATGCCCGGACCTAACGCGTGCCGTCGAACTTGCGAAGTCTATCCATGTCGTGCCGGAATTTCTTGGAAACCGGTCGCCGCATGCCGATCCCGATGCACGGGCGATCGTCGCAGGCATTGGACTGGATGTCGATATCTCCAATCTGATTTCGCTCTATATTGCCGGCCTTTGCGGCATTGGTTATGGCCTCAAGCAGCTTTTGGAAAAGCTGGCGCAAGACGGCATCAAGCTTGACCTGATCGTTGCTAGCGGCGGTGCCGCGCAAAGCAATCTTGTCCGACAGCTTCTGGCCGACACGACGAATGTGCCGGTGGCAATCTCTGACACCGAAGAGCCGGTGCTACTGGGTGCGGCAATGCTCGGCTCCGTTGCCGCCGGACACAATGATTCTCTGCCCGAAGCGATGAAGGCGATGTCGCATCTGTCGAAAACGTTCCATCCAACGGGTGGCGCGATTGCGGTCCTGCACAAAAACAGGTTCCGCGCTTTCGAAGTGCTCCAATCGGCGGATCGCGAAATTCGTTCGCTTGCATTGAACGGCGATTGATCGTTTCGCCTCCAAAAGGCGGAAGGCGATGTCTATCGGGAGCGGCTCATCGCGATCAGAAAAAACGGGCCGCCGGCGAGAGCTGTCAGCAGACCTGCCGGTATCTGCCACGGAAAAATGATGGTTCTTCCCGCCCAGTCGGCCGCAATCAGGATGATTGCGCCGTAAAGGCCAGAAGCGAATATTTCGGCGGCCGGTTTGCGGAAACCCGACATTCTCGCGAAATGCGGCGCCATCAGCCCGACGAAGCTTAAAGGTCCAATCGCCAGTGTTGCGACGGCCGTCGGAATTGCGATGAGGCAAAGCAGGATGGCGCGAGCGGAAACGACACCGAGGCCTAGCGAGCGCGACACGGTTTCGCCAAGCGGCAGGACGGCGAGCCAGCGGACCGTCAAAGGCGCCAAAGAAAGAAGAAGGAGCGCAACAACCACTGTCGCAATCGCCTGGCTGGGCGTCGCCGTATAAGTGGAACCTGAAAGCCAGGCGAGCAGGAAGTCCGTTCTCGGATCGCCGCTCGCAAGAACGAGAGCGGCCAGCGCCGAAGCAAGCGTCGTCACAGATGTGCCTGCTAGTAGAAGCTTCTCCGGCGAAAGGCGCTGCCGGCCAGCGATAAACAGGACGAGCGCGAGTGTTGCGAAGGCGCCGAAGCTTGCGGCCACTCCCAGTGAAAGCCGATCGATGCTGGACGTGCCGACAAAAAGAGCAAGTACGCCGAGGCTCGCCCCACCTGAGACACCGATCACTTCGGGAGCGGCCATGCTGTTTGTGGTCATCCCCTGGAGCAATGTGCCGCAAACGCCAAACATGGCTCCGGCCGCAAGCGCCACGCCGATCCGTGGCAGCCGCAATTCGGCCAATTCGCCAATCTGTGCTGCCGCGATCCAACCCCAGCCGTTTGCACCCTTTCCCAGGAAGAAAGCAAGACCTGTTGCAACAACGAGTGCGACGGCAAGCAGAAGAAGCGCCGGCATTCCGCAAGGAGTGACGGCGGTGAATGTGCCCTCTCGGCTGCCCAGGGTGACGGTCTTCAAACGAAGCAGGAAGATGAACAGCAAGGGCGTGCCGAGTAGTGCTGTCGCAGCGCCTGCCGGAAATGCCACCTCTCCGAAGTGGAACTGGATCAGTTGATCGACCAGCCAAAGCTGCGAGGCGGCAATCAGAGGCGACCAGACCATGCGCTGCAGCAGCGTCCTTGCACCGGCTATGCGCGCGAAGGCAGGGGCGGCTAGTGCAATGAAGCTTATGACACCGGCTGCCGCAACGACGAATGCGCTCATTGCTACTGCAATCGAAAGACCGATCAGCCTGATGGCTGCCGGCCTCATGCCAAGGCTGCCGGCGCTTTCATCGCCGGCTTCCAGCAGCCGCAAAGGCCGCAGGAACATGAATGCCAAGACACTGCAAACAGCAATCTGCGGAAGGAGGGTTCGGGCGATGGCGTCGCCATTCTGGATCAACGATCCGCTCTGCCAGATGAAAAGATCCTCGGTGTACTCGCGGTTGATCGCCATGAGGAGGGCGCTCGCCGAGCCGCAGGTCAAACTGACGACAAGCCCCGAGACAATGACGGCCACCGGCGAAAATTGCCGGCGCTGTGCGAGCGCGAAGACGACGAGCGTCGTTAGCGCGCCGCCCAGAAGGGCGATGGCACCGCGTCCGTTTGCGAGCGCGTCGGGGGCGTAGAGCGTTGCGACAGTCAAGGCCAGCCCCGCTCCGGCATTCGTGCCAATCGTCGTCGGCTCTGCCAGCGGATTGCGAAGCAGATGCTGGATTAAGATGCCGGAGAGCCCGAGCCCCAGGCCGGCGAGGATGCTGACAGCGACACGCGGCATGAAGGCATGCCGGAAAAGCAGCTCTTCCGATTTCGCATTGTCGGTATTGACAAGCGCGGACCACCAGGAGGCCGGCGGCAACAGCCGTTCCGCGCCGCCAAAGGTCAGGACCATCGCGGCAATTGCCGGGATGGTGACGAGCAGGATCAGTTTCCAAAGGTCGCTGCGTTGCGCCGATATTGGCTGATCGATCACCATCATGCCTGCACGAAGTTCCTGATAAAAGTGGCGAAACGGGCGGCAGCGGCCAAACCGCCGAAGGGCCAGACCGGCGGGATCGTTGCGACATTTCCGGCTCTGACACAGGGCAGGTTTGTCCAGAGCGAACTCTGCTCAATGCGGATGCGGATATGCGGCGGGATGGGATCGAGCGAAATCAGGCGGGCATTGCCGATTGCCGTAAGCGCGTCGATGCCAACGGTTGAAAATCCCCATTGGGATGTCTCTCCGGTCCACGCGTTGACAAGGCCGACGCGGTCAAGCACGTCTTGAAACAGGCTGCCCCTGCCATAGACCCGCACCTGACGGTCGTCGAACATGCTGATGATCGCAATCGGTACAGCCCGACGGGTATGAAGGGCGTCTCTGGTATCATTGATCGTCCGCATGGTTTCGCTAACAAGGTTTCGTGCTGCGTCCTGCCGTCCAACGATCGCGGCGAGCTTTATGGTTTCGGCTTCCGCCTGGGCAAGCGGCGTGCTCATGCCTTCATAAAAAGGAACCCTGAACACCGGCGCAAAGCGCGTGTAAATCGTTTCGTCGATCCCGTAGCCATAGGCGCCTGCGATCAGATCGGGACGAAGCGCGCTGATCACTTCGAGGTTCGGTTCACCGCGAGCGCCGAGATCAAGTGTCGACAGGGGCAGGGCGGGCGCAGCGACCCAGTCCCGATAGCCTTTGAGATCGGCAACCGCCAATGGCGGCACACCGAGTGATACGAGCATTTCGGCCGACGTCCATTCGAGGCAGACTATGCGTCGCGGCAGCCCTGCGAAGGCCGCCGGTGCGAAAGGCGATGCTGCAAGCGCGCCGAGTAATGTCCGCCGGGTAAACATCACCAACGGTATTTCACCGAGCCGACGATCTTGCGGCCCTCGCCAAAAAAGCATCCGGCCGTTTCTGAAAAGCAAGAGGCCACATAGCGCTTGTCGAACAGATTACTGACGTTGAGCTGGAACTCGTAGTCCTTCCACTGGTAATTTGCGGCAAGGTCGACAAGCGTGGCGCTCGGAACCTTGAAGGAATTCGCATCGTCGCCATAGGTCGATCCGATATAACGGACACCTGCGGCAAGGCCGAGACCCTCCAGCGTGCCGCGCTGGACCGTGTACTTTGCCCACAGCGACGCGCGATGGCGCGGCACGGCGTAGGGCGTGTTGCCGCCGGTTCCCTCGGTATCGTCCATGATTTCGGTATCGAGATAGGCATAAGCGAGCTTGATATCCCAGCCCTGATCGAGGCTTGCGACGCCTTCGAGTTCGATGCCGCGTGAGCGGATTTCTCCGCTCTGCACGGCAGTACTTCCTTGATAGCGAACGGCATTGTCTTTCGTCAGATCAAACGTCGAAAGAGTGACGAAGCTGTTATAGCCTTCCGGCTGATACTTCACGCCGACCTCGTACTGCCGTCCGGTTTCCGGGTCGAAGCTCGGATCGTCAAGGACCGGCATGAACGAGGTCGAATAGCTGGCATAAGGTGCAAGACCGTTGTCGGCCAGATAGACAAGGCCGAGGCGGCCGGTAAAGGCGCTGTCGGATTTGTCTGTACGGCTACCGTCAAGCTGCTCGAGCGTTTCCGTTCGCGCCCAGTCGTGACGCAGACCGCCCGTCAGCACGAATTTATCAAATTTGACCTGGTCGTTCACATAAAGGCCGACCTGGTGCTGCGTCGTCTTCGCGTCGGTATAGACATCAAGTGCTGGCAGCGGCGAACCGTAGACTGGATTGAAGACATCGATAGGATCGACGTCGGCATAAGTGCCCCAGTCTTTGAAATGCGTATACTGATAATCCAGCCCGAAAAGCATCTTATGCTCGAGCGGACCTGTGTCGAACATTGCCTCTGCCTGATTGTCGATCGCAAAGCTTGCGAGCTGCGACCGACCTTCGTCGGCATAGCGCATGAGGGTGCGTCCGTCAGCGGCAAGTCCGTTGCCAAAAACGCCTTCCTGTACGTTTTTCAGATATGAATAGCGCGCGTTCTGCCGGAAAGCCCACGTCTCGTCGATCTGGTGCTCGAACTCGTAGCCGATCGTCGCAATCGTCAGATCATAGCGGTCAAAATCCGGTTCGCCGACAAACCTGTCGCGTGGAATTTCGCCGTTTTCGTTCGGCAGGACGGTTCCGGATGCCGGCAGAAACTGGATGCCCCAGCCGGTGAAGTCCTTCTGGTATTTCGCAAAGACCGTCAGGCTCGTTTCGTCGTCCGGCGCCCATTTGACGGAGGGTGCGAGGTAGATGCGATCGTCGTTGACGAAGTCCACGTGTGTATCGCCCTTGCGGCCGAAACCCGTCAGACGGTAGCTGAACACGCCGTCTTCGGTGATCGGACCGCCGATGTCGAATTGTGCCTCGTAGCGATCGAAGCTCCCGACGCTGAGGCCTACTTCGCCGAACGCTTCGGAAGTCGGGCGTTTGCTGGAGTAGTTGATGATGCCGCCGGGGCTGTTCTGCCCGTAAAGTACGGAAGCCGGGCCGCGCACAAGCTCGATGGCTTCGGCGCCGTAAGTCTCCAGCGACAGGAAGGAGGCGAATTCGGTTCCCTTCGAATGAAGGCCATCGACATAGAAGATTTCGTCGGAGACGTTGAAGCCGCGGATTTGCAGGCCATAGCCGCGGGTATCCGAGCCGTTGTTCTCGCCGGCGACGCCTGCGCTATAACGCAGGGCCGCATTCAGCGTTTCGGCACCTTGCGCCTCGATCTGACTCGCCGTGATCACGGACACGGACTGCGGCGTTTCGATGAGCGGGGTATCGCTCTTTCCGGCTGCGCGCCCGGCTTTCGCAACGTAACCATCCTCTTCGAAAATGCCGCTGCTGCCTGCACCGCCATCCCCTTGGATGACGACAGGCTGCAGCACGGTCGCTGCCTGATCCTGCGCAATCGCTGGTAGAAAAAAGCCTGTGCTGCATGAAAGAGAAAGAATGGTGCGGCCAAGCGTGGAACGAAAGGACATCGCTGCTCCCCGTGCAAATTCGATATCGAAATGAAATGCTGGTGGCTGGGGCGCGGGGCCGTGGCTTCCAGGCCGAGACCTATTAAAGTTGCCAATGACTGTCAACTTTCAGGCGTGAAAAAGCCCGCCTTCGAACTTGCAATCCAGGGATTTTATTGGGCCACCGCCACAAGCCGGCCGGATCGTTGCTGCATCACATCCATCCGGACATTGTAGATCTTGTCGAGTTCGGCAGGTTTCATGATTTCGGCGGGTGTTCCTTGCGCGATCAAGCGCCCCGAATGCAGCGCGACGATTTCGTCGCAGAATCTCGCCGCCATGTTGACGTCGTGAAGCACGGCAATGACGCTGAGGCCCTTCTCGCGGGAGAGTTTCTGGGTCAGTGTCAGCACTTCGAGTTGATGGCCGATGTCGAGTGCGGAGATGGGTTCGTCAAGCAGCAGGCAATCGGCATCCTGCGCCACAAGCATAGCCAGCCATACGCGCTGGCGCTCTCCGCCCGACAGTGTATCGACAAGCCTGCCGGCGAATGAGGCGATGCCTGTAAGTTCCAGCGCTTCGGAAACCTTAATGCGATCTGCTTCTGCGAAGCGGCCAAGCGCACCATGCCAGGGGTAGCGGCCGAGTGCGACAAGCTCATTGACAAGCATCCCCGGCGCTGCCGGCGTCTGCTGCGGCAGGTAGCCGAGGCGGCGGGCAAAGGCGCGGCCCGGCCATTCGGCAAGCGCCTTGCCTTCGAAGCGTATCGTGCCGGAAGAAGGCTGTTGCTGGCGGGCGAGAAGCTTCAGCAGCGTCGATTTTCCGGAACCGTTATGGCCGATCAGCCCGACTGTTTTGCCGGCTTCAAAATCCAGCGTCAGCGGATGCAGCAGCGTACGGCCTTCGATGACGAAGCTGACGCCTCGAAGCGAGAGCATGGAAGCGGTGCCCGCGTCGGAACCTTTCGCCTCAGCGGCAGTTGCCCGTTTCTTATCAAGATGCAATGTCATGCACAGCGCCCTATTGGCTCCCGTCAAAAAATATGAGAATGCGGGTCACGTTTCGCATCAATGCGCGCTTATCGTCAATGCCGCCGCTTAAGCTCATACCTTTAAAGGTCGAAATGCTTCGCCGTTTCCTTTCTTACTACAGGCCTTATCGCGGCCTTTTCGTGCTCGATTTCAGCTGCGCGATCGTCTCCGGCCTGCTCGAGCTCGGCTTTCCGATGGCCGTGAAGCTGTTTGTCGACAGGCTGTTGGTCGGCCAGGATTGGCTGCTTATTCTGCTGGCCTCTGCCGGTCTTCTGGTGGTCTACGCGATCAACACGGGCCTGATGGCGATCGTCACCTATTGGGGGCATATGCTCGGCATCAATATCGAGACTGACATGCGCCGCGCGGCCTTCGATCATCTTCAGAAACTCTCCTTCAGTTATTACGACAACCAGAAGACGGGGCATCTGGTCGGCCGCCTCACCAAGGATCTCGAAGAGATCGGCGAGGTTGCCCATCACGGTCCCGAGGATCTTTTCATAGCGGTGATGACGTTCATCGGCGCACTTATCCTGATGGTGTCAGTGAATTGGCAGTTGGCGCTGGTCACCGCCGTCATCGTGCCGCTGACGGCGTGGGTGACGAGCCGCTACGGGACCCGGATGACGAGGAATTCGCGGGCACTCTTCGGACGCGTCGGCGACTTCAATGCCCGGATCGAGGAGAGCGTCGGCGGTGTCAGGGTCGTGCAGGCCTTCGGCAATGAGGACCATGAACGTGCGCTCTTCGAAAACGACAATCAAAGCTACCGGAAAACGAAGCTCGAAGCCTATCGCATCATGGCCGCCAGCACGTCGCTCAGCTACATCAGCATGCGGTTGACGCAGATGATTGTGATGATCGCCGGCAGCTACTTCGTTCTGGCCGGACAGTTGACGGCGGGAGGCTTCATCGGCTTCCTGCTCCTGGTCGGCGTCTTCTTCCGGCCCGTCGAGAAGATCAATTCCGTCATCGAGACTTATCCGAAGGGCATCGCCGGCTTCCGGCGGTTTACCGAATTGATCGACACCGAGCCCGACATCGAAGACGCACCCGATGCGATCGATATCGACCACCTGAAGGGCGAAATCATCTATGAAGACGTGTCCTTCGCCTACAGTTCCGGCAAGCCCGCACTTCAGGATGTCAATCTGACGATCAAGGCAGGCGAGACAGTTGCATTTGTGGGCCCATCCGGTGCCGGCAAGACGACGATATGCTCGCTGCTGCCGCGCTTTTATGAAGTCGGCAACGGGGCAATCTCGGTGGACGGTATTGATATCCGCCATATGACGCTTGCCTCGCTCAGGCGTCAGATCGGCGTTGTGCAGCAGGATGTCTTCCTGTTTGCTGGGACGATCCGCGAGAATATCGCCTATGGAAGGCTCGACGCCACCGAAGCGGATATCGTCGAGGCGGCCAGGCGCGCCAAGCTCGACGACATGATCGTATCGCTGCCGAACGGATTGGACACCCTCATCGGCGAGCGCGGCGTCAAATTGTCGGGCGGACAAAAGCAGCGCCTGGCGATTGCGCGCATGTTCGTAAAGAACCCGCCGATCCTCATTCTCGACGAGGCGACGTCCGCGCTCGATACCGAAACAGAACGCGAGATCCAGCAATCGCTGGCCATGCTCGCGCAAGGCCGCACCACGCTGATCATCGCACACCGGCTGGCAACGATACGCGATGCAGACAGAATTATCGTCGTCGCCGGCTCGCGTGTGGTCGAGCAGGGCTCGCATGCCGAATTGCTGGAGCGCCGCGGCCATTACAGGCGGCTCTACGATGCCCAGGTCGCGATCAGTTCCTGAGAATTGCCCCATGATGGCTGCCGTCTCGACAGCCGTGCCGAAGCGAATTATCTATAAAAAATGACCGACCATAATGACGAGACCATTGCCGCACGGATAAGCCGCGTTCTTGCCGACCGGATCGTAACAGGGCAACTCGAACCCGGCTCCAAACTCAAGCAGGATCACATTGCCGAGGAATTCGGCTCCAGCCATGTGCCGGTGCGCGAAGCACTCCGGCGGCTGGAGGCGCAGGGGCTTGCGATCAGCGAGCCAAGGCGGGGCGTCAGGGTCGCATCGTTTGATCTTGCAGAAGTGCAGGAAGTGGCGCGCATGCGCGCCGCGCTCGAGGTCCTGGCGCTTCGTCATGCCGCTCCCCATTTGACGCCGTCCATCCTCGATCAGGCAGAACGCGCCATCCTTGAAGGCGACCAGGCGCTCGACGTTCGCGGCTGGGAATCCGCCAACAGGCGCTTCCATCGCCTGATCCTGTCGCCATGCGGGATGCCCCGTCTGTTGGCGGCAATCGACGATCTGCATGCCGCCAGCGCGCGGTTTTTGTTCGCGACCTGGAATTCAGGCTGGATGACGCCGAAGGACCGCGATCATCGGGCGATCCTTAGCTTCCTTCGTGAGGGCGAAACGGAGCACGCGGCAACGGTGCTGGAGCGGCATGTTCAGTGGATCGGCCGCCGGCCGGCAAGAAGCGGCGCCGCTCCTGATGCCGAACGTTTCGCGATCGTCGGCTAGATGCCGCCGGTCTGATTTGCATCGCCGCAATCTGTTATCTGCAGAAATCTGGACTCTGCCCCTTGCGCTACCTTGCGCCGGATAATTATAGATAAAAATGCAAGATATCTATATCAACGCATTTGCGGGAGAGGATTTGATTCGATGCAGGGTAAAATGGCTGATAGCGCGAGCGGAAATGAGCGTGAGATAGCATTCCCGGTCCCATATCAGATCGATGAGGCAGAAATTATCTATAATCTGCCATTCAATGATCTCCTCTTTCGTGCACACAGCGTCCATCGCGAGAACTTCGACCCCAATGCGATCCAGATGAGCCGTCTGCTTTCGATCAAGACCGGCGGCTGCGCGGAGGATTGCGGCTATTGCAGCCAGTCCGCACACTATCCGACCGGGCTCAAGGCTTCGAAGCTGATGGAAGTCGAGCGCGTCCTTGCCGAAGCGCGGAAGGCCAAGGAGGGTGGTGCGACGCGCTACTGCATGGGAGCGGCATGGCGCAGCCCCAAGGACCGCGACATGGACGCGATCGTCGCTATGGTTCACGGCGTCAAGGCGCTCGGCATGGAAACCTGCATGACGCTTGGGATGCTGACGCCCGCTCAATCGGCCTCGCTCGCCGAGGCCGGCCTCGACTATTACAACCACAATGTCGACACTTCCGAGCGCTTCTACAGCGAGATCATCACCACGCGGACCTTTGCCGACCGTTTGGAGACGCTGTCAAACGTCCGGGATGCCGGCATAAAGGTCTGCGCCGGCGGCATCCTCGGCATGGGTGAAACGACGAAGGACCGCATCGCGATGTTGGTGACGCTTGCCAACCTTCCCGTGCCGCCCGAGAGCGTGCCGATCAACATGCTGATCCCGATCCCGGGATCAAAGCTTGCCGACGCCGAACCCGTCGACCCGATCGACTTCGTGCGCACGATTGCGCTTGCCCGCATTCTGATGCCGGCCTCGCATGTGCGGCTTTCGGCGGGACGCACCGGCATGAGCGACGAGATGCAGGCCCTCTGTTTCTTCGCCGGCGCCAATTCCGTCTTCATCGGCGACACCTTGCTGACGGCCGACAATCCCGGGGAAGATCATGACAGCGCTCTATTTCGCCGTCTTGGCCTGAGGCCAATGGAGCTGGGTGCAGCAGAACCGGAGACGGCACAATGAGCTTTGCGGGCCTTGCCCGCTACGAGCGGACGCTGGCTGGCCTTGAACGAAAGGGCCGTGCACGTGCGCTGATCGGCCAGAGCGGCATCGACTTCACGTCGAACGATTATCTGGGGCTTGCTCAATCGAAGCGTCTCAAGAACGCGATTGCCGAGGCGATCGAGCGCGGCGTTCCGGTCGGGGCAGGGGGGTCAAGACTGCTGCGCGGCAATCATCCGGAGCACGAGGCGCTGGAGGCCGAAGCTGCCGCATATTTCGGGACCGGAAGGGTCGTCTATTTCGGCAGCGGCTACGCCGCCAATACCGCCCTCTTTTCGACCCTTCCGCAACGCGAGGACCTCATCGTCTACGATGGTCTGATCCATGCCAGTGCACATGAGGGGATCGCGGCGGGCAAGGCGCAGGCGATGCCGGTCCTGCACAATGATGTCGAGGCCTTCGATGCGGCAATCAGGAAATGGCGCCAGGCGGGCGGTACCGGCAGGCCCTGGATTGCCGTCGAGAGCCTCTATTCCATGGACGGCGATCGCGCGCCACTTGCCGAACTTGCAGGCATCGCGAACGCGCATGGCGCCTTCCTGGTCGTGGACGAAGCGCATGCGACCGGTGTCTTCGGCCCGGGGGGGCGCGGTCTTTCGGCAGGTCTGGAAGCGCAAGATAACCTCATCGTCCTTCATACCTGCGGCAAGGCGCTTGGCGTTTCGGGAGCGCTGCTTTCGGCCAGTGCCGTCATCTGCAACTACCTCGTCAACCGCGCCCGTGGTTTCATCTATTCGACGGCCCCGTCGCCTTTGATGGCGGCCGTTGTTCGCGAAGCACTGCGGGTTCTTGACGACGAGCCGCAACGGCGCTCGGAATTCGACGCGCTGCGGGCTTTTGCAAATTCCGCACTCACGGCTGCAACTGGTGTCGAGGGCAGCGGATCGCAGATCCTGCCGGTGATGATCGGCGACAATGTGCGTGCCGTCCGGATTGCCACGCGCATGCGTGACGAGGGCTTCGACATCCGGGCAATCCGGCCGCCGACCGTTCCTGAGGGTACCGCCCGGCTGAGGATCGCGATCACGCTGAACGTCGATTCCAGCATGATCTCCAGCATGTTAGAACGGCTTGCGGCAGTGATGGTGGAGGAGCGCGCGTGACGAAGCGTTACGTTGTCACCGGCACGGATACCGGGATCGGCAAGACCATGTTCGCCGCGGCACTGACGCAAGCTCTCAACGGCTATTATTGGAAACCGGTGCAATCGGGACTTGAGGAAGAGACCGACAGCCAAACCGTCATGCGGCTTGGCGGGGTTCTTCCCGCGCGGATCATTCCGGAGGCCTATAGGCTGAAGACGCCGGCATCCCCGCATCTTTCTGCGAGGCGCGACGGCATTACGATTGCCTCCGACCGATTGGCCCTGCCTGAAACCGATGAGCCGCTGATCGTGGAAGGTGCCGGCGGCCTGCTCGTGCCGCTTACTGACCGGCTGTTATTCGCGGATGTTTTTGCCGGCTGGCAGGTTCCTGTCATTCTCTGCGCCAGGACTGCGCTCGGGACAATCAATCATACGCTGCTGTCGCTCGAGGCGCTGAAGCACCGCGCAATCCCGATCCTTGGGATTGCCTTCATCGGTGACGAGAACGCCGAAACGCAGCGGGTCATTGCCGAGATCGGGGGCGTTCGCTCGCTTGGCCGCCTGCCGTGGTTGCCGACCGTCACGCCCGAGACACTGCGCGAAGCCTTCAGCAGAAACGTCGATATCGAGCACATCAAGGGAGCGCTGGCATGACACGCTCGGTCGTATGGCATCCCTTCACCCAGCACGCGCTGGAACCGCCGATGAAGCGGATCGTGGAAACGGCAGGCGCTTACCTCATCGACGAGGACGGCAACCACGTTCTCGACGCCATCTCGTCCTGGTGGGTGATCACCCACGCCCACCGGCACCCTACGATCATGAAGGCGATTACTGCCGCTGCGGAGCGCTATGACCAGCTCATCTTCGCCGAATACACACATGCGCCGGCCGAAGAGCTGGCCGAGGGCCTGATCGCCGTTGCGCCGCCGGGCCTGGCCCATGTTTTTTACTCCGACAGCGGATCGACCGCAGTCGAGGTCGCGCTGAAGATGGCGCTCGGTTTTTTCCACAATAAAGGTGAGCGGCGCAATCGTATCGCGGTCATGGAGCATGCCTATCATGGCGACACGATCGGCACGATGTCAGCGGGCGAGCGCGGCGTGTTCAATGCCGCTTACGAACCGCTGCTTTTTGCCGTCGACCGGTTGCCGTTTCCAGCGGCGGGCCGCGAGCTGGAAACGCTCGATGCCTTCGAGTGCTTCTGCCGGTCAGGCGAAGTCGCAGCCCTGCTGGTCGAGCCGCTCATTCTCGGGGCAGGCGGCATGAAGATGTATCCACCGTCGCTTCTTGCCGGCCTCAAGGAGATTGCCGAGCGTCATGGAACGCTTCTCATCGCCGATGAGGTGATGACCGGCTGGGGGCGCACGGGAACGCTTTTTGCCTGCGAACAGGCTGCGATCACGCCGGATATTCTCTGCACGTCGAAAGGCCTCACAGGGGGCGCTCTGCCGTTGGCGGCGACTTTGTGCACGGCGGAAATATTCGAGGCCCATCTCTCTTCCGACCGCCGCAAGACCTTCTTCCATTCAAGTTCCTACACGGCCAATCCGATCGCCTGCGCAGCAGCCCTTGCCAATCTTGCGGTCTGGCGGGATGAGCCGGTCAAGGCGCGGATCGATACTCTCGCGGAGGCGCATCGCGGGCCTTTGGCCCGCTTCGCCGCGGACACGCGCTTCCGGAACGTCCGGCAAAAGGGAACGATTGCTGCTCTCGACCTCAATGTGGGAGTCGGTGGTTACGGCTACTTGGCAAACGTCGGGCCGAAGTTGCGCGCGTTCTTCCGTGAACGTTGTCTGCTGATCCGGCCGCTCGGCAACGTCATCTACCTGATGCCGCCCTATTGCGTCACCGCCGAAGAGCTCGGCCGCGCCTATGACGCGATCGGGGAAGCCGCCTCGCATTTTGGAGCACCCGCATGTCGATTGTGAGGTCGTCGCGGCTGGCAGGCTTCGGTCACAGCGTGCCGGGGCGACGGGTCGACAACAGCGAGATCGAGACGGCCCTTGACCTCGAATCCGGCTGGATCGAACGTCGTACGGGCATTCTCTCCAGATATTGGGCGGAAGAGGGTGATACGCTTAGCGCTTTGGCGGCCAACGCGGGCGCCATGGCGCTTAGCGATGCAGGTGTCGACCGGGCCGAAATCGCCTTGACGCTGCTTGCAACCTCGACCCCTGACCATTTGCTGCCGCCGTCCGCCCCCTTGCTTGCCCATCACCTCGGCCTTACGAATTCCGGAGCGATCGATCTTGCAGGCGCCTGCTCGGGTTTTCTTTATGCGCTCACGCTCGCCGACGGCTTTGTCCGCACCCAGGGACAACCGGTGCTCGTCGTTGCGGCAAACATCTTGAGCCGCCGGATCAACCCGGCCGAGCGCGCAAGCTCGGTTCTGTTTGCCGATGCTGCCGGTGCGGTCGTGCTTTCGCCATCAACGGGATCCGGCACCGGTCTCCTCGGCGTCGATCTTATTGCTGACGGAAGCGGCTATGACTTGATCTCGATTGCGGCCGGAGGCAGCAGCCGCCCCTTCGCGCCGGGCATGAGGGCGGAGGATTTTCTCATGACGATGCGCGATGGACGCGAGGTGTTTTCGCGCGCCGTCGAGATGATGACGGCCGCTTCAATGCGGGCGCTCGATCAGTCGCGTGTCGCGGTCGAGAATGTCAGCCGGTTCGTCCCGCATCAGGCCAACACGCGGATATTCAGCGCTGTATGCGAGAAGCTGGGCATACCAGCCAAGAAGGCCGTCAGCACGATTGGTGATTACGGAAACTCGTCCGCCGCAACCATTCCCCTGTCGCTGTCGATTACCAACGAAGAACGTCGTTTTGCTTCCGGGGAAACGGTGCTTCTGGCCGCTGCGGGTGCTGGATTGACCGGTGGTGCCGTGGTGCTCGGATTCTGAGACCCTGACGCTGGATAAAGCCGACGGGCCCAGATCACCGGTTGGCAGGGCTGCGGCCATAAAGCAGCAACATCGCGATGATGACCACGCCGTAGATGATCTGCCGCCCGGCCTCCGGCATCTGCATGACCGAGAGGATCGATTGCAGGAGCGTAATTAAGATCACGCCGGCAACCGTGCCGACATAGGAGCCCTTGCCGCCGAGAATGGATGTTCCGCCGAGCACGACGGCGGCGATCGAAGGCAGTAGATAGGTATCGCCCATCGATTGGGCCGCCTTCGATGCATAGCCGGCAAGTAGGGCGCCGCCAAAGGCGCTAAGCGCCCCGGAAGCGATGAAGGCGATGAGGACGATCCGGCGGGTGTTGATGCCGGAAAGATAGGCCGCGCTCTCCCGGTTGCCGATGCCGTAGACGGAGCGGCCGAATGTCGTGCGTGTGAGGGCAAAGACCGTGCAGGCGCCGACCACTGCCCAGATGAGTACGGCGTTGGGTATGCCCGGCACAAGAAAGCCGGTTGCGAGATAACGCATCGCGGACGTTGCTGAATCCTGCGGCGAGAAACCGCCGGTATAAAGGACCATCAACCCTTGAGCGACGGCGTTGGTCGCCAGCGTGATGATCATCGAGGGGATGCGCAGATAAGCGACGCCGATCCCGTTCGTAAGCCCGATCGCCATGCCGCAGACAATGCCGAAGGGAACAGCAAGAATCTCGCCTGCAGGACCATAGGCGGCGGCCGCACAAGCCATCATTCCGCCGACGGCGACCGACCATGGAACGGAAAGATCGATCTGGCCGAGCAGGATGACTATCATCATGCCGGTGGCAATGACGCCAAGGAAGGATGCCACTTTCAACTGCTGCAGGAGATATTCCGGGGACAGGAAGCTCCTCGAATAAAAACTTCCGATGATCAGCAGAAGGATGATGCAGCCGAAGGCTGTCGCGATCGCCGGATCGAGCCGGCGCACGGATTTCGAAAGAAGGCTCACGGGCTCTTCTCGCGTTACATTGCTCATCCGAACCACTCCAGGCGATTGCGGACGCGGAACAATCCGAACGCTCCGAGGCTGACGGCGACGAGCAGCACCACGCCCTGGAACAGCGGCTGCCACAGCGGATCGAAATCGAAGACGAAAAGCAGGTCACCGATGGTGCGGAAGGCGAGCGCTCCGAAGATCGCACCGATCGCGCT
Organism: Rhizobium sullae; assembly: GCF_900169785.1. Classification (GTDB taxonomy): domain Bacteria; phylum Pseudomonadota; class Alphaproteobacteria; order Rhizobiales; family Rhizobiaceae; genus Rhizobium; species Rhizobium sullae. Next base: position 39,812 of record NZ_FWER01000029.1, read on the forward strand.
GCCCTTGCCGCCAAACAAGGACACGCCGCCAAGCACGACCGAGGCGATTGAAAAGAGCGTATAGGCGTTACCGCTGGCAAGAGCTGCCTCGCCGGTAAAGGTGAAGAAGGTGAGGAACAGCCCGCCGATCGAGGCAAGAAGGCCGGCCAGCGCGTAGGCTGTAAACTTGGCGCGGCGGATCGGCAGCCCGGACATGTAGGCCGCAATCTCCGACGAGCCGGATGCATAGGCCGCCCGCCCGATGATCGACCGGCTGAACGGCACCCAAATGACGAGAACGACGGCAGTCAGAGCGACCAGGCTGGCAGGTACGAGCCCGAAGACCTTGCCGGTCATGATATCGGCCAGGCCCTCATTGACCGAGCCGCCGGGAAAGGGCCGCAGCAGCAGGGCGATCCCGAAGAAGACCGCGCCCGTCGCGATGGTGGCGACAATCGGCTGCAATCTGCCATAAATGACGATCAGGCCGTTCAATGCCCCGCAGGCAAGGCCCGTGGCCAGCACGGCGATGACGCCGAAGGCCGTTTCGATCGGCGTGCCGAGGACGATCCAGGAGGCCAGCGCATTGGTGAGGATGAAGATCATGCCAACCGATAGGTCGATGCCCGCCGTGATCACGATCAGCGTCTGCGCCATCGCCACAAAGGCGAGCAGAACACCCTTGTTGGCGGCGGTCTGCACGACATTGGCCGTCAATCCGGCGGGATGATTGGAGACATAGATGGCGAACATGACGAGAAAAATGCCGGCCGCCATCAGCGTGCCGCGCCGTTCGTTCAACCGGTAACGCCATTCCTTCATGCCGCGCTCTCCGCCTTTTCGCCCTCGACGTTGAGTGCGCTGGCGACCAACGCATGCTGCGTGATGCCGCTATCCTTCAACTCGCGCACGATGCTGCCATTGTAGAATACCAGGACACGATCGCAGCAGCCGATCAGCTCGTCATAATCCGTCGAATAGAACAGGATGGCCGCGCCTGCTTCGGCAAGCCGCCGGAGCAATTGGTAGATTTCCTGTTTGGTGCCGACATCGATGCCGCGTGTCGGATCGTTGAGGAGAATGATCCGCGGCCGGCGCATCAGCCACTTGGCAATGACGACCTTTTGCTGATTGCCGCCGGAGAGCGCACCGACCGGGATGTCGAGGCCGGCCGTCTTGATCGCCAGCAACTGCACCATCTCATCGATCAACTGTTCTTCTTTTTCCCGGTCTATGACGCCGCCCTTGGAGACCCGGTCCAGCACCGCGAAGGAGAGATTTTCTCGGACGGTCATCGGCAGCATCAAACCTTCGGTCTTGCGATCCTCGGGGATGAGAGCCATGCCGATTTGGCTTGAGCGTGCCGCCGCCGGGCTGGCGAGCGCGACGGCCTTGCCATCAACAAGGACAGTGCCGGTTGTGCCGCGAAGCACGCCGAAAAGGGCAAGCAGCAGTTCGCGCTGCCCTTGCCCGTCCAGACCACCAAGGCCGACGACTTCGCCCTTGCCGACCGTGAGCGAAATGTCGCGCAGGCTGTCCCCCCAGCCGAGATTGCGGCATTCAAGAGGCGGAGGAGGCGTATCGGCGGCCGCTCGTGTCGGCTTCGGCGGGAAGGCGTTGCTATATTCGCGGCCGATCATCATTTCGACGATCTCGTTGTCGCTGCGCGTCCCGGCCGCAAAATGCATGACGTTGCGGCCGTTGCGCAAAACCGTGCATTCATCGGCCAATTCGGCGATCTCCTGCATGCGGTGCGAAATATAAAGCAGCGCCAGTCCTTCCGACCTCAGCCGCCTCAATACCGAAAAGACCTTGGCGACATCTGCTGCCGTCAGCGCCGACGTTCCCTCGTCGAGGATCAGAATGCGCGGCTTCCACGCAAGCGCCTTGGCGATCTCGACGAGTTGCCGGCGCGACAATGATAGATCCTTGACCAGCGCCCGCGGATGAATGTCCTCGGCGCCTGCCCGGGCGAGCATCTCCTCGGCGACCGCACGCTGGGCCTTGCGATCGATCAGGCCGAAGCGCCGTGGCGGCGCGGCGATGCAGATGTTGTCGGCTACGCTCAAATCGGGAATGAGCGAAAGCTCCTGGAACACGCAGGTGACGCCGGCAGCAGAGGCCTCGGCGGGGGATCTGAAACTGACCGGACGTCCTTCGAGCAGCATCCGGCCCTCGTCGGGCGCGACGACGCCTGCCATGATTTTTATGAGGGTCGACTTGCCAGCGCCATTCTCGCCGAGAATGGCGTGGATCCGTCCCGGCTCCACGGCAAGCTCGGCATTTTCCAGCGCGTGAACGCCGCCGTAACGCTTTGAAACACCACTCATCTGGAAGAGGGGCGTTGCTGCCGGTATCTCTGGTGCGGTCATAGGGTTCCTCGAGGCCGGTTTTTCATGTGCGCCGCGGGCAAGGCCGCGGCGCACCGTTCAAGCGATCGGCTTGGACCCGGTCTACTGGTTTTCCTTCGACTGCCCCATGATCTCCTGGGCCGTGAAGTTGATGCCGCAGGTCGGGAAGGCGTTGCCGACGAAGAAATTGTCGGATTGGTCGGGATAGAAATCCTGGCCTGCCTTGAAATTAGGGTCTTCAACGATTGCCAGCGGCAGCTTGATGGATTGCGGCACAACCTGTCCCTCAAGTGCGGCAATCGCCGTCTTGATGGCAACCGCGACCTGTGCGGGTCCCGTGCCGGCCGACGAGCATTTCAGGCCCTCGGCGGCATGCTTGGCGCAGAACTTGCGAAACCCGTTTTCCGTCTCTCCCCCGAAAGGCACGAACGGATGTCCGGCATCGATCATCGCCTGCACGACACCGGTATCGCCGCCCTGCGCCGTGATGCCGTCGAACTTCTTGTGCACGGCAATTGCGTCAGCGGTCGCCTTTTGCGCCGTCGGATCGTCCCATTTGCCGAGCACTTCGACGACATCCCATTTCTTGCCGGTCGCGGCGAAGGTTTCCTGGATGCCGTTGTGGCGGTCGGTGTCGACCGACGTGCCGGCCACGCCGCGCACTTCGAGGACCTTGCCACCGTCAGGCAAGTGCTTTGCCAGCCAGTTTGCCCACAAGACGCCGAGACCCTTCTGGTCAACATTGACATTGATCGCGTCTTCGGTGTCAAGAATGTTGTCGAAGGCAACCAGAATGACGCCGGCCTGTTTGGCGCGCTTGATGACCGGTCCGAATGCCGTCGGGTTCTGGGCATTGACGACGATGGCGTCATAACCTGAATCGATGAAGTTGTTGATTGCCGAGATCTGCGCGGGCACGTCCTCTCCGGTCGAAACGACTTTGAACTCCTTGAGCTTGGCGGCGACGTCCGGCTGCGCCGCATAGGCCTTCGCCGTCTGAATCATCTGAATGCGCCAGGTATTGGCGATATAACCGTTGGCGAGCGCTATGCGGAATGGGCCGTCCTTCTTGGGGAACTTGAAGAATTTGGTTTCGGCCGCCCACGGCACGAAGCAGTCAGCTTCGGCCGCAGGCCCGCTGACGATTTCCGGCTCGGCAAGAACCGTGGAGTGGGAAAGCGTGAATGCAGCCGCGGCCAGGATGCCGCCGACCAGTGTCTTGTACATCGAATCCTCCCATTTGTTGCCATGTTTGGACTGGCATCGAATGGGTGCCGGCATGGTCGACGCTCCGCTGCGGATCTTATGATCTGCAGTCGGCTGCCGGTCCGGCAAGGCATGTCGATACGCTATCCAGATGACGTCAGACGGGCTCCTCCCCGGGGCGTCACGCGAGCGATGGTAGCGCTGCCAATCATGATTGTAAAGCAGCATGGAACGACCTGCTTTGCTGCGGATTTTTGCGATTCTGCAGCATTCATTTTTGCGAGTCCCGATGTCGAAATCGTGGTCGAATGGCAGGTCTTCTGCAGAGCTTGCGGAAGCGTTGCGCGCCAAACTCTGGCCGGCCAAGGTTTAGAGGTACGGACGCAGCCGGCTCCGGTGGCATTTGCTAGCTCTGTTAAATCTGCCCGGATTTGGATGCTGCGAACTGACTGCGGACGATGCCGTGGCGCTGTAGCTTATCGTAGAAAGTCTTGCGCGGTATGCCGAGCTCCGCAATCGTGCGGCGGACGTCGCCGTCATTGGCATCGAGCGCCTCGCGGATGATGCTGGCTTCATAGAGGTCCAGACGTTCGGGCAGCGGAAGCACGTCGCCCATCTCAGGCGCCGCATCGGAACTATTTGCCGGAACCTGCTCAACGCCGAGAACGAAGCGTTCGGCAAAATGCGACAGCTCGCGCACGTTTCCCGGCCAGCCATGATCCTGCAAATGACGGTGGACGGCGGACGAAATCGCCGGAACCTCCCGTTTGAAGCGAGAAGCCGCACGCTCGGCAAAATGGCCAAAGAGAAGCGGAATGTCGTCGCGGCGCTCGCGAAGCGGCGGGATGGAGATAGTGACGACATTGAGCCGGTAATAGAGATCCTCGCGAAAATCACCACGCTGGCCCGGGTCTGCGAGATCCACCTTTGCCGCAGCGACAACGCGCAGGTCAACGGGCCGGACCTCATTGGTGCCGAGCGGCGTCACCTCCCGCATCTCGAGAACCCGCAGCATCTGCACCTGGGTTGAGGGCGGCATGCTCTCGATCTCGTCGAGAAAAAGCGTGCCGCCGCTTGCATGCTCGATGCGCCCGACGCGCTTCTTCTGCGCACCGGTAAAAGCGCCGGGTTCGTGGCCGAAGAGCTCGCTTTCGATGACCGTTTCGGGCAGCGCCCCGCAGTTGAGTGCAACGAAGTTGCCTGACGCCCTGCGGCTCCATCGATGCAGCAGGCTCGCGACGACTTCCTTGCCGCTGCCGGTTTCGCCCGTGACGAGCACGTCGACCTCGGTATCGGCGATCTGCCGCAACGTCCGGCGCAGCCGCTCCATGGTCGCCGTCTGGCCGATCAGTGGCAGGTCGTCGCGGGCCTGGTCGGCTGCCCGGCGCAAAGCCCTGTTTTCCAGAACGAGACGGCGCTTTTCCACAGCCCTTCTGACGGCCTGGACCAGCCTGTCGGTTGCAAACGGCTTGGTGATGAAGTCGTAAGCTCCATCCTGAATGGCCTTCACCGCCATTGGAATATCGCCGTGGCCAGTGATCAGGATGACCGGCAGGTCCTCGTCTTCCTTGCGCAGGCGATTGAAAAGCTGCAGCCCGTCAATCTGCGGCATGCGGATATCGGAGACGACTGCGCCTGCAAAATCGGCGTTAAGGGCAGAAAGCGCTTCGCTCGCCGCCGAAAAGGCAGAAACATTAAAGCCCGCAAGCTCCAGCGTTTGTTTGGTGGCCCGGAGAAGGTCCTTGTCGTCGTCTATGAGAAAGATCGATAACGGATCGCTCATGCTGTTGCCCTTAGAAGGTGAACGGTAAAGCATGTGCCGTTGCCGCTGCTTGTGACATCGATCCGGCCGCCGTAATCGGCGACAATATCCTTTGAGATGACGAGACCAAGCCCGAGGCCCTTTTCCTTGGATGTCTGGAATGGCGTGAACAGCGTGTCGAGGACTGCCGGCGCAATGCCGGGACCATTGTCCGAAACAGTAATAGCGATGTGCTCGGCCGTTTCGGCAACGGATATCTCCACCTTCGCATCGTCACGGCCTTCGAGCGCCTCAAGGGCGTTCTGGAAGAGATTGATCAGGACCTGCTCCAGCCGGATTCGATTGCCGAGCACGAAAAGACCCGGCTGCGGCAGACGGATGTCGAGCGCATTCAACTGCCCGGCAAACCGGCTCTTCAGCAAGACGACGGCACCTTCGATGATGGCGCGCAGCTCGACGGGTTCGGCCGCCGTCCTTCCCTTGCGTGCAAAGGCTTTTAGTTCCTCGGTGATCGTGCCGATCCGTTCGGTGAGCTGGGCAATGGCGCCTAGATTTTCCTCGGCCGGGCTCGATTGCTTTCGCTGGAGGAAGACGCGGGCATTGTCTGCATAAGCGCGGATGGTGGCGACCGGCTGGTTGATTTCATGGGCGACGCCGGCTGCGACCTGCCCAAGGATGGCGAGCCGGTTTGCCTGCACGAGTTCCTGCTGCACGATTTGCAGCTTCTGCTCGGTATCGCGGTGATCGGAAATTTCCGCCTGTAAGTGATCGCGCGCCCGGCTCAGTTCCTCCGTCCGGGCAATGACCCGCCGTTCCAGTTCCTCGCGCATGGCCTGCTCGCTGGCGATCCTCAGTACGGAGACCTGCCGCCGTCTCAGCAAAAAAGCGGCGATTGCGAGAACGGGCAGTAAAAACGCCAATGCAAGAAGCCGCATCTCCCGCACGGCGGAGGCAACCGGCAGTTCGGTCCCCACCAGATACTCCAGCCGCCACGGCGTTCCCGGAACGGCTGCAAAGAGGCGGAGATACTGGGCCTCTCCGCTGCCGGGCAGAACGGCAGAAACGATGGAGGCGTCCGGATTGACGGCTGCCGGATGCATGATCGGAAGCTGCGCCAGCGGTGCATCTCCGAATTGCAGGCTGCTTCGAATCGACGCGAGCTGCTGCTGCGGCACCGGCCCGGTCGTCATGAAACGCCAGGAAGGGATGCTGGTGATCAGAACGACTCCGCGGTCGTCCGTCACGTAAGCCGGCCGGCTTGCATCGCGCCAGTCAGCTTCCAGACGGTCGAACTCCATCTTGACGACCACGACGCCAAGCGGGGCGGCTGCGCTCCCGACCCGACGCGAGATGTAAAGGCCGGGACGCTTGCTGACGCTGCCGAGCGCGAAGTGCTCGGCGCTGCCTTGTTCCATCGCGCGGCGGAAATAATCCCGGAAAGCGTAATCGTTGCCGACGAAACTGATGGGCTCGCGCCAGTTGCTCGAAGAAACAGCGATCCCGTCCGGGCCGATGACGTAGAGGACGGCGGCTTGCGTGCCGGTGACAAGCCTTTCCAGCTTGCGGTTCAAGAGATCGGTTGCGTCGCTCTTTGCAGCCGAAAGCGCGTCGAGAACCTGTTGGTCCTCCGAAAGCAACAGCGGCAGGGCGCGAGGGCGCTCCAGCACGGCGGTCAGCAATGCGACCTTGAGATTGGCGTCGGTGCGGCTTTGGCCTTCCAGCGCTTCGATGGCGGACCGGCGTCCGTAAAGTTCGGCGCCCACGAGCGCTGCCGCAACCAGGATCGCCGATGCAGCCAAGAACAGGACCCAGGCACTGCGTGCCTGCCGGGTGACGTCCTGCGGCGCTCGAAAGCCCTGCGTGGTTGATCGCTGAAGCATGGCGGAGAGTGTGCGCAATTTCGCACAAGGGTCAAATCAATTTGTGCGAAAAGACGCTCAAGTGGGCTTGCGTTCCCGGGGCGATTTTCAAGAACGTATGAGAAAACAGCGCCTTAACCGCAGAAAAGCAGACTGGCACGCCCATTGCAAAGTATCTGCAAACAGCCGGGTGGCTGTTGAATTCCAAATTTTCCGCCCCGGGAGGCCGTCATCGGTTTGGGGCTTTATGGAGGACACTATGGGTGTAGCAATTCCAGCCGCGCCGGCGCGCGGCAAAGTTCCATTCTATCGGCACCTCTATGTGCAGGTAGTTTTCGCGATCTGTGCGGGCATTCTGCTCGGGCACTTCTATCCTGAGATCGGCACGTCCTTGAAGCCGCTTGGTGACGCCTTTATCAGGCTCGTCAAGATGATCATTGCCCCGGTCATTTTCTTGACGGTCGCAACCGGTATCGCCGGCATGTCCGACCTGCAGAAGGTCGGGCGCGTCGCCGGCAAGGCGATGATCTATTTCCTCGTCTTTTCGACGCTCGCACTTGCCGTCGGTCTTATCGTCTCGAATGTTATCCAGCCGGGTGCGGGAATGCATATCGATCCGGCCACGCTCGATGCCAAGGCCGTGGCGACTTATGCCGAGAAAGCGCATGACACAACGATTACCGGCTTCCTGATGAACATCATCCCGACGACCATCGTCGGTGCTTTTGCCGATGGCGATATCCTGCAGGTGCTGTTCTTCTCGGTGCTGTTCGGCATTGCACTTGCCATGGTCGGCGATCGCGGCCGGCCGGTCGTCGATTTCCTGCATGCCGTGACGGCGCCGATCTTCCGCCTCGTGGCGATCCTCATGAAAGCAGCCCCCATCGGCGCCTTCGGTGCGATGGCGTTTACCATCGGCAAATACGGCATCGGCTCGATCGCCAACCTTGCCATGCTCATCGGCACCTTTTATCTGACGTCGCTGCTTTTCGTGCTTGTCGTGCTTGGCGCGGTTGCACGCTACAACGGCTTTTCGATCCTGGCGCTGATCCGCTACATCAAGGAAGAGCTGCTGCTGGTGCTCGGCACGTCGTCTTCGGAAGCTGCCCTTCCTGGCCTGATGGCCAAGATGGAGCGGGCCGGTTGCAAGCGTTCCGTCGTCGGTCTGGTCATCCCGACCGGCTATTCCTTCAACCTCGACGGCACCAACATCTACATGACGCTGGCAGCTCTCTTCATCGCCCAGGCGACGGACACGCCGCTTTCCCTTGCTGACCAGATCCTGCTCTTGCTCGTCGCCATGTTGAGCTCGAAGGGTGCTGCTGGCATCACCGGCGCAGGCTTCATCACGCTTGCCGCCACGCTCTCGGTCGTTCCGGCGGTTCCCGTCGCCGGTATGGCGCTCATCCTCGGCATCGACCGCTTCATGTCGGAATGCCGCGCGCTGACGAATTTCGTCGGAAACGCGGTCGCGACGGTTGTCGTCGCACGCTGGGAGAACGAACTGGACCAGACGAAATTTGCTGCGGCAATGGCCGGTGACCTGCCGGAGGAAGGCGATGCTTCCATGCCGGAACTGCAGGCTGCTGAGTAAAGACTGATCTGTCACGATCGAGACATGGCCGCGCCCTGAAGAGGGCGCGGCATTCTGCTGCCGGATCAAGCAGGAATCGAGGTCTTGCAGCGCCCAGCCGACCGCCGCTCGATGATACGGGATGCGACATGGATACGACGTGCAGGGGAACCCGGCAGCGGTGGATTTTCAATGCGTTCCAGCAGAAGCCGCAATCCGACCGCACCGCATTCCTGCCCTTCCATGCGCACCGTCGTCAACGGCGGCGAAATCTGCGTGGCGGGTGAATAGTCGCCAAAGCCCACGACAGAAATATCATCTGGAATGCGGTAACCCTGTCCAAGCAGCTCGGAGACAACCGTCAGCGCCAATCCGTCATGGGCGCAGAAAAAGGCCGTTGGGTTAATCCCCTTCTTCTGCAGCGCGCAGAAGGCATCTCCGAAACCGCTGCGCTCATCGAACTGCATAACGCCCAGTGTGACATCAGAATAAAGTTCGGCGACTTCCCGTGCACCGTAAAAGCGCTCCCGGCGGCCTCTGAGGCCCGGCATGCCTTCGACATAGGCAATCGAGCGATGCCCCAGATCGATGAGATACTGGACCACGGCCTGGCCTGCCTCATGATCGGTTCCCGTCACCTGGTCGGCCTGTTCCAGCGGACCGACCCAGCCAAACCTCACGATCGGCGCTCCCGTTGCCGTTATCGCGGCAATGGCCTCGCGATCATGGGGGCCGACAAGCAGCAGACCTGCGCAGGAGCGGGCGAGTTCTTCAAGCTGGCCGGGATTGTGGGTCCAGCGGAAACGCAGGCCCATTCCCAGGCGATGCGCTTCCCCTTGCACGCCATTCTGGATCTGCATGTAAAGCTCGCTGTTCAACGGATCGGCGTCGTGGAACACGACGGCGATATCGTTGGATGCAGCCGGGCTCACCGGCTTGACATAGCCCAGGCGCTCGGCGGTTTCGCGGATCAGCTCGCGCGTGGTCTCGCTGACGCCGCTCTTGCCGGCGAGCGAGCGCGACACGGCGTATTTCGACAGGCCGACCTCGCGCGCGATCGTCTGCAATGTTACCCGGCCCCTGCTTCCCATCCATCTGGTCTTTCAATCGCCATTCAATCTGCCGCTTGGGTATCGTGCGCATAACGACACCGATTTTCGGCAATAACGGAACATAACGCTTTACCTAACAATATCCAAATGTATTCTTCCTTTATCCGGGGCCCAGAACCAAAAATAACGCTAAGGGCATGGATTCTTGGAGGAGAGACCTATGATCAAGCTGAAACGTCGTGCGTTTCTGGCCGGGACCTCGGCCGTTCTCGTTTTGCCGGCACTGCCGGCTTTCGCCGCCGACTTCAAGGAAGCGGATATTCTCAAGGACAAGATTTCGAGCGGCGCCATCCCGCCCCTTAAGGATCGGCTGCCGGAAAATCCGCTGGTCATCAAGCCGGTCGAAAGCGTCGGCAAATATGGGGGCGACTGGAATATGGCGCTGGTCGGGGGCGGATCGCTGTCGATGCTTTTTCGTTATCAGGCCTATGAACCCCTGCTGCGTTATACCCCCGATTGGTCGGGGGTGACGCCGAATGTCGCTGAATCGTTTGAAGTCGACGCGGAATCAAAGGTTTATACGGTTCGCCTGCGCAAAGGCATGAAATGGTCGGACGGTCATCCCTACACGACGGCAGACATCAAATTCTGGTATGATACGGTCTTCAGCGACAAACGCGTCGCCTTCGTCGGCCAGGATCATTGGAAATCGGGCGGCAAGCCGGCGATGCTCGATATTGTCGATGAGCAGACGTTCAAGGTGACTTTCGAAAAGCCGAACGGTTTGTTCCCGTTGCAGGTTGCCTGGGCCAATGCCGACCAGACGACGCGTTGCCCGAAGCACTATCTCGAGCAGTTCCATATCGACTACAATCCCAAAGCCGACGAGCTTGCCAGGCAGCGTGGTTTTGAAAGCTGGATAGCCTCCTTCCAGGCTGCCGCCGGCTTCCAGGACGATAATGCCTTTTTTCTGAACTCCTCGAAGAAGCCCTGCCTGCATCCATGGATGTTCACCATCGCGCCCGGCGAAAACACCGAACGCGCCGTCGCCGAGCGCAATCCCTATTATTGGAAGGTCGATACAGAGGGTAACCAACTGCCCTACATGGATCGGATCATCTACCAGATGGTTGCCGACCCGCAGGTTCTGCTCTTGAAAGCCATGCAGGGCGAAGTCGACCTGATGGACCAGTATATCGCAACGCCGAACAATAAATCGGTGCTCTACGATGCGCGCGCTCAGGGCGATTACGACTTCTATACGCTGACGTCGACCGAAGCCAATGTGATGAACTTCATATTCAATCTGAACCACAATGACGAGACGAAGCGGAAGCTCTTTCGAAACAAGGACTTCCGGGCGGCACTTTCAACGGCGCTCGATCGCCAGTCGCTGATCGATGCCGTGCTTGTCGGGCAGGGCGCACCGGCGCAACCGTCGATCAAGAAGGAAGATCCGCTCTATAACGAGCAGCTTGCCACGCAGTTCACGGCCTATGACGCCGACAAGGCGAATGCCATGCTCGATCAGATCGTGCCGAAGCGCGATGATCAGAATTTCCGCCTGGACGAAGAGGGACGGCGTTTGACGATCATCTTCGAGATCGATCAGGCACGTGCCGTCTTCCTCGATCTCTTCCAATTGGTCATTCCGATGTTCCAGGCGGTGGGCATAGACGCGCAGATGCGCACCATGGACCGTTCGCTCTGGGAAACGCGCGTGCGCCAGGGCCGCGATTTCGATGCGACCGCCCACCAGTTCGGCGCAAACGGCGGCGTCGCGGCCATGCTCGACCCGCGCTACTACGTGCCGACGGATGCAAACGCCATGTATGCTCCGGCCTGGCAACTCTGGTACCGCGATCGGGGCAATGCCAATGCCGAAGAACCACCGGTAGAAACGAAAAGCCAGCTTGAGCTGTACGACAAGCTCAAAGCGACCTCCGACCCCGCCGGCCAGCGCGAGGTCATGAAGCAGATCCTGCAAGGGGCTGCCGACAACTTTTATGTTTTCGGCGTTTCGTTGCCGCCCGACGGCTACGGCATCGTCAAGAACAGCATGAAGAACATCACCAGGACCATGCCGAACTCCTTCGGCTGGCCGACACCCGCTCCGACCATGCCGGAGCAGTTCTACAAGGTCTGACGGCCTGAACGAGATGCAACTTCGGCGCCGGCCATGCGGTCGGCGCCGAAGCCTCCCTTTGCCGAATGATTGGACAAAGACGATGCTCGACGCCAAAAGACAGAACACCGACACGCTGCGGACGCCGGACTGGTTTACGACAGCAACCCGCTGGACCCAGCTTACCTTCGTGGAGGACGATCCGGAGAAATACGACCCGGCCTTCTGGATTGATGTCTTCAGGCGCACGAAATCCAACGCCGTCTGCCTCAGCGCCGGCGGCTACGTCGCTTACTATCCGAGCGAAGTGCCTTATCACTATGTCAGCAGGTATTTGGGCGACAAGGATATCTTCGGCGCGCTTGTCGAGGCCGCCCGCAAGCTTGATATGCATGTGATGGCCCGCGTCGATCCGCATGCGATTCATGAGGATGCGGCCAAAGCCCATCCCGAATGGGTGATGGTCAATGCCGACGGCACGCCGCGGCGCCACTGGGCCTATCCCGATGTCTGGGTGACGAATGCCTATGGCGCCTACAATACCGTCTTCATGCCGGAGGTCGTCAAGGAGATCGTCCGCAAATATGATATCGACGCTGTCTTTGCCAACCGGTGGCAAGGCCACGGCATCGACTACAGCGAAGACAGCGCCCGCCGCTTCAAGGATATGTTCGGCCATGCTCTGCCGAAGAAGCCGGATGCCGAAGATCCCGCCTGGCAGGCATGGGTGCAGTGGCGCCGCCGGGTACTGACCGACATGATCGTTCAATGGGACGAAGCCGTGAAGGCGATCCGGCCGCATGCAAGCTTCATCCCCAATATGGGCGGCGCCTCGCTGATGGAGTTTGACCTCTCGGTCATCGCCAAGCACTGCCCCTTCCTCGTCGTCGATCACCAAGGCCGCAAGGGACTGGAACTCGGCTGGTCAGCCGGACGCAACGGCAAGCGCATCCGCGCCACGTTTCAGGATCGTCCCGTGGTGCTCATCACCTCGATCGGCCCGGAAGAGGAATATCGCTGGAAGGATGCGGTGACGTCCGGCGAGGAGATGCAGCTCTGGATCAACGACGGCACGGCACATGGTCTTTATGCCTGGTTCACCAAATTCAACGGCGTTGTGCCGGACAAGCGCTGGGTCGAACCGGTTGCCGACGCTTTCGCCCTGCAGGCCGCTGTCGAGCCGGTGCTCGAAAGCATGAAGCCGGTGGCCGAAGTCGCGGTCATCGATCCCTCGACGACGCTGCGCCACTGGGCGCCGGAAGAAAGGCATGCCGCTGAAAAGCACGATCTCGGCGTCTATCATGCCCTCGTTGAAGCGCGTCTGCCCTTCGAGCTGCTCTCGGATCAGGTCCTGAGCGAGCAAAATCTCGACCGCTTCAAGCTGATCATTCTCGCCAACGCGGCCTGCCTGTCGGATGCGCAATGCGGCGCCGTCCGTGCCTATGTCGACCGCGGCGGCAGCGTGATTGCGGCTTACGAAACCTCGTTGCGCGACGAATTCGGCCGCAGGCGTGACGAATTCGGCCTTTCGGACCTCTTCGGCGCGAAATTCGTCTCCGGCCCACGCGGCATCGTCAAGAACACCTATGTCGCGCTCGCCGGCGACCATCCGCTCAATGCGGGCTTTGGCGGCGCCGAACGTATCATGGGCGGCACACGGCTGATCGACGTCCAACCGGCCGGCGATGCGAAGACCCCCTTTCTCTATGTTCCGGATTTTCCCGATCTGCCGATGGAGGAGGTCTATCCGCGCAAAGCGCCGGAAGGCGCTGCCGTCATCGCTCGCGAAACCGGCAAGGGCGGCCGTTCGGTTTACTTTCCCTGGAATGTCGGCGAAATTTTCTGGGAGGTTTTCGCCGTCGACCACGCCCGGCTTCTCGCCAATGCCGTTCGCTGGGCGCTTGGCAAGACGCCGCGCGTTACCGTCGCCGGTCCCGGGGTCGTCGATTTGGCGCTGCGCGAAAATGCCGACGGTATCGCGCTCAGCCTCTTCAACCTCACCAACCCGATGATGATGAAAGGTCCGATACGCGAAAATTACCCTCTGGGGGGTCAGACCGTTTCGGTGGAGATTCCTGAAGGAAAATCTGTGGCGAAGGCCTGGCTCGTAGTGGCCGACCGTGCCGCGAGCTTCAGCATCAAGGATGGCCGCGCTGAGGTGGAGGTGCCGGGCATCGAACGGCTTGAGGTCGTGCATATCACCTGGAACTGAAGTGACAGACTGATGCCGGAGGAGTGCTTTCGGCCTGGTGGGGCCGAAAGCGGACGGAGGTCCGAAGGAAGCGCCTGACCGGCGCTCTCAACGGGAGGAGAACATCCGATGCTTGGCTATATATTCAAGCGCCTGCTCTACATGATCCCGACCTTGTTCGGCATGTCGCTGATCTCGTTCCTGATCATCCAGCTGCCGCCGGGCGACTATCTGACGTCGATGATCGCCACCATGAGCGACAGCGGCCAGACCGTGGATCCGGCCCAGATCGAACGGCTGAAGGAGATCTACGGCTTCGACGATCCCTTCTATATCCAGTATCTGAAGTGGATATGGGGTATCCTCAGCCGGGGCGACTTTGGTCATTCCTTCGAATGGAACCAGCCCGTCTCTGGCCTCATCTGGGCGCGCATGGGCTCGACGCTGGTCATCTCGCTGCTGAGCCTGCTTTTCGTCTGGATCGTTGCGCTGCCGATCGGCATCTATTCGGCCGTGCGCCGTCAGTCGCTCGCTGACCACGTCTTCACCTTCTTCGGCTTCATCGGCCTTGCGGTGCCGAACTTCATCCTGGCGCTGACGCTGATGTACGTCGCCTACAAATATCTCGGTCAGAGCGTCGGCGGCCTGAACTCTCCGCAATATACCGGAGCGCCGTGGAGCCTCGCGAAGATTGGCGATTTCCTGGCGCATCTCTGGATACCGATCATCATCATCGGCGCGTCGGGAACGGCGGCGCTGATCCGCATCCTGCGCGCCAATCTGACGGACGAATTGCACAAGCCCTATGTGATCACCGCCCGCGCCAAGGGTCTGCCGGAATACAAGGTCATCCTCAAATACCCGGTGCGCATCGCACTCAATCCCTTCGTCTCGGCGATCGGCTGGGTGCTGCCGCATCTTGTCTCCGGCGTGACAATCACCGCGATCGTCCTCAACCTGCCGACCGCTGGGCCGCTGCTCTTCAGGGCTCTCATCTCGCAGGACATGTATCTCGCCGGCAGCTTCATTCTGCTATTGAGTGCGCTGACGCTCGTCGGCATGCTGCTGTCCGACCTCCTTCTTGCGCTGCTCGACCCGCGCATCCGGTTCAATTGAGGAGGCCGACATGAGCGTTCGCGAGACATTGGGAAAGCATTCCGAACCGTCGCTGATCACTGTCGATGGACCGTCGATCAGCCCGCTGAAGGAGGGCAGGGCGATCTCGACGGCTGCGGTCGGGCCATGGCGGCTGGTGGCCGGCAAGCTGGTCCGCCAGAAAGTGGCGATGGCAGCCGGCGCCATCATTCTCCTGCTCTATCTGGTCGGCCTCTTTGCCGAATTCCTGGCGCCGGCTCTGCCGATGACCTCGCGCCCGCAGTACACTTACGCCCCGCCGCAGGGCCTCAGCCTCTTCGTGACGAAACCGGACGGCAGTTCCGAGTTCAATTTCCACGTGAAGGGCTACAAGGTCGAGATCGACAAGGTGGCCCTGCGCCGCACCTTCGTCGTCGATGATACCAAGGTCGTGCCGGTCGGCTTCTTCGTTAAGGGTCCGCTCTACAGGCTCTGGGGCCTAATTCCGACGGAGCGTCATCTGATCGGCCCGATCAACCGGAGCGATCCGATGTATCTGCTCGGTGCCGACCGGCTCGGCCGTGACGTATTCTCGCGGCTGATCTACGGCACTCGCGTTTCCATGTCGATCGGCCTCGTCGGCGTCGCCATGTCGCTGATCCTGGGTGTCGTGCTCGGCTCCATTTCCGGCTTCTACGGCGGCTGGGTCGATACGATCATCCAGCGCATCATAGAGGTGGTCAGCGCAATGCCGACCATTCCGCTCTGGCTGGGCCTGGCAGCGGCGATCCCGCTGACATGGTCGCCGGTCAACGTCTATTTCGTCATCACCATCATCGTCTCGCTGCTCGGCTGGACAAGTCTCGCCCGCGAGGTGCGGGGACGGTTCCTGGCACTGCGCAGCGAGGATTTCGTCACCGCCGCAAGGCTAGACGGCTCAAGCGAGACGCGGCTGATCTTCCGCCACATCCTGCCGTCGCTGACGAGCCACATCCTGGCCGTCGTGACACTCGCCGTGCCGACGATGATTGTTGCCGAGACCTCGCTTTCCTTCCTCGGCATCGGATTGAAACCGCCGGTGGTGAGCTGGGGCGTGCTGCTGCAGGACGCTCAGAATATTCGCACGGTCGCGACGGCTCCATGGCTGCTGATCTGGCCGTCGCTCGCAGTGGTCATTGCCGTGCTTTCCTTCAACTTCTTCGGCGACGGCCTTCGCGATGCCGCCGACCCCTACGACAATTGAGGAGGAAACGATGGCCGATCTTCCCGAAGATGTCGTCCTCTCCGTCGAGAACCTCTCGATCGATTTTAAGCTCAGGACACATATCCTGCACGCTGTCCAAAATGTCAGTTTCCAGTTGAAGCGCGGCCAGACGCTCTGCCTCGTCGGCGAGAGCGGCTCGGGCAAAAGCGTAACCGCCCGCTCGCTGCTGCAGATCGTTGACAGGCCTGGCCGCATCGCCGACGGGAAGATCCTGCTGCGCAATGGCGGCGAGGTCACCGATATCGCGACGCTTTTCCCCGGCAGCAGGCCGATGCGCGCAATCCGGGGGCGGCGCATCGGCTTGATATTCCAGGAACCGATGAGTTCGCTTTCACCGGTACACACGATCGGCTCGCAGATCATCGAGGCCATTCGCGTCCACAGCGATGTCGACAAATCCACCGCGCGGGCCAGAATGATCGATCTGCTGCGCCAGGTCGAAATTCCAAATCCGGACCAGATGGCCGATCGATATACCTTCGAATTCTCCGGCGGCATGCGCCAGCGCGCCCTGATCGCCATGGCGCTCGCCGGAAATCCGGACATCCTGATTGCCGACGAGCCGACGACAGCGCTCGATGTCACGACGCAAGCCGAAATCCTCGACCTCATCAAGCGCCTGCAGGTCAGCCGTGGAATGGCGATGCTGCTGATCACCCATGACATGGGCATTGTCGCCGAGGTGGCCGACGAGGTTGCCGTCATGCGCTTCGGCCGCATCGTCGAACGCGGTCCGGTCGATGCGATTTATCATGCCGCCGAACATCCCTATACGCGTGAGCTCCTGGCCTCGACGGTCAAGCTCACACACCACGTCGAAGGCAAAGCGCCGGCCGTTGCGCTGTCTGCGGCGCCGCAGCCGATCCTTTCTGTCCGCAATCTCAGCAAGATCTACGGCTGGCACGGCAAGGCGAACGCGCTGCGTGCCGTCGACGACGCCAATTTCGATCTCTATCCCGGTGAAAATCTCGGCATCGTCGGCGAGAGCGGCTCCGGCAAGACGACGCTCGGCCGTCTCATCCTGCGCACCGTCGAGCCGACCGGCGGCAGCATAACCTATCGCGGCAAGGACGGCGGCGCGATCGACGTCACCACGCTCACGACGCGCGAGCTTCGCAGCTTCCACCGCGAAGCCCGTCTCATCTTCCAGGATCCCTTCGCCTCGCTCAATCCGCGCATGACCGTCAAGGAGGTGATCGGTGACCCGCTGGTCGTCAACGGCCTTGCCAAGGGCAGGGCGCTGGAGGATCGCGTGGCCGAATTGATGCGCATGGTCGGCCTCGACCCGATCGGCATGGAACGGTATCCGCACGCCTTTTCGGGCGGTCAGCGTCAGCGTATCGGCATCGCCCGGGCGCTTGCCCTTGATCCGCGTATCATCATTGCCGATGAAGCCACCTCGGCGCTCGATGTCTCGATCCGCAGCCAGATCCTCGACCTTTTGCTCGACATTCGCAAGCGGCTGAACCTGAGCTTCATATTCATCTCGCACGACATTTCCGTGGTGCGCTACTTCTGCGACCGCGTCGCCGTCATGCATCGCGGCAGGATCGTCGAGCTCGGCGAGGCCGAGCAGATCTGCACCGCGCCGCAGGAGGCTTATACCAAAAGCCTTATCTCCGCCGTTCCCAATCCCGATCCGCGCAACAAGCGCATGCTTCATCGGCATCGCTTCGTCGCACCCGCCAATGCCTGAGGATAAACGCAGTGCCGAAATTCTCCGCCAATCTTTCGTTCCTCTATCAGGATTTGCCCTTCCTCGACCGCTTCGCCGCAGCGGCCAGGGATGGCTTCGGAGCGCTCGAATATCTCGGTCCCTATGCCGAGCCGAAGGAAAAGGTTGCAGACGCCTTGAAGGCAAGCGGCCTGAAACAGGCGCTCTTCAACGTGCCGTCTGGCGACTGGGCCGGCGGCGAGCGTGGCATCGCCTGTCTGCCGGACCGCGTGGAGGAGTTCCGCGCCGGCATCTCGCTTGCTCTCGATTATGCCAAGGTGCTCGATTGCAGACAGGTCAATGTCATCTCCGGCCTGGTGCCGGAAGGTGCTGATCTCGAAATGCTGGAGAAAGTGCTTGTCGGCAATCTCAAATACGCTGCGGCGCGCTGTGCCGACGCCGGCATCAAGCTCTTGATCGAGCCGATCAACCTGCGCGACATTCCGGGTTTCTTCCTGTCGAGCACGGCACATGCCGAGCGCATCCTCGAAAAAGCCGGCTCGGACAATCTCTACATCCAGTATGATTTCTACCACATGCAGATCATGCAGGGAGACCTGATCCCGACCTTCGTCCGGCTCAAGGAGAAGATCGCCCATGTGCAGATCGCCGACAATCCGGGCCGGGGCGAGCCCGGCACGGGCGAAATCAACTATGGTTTTACTCTCTCCGAACTCGACCGCCTGGGTTACGACGGCTGGGTGGGCTGCGAGTATAGGCCGAAGGCCGGCACCCGCGAGGGCCTCGGATGGATGAAGCCTTACCTAACGTGAGCAAGCGGAAGTGAGAAGACCATGAACATCGGATTTATTGGACTGGGCGTCATGGGGCGTCCGATGGCGGAACACCTGATCGATGCCGGCCACACATTGCATCTGAGCCGCGTCAGGGAAGCCTCGCAGCATCTCGTCGCCAAAGGTGGCATCGCCGCGGCAAACGCCAGGGCGGTCGCAGAAGTCGCCGACATCGTAATCCTGATGCTGCCGGACACACCGGACGTCGAAGCCGTCCTCTTTAGCGAAAATGGTGTCGCTTCAGGGCTTTCGACCGGAAAGCTCATCATTGACATGAGCTCCATCTCGCCGGTTGCCACCAAGGCCTTTGCCGCGCGGATCGGGGCTCTGGGCTGCGACTATCTGGACGCACCGGTCTCCGGCGGCGAGGTTGGCGCCAAGGCCGCCTCGCTGACGATCATGGTCGGCGGCAAGCAGGAGGCTTTCGAGCGCGCACGGCCACTGCTTGCGACGATGGGCAAGACCATCACACTGGTCGGCGGGGTGGGCGACGGGCAGACGGCGAAGGTCGCCAACCAGATCATCGTCGGGCTGACGATCGAGGCGGTTGGCGAAGCGCTGCTTTTTGCCAAAAGAGCTGGCGCCGATCCGGCCAGGGTGCGTGCTGCGCTGATGGGAGGCTTTGCCGCCTCGCGAATCCTTGAGGTGCACGGCGAACGCATGGTCAACGAGACTTTTGAGCCCGGCTTTCGCATCCGCCTGCACCGCAAGGACCTGACGCTTGCGGTCGACGCAGCCCGCGCGCTTGATCTCTCGCTACCGAACACGGCAGCGACCCAACAGCTCATGAATGCCGCGGTCGCCAATGGCGACGGCGAGCGCGACCATTCCGCCCTTATCCGCACGCTCGAGCTTCTCGCCGGAGGGCCGCGCTAGAAAAAAGCTTTCAAAACCACCGGACAGACCCTTCGAATGCCCGCGAGCCGGAACTTCCTCCGGACGGCGAAGCCTTGCCCGGACTCGATTGAAAAGGACAGGACAATGCTCAGAAACGATATTCAGTTCCCTTATGGCGCCGTCTATTTCCGCAAGTCCAACCCGCCGAACGAGGACTGGGAGCGTGACTATGCGACCGCCGGCGAAGATGGGCTCAACATTTTCCGCCATTGGTTCATGTGGGGCGCGATCGAAGTTGCTCCGGGCGTCTATGATTGGGACGACTATGACCGTCAGCTCGATCTCGCCGCGAAAAACGGGATCAAGACGGTGATCGCCGAGCTGATCCACGCGGTACCGGACTGGGCGGTGCGCAAGTTCAGCCACGCGCTGCAGGTCGCTGCCGACGGCACGAAGCTCGGCTCCTACATGGGCGTCTCTTCTGCAACCGGTGGCTTCTCCAACAATGGCGGCGGCGCCGGCGCGCTGACGCTCAACTGCCCCGAGGTGAAGGAGGCGGCCGGCCAATTCCTGACCGCACTCGCCACCCGCTACAAGGATCACCCGGCGATCTACGGTTACGACGTCTGGAACGAATGCAATTATTCCGCCGATGTCGACTACAGCAGCTACGCCAAGGCAGCGTTCCGCAAGTGGCTGGAGAAGAAATACGGCACGCTGAGCGCGCTCGCCAAGGCCTGGCACCGCTACAGCTATGCCGAATGGCAGGATATCGAGCCGCCCGTGCATATGGCGCCCTATCCGGAATGCATCGACTGGCTGCAGTTCAAGCGGGACAACTTCTACGGCCAGATGCAGTGGCGCATCGACACGATCCGCGCCATCGACCAGAAGAACGTCATTGCTGCCCATGGCATTTCCGGCGCCATTCCGAACATGGCGGCAAACGGTTGCGACGACTGGTTGGCTGCTTCCAAGGTCGATATCTATGGTTTCACCTGGATCCAGGCCCGCAAGGGTACAGAACCATGGAAGACCTGGTATGGCGTCGACATCAACCGCGCCGCTGCCCGCGGTAAACCCTTCTGGCATGCCGAGCGGCAAGGCGGGCCTCTCTGGCTGCAGCCGCAAGTGATAGGTCGTGACAAAGAAGACGGCCGTGTGGCTGAGCCGGAGGATATTCGCCTCTGGAGCATGACTTCGCTTGCCGGCGGCGCGCGCGGTGTTCTTAACCTGCGCTGGCGTCCGCTGCTCGACGGTCCGCTCTTCGGCGCTTTCGGCTCCTACGGCATGGACGGCGCGCGCACGCCGCGCTCGGAAATCGCCAGCCAGATGGCAAAATGGGCAAACGATCCGGCCCAGGCAGCACTTTGGGAGGCAAAACCGGTGCGTGGCGAGGTCGGCATACTTGTGGTGCCCGAAACGCAGCAATTCGACTATCTGCTGAACCACGACCGCAAGGAAAAGCCCTATCCGGAAGCCATGTGGGGTGCCTACCGCGGCTTTTTAGAAAACGGGGTGCAGCCGGACTGGGTTCATATCGACGATATCGGCGACTACGATCTCCTCTATTTCCCTTATCCGATCATGTTCACCGCCGAACAGGCAAGGCATCTCAAAGCCTGGGTGGAAAAGGGCGGCATCCTGATTGCCGAAGCCTGCCCGGGATATTTCGGCGACCGCGGCCATGTCGGCCAGATCCAGCCGAACATGGGCCTCGACCAGGTCTTCGGTGCACGGGAGGAGGAAGTCGAGTTCATGCCGGATATCGGCGATCGGATTCGTCTCGAGCTGGAAGGACTGGCCGTCGACGGTGGCGGGCTGCTGCAATCCTATAAACTTGCCGGCGGCAAGGCGCTCGGCCGTTTTGACGATGGACGTCTGGCGGTCGTCGAAAACAGCTTCGGCAGAGGCCGCACGCTTTTGATCGGCACAAACCCCTCGGTTGCCTATTACCGAACCGAAGGCAAAGCGAACCGTGCCTTCTTCGAAGAGCTCATGAATTGGAGCGGCCGGAGCCGGCACGTGACGCTTTCAAACGATGCCGTCTTTGCCCGCATCCACAAAGGCGAAAAAGGCAGCTTTCTCTGGCTCGCCAATCCGACGCGCAGGCCGCAGGCGACCGATGTCGAGCTTGCCGACCGGCTCGGAACGTTGACCAGCGCGCAAGCGTCGTGGCCCGCCGGCTGGAACTATCATGGCGGACAGATCGAAGTCCCGCCGCGCGATGTGCTGATCCTGCAGTTGGGCTAGTGGCTTGATCGGAACGTGTCCGCCTTACCTCGCCCTTCCGGGCGGGGTAAGGCGGACGGGACGCCGTTAACCATGTTCCGGTCCGCATCCGCCGGCGCTTGCGGAACATATGAAGAACGTCCTATGGTCGTTCCGATGAAGGAACGGCTGGGCTACCGATACAGGATCTACCCGGACGCGCGGCAGGCGCGGCTGTTCCGCCAGACCGTCGGCTGCTGCCGCCTCGTCTACAACCTCTGCCTCGAGCAGCGGAGCATGGCGTATNCGGCTGTTCCGCCAGACCGTCGGCTGCTGCCGCCTCGTCTACAACCTCTGCCTCGAGCAGCGGAGCATGGCGTATGCAATGCCGTCCAGGCACCGCCTGTCCTCGTTCGACCAGATCAAGGAACTGCCGGGCCTGAAGGCCCATCTGCCGTTCCTC
>NZ_FWER01000161.1 GCF_900169785.1 Rhizobium sullae
CTGATGCGGGCGAACTCGCCGCCGTGCTTGACGGCTGCGGTGCCCCACGAGCCGTAGACGTTCGTCCCACCGCGGGCGGCGAAAGCGTTGCCCGTCCTTGGATTGTAGGCCGCGACGAAGCCACGCGACCCCGCAGGGCCGGAGATCGCACCGCCCCTGACGTAGGTGCCCGTGCGAGGATCGTAGGCGGCGCCACCGGCCATGCCGCGATAGGGACCGTAGGCATATCCGTAGCGGCCGAAAGTGCCGAAGGCCGGGTTGTAGAAGGCGCCAACGCCGTACGTGACCGGCCGCGGATAGTAGGGCCAGTAGCCGCCCGACCAGCCGAAGTCCCACCATGCGGGATAGGCCCAGCCTGTTCCCCAGACGAGGGCGTCCCATGCGAGGTACGCGCCGAGGTAGCCTGCGGTGTAGCCGTACCAGACCGCGTCCGGCTCCGTGTCGTAGACCCTGACATAGGTGACGTTGTAGACGGACGATGAGGGCGGGATCTTGTAGACGTCGTCGGGAACCGTCTTCGCGACTTCGAAGGGCCCCGTCGGCGTGTCGCCGACGAACCAGACGCCGTCCTTCAGCACGAAGTACTTGTCGCCGACCTTGATCACCTGCTCGTTCGAGTTCAGGGCGTTGGAGAGGGTGGTCCCATCTATCGCTTCGAACCTCGGTTCGCCGCTGTAGGCGACGTCGACCTTCACCGCCCCGTCGGTCGCCACCCGCGCCATCTGCGGAATGCTGGCTTTCAGGCGGGCCTCGGCACTTTCGGACGTTCCCGGAACGGAAGCCCGTACTGCGTAGTAGGAAGCGTCCTGCGGAATATTCTGGAAGTCGGCGGGGAGGCTCGGCGTCGCGAAGGTCCAGGGGCCTTCGAGCGACGCCGCCGAAAACCAGCGGCCGGAAAGCAGCACGTACCATGTCTTGTCCGCAGGGCGATAGAAGACGTCGCTCGTGGTGTTCGACGCCCAGTCCAGCCCCGTGCCCGGCACCTTCTCCAGGGCAGGCTTACCGTCGAAGACGAGGAGTTCCGCTGGCACGTCCGAGTAGAAAACCTTCGGCACGCCGCTCTCGCCGAACTTCGTCGCGG
>NZ_FWER01000290.1 GCF_900169785.1 Rhizobium sullae
GACTTGAACCTGCCGCGGGCCGGGCAGTTGATAAAGCGACTGGAGGCCGCCGGCATTAATCTTGCATCCGTGACCGATGTGGTGCTGACCCACATGCACATGGACCACGTTGGCGGGCTGCTCGTCGACGGGGTGAAGGAACGGCTGAATCCGG
>NZ_FWER01000253.1 GCF_900169785.1 Rhizobium sullae
TGGCGCTGTCGGACGGCGCGGTCTACGACCTGCCGCGCATGAGCGACGCGGAAAAGCGCCGGGAGGAGACCCTCGCGCGCGTCGTCTCGAGGCGCAAGAAAGGGTCGAAGAACCGCGCCAAGGCGCAGCGGGACCTGCGGAACTTCAGGGCGCGGATCGCAAGACGTCGCCGCGACGCCAAGCACAAGGTGACGACCGCCGTCGTCTGCCGCTGCGCCGTCATCTATC
>NZ_FWER01000094.1 GCF_900169785.1 Rhizobium sullae
CGCCGAAATCAATAACCAATGACATCAACCAGGCGAACGAAAGTCGATCCCGCGAGACTGTCCGGGATCTAGTGAAACGACTGTCCGGGATTTACCGGAATCGCTGTCCCGTTAATCCGAAATCCGCAGCTGGCGTTCGAGGCCGGGTATAACCCCGGCGACGAGCCAATTCGATTGACTCATCTCGATAACGACAATGATTGTGCTATCCTGATCAAGGGCGACGAGGAATTTGCTCGCGTCGAAAGATTGTGACATGGGACGCTCCTTCGGTGGTCGGTTCCAACAGCGCCAAGGGTGCCACATCCTCGCCGCTCGCCCCGTGCGAACCACGCCACACTCGTCGCCGGCACGCTATAACATTGAAACATTGAGAAACAATCGGCATTGTCGGAGGTAAGATGCCTTGATCGATCGCTGGAATGCAGAAAAATGTCCTGCCAGCCATTCTCAATTCAACTGCCTAAAATCGTGACGGAATCTCAAGTTAAGTTGCCGACATCGATAATGTCTTTCGTATCGGGAACTTGATGCCAGTCATTACCGCAACTCCAAGCTTCTTCGTCGTTCCCGTGTCTCATGGGGTTCGTTCTCCCTCTGGCGACCGCGGCTAGATACGCTCAGCGCTGCGCGAGCCGGCTTCATTCGATCGCGACGTCGGATAGATTACCAAGACTTTTATAAAGATCGTGCTGACAGTGCTTGGACTATTCTCCGGCGCCTCGATCGGCCGCGAAGGGCCGACGGTACAGGTCGGCGCTTCGATCACGCTGGCGGTGGCGCGCTTCGGCGGCATGGCGCAGACCCGCGGCCTGATCCTCGCCGGCTCGACAGTGGGCATCGCGGCGGCGTTCAACACGCCGCTTGCTTCGTCTTCGCGATCGAGGAGATGAGCCGGACATACGAGTCGCGGGCAAGCGGGCTGGTACTGACGGCGGTCATCCTATCAGGTCTCGCCGCTCTCGGCCTGTCCGGCAGCTGCAATTATTTTGGTTCAGCATCGGCAGCGCCGACGCAGCTCGCCGATTGGGCTCTTGTCCTCGTATGCGGCATTGGGGACGGCGCGCTGGGCGCGGCCTTCAGCGGCTTTGCCCTTCACTTCGGCCAGCGCATCCGGCGTTGGGCGCAACCCCAGCCGCTGCGGTGCATGCTGGCACTTGCGGGCATCTGCGGGCTTGCAGTTGCAGTCATCGGCGTTGCATCCAGCGGTGCCACCTTCGGCACCGGCTACGAGCAGGCCAGGGGCGCGGTGGAAGGACAGTGCTTCCCTTGCTCTTCTTCATCGAAAAGCTCGCCGCCAGCTTCCTGTCGATGATGTCGGGCATTCCAGGGGCATCTTCGCGCCATCGCTTGCCGTCGGCGCCAGTTTCGGCAGCACCGTCGGCTCGCTGCTCGGAACGAGCATCGCCCTCGCCGCGATCCCCGGCATGGCGGGTTATTTCTCGGGCGTCGTGCAGGCGCCGATGACTGCCTTCGTGATCGTCCTGGAAATGACCGGCGACCATCAGGCGGTCATTTCGATCATGGCCGTCTCGAATCGGCTCACGCCTTCGCTCTCGCGAGCCGCTCTATCATGGACTTTCACGCGTTTTCATTGCGACTGCGATAAGAACCCATCGCGCGGTCAAGAGCCCGTGATCACGCACAGTCATCGTAGGCGGGCCGGTTTAGGCGCGAGCAGGCGTTTGACTTCCTCACTTTTGGCGCTGAACTTCGGTGACACCGCATGCCGTTTTAACCGCGGATTGTAAGCACGCCGACGAGAAAGTCCTTCTCGCTAAAGATAGCATAGCATGATATCAAATGAGTGTCCGGCATTGAGATGATGTTCAACCACTCCGGCCGGTCGCGATCACAGCTGTGGAGATCTAACCGGTTTTCTTGTTCTTCTCCACGGCTGGAAAAAGGGGAGGTCCAACATGTGGGGGATGTTGCGGGAGAAAAGGGCGGCAATGGATCCTGCAGATGTCGTCGCCTTGAGTGTGCTGCTCGATCGATGGTGTCGAATGCAATGCATCGATCACTCACACCCAAGGGCTCATGACACGGCGCAGAACCTCATTGCCTTGCGACAGGCCGGTGCCACTATCGACCACCTGAAACAGTTGCTTGCTTCGAGTGAGGCAGGTTGAAGCTTTTGCTAACGCGAGGCGGAGATCAGCCACTGCGCGTCTCACCATCGCTCACGTGCCTTGCGGCGGGAGCTATTTCTCAACGAAACTAAACAGAGGGAGAGGGATGTACAGATTTCATTTCATAACGAACGACACGGCGCATCTATACCCGGGGCATATCATTCACGTCGGCGGGAGCGCAGACAAGGAGACTGGTGTGCTTCAGATCAGCGATGCCTTTGCCGAACCGGATGAAGAACCTCTGGAGTCGGCAATTCACCGCGCCCTCCTCGTCCGCCAACGAGATGCGCGGGCAATAGGGGTTAAGGATGATGACGGCCTTTGGCCTGACAGGCTTGGCACGCTTGTTTGCTGGGAGCCGTGAAAGCTCGCACCGCTTTTGGGCAGGGGACGCCGCTCGCTAGCCGATCTCTCGCGTAAATAAGGCCGGGGTTACGATCCCCTCACTGGGGCGGAGAACGTCTACATCAAGGCGGCCAGACGGGTCTCGTGCCGCAGTGCCGACAAATCGATATCGGTTACCGTCGGCATCGATCACAAAGTCTCGAATTGCACGCCTGCGATATAACGTATCCATCCGAGCAGGGCCGCGGGATTTTGGGCCCCGCGTGTGGTAACGTCGGTTCATGGAGATCGATGAGGACAAGATCGACGATGCCGTTTTGGCGCTGTTATGGCTGACGCTGCATAACGAGCGTTGTGCCTGGAAGGGCTTCGACTGGGCAACGACGGATCGGCTTCACAAGAAGGGCATGATCGGCGACCCAGTCAACAAGTCGAAGTCATTGATCCTGACCGATGAAGGCTTGGAGCGTTCGGAAGCATTGTTCCGGGAGCTGTTTACGCGACCGCCGCAATAGCCGTCCCTTTGTGCGACTTCCATTGCCAAGGCAGCAGTTCGTGCAGGCGGGAGACGGGAAGATCGGCGATTCGGGCGAGCACATCGGCGAGCCACGCTTTTGGGTCGACGTCGTTGAGGCGGCAGGTCGTGATGACGGAGAGCATGATGGCGGCTCGATCGGCCCCACGCTGGGAACCGGCGAAGGTCCAGTTTCGACGGCCGAGTGCAATTCCTCTCAGAGCGCGCTCGGCAGCATTGTTTGTGAGACAAATCCTGCCATCTGCGAGGAAACGGGCAAAGCCATCCCAACGCTTCAGCATGTAATCGATCGGCTCGATCACCTCGGACGATTTGCTGAGCGTGCCGCGCTCCCGTTTCAGCCACTCGTGCATGTCATCGAACAGCGGCTTGCTCTTTTCCTGCCGCGCGGCCAACCGTTCTGCGGCGCTCAATCCATTGATCTCGCGTTCGATCTCAAACAGCGCATCGTACCGTTGGACGGCCTCCAGAGCGATCGGCGAGATCGGCTTGCCTCTCCGTTTGCGGTCACGGACACTTTTCTGGATGTCGGCCAGTTCAAAGAACTTCCGCCGCGCATGCGCATGGCAAAAGGCGAAGGTGATCGGTACCGCTTTCTTTTCGGCGACACTGAGCGGCTCGAAGCCATTGTAACAATCACTCTGCAGAATGCCACCATACTCGGCCAGGTGCTTCTGCGGATGCTCGCCGCGGCGGTCGCTCGAAGCATAGTATGGCCGCCGGCGCCGCCGCGCCGCCGTAGGGCTGGTCATCGCGCACGTAGGTCCATATTCGCCCGGTCGTGCATTTGCCTTTGGCTTGAATGGGAATGGTAGTGTCGTCGCCAAAAAGGCGCTCGGCCGCGAAGACATGCGCCTCGATCAGATCAAAGATCGGCAGGAGCGCGGCTGTTCCATACCCGACCTGGTCAGCCAGCGTCGAGGTCGAAAGCTCGATGCCCTCGCATTTGAACCGGGTGCTTTGGCGGTTCAGCGGGCTATGCATTCCAAACTTGTCAAAGAGGATCGTCGCCAGCAGATGAGGACCGATGTATCCGCGCGGCGTGGCATGGAACGGCGCCGGCGGCTGGCTGATCGCCTCGCAGTCACGGCAGGTAAATTTCTCCCGCACCGTCTCGATCGTTTGAACCGGCGCGGAACCTCCTCGAGCGTCTCGGTGACGTCCTCGCCCAGTTTCGACAGGCGCGACCCGCCGCAGCATGCACAGGTGACTGGGGGATCGATCACCACGCGCTTACGCTCGATATCCTCCGGCCACGGCTTTCGGACCGGCCGTTTGCGCGTTGAACGAACGTACGCTCGAGGTCTTGGCGGCAGCCGCCTGCGCTGCGGCTTCATCCTCCGTCGCCGCCATCACCAGTTCTTCGAGCTGCAATTCCATCTGGTCGATCAGGCGCGCCGTGCGCTCGGATCGCCGGCCGCGCAGTTCGCGCTTCAGCTTTTCGATCGCCAGTTCCAGACTGGCGATCAAGGCCTCATTGTCCGACAGCATGGCCTGCGCATTGGCGGCTCGCGCCACCGCAATGTCGCGCTCGGCAACAACGACATCACGTTCAGCCTGTAACCTCTCACGCTCGGAAACCAGCGCCAGGTTGGCGCTCGCAAGGTCCGCAGGAAGATCCACAGGCTTCGAAGTCATGAAGCCATTCGATCAGGTTCACTCAATATTTTCAATGCAATAATGCTATCCGACCCGTGTCGGACGCCAGGTTTCCTGCGGATTGCGCCAGTCGATCCCGGACAACAAATAGACAATTGCGCCGGTGAGATCGCTACCGCCCCGCCCTCCATATTCGGCCAGATAAACCGGCCCTTCTCCAGCCGCCGGGTAAAAAGGCAGGCGCTCAGATCATCATGCCAGATGATCTTCAAAATATCCGATCTGCGGCCCCTGAAGACGAAGAGATGCCCTGACAACGGATCATGCTTCAGAACCTCCTGCACCCGAAGCGCCAGAGAGGGAAAGCCACAGCGCATGTCCGTATACCCCGTCGAAAGCCAGACCTTGACCCCTGTTCCCATCGGAAACGGATTCACCGCAGCGCCTCCAGTCCGCGCAGGATCCGAAGCAGCGCTTCAACGTCGACATCGCGTCCCACGATCACACGGCGACCATTGGCGCTGACAACCTC
Source organism: Rhizobium sullae (assembly GCF_900169785.1). GTDB lineage: Bacteria > Pseudomonadota > Alphaproteobacteria > Rhizobiales > Rhizobiaceae > Rhizobium > Rhizobium sullae. The sequence goes on from NZ_FWER01000094.1 coordinate 5,147, forward strand.
CATAAGCCCACTTTGTGCCGTCGAAGAATTGGTCCGGCGCAACAACCGGCATGCCTGGCTCCGGGACCAACAGTGCAGGAATAAACCCTTCACTCCCCCGGCCATCGCCGAGCCGTCCCTCGCGAGCGGCTTTACGCCAATCGTTCAACTGAAAGCGTGTGATCCGATGACGACGTGCTGTTGCCGTGACCTGACGCGGGGCGGAATAGCTCTCCGCCACGATCGCAAGTTTGGCCTCGTTGCTGAAACGGCGACGCCGCCCGCTATCGACAATCTCCATACGGCCAACTTGCGGCCGCTTCTCTATCGTTAAAACCACGGTTCTCACACTGTCTATATTGACGCCTATATAGACAGAACATCCAGTTCGCCTCACTTCTCAGCAAGGCGCCCTCCTCGGAGGCGTACGGACCACGGATTGCTTCGGCTGTTTCATCTTCATTGTTCCGAGGCCCTAACAATTTCACTTCGCTGGAGATACAACCTAACCAAGAAAAATCTCGATCGTCTTGGTTTAATTATGAATCGATCGTTTATAATCTGAAAATACCACCTTCTGAGTTGACTTCCGCACACCGCACAAAGCCTATATCGCTCCTCTATTATGTAAGTGGAGACTTGCGATGGCAAGAAGTGGTGAAACATACGAAATGCTGCGGAACGATATAGTCTCAGGGAGATATCGACCAATGCATCTCTTTCATCCCAGGCAATTATCCGAGGAACACATGGTAAGCGTTGCCCCTATAAGAGAGGCTATGCTCAGGCTCCATGAACGCGGCCTCCTTCGGTGGGAGCGCAACCGAGGGTTCTTCGTAGAGAAAATTAATAGCTCGACCGCGTTGTTTCATCTGGATCAGTTGGGATCACATTATATCTATGCAATTGGCCGATTGAAAGACAATGGCAATACAATAGAATTGGATATCGAAAGCTGCAATCGAGACAACGTCGAGAATTACAAACGCTGGCAAGATTCGTTGGTTGCTGCAATATTTTCCGATTCAGAACGGGATGTTGTAAGTGGAGCGTGGTACAAAATATGGATTTATCGAAATCATTATTTAGGAGATGCCGAGATTATAAAATATAAGTATAACTCTCATTGAGAAAGCAACAAACATGATCAAAAAAAGAAACTACAACGACGCTATCCAATTAACAGAAGATTTGTTCCGGTATATAATCGACAAAGTTCCAAACATACTATTGAGCTTGAATAAATTGTAGATCATATCAGTGGGCGCTTATCCGTAGTTGTGCGAATGCTTAAGGTGAACTCCATCTCTCCTACCGTGCTTTGATCACTCCCATATGATCGGGGTCGGCGCACGCCCAGACAGGCTCCACACCAGAGTTGTGTCCATAGTGTTCTGCAAATTGGGATCATCGCCGCTGGCATTTTGGCGGACGGGCGCGGCGCCTCAACAACGCAAGCGCCCGGCCCGCCGTCATCGGCCTTGGGTTCGTCCAGCTTGCGTAACATCTCCTTCTTGTGCTCGGCCAGATGCTCCATGTTGAGATAGCGCATGGCCTCCAGCCAGGTCTCATGCGTCTCGGCAGCCAGCGCCCGCACCAGCCGCAGACAGCTCTGCGCATCGGGGAAGATCCGCACCACATGGAAAAGAACTGTTCTGCCTCACCCAGCCATGGAGCTCAACGTCCCGCGTCGGAGCGCTCTCTGCTTCTGAAGGAAGCTACTAGGTCCGTTCGGGCTTGATCGGAGACTTGGCTGATGGACCCCGTGGTTCCTAAGGCGTGCCCGACCACCAGCTCAAACGATATCGGCGCGTCTAGGTGACGACGGACTGAAGCCTCAATAGCCGTTATCCTCCGGTCCAAATCCGGCTCTGCTACACGCTCCGGGCGAGGAATCCCTTCCAGCTGTTGCTGTAGATTGGCGCCGAGAATTAAGCCAACTCGCGCCCTTTGATCTGCATCTAAGTGGCCATACCCGTTGCATATGGCACTATGAGCGGACTCATGGGCGCCGTAGACATTAGGAGCCTCAAGCAATTCAATGGCGCGATTGACAAGGCGATTTTTATCTTCACCATCGAACTTGCCAAGGTCGGTCGCAACCAAGTTGATTGCGACAGCTTGGTTGATCGGATCCAGGTCCAGGATTCTATTGACGAGAGCAGTACGCGTCTCAGGTGGTAGAAAATCAGCTATATGACCGCTTGCTGCAGTTTGATACGTCGATACCCAATCCGAACCGTGCCCGGCTTCGGCCAAGTTTGCGTTGTGCAGATCGTTGGCTGATCGTCCGAGTTGGTTGTTCCGCCTGTAAAATTTCCCGAGGTCAGTTTCTTGCCCATCGGCCGTCCAGACTGCCTGTGGCGCCTGCACGGTTTTCAAAAGCCCAAGATTGCGTGCCGTTTCCCGCGGGTCAGCGGTTATTAGGCGTTCTGCAATATTGGTTACTAGCTCTACTGGAAGGTCAGAGAGGTGAGTGGGTACGGCGTTCTCGCCGTCAAGGGATGAACTTTCAGCTGTACGTGTCCGTTTGCTATCGAGATCCATTGGTCGACTCCGAAGTCAGTTAAACTACTTTATTATGCTAGCTTCGAAAGTTGGTCTGCTAAACCGATATAGCGTTACATTTGTAGTCCTGAAGAGCCTTCTGTTGCCCCCAAGTTTTATCCAGTTTTCAGTTCGCTCCAGCAGTTTTTGTGAAGTGCACCCCCAAATGTGGGTCAGCGGGAGCTGGAATTTTCCGGGGTTATGGCTCAGTTCGGCGGGGATGCCGATGAGCCGTGCCGGGGAAGCCTCCCGAGATTGTTGGGTAAAACCGCTGCGGCGAAGTGAATCAGGTCTCTGAAACCATGGGCGGAGCGCAGCAAAATATGCTCTAATCATACCCATGACGCAGCCCGAGTGAATCGAACCCGCTTCCGGTCCATTCCGTTCGACCAAGCTGGCGTGATTGAGCTGGACGCGATGATGGCTGATCCGGGGCCAGCAGAACTGGACTTTTTCCACCGGAACCATCCCACCAAGCACGCGGAAAACGTAGAGCGAGCCATTGAAAGAATCACTTCCAGCATCGCGCACCAGCGACAGAAGGCTATCTGGGCCTTTGCGGTTATGCGGAGCTCCGCATAAAGCTTATTGGACTAACCCGCTCCGCTACGCCGGAGCGGCAAGGAGGTCAGGTATTCAGTAGGAGCCCCAACTGCGCGAGGATGAGACGGCTGTTTGCAGCCTATTCCATCGGACAGAGGAGCTCGTCATGACCCCACTTCGCCAGCGCATGAGCGAGGACATGCAGGTGCGCATCTTTCGCTCAATACCCAGCTCTCGTATCTGCAACAGGTGTCGCTGTTTGCACGACACTTCGGCAAGTCGCCGGACTTGCTCGGCCGCGAAGATATTCGGACCTATCAGGTCTATCTGGCCAACGAGAAGAAGCTGACGCCCGGCTCGATCCACATCGCCATTTCGGCGCTGCGCTTTCTCTTCCATGTTACGCTTGCGAGGGACTGGCTGCCTGAAGAGGTCCTCCCGCTTCCCAAGAAGCCACAGAAGCTGCCGATCATCCTCAGTGCGGATGAAGTGCAGCACTTTCTCGGCTGCGTGCTCGATCTCAAACATCACGCCATCCTGACCACGTGCTATGCTGCCGGCCCTACGCATTTCGGAAGCGGTTCACCTGAAGCCCACGGACATCGACAGCCAGAGAATGGTCGTCCGTGTCGAGCAGGGCAAAGGCCAGAAGGACCGTTATGTGATGCTGTCGCCCAAGCTCCTGGAGATCCTGCGCGATTATTGGAGGATGCGGCGGCCAAGGGAGTGGCTCTTCCCCGGCGATCGCGCCGGCCAGCCGATCACCAGGGATGCTGTGGGGCAAGCTTGTGCGAAAGCGCACGACCTCTCCCGCTTGTCCAAACCGGTGACGCCGCACAGCTTGCGGCACGCCTTCGCCGTCCATCTCCTGGAGGCCGGTGCTGACGTGCGCACCATTCAGCTGCTGCTCGGCCACCGCAGCCTCGCGACCACTGCCCATTATCTACGGATCGCCACCAACAAGGTCTGCGCTACGGCGAGCCCCTTCGAGCTTTTGCCACGTCCAGCGCTGCCGCCGCCCGCCAAGCCGGAGTATTTCTGAGCTCCCGATATGGTCCGTTCGGGGCCGGAAGTGGCGGACATATTCCGTCACTACGGCGAGGCCTATCGTGCCCAGCACACATCGCTGTGGACTGCTCAGCGCCGCGTCATGACGGCGATCGAGTGTGCCGCACCGCCGCGCTCGCGGGGCATGTCGAAGGCTGCGATCAATGCGGCCACAGGCGCATCGCCTTCAACAGCTGCCGCGACAGGCATTGTCCCCGCTGCCAATCGCTGGCCCGTGCGCAATGGCTGGAGGATCGCCGCGCCGAGCTTCTCGACACACAGTACTTTCACGTCGTCTTCACGCTGCCGGAGCCCATTGCCGCCATCGCCTATCAGAACAAGGCGCTCGTCTACGGCCTGCTCTTCCACGCCACCGCCGAGACGCTGCGCACCATCGCCGCCGACCCCAAGCATCTCGGCGCCGAGATCGGTTTCTTCGCCGTGCTGCACACCGGGGGCAAAATTTGCTGCACCACCCCCATCTGCACTGCGTCGTCCCGGGTGGCGGGTTTTCGCCGGACGGCACGCGATGGATCGCCTGCAAGCCGGGCTTCTTCCTGCCGGTCCGCGTGCTCTCACGCCTATTCCGACGATTGTTCCTGGAGCACTTGGAGAAGGCCTTCGACGCTGGCAAGCTGCAGTTCTTCTCCGACTTGCGAGCGCTGAGCGAACGCAACACCTTCCGGCGCTATCTGGCGCCGCTGCGAAAGGCCGACTGGGTCGTTTTTGCCAAGCCGCCCTTCGCCGGGCCCGAACAGGTGCTCGATTACGTCGGCCGTTATACGCACCGCGTCGCCATCTCCAACAACCGCCTCGTCGATATCGAGGATGGCGCGGTGCGTTTCCGCTGGAAGGATTACCGGCACGGCGATCGGCAAAAGGTCATGACCGTGTCGGCAGATGAGTTCATCCGACGCTTTCTGCTGCACGTCCTGCCCGAAGGCTTCCATCGGATCCGTTATTACGGCTTCCTCGGCAATCGCTACCGCGCACAAAAGCTTGCCCATTGCCGCGACCTGCTCGGCATGCCTGTTCCCGAGCCATCGGACCGCCGAGCTCCGAAGGACTATCGCGACCGCTACGAGGAGCTCACCGGGCGTTCCCTCAGGCAATGCCCGGCCTGTCTTCAAGGGCACATGATCATCATCGAAATCTTCGACGGCGTCAGCGGACCCTTGCAATACTGGGATACGTCATGAAAGAACCACACTGCTTTCATCGTCGCCGCATCGCCCCGCTCGACTGGCAAACCCGGCCGGTCCCGCGAAAGTGTGCGTGGTCGCGCCCACCAGCGCCTTCCGGCAGGTCACGGAGTCAATCGTCACCTCTTTCGAAACCGGAACCCGCGCTGCTTTCGGCCCTGCGCCCCCCGTAGCTGCTGCGTCAACACCGTCTTGCGATGCCCTTTCCTTGGATGGGCACCATTCAATACCCATAGAACCCCAGTCGCGCCCGCGGCTTAGCCCAACACGTTTTTAGCGCACCGTCGCCATCGACCTCGGCGCGCTCGTCAACATCGATACCCGCGACGCCACGCTAAAAACGCTCTGCTGTAAAGCGTGCAGTTATGTGGAGTCCGCCGCGGCAATTGCTTGCCGCCTGCGGTGTTTGAGAGTGGGATTACTCGACATAATTTGTCGATCGTCCGATGGACTTCAGCATCGCGAGCAGCTTGTCGGGAGCAGCAAAGCGACCCGGCTTGAGCGACGGCGGCGCCATCGCGGCAAGAGCCTCCAGTTTTTCGGTTGGATCGGCCCGCAGATAGATTTCCGTGCTTTGCAGGCTGGCGTGACCGAGCCAGAGTGACACCTTGCGCACATGGCGGGTCGCTTTCAGGGTGTGCATGGCGCAGGTATGGCGCAAAACATGTGGGGTAATGCGTTTATCGGCGAGAGATGGGAGCTTCTGCGCCGCGGTAGCGGCGTGCTTGGCCAGGATATATTCGAATCCGGCCCGGGGCATCGCGCGTCCCACGGCATTGAGGAAGAGTTCGGCGTCGCCACTCGCCGGGCGGACTGCCAGCCAGGACTTCAACGCCGCCGTGGTCTCTTTCCACAAGGGCAACACGCGTTCGCGGCGTCCCTTACCCATGACGTGGATGCTGGTGACCGTCTGGCGGTCAATCTGGTCGAGGCGGATGCTGACGAGCTCGGAGACGCGCAGCCCTGCAGCGAAGGCCAGATGCAGCATCGCTCGATCGCGAATGCCGGATACCTGACGCGGGTTCGGTGCATCAAGCAAAGCCTGCATCTCGTCGCGGCTGAGATGGCTGACGAGCGCCTCGTCGACCTTCTTCATCGGGATCGCCCGAACCCGGCGCGCCTGATCCAGACAGGAAGGGAGCCGATACTCGAGGAAGCGGAAGAAGGCTTTGATGGCAGCAAGACGGGCGTTGCGGGTGCGCGCCGAGTTGCCGCGCTCCCTCTCAATGTGCTCCAAAACGCGGGGAGGAGCGGCGGATCGAGTTGCTCGATCTCGATGCGGGACGGGGTGGTCCTCAACCGGTTAGCGGCGAAGCGCAGCAGCAGTTGGAAGCTGTAGGCGTAAGCCTCGCAGGTGTGTGGGCTTGCCCGCCGCTCTTGCGGCAGGTGTTCTCGTAGAAAGGTGGTGAGATGCGGAGCCAGCGCGGTCATGTGACGGCTCCTTGATGCAAGGCCTCGCCAGCCGCTGCGATCTGCCTCAATAGGATCGGCGTTGCCTGCAGATACCAGTAGGTGTCAGTGACGTGGGCATGGCCGAGGTAGGTGCTGAGGGCGACGATATGGCGGCCAACGGCATGGTGATCGTGGTGGCATTGCTCGAGGGAGCGCACGGCGAATGTGTGCCGCAGATCGTGAATGCGGGGGCCGGTTTGCCCGGGCTCTCCCCGCACACCGAGCGATCGTGCGAGGCGGAGGAAGACAGCAATCACGGTATTGTAGGCCGGCGGCGTGCCCGTAGCGGAAACGAACAGCATGCTGTTCAAGGTTACGAGCCGACGACGCGCCAACAAATACTTGTCCAAGGGCGTCCCGCGTCGTGTCGTGGAGCGGCAGCAAGCGGCTCTTCTGGAACTTGGTTTGTCGGATAACCAGCCCATCGGCGGTCACGTCCTCAAATCGAAGCGCGAGGGCTTCGGAAATGCTCATTCCGGTGGCTGCCAGCAATCCGAACAGGGTCTCGTACATCAGCGGCCGGATCGTGTTTGACGGCTTCAATTGTGCGGCCGCCTGCAACAACGCGGTGATCTCATCCCGGGTATAGATGTGCGGGATCCGCCGCTTGAGCAGGTTGCGCCCCAGGGCTTCGGCGGAAGGAATCTGATGGCGCCGGTCCTCGGCTGCTAGCACCAACGCAAAGCGGCGGACCGTCACCAGCCGGTTGCGGCGCTGCTGTGGGGATGGCGCAAGCGTCGCCCATTCAAGTAGACGAGTGACTTCAATGTGCCGATCGCCATGCCTCTCGGCGAAGGTGACGAAGCTCCTCAAAAGTGTGTGCTGGACGCGGAACTTGAAGCCGACCGTGCGTGGAGTTCCACATATCGCGAGAGATCCTGGCTCAGCATGACGCACTCCCCGGCCAAGGCTGGGCGATCTGGAGCAGCATGTCGATGTCCACTTTCGCATAGTGGGCAGTCGTGTCGACCGATCGATGGCGAAGCACGGTCCCGATCATATCCAGCGTGGCGCCGGCCCGAAGCATGCTGGTCGCCGCGGAGTGCCGCAGGAGATTGGCGCCTCGGGAGGGAGCGTTGTCGATACCCGCCCTTACAAGCGCAAGCTTGACGATGCTAGAGACAGTCGCGCTCGCCAACGGCCGATGCGGCGCGACAGCCCGCAGGAAGATCTGCTCGCAGGCGGCGGGCGGACGGGCCTCGCGTAGATAGTCGATAATCGCTTCACCGACGTCCTGGGTGCGGATTTCGGATTAACGGGACAGCGATTCCGGTAAATCCCGGACAGTCGTTTCACTAGATCCCGGACAGTCTCGCGGGATC
>NZ_FWER01000160.1 GCF_900169785.1 Rhizobium sullae
ATGTGGGCGGAAAATATGGGATTGGGCGAAGACGATTGCGTGTCGCGCAAGCTGACAAAGGCGACGACGATGTCGTAAGTTGATTGTCATCAACAACCGACCCCACCGGAGAACACTGGCAGGCCAGTGCTATCGCGCTAAACCACTCCCTGGGATACGATCCCACTTACCCAATAGCGCTGTCTCCGGTGGGATCATCGATCAAGCGCCGCGGCGAGCGATCCCATTCACCAGGACGAGGTAACCTCGTCCCGCATCTGGTACCCTGCATAATGTTGCCGTCTGGCGCGCGCGCCTGCTCCGCCATCGGCCAAAAATGTTTGAGCGGCCTCTCCCCACTCAAGGGACCACGACGTCGAGCAAATGACGCTTGCCGTTTCATAAATGTATCCGGCCCTGCGCGCCTGGAGTGCTGTTGCAGCTGGTCATGATGACAGGTCCGCACGCTCCGTTCGGAATAAAGAGTTCGGGCACGAAGCCTTTTTTCACAGGATTTACGGCATGTTGATCGACCGTTTCGTCCATCACTATGCCAGAGCGTTGTAATTGAGCGAAGAGCGTCAGGCGAAAGCAGGATCTCCGAAGGACGATTGTCCGGCATGCAGGAAAAGTCCGAACACAGCGATTCCCTGCTTGATGATGCCAAGGCCTTGCGCAGGGAGGCGGACGATCCCGTTGGTGTGGGTGACCTCAGCGAGGCTCTCGCCGTGCGCCTGCGACCTGAATAATCATGACGCTTGCATGAACGAAGGTGACACCCCTGCAGCACGGTCTTGTTCAGCGATAGCTCGGCGACAGTTCGCTTCAGCTTGACGTTCGCCCTTCCAAAATGGCGTTGACGCTTCACTTGCGAGGGCATCAGACCGGTATATTTTGTGCTAATTTAGAAGGTCGCGTTAGAAGCTTCTACTTTGCGACAGACATCGGCGATCAGCCTCCCCCTCTATCAAAATTCGGGACAATGCGATCTCCGCTTAATTTTTTCCTGCGCGGGTCGTAAGTCGACAAATGCAGTTCCAGATGACCCGATTAACCGAAATTCTCCACGCCAACCTACGACATCGTCGTCGCCTTTGTCAGCTTGCGCGACACGCAATCGTCTTCGCCCAATCCCATATTTTCCGCCCACAT
>NZ_FWER01000049.1 GCF_900169785.1 Rhizobium sullae
ATTGGGAGAAAGCGACCGACCGGCTGCTTTGGGATAAGGACGTGAAGACGCCGGTCGGGCTGATCGTCCATGGCGCCCGGGAGGTGAACAACTTTTTGGCCGACGGCCAGTATTTCTTCGTCGACATCCTGCGCGAGGGCATCGTGCTCTACGAGCTCGACGACCGGCCGCTGGCCGAGCCGAAAAAGCTAACCGCCCTGGAGCGCTATAAGGCGGCTGCCAAACACTATTCGGCGATGCTACCAGCATCCGACCGCTTGTTGGAAACAGCGCGCTTTCATCTCGAAAAGACGAAAAGCGATCCGGAATGGACAAAGGATACTGCATTCACGCTGCACCAAGCGATCGAGCGACTGTATTCAGCGCTGCTCCTCACGCTGACCAACTACAGCCCGCCGTCGCATAATCTGAAATTCCTGCGGGGGCTGGCGGAAGACCAGGACCGCCGGCTCATCGACGCCTGGCCACGTGACCAGCACCGCTATATCGCCTGGTACAACATTCTCAACGAAGCCTATGTAAAGGCCCGATACTCGAAACACTTCGAGATCACCGAAGAAGCGCTAGCCTGGCTGCTTGAGCGAACGGAACACCTTCACCGGCTCGTCGAGGCCATTTGTAAGGAGCATCTGACGGAACTCGAGCGAGCAAGCCGCGACAATTGACAGTAACCTTGGTCTCGGTTGGTTCGCGACCGGGCGTGGGTAGCGCCGCCTGTGAAAAATTTTCGCCGCTATTTATCCGGCACCGCAGTGCTTTTGCGGACATCAGCATGGTGCGCTGCAGCACGTATTGCGGATTCCTTCTTTTTCTTGCCGTCGATCTCCTCTAAGTCTTGTCGTACCCGACGTGGCAACAAAGGTGATATATATGGCAGGTGAAACTGTTCTCGTGGTCGGCGGAGCCGGCTATATCGGCTCTCATACGTGCCTCGATCTGGCGAACAAGGGTTACAAACCCGTCGTCTTCGACAATTTCTCGAATGGTCATCGCGAATTCGTCAGGTGGGGTCCCACCGAGGAAGGCGATATTCGCGATCGCGCCCGGCTCGAGGAGGTGCTGGCCAAGCACAAGCCTTCGGCGATTTTGCATTTTGCAGCGCTGATCGAAGTCGGGGAATCGGTGAAGGATCCTGTTTCCTTCTACGAGAACAATGTTATCGGGACGTTGACCCTGCTTTCGGCCGCGCAGGCCGCAGGCATCAAGGCTTTCGTCTTCTCGTCCACCTGCGCGACATATGGGCTGCCGCAGAGCGTGCCGCTTGATGAGGCGCACCGGCAGGTGCCGATTAATCCCTACGGGCGGACGAAGTACATCGTCGAGCAGGCGCTCGCCGATTATGACCAGTACAAGGGTCTCCGTTCCGTGATCCTGCGGTATTTCAATGCGGCGGGCGCGGATTTCGAAGGACGGATCGGCGAATGGCATCAGCCGGAAACGCATGCCATTCCGCTTGCAATCGACGCGGCACTCGGCCGCCGGCAGGGTTTCAAGGTCTTCGGCAGCGACTACGAGACACGCGATGGCACCTGCGTGCGCGACTATATCCACGTGCTCGATCTGGCGGATGCGCATGTGCGCGCCGTCGAATATCTGTTGAGGGGCGGCGATTCCGTTGCGCTGAACCTCGGGACGGGGACGGGCACGACGGTCAAGGAATTGCTCGGGGCGATCGAAGACGTGTCGAAGCGGCCTTTCCCGGTCGAATATATCGGGCGCCGGGAAGGTGATTCGCACACGCTGGTTGCCAATAACGACAAGGCCCGCGATGTGCTTGGCTGGGTACCGCAGTATGATCTTTCGCAGATAATCCAGTCGGCCTGGAACTGGCATTCCAGATCCAATCACTGAGGCGGCTTTCATGAAGCGGCCGAACGTCCTCCTGATCACCGCGGATCAATGGCGCGGTGATTGCCTTTCGGCCGCTGGCCACGCCTGTGTAAGGACGCCGAATGTCGATGCGCTGGCAAGGGAGGGCGTGCTTTTTCGCAATCACTTCGCCGGCGCGGCACCCTGTTCGCCGGCGCGGGCGACGCTTTATACCGGCCTTTACCAGATGAACCACCGGGTTTGCCGGAACGGCTCGCCGCTCGACCGCCGCTTCGACAATCTGGCGCTGGCGGCAAGGCGCGCCGGCTATGACCCGACTTTGTTCGGCTATACGGATACCGCGCCTGACCCGCGCGAACTTGACAGGAACGACCCGCACCTTCAGACCTACGAAGGTCTGCTGCCAGGGTTTACCGCGCGCCAGCTCCTGCTTGAGCATGAGAAGCAGTGGCTTTCCTGGTTGCGCTCACGCGGGCATCGCGATGCAGTCAGCCGGCACATCCATGTTCCGGCAGGTAGCGCCCGCGGGGAAATTTCGGCGGAACCGACTAGGTATTCCAGGGATGAAACACAGACTGCGTTTCTTGCAGGGGAATTCATTCGCTGGCTTGGCGAACAGGACGCGCCATGGTTTGCGCATGTCTCATTCCTGCGGCCGCATCCGCCATTTTCGGTGCCTGAGCCCTTCGGCAGCATGTTCAAACCAGACGACGGACCGGAATTTTCACGGGCGAAAAGCCATAGGATCGAAGAGGCGCTGCATCCTTATCTCGGCTACTCGATGCCGAAGAACGACAAGGGCAGCTTCATATATGGCGCCGAGGGTTCGGTCAGCGACTGGAAAGCCGAGGATTTCGCGGCGATCCGGGCGATCTATTACGGGATGATTGCCGAGGTGGATGCGCAGCTCGGCCGGATCTGGCAGGGGCTGAAGGATGCCAGTGCTTGGGACGATACGATCGTCATCTTCACCTCCGACCATGCCGAGATGATGGGCGATCACTGGACACTTGGCAAAGGCGGGTTTTTTGACGGCAGCTATCACATTCCCCTGGTGATCCGCGACCCAACGGCGCCGGCAAGAGGTCATGTGGTCGAGCGCTTCACGAGTGCGGCGGATATCTTTCCGACACTTTGCGACAGCTTGGGCGTCGAGACAGCCAACCATGTCGACGGCCGCTCATTGCGCTCGTTTATCGATCATGGAGATGCGATCGACTGGCGGGAGGCGGCATTCTGGGAATTTGATTTCCGCGACATCGCCAATGGCGAAGCGGAGGGCCACTTCGGTCTGAAATCGAACCAGTGCAATCTCGCGGTGATCCGGAACGAGCGATTCAAATATGTGCATTTTGCCGCCCTGCCGCCGCTGCTCTTCGATCTCAAGGCCGATCCGATGGAGCTCAACAACGTCGCTCCCGATCCAGCCTACGCGGCAACGCGTCTGGAGTGCGCCGAGAGGTTGTTATCGCTCCGGGCGCGGCACCTCGACCAGACGCTTGCTTATACAGAACTGACGGAAAAAGGGCCGGTCACGCGCCGGCCCTGATGGTTCACGAGAAGCGACCGAGATAATCAATCTTGCCGACCGGTGCGCCCTGATTGCGCAGGATCGCGTGTGCCGTCGCAACGTGAAAATAGAAGTTCGGCAGTGCAAAGGTCGTGACATATTCGTCGCCGCGGAAGGTCATCTTGTTTCCGCCGGGCGCGATCGTCACTTCATTCGTCTCGGTGCCTTCGAGCGCTTCCGGCGCTATCGTCGCGAGATAGGCCTCGGTCTTGACGATGCGCTCGCGAAGTTCGGCGATCGTCGTTTCGCTGTCCTCGAATTTCGGCGCCTCGGTGGCGGTCAGGCGGGCGACTGCCAGCTTGGCGGTGTCGCTCGCGCGTTGATATTGGCCGGACAGCGGCAGCATATCGGGTGCCAGCCTGGCGGTGACCAGTTCATTCGGATCAATCCCCTTCTCATTTGCATAAGCCTCGGCCTTGTCGAGATAATTTTTCAGTGTCGCAAGCCCGCGCTGAAACACCGGAACGGTCAGGCGGTACATGGAAATGGACATGGCTTCTCCTTGGGGATTTTTGGTGGGCGCAGCGGTTTCTATCGTTACGTCCGCACATCTAGGCGCGCAGCGTGACGATTTCATCGGCCTGTCCGCCCGTCGCGGCTTTCTATTTTCATTTCCTTAAAAAGAGTTGACGCCGCGTGCAGAAAATGGAATGAATATTCCGCGAGACAAATTTTACGGTTTGTTTGTTCCGTTTTGGACGGGAACTGCGCAACGGGAGTGGCAGCGCGACATATTACGGCTTTTGGGCAGCGCCCAAAGCTCCGGCGTGAGGAGGGTGCAGCCGGACACCGTTTTGTGGAGGAAATAAAATGAGAAAGTTTATCCTGGGCACTGCGATGGCGCTCGTCATGTCGACGGCTGCTCACGCAGAAACCGTTGGCGTTTCCATGGCGCTCTTCGACGACAACTTCCTGACCGTTCTGCGCAATGGCATGCAGGATTACGCCAAGACGCTGGATGGCGTGACGCTGCAGGTTGAAGACGCACAGAACGACGTCGCCAAGCAGCAGAGCCAGATCCAGAACTTCATCGCATCCAAGGTCGACGCCATCATCGTCAACCCGGTCGATACAGATGCCACCACCGCCATGTCGAAAATTGCCGCCGATGCCGGAATTCCACTCGTCTACGTGAACCGCGAGCCAGTGAATGTCGATACGCTTCCGGACAAGCAGGCGTTCGTTGCTTCCAACGAACAGGAGTCAGGCACGCTGGAAACCAAGGAAGTTTGCCGCCTTCTCGGTGGCAAGGGCAAGGCTATCATCATGATGGGCGAGCTTTCCAACCAAGCTGCCCGCATGCGCACCAAGGACGTTCATGACGTCGTCGCGACCGACGAATGCAAGGGCATCGAGATCGTCGAAGAGCAAACGGCCAACTGGTCCCGCACCCAGGGATCCGACCTGATGACCAATTGGCTCTCCAGCGGCATTGAGTTCGATGCCGTCATCTCGAACAATGACGAAATGGCAATCGGTGCGATCCAGGCGCTCAAGGCTGCCGGCAAGGATTTGAGCAAGATCGTCATCGGCGGCGTCGATGCCACGCAGGATGCGCTCGCCGCCATGCAGGCCGGCGACCTCGACGTGACGGTGTTCCAGGACGCTGCCGGTCAGGGTAAGGGCTCTCTTGATGCGGCTCTGAAGCTCGCCAAGGGCGAAAAGATCGAGAAGAAGGTCTACATTCCCTTCCAGCTCGTCACGCCGGAAAACGTCAAAGACTTCGTTGCCAAGAACTGAGGCGAAGAAATTGCGGATGTGGGCCAAACGGCCCGCATCCGTTTCGTCCGTCGTCGGATATCCGGAGAGGAGATGAGATGGCCGTCAGCCCTTCCACTATGGCCGCTGTTCGTGCAAGCGGAGCCGTCCCGAACGCGGAATATCTCCTGAGCGCCGAGGGCATCCGCAAGGAATTTCCCGGTGTGGTCGCACTCGATGATGTGCAGTTCCGGCTGAAGCGCGGCTCCGTGCACGCGCTGATGGGAGAGAACGGCGCCGGCAAATCGACTTTGATGAAGATATTGGCCGGCATCTATACGCCGGACAAAGGTGACGTGCGCCTGAAGGGCGTGGAAATACAGCTCAAGTCGCCGCTCGACGCGCTGGAAAACGGCATTGCCATGATCCATCAGGAACTGAACCTGATGCCTTTCATGACGGTTGCCGAAAACATCTGGATCCGCCGCGAGCCCAAGAACCGGTTCGGCTTCGTCGACCATGGCGAAATGTACCGGATGACTGAAGAGCTTTTCCAGCGGCTCAATATAACCATCGATCCTGATATCGAGGTTCGCCACCTCTCGGTCGCAAGCCGTCAGATGGTCGAGATCGCCAAGGCGGTTTCCTATAACTCCGACGTGCTCATCATGGACGAGCCGACATCGGCGCTCACCGAGCGCGAAGTGGCACATCTTTTTGAGATCATCCGCGGCCTGAAGGTGCACGGTATCGGTATCGTCTACATTACCCACAAGATGAACGAGCTGTTCGAGATCGCCGACGAGTTTTCGGTATTCCGCGACGGCAAATATATCGGCACGCACGCATCGACTGATGTGACGCGCAACGACATCATTCGCATGATGGTCGGCCGTGAGATCACGCAGATGTTCCCGAAGGAAGAGGTTCCAATCGGCGACGTGGTACTTTCGGTCAAGAACCTGACTCTCAACAAGGTCTTCCATGATGTTTCGTTCGACGTGCATGCGGGCGAGATCCTCGGCGTTGCAGGCCTTGTGGGCTCAGGCCGTTCGAATGTCGCCGAGACGCTGTTCGGTGTGACGCCGGCAAGCTCCGGCACGATCGAGCTTTTCGGCAAGAAGGTCGATATCAGTTCGCCGACCGACGCGATCAGAAATCACATGGCGTTCCTCACGGAGGACCGCAAAGATACCGGCTGCCTACTGATCCTCAACGTGCTCGAGAACATGCAGATCGCAGTGCTGCAGGACAAATTCGTCAAGGCCGGCTTCGTGCAGGAAGGCGCAATAGAAGCGACATGCGAGGACATGGCGCGCAGGCTGCGTGTCAAGACGCCGAACCTCGACGAGCGGATCGAGAATTTGTCGGGAGGCAACCAGCAGAAGGTTCTGATCGGACGCTGGCTGCTGACCAACCCGCGTATCCTTATTCTTGACGAACCGACGCGCGGCATCGATGTCGGCGCCAAGGCGGAGATTCACAAGCTCGTGACGGAGATGGCCCGCAACGGCGTCGCGGTCATCATGATTTCGTCGGAGATGCCGGAGGTTCTCGGCATGAGTGACCGCATCATGGTCATGCATGAGGGACGGGTGACCGGTTTCCTCAATCGCGACGAAGCAACACAGGTCAAGGTGATGGAGCTCGCCGCACAGTGATCTGCGGCCCCAATCAATCGCCGGAGGGAGGTTTAACATGAATACTGAGGCAGCCGAAAGCCAGGCTCCGCTTGCAACACGGACGAGGCGGCACCGCGTGCCGCCGGAACTCAGTATCTTTTTGGTGCTGATCGGTATCGCGCTCGTTTACGAAATTCTCGGCTGGATTTTCGTCGGCCAGAGTTTCTTGATGAACCCGCAGCGCCTGACGATCATGATCCTGCAGGTGTCGGTGATCGGCATCATTTCGGTCGGTGTCACGCAGGTGATCATCACCGGCGGCATCGATCTCTCATCCGGTTCCGTCGTCGGTATGACGGCAATGATTGCGGCGAGTTTTGCTCAGGCATCGACATGGCCACGTGCGCTCTATCCAGGCCTGACCGACATGCCGTTTTTCGTGCCGATCGGCGTGGGCCTGCTGATCGGCCTCCTGGCCGGCTACATCAACGGACAGTTGATCGCCAAGACAAAGATTCCGCCCTTCATCGCGACACTCGGGATGATGGTCTCGGCGCGCGGTATTTCCAAATGGTATACGAAGGGCCAGCCGGTATCAGGGCTTACGGATCAGTTCAATTTCATCGGTACGGGCATCTGGCCGGTTATCGTGTTCCTTGTTGTGGCACTGATCTTCCACATCGCCCTTCGCTATACGCGCTACGGCAAGTTTACCTATGCGATCGGCGCGAACGTGCAGGCGGCGCGTGTTTCTGGTATCAATGTCGAAGCGCACCTGATCAAGGTCTACGCGATCGCCGGCCTTTTGGCAGGTCTTGCTGGCGTAGTCACGGCAGCTCGTGCTCAAACCGCACAGGCCGGCATGGGCGTGATGTACGAACTCGATGCGATCGCTGCAGCCGTTATCGGAGGCGCGTCGCTGACGGGCGGTGTCGGCCGCATCACCGGTACGGTGATCGGCACGGTCATTCTCGGCGTGATGACGTCGGGCTTCACCTTCCTGCGGGTCGATGCCTATTACCAGGAGATCGTCAAAGGCTTGATCATCGTGGCGGCCGTCATCGTTGACGTCTACCGGCAGAAGAAGCGGACAAAGCACTAATCAGGAATGGGGCCTTCGGGCCCCGTTTTTATTTCAAGCCAAGGCATTTACCCATCCGCATAAATTTCTGAGAAGGGGGCTGGTCAATTCTGCCAGCTTTTCTATTCTGCACGCTTGTCATTTGCTCGGCGGGGCAGAGCAGGAAAACAGATGCAGCTTGTCTTTGATGGCCACAATGACGTTCTCCTCAGGCTTTGGACACATGAAAGGGATGGCAACGACCCGGTTGCCGAATTTCTGAACGGAACGACGTCAGGCCATATCGACGGACCGCGCGCCCGGCAGGGTGGTCTCGCCGGCGGCCTCTGCGCCATATACGTGCCCTCTGGCGATCTCGTCTTTGCCGATCCCGATCAGAACGGACATTACGCAACGCCGCTGGCGGCACCTCTCGACCGGCTGCCGTCGCTCGGCATTGCGACCGAGATGGCGGCGATCGCACTGCGTCTTGACAAGGCAGGCGCCTGGCGTCTCTGCCGGACGGTGAAGGACATCCGCAATGCCATGGCGAGCGGTATCTTTGCCGCGGTCATGCATATTGAAGGCTGCGAGGCGATCGGGCCTGATCTTGCGGCGCTCGAGGTCTTTCATGCGGCGGGCTTGCGCTCTCTGGGACCTGTCTGGAGCAGGCATAATGTCTTCGGGCACGGCGTGCCCTTCGCCTTTCCGATGTTGCCGGATACGGCGCCGGGGCTGACTGGTGCCGGCTTTGAGCTGGTGCGCGAATGCAATCGCCTGGGCATCATGATCGATCTGTCCCACATAACGGAAAAAGGCTTCTGGGACGTCGCGAAGACAACAGATCAACCGCTGGTCGCTACGCATTCGAACGTGCATGCGCTGACGCCGGTGGCGCGCAATCTGACTGATAAGCAGCTTGACGCAATCAGGGAGAGCAATGGGCTTGTCGGTCTCAATTACGCGACAGCGATGTTGAGGCCCGATGGCCGCTCCGAGGGCGACACACCAATCAGCGACATGATCCGCCATATCAACTATCTCGTCGACCGCGTCGGGATCGATTGCGTTGCGCTCGGGTCCGATTTCGATGGCGCGACAATTCCGGACGAAATAGGCGACGCGGCCGGCAACCAGAAGCTGATTGCCGCTCTCCGGGACGTTGGATATGGTGAGGTGGACTTACGGAAACTCGCCAGCGAGAACTGGCTTCGCATCCTGGCTTCGGCGTGGGGGGATAAGAACGTCTGAGCCAAAATACCGCTTTGTAATCAATCAAGAACAAGGGAACAGACCGATGATGATTACCAAATTCAGCCGCAATTTTCGCGCCCTTTCCGCAGGGGCTGCGCTTTCGCTGCTCATGCTGACGGCGCCTGGCGCTTATGCCGAGACGCCGAAGGATACGCTCGTCGAAGGTTTCGCCATCGACGACATCATTACCATGGATCCGGGCGAGGCTTTCGAGCTTTCGACGGCGGAAATGACCACCAATACCTATAGCCTGCTGGTTCGCCTCGACCTGGACGACACGTCGAAGGTCAAGGGTGATCTTGCCGAAAGCTGGAGCGTCTCGGATGACGGCCTGACCTATACGTTCAAGCTGAAGCCCGGACTGAAGTTCGCCTCCGGCAATCCGATCACGGCTGAGGATGTTGCCTGGTCCTTCGAGCGCGCCGTCAAACTCGACAAGAGCCCGGCGTTCATCCTGACGCAGTTCGGTCTGACTGGTGACAACGTCACCGAAAAGGCCAAGGCGGCGGACGAAAATACCTTCGTCTTCACGGTCGACAAGGCCTATGCGCCGAGCTTCGTGCTGAACTGCCTGACGGCAACAGTTGCCTCCGTGGTCGACAAGAAGCTGGTGATGGAACACCTCAAGCCGATGACGCCGAGCGCGGAATACAAGTATGACAACGACTTCGGCAATGAATGGCTGAAGACTGGCTATGCCGGTTCCGGTGCCTACAAGCTGCGCGAATGGCGCGCCAACGAAGTCGTCGTGCTGGAGCGCAACGACAATTACTACGGCGACAAGGCGAAGCTGAACCGCGTCATTTATCGCTACATGAAGGAAAGTGCCGCGCAACGTCTGGCGCTGGAGGCGGGCGACATCGATATCGCGCGCAACCTCGAGCCAGGCGATCTCGAGGCTGTTTCGAAGAACGCCGACCTTGCGTCGACGAGCGCACCGAAAGGCACGATCTATTACGTCAGCCTCAACCTCAAGAACGAGAACCTGAAGAAACCGGAGGTACAGCAGGCCTTCAAGTATCTCGTCGATTATGACGCGATCAGTTCGACCCTCATCAAGGGCATCGGCGAAATCCACCAGACGTTCTTGCCGAAGGGCCAGCTTGGCGCGATTGACGAAAATCCGTTCAAGCTCGACGTTGCCAAGGCCAAGGAACTGCTGGCAAAAGCCGGCCTTCCGGATGGCTTCTCCGTGACGATGGACGTGCGCAACACGCAGCCGGTCACAGGCATTGCCGAATCCATGCAGCAGACGCTGGCGCAAGCCGGCGTGAAACTCGAAATCATTCCGGGCGATGGTAAGCAGACGCTGACAAAATATCGTGCCCGCACACATGACATGTATATCGGCCAATGGGGTTCCGACTATTTCGACCCGAACTCGAATGCCGATACTTTCACGGCGAACCCGGACAATTCGGATGCGGGCACAAACAAGACGCTTGCGTGGCGCAATACCTTCGAAACGCCGGAACTCGACAAGCAAGCCAAGGCCGCGCTACTTGAGCGCGATAGCGCCAAGCGTGCTGCGATATATCAGGACATTCAGAAGAAGTACCTTGAGAACAGCCCCTTCGTCTTTATCTTCCAGCAGATCGAAGTCGCCGGCTATCGTAAGAACCTGAAGGACTTCAAACTCGGACCGAGCTTCGACACGAACTTCGTCGGTCCGATCGCCAAGGAATAATCCGGCAGGATTCGTTCGTTGAGCATTCTGGAAACAAAAATGGAGGCGCGGCCCGCAAAGGGCCGTGCCGCTCCTCTCGCGAAAGCAATCGGGCGTTTCCTGGTTGCTGCCGTGACGACCTATCTCGGACTTCTGGCCGTCACCTTTTTCATCGGCCGTGTCGTGCCGATCGATCCGGTTCTTGCGATCCTGGGCGACCGCGCGCCGACGCATGTCGTTGAGCGCGTGCGTGAAGAGCTCGGCTTCAATCTGCCGCTCTATCAGCAATTCTTCATCTATATCAAAGGTATCCTTTCCGGTGATTTCGGCAATTCGGTTCTGACCACCAATCCGGTGATGACCGATATCCGGCGCGTCTTTCCGGCGACGATCGAGCTTGCGACCCTCGGCACCATCATCGGTGCCGTAATCGGCATTCCGCTGGGCGTGCTTGCAGCCGTCCGGCGCGGCAGCCTTGCCGACCAGATTGTGCGTGTCGTCGGGCTTGTCGGCTATTCCGTGCCGATCTTCTGGCTGGCGCTGATTTCGCTCGTCATATTTTATGCGCAGCTGCGCTGGGTGGCCTTTCCGGGGCGCATCGACATCGTCTTTGAATATACGTTCACGCCGATTACCGGCTTCTATCTGATTGACAGCATCTGGCAGAGGCAGTGGGATGTATTTTATGACGTCTTCCGGCACATCATCCTGCCGGCATCGCTGCTCGGCTATTTCTCGCTCGCCTATATCAGCCGCATGACGCGCAGCTTCATGCTGAACGAACTCAGCCAGGAATATATCGTTGCTGCACGCGCCAAGGGGCTTTCGGAAACCCGCGTAATCTGGGGCCACGCATTGCGTAATGCAGCGGTGCCGCTCGTGACTGTGATCGCACTTTCCTATGCCGGTCTACTCGAGGGCTCAGTGTTGACAGAAACCGTTTTCTCCTGGCCCGGCATTGGCCTTTACATTACCAATTCGCTTCAGAACGCCGACATGAACGCCGTCCTCGGCGGCACGATCGTCATCGGCACGGTCTTCATCGGCATCAACCTTCTGTCCGATCTCCTCTATCGGACGCTCGATCCAAGGACGCGAAGCCGATGACAGTTCCGGCCAGCCAGCCAGCGCCGATGAGCCGCCGCCAGTGGCTGCTTTCCGATCGTCCGCAATCGCGCATGCAGGCCCGTCTCGGTCGGGCCTATGTGACCTGGCGGCAGTTCAGTGCGAACAGGCTTGCCGTCCTTGGTCTCATTATCATTGTCGCGCTGCTGCTCGTTGCCGCCTTCGCTAATCTGTTGGCCACGCATTCGCCGGTGGTCGGCGACCTAAAGAATGCGCGACTTCTGCCGCCGGGTACCGGCGAGTATCTGCTCGGCACGGACGACCAGGGTCGCGATATCCTTTCTCGCCTGATCTACGGGTCGCGGCTGACGCTGTTCGTCGTCGTGCTCGTAGCGATCATCTCGGCGCCGATTGGATTGATTGTCGGCACGGTCTCCGGCTATGCCGGCGGATGGGTGGATGCAGTGTTAATGCGTATCACCGACATCTTCCTGGCGTTCCCGAAGCTGGTGCTGGCGCTTGCCTTTGTCGCCGCGCTCGGGCCGGGCATCCAAAATGCGATCATCGCGATTGCAATCACGTCATGGCCTCCTTACGCCCGCATCGCCCGCGCGGAAACGCTGACGGTGCGGCGCTCGGATTACATCTCGGCCGTCAGGCTGATGGGCGCATCGCCAGTCCGCATTATCATCCGCCATGTCATGCCGCTCTGCCTCTCGTCGCTGATCGTTCGCGTAACGCTCGACATGGCTGGTATTATCCTGACGGCTGCCGGTCTCGGTTTTCTCGGTCTCGGCGCGCAGCCGCCACTGCCGGAATGGGGCGCGATGATCGCCTCGGGTCGCCGTTTCATTCTCGATCAATGGTGGGTCGCAGCCATGCCGGGTATTGCGATTCTCATCGTCAGCCTCGGTTTCAACCTGCTTGGCGACGGCCTGCGCGATGCGCTCGATCCCAAGGAGACCGACCAGTGACGGCTTTGCTGACGGTTGACAATCTGAAGGTCAGCTACCCGACGCGCACCGGCGTGATCGAAGCTGTTCGCGGCGTTTCCTTCACACTGGTCAAGGAACGCCTCGGCATTGTCGGAGAGTCTGGATCCGGCAAGTCGCAGACCGGCCGCGCGATCATGGGGCTCACGCCGAAGCATGGCATCGTCACGGCCGACAGGCTCAACTTCGCCGGCATCGATCTGCTCCAGGCTTCAGCGAAAGAGCGGCGGCGTCTGCGCGGCAAGCGCATCGCCATGGTGTTGCAGGATCCGAAATATTCACTCGATCCGGTGATGTCGATCGGCCGGCAGATCTGCGAGACGCTGAGAACGCATGAGAAGGTCGGCAAGGCCGAGGCGACCGAACGGGCGCTTGCCATGCTGGAGGCGGTGCAGATCCGTGATCCGAAGCGTGTCTTCGATCTCTACCCGCATGAGGTCTCAGGTGGCATGGGCCAGCGTGCAATGATCGCCATGATGCTGATTGCCGGGCCGGAACTGCTCATCGCAGACGAGCCGACCTCGGCACTCGACGTCACCGTGCAGCTCGACGTGTTGAAGATCCTGGACAAGCTGGTTTCCGAGCGCGGCATGGGGCTTATCTTCGTGTCGCATGATCTGCGCCTTGTTTCCTCGTTCTGCGACCGCGTCATCGTGATGTATGCCGGAAAGATCGTTGAAGAGCTTAGGGCTTCCGACCTCAAAAATGCGCAGCACCCCTATACGCAAGGACTTTTGAATTGCATGCCGCAAATCGGCGAAGATCGCCATCCGCTGCCGGTGCTCGACCGCAAGCCGGAGTGGGCTGCATGAGTGCGGCGCTTTCGGTCGAGAATCTCAGCGTCATCTATGACGATTTTCATGCGCTTCAGGATGTCAGCATCGCGGTGGCATCCGGCGGCTCGTTCGGGCTGGTTGGGGAATCCGGTTCCGGCAAGTCGACGCTGCTTCGTGCGGTAGCAGGCCTTGCGCCAGTCAAGGGTGGCGCAATTCGCATTCATGATCAGCTGCTGCAGGGTTCAAAGCGCAGCAAGGCCTTCTATCGAAATGTCCAGATGGTGTTCCAGGACCCTTATGGCTCGCTGCACCCACGCCAGACGATCGACCGACTGCTGCTCGAGCCATTGGCAATTCACGGGATTGCCGACAGCGAGAAGCGCATCGAACGGGCACTGGACGAGGTCGGCCTTGGAAACGGCTTCCGATTTCGCTACCCGCACCAGCTTTCAGGCGGCCAGCGGCAGCGCGTGGCGATTGCGCGCGCCCTGATCGTCGAGCCGTCGATCCTGCTGCTCGATGAACCGACGTCGGCGCTCGACGCTTCCGTGCAGGCGGAGGTGCTCAATCTGCTGGAACAAATCAGGCGTGACCGCAATCTCACCTTTGTCATGGTGAGCCACGACCTTGGTGTCGTCACCCATATGTGCGAAAGGCTTGCCGTGATGCGCAACGGTGCCGTCGTCGAGCGGCTGACCTCGGGCCAACTGGCCAGCGCGGATGTTCACGAGGATTACACGAGAAATTTGATGATCGCGAGCAAAGGCTTCGTCAAAGCCTGAAGCGCGGTTTTTCAAATATTTGAAATCCCTTCGGGCATCGGTGCGCTAAGGTTAAGCGGCCGTTAAAAGACGACTATTCGACTAGACTATTGACAGCCGATTTTCATCTGTCATGATCATGTTAACGAGTGTTAGCTTTCGTGATCGTGGAGGTGAGGCATGTTCTTTCTCGGCGGAATGACCATGGGATATCTCGATCCTCCGGCCAAGGTTGAGCGGAGCGAGCAGACAACCATCTCCGTTCCTGCTGAAAAAGATCGCCGATTGATCGAGGCTTCCTCGGGTGCCCAGAGAGAGGAAAACGCGATCGAGCGTTCGTTGATCTGGGCATGGCGCACGCTTTGCTGAGCCGTCTGTGGGGCGTGGGTCAGATTTTCTATCCCTCGCCCTCTGGACGGAAATTTATCTCTACCTAGCTTATAGAGAATATAGGAATATCGGTGCCGGCTGATCGCCGCATCCACAAGAAGAGACGGAGGCAACACATGGCAGACTTGGGTATGTCGCATACTCACGCGAACCATTATGGTTCCGTACCGGCCAAGAAGCCGGCCTCAACGCGCCAGAAGCTTCATTTTGCGCTCAATGCCGCGCTGTTTGCCGCGGCGTTCGCGTTCGTTACAGCTTTGGTCTGCGGCGTTATCAGCTGATGGAGCTTTCGTGCTGACATATGTCGGCACGTAATGAACTTCCTTTTCAAATCGCTGGTTGAAGCAAGAACTTCGGCCAATCACAATTGCGGTCCAATCATGTTATAGATCCGGTGCCTGAGGGTGCCGGATTTTTCTTTGAACAGCGAATATCTGCCGAATTGAGATAGGCGAAGCTGCGCAATTCCGTGCCTCTTGACTTGAATTATCGGGATGGTGTCCAACTTTCCCGGATGGTTCTTCGGGGTGGAGGCAAATGGCAGCTATGACCGGCAGAATCGTGCCATAAATCAGGCCTAAACCGTTTCGTATCGAAAATCTGCGGCTTTCGCATCTTCCTGCAAAGGCCCTTGGCCGTTCATGTCGCAGTCATAATTGCCGGTGCAAAAGGCTAGGCAAAATCACCATAACTTAGTTTGGATCCAGAACCGAACCCATGACAATTTCCATTCCGTCTCCAAGCCCATCGCGCGAATCCGAAGTCAAGCACATCGATCACAACGACTCGATCCGCTCGACCTACCTGTCGATCGAAGACATCAAGGCGATGGGTGAATTGGTCGCCCGCAAAGGCGTCGATTCGCTGCCGGCCTTCACCGCCTTCGATTTTTTTGCACGGCATAAGGAGAACGAGAAGGAAATCCTACGCGTGTACCGCACGACCGCGGCCGACGTAGAAGCGGGCGAGACAATCACGCCTGCCGCCGAATGGCTTCTCGATAACCACTATATCGTCGAAGAGGCAATTCAGGAGGTCCGCCGCGACTTCCCGCGGCGCTTCTATCGCGAACTGCCGACCATCGATGTCGATGGCGTGCAGGTACCGCGCACGCTGGTGCTCGCCTGGCTCTATGTCGCTCACACCCACAGCACCGTTTCACAGGAAAGTCTGACGGCGCTTGTCGATGGCTTCCAGTTGGGCGAGACGCTGCGCATCGGTGAGCTCTGGGCTGTCCCATCCCTCGTCCGCTATGTTCTCGTCGAAAACCTCCGCCGTATTTCCAGCCGCGTTGAGCGTAGCCGGCGCATCCGCCGCCGTGCGAACGAGGCGGCCGATGAACTCGTGCGTTTGGACGATCCGGCGAAGGCTGCGGAATATCTGAGAACGCTGGAGCCGCTTGCCGAGGACAATACCTTCTCGACGCAGTTCCTCTATCGCATGCGCGACGGTTCGCAGGCGTCTAGCCTTGCGATCGCCTGGCTCGACGAGCGTCTGGAAATGCTCGGCCGTGATACCGAAGAAGCGACGATGGCGGAGCACAGCCGCCTGTCCTCCGGCAATGTCACGATGGGCAACATCATCCGGAGCCTTCGCGAGATCGATGACGCGGAATGGTCGGTCTGGGTCGAGCAGGTCAGCCATGTCGACAAGCTGCTCTGGGAGAATTCCGATTACGGCATCCTCGATTCGGGATCACGCAACAAATACCGCAAGCAGATCGAAAAGCTCGCCAAGCGCTCACCGCTGACGGAAATGGAAGTCGCGCAGCTTGCGCTCGACATGACTAGCCAGGCGAGGGCGTCGGAGGAGCCGCAACCGCATGAGCCGAACGTCGGCGGCTATCTTGCCGGCACGCATAGGCCGAAGCTTGAGGAACGTGCCAATTATCGCCCGACCCTCGTCCAGCATTTTGTCCGAACTGTCCGCAAGTTCAATTGGCTGTCGATTGCTGTTCCCGTCATGCTGCTTACGATCATCGCGATGGCGATCGTCGGGCGGCTCATGGCCAATGCCGGCATGGGCACGCTGGAAATCGCCATATTGCTGATCATGTTCTCTCTTCCGGCATCGGAGGGAGCAACAGGTCTTTTCAATACCTTGCTGTCCTTCTTCGTGACGCCGTCGCGCCTTGTCGGCTACGAGTTCAAGGAAGGCATTCCGGAGGATGCGCGCACGCTGCTTGTCGTGCCATGCCTGATTTCGAACCGCGACAGCGTCGATGACCTGGTTCGCAATCTTGAGGTTCACTATCTCGCCAATCCGCGCGGCGAAATCTATTTCGCGCTGCTGAGCGACTGGCCGGACAGCGACGCCGAGGAGACGGCAAACGATCTCGAAGTGCTAGACTACGCCAGGCGCGAAATCGCCAATCTTTCGGCACGTTACGCCTATGACGGCAAAACGCGCTTCTATCTCCTGCATCGCCGCCGCCTCTACAACCCGTCCGAGGGTGTATGGATGGGCTGGGAGCGCAAGCGCGGCAAGCTGCATGAGCTGAACATGCTTTTGCGCGGCGACAGCGACACGACTTATCTGCCGGGCGCCAATATTGCTCCGGCTGGCGTTCAATATGTCATGACGCTTGATTCTGACACGCGCCTGATGCGCGATGCCGTGACCAAGCTTGTCGGCAAGCTCTACCATCCGATCAACCGTCCGGTGATCAATCCGAAGAGCGGCCGCGTCGAAAGCGGCTATGGCGTGTTGCAGCCGCGCGTGACCCCGTCGCTGACGACCGGAAAGGACGCTTCGGTCTTCCAGCGCGTCTTCTCCATCAATCGCGGTCTCGACCCTTATGTCTTCACCGTTTCCGATGTCTACCAAGACCTCGCGGGCGAAGGCACGTTCACCGGCAAGGGCCTTTACCATGTCGATGCTTTTGAGACTTCTCTCAGGGGCCGTATCGATGAGAATTCGGTGTTGAGCCACGACCTTCTCGAAGGCTCGATGGCGCGTTGCGCGCTCGTCACCGATCTGGAGCTCGTCGAAGACTTCCCGATCCGCTACGAAGTCGAGACGTCACGCCAGCATCGCTGGGCACGTGGCGACTGGCAGCTTCTGCCATATATGTTCAATCCGAAATACGGCGTCACCGCTCTCGGGCGCTGGAAGATGTTCGATAATCTGCGCCGGTCGCTGACGCCGATCGCCTGGTTTTTCGCTTCCGTGCTCGGCTGGTATTTCATGGGCCCGCTTGGCGCACTCGTATGGCAGATACTCCTGATCTTCTGCCTGTTCGTTGCGCCGACGCTGTCGCTCATCCACGGCATCATCCCGCGCACCAGCGATATCGTCGCACGGGCACATCTCTATACCGTCTGGTCGGATATCCGCGCTGCGAACGCCCAAGTGGCCCTTCGTATCGTCTTCATTGCCGATACCGCTTGCATGATGGCCGATGCGATCGGCCGTTCGCTCTATCGTCTTCTCGTCAGCCATAAACTGATGCTGCAATGGCGTACCGCCGCCAGCGTTCAGGCGGGCGGGCAGGGAACAATCCTCTCCTACTACAGCGCCATGTGGCACGCTCCGGTGCTTGCGCTGCTCGCACTCGGTTTTGCGGCACTTCCCGGCGACAACGCATTTCTCGTCGGCATTCCGTTTTCCCTGTTGTGGATCCTTTCACCACTCGTTGCCTGGTATGTTAGCCAGTCAGCAGAAACCGAAGACCGGTTGGAAGTTGCCGATTCGGTATCGAGCGAGCTTAGAAAGATCGCGCGCCGCACCTGGCGTTATTTTGAGACCTTCACCACGGCGGAACAGAACTACCTGCCGCCAGATAATATTCAGGAAACGCCGCACGTCATCGTCGCGAGCCGTACCTCGCCGACCAATATCGGTGTGTATCTGCTCTCGGTCGTTTCCGGCCGCCAGTTCGGCTGGTTTTCCTTCGAGGAAACGATCGAGCGGCTGGAGCAGACGATCGCCACCATCGACAAGATGGAGAAGTACCGTGGGCACCTCTTCAACTGGTACCACACCGACACGCTGCAGACGCTTGGGCCGCGATATGTTTCCGCTGTCGACAGCGGCAATCTCGCCGGCCACCTGATCGCAATTTCGTCTGCCTGCCGCAACTGGGCCGAGGCGCCTTCGGCGCATATGCAGGGCAATCTCGACGGGGTCGGCGATACCGCCGGCATTCTCCGTGAAGTGCTCGCCGACCTGCCGGATGATCGCAAGACCGTCCGTCCGCTTCGCCGCCGTCTGGAAGAACGGATTGTCGGCTTCCAGAACGCGCTCGCAGCAGTCAAGCGCGAGCATGAGTTCGCTTCGATCCGCGTCATCAATCTTGCAGTTCTTGCGCGCGACATCCAGAAACTTGCGGCAAACCTCGATCACGAGGTGAAGTCGGCGCTTAGCGGCGAACTAACGCGCTGGGCGGAGTCGCTCGTCAGAGTTTGCGAAGCGCATATTTCCGACAGCACATTCGACCTTTCGAATATCGACGCGTTGCGCCCGCGCCTGATTGCGCTTCGCGACAAGGCCCGCGATCTCGCCTTTTCGATGGACTTCAGCTTCCTCTTCCGTCCGGAACGCCGTCTTCTTTCGATCGGCTACCGTGTCGAAAGCGGCGAGCTCGATCAGGCCTGCTACGACCTCCTGGCGTCGGAATGCCGTCTCACCAGCCTCTTCGGCATCGCGAAGGGCGACCTGCCGACGGAGCACTGGTATCGCCTCGGCCGCCAAGTCGTGCCGGTCGGTCCGCGCGGCGCTCTGGTCTCTTGGTCCGGCTCGATGTTCGAATATCTGATGCCGCCGCTCGTCATGCAGGAGCGCGGCGGGGGTATTCTCAATCAGACCAACAATCTGGTCGTGGTCGAGCAGATGAACTACGGACGCAAGCTCGGTATTCCGTGGGGCATTTCGGAAGCGGCCTTCAATGCTCGCGACCATAACCTCAACTATCAATATACGAACTTCGGCGTGCCTACGCTCGGCCTGAAACGCGGTCTCGGCCACAATGCCGTCATCGCGCCCTATGCCTCGATTCTCGCCAGCCAATACGACCCGCGGTCGGCACTCGAAAATCTGCAGCGCCTGCGTAAGCTTGGTGCGCTCGGCAAGTTCGGATTCCATGACGCCGTCGACTTCACGCCGACCCGCGTGCCGGAAGGCAAGAAATGCGCAGTTGTCTATAACTACTATGCGCACCATCACGGCATGTCGATCGCGGCCGTCGCCAACGTCGCCTTTAACGGGCATCTGCGCGAACTCTTCCATTCCGATCCGGTAATCGAAGCCGCCGAATTGCTGCTGCAGGAAAAGGCGCCGCGCGACATCCCCGTTATGAGCGGCAAGCACGAATCGGATACGCCCGCCAGCATCCAGGAAGACCTGTTGCGGCCGGAACTTCGCAAGATCGCCGATCCACTTTCGCGCGACCGCGAACTCGTGTTCCTGTCCAACGGTCACTATTCGATGATGTTGACGGCGACCGGTGCCGGCTATGCGCGCTGGAACGGCCAGGCCGTTACCCGGTGGAAGGCAGACCCGACGGAAGACCGCTGGGGGAGCTTCATCTTCCTGCGTGATACGGCGACCAACGAATGGTGGTCCGCGACGGCCGAACCGAAAAGTGTCGAAGGTGAAAAGGTCAATGTGCTTTTCGCCGACGAAAAGGCGGAATTCACCAAGGTCGTTGGCGACCTCAGCAGCGAATTGGAATGCATTGTTGCGACTGAACACGATGCAGAAGGCCGCAGGCTGACGCTTGTGAATATGGGATCGGAAGACCGCTTCATCGAAGTTACCTCCTATCTGGAACCCGTGATCACGACCGACGATACGGACAATGCCCATCCGGCATTCGCGCGCATGTTCGTGAAGACGGAATTCGGCAAACGCGGCGACGCCATCCGTGCCGAGCGCAACAAACGCGATCCGGGCGAACCGAACATGAGCATTGCCCATCTGATCGTTGATAGTGCCGGTCCTTCACGCCAGACGGAATTCGAGACCGATCGCCGCAAGTTCATCGGCCGCGGCCGCAGTCTCGCGGATGCCGCAGCTTTCGATCCCGGAGCGACCCTTTCGGGCACCGACGGCTTTACGCTCGATCCGATTCTTTCCCTTCGCCGCACGGTGCGTGTACCGGCCGGCAAGAAGGTCAGCGTGATCTTCTGGACCATCGTCGCCCCCAGCCGCGACGAAGTGGATAAGGCCGTCGCGCGCTATCGCCACGCCGATGCCTTCAACCATGAGCTCGTGCAGGCCTGGACACGTACGCAGGTGCAGATGCGCCACGTCGGCGTGACGTCGCAGCAGGCCGCCGCCTTTCAGTATCTCGGCCGGCATCTGGTCTATCCGGACATGGATTTGCGCGCCGATGCCGCGGTAGTTCGCGCTGGCATGCACTCGCAATCGTCGCTGTGGCCGCTCGCGATCTCCGGCGACTTCCCGATCTTCATGTTGCGGATCGATGACGATATGGATCTTGACATCGTTCGCGAGGCATTGCTGGCGGAGGAATATTTGCGCTCGCGCGGCGTGACGGCCGATCTCGTCATCATGAATGAACGTGCATCCTCCTATGCGCAGGATATGCAGCACGCCGTCGACCAGATGTGCGAAAACGTGCGCCGCATCGGCCAGGCCGATGGTCTTCGGCAGCATATCTTTGCCGTCCGGAAGGATTTGATGGAGGAGGCGACCTATCATGCACTGATGGCCACTTCGCGCGTCACCTTCCATGCGAAGAACGGCAAGGTTGTCGATCAGATCAACCGCGCCATCGCCCTTTCTGCGCCTTCCAAGGACGAAGTGCAGGAAATGGAACGCGAGCAGCGTAAGACTCCGGTCAAGCGCGTGGCGCGCGTCGTGAAGCCCAAGCCGCCGGCGCTTGCGATCGAGGAAGAAGGCGATCTCGACTTCTGGAACGGATTCGGTGGATTTGCACGCGACGGCCGCGAATATGTCGTCCGCCTTGCCGGCGGCACGGCGACGCCGCAGCCCTGGATCAACGTGATCTCGAACGACAAGTTCGGCTTCCACGTGTCTGCGGAAGGCGCGGGTTTCACCTGGAGCGTCAACTCGCGCGACTACCAGCTGACCTCGTGGTCGAATGATGCCGTCGTCAACCGCTCAGGCGAGGCGATTTACGTCACCGATCTGGAAACCGGCGCGCTGATGACGCCCTTTGCTGGGCTTTCGCAGCGGAGCGATGTCCGCTTCGAGGCACGCCATGGTCTCGGCTACTCCGTCTTCTCCAGCGAGCAGAACGACATCGCGCTGGAAGTGACGCAGACGGTCGATCGCCAGAGGCCGGTCAAGCTGCAGCGCGTCCGGTTGCGCAACATGGGCACTACGGCGCGCAAGCTGCGGCTCTATGGCTATGTCGAATGGGTTCTCGGCAATAATGCACAGCGCTCGGTGCCTTTCATACTCTCATCGAATGATGAGGAAACCGGCGCACTCCTTGCCGCCAACCAGTACAGTATCGACTTCTCGAACCGCGTGTCCTTCTTTGCCGCCAGCGTGAAGCCGTCCAGCTTCACAACAAGCAGGCGCGAGTTCATCGGCAAGGCAGGTACGATCCAAGCTCCTCAGGCGCTCAAGCCATCCGTTGCACTTTCCGGCGCCACGGAACTTGACGGCGATCCGGCAGCGGCGCTCGCAATCGATATCGAAATCGGCGCCGGGGAAGAGCGTGACGTCACCTTCTTCCTGGGCGACACGGCATCGCGGGAAGAGGCCCAAACCTTGATCGCCGAGATCCGCAAGACCTCCGTTGAGGACACCGTTCAGGCAAACCGCGATTTCTGGCAGAGCTTTACCGGCAAGGTTCAGATTTCGACGCCGAACCAGGCGATGAACAATCTCGTCAATGCCTGGCTGCCGTATCAGAGCCTCGGCTGCCGCATCATGGCGCGGTCTGCCTTCTATCAGGCAAGCGGCGCTTTTGGCTTCCGCGACCAGTTGCAGGATACGCTGGCTTTCGTGCTTCAGGAACCGTCGCTTGCGCGCAACCAGATCGTCAATGCTGCCTCGAGGCAGTTCCGCGAGGGCGATGTCCAGCATTGGTGGCTGCCGGGAACTGGCGCGGGTGTCCGCACACTGATCTCGGATGACGTGGTCTGGCTTGCCTATGCGATCCACCACTACTGCACCACAACAGGCGACAAGAGCGTGCTCGACGAGGAACTTCCTTTCCTTGAAGGGCCGGCGCTGCTCGAAGGCCAGCACGACTCCTTCTATCGTCCGGAAGTCTCGGACGACAAGGTCAGCATCTACGAGCATGCGGCATTGGCGCTCGATCTTGCGATCAAGCGCAAGGGGGCCAATGGCCTGCCGCTGATCATGGGGGGCGACTGGAACGACGGCATGAACCGGGTCGGTATCCATGGCCAAGGCACGAGCGTCTGGCTCGGCTGGTTCCTGGCCGGCGCGCTGCGGTCCTTCACGCCTTTTGCGGAAGAGCGGGGCGACACCGCCCGCGTCGAGCGCTGGACGAAACATCTCGTCGAATTGAAGAAGGCGCTCGAAACCGCCGGCTGGGATGGCGGTTATTACCGCCGAGGCACATTCGACGACGGTAGCCTGCTCGGTTCGAAGGAAAGCCTGGAATGCCAAATTGATTCGATCGCGCAATCCTGGAGCGTGCTTTCCGGCGAAGGCGATCCGGATCACGCGGTCAAGGCCATGGACGCGCTTCTGAACCGCCTCGTGGATAAGGAAGCACGGATCATCCGCCTGTTTACCCCGCCTTTTGCTACGTCGGTCAGGGATCCGGGTTATATCAAGGCCTATCCTCCGGGCGTTCGCGAGAATGGCGGCCAGTATACGCATGCAGCCACTTGGGTGGTCATGGCGCTTGCTCAGCTCAACCGGGGTGACGAAGCGATGGCCTGTTTCGAACTCCTGAACCCGATCACCCATGCGCGCGACAAGGCATCGGCCGAGCACTATCGAGTCGAGCCCTACACCGTCGCTGCCGACGTCTACGGCGAAGGTGCGTTAAAGGGCCGCGGCGGCTGGACGTGGTATACGGGTTCCGCGGGCTGGCTCTATCGTGCCGCAGTCGAGGGGATTCTCGGTATCCGTTTGAAAAACGGAAAGCTTTTTGTTCGCCCGGCGCTGCCGAGTGGTTGGGACGGCTTTTCGGCAGAGATCGAACACTCAGGTGTGAAATATCGCATTTCTGTCTCAAAATCGTCCCATCCGGACGGTTACACTTTGGAGATCAACGGCAGCGAAGTCGCCAATCCCCACGAGGGATATCCGGTCGGATAGCAGCATTTTCCACGCTCACACTCCGGCGATTCGTTGCAGCCAAAAGGTGAAACTTTTTGGCTGCAACTGCGTTTGCAGGTCAAACAGGAGAGACATCATGGCGGCTACGCCGGAAAACGCCATCGGCGCTGAGCGCTTGTCCCAATCCGCAGCGCGGCCAGCGCGCGATACGAGGCTCGATGTTTTGCGCGGCCTTGCCCTCATCACGATTTTCATCAATCACGTTCCCGGCCAGATATTCGAATACGTGACGACGAAGAATTTCGGCTTCTCCGACGCTGCGGAAGCCTTTGTGCTGGTTTCGGGCATTGCGGTCGGACTCGCCTACGGCTCCGGCTTCAAGGTCGGGAAGCGGCTGGACACGGCGAAGAAGGCGATCAAGCGTGCCTTCACGCTCTATCTCGCCCATATGATTACGACCTTCATAACGCTCGCGCTGTTCATTTGCGGCGCCTGGTTGTTCCACCGGCCGGGATTATTGGTCGAAATCAATATCCTCGCCGTCTTGATGAACTTAACCGATGGAATACCCGCTCTGCTTCTGCTTGGTCACCAGATCGGCTACAACAACATACTGCCGATGTACGGCGCCCTGATGCTC
This sequence comes from Rhizobium sullae, assembly GCF_900169785.1. GTDB lineage: Bacteria > Pseudomonadota > Alphaproteobacteria > Rhizobiales > Rhizobiaceae > Rhizobium > Rhizobium sullae. The sequence goes on from NZ_FWER01000049.1 coordinate 24,520, forward strand.
ATGGTGCCAGTCATCTTGCTTCTGCACTCAGCCCATCCGCTGGTGGCGCTCGGTGTTTCGGGTGCTGTGTGGCTGCTTGCGGGCATCTATCAGATCGCGCCGCACAACATGCTCATCGCCGACTACTGGTTCCTCAATCCGCTCTCGTGGCAGTTCTTGTTCACGATCGGCGTTGTCGGCATCATGCATGTAAAGCGCGGCGGCAAGCTGCCTCAGCATCCGGCGCTTTTCATTCTCGCATCGAGCTATGTGGCGCTGTCCTTCGCGTGGGTGGTCGGTCAGCTTTGGGATCTCGGAAATTCGCTTGCGGCGCTTGGCTTGCCGCCTGTCCTTACCGGTTTCGACAAGACTTTCCTGTCACTGCCGCGGCTGCTGCATGTGCTGGCGCTCAGCTACCTCATAATCAATATTCCCGTGCTATCTCGTATCCTGCGCCGTCCGTCCGATCATCCACTGACCATCATCGGCCGCCACTCGCTGAATATTTTCGTCGCGGGAACAATCCTCGCGATGGCGGGTCAGGTGCTGCTCTACATTACTAATCACGACCAGATGATCGGTCCGCTCTTTGTTGTCGCAGGCATCTCGGGTCAGTTCGCTTATGCTTACCACCTCGAGCGCAAGCGCATCGACGGGAGCGCGAAGGCCAGGTCGATGGCGCGCAGCGCTTCCGTTCCCGTCGCCGTACGCGTTGGTGATGGCCCAAAGCTCTATCGGGACGGCCGGAAATAGCCCACTTCTTTGCGATACTAGAACCGGCTGGCGGATCCGGCAGCCGGTTTTGATCAATCGGCCGAGGGCAACGCCAGCCTGCGGTCGACAATTGACAATGGCGGGCCGGCTCTATCTGCACCCGCCTCAGATGCAATTGCTCGAGGAGAAATTCATGGTTGATGAAAAGCAACTGATTTCCAAAATCACGTGGCGGCTCATGCCGTTTCTAGGCATTCTTTATCTCATTGCCTACATCGATCGCCAAAATGTCAGCTTCGCCAAATTGGAAATGGTCGGCGCGCTTGGCATGAGCGAATATGCCTACGGCCTCGGCGCCTCGCTCTTTTTCATTGGTTATTTTCTGTTTGAAGTCCCGAGCAATCTGCTGCTCGAGCGGTACGGCGCCAGCAAATGGTTTGCGCGTATTTTGCTCTCGTGGGGCGCTGTTACCGTCGCGCTGGCCTATACGCAGAATGCGACGATGTTTTACATTCTCCGCTTTCTTCTCGGCGCCTGCGAAGCCGGGTTCTTTCCGGGCGTCCTTTATCTGCTGACACTTTGGTATCCGTCCACCTATCGCGGGAGGATGGTCGGATTGTTCATGATCTTCAGCGCTCTTGCCAATGCTGTCGGCGCACCGCTCGGCGGCGTGCTGCTCGATCTCGATGGGCTCTATGGTATTGCCGGCTGGCAATGGGTATTCATCGCGACGGGCATTCCCGCCGTCATAGCAGGCGTGGTCACTCTGTTTTTCCTCTCGGATCGGCCGGAGAGTGCAAACTTCCTGAGCGATGCGGAGAAGAGCTGGCTGAAACGCAGGCTTGAGGTGGAAAATGCAGACATGGACAAGAACGCGGAGAACGGCTTCAAGGCGCTCATCAACCCGAAGGTGCTTCTGATGGCATTGTGCTATGTCGGCTTTCCCCTTGCAGCCTACGGCCTCAGCTATTGGCTCCCGACCATCGTCAAGGAATTCGGCGTCAGCAACACGGCCAACGGCTTTCTAAACATCATACCCTGGGTTCTGGTGGCGGTGGCTCTTTATATCGTCCCGTCGATGGCAGACAGGGCAGTCTCGAAGACGCCTTATATCGTCATTCCAGCCCTGCTGGGCGCCATATGCCTTGTCCTTTCGGCTGTTATTCCGGATCATGGCGTTCAGTTTGCATTTCTCTGCATCGCTGCAGCGGGCATCTTCGCCGGCCAACCGGTTTTCTGGAGCCTGCCGTCACGCTTTCTGAGAGGTGCCGGCGCGGCGGCCGGGCTCGCCGCAATCAACTCCGTCGGCAATCTCGGCGGTTTTGTCGCCCAAAACGTCGTGCCCTGGATCAAGGACAGTACGGGAAGCACGATTGCGCCGATGTTTTTTCTTGCCGCATGCCTGGCTGCCGCCGCGCTGCTGGTGTTCGTGGTCGGGCGCCTGATGCCGCGTGGGCAGATTTCCGCCGAAGAAAGCGGGGCTGTGCAACAGCGCGCGCATACCTAACAACCGCAAGCGGAAGTCCCAGCAGAGATATAAGGCTGCTGGGGCTTTGGCTTTCGAGTTCTGTTCAGGGATCTCAGCAGGAGAAGGTAAACGTTAACCAACGGAGCCTAACAGTCTCATGGAAACATGGATTGATTCGATGGCATCTTCTTTCGACACCCCTCTCGCCGCGCTGACCGCAAGCGAAATCGTGATATTTCCAAGCATCCCCCGGCCAGGGGATATCGAGCGTTGCGCCGCGACGCTCGACGATCTGCACGGAGAACCGGCGGTCGGCTTCTGGAAAGCGGAATGCCGTCTGCTGGCGGACGAACTTGCGCGATGCGGCTTGCGCGAGGAGAAGATCCGGGAGCGCGTCATGTCCTTCCAGGCTGCAGTGCAAGCCGCCTTGGTAGAGAGACATCAGTTGCGCGCTTTATCCGAAAGCCGCGCGAGGCAAGACAGACAGCGCCGTCGCTTCTGATGCGACAAAGCGCTTGTCCTCTGCCGCAGCCGTAACCGGCATCAGCCTTGAGTCTCGTCTGAAGTACTGAGCCCGTATCGATTTACGATTCATCGTCAGCGCTGTTTCAGCCCCACGTTGTCCTTCCCGCCTTAATCTGTGATTGCCTTTCCATGGACGAGCGAAGGGAGTTTCTCCATGGAGAGTACATTGGAGGTGCTCACAACCAGGAAGTCCGAACGTGAGGTTCACCGGCACTGGCCGGACGAGGTTAGGGGCAGATCGTTTCGGAGAGCCTTCGGCCCGGCGCGATGGTGAATGAGGTCGCAGAGCGGCATGGCCTGAAGCCGCGGAGTTCGCCGTTGCGCCGGGCGCTAGAAAATGTTCTCGGTGGGAAGTCCGAGTGCGAATGAACCCGCGTATTGCGCCTGGGCTCCGGGCTGCATCGGATGATAGCGAGCGCCCTGTATGTCACGGAAACAGCGCTCCAGCCCATTCTCTCGATAGAATGCCGCGCCGCCTGCGACCTCCATTGCAAGCTCCGTCACCTCGATAGCGTGCCGCGCGACCAAGGAACGGCCGATCATAACCTCGTTGACGGTTTCCGCGGACGGTTCGTTTCGAGCAACCACCTCCAACATCCAGCGATGCGCAATCTGTGCGGCCCTCAGAGACGTTTCCATGCGCCCGACCAACTCGATCAGATGATCGCCGTTGGCCTTGCTTCGGACCATCTTGACTGCGATGTCGCGGGCGCTCTCGGCGACGCCAAGATAGACCGCGTAGATCAGAGGAAACGCGATCGTGGCGATGACTTGAAATACTGGATGCCATTGTCCCGCACTTCTGGAAAATGCGACACTCGCTTCCGGCACGAAGAGGTTTTCGATGATGATATCGTTTGACCCGGTTCCCCTCATTCCAAGTGTTCGCCACGTATCCTCTATCGAAACCTCTGGCGATGCCATCGGAACGCCGAAATGAATGACGGAGCGCGCGCCGTCCTGTTCTTCATAAACAGCACCGGTCATCAGGATGTTTCCTGCCGCCGCGCCGGAAGTGAAGCGTTTACGCGCGGTGATCCGGTATCCGCCATCAACTTTCATGGCCTTGCCCGATCCGCCGATCCAGTCTGATCCTCCGCTCGAGAGCAATATGATTTGCTCCGATGCAACACGTCTCAGGAGCGGCTCCACCACGGCCACCTTTTGATGCCGCCAGCGCCAGGCGGGGATGGCGACTTGATGGGTATGCATGGAAAAGGCAAGCGCAGTGGACCCACATGCACGAGCAATGGATTTGAGCATCTCAGAAAGTTCGGGCACTTCAGCGCCCAGCCCGCCCAATTCGATTGGAACGCCTGCCCGCGCGAGGCCAGATTCCTTTAGCAGCGCGTAATTCTCGCCGACGAAGGTGTCGCTCTCGTCGATCGATGCGGCGCGTTGCGCGAAGGTGGGCAGGACTGAATTGGTTAGTTCGACGATGCTCTGACCGCCGACAAGGTTCTGTGTTGGTTCTGCAAGCCCGCGCATATCAATGCCTCCTATCTCGTGAGGATTGAAACTCTGCGCTCGTTTCACAATTGCGGCTAGTACACGAACTGTACTGAACTCCGCCTCAGTATGAGTGGGCAAGGAGCGTTTGGCGGATTGGTTGCTTTGCAATATCGTGCCTGATCCAGACCGGTGGAGGGTCCTTATGGTAGAGCGTGACGGCTACGGGCAATTCTGTCCAGTATCAATGGCGTCGGAAATCCTCTGCTCGCGGTGGACGACCTTGGTCGTCCGCGAACTCCTTTGCGGATCGACGCACTTTAACGAGTTGCGCCGCGGTCTACCAAAAATGTCTCCTGCACTCCTGTCAAAAAGACTGAAAGAACTGGAACAATCGGGCGTCATCACGGTGACAAGGAGTGCGAACGGCATGACCGATTACCAACTCACGGCAGCGGGCGAAGAATTGAGGCCTCTGATCATAGGTCTCGGAAATTGGGCTCAACGGTGGATGGAATCGCGACTTTCCTTGAAGAATCTCGACCCTTCTCTGCTCATGTGGGACATGCGGAGGAGCCTCGATACAAAAAGACTTCCGCGCCGCCGTTGTACGATACAGTTTCTGTACCCGGAACTTTCGGCCGCGCAAAAGAGCTGGTGGCTTGTGGTCGAAAACGGAAAAGTCGATCTCTGTAACTTCGATCCGGGCTATGATGTAGACCTTCTCGTTGAAGGGTCGCTCCGTTCGATGACCGCAATTTGGATGGGCCTCACGACCATACGTCAGGAAACCGATGCAGAAACGCTGAAACTTGAAGGGGACAGGGGTCTCGCGCACGACATGCAGGAATGGCTCGGTCTTAGTGTGTTCGCCAAAACCCCCCGAATGAGGGTTTAAACTCGAAGGCGAGAGGTTATGACGGATACAACCCCAGGAACGAAGACCCGTCACCCAGCGGGAAAATAGGCACGCACTCCTGCAGAAGCCGATGTCCGCTGTCTGCGCATAGCCGCCGAAGGGGTCGTCTGCAGTCGGCCCGAAGCGGCCCTTGCTGGGCCGATTTGGCGGCTCGCAAGCGGACGTTGACCGGAACCAGTGACTTTGACCCGAAGCCGACTTAGGTATTGCGTGACGTGAACGGCAGCTCTGCGCCCCATAATGGTCATCGAGCCACCGGCCGCCGTTGCTGCAAAGCGGACATGACGCAGTGACAACGCGGGCCGCAGTTGCGCCAAAAGCCGCCATTCCGCCCCATGCGGGTGATTAGATCACGAATTCCTCCTCGTACGTCTGTGGCTCGGGAACGACACTAACCTCCACCGGAACGATCCAATTGGCCGCGTAGCTCTCGCAGTCGGAACGCTGGAGGTCGGGCTGCATGCACCCCGCCCCATCGATCGCGCGACATCGCAGTATATATCGCCCCACTTCTTCAGGGGTCCACATGTACTCCCACAAGCGCCATGCAAAGGGACGTTCTGTTTCGAGGAGCCTTCCCTCGCGCCAGCCCCTGCCATCTCCGGTGCAGACCTGCACCTGCCGGATAACAGCCTCTCCGCTCCAGGCGGCTCCGAAAATCCGGTACGGTTGGCCGGCGATGAGACGCGCCCCCTGTACGGGACGCGCGATCTGCGCTTTGACCTCCATCTCCGCAAGGGGGACCAGCCTGGGTTCCCCGAGGCTGCGCTCCCAACGGAAATAGTCGCGCGCCTGCCAGTAGCCAAGGAACGGTTGCTCCACAACCGTGATATGCGTGATCCACTTGACCCAAGCCATGCCGAACCAGCCACCCACGACCGCGCGTAGCGGGTAGCCGTGATCGCGCGTCAACGGCTCCTCGTTCATCGAATAGGCAAGGATCGTGCTGTCTGCGATGGCCTTCTCAAGCGGTAAACTGCGCGCAAAAGCGATGGGGCCGGGAGAAGCCGTTTTCTTGTTCGTGTCGACGACGCCGCTGTCGGCGCCTGCGAGCAGAACCTCACGTGCGGTTCGCTTAACGCCCGCCATTTCCAAAATCTCGCGCAGAAGAACACCTGTCCACGCGGCATTGCCGACGGCTCCGTTCTGCCACTGCAACCCCTCCTTCGGCGGCACATAGTAGACGCGCCCGTTCCCTGCGCACTCGACGACGGCGGTGAAAGTCGTGCTCCGCATCGCCTTGATGCTGTCGAGGTCAAGTTCGATCGGTCGCTCCACCGCCCCGCCAACGCGCAATCTCCAGTCTCGCGCATCGAGGTCCGGCGACGGGAAATGGTTTCGCACGAAGAACAGCTCGGTTGGGATCAGCCAATCGGAGAGCGACGCAAACGGAAACTCGATGTTCTGTGGGGATTTCTGTCGAACTATTAGACTGGGTTGCTGTGGTGTCGGCATCGTCCTCGTCTCCCCTTCCAAGAGCACAGTGTTGGCACTCGGTCGCGCGAATTCCGGTTCGATAACACCGCCCCTCGCAGCGTGTCTGTCGCGTTCCGCCTTCGGCCGCATTCTAGCACATACCGCACGTTCCTCGGATCGACCTCGAACGGCAGCAAAGGGCCCGAATGCTGCTATAGGCCCACGTCTCTTTCGCGCCACTTGTCGTTCAGGCACTACTGCTGGAGAAGACCAGCAACATATTGTTGGTAGGCATCTCAATCGTCTCACGGAGATTAAGTCCAGCGGCCTCACCCACTTGTTCAAGATCAGCGATATCACGCACACCCCAGGATGGGTTGCGCTCCTTTAGAGCCGCGTCGAAAGCAGCGTTCGAGGGGGCGTTGTGTGCCCCGTCGCGCATGAATGGGCCGTAGAGAAGAAGAAGCCCACCAGCGTGAAGCAAACGGCCAGCTCCTGCGAACAATCCTAAGCTTGCCGCCCATGGCGCGATATGGATCATATTGATCGACACGATGGCGTCAAAATGCCCCGTTTGTTCGACGCCCCATTGTCCTGAGCACACATCAATATCCCGCGGTGCCAGCACATTCTTCAGCCCTGTGAATTTGATCCAGCTAGACGTGCTGGTGCGGGCGGCGGCATCCGGATCGCTCGGCTGCCAGGTGAGGTTGGGCATTGCTCCCGCAAAACACACGGCGTGCTCGCCGGTCCCGCATCCAATCTCCAGCACGGCGCCATGTGTTGGAAGGACACGTTTTAGGACCGCGAGGATCGGCGCCGAATTTCGCGCAACAGAAGGCGAGAACATGCGCTGGTCGGCGCTTACGTCGCGCTTTTCCAGCGCAACAGGCGAACGGTCCTTCTTCTCTGGGGGCATTGGGCCTTGAATCCCCTTTGGGCGATGTCTCCCACCTTATAGCTGAAATGATGGGACTGAAACCAAGGATTTCGGACTTACGAAGGGGGGCGTCGGCGCGTGCGTTCGGCCGAGGGCGACCGAACGTCCACTTCGCGTCAGATCACGCGCCCGCCAGGCTCAAGGTCTGCTTTCGAAAATCGGAGCCCGGAAGCCGACCGACGGCTTTCGGCCCCGCTCAAGCCAGTCGTCAGGCCCGATCGAACGGCGACAAAGAGGTCTTAGTGGACTGGCTCCTTCAAGACGTTGGCCGCGACCGCCGATCACGTCTTGGTTTGGGTGGACTGCCGACAGGTAGGTTTTGGTCGGGTCGATCGCGATTGCTGCCGTTGTCGCATGCTCACGGCTTCCGGCCGGCCTCCGCTACCGACGCGCGGGGCGCGGTAGTGGACGGTCAATCATCATGAACTATGTAACACTACGTCGAACCCTTCGTCGGCAGCGGGGGGAACAAAATGCTTGGTGAAGAGGGAAAAGTCTTCATCGCTGACGTTAAACTCGTGCGTGCCGGCCACATTCCTCTGTCGAAGCCGGGCTTTGCAAACCTCGTCCGCTACATCAAGAAAGTGAAGTTTGTGGGCGCATCCGGCCTGCTCAAACAGGGTGCGCATCCATGCTCGACCCACAGGCGTGTTTGCAGGGAAATCCAGCACGACCGATAGCCCGGATCGCAGCAGATCGACGAGATGTGCGGCCATCGCATCACGTAAGCGCGTCGAATTATGCACATAGTCGGCAAGGCTATTTTGCTCGCCGGGGTAGAGCCGGGCCAGCCAATAGTCTTCTTTCACCAAAACCGTATTCGGCATTTTCTCCAAAGCGCTTGCGGGCGGCCGTAAAGATCGCTGCCACGGTCAAGCCCCGAGTGCTGAAGGGCGACCTGCGCGGGAGCGACTTAGTGCGGCTCTGCAGCGAAGCTCCAAAGGATGCTACCCTCGTCGTCTTTCACACAGCCGTCCTCGACTATGTTTCCGACCCCGCAGACAGAGAGGCTTTCGCTGAGCAGGTGATGCGTCTCTCTCCGTATTGGGTATCGAACGAGTTCCCTCGCGTATTCCCGTGCATCGCCACATGCGCCGGAAAAAGACGGCCGCCAGGCCGCTTCCTCCTATCTATGAACGGCTGCCCTGTCGCTTGGACCGACCCGCATGGCGCCTCGCTCGAATGGATCGCGGACGAGGCGTAGGCGGCTGGCAATGACAACGTCTCCAAACCGCTCGCCAAAGGTCAGCTATAGGTCCGGCTCGAGCCGTTGCGCGAACGGCAGCTTTGAGGGAGCGCCATGAAGGTCGCCTTTTGGCGCTTTCCGGAAGCGGCCGACCTTCTGCTGTCGGCCCGGAGCGGACATGCGCCGTGCCATTACGCAGTTTCGTGATTGTGTTTCGTAGCGCCTTGGTGGAGTGTCATGCGCAGAAGCGAAGGAGTTGGCACGCTGATGGGCTGGTCGGAGATACTTGCATTTTTGTTGGCGGCCACCTTTTTGGTTACCTCACCTGGGCCAAACGGAGTGCTGATTGCCAAGACTGTACCTACGTCCGGTCGCGAGGCCGGATTTGCCAATATTGCTGGCTTCTTTACCGCGTTCTACGTGCATGGTGCACTGTCGATCATGGGCATCTCAATCATCCTACTGAAATCCGCAACCGCCTTTACGATCGTAAAATATCTTGGAGTTGCATACCTGGGCTGGATCGGGATCAAGGCGCTGTTTGCCGCGTACAAAGGGAACGAAACGCTAGCGAACGTTGCGCCTGCACGACCTCATCGAAGTCTCCTCAGAGCCTTCGCTGAGGGATTCCTGACGAATGGCTTGAATCCCAAGGTGTCGATGTTCTATCTGGCCGTATTTCCTAATTTCATACCGCTAAATGACCATGCCATAGCGTATGCCTTTCTACTCGTATTCCTGCATTCTATGGTCAATGTTGTTTGGTTTGGCTCCATAGTTGTTCTATTCTCGAAATTGACGTTCGTCGCACGGCACGGGCGCTTTCAGCGCTGGCTGAAAGGTGTGACAGGCGTCGTGTTCATCGGATTTGGGTTAAAGTTGGCAACTTATCGGCCAACCGTCTGAGGCCTGGTGCCTTTGGATTTATTGTAAGCCGTGTTGATGTCGGCTTTTGGCGCATTTGAGACGTGCTCGCATGCCGCCTCACGGCCCGATGCAGACGATCGTCGACACGCTGTCGAAGGTCCGAAAAAGAGTACGGCGGACGTTCGGGTGCCGGAGGCTGCGGGGCAGCCGATGTGGCGATCTGTGTTCGCGTGGCTCAGGTAGAATGTGAACTCGAAAGCGGCCCCGCTGCTCTAGGTTGTGTTTTGGCGGCAATTGAGCTTTACCCTCGCTCCAAACGCAAATCAGGAGTATATTTGCTTATCGCTGGTTGGGACATTCCTGGTCCGGCGACTGAGAGCGTAAGACTCCCACATCTGGACTGGGCGCGCTTTGACTACACGGCGCGCTCACGAGACTATCCGCTTCTGCCGGAACGTCTTTTGTTCGGTTCCGACTGCAAACTGTTTGCGTCTTGTGGGAGAGCAGCATCCGATGCAGATCCAGAATCGCCGCCATTTCTTAGCCGGCGCTGCGGCAGCTGGTCTCGCGGGCCTTCTCGGCGGAGAGACAAGCGCCCGGGCCGAGCCCCCGCCTGAAACCACCTCCATCCGCCTTGCAAAGATCAGTGGCATCTGCATTGCGCCGCAGTACGTAGCAGAGGAACTGCTGCGCGCAGAGGGGTTCACCGACGTCCGTTATGTGGCAGCGGAAGCAGGCGTCGGGCAATCGGAGAAGATCGCGCGCGGCGAGGTGGATTTCAGTCTGAATTTCGCCGCACCACTCGCCCTTGCGATCGATACCGGTGATCCGATCACGGTGCTGGCGGGCGTGCACCCCGGTTGCTTTGAACTCTTCGGAAAAGAGAATATCCGCAGCATCACAGACCTGAAGGGCAAGAGTGTCGGCATACAAGGACTGGGATCAACCCCGCATGTGTTCGTGACCAGCATGGCAGCTTATGTCGGGCTCGATCCCGACAAGGACATCAGCTGGGTCTCCAGTCCCTCCGCAAAGCCCATGGAGCTTTTCGTCGAAGGAAAGGTCGATGCGTTCCTCGGCTTTCCGCCCGAGCCTCAGGAGCTGCGCGCCCGCAACATCGGCCGTGTGGTCGTAAATAGTGCTATCGATCGTCCCTGGTCGCAGTACTTCTGCTGCATGCTGGCGGGCAATGCGGAGTTCGTCCGGAACAATCCGGCTGCCACCAAGCGCGTATTGCGCGCCATTCTCAGAGCGGCGGACCTTTGTGTCACAGAGCCACGGAGCGTCGCGCAACAGATCGTCGAGAATGGGTTCACCGCCAACTATGACTATGCCCTCCAGACGATGAATGACGTGCCTTATGGCAAGTGGCGCGAATATGAGCCCGAGGACACCGTGCGATTTTACGCCCTGCGCCTACATGAAGCCGGCATGATCAAGTCAAGCCCACAGACGATCATCGCCGAGGGCACGGACTGGCGTTTCCTCAACGAGCTGAAGCGCGAATTGAAGACGTGAGCAACTGGTAAATATATGGCCTGGAGATTGCCATGCTGGCATGGCCGACGCTCGGGCTTGTGCACTTTGGAAGGGAGGTTCCCATGCATACCCTGTACCCCGGACGGTTCAGCCGACGGAGGTTCCTGCGTGGGATAACGCTGGCGGGGACAGCGGGGCTACTGGGATGGCACCCCAGGCGAGCCGCCGCTGCGGAGCCACCGCCTGAGACGACGCGGATCCGGCTCGTCCGGATTCCCAGCATCTGTCAGGCCCCCCAGTATGTAGCCGAAGAACTGCTGCGCAGTGAAGGGTTCACCGAGGTGCACTACCTCCAAAAAAGGGGGACCGCAGACATCGACACGGCCCTCGCCTCCGGTGAAGCCGACCTCAATGGGCATTTCGCCGCCCCGCTCCTTCTCCGCTTGGAGGCGGGGGATCCCATCGTCATCCTGGCAGGACTCCACGTCGGCTGCTTTGAGCTGTTCGGGACCGATCGCGTCCAGTCGATCCGTGACCTCGAGGGGAAGACCGTGGCCGTGCCGACGCTAGATTCCAGCCGATACGTCTTTCTCGCCGCTATGACGGCGTATGTGGGCCTGGACCTCCGTAAGGACATAAACTTCGTCACGCATCCGGGACCCGAGTCCATCCGGCTCTTAAGTGCGGGGAAGATCGATGCCTACCTAGGCTTTCCCCCCGAACCGCAGGAGATGCGGGAGCAGCAGATCGGCCATGTGGTGATTAGCAGCACCGTGGACCGGCCCTGGTCGCAATACTTCTGCTGCATGCTGGCTGGGAACCGGGAGTTCGTCCGCAAGTATCCGGTGGCCACCAAACGCGCCCTCCGCGCCATCTTGAAAGCTGCGGATTTCTGCGCCAGCGAGCCCGAGCGGTCCGCGCAGTTCATGGTGGACCAGGGCTACACTAAGCGCTATGATCATGCCCTCCAAGTCGTGAAGGCGATCCCCTACGGTTGGCGCGAGTATAGCGCGGAGGACACCCTGCGCTTCTACGCCCTGCGCCTACACGAGGTCGGGATGCTCAAGAGCACCCCCCAGAAGCTTCTGGCCCAGGGCGCCGATTGGCGTTTCCTCAATGAACTGAAGCGCGAGTTGAAGATATGAGCAGGTGGCTGGCCGGCGCTCTGCTGTTGGCGCTGCTTGTTCCCTGGCCAGCGCACGCGCACGACGCGCCACACGACCAGCGCCTGCCGAGGATCGGACCGGCCCCCGATTTTACGCTGACGTCGCAGGATGGAGCGCCCGTGTCGCTCCACGACTTTCGCGGCAAGGTGGTCGCCGTCACCTTCATCTATACTTATTGTCCCGACCTCTGCCCGATGCTGACCGCCAACATGGCGCACGTGCAGGACAAGCTAGGTTCTGCGTTCGGGCCCAGTGTTGCCTTCGTTTCGATCACCGTCGATCCGGAGCACGATACGCCCGAAGTGCTGAAGCAATATTCACAGGACTTCGGCGCTGATCTGGACGGTTGGGCGTTTCTCACCGGCGATCCGACGATCATCCGTGAGGTCGGACGCACGTACGGCATCTTCGCGAGGAAGGTGGCGAAAGGAGACGTCGATCACACGTTCCTGACGTCGCTCATAGACCCGACTGGCACCTTGCGTGTACAGTATCTCGGCGTCCGGTTCGACTTGGAGGAGTTCCGGGATGACCTTCTCAGCCTCTTGGACGAATCCAAATAACATCACAAACCGGCTGGTGGGCTGGGTTGCGCGGCTGCCGGCGCGCGTGCAGACCAAGCTGCTGATCGCGTTTCTGTCGATCGTCGGCCTGCTGATCGTGCTCGGGGCCGTCGGGTTGCAGGTGTTGAGCGGGGTCAACGATCAAACAAAAGAGTTGATCAAGCTGCAGCGCCGGATCGCAGCCTACCGCCAGGTTCAGCACGACACGACGAACCAACTCTACAGCATCTCCACCGCGCTCTTGCTTCAGGACGACCGGATGCTGGATGCAGCGCTGCGCCAGCTCAGCCAGTTTGGCTACGACCTCGACCGCATGGAGTTCGTGACCGAAAGTGAAGCGGCAGTGCTCGGCCAGGTCCGGCAAGAGTACGACCGGTTTACGGCGGGGGTGACGCATGTCGTGGAGCTCATCCGCGCCGGCCGCACGGACGAGGCGCGCAAGGTTCAGCAAGCTGAGATCATGCCATTGGCCGACCGCATCGAACGGCTGACGAACCAGTTGGTCAACATCGCCGAAGCCGACATGGTGACCGCCATCGAAACGACCAAGGGGGCGTACGGCACCTCCCGGCTGATCGTGGTCTCCTTTGCGGTGGGTAGCATTCTGCTGGCGCTGGCGCTTGGCTACATCATCTCCTGGTCGTTGATCGAGCCAGTCAAGAAGATCGAGACGCGTCTGCGCCAGATAGCAGCCGGCGACTTTGCGCAGCAGGTTGCCGTCGTCAATCGGGACGAACTCGGAGTGCTTGCCGGCAAGGTCAACCAGACGTCCGAGCAGCTGGGGCGGCTATATCAAGAGGTGCGGGCGCGCACGGCCGAGCTTGCGCGATCGGTCGGCGAACTGGAGGCGCTCGGGGAAGTCAGCAAGGCGGTCAATTCGACGCTCGATCTCGACACGGTGCTACAGACGATCGTGGCGAAGGCGGTTCAACTCTCGGACACGGATGCGGGCACTATCTATGTGTTCAGCAGCACCAGACAACAATTCCGCTCACGCGCGACTTATGGGATGCGCGATGAGCTCATTGCCGCGATTTCTGACCAGGCCATCGGGCTGAACGATCCCGGGATTGGCGACGCCGCACGGCGCCATGCGCCTGTCCAGGTACCCGATCTCAGCGAAGGAACGCCCTCTCCCGCTCAGAAGATCGTCCTCGACGCCGGATATCGCGGCGTCCTGGTGGTTCCGCTGCTCAGGCCGAACAAGATCGTCGGCGCGCTCGTCGTCAGGCGACGCAACCCAGGTGAATTCGACCAGCAAATCGTCCATCTGATGGAAACCTTTGCAGCCCAATCGGTGCTCGCCATTCAAAACGCGAAGCTGTTCCGCGAGATCGAAGAAAAAGGCCGGGAGCTAGAGGCGGCCAGCCGCCATAAGTCTCAGTTCCTCGCGAATATGAGCCACGAGCTGAGGACGCCGCTCAATTCGGTTCTGGGCTTTACCGAACTTTTGGTCGACGGGATTTACGGGGAGCTCCCGGACAAAGCAAAGGCGACCGTGGCGCGCGTGCAAGCAAACGGCCGTCATCTCTTGGGGCTGATCAACGACGTGCTCGATCTTTCAAAGATCGAAGCGGGTCAGCTCACGCTTGCGCTCGAGGATTATTCCGTTGGGCAAATTGTTCGGTCGACCGTTACAGCTGTGGAGCCGCTGGCGCGTTCAAAAGGGCTTTCGCTCGCTGCGACCGTCGCCGAAAACCTTCCGCTGGGCCGTGGGGACGAACGCCGCCTGACCCAAGTCCTGCTCAATCTTGCCGGCAATGCAGTCAAGTTCACCGAGAGGGGCGCGATCGACATCCTTGCCGACGCGGTCGACGGGCACTTCGAGATAATCGTACGCGATACGGGTCCCGGCATTGCACCCACAGACCAGGCGCTCATTTTCGATGAATTCCAACAGGTCGACAACAGCAGCACCAGGCAGAAGGGTGGCACGGGTCTCGGCCTGGCGATTTCGAAGCGTATCGTCGAAATGCATGGTGGAACCATAGGCGTCGAGTCCGTGCCGGGTTCAGGCTCGACATTCCGCATGAAGATACCGATCCGGGTGGGAGAGGATGTGAAGGCAGCATGAGCAAGAGAATCCTGATGGTGGAAGACACCGAGGACAACCGGCAGATCGTGCGCGATCTCATCGCCACCACCGAATACGAACTGATCGAGGCCGCGGACGGTGCTGCCGGCGTCGCTGCCGCCGCAGCGCAAAAGCCGGACCTGATCCTGATGGACATTCAGCTTCCGGTGATTGACGGGTATGAAGCTGCTAGCCGCATAAAGGCTGACCCGGCGCTCCGGCACATTCCGATAATCGCCGTCACCTCCTACGCATTGTCAGGCGACGAGGCGAAAGCCCTTGCTGCAGGGTGCGATGGCTACATTGCCAAGCCATTCAGTCCGCGCCAACTGCTTGCCAAGATCCGGGAGTTGCTTTCCTAGAGGAGACAGGGCCTTGCACGATCCGCCTCGCATTCTCGCCGTCGACGACACGCCGGAAAATCTCGAAATCCTGCGCATGCGCCTCGAGGCGAATGGCTACGAAGTGGTGACTGCAGCGGACGGCGAAGAGGGGCTTGCCATGGTGCGCAGCCTCAAGCCGGACCTGATCCTCCTCGACATCATGATGCCGAAGCTCGACGGGATAAGCGTCGTGCGGACGCTTAAGGCAGACGTTTCGCTGCGATCGATCCCGGTTATCCTTGTCACCGCAAAAGCCGATACACGAGATGTGGTCGAGGGATTGGATGCCGGCGGCGATGACTATCTAACCAAGCCGTTCGAGCACAGGGCACAAGTGGCGCGCGTGCGCTCGATGCTGCGCCAGAAGGCACTATACGATACCGTGGAGAGCCAGACGCGGCTCCTCGAGGATCAGGCAGCGCAATTGGCTGCATGGAATCGCTCTCTTGAACAAACAGTGGCGGAGCAGGTTACGGAGATCGAGCGAATGGGCCGGCTCCGACGGTTTCTTCCCTCGCAGGTCGCCGACCTTGTCGTTGCGGCAGGCAATGGAGACGCGCTTCTTCAAAGCCACCGTCGCGAGGTGACCGTCGTTTTCTGCGACTTGCGCGGCTTTACAGCCTTCGCCGAGACTGCCGAGCCCGAGGAGGTAATGGCGGTCCTTGGCGAGTACCATTCCTGTCTCGGCGAACAAATCGTTCGTCACGAGGGGACTTTGGAGCGGTTCGTGGGCGACGGTATCGTTGTTGTTTTCAATGATCCGCTGCCCTGTGCCGATCACACCGAGAGGGCTGTCTCAATGGCTGCGGCGATGCGTGACGCAATTGACGAGCATTCAGAGCGATGGCGCAAACGGGACTACTTGCTTGGCTTCGGAATCGGTATCGCCCGGGGCCACGCCACCATAGGGCAGATCGGTTTCGATCAGCGCGCGGACTATGCGGTGATCGGCACTGTGTCGAACCATGCGGCTCGATTGTGCGAGGAGGCCAAGTCTCGCCAGATTCTCGTCAGCCAACGGGTTCTTGGTGCCGTTGAATCATTGGTCGAATCCGTTCCAGTTGGCGAACTGAGGCTGAAGGGGTTTCGCCGCCCTATGCTGGCTTACGAAGTTGTCCGGTGGCTTGGCCGGTCAAGTTAGTGATGAACGCAGCCCAATGAGTGACCCGCGGGCGAACCGAGCGACGGCATGAAACGACCGCACCCGGTGTGGAAAGCGGTCGTTCGTCGGCAGCAAGCGAACGGCAGCAATTGGCGCGAAGCCGCCGAACGCGTTCGTCTGCAGTCGGGCCCAAAGCAGACACTTGCGACCCGCACTTATTTAGCCTGCACGTCGCCCAAGAGTGTCAGTGCCTCTGAGAGTTCATTGTTCGCATGCGTACGAGCGGCAAGTCCGATCAGGGTCCTCGTCAAAGTTTCCGTCGCCGCTGGGTCGGCACTGAGGCTGATTCTCGCCTGGTCCAGCATGATGCGCGTCCAGAGCGCCGCATAAGGGTCGCTCACGCGGGTCACGACCCGCAGTGCGCGTCCAAGCCATGCCAGCGCCTGTTCCAGCTGCCCTTCGCCCTCATGGGAGAGGGCGATCACACGGCATGCCGCAGCCTCCCAACACGGATCGGAAAGCTGACAGGACAACGCCAGCGTGTTTTCGAGCTTGGATCGGACTCTGGAAGGCGAAGATGTTTCGGTTCGAAGTTCGATCTCGCTGAGAACGGTTTCCGGCCAAGGGCGGAACGACAGCCATCTCTGGTCTTCACACTGGAGGATCGCGTCCTGTGCCCACACTTCGGCACGGTCCAGGTCCCCCGCCCGGAGGTGTCCCCATGCGCCCAATCCCAAGGCCCACGTCTGACGTCGCTTCAAGCCACGGCTTCGAGCGATTTCCAGGCAACGATCATATTCGTCGGATGCCTCTCGATAACGTCCCCAATCGGCGAGATTGAAGCCGGAGAAACAGTGCGCCGCCGCGAGACACTCAGGATCGTAATCCGACAACTCCAGCGCACGGAGGCTAAGCCGTCGAGCGTCCGGCCGTCGGCCCGCGAGCGCATCGGCATAGGATTGCTCGAGAACGGCTCGACATGCAACCGGACGGGTTTGCGCCAGCATAGCTGCCTCCTCAGCCTGCCGCAGGTAGACGATGCCCTCGTCGTCATATCCGCGCACGGAATGGATGAGGGCGGTGCCGAGCTCGACAAAACATCGGGCAAGCGGACCGGGATCGCCTGTCTGCTCCGCGGCGGCCGCCGCCCTGCGAAGGCAGTCGATGCCCGCGTCAGCCGCCCCTGCTGCAAGCGCCGCCTTACCCGCCTCGATGAGGGTTTCCGCCACTCTCGCCGGTCCAGTTCCCGGCGGCATGTCGGACACGCTCGCTCTCGCAGCGCTCCTGAGCGCCGCTGTCGGCATCTCGCCGAGTTCCCGCAGGAAGTCCGCTTCGACGTTCTCCACGTGAAGGCGCGCGGCGTTAGGATTGCCCGAAAGCACCAGCGCCTTGACGAGAAGCACATGGCGGCCTTCGTCGAAAGGGTCTCGCTGAACAGCGTGTCGCGCGAGGACGAGGGCCCTTTCGATATCCATGGTCGACAGGGAAGACAGCGTTTCGCGCCGCAGCCTTTCGTCCATGCGTGCGGCAATCCGGGTCCGCTCGACGAGCAGCCAGGTCGAGAACTCCGGCCCGCAGGCCTCCGGTTCGTGTCCCTCGAGGAGTTCGTCCGCTTCGATCGGATCGAAATCGGGATCGTCCAGCGACAGAACGTCGACGCGGCTGTTCTCGGGCAAGTTGGCACGGAGAGGATCGCCTGTCATCGCGTCGGGTCCCAGCGCGCGCCGGAGCGCTGCGAGACACCACCGCAATGCACCCAAGGGGTCTGCGGTGTCGGGGAATAGCTCAGCGGCGAGCTGACGGCGGGAGAGCGGACGATCCGCGAGCAGCACGCGCGCGAGCACCGCCCAGGCCTGATGTCCCCGCACGGGGCGCAGCGCTCCATCGAACGATGTGACGGTCGGTTTTCCGAGCAGCCTTATCCGCATCCCTGCCTCCAGCTGACGCTGCCACAGGTTCGTCCCGCGCCGTGTGCACTGGCGTGGGACAAAGCCTTAGCACCCGCTCGATTGTGCACACTACACCGCAAACGGCGCTGAGCTAAACCTGATCGTGCCAACTGGAACACAACAAGGAGATCATCATGCCAAAGTACCTCATCGAGCGCACCGTTCCCGGTGCCGACACGCTGTCCGCTGACGAACTTAGGGAGATCGCGGCCAAGTCGAACGCGGTCGTCGCGGGGCTAGGCGAGCCCTATGTTTGGCAGCACACCTATGTCGCGGGTGACAAGCTCTACTGCGTGCATGAGGCGAGCGGACCGGACATCATCCGACGCCATGCCGCAGAAGGAGGATTTCCAGTGGACGCCATTACGGAAATTTCTACGACCTTCGGGCCTGCGGCAGCAGGGCCGCAATGAACAGGCTACTGTGACGACGCGGTGGACGTCGCCGCACGTCGCACGGCAAAGCTTCACCCCGTCACGGGACGATTGCTGAGAACGGGCGTGCGAGAGTGGCTCGCAAGCCCGTTTGCTGAACCTGCCTGAGCGGGAGCAGCGCGAATGATTTCCTGCAGGGCCTGAACGGCCAGAACAGGCTGTTTGGCAAAGGCGGCAATGACATGCTGGAAGGGGGCGCAGGAGATGACACGTTGCTGGGCGGCGACGGCGACGATTTGATGCTTCCGGGAAAAGGCGGTTTCGATGCTGTTGATGGTGGCTCCGGAAAAGACATGGCGAGCTAACCTCCGCAGTGGCTCCGGTGGCGATATCGATGTCCATGGCAGGAATAGGCGCGCCTGTATCTCTCTGGATCATCACGGCGGCCGGATTCGCAGGAGCTGCGGCCTTTGCGGCGATCCCGCTGACGCTCAAGATATCGACCTCGAGATCAAGCGCCTAAGTGCGATTACTCATCAACGATGCCTTGCTACGCACATCACGTGGATTGGCAGTCGAAGCCGCCGAACGCGTTCGTCTGCTTTCAGCGGTGGGCTCACGGGATGAATGCAACACACTATTCTTTTGTCAAAGAGGAGTGTGGACATGAAGCGTCGACGTCGCATGTATTTTTCTGCTGCTCAGCGATCGGAGATCTGGGACCGATGGCAGGCTGGCGAGTCTATGAAGTCGATCGGACGCCTTTTTGATCGCGGATCTTCATCGATCTTCTCAGTGATCTCTCCCGCTGGTGGCATACGTCCGGCCGAGCGGCGACGAGCGCCTAAGGCACTCAGTCTGAGTGAACGGGAGGAGATATCCCGAGGGCTCAGCACGCAGTGTTCTTTACGATCGATCGCCCGCACGTTAGGTCGATCTCCCTCTACGATCAGTCGTGAAGTCCGTCGCAATGGTGGGCTGGCTTGCTATCGGGCAGCACGTTC
>NZ_FWER01000035.1 GCF_900169785.1 Rhizobium sullae
CCACGATTCTTCCATGATTGAATGTTGCGTTCCTTGCGACGAATGGCGGTGCCGTTGGTTCGTATCTCATCAAGGCGGGCCATAGAAAGGGCGTCTGACCGGAGCAGGAATATCATCGTTCAGACGTCGATGAGAAGGCCGTAGGAAGGTGCCGTAGACGGATTGAACGCACGGGTGGCATAGTCGCTTGCCTGCGGTTGAGATTTCCCAGGCGCGTGCGCGACAGCGGCTACGGGGTTAATCGTCGTCTGGCCAATCGCAGTTAGGGATAGGGCCAGCTCTGGCTGTCCATAATGAGGAGGCCTGCCGAATGAATCGGGCCGACTTCACCACCGTTGCGTACCGGTGCCGTCATCGCTGCGATCATTCGGTCCCCCAGCGGGCCGGCGACAGTCTCGAAGGCGGCGATCATTGCACGGTCGACCGCCTCCCGGGTGCGCACGTCGGTCAGGTAGACAACGAGTTTGGTGACGTGCTCCACTTTGCCGCCGGGTTCCTCGACGGTATGTGGCTGCCGATGTTCTTTTGCGGCGCCGAAGTCCTGAGGGCACTTCCGCGAAGGAAAATCATCCTGCCGCGCGCAACGACGGCCTGACTAAGATCGTTGCCTAGCTTCTGCTCCATCTTCTCGTTTCTCTTCTCCATCGGATAAGGCAAGCAATGCAGGATGACGGTTCAGGGGCAGGGGTAATCGGCGGCGAGCAGCCCCCGTGGAGCGTAGGCCGGATATTCTCCTTGATGAGGATATGGCCGGCCACAACCTTGGCATCATGCCAGTCCCCGGATGAAGCTAGAGCCTCGGCCGGAAAGCCAGGGAAGGCCGAGGAAGTAGACTCCGTTTTCAGAGGAGACGCCACGCTGGTGCTTCGGACGGGCCACCTCATCGACTCATGGCAAATACAATGAATGGCTAGCCCGGCTTATTCACCGGAGCAGGACTGAAGGGTCGGCGGGAGTGGTGTAAGCGTTTGCTTTGAAGTAGAAAAGGGGGCGAACCCAGTCCTGCAACGAAGCAGAAAAAAGCGCCTCTTTATTGCAGTTCCGGCTGACCGCTACATCTAAAAAGCGATAATTCCATGGTAGAAAGTCCCCCGCTTCCGCTTCGGAGCTATAACGCATCATAGCGGGTATGGGTTAGCTGCTCCGACACGTCCCAGAGCCGCGTCGCAATGCTCTCTGTTCGTGCGCTACGCGGAACCTTAGCAGATGCAGGAAAACCCTTTGTTTCTCCAAGACCACCTGGACCGTAGTACATTCCGCTCTTCGCCTCCGGTGCCGTCGCCGCAAAAAGCAGCGGCAAAGCGCCTTGTTCGCCTGAATGGAGGACAAGTGACCCCAGCAAGCGAAACAGGAGGGGCACCTTGTTTTCTTCTGATCTGTTGATTCCCCGCGCCGACAGGTCCGAGCGCGCCAAGCCCGGATGGGCGGCAATGCTCTGGATACCCCATTGTTCTGCCATGCTGCGGCGATGAAGCTCGATCGAAAAGATGAGGTTCGCCAGTTTCGACTGCCCATATGCAGCCATTGGCTTGTATTCCCGTTCGGACTGCAAGTCGTCAAAGTTGATCTTCCCGCGGTTAGCCGCGAGCGCACAGACGTTAACAACGCGCGAATCATCCCCTTTGCGCAAAAGCGGCATCAGATTTGCTGTCAGCGCAAAATGCCCGAGATAATTCGTTCCGAATTGCAGCTCGAAACCATCCTTCGTCACTTGGCGGCGCGGCGACATTATCACTGCAGCGTTGTTGATGAGGACATCTATCCGTTCACATCGCGCCCGCAGCTGTTCCCCGCAAGCCTCAACAGAACTGAGTTCCGCAAGGTCAAGCTGTTCAAAGTGAAGGATCGCCCCTGGGATTTTTTCGCGGATAAGCCCGATGGAAGTCTCGCCCCTGACTCTATCGCGCCCGGCAAAGATGATCTCCGCACCAGCACGCGCCAGTGCTAAGGCACATTCATAGCCTAGCCCAGCGGTGCCGGTGATAACGATCACGCGCCCGCGCTGAGAGGGGATGTTGGCTGCTGTCCAGCAGTCTCTTTTTCTTGCATCGGTCATTCAACCTTCCTTTCACAAATGAACCTGAACTTTTGCTGGCATGAGTAAATGGTGATGTGGCGGATCCGCATCGCCTTCGCATCCGCCTATCCCGACGCCGCCCTCTTCAGGACCATCGCAAGCGCGCTTAGGCCCGCTCCGACATAGTAGGCGCGGCCGTGCCGCCGAACCCCGGAGCTCCGTCCACCAACCTCGCAAACCTCACGATCGTCCGCGATGCAACAGGCGCCGCGGCAGCGCCCGTCCTGTTCACGCCGCCAGGGCCGCTCGGCTCCAGAACCCGACCGTTACCCGCACCCTCATGAATAAGCCGGGCTAGGCACGCAGGTTGAGTATCAACGCTGCCGACTTTGCTGCAAAACCGCTGGGGATCGCCGCCTTGCAGGCGGAAGCGCGAAGAGACGGCGACGTGGCAAACGGGTGCGCCTGACTATACTGGAACTCATGCTCTCCTGTGCCCCCTGATCGGCAAAGGAGCAGCCCCTTCACAAGGTTACCTCGGCTTGTTGGTTGGCTTTACCATCTTCTCTGGCATCCAGACGCCCTGTCACAATATCAATTATGTGTGCCGCATCAATGTCATCATTTCCGCGCCAAGCAACGACTTGATCAGGGCGGATGAGAATGAGGGGTTGATGGTAAAGACCGAGAATATCGTTCGAATCGACATCGAGGACCGTCAGATCCATACCCGCATTTGCAGCTGCTTCGATGAATTTCCCGCCACGATTTGAAAACGGTTGAAGTCGCAGTAGCGTCCACTCAAAGCCAAAACGATCGTACAGCGAGACTCGGTTATCCAACCAAAGATGTGGAGCGCGTCCACCTGGGGCCGCAGTGGGATTGTAGACATTCGGAAGGTCCGCATTCGGAGCGAGCGGCTCGGAGCAGATTACTGGCGAGTGATCGTAGCGCGCGCCGAAAGTAATGCCAGGTATGTTGAATTCCGCGCGCCCGTGCGCTTCAAGGTATCCGCCCGCTTCCTTGCGCAGCGCCGTTCCCGTCTCAGAGTCGTCTTCCAGTGCGGTCTTCGGGGTATAGCTCCCGATTGACTCGGCGAATTGCTTGGCGAAGCCGGTATTGCGAACAGCCACGGGACGTCTCTCGATCTCGTAGGTCGCAAGCAGCGAGGGCGGCGCTTTTCCCTTGATCACCGCGGCGAGTTTCCAACCAAGATTGACGGCATCATCGATGGCCGTGTTGTAGCCCAGACCACCTGCAGGTGTGAAAAGGTGAACAGCGTCGCCTCCGAGTAGGACGCGCCCGACCTGATAGCGCTCAGCCACAAGGGCATAACCAGCCATCCACGTTCCGCGTGAGAGGATTTCGGCCTGAACGGGGTAGCCGACGGCCGACTGGAACATGGCGAGTGCCTGCTCGTCGGAAATGTCCTCGTCCTTTTCTCCGTCCCGTAGTTGCGTGTGGAACGCAAACTCGCCCTTGCCGTCCACAGCCGCCATGAAGGCGCGTCTATCGCAGTTGAAGGTGACATTCATCCAAGCCGGAGGAAACGGCACAACGTCATAAAACTGCGGGCATCGCAGATAGAGCGCAAACATGCGGCCGCCAAAGAAGTCTCTTACGGCGCCGCCATCCCCTTCGTAACGGATGCCGAGGGTTTTGCGTACGAAACTTTTTGCCCCATCTCCCCCGATCAGGTAGTTGCAGCGGACGGAACGTGTGGCCCCATCTTCGGTCCGCGTCGCCTTGACAACAACGCCCTCTCCATTGTCGTCGAATCCGGAAATACGCCAGCCGTAGTTCACCGATATGGCGTCCAACGCTTCGGCATGGCGGCGGAGAACCTGCTCGACGAACTTTTGCGAGACGCGGTGTGGCAGCTCGGCCGCACTCCAGGACCCCGACAGAGTAGTCACCTTTTCGCGAGCTTCCTTTGCCGAGGGCAACCGGAAACGGGCAAGTTCATGCCGGCAATATCGGGTGAAATAAGCGATATCGGTGGGAAAGTCGCCTGGCAGGCCCAGAGCACGTATTTCCTCTGCAAAGCCTAGCCGCCGATAATGCTCCATCGTTCTGGCCTGAGTCGCGTTTGCCTGTGGATTGACCGCAGTCGAAGGCTTCTCATCGAATATGACAGCCGAAATCCCTCGGCGCCCGAGCTCATTTGCGAGCATCAGGCCGAATGGGCCGCCGCCTGCAATAGCGACATCATAAGCTTCCTCGGTCACGGCGTACCTCCCATTTTCCGCAATCGCAGAAATATAGTAAGGTAACCGGACTAATGTCAATCTATTGGCGGCTCTTCGTGTCCACTGTCTGATTCTCAACATATTTGCCGAGAACCTCGATCATCAGATCCACCATCGCCGAGCCAAGCTCGTCGCGCATTTCTTTCTCAGCGACTTCCAGGCTCTCCTGGAAAGCCTCGAGCCATTCCAGTCCCTTTTCGGTGAAGCACACAAGCTTAGCTCGGCCGTCCGACGGATCGCGACGCTTTTCGATCAGCCCGGTTTGCTCTACCTGGTCCACCAGCTCGCTCATCGACTGCTTCGTTAGCGAGGCGCGCCGGGCCAATTCGGTCAGGCGGGTTCCGTCCTCATCGAGATTACGGGTCAGATTTATATGAGCCGCGGTAAGTTCGCTGTGACCGTTTGATCTCAAGTTGTCGATGATACGGCCCTCGAACAGTCTGACAGCCTCATTCATCCGACGCCCGATGTTGTTCCGCCGCCATGCGTTTCGTAAAATCATGCTCGGTATCCTCGATGATGCGCCGCGAAGATAAAACGTCTCCAGCGCAATTCCAGCCCCTGAGTCAATGTGATTGACAGTGTTGACGGCTCAGTTGTATGGTCAGGTATCCGAACTAAAGTAGATCGGCAAGTTCGTTGCCGCAGGAGGAGAATGCGCTTGGAAAGGGCTGTCGCCGATAGGGGCCGGCGCGGCCTGTGGTTCGTCCGTCAGTTGCCGCCTGCTTTCTGAGTTTCATGAGCGCACCTGAGCCGCTGCCTGTCTTGCGCACGGCGGTCGGGATTTAACTCCTGCGCCAGGGATGGTGCGGGACGGATGTTAACATTCTGAGGAGGATAAGCATACAATGGTAAAGGCGAACGGCGGCAAATCGCTGCAGAATATGGTCGATGAAAAGAACAATGATCTGGTCGACCATTTCTTCAATGACACGGTGGCGCCGCATTATCGCGCCCGAACAGGTCTCACCGCCCCGCTCATCCCGCCCGAAGTGATCGATGACAAAGAGGCGGCAGCATCCGTGATTGCAGCAGTAACCGAGACGAACGGATCTCTTGAGAGGGAAACGGGCGTCCAGCCGGGGCTCGTGGTTGCCATCGTCGGCGACGCTCCGGCGAGCCACGCCTATGTGGACCACACGAGCAAGATGGCCAACCAGTGCGGGTTCAATTCGATCCAGCATAACCTAGGTGAAGAGACGACGCAGGAAGAGCTTGAAGACCAAAATGAGCTCAGCCAGACCGTCCTCATGAGAGAGAGCCATGCGTGAGTTTCTATACATCGGTAATACGGCGCGCGTTATCTTCGGTTGCGGAACGATTTCCAAGTTGGCTAATGAGATACGTCAGCTTGGCGCGAGCCGCGCGCTCATCCTGTCGACCCCTTTTCAGCGCAATGATGCTGAGGCGCTCGCTCAAAAGCTTGGAGCCCTTGCAGCCGGAGTGTTCACGCGGGCAACGATGCATACTCCCGTCGAAGTGACGATGGAGGCCATTTCGGTCTACGACAAGCTTGAGGCGGATTGCATCGTCTCGTTCGGTGGAGGATCGACGATCGGCCTGGGCAAGGCCATTGCCTATAGGAACGATGCGCCACAGCTCGTCGTCGCGACGACCTATGCAGGCTCGGAGGTTACACCGATCCTCGGGCAGACCGAAAATGGCATCAAAACGACGGTTCGAGCCCCTTCAATACTTCCTGAAACAGTCATCTACGATCCCGAACTAACCTACAACCTGCCCATTGCAATGAGTGTCACGAGCGGCCTCAATGCCATGGCGCATGCAGTGGAGGGTCTCTATGCTCAGGATCGTAATCCAATAGCCTCGATTATGGCATTGGAGGGGATAGGGGCTCTCCACAAAGCCCTTCCGGCAATAGTCGCGAATCCGCAGGATACCGCTGCCCGCGCACACGCGCTCTACGGTTCTTGGCTTTGTGGTGCCATTCTGGGCACGGTCGGAATGGCTCTGCATCATAAGCTCTGTCACACGCTGGGGGGAAGCTTTGATCTGCCGCATGCGGAAACTCACGCCATTCTTCTCCCGCACACGATAGCCTACACAGAAGCAGCGGTTCCGGACCTGCTCGCACCCGTGGCGGAAATACTCGGAGCGCGACGTGCTGGTACGGGTCTTTATGATTTCGCGCTTGGTATTGGCGCGCCGATGAGGCTCCGCGATTTAGGAGTGACCGCTCAAGATCTTGATACAGCAGCGGAAATGGCCATGAGCAATCCCTACTGGAATCCGCGCCCGCTGGAGCCCGCTGCAATCCGGGACTTGCTTCAGAAGGCATGGAAAGGAGAAAGGCCCAGTTCGTAGCGAAGGAGCCCCTTGGGCGATGGCATCATGCGTAGAGTTGGGCTCAGCCGCTGTGCAGACAACGCAACTCGAGGCCGGAATCAGACGAAGTCTTTCAATGACGGGAGGAACAGCATTGATAGGTTATTTCACGGAAGGCGCCTCGGTCGAGGGAGTGAACGAGCGGATGGCCGCTGACATCGACCCTCGTCTGAGAGAGATTATGAGCTCGCTTGTGAAACATCTTCACGCTTTCATTAAAGAGGCCCGTATTTCGCAGCAGGAATGGGAAGCTGCGATCCGGTTTCTCACCGAAACCGGTAGGATTTGTTCAGAAGAACGGCAGGAGTTCATTCTCCTATCTGACACTCTTGGGGTCTCTATGCTGGTGGATGCCATCAACAACCGCAGGCAGCCAGGCGCCACGGAAAATACCGTGCTTGGGCCGTTCCATGTGGCTGGAGCGCCTCATCGCAAGATGGGGGATTGCATTACGCTAGACGGCAAGGGCGAAAGCTGTCTTTTCGAGGGAATAGTTGCCGATCTGGATGGTCATCCGGTCCAAGGTGCAAGTATCGATGTCTGGTCGGATAACGCTGATGGTTATTACGATGTGCAGCAACCTGCGCTTCAGCCCCAGTGGAACAACCGCGGTATTTTTGTGACCGGCGCCGATGGCCGTTACAGTTTCATCGGGATCAAGCCCGTATCGTATCCTATTCCAGACGACGGCCCGGTCGGCCAGATGTTGAACCATCTCGGCCGGCATCCCTACAGGCCGGCGCATATGCATTATATCGTCATTGCGACAGGCTTCCAGAAGGTCGTAACCCATACCTTCGTTGGAGACGACGTCTACCTTTCATCTGATGCGGTGTTTGGCGTCAAAGAGACCTTGATAGCGCCATATGAACGTGTCGTGGACGGAGAAACCGAATGGCGTTCACCGTTCAATTTCGTCCTCAACCCCATATAGGAGACATTCCGATGCCGAATGTGAAGATTTACCTGGATCATAGCCTGCCTGAGCAAGTCCGTCTCGATATCCAAGCAACTCTGGCGGCGTTGGGTAACGTGCTCTGCGCGAGGTTGCAGGTGGAAATGACCGCTTGCCAATTCGCAATCATGCCGGTGTATGCTATGGCCGGTCTCCCGAGCGTGAATGTTGAGCTTGCTATTCTGCCTAAACCAGAGCGCACTCGCAAAAGACTCGAAGACCTCGCAGAGGAGATTCAGCGATTGGTCGGCGAAGCTGCAGGAACGCATGTCGCCGTTCGGATGGTTCTTCTTGATCCAACGACCTACATAGCATTAAAATAATGTGAATAGAGCCGAGGCGGCGGCACTGCAGGCTTTATCAGCCGTACGATGTTCTGGATCTTTTGCGAGGCATCGGCGCGCGGGCCTGTCTATCGCTCTTTCAAGCGCAAGGGGCGGTTTATGTCAGGCGTAAATCGCGCCTGTCGTAGACCGTGCGTCGCAGCTGCGGACGCGATTTCCCGAGCATCCTTCAAAGCGAGCATATCAGGCCGCCCGCACGGCGACGTTCATTTCACCGATGCCGTCGATCCGGCAATTGAGGATGTCACGCGGTTCTACGGGTGCAACGCCCTCTGGCGTGCCCGTCATGAACACGTCGCCAGGCTCGAGCGTATACGCTTCGGATGCGTAAGCGATCAGCTTCCTGCAGTCGAAGATCAGATCGCGGGTGTTGGCCTTCTGGCGCGCTCACCCCCAATCTTGAGTTCGAAGTCGACATCGGAGGGATCGCCGAATTCGTCAGCGGTCACGAGCCAAGGACCGAAGACCGTGAACGTGTCACGCGACTTGCGATAGCTACGCTCCTCGGGACCGCGGATCGTCATGTCCAGGCCGATCATGAATCCTGCCACGTAGTCGAGGGCGTCCTCCTCGCGAACATGCCGGCCCCTCGTTCCGATGACGAAGCACAGTTCGATCTCGTGATCGGTGCGGCGGTCGGAACGGTCGGATACGACGGCTTCCGCGGCGCCGATCATGGAGCTGGTTGCCTTGAGGAAGACGCCGCATTCCTCGATCGTCTTGACGTGCGAACCGAAGTGGATGCCCTGGTCGGCACGCGACTCCTCAAGGTGAAGCTTGTAGTTGACGGGCGCGGCCACGATCTTGACGGGCTGCGCGACTGGGCTGAGGAGCTTCACGTCCGCCAGCTTAACGCGGCGGCCGTCGGCGGCGAGATTGCGCATCTCCGGAACCAGATCCGGGAGGTTAGCGATGAATGCGTCGCCACGAGGGTAGGGCCATTTCACAGGCGGGGAGCCGGTCTACGATCGCGGAGACGTCGACGATCTCATCACCCTCCACAACGCCAACCCGATTGTCGTCAAAACGGCAAATGCGCATTTTCCATCCCTATCTCTATTCGGTGATCTTGAGTGCTGGTCTCATTCCTGCATGAGGATCGAATCCTTCGAGGTTCGCCTTCAAAAGGTCGCCCGTGTGCCGATAGTGTTCTACGAGAAGGCTTCCGGCGAGATCGCCGTCACGCTTGAGCGCGGCGTCCGCGATCCGCTTGTGCTCCTCCACCGCGCCCGAGCGCGAGCCGCGGCCAAGGCGGGCGATGTAGCGGTACCGGTTGCTCTCGTTGTAGAGCTGCTCGCAGAAGCGGAGCAGTGACTTCGAAGGGCATGCAGAGATGAGGACTGAATGAAACTCCTCGTGAGCGCGCTCCCACTGCTTCAATGCGTCGTCATCGTCCGCGTCGAGCCGGTCGGACTCGCGCTGGAGATGGTACTGCGCCAATACAACTTTCTCCTCCCATTCCACGCCTCCATGCAGGACAGCTTCGCGGATCGCGCGTTCCTCGACGAAGCAGCGGGTCCAAAGGATCTCGGCATAGTGCTCGGCGCTGACAACGCCGACACGAAAACCGCGGTTCTCCATGCGCTCAACGAGACCTGTGGTCGAGAGGATCGAGAGCGCTTCGCGCAACGGACTGGCGCCCGTCGCATATTTCTCAGTCAGCAGTTCTATTTTCAGCTTCAAACCGGGTTCCAGCGCGCCGTGAAGGATGTCGCTGCGGATCTGCTCAAGGACGGTCGTCGTCTGAGAGACCGAGGAGTTTTTCTCCTTCGGTGTTTTCGAAGTCCCTGCCACGGATATTCCTTCCCGATAATTGCTCGCGTCATTTCAACCAGATTTTCGGCGCTGTCAAGAAAACATCGACAAAATCACTTTTATCGATATCTCTTGCAGAAGGCAAGAATATCGATATAGATAAGCTGCTAATGAGAGGGTCCTTGTCAATGACCGTACCGACTACCAACAGGTCGCCTGCATTCTCAATTCGACGAGCGAGCCACATATCGCTGGCTGTTTCGGACCTGAAGGCTAGCATTGCCTTCTATACTGAGGTGATCGGGCTCGTCGTTTCGGCCCAAGGCGATGATGTCGCCTACCTTCGTGGTGTCGAGGAAAGTGCTCACCATAGCCTGACCCTGGTCCAGAAGAAGGACCAGCCGTCATGTCTCAGGCTCGGATTTCGAGTCGATAGCGAGGCCGAACTCGATCGGGCGTTCGACCACTTCTCAGGATCAGGCCGCAATCCCGCTTTCGTCGATGTTCCCCATCAGGGCCGGACCCTGCACGTGCCGGACAGCATGGGCGTGCCGCTTGAGTTCTGCGCGACCATGCCCGCACAGCATCGGCTGCATGACCAGTTCCATGTCCAGAAGGGAGGGGCGGCACTCCGCTACGATCACGTTCAACTGCTTGCGCCCGACGTCGCCAAGGCGAGCGAGTTCTATACGGACCTCGGCTTCCGGATTTCCGACTACTTCGTCGACGGCGAGCATGACGAAAAACCGCTCGGCATCTTCATGTACCGGAAGAACAATCCCCACGACATCGTATTTCTGACCCGGCCGGGTCCGGTTCTCCACCACTTCGCCTACATCGTTGCGGACTCGACGTTCCTCTTCCGCGCACTGGATACCGGTGGCTCGCTGGGCTATGCGTCGAACCTTGAGCGTGGACCGGCAAGGCATGGCGAGGGCCATGCGCTCTATGTCTATTTCCGGGATCCCGATGGTCACCGGGTGGAGATCATGTCTCCGCCGATCCAGATGGGGGACGCGGAAGATGTCCCCATGCGGTGGCATCGCGGCAACCGGCATTCCTGGGAATATCCTGCGCCGAAGAGCTGGTTGTACGAGGCGTCCAAGTTCGAGGGCGTCGAAATCGAGGGCAAGGGCACGGCGGCGAAGCTCCGTAGCCTCGAGGACTTTCTCGCGAACCGTCCGCTCAAGGTCGCGGAGTGATCATGACCGAGCGCCTGACGTTGCAGGGATTCGAATATCATACCTTCGGGACGCTGGAGAGGGACAGTCGTCCGATCGTGGTCTTCCACAAGACCGGCGGCGACGAGGGTGAACTCGTGCCGCTTGCGAACACCGTGGCACCTGGGACAGCGGTCGTCGGTCTCAGAGGTCAAGTCGTTGAGGATAGCAAGCTTCGTTTTTTCAAGCGGCTTGGAGCCGGCCGGTTCGACGAAGCCGACCTCGCGACGAGAGCGGATGACCTGAACGAGTTTCTGCGCCAGTTCATTTCGACCCATCGTGTGCGGCCTCCAGTCGCTCTTGGACTGTCGAATGGCGCGAACATCATCACGGCGGCACTGTATCGAGGCGATCCGCCTCTGAGCGCGGCCGTGCTGCTGCGTCCTGCGATTCCATTCAGGAACGCGACGCCCGCTTCGATCGGCGGCACGAAGGTGCTGGTGGTCGGGGGAATGTCAGACGAAACGGTGAAGCCCGACGAAATCCTCAGGCTCACTGACGCTCTCAGGGCGGCCGGGGCTCGTGTCGATCTTACGATGATCGCCGCCGCTGGCCACAGGCTCGTGACGGGAGACGAAGCCGCCATCCAGGGATGGCTAAAGATGATTTAGTCGACTTTGTCGGCTAGTGGGAGGTGCAATGCAAGCGCAAATGCTCGATTTACCCGGTAGCCGGAATAAGCCCGATGGTGCGAAGACGCTGATATCCCTGTCCGACGTGCACATCAGCCTCGGACGCCGCCCGATCCTCACAGGAATCAATCTCGAAATCGCAAAGGGCGAGTTCCTCTGCATCGTCGGTGGTTCTGGATGCGGCAAGACGACCTTGCTCCGCGCTGTGGCAGGCCTTATTCAGCCCACCAGCGGATCGGTCAAGATCGACGGCAAGGCGGTCCTGGAACCGCGCCAGGATGTCGCCGTCGTTTTCCAGGACTATGGTAAGGCGCTGCTTCCTTGGCGCACCGCGTACGGAAATGTCGAGCTCGCACTTGAAGCGAACGGCACCCCCAGGGAGCGACGGAAGACCATCATAGAGGACTTGCTCGCGAAGGTGGGCCTCGGGGAGCAGGGGGCGAAGTACCCGTCCGAACTGTCAGGTGGCATGCAGCAGAGGCTTCAGATCGCACGTTGCCTTGCGCAGTCTCCGGCCGTCATGCTTATGGATGAGCCTTTCGGCGCGCTCGACGCGATGACGAGGCAGGCACTGCAGGACGAAATCCTTGAACTCGTTGCAAGCACCGGTACGACGGTCTTCTTCGTCACGCACGATCTCGAAGAGGCCGTCTATCTCGGCGACCGCGTCATCGGCCTGCGGCCGAACCCCGGCCGCGTCGGGATCGAAACTGGTGTCTCCCTTGCACGGCCGCGCAACCAGCTCACCTCGCGCGAGGACGCCGAATTCCTGCGTCTGCGCCGAAAGCTGTTCGACTTCATCCAGGAGGCCGAGGCATGAGCCAGCTCACCGTGACAATAGAAGATGAGGCCGCCGCGCCTCGCTTCACCTTCCCTCGTGGACTGGTTATTCCAGTGATCCTCGTGGCGGCGTGGGAGCTAGCGTTCCGGGTGGGCGGCTTCCAGAGTGACAGTCTTGCTGCTCCGGGCGGAGTCGCCGTTGCTCTAGTGCGCGGCCTTGCGAGCGGAGAGATCCTGCAGGCGACCGGCCAGACACTCTCGGCAGCCATGCTGGGTCTTGCCATCGCTGGCGTCATAGGTCTCGTCATGGGAGTGTTCCGGGGCCTCTTCTGGCGACTGGACTGCGTGCTGGATGTCACCACGGAAGCGCTTCGGCCAATCCCGTCGTCCGCGCTGATCCCGGTGATGATCCTCATCTTCGGCTTCGGCTACAGGCTGGAGAGCGCCTGCGTGGCGTTCAGTTGCACCTGGACGATCTTCATCCTGACGCGCACCGCGGTCATGGGCGTCGAGCCGCGTCTCATGGAGGTCGCGAAAGTCCTCCAGCTCGGTCTGATTGACCGGACGTTCAAGATCATTCTCCCGGCGGCGCTGCCGCGCATATTCGTCGCCTTCCGCCTGGCAGCAGGCTTGGCGCTCGTTGTCGCCGTCACCTGCGAAGTCACCGCCAATCCGTTGGGTATGGGCTTCGAGATGATGTCGGCGAGCCAGTCACTCCGTCCCCAGTTGACGCTCGCATATCTTGTTTGGATCGGCTTCATTGGCTGGTCGCTGAATGCGATCCTCGTGAACGCACAGCACCGCTTCTTCAGTCCTGCCGCCTCGATCGGAGCAGCGAAATGACCGATAACCGACTCATCTGGCGCATCGGCGGCTTCGTCTTCGCGGCGCTCGTGGTGGCGATATGGCAGATCCAGGCCAACCTCGGCCTGATCTCCCCGATCTATCTGCCCAGCCCCCAGCGGGCCATGAATTCGCTCATCAACGGCTTCTCAAACGGCCTGCTGCTGGACCGAATGATGAGCACGGTCGAGCGGATGATCTACGGCTGGGTGCTAGCATCACTCCTCGGGGTCGTGCTCGGCTCGATCATAGGCATCTCGAGGGCTGCGCGGTCCTACCTCGAGCCCATGCTGGAATATCTCCGGCCGATGCCCGCATCCGCTGTCATTCCGGTCATGATTCCGATCCTGGGTCTTACAGAGACCATGGTTCTCACGGTGATTGGCTTCGCTGCGCTGTGGCCGACGCTGCTCGCAACGATTCATGGGTTCTCTTCCATCGAGCCCCGTCTGACCGAGGTGGCGCGAATCCTGAAGCTCAGCCGTGCGGGCTTCATCTGGAAGATCGCGCTGCCGAATGCCCTTCCTGACATCATTGCGGGCGCACGCATCAGCCTCACCTACGCACTGATCCTGTCGGTCGTCGGCGAAATGCTCTCTGGCCGCGAAGGTCTCGGCCAGTTCATCCTATCGTCGGCACGACTGTTCAAGGCGCCGGACCTGTTCGCAGGTGTAATGCTACTCGGTCTGCTCGGCTACCTGTCCGCCATGCTCGTCGCCCAGTTAGAGAAACATCTCCTGAAGTGGCGGAAAACCTGATCAGCCTGGCATTGCAAACATCTTTGAGGAGGAAAGAAAGATGAGGAAGACAGTTCTCGCAGTTGCATTTGCCCTAGGCTTGGCGACACCGGCATTCTCGCAATCCCCGGTGAAGATCAACGTCGGCTTTACACCGGTCATCGATTGCCTCGGCGCCTTCATCGCAAAGGACCTAGGCTTTTTCGAGAAGCGCGGCCTGGACGTGACGATCACTCAGATGCCGAACAGCCAGTCCATGCCGCCTGCGCTCCTCGCGGACAGCCTTCAGGTAGGCGCCGTTGCCGCTCCCATCCTCATTCAGTCCAGGGCGGGCGGCTTCCCGATAAAGATCATCTCTGGGGGCACGTTTGTCACCAACGCCAATCCGAACGGCGCCATCGTCGTGCGCAACGGCGTGAACATTAATTCTCCTGCCGATTTCGTTGGGAAGCGTGTCGCATCTGGCGCACTCGGAAGTTACTTTAACGTGCTCTTCCGCCAGTGGCTGGCAGACAATAAGGTCGACCCGGAGAAGGTGACCTACGTTGAAGTCGGTTTCCCGCAGGTCGGAGACGTGATGCGCAACGGCCAGATCGATGCGTCGACTATCGGTCAGCCCTTCATCTCACGTATTGAAGAAGCGGGTGTTGGCAAGGCTTATCGCTGGTACGTCGGCGACTTCCCAGACGGTCTCCTTTCCAACGTCTACACGACGACAGAGGACTGGATCGCTAAGAACCCGAAGGCCGTAGCGGACTTCAAGGAAGCGCTTAACGAAGCGAACAACTTCATCAAAAGCAATTCGGAAAAATCCCGCGAAATTGCTGCAAAGTACCTAAAACTGCCGCCGGAAGGGATGAAGAACGTCCCGTTCTCCAACTATTCGATCGACGTTACCGAGGCCCAGGTCAAGGCCTGGAACGACATCATGAAAAAGAATAAGTTCATCGATGGCGATGTGGATGCTGCATCATTAATAGTGAAATAAGAAAGTGCTGTTGGGAGCTAGGCAAGGCACATGCATTGGGTGACTCTTAACGGCCTCATGACCTTCCATTCGATTGTAGAGCTGGGCAGCATCAACCGTGCTGCCCATGCTCTCAATGTCTCGCAATCCTCCCTGACCAGGACACTGCAGCATCTCGAAGCGAGGCTCGGCGGTACACTGGTGACGAGAAGTCCAAAGGGGATTGAACTCACGGCCTTCGGCGAACTGGTGTTCGCGCACGCGAATGACATCAAGCGACAGGTTGGACGAGCAGAGACATTCATCAAGACCCATCAAGATGCGTCCGCCCAACTCCTGAGAGTGGGTGTTGTCATGGTCCATCCCCTTATGGCTTTCTGCGACAGCATCGTGAGCTTGGTCGAGAAGCATCCGGAATTCCGCGTAGAACTACGGTTCGGATCGGCGACCGAGATGCTGCAGGCTTTACAGCAGGACGCTCTTGATATCGTGCTCTACTACACGTTGACGGGCACAGAGGCGGAAGGGCTGGTTCAGGATGTGCTCGCGGATGAGGAAGTCGCGATCTTTGCGAGCCCATTGCATCCCCTTGCCGAGAATCCAGCACCGTCCGTGGAGGATCTAGCCTCCGCAAGATGGACTCTTGGCCCGACTGATGTTTCCATCACTCGCTTGATTGCAGCAGTATTTGAAGAATCCGGTATCCCTGGGCCGGATATAGCAATAGAGGTCGACATGATCCCGTTACGGCGGGCTATTACACAGAACTCCCGCTTTCTGTCCGCGTTTCAGACGCATCACGTTAGCCCCGAACTCGCAAACGGGAAGCTCGTCAGAATCCGGTTTCCACTGAAGCAGGAGCGGCGGTCGATCGGCACCATCCGGATCGGCCCTCACACGCGGCTGACGCGCACGTTCGTTTCCATACTTAAGGATGTGTACCAGCGTGAAGTAGGATTCGGTCGCTCCGGCTAGGTGGATTCCGCGGGCCCGAGTGGCAGCAAGCAAAACACTTCAATCCGAGTTGGCTCGTCTGGTCAGACACGATCCCCCCGCAGCAATGATCGACCATGTCTTCGTTTGAAGAGGCAGTTTTCACGCATTAAGAGCGAGAGGTTTTCGACCGGATCAGGTTCGGGAGATTTCCACCAGATGCCGGGTCATGGCAAGGAGTGATGATTGTCCCGTAACTTGTTCTTCCGGACGATACGAGCACAGGGAGTGGATAAGGTCCTGCTCGAGCAGATCATCCGTTAGCCGAATGGGCAGACGATCGAGGTCGAGGTCAGCGCGCCGGTCGATGCGGCAATCGCCTTTGCCAGCGTGTCAGCACTGACGTCTTGAGGTCTCTCAAGATGGCGATTCGTGCCAGCGCCTGCACCGTCATGCAAAGCTAATTTCGAGACTGAACGGCGCCTTGCGCAACCGCTTTCCCGTGGCGGCATGGATCGCGTTCGCCAATGCGGGAATCGATGGCGGGACTCAGCACTCTCCTGCACCGCCGATCCGAGTCGAATGTTCCAGGAGATGAAGCTCGATTTCCGGGCATTGCGCCATTCGCGCGGCATCGAATTCGTCGAAGTTGGCCTGCACGCCGATCTCGGCCGGCGCGTCACGCGGCTGCTCGTAATGGCGCCCGCAGCTACGCGGCAAAGAGCCGATATGATGGTGGCGATCCTGATCAGCGAAGATACTCAGTCCGCAAAGGCCGGCACGACGACCAGCGACTGCTCAAGCCGGCGGCTTGATCTCTTCGGCCTCGTAACTCTGGCCTTGGCGTTTGTCGTGGCGAACTTCTTCTTCCACTCGTAGAGCGAATGCTGGCTCACGCCGAGCCGTTGCGAAACCTCCGCAACCGAATAACCCGTTCCGTGATCTAACGCACCGCATCACGCTTGAAATCGTCGCTGAAATTGCCTTTGCCCATGAAGGCCTCCTTACCTCAAATTTAGGGAAGAAAGCGTCTACAAATCTAGGGGCTTATTCAGGGCCTTCGATTTGTTCCTGACACAAAGCTGGTAAACGCCGTTAAAATCTGTTCGTCTAGCCGTTCCACCTTGGGCGCGTTCGCGGAACTGGTTGAAGCTACGTCGTGGTTTCGGCAGTCCGCACCTCTGGGGTCGCGCCAGCGACTGCTCGTGGTGCTTGACGAAGGGCCCAGGATTTGAACACCGAAGGCCTCGGCCCTCAGCTAACGGGCTTAGCGCACGGGCGGCTTCACGGTGTGCCCACGATATGTCCAGCCAAGTGGAATGGGCTTGCCACCACAGTGCCGGCCGCATCCAAGACAAAAGCACCAACGTCGCCGACGGTCGACCGCCTGCTGCTTTCAAACGTGGCAAGCTGTGCGCCGAATTTGGCAAGCGACGCGTACCGATCGTGCCCCAATCCGTCAGATCCATGGATGGAGGTGACGTCGATCACCCGCAGCCTCTCTTTGGCAGCGGCCTCTTTGATGATGGGATCGTCGATATTCAAGCGGCCAACACGCGGCCGCTCCCCTGCTATAAGGCTCGAGGCTGTGAGTGCCCGGTCATCCTTGGAGACAAGAAGCGTTATTGGCGTGGCCATTTTGCCGATATCCTTTAGCTGCGATCGGAATACATCCACATCGATGTCCGGCGCGCCTAAGATCACCACAAGCCTGTCGATCACATCTTCGCGGTGCTGCAGTTTAAGCTGGCGTACTGCCTCCATGATCAGGAACCCGCCCATACTGTGTCCGAAGAGGATGATACGTTTCACCCTTTCCGACTCGGAAAGTGACTTTACCAAAGAGTCGAGATCGCTGCGCGAGTACAAGGACGCGTCCCGATCGGCGATATATCCGGCGACAGCTGCTGCCGAGGGCCAGGAGAATAGGACAAGAGTGCCCGGCACTTTTGCGTCTGCGGCTAGCTGCGCCGTCCTGAACAGCGCCTCCTGATAGCTGTAGTTGTAACCATGCACAAATATCCCGACGGTGCCGTCAAATTTCGACGAGCGTATCGTCTCTTGCACAAACGCTTTCTTCGGCAGTTGCTTGCGCCCGATGACTATAAATTGTCGCTCGCCGTTTGGATTCGACGTTGGGTAAGTAATCGTGGCGTTTTTCCTGTCGGGAGGCACCGAAAACTCATACTGCTCGTATGCCAGTTCCCCGGACCACGTTCCGCCGAATCCGCCCCGCGCGCCGTCCCGGGTTCTGTTCGTTGCAACCAGAATTTTCACGGGCTGGGAAATGGCTTGGTTCAGCTGAACCGGATGCAGGACATCTGGAGAGGGCCTCGTGGTGCAACCCGCCAGAAACAGCATGCCGACAGCAATCATAACTTGAGACGTCACGTTCGAAGTCTCTTTTGAAGAAGGTTCTGTCATGAAAGCTCACTTCAGAGGAGCCAAAGGAATTGGCTGTTTCAGGGCATTGCACAGGATGTCCAAAAGCTCATCAGGACGATCGTTCCGGCAGGTCGAAAGCAGCAACGGATGCCAAATTTTTATTGCCGCCATGATGAAGATCGTGGGCAATCGGCTGAGATCTTGGGGTGCAAACTCGCCCCTATCGATACCGTCTGCGATGACGGATGCCAGGACGTCACTGACGCGTGCGATGTGACCGTCGACGAGATCACGGTCGCGGTTGAAGCTCAGAAGGATGAGCTCGTGCACGGTCCTATGATAGGCGATGACATTGATGCTCATCGCGTGCTGCAGCTTAAGGAATCTTTTGATCCGAGAGGCAGCGCTGGTCGGCAACTTAGAGATGGAGAGTGCTCTGGAGTAGCCGCTATCGAGGGTGCGGCCGAAGACGGCCCGCCGCAACTCTTCCTTTGAATGGAAGAAGCGGTAGACATTCGCCGGCGACATTCCGAGGCCTTTGGCGATATCCGCGACGGTTGTCTTGTCAAAGCCGCGCTGCCGAAAGTGATGCTCCGAGGCTTCGATGATCATCTCGGCGTTGGCTCTCGGGCGTTTTGGCCTACCTATTCCATCAATCACCATGTCGCTTCTGCTCCTGCCTCGCATGGCGTTGCACGCGCCAATAGCACCTTTGATATGAACGCGCGTTGCGACCGCCGTCGTGGCCATCGAATGAGATGGGCCCCGAAGGTCGACCTCATGCCTCTACAGTGCTGTCGGCCTGAGCGCCTTCATCCTGGGCGATGCGGAACCAAACGACGTAGAGCGCGGGCAGGAACAGGAGAGTGAGTGCGGTTCCGACGACGATGCCCCCCATCATGGCGTAGGCCATCGGTCCCCAAAAGATCTCTCTGGAAATCGGGATCAGAGCCAGGGTTGCTGCTGCAGCGGTCAGCATGATCGGTCGCATGCGATGCTCGGTCGCTTCAATGACGGCCTGCCAGGCAGGAATGCCCTCTCGTCGAAGCGTCTCGATCTGGACGACCAGGATGACCGAGTTTCGGATCAGGATGCCGATCAGGGCAAGGACGCCGAGGATGGCAACGAAGCCCATCGGTGCATTGGAGAGGAGCAGTGCGGCTACCACGCCGATAAGCGCCGTCGGTGCGACTGCAAACACCAGGAACAGTCGGCTAAAGCTCTGCAGCTGGATCATCAGGATCGTCGCCATGACGAACAGCATCATGGGGGCAACCGCGGCGATCGGTCCCTGGGCGTCCGCGCTCGATTCCACGGAGCCACCGATCTCCACGCTATAGCCGACCGGAAGCCCCTTCTGGAACGCTTCGACCTGCGGCCGCAGCTGCTCAACGACCGTCGCGGGTTGGGTCGGGCCGACGACAGCCGCCTTTACGGTGATGGTCGGGATCCGATCGCGGCGCCAGATGGTCGGCTGCTCGAGCTCATAGCGGAAGTTGGCGACAGCCGACAGCGGCACGGATTTCCCGTTCGACGCCGGCAGCTGCAGGTTCTGCAGCGTTTCGATGGACCCGCGCTCGGATGCTGCCGCCCGCCCGATCACGTCGATCAGATAGATGTTGTCGCGCACTTGCGTGGTAGAGGATCCTTCGACGATGCTATTCAGCACTGTTGCGATATCCTCGGATGAAACACCAAGTTGGCGCGCCTTGTCCTGGAGGACATCGACCTTGACCACTCTTGACGGCTCGTTCCAGTCGAAGATCATGTTGGAAAGGAGCGGATGGCCACCGACGATCGATGCGAACTGCTGGGAGAGTTCGCGGAGCTTCTGGATGTCCGGGCCGCTGACACGATACTGCACAGGCTTTCCGACCGGCGGGCCGATGTCCAGCAGCTTCACGAAGGCATCTGTCCCAGGGAAGGTTTTCGTCAGGTAGTCCTGTAGTTCTGCCTGCAACTTGTCACGGACGTCCAGGCCTTTCGTGACGATGACCGTCTGACCGAAGGTGACGTCAGGTGTCTGGACGTCGAAGGACAGGATGAAGCGGGGTGCTCCGTCGCCGATATAGCTCGTCCAGTGCTCGATGTCCTGGTTTTTTGCCAACATCTCCTGTTCGAACTTGGTAATCTGTCTGTTGGTCTCGGCGATCGAGCTGTTTTGCGGAAGGTTCCAGTCGACGATCAACTCCACACGGTCGGATGCTGGGAAGAACTGCTGTTGCACCAGTCCGAGGCCGCCGATGGAGACCGCAAACACGGCAACGGTGAGGACGATCGTGGCCCATCGCCATCGCATGGCCAGTCCCAACAGCCAGGAGAAGGCTGCAGCGAAACGCCCCTTCTTCTCGTGATGTGATTTCATGGTTTTGGGTAGGATCGCCACGCCCAGAAGAGGCGTAAAAAGGACCGCAACTATCCAGGATACAATAAGCGAGACGGCGATGACGACGAACAGCGTGAAGGTGAACTCGCCTGCTGCGCTGTTATTCAGACCCACGGGAATAAAACCGGCGACGGTCACCAGGGTACCTGTCAGCATTGGAAAGGCAGTCGAGGTGTAAACATGGGTCGCCGCTTTTCTCAGGTCGTCACCGGCCTCGAGCCGCGCAACCATCATCTCCACCGCAATCATGGCATCGTCGACGAGAAGGCCAAGGGCGATGATCAGCGCACCGAGCGAAATACGCTGCAGCGAGATACCGGAATATTCCATGTAGACGAAGGTGATGGCGAGCACGAGCGGGATAGAGATCGCGACCACCATGCCAGCCCGAAGTCCGAGACTGATGAAGCTGATGACGAGGACGATGGCGATTGCCTCGAACAGCGCGGTCGTGAACCCTGAAACAGCCTCTTCAACGACCGCCGGCTGGTCTGACACGCGGTGCACGTCCGCCCCGATAGGCAGGTCGGCAACAATCCGCTGCATCTGGGCATCAAGCGCTTCCCCGAACTCAAGAAGATTGGCCCCGGCCTTCATCCCGATGGCCAGGCCAATCGCCGGCTGGCCGTTGAACCGGAACAGCGATGACGGAGGATCCACGTAACCGCGCCTGATCGTGGCAACATCGGTCAGCGGGAAGAAGCGGTCGTTGATGCGCAGATTTATTGACCGCAGGCTCTCCTCGGACGTGAACTGCCCGCCCACACGCAGAGCGATGCGTTCCGGCCCGGCATTGACGAAGCCAGATTGCGTTACCGCGTTCTGTGCCTGGAGTGTCTCGATGACGGATTGGCGGTCGATCCCAAGCGCCGCGATCTGACGCGTCGAAAACTCCAAATAGATGGCCTCGTCCTGAGCGCCGATCACGTCGACCTTGCCAACGTTTTCGACGGTTAGGACTTTAGCGCGAGCATCTTCGACCAGGTCACGGAGCTGTCTTTGCGTCAGACCGTCGCTCGTGAAGGCGTAGATGTTTCCGAAGACGTCGCCGAAGCGGTCGTTGAAGAAGGGGCCGGCGACGCCGCTTGGGAAATCACCCTTGATGTCCCCAATCATGTTGCGAACGCGCACCCACGTCGGCTCGACGTCCCGGGCTTTTGTCGTGGGGAGCAGTTCCACAAAGATGGTCGTCTGGCCGGCGACGGTTTGGCTCCGGACGTAATCGAGGTTGTCGAGTTCTTCGAGCTTCTTTTCGATCCTGTCAGTGACTTGACGAGCAACTTCTTCTGCCGAAGCGCCGGGCCACTGCGCATTGATCACCATCGTCTTGATGGTGAAGTTGGGATCTTCTTCGCGGCCGAGGTTCAGATAAGAGAATGCGCCCGCGATGATGAAGACGATCATGAAGTACCAGACGAGCGAACGGTGCTCGAGCGCCCAGTCGGAGAGGTTAAACTTTTTCACTCACTGACCTCCTGGTCGATCCTGATGGTCTGCCCATCTTTCAATTTGTGGACTCCGGCGACGATGATGCGATCGCCTGGTGCTATGCCTTCCGTCACCCGGATCGTGCCGCCGTCGACGATCCCGCATTCTATCTTCACAGGTCGAAGCATGACCTTCTTTGAAGCTACATCGACGATCCATACGCTCGTGGAGCCTTCCGCTTTAAGGACTGCGGAAGCCGGCAAAAGGATCTGCGGTTCGTCTGAAATGGTTGCAGCGCCTGTGATGACCGAGCCCAATCGGAATGCTGTCGGCGGATCAATGAGGCTGATCTTTGTCCTGCGTGTGCGTGTCGCCGTTTCGGCCTCTGGGGCGATCTCCCGTACGACGCCGCTTGTACGAATGGTCGGGTCGAGTTGCAGGGTAATCTCGAACGGCTCCCCCGCCTTCAAACGCTCCGCCGCGCCTTGAGGAACATCGACGACGGCGTCGCGCTCGTCCGGTCGGGCGATCGTAACGACGACCTGCCCAGCAGATACGACCTGACCGACTTCCGCTGATGTGGCGGTGACCACGCCATCGAATTCGGCATGCAACTGTGCGTAGCCAAACTGCTCTTCAGCCTTATTGAGATTGGCCTGTGCTTTCGCAACGCTTGCCGCTGCACTGCGTCGCCCCTGTTCCGCCTCTTCCAGCGCAGCCTCGGTACCGGAGCGAGCTTGAGCGAGGGCCCGTTGACGTTGCTCGGTGGTGGTGGCATTGCGGAGTTGAGCCTGCGCATTCGAAAGGTCGGATGCCGCGCTACGAACCGCAAGCTCTAGTGCCAATGGATCAATCGCTGCGACGATATCGCCTTTCTTCACAAGATCTCCGACGCCAACATTCCGGGCGATAACTCTTCCGAGCACCCGAAAGCCAAGCTCGGTCTCTATTCTTGGCTCGACTGTTCCCGTCAGCCGAAGCGAGGCGACGGGCGTCTGCTTGGCAACGACGGAAAGCACCGGACGAGGAGCCTCCTGTGCCGCTTCCTCCTGTTTTTGGCACGACGCGAGGACCGTTGCCGCGAGCAGCAGGGCGACCAACTTAATGCGAGTGCTCATTTTACAGCTCCCCCCTCATACGAAACGACCTCGTTCGGCCTGAGGAACTTTGTGCCGTCCGAGACGACGATGTCGCCGGCCGACACGCCCGCTTTGATTGTGAAGTTGTTGGTCTGATACCCTTCGACCTCGATTGCTCGCAGCGCAGTCTTGGAGGATCGGGGGTCCACCACCCAGACCGCAGGCATGCCGCCTTTGGAGGCCATCGCAGACCATGGAAGCTGGATCATGCTGAGTGGCTTGTACCGAAAAGATCCGGCAACAGGAGCTCCGAGTGGCATCGACGTGTTGCCGTTCAAGCTAAGCTTGACCTTGATCGTCCCGGTGGAGGGGTCAATTGTCGGAGAAACCTCCCGCACTTTGGCATCGATTTGACGCGATAGGTCCGATAACAGTTTGACGGTCACCGATGGCTCTACCTCCCGCCCTAGAAAGAGCGTCTCGACGACCTCGAAGACGGCGTCGCGGGGGCCGTCATGGGCAAGTGTGAAGACGACCTGCGCGGCTTGAGCTACTTGGCCAACCTCCGCATTACGGGCGGTAATCACGCCATCGGCGTCAGCGCGGAGTTCGGTGAAGGAGAGCGCGTCCCGAGCGGTTTCCAGCTGTGCCTGCGCCGACTTTGCGTTCCCCTGTGCCGTCAGCAGAGCCTCCTGGGCCTGGTCAAGCGCGGCGCGAGTTGTAACCTGCGTCCGAAACAGATTCTGCTGGCGATCGAAGGCGAGTTGCGCCTGGGTCTGTTGCGCCTCGGCTGCTTCCAAATTCGCCACAGCGACTTCGAGATCGGCTCGCTGCTCCTCCGCGTCGATGCGGGCGAGTATCTGGCCGGCCTTGACCGCCGCTCCGACATCCACAAGGCGCTCGATGATCTTGCCGCTCACCCTGAAGGAAAGATCGCTCTGCACCCGCGCGCGGACCTCGCCGGTAATCGTCCCGCCTTGGATCAGCGGCTGTTCCGTTGCCGTAACAACCGCTACTCGCCTCGGGGCCGTTTCCCGCGGACCTTGTTGTTCACTGCATGATGATAGTACAGCGACGCTAGAAAGCACCGTCGCGGCAAGAATGCGTTTCATTGGAAGACCTCTTGCTGTCCATGGCGGCGTCTATATAATTGACTGACGCATTAGTCAATAGATTGACGAAATTGACCACGCCAACTCGTGGAGGAAGTAAAAATGCCCGAAGAAAAGAAACTGACACGCGCTGAACAGAAGACACTGCGACCGCTGCAAATCCTTGAGGCGGCGTTCGAGGAATTCGTCAAGAACGGCTATTCGGCAGCCAGGGTAGAGGATGTCGCCGACAGGGTTGGCGTCACCAAAGGAACGGTTTACGTTTACTTCGAGACCAAGGAGAAGCTCTTTGAAGCAATGATCCAGCATATTTCGACACCATTCAAAGAGGTGTTGGAGACATCCGTGACCCTGAAGGGACGGTCAGCCGAAAGGCTGCAGCAATTCCTGGAACTTCTCTATGATCAGCTTGTCGATGACCGGAAGACCAGGGAACTGCTAAGATTCGTTATCGCTGAAGGGGCAAGGTTTCCGGATCTGATCGATCGGCATCATCGGGAGTTCATCGCGCCCATCCTGAAGAAGATTCAGGAAATCTTAGACGAGGGGGCCGCCGCAAAGGAATTCCCTCAAAAACCCGCCGAGTTCGCCGATGTCACTATGGCGCCCGCGCTGGCGATGGTAATCATCCGGCTCATATTCGATGATCGCCATACCATGGATCGACGTACCTTTCGTAGTGAGCACCTGAAAATGGTGCTGAAAGGGCTGACGGGCTAGGGGAGGCGGGTGGTGCCGAACATGCCGCGCAACCGGCCTAAAGCGTGTCGCACGTAACCGGATTCGGGATTGAACTAAGCCGCTATGGCGGCGAATGGCTCTGGCCTGCTTCCGGTAGTAAAATGTGCTTTTGGGAAGGTCGGTCATTT
Organism: Rhizobium sullae; assembly: GCF_900169785.1. Lineage (GTDB taxonomy): Bacteria > Pseudomonadota > Alphaproteobacteria > Rhizobiales > Rhizobiaceae > Rhizobium > Rhizobium sullae. Next base: position 25,038 of record NZ_FWER01000035.1, read on the forward strand.
CGCACCCTCGTCTGACGGAGCAGGAACCGCACGATGTGAAAGCAGCCAGCCGGAAAACAACGCCAAAGCTGACACTGGCGCTTGGGCATGCTCCACTTCATCGCTGGTCTGGATGCAGGAATGCGGCAAGGAATGTGGCGATGGCCGCCTCGGCGTGCCGCCGAATCTCCTGCTGGGTTGGAATCGCCTCGTCTCCCAGCATCATCACCCGGTTAACCGGGTCCGCCATCACTAGCCAGTTGAACTGCGACGCGGCGACGGTTGCGTCGGAGAACTGCAGCAGGTTCTCGTCGGCCAATTGTTCGAAGGCGCTAGCCATGACCTCAAGCGCCCTTGCAGAGCCCCGCGCGTAAAGCACCTTGGCTAGCTCCGGGAACCGCTGCGCCTCCGCAATCACAAGCCGGCGCAACTGCATCAGCCCGGGCGTGAGGACGATGGTGAGCTGCCGAACGGCATAGGCGAGGAGATAGGCTTTGAGCTGAGCGCGGTCTTCCACTTTGGGGAGGCCTATGCGAACGGCAGTATCTGCCTCGCCCGTCATCTGACTCATCACCGCGACAAACAGCGCCTCCTTGCTTGAGAAGTGCTTGTAGACCGTCTGCTTGGATACGCCAGATCGGCTGACGATTTCGTCCATGCTGGCTCCGGCATAGCCAGTGCTGAGAAAGACTTCGGCCGCGGCGCCGACGATAGCGGTCTGCTTGCGCTCCGAGCGTGTGCCAGGGACATGGGCTAGGTCGGCTTCAAGACCCGGTATCAACATTTTTCGAACTCCGTAGCAGTCTTTCCTATGTCGATGCCCAAAATCGAAAACATCACGGATCAGTTCCTCCTCCTTCAATGACGAGACATCATATTCGATGCCTCGAAAGGGCGGGCCATCCCATAATCAACAGCCGGACCACCTTTTAAAAAAGGCATCGCCAGCTTACCGCCGACCGGCGACCGTCGGGCACCGCCGACAGTCCTGGAGAACCGATGGCCGCTTGAAGACCTCTAGCGGCCTGCCAGCAGGCGTTCATCACGCGAAGCTCACGGCAAGGTTGAACGGCGTCTTGCGCAGCCGCTTTCCCGTCACCGCATGAATTGCGTTTGCCAGTGCCGGAATCGACGGCGGGACGCCACATTCTCCCGCTCCGCCGATCCGAGGAGAGTTTTCCAGGAGATGGACTTCAATTTCCGGGCATTGGGCCATGCGAATGGCGTCGAAGTCGTAGAAATTTTCCTGCTGGACGCGCCCGTCCTCGAACGTGATTGCCTGACCCATGGCGGTCGAAAGTCCGAAGATGATGCCTGACATCATCTGATCGGAATAGATGGCGGGATCCAAGACATGGCCCGGGTCTGCAACACACCAGACCTTAACGATGCGGATATCGCCACCTGTCACAGCAACTTCAACGACCTCGCCGACCCAGCTCCCATATGAAAGCGTGAAACCGACACCCTTTCCATGACCTGGCGGCAGTGCGCGCCCCCAATTGGATACGTCGCGCAGCTTTTCCATGACCAGTCTTGCGGGTCTGTGTTCCGCGGCGCTCATCATGGAAATGCGCATATCGATCGGGTCGAGCCCCGCCTTTTCGGCAAGTTCGTCCATAAAGCCTTCGTGGAAGAAGCCGTTGTACGATCCGCCGACCGAGCGCAAGAGCCCGACCTGGATGGCCGTCTTCATATTGTGTGCGGCAAAACGACTGTTCGCCCACACATTGGGCTGCCCGGCCATTCCCTCCAGCGTCTGTTCGTCCTCGGCGGGAAGAGGTGTTTCGGGTGCGAAACGCCCGAAAAGCCCTGCCATGACCGATGGTGCGGCAATGTTGACATCGATGGTTTCCGGCGATTTGCCCGGCTGCACGATCGCCCTGAGTTTCGCGAGCGCGCGCGGGCGGTAAAAGCCGTGTTGCATGTCCTCTTCCCTGCTCCAGGTGACTTTCACCGGCCGGCCTTCCGCTGCGGGCGCAAGAGCTGCCGCATAAAGCGCGGGGTCTCCGGCACGTCGGCCGAAGCTGCCGCCCAGACGGGTAACATGAACAGTGACATCCTCCGTCTCGATGCCGAGAAACTTGGCGGCGACCTGTGCGTCGACGCCGGGCATCTGCGTGCCCGTCCATATGGTGAGTTTTCCATCCCGGAATTGTGCGGTTGCGCTCATCGGCTCCATGGTGGCATGCGCCAGGAAGGGCACTTCGTATTCCGCTTCGACAACGGTTGCGGGCTCGGCATCCGCGAATGCCTTATCCACGTCGCCGGCCTCGTCTCGGATCCAGTCTGGCGCGCGCGCCAGCGCATCCCTGTAGAGGGTTTCGATCCCGGCGTCATCGGCAGGATAGGGAGCCTCACCCCACTCGACCTCCAGAGCCTTTGCCCCCTGAAACGCCGCCCAGGTGTTGTCGGCGATGATGCCGAAACCCGAGCCGACGGCGGTGTCGATCTGAACGACCTTCCTCACGCCCTTAATGGCCAGGGCAGGTGCATCGTCGAATTTGACGGTCTTCGCGCCCATGCGCGGCGACATACGTACAGTGCCGTAGATCATATCGGGCAGTTGAACGTCGATACCGAAGATCGGCGCGCCGGTCACCATTTTGCGTATATCGACCCGGCGTTGCGGCTTACCCAGGATTTTCCAATCCAATGAAGATCGCAGTTCAACGCTTGAAGGAATTTCCAGCTTTGCGGCATCGGTTGCCAGTTCGGTATATTCGAGTGTCCTGCCATCCGGATGAATGACTTTTCCAGCCTCGGTTTCCAGCTTCGAGACGTCGACATTCCAACGCTTGGCCGCCGCAGCCTTCAGCACTTCGCGGGCTGCCGCGCCGGCCCGGCGCATCTTCTCGTAGCCGTCGATGGTTGAGCTTGAGCCGCCGGTTGCCTGCATGGCGATGAATTTCGACATGACGCGCATCATCTCGCGCGTCGCCGTCGCCTTCAGCCCGTCGTCAAACCACGGAAAGGCAGCGACCTGATTGAACATCGCCTGATTATAATAGGCTTTCCCCGGCAATCCATGTTCGACCTTGATCTGATCCATGCCGACATCGAGTTCCTCGGCCACTAGCGCCGCCAGTGTCGTATGGATGCCCTGGCCCATCTCGGCGCGCGGCGCGATGATGGTGATGCCGCTTTCCTTGCCGATCCTGATATAGGGCGTGAACGCAGCCTCTTCCGCTGGAAGGTCTTCTTCAAGCGGATTGCTGTAGGGGCGCTTGTACATGTAGTAGCCGACGGCCAGCCCGCCCGCGGCGGCGACGCCAAGCCCGAGGAAGGTTCGACGGGCGATCTTTGCAACGCGGCCCATGTTCAAGCCTTCACATGCTTGGCCGCGGCGAGGATCGCAGCCTTGATCTTGGGATAGGTTCCACAGCGACACAGGTTCGTCATGGCATCGTCAATGTCCGCCTCGCTGGGGTTGCTGTTCGTGTTCAGCAAGGCGACGGCGGCCATGATCTGGCCTGACTGGCAATAGCCGCATTGGGGCACGTTGTGATCGATCCATGCATGCTGCACGGCGTGCAGCCTATCGCCCGGCGCCAGTCCTTCGATGGTGGTTACGCTCCCTTCGACGGCAGATACGGGATGAGAGCACGATCTTACCGGCTCACCATCGATCAGGACGGTGCACGCACCGCAGGCACCGACCCCGCAGCCGAATTTCGGGCCCTTGATGTTCAGGAGATCACGCAGCGCCCAAAGCAGGGGCATATCCGGTTCCGCGTCCACATCATGCTTGGTTCCATTGACTGTGATTTGCATAGCATTCTCCTCTCACCACGACGCAGATGCTGTCCTTCGCGATTATCGATGGTCCTCGTCTCGCAGCGTCGCTCCATCTTCCACCGGAGCGCCAAGCGGCCGTTTCAACCGCCCGGCCGGCATTCCGGTGCTGCAATTCGCCACTCAAAGGAACTGCTTGAAGAAACGCAAAAGCCGCGGAGCGATGTAACCCGTGTAGCCGCGCGGGTCGTCGATCGATTCTTCGCCGAACCAGAAATGGCCGGCGCCGATCACAGGGAAATCCCGGACCATGAAGCCGGCCTGCTTGAGCGCCCCGATGAAAGGTATTGTCTGAAACTGCGGGTTCACCGTTTCATCCGCAGTTCCATATGCGATGAACATCGGGATCGTGTTCACCGCATATCGGACATAACTTATCGGGGATGCATCGAAGTAGCTCTGCCGGTTCGCGAAAGGCGGCGCACCGATCAGGCACTCGGAGCGCCGTTCCTTCGGGTCGGTGATATCGGCAATTTCCTGCTGCCACAGCGCAAACAGATCATAGACGCCGTAAATGCCGGCAAAGGCCTTGACGCTTGCATCAGCGCTCGAGAAGTCATTGGCCGGCTGCGCATTCCGGAAATGCGGAGAATCCCCACCAAGCGTCGCCAACGCTCCCACATGGGCACCTGCGGACGAACCGAGCATTGCTATTCGGGCAGGGTCGATTCCAAGTTCGTCAGCAGCGCCGCGGACAAACTGTATAGCACTGACCACATCACAGACTGCCTCCGGAAACATCTTCGTCTTGTCTGCGACACGATAGTTAAAGCCGAACAATGCGATACCGTTCATGGCAAGAAACGGTCCCCAGACCTTGGCTGCTCTTGGATCGCAAAGACGCCACCCGCCGCCAGGGGCCGCAACCACGACCGGAAACGGTCCGTCGCCGGCGGGCAGGTATAGGTCGCCCCGCAACTCTACATTACCATGTCGCGCATAGGGGATTCCTTTGCGGACGACCACTCCTGCGTCTTCCGTTGTTATCGTTGCGGTATCCACACCCAATCTCCTTGCCGTGCGCTGTTTCCGATTAGATACAAAGGGCTGGCAGCACCCGCAAACATGGCGAGTGCTGTCGGTCATTTGACGGCAGTCAACTCCGCCGTCGGCACAATCGTCGCCGGGGGATCGGACGATTCATTGACGTGCAGGCTACCAAAGCGCTGCTTGCACAACACGACAAGAAAAATGGAACCGATTGTTCCGATGGCCATGGGAATTGCCGCGAAAGCGATCATGTCCTTCGCAGGCAGTTCAAGTGTTAGTATGGCACTGCCGATCATCGGGCCGACGATTGAGCCGAGGCGCCCCGCACCGAGACCCCACCCAATGCCGGCCGCCCGAACCCTAGTCGGATAAAAAAGCCCGGCGATGGTCGAACAACCGACCTGCAGCGCACCCACGGACATCCCTGGTATCAGGACGCACAGGACAATTCCCGCTTGTGGAAGATCATACCAAGAGAACGCAAGCAGGAAGGGGATTGCGATGACAAACAGTATCGGCAGCAGCAAGACCCCGACACGCGAAACCAGCAGGGCGATTACGATGCCGCCAAGAATACCGGCGCCAGCAAATATCGCCGAAAACTTACCGGCTTCCTGAATGCTGTAGTTGAGGCTTTGCAGCACGAGCGGAAGCCAGCTGATGATCAGGAAAAGCGCCATCCCGGTGGCAAAGAAGGCCAGCCAAAGCATCAGGGTCATAGGACCCTTTCCGCCGTCGAACAGACGTCCGACAGAGCGGCCATCACTTTTTTCCGTTAGCTGATTTTCAAGGCGCGGAACCCAGTCGGGGCTTGCATCGAGCCGCTTGAGCAGCGACTTCAGTTCGCCGTGTTTTTTCGGGTTGTTTGCCAAGTATTTGACCGATTCCGGCATCGTCAGCAATAGCACAGCTGCCAGGATGATAGGACCTACGCCTCCAATGATGGCCAGAATGTGCCAGCCGTAGGTCGGCACCAAGACAGCTGTCATCACGCCGGGAGCCATCGCGCCAAGCGGAACGCAGCTGGCAGCAAGCGCCAATATCCTGTTGCGCGACTTCTTCGGGGCGAATTCCGCGACCATTGCAGCCGCCGTTGGCATCGCGCCGCCCAGACCGACACCGATCACGAAGCGACAGAGGATCATTTGCGATATCGTCGTCGCCCACAACATCGCGAGGGTCCCGAGACCAAAAGCGAGGCAGCTTCCGACGATCGTCAGCTTGCGACCGTAACGATCGCCGACCAAACCGAGTAAGGGTCCGGCAAGCGCAAAGCCGACCAGGCTCGAGACAAAAACGGGCCCAAGCGCGGATTTATCGAACCCGAATTCCTTTACCAGTTCGGGGGCAATAAATGTAATGACGGTCAGATCGTAACCGTCCAAAAAAAACACTAGGCCGCAGAGGATCCATACAAGGATCATCAGTCCACCCGGTTTGGCCATGTCCAACGGGCCGTCCACATCGCTTGCTCCTGCCACAGTCCTCTCCCTTTTTTCCACCTGCGCATCTGACGCCGCCACGGCTCTTCCGTCTCTTTAATATCGGACCCGTAGTAGCGACCTCGACGTTTACGAATGCCATGCCTGCATTACCAAAGGGGCGTTATCCAACTCACGCGAGTCTGCATCGTTGGTTCCTTGAGGCCATCCCCCTCAAGGCGCTGCCTGCTGCATGTCGGCTTGCATGTATGGCCGCCCGGCATGCTCCGGGCGGCTTTCTTTTAGAGATAGATTTGAAGGATCGTGTCGTGGAGTCCGTCGCAATCGATGAGGTCCACGCGCTGTCTGCGGATTTTGAAGCCCTCGTCCGTAGTGACAAGGTGATGTGTGAAGCCACCTACATATGTCTTCAGCACATCGCGACGGAATTGGGTGACATGAAAGCGGGAGTGTACGACAATGTCGCCATTGCTATCGGGCTCGCCCAAGCGCACATTTCCGACGACATGGCTGCTGCGCGTGATCGGCTGCTGCCCTGCGGTTCCGAATGCCAGCAGACGCTCGCAGCGGGCAACCATCGTCGGCAGGTCGTCATACATGAATGACAGCTGCATCTCGGGGTCGGAGTCGTGCGGCGTCGCGGGGATCCAGTAAGTCCCGTCGTCGGTGAAGAGGCTCAGCCAAGATTCATAGTCACGAGCGTCGATGAACTCGGCCTGCTGGAAGATGAAATCTTCCACCTCGGCCCGGGTAACGGTTACGTCTTTGGGTCTATTCAACATAAATTCTTCCTCAAATTTCGCGACGGGTCTTTTCGGCGGTCATATATTCGCGCCATGCCTTGTACATGTTGCGCATGCAGACCTCGGAATTGCCGGTGGCGCCCTTGAAGCTGCCCTCTCCGACCTGGACGTCGCGATTGGCCTCGCGATGCAGACTGATCCATTCCGACTGTGGCCCCTTGAGACCCTGATGAACGCGGAAATAGGCTTCGAAATCGTCCGCCGCGACGACATTCGACGGGGAGTTGGCGAGGTTGCCGCCGGTGATCGCGCGACGCGTGAAGCTGTCCGGAGCGCCCTTGAAGCGGAACACCCAAATCTCCAGTGCCGTCTTATCGACGGAAATCGGACGCAGGACGCGCATCTGCTGAAGCGACTGCTGCATCACCAACGTCGGGAACATCATCACATTATGGAAATTCTGCTTCAGCACCGCGGCCGCCTTGTCGGCGCCGTGCCGGGCGATCAGGGCGGCCTTGTAGTGTTCCCCGTCTTCGCCCGTCAGTTCGGGCGCGAATGCCGCCATATCGAAATGTCCGTGCGGATGGGCGACGAGATCGATCTTCGCCATCTGGTCCGGCTCGCCGGCAAGCATCGCCGCCACGTCGAGGCCGCCCGGACGGGCGCGGCCCTTGAACTTCTCTAGCGTGCGCTGGGCGGCCCGCGCCATCTGGTGATGCACGAACGAGGTGTGCATACCGTCGCTCATGTTGTCGAGGAAGATCTTCCAGTTGCTGTTCTGGACGGTGCGGTAGCAATTGCCGATGACCTCCAATTCGCCGCTCGGCGAGCGGTCGATGAGGTTGTCGAGACCACGCAGCCCTTCGCCGGCCCATGTCTTGAAATCCAGACCTTCCGGGGAAAGCGATGCGAAGACGAACCCGTGGTGATTATGCACGCGCGGCAACTGGCGCATCCCGTTCTTCGGATCCTTCACATTGAATTCGGTTCCGTCGTAGCCGGATTGCACCGGAACGGAAATGAGCGAGCCGTCGCCGTCGAAGCGCCAGCCGTGATACATGCACATGAAGTGCTTCGCGGTGCCGTTTCGGTCGGGACAGACGAGCGCGCCCTTGTGCGGGCAGCGGTTTTCGAGGACATAGATCTCGCCGTTCTTGTGGCGCGTCATGACCACCGGCTGACGTCCGACCTGGGTCGAGAAATAGTCGCCGGGGTTGGGAACTTGGCTTTCATGTCCGACATAGATCCAGGACTTGCCGAAGATCTGGTCCATTTCCTGCTCGAACACATCCTGATCGGCGAAAACGCGCCGGTGAATGCGCTCCTTCTCGACCAGATCGCCGACATCAAGATCGTATTGTGAATCGTAGCTTCTCGGTGTTGAGACCTTTGTGTCCATAATTTCACTCCTCCAGGGATGATTTGTCTTGTGAGCGCCGGATGTGGCGCTCGGCTGCAATTCGAGCCGCGTCGGCTGCGCAGACAGCCGGCAGCGGCCAACGCGAAACTCCGTCTGTTTTGCGGAGGCCTTTTCGAGATTCTAGCGGAAATCGCCCGTCATCGCCGACCGTTGACGCGGGCGCGTCCCGGCACAAACATTCAGCTCGTCGACGGCTTAGCGGAAGCCGTGAACGGCTCGAGATCCACGGTGACGATCATGAAGGCATGCCCGCTACGACAGTCGAGCGACCCCATTGATGCTGGCACGGCCCTGGGTCCGGCATGATGAAAATTCGGCATTATGATTTTCTCCTCCAAGGCGCACTCCCGCTGCGCCAACGTTCAGCTTGGACTTGTATCGGCTGCCTTCCCGCCCGAAGGAGCCGGCAGTTTTCCGCCGTGCACAAACGACATTCATACGTTTGTATGATTTGTGTATATGCTGGTATAGTTTCTTGTCAACCGGATTCAGCGAAGGTAGACCTTTTTTGTCAAAAAGGACCGAGCGCATTATGAATCGCCGAAAGATCCAGAAACCCAATGCCAAGCAAGAAATATTGGACGTCTCCATTCGTCTTTTTGCGGAACGTGGCCTCGATGCGGTTTCCATACGCGACATCACCGGTGCGGCAGGCGTCAATCTCGGCGCTGTCACCTATCATTTCGGCTCCAAGGAACAGCTCATCCACGAGATTTTCGAGATGCTGTTGGGTCCGCTTCAGGAAAAGCGCATGGAGCTTCTCGATCGGGTGGAAGAGCAGACCGGAGACGGCCCCTTGGATGTGGAGCTGGTTCTGCGGGCGATGATCGAGCCGGCGATCACCAACTCCATCGGTAAGAAGGGCATCGTAACCTATCTTCCCCGTCTGATGTTTCAGGCCTATTCGGTCGAACGACCGTTTCTGGACAACAAGCTTTCCGAACAAAGCGACGCAGTCGCAAGGCGCTTCATCGACGCCATCGCGCGCGCCATGCCGGATATGCCATATGAGCAGGTGTGCTGGCGCTACTACATGGTCTTGGGCGGACTTCTGCAACTGACCTCCGATGCGCTGGGCGCAAACCGCCTGTGGCGTCTGTCGGGCGGACTCTGCAAGACCGATGATCCGACAGGAATGATCGAGGAACTCGTTGCATTTTCCATGCGAGGCCTGGTTGGCCGGTAGAGTCGCCTCAAGTTTTTCAGTGACACGGCCGGGGATGACTACAACATCCTATGCGACCTCCATTGGCCTGCGTCATGTCGAGGCTTTATCGGTGCCCTGAGCATCGCCCGGCACAAAGACACCAAGATTCAGCTGGAATTCTGATCCCCCCGCCCGACAGCGGGCGAGGGCGTGATGGGTCAAACCACCAGCGCGACACTGCTATTTCCTCACATCACGGTCTGATTTCCAACACCATCCTTCGTCGCCGCAATCATGGAACTGCCGCTGAACATTGCGAACCGTGCGTTGCAGCTTCCGCTGTCCGGCCTTAAATCGCTTTTTGGCACGCCACCTGATGGTTACTCCGACACTTTTCCGCCGCTTGGTGCGTACAAGGCGACGTTACCTATCCGCTTCGCTCGGCGGTTTCGGCATCCATAGCGGGACCGCCAGGCTGACCCAAAAGGAATTCGATTTGGTGGTATTCCGGGCAATGGGGGTTGTTCTGAAGTTGAAGTTCAAGATAGGCCCGCCGAAATCGTAGGAGATGGACGGACCGATGGACAACAAACGCGTCTTGCCATTCACTGCACCGTCGCCGCTATCCGACTGGAACTGGTCGTAGAAGCCGCCGACGACACCAGCCCTCCAGTTGCCGGACTGCCATCCCGAACGAAAGTCCACGTTGATCGCATTTCCGGTCCTGTAGTGCGTGGTGTCATTTGTTTCGTTGAAGACCCCACGAGCGAGGGCCGCGAAATAGAATCCATCTTTCCCGGCGTGGGTGAAACCGAAAGTCGGTTGGTGGGACGCGTAACCCACCGCGGGGCTGAAAGCGTCCGTGGCGCTATAATTTCCCAGCTCACTGGCGTAATCATATCCGAATGTTATCGAGTTATATTCATCAAAGTCGTATTTCCCAATGATTGGCCCGAAGAAGATATTGCCGAATCCCGTTTTACTCCCGTCTGCCGCAGTAAAGCCCCCAAATTTCACGGTCGTGTCGCCATGCACAACGGGGACAATAATCTGACTGTAAAGATGGAGATCGCCGATAGATCCCCAGGAAAACAGAAAGCGCGACGTACTGGTGGTGACATTCAGGTCCAGATCGCTGCCTGGAATTTTTTTTCCGTCGTCGCCAACCAGGGCATAGCTGTTCGAATACGATAGGTTCTCTTGCATGAAGAGCCCGGGTATATACGGAAGCACGCCGATGAAATCGCCGCTCGAACCCGGTTGATACGGCAGCGCGCCACTCTCCGCTGCATAGGCAGACGTTGCGACGGTATTCGCCGCGAAAGAACAAGAAATGGCCAGAATGCTAGCAAGAACTCTCAACTTCATCATGTATTCCCCCCAAAGTGGCGTTCATTCTCTATTTCGTCTGTGTGGTGGCCTTCCTTCTCCGAAGTTTCCGCGACGGAGAAGTTACGGCTCAAGCCGCGCTGGATCGCTCTTGCGATGCTCCAGCACAAATTGATCGGATAGTTTGCTCTGCCCCGATGACTTCCTCGCCCTTGTGTGTCGTCCGCATGCCTCCCCGCATGGACGAAAACGGCTCCCGATTCATGGATTCGGGAAGACGTCTAGCCGGCTATAAAAGTTCATGCGTATGGTCTTGAAACGTGGGACGCTGGATCGAACCATTCCAGGCGCCATGTCCCCGCTGGAAGCATTGAACGATCGCTGTCCTCACATGTTCAGGATCGGCTTGATGACCTTACCAGTGCGATATTGCTCGAAAGCGTCGGCGATCTGATCGAAGCGGAATTCGGTGAGCAGCTTTTCAAACGGAAACAGCCCCTTGCGCCAGTAGTCTATGAGCAGCGGGATTCCGACCTTAGGATTGCTGAAGCCACCGATGATGCCCTGGAGCTTGCGCCCGCCCGTCATCAATTCCTGCATGTTCGGGACCCAGGGCGCACTTGGAAAAATTACGAAGGCGGCCGTACCCTCGACGGCAAGGCATGCCGTCGCCGCATCGAATACCGCCGGTGGCGAGGCTGTAATGAAACTGAAATGGAAGCCGTGCGGCTCAAGCCGTTTTAGGGCATCACCGGCGCGGCCGTCCGAGAGCACGATGTCGGTCGCGCCGACTTCCCGCGCCAGTTCGAGCCGTTCCTTGTTGACATCGACCGCGGCGATCCTCGACGCTCCGGCGATCTTCGCGGCCATCACCGCCGAAAGACCCACGGCGCCGGTGCCGAAAATCGCGATGGATTGGCCGGGCCGAACGGCAAGCGCCTCCAACACCGAACCTGCGCCGGTGGCCATGCCGCAGCCCAGCGGGCCGCACAGATGCAGTGGTACGTCCTTCGGCACCTTGACAGCCGTCCGTTCGGAGGCGACGACATGTGTCGCAAACGAAGACTGCCCGAAAAACACCCCCGACACGGGTGTCCCGCCTTGGCTAATCGGAGACGAGCCATCGGCGCGGCAGCCGCACCAGCAGAGCTCGACCATATGATCGCAATAGACCGTGCGGCCCGTGTGACAGCTTGCGCAGTGGCCGCAGGAATTCCCACTGAGAAGGACGTGATCTCCGACCTTCAGCCCATGCACGCCGGGGCCGACGGCTTCGACAATGCCGGCGCCCTCGTGGCCGAGCACCATTGGCTTGGTGGCGAAACGAGCGCCGAAGGGACCGTGAAACATCAGATCTGAATGACAGATGCCCGTCGCGACCACCTTCACCTTCACCTCGTCGACCAAATGTTCGCCGAGCTCCACCGTTTCAAGCTGCGGGGCAGATTCATTTTCTCGCGAAATCGCGGCCGTTATCTGCACGAATTACCTCCCATTGCGCTGAACCGGCAAAGTCGGTCGGCGCTCCTCCTCATTCATGAAACTTCCCACTGCCGCCTCGCCGGCGCCAAAAGCCGGCCATTATTCAAATCCACCCTGTTTGCCGCCTTTCAGCGGCCTGCAGACGGTGCGAAGCCCGTCCTAGGCGGGGCCGAAAAGTCAGGCGGGGGCCTGCAAGAGCTGCGCGGGGATGACGAAGCCACCGGCAAAATATCCCAGCGCCTTGTCGTCCTGCGATCGAGAAACGGCACGCACCTGGCCGATAAAGATGCGGTGAGAGCCGCTGTCCAATTCCTCGACGACCTCGCAATCGAAGCTGGCGGAGCTGTTCTGTAGGATCGGAGCACCGGTTTTCAGCATGGTCCATTCGCCCACCGAAAAGCGATCCTGAAGATCAGCCGGTGCGCTCGCGAATGTGCTGGCAAGTTCGACATTTTCCGGACCTAGCAGATTTACCGAAAATGCGCCGCTCTCGCTCACCGCGGAACAGGTGCTCCCCTTTCTATTGAGACAGACCAGCAGCGTAGGCGGGTCCGCGGAAACGGAACACACGGCCGTCGCCGTCATTCCATACGGACGGTTGCCGCTGTTGGTGCAGATAAGCGCGACGCCTCCGATGAGCTTACGCATGGCCATCCGGAAATCGTCCCGGCTGCATTCTGTAAGGTCCTGTTGTCCGGCGCTATGGTCCATCGCTTCCTCCTAGAGCAGCATGTCGTCGGGCACCCGGCCCATCATAACCCTGCTGAATGATTTGCCCGCCGCGTCGAAATTCAACACGACCTGCCCGGCCACCGCGTGCATGTCGCGAAATGCTTGCTGCATGCTGTTGCCTTCGTAGATGGCGTAAGCGCCGGCTGCGGTATAGAGCCGGTCAACCGCGACCATGCAGAGCCGCGTCGCAAAGGCCTGGTCACGGCGGCAACGGGCGCGGGTCCCGATGGTCAGCGTCCCAGTCGCGGCGACCTCGGCCATCGCCTCCGCGGTGTTTGCCTTGAGGATTCGAAGTGCGGCCTCCGCCTCTGCCGCCGATTCCGAAATCTTCAGCTGAATCGTGTCCAGATCGCCCATGGTCGCGCCATTGAGAATCTTGCGGTCCCGCGCATAGGCGGTGAATTTCCCGACGAAGCCGAGCGCGATTCCGACGCCAACCGCTGCCAGCCCTGACGGAGCCCAGGCATGCCGCGGTGAACGATAATACGGCGTCTCATAATCCAGCGCTCCAATCGCGTTGCCGTCCATCAGCTGACGGAAAGGCAGGGTCCGGTATTCGGGCACGAAAACGTCGGCGACATGAATGGATTTGCTGCCCGTGCCGCGGAGTCCCACAACGTGCCAATCGTCCTCGATCCGGATGTCCTTGAACGGGATCAACGTGAAAATCATCCCCGGCGCCTCGCCTTCGCCATTCTCGACGCGCGCGCCGGCGAGAGCCCATTGGGCATAGTCGCAGCCGCTGGAAAAACTCCATTTACCGCTGATAGCGAAGCCGCCGTCGACCCGCCGGGCGATCGCCGTTGGCGCCACTGCCGAGGAAGCGACAGCCCACGGATTTTCGGTCCAGATTTCCGTCTGCGCTTCGACGGGGAAACAGGCGATCGCCGTCGCGTGAGCGGACAGGACGCTGTATACCCACGCAGATGATCCACATTCCCGGGCCAGTTCGACGATCAGGTCGAGCCATTCCGCGTTGTCTATTTCGGCGCCACCCCAATGGGCAGGCTGAAGCGCCCTGAAAAGGCCGGCGTCCCGCATAGCGGAAACGACCTCGGCCGAAACCACCCGGTCCTGGTCTGTCTGCGCGGCCCTCTCGCCTGCGGACTTCGCGATCGACTGCATCGCGATCTTTAAATCGCGCGTCCTGGGTTGCGATATAGAAGTTATTGACGCCGTCTTCTTCATGAAAATCCTCCGACTGAACCGACCATAGCAGCCGGCCCGCCGATTGCTTTATGCTCCTTTGCGATACCGTTATGCGGGACAGGAACTGGCGTGAGCGCATTCGAAGAACGCCAACCGGCGTGACGGTGGCGGCGGAAGAGGCCGGCGGTAGTGGCTACAGGCCCGTCACTGGGCGCTTTCCTGCCGCGGTTGAACAATCAGCGACAGGCAGGCGTTGAACATTAGGATTAGGGCGCCGACCTGGTTCAATCGGGTCGGCGCCCTGACGACTTGTTTGCAAGCCATAGTCTTGTCGGTCCTCGTTTCACTCCGGTTGGACTTGCTCCAAAATCAGGCGGCGCGCACCGCGACGTTCATTTCGCCGATGCCGTCAATGCGGCAATTCATGATGTCGCCGGGCTCGATCGGCGCGACACCTTCCGGCGTACCGGTCATGAAGATGTCGCCCGGCTCCAAGGTGTAGGCCTCCGAAGCGTAAGCGATAAGCTTACGGCAATCGAAAATGAGATCGCGCGTGTTCGCCTTCTGGCGCGTTTGGCCGCTCACCTTCAATTCGAAGTCCACAGCAGAGGGGTCGCCGAATTCGTCCGATGTAACGAGCCAGGGGCCGAAGACGGAGAATGTGTCGCGCGACTTGCGGTAGCTCCGCTCTTCCGGCCCGCGAATGGTCATGTCGAGACCGATCATGAAGCCGGCGATATAATCCAGCGCATCCGCCTCGCTGACGTGGCGCGCCGTCTTGCCGATGACGAAACAAAGTTCGATCTCATGGTCCGTACGGCGATCCGTGCGGTCGGAGACCACGGCATCCGCCGGCCCGATCATCGAGCTTGTCGCCTTCAGGAAGACGCCGCATTCCTGTATGGTCTTGACTTGGGTGCCGAAATGGATGCCTTGATCGGCTCGGGACTCTTCAAGATGAAGCTTGTAGTTGACCGGCGCCGCGATGATTTTCCCGGGCTGCGCGACTGGACTGCGCAGCTTGACGTCGGCCACTTTCACGCGCTCGGCGGACGGCAGCAGCTTCTTCATTTCCGGTATGAGGATCGGCAAGTTCGCAATCAACGCATCGCCGCGTGGATAGGGCCACCTAACCGTCGGCAACTGCTCCAGAACCGCCGAAACATCGGCGATTTCGTCTCCGTCCACAACCCCGATACGGTTGTCGTCAAAACGGCAGATTCTCATTTTTCTTCCATCCTATCCCTGTTCGGTGACTTTAAGCGCCGGCCTCATGCCCGCCTTCGGATCGAAGCCTGTCAGTTTTGCTTTCAGAAGCTCGCCAGTGCGGCGGTAGTGTTCCACGAGAAGGCTTCCCGCCAGATCACCATTGCGATCCAGCGCGGCGTCGGCAACCCGCTTGTGCTCCTCCACTGCCCCGGTTCTCGGCCCGCGCGCCAACCGCGCGATATAGCGATACCGGTTGCTCTCGTTGTAAAGCTGCTCGCAAAAGCGCAGCAGCGGCTTCGACGGGCAGGCCGAAATCAGCGCCGCATGAAATTCGAAATGGGCGGCTTCCCACTGACGTAGTGAACCGTCATCCTTTTTATCCAACCGCGCCGCCTCCCGTTGCAGGTGAAACTGGGCGAGGACGATCTTTTCCTCCCACGCCACGTCGCCGTGGAGCACCGCCTCGCGGACCGCGCGCTCCTCGACGAAACAACGGGTCCACAATATTTCCGCATAATGCTCGGGGCTGACGACCGCGACCCGGAAGCCGCGATTTTCCACGCGCTCGACGAGGCCGGTGGTCGAAAGAATCGACAAGGCTTCGCGCACCGGCGTCGCGCCCGTGCCGTATCGCTCGAGAAGCAGTTCGATCTTCAACTTCGAACCGGGTTCCAGTGCGCCATGCAGAATGTCGCTGCGAATTTGCTCAAACACAACGGTCGTTTGCGAAAGTGGCGCACTCTTCTCGTCGGGAGATTTTGCAATGCCTGCCACGGCCGATACTCCGTTTTCAGATTATGAAGAAGCTATATTCATCCAAGTCATGCGCTGTCAACAAAATATCGATAAAGATACGTTTATGGGTAAAACTGTTGCAATGGAACAAAAATCGATATAGGCAAAGCGCGGCAAAAGGAGCGCCTGTCAATGAGTGTGCCGATCACAAATCCGACCCCTGCTTTTTCCATCCGAAGAGCAAGCCATATCTCGCTGACAGTCGCAGACCTGGAGGTGAGCCTAGCTTTTTACACCGAGGTCATCGGGCTCGTGGTTTCGGCGACGGGTGATGGCGTCGCTCATCTCCGAGGCGTGGAGGAAAGCGCGCATCACAGCCTGACGTTGGTCCAGACGAAGGGCGAGCCAAGCTGTCGCCGCCTGGGTTTCCGGGTCGAAAGCGATGCTGATCTCGACCGCGCCTTCGGCAATTTTTCGCATCTCGGACATCGGCCCGAATTTGTCGACCTGCCGCATCAGGGCCGTACGCTCCATGTCAGCGACAGCGTCGGATCGCCGCTCGAATTCTGCGCCACCATGCCTGTCCAGCAACGTCTGCACGACCAGTTCCAACTGCAGAAAGGGGCCGCTGCGCTACGCTACGATCATGTGCAGCTTCTGGCGCCCGACGTGGCAAAGGCAAGCGCGTTCTACACCGCGCTTGGCTTTCGCATTTCCGACTATTTCGTCGACCTGGAAGAAGATGAGGAGCCTCTCGGCATATTCATGTATCGTAAGAACAATCCGCACGATATCGTCTTTCTGACGCGGCCGGGGCCGGTTCTTCACCACTTCGCCTACGTCGTCGCGGATTCGACCTTCCTGTTTCGCGCCCTGGATACGGCCGGCGCGCTGGGCTTTTCGGGCAATCTCGAGCGTGGACCGGCGCGGCATGGAGAGGGACATGCGCTTTATGTCTATTTCCGCGATCCCGACGATCATCGTGTGGAAATCCTGACGCCGCCGATCCAGATGGGCGATGCGGAGGATGTGCCGATGCGCTGGCATCGCGGCAACAGGCATTCATGGGAATTCCCGGCGCCGAAAAGCTGGCTTTACGAGGCCTCGAAGTTCGAGGGCGTAGAAATCCAGGGCAAGGGGGCGGCCGCTAAACTTCGCAACCTTGAGGATTTTCTAGCAAGCCGCCCCCTCAAGATGCCGGAATAACCATGTCCGCCCTTCTGGAACTGGAAGGATTCGAATACCGGACCTTCTGCGCTCAGGCCTTGGGAGGCCGGCCGCTGCTCCTCCTTCACAAGACCGAGGGAGGCGAGAGCGAACTCGTTCCGCTTGCCCGGACGGTCGCTCCGGATATGACCGTTGCGGGCATCAGAGGGCAGGTCGGGGACGATGGCAAGCGCCGCTTCTTCAAGCGGGTCGGCCCCGGATTGTTCGACGAAGAGGATGTGCGTGACAGAGCAGCCGTCTCAACGATTTCATGCGTAGATTTATTTCTAAGCACGCCGTGCAGCCGCCGCTCGTTCTTGGCCTGTCGAACGGAGCGAATATCCTGATGGCTTGTCTCTACCGTGGAAATGCGCCCTTCGATGCGGCGATCCCGCTTCGGCCAGCTATTCCCTTCGAGGATGTCCTTCGGCAAGGATCGATGGCGCGGCTGTCCTTATCGTTGCGGGCTCCCTGGACGAAACGGTGCGGCCGGACGAAAGCCTCAAACTCGCGGCCCACCTGGCGCTTGCCGGTGCCGATGTCAGCCTGGAGATGGTGGAGGCGGGGCACCGGCCGGTTCGGGCGGATGAGGAGGCGATACGGGAATGGCTGCTGAGAAGAGCAGGATGAGCCAGATCGTTTGGCCTGGGGAAACGGCGACATGCATTGGGTAACTCTGAACGGCCTGATGACGTTCCATTCCATCGTGGAACTGGGGAGCATCAACCGCGCCGCCCATGGGCTCAACGTATCGCAGTCGTCCCTGACCCGAACGCTCCAGCAGTTGGAAGCGCGGCTTGGAGGCGCGCTTGTCACCAGAACTCCGAAGGGCGTCGAACTGACCGCATTCGGAGAATTGGTCTTCACGCATGCCACCGACATAAAGAAACAGGTCGGCAAGACCGAAACCGCCATCAAATTGCATCAGGATACGTCCGCCCAACTTCTCAGGGTGGGCGTGGTCATGGTTCACCCGCTGCTTCCCTTCTGCAAAAGCGTGGTGCGCCTGGTGGAAAAGCATCCCGAATTCCGCATCGAGCTTCGGTTTGGCTCCGCAGCGGAGATGCTGGCGGGATTGCAGCAGGATAACCTCGACATCGTGCTCTACTACATTCTCAAGGGGCCGGAGGCGGACGGGTTGGTGCAGGATGTCCTTGCCGAAGAGGAGGTGGCCGTTTTCGCAAGCTCCTCCCATCCTCTGGTGAATAATCCGTCGCCGTCGATCAAGGATATCGCCGGCTCCAGATGGGTTCTGGGGCCGCCGGATGTGTCGATCACTCGTCTAATCACCTCAGTATTCGAAGAATCCGGGACGCCAGGCCCCGACGTTGCCATCGAGGTCGACATGATCCCCTTGCGGCGCGCGATCACGCAGAATTCCCAGTTTCTCTCGGCATTTCAAACGCATCATGTCGATCCGAAGCTGGCGAACGGGAAACTTGTCAGGATCGCCTTTCCGATCAAGCAGGAGCACCGGCCGATCGGAACCATCCGCATAGGTCAGCACACGCGCCTCACGCGCACGTTCGTTTCGATTTTGAAGGAGATTTACCAGGCCGAACTGGGGTAAGCCCGGTTTACACGCATCAGCTTCTGCCGCTATGGCGGCTTGGAGCGTTACAGGTGATCAGGTTTTCACCGGAAGCTCCAGGATATGTTTGGCAGGCGCAAGACTGGCCAGAAGCTCTTCTTGGGAAACGGAGTACGGCGCCCTTCAAATCGCGGCGCGATGGCGGCGCTACGCCTAATTTCCACAGCCAGTATCTCTGTGGAAACAATGTCTGGCACGAAGCGAAACCATACGGAGTCGCACGGCGCCTGGAAGCTTAAGCAAAACGAGTGAGGAATGATCATGTCGATGAATATGCTACGCCCGTCAATAGTGCTGCTCTTTACGTTAGTGCTGTGTCCCGCGGTTGCTCAAGCCGAAGGGGATGTGGCTCGAGGGGAGAAGCTCTTTGCCCGCTGCAGTGCCTGTCACTCAACTGATGGAACCCGTAAGATCGGTCCAACGCTGGCCGGCGTTGTTGGGCGCACGGCCGCAACTGTCGGAAACGCGCGCTTCTCTAAAGCGTTGATTGAATCGGAAATCATTTGGACAGAGGAAACCCTTGAAGAGTATTTGAGCGAGCCGAAGAAGCTCGTTCCCGGCACTACGATGGTTACTCGCATCCCGGATCTACAAGATCGGAAGGACGTCATATCCTACCTCAAAACCCTCAATTGACGTGAACTTGTTCTCTCGGGCTGGACCACCGGACCTGGAAAAACTGACACGCTCTGTGGGCCTTAAAAGGCTGATGAAGTCACGAGGTCCATACCGGCGGCACGCGACACATCAAAGACGTGGAATCCATGCCAGTGAGAGTCGCGCGGCATCGCGTGAGTCTGAAGCAGATATGACCGAGCTGTTTCTGGACGTATCGTTCGTCGATCTCGGCGGAGGAAGCGAGACCGTCGCGGACTCGGCCATTGCCGTGTGCTTGACGAGGCGTTCCTGTGCATCGTTTTCACCCAAAGTCCACCGTGCAGGCTTGTGTCTTGGCCGCGTGCTCACACGGGCCAGGTCGGATCATCTCGTCCTTCATTAGGACCTGCCTAGGCGTCGGCGACCACCGTGAACATGCGGCGTGCTGGCGAAGCCGTCGGCGCGAGCGTGCCCTTGCGCAGTCGAAAGCGGCGGAGTGATCGGGATGTTTGCTGTGACACACGCCCGCTGCATAGATGGCCTTATGGAATTCCTCATTGTCGTAATAATAGGCATCGCTGTCACCGAGCCCTGTTCGGCACGCATGCGAACCGTTCTCGGCGGAATGCAGAGATTGGAGTGTATTCGCAAGGGTCAGATCAAGGTGAGACTTGCTGTACCATAAAGCGGAGTTCTACATCGAGGCCTTCCCGTAGGCGCTTTTCCGGCAGCCCTTCAGTAGGATTATTATTCGGGATACGCATCAGCTGTATCTTCGAACAAATTACGAATGTTCCGAGAGGGATCATCTACCACGCAACGTGAATTCCCAAAGAGGGCCGTGCGACGGTGCGGGACACTATACTGGTCCCACGATGCACGATTCTCCTTCACAAAATTGCAGATCGTTATATGGAGATCATCCATCCCGCGCCGGTGTTGGGCGTCGGATGACCGCCCCCACACCCAGTTGAGGTCAGATATATGGGGGGCAAAGCCAGCAAGCGGACCGGCCGCCAAGCCGCGATCGTGCCGATACATCCATGTCGGATTACCCGCCGACGCATGGGCATCCGCGAGACGCACGGAAGGGAGGCCGTACTCCTCGGCCGACAAAAGGCGCAGGCGGCTCTCCCTCCATGTCAGTTCAGGATAGGCGGCTCGGAACCGCGTCTCGACTGCTGCCAGCCTCTCTGGATTCAGATGGCTGAGTTGATCCTGCCGCCAAGATTCTTCTGCAATCATCGCTTGGACGGCTGGAAGGGACTCGTCGCGAGACGTTCCGATCAGCAAGGGAACCGAGACTCCCTGGCCATGTTCGATTGCAGCGAGTGGGCTCCGTGGTAGAAAATCGCCGCCGTACACCGGACGGAAAGGAAGTTTTCGGATCCCCGAACGCAAGAGCATCGCTTGCCAGGTCAGGATTTTCTCCATCGAAGCATCCAGCAGATGCGAAGCGGGAAAGCCCGCAATGTCGATAAATCGCTGAGTAACAGCTTCCGCTTCTGCCCGAGACGAGACGGTATCCGCGCCTCCCGAAATGACGATGGCGGCATGGAACAATCCCTGCGCGGCGGGGGCTGCCATCAGGGCCGCCACATTCTTGCCGCCAGCGGATTCCCCGCCAAGGGTGATCTGAGCGGGATCACCGCCGAAACCGGCAATATTATCCCTTATCCACTCCAGAGCGGCAAGTTGGTCACGAAGCGCGCAGTTGCCGCTGTCAACATACTCCGTGCCAAGCTGCTCTCCGAGTTCCAGGAAGCCGAACGCGCCAAGCCGATAACCAACTGTCACACATATGATGCCGGCACGGGCAAACACGCTCCCGTCGTAGACAGGACGGGATGTTCCACCGACCAACTGCGAGCCACCGTGCAGCCACACGAGCACCGGGTGAGGTCCAGGCGATCCTGGCGTCCAGACATTGAGATAGAGGCAATCTTCGCTCATCGGACGAGGCGGCATCGCGTCTGGATCGCCGGGGTAAACGCCAGGATCTGGCAGTTGCGGCGCGACGGATGCGAAGCTGCCGGCCGGTCGTACGCCCGCCCAATGCTCCAGGCTTTCCGGCGAACGGAATCTGGCTTCGCCCGTCGGGGCCTTGGCGTAGGGAATGGCCAGGAACTGTACAGCTTCGCCGGTCTGCCGTCCTTCTATCCTGCCTGCCTCCGTCATGACGGAGCAAACCGAATCAGGATCTTGTGGAAGATCAGTGTGCATGCTGTACCAGAACTCCATCGCGGTTGAAGTCGTAATGGCAGGCGACGGAGTGATCGCCTCCTACCGGACGTAGCCGTGGTACTTCAGCGCGGCAGCGGTCAGTGGCAAAGGCACAACGGGTATGAAAGCGACAACCAGACGGTGGAGCAAGCGGGCTTGGAACGTCGCCTTTCAACAAGATGCGAGGCTTCTTTTCTTCCACGGTCGGGTTGGGCGCGGCGGAAATCAACGCACGCGTATAGGGATGAGCCGCCGTCCCGAATATTTCCCGTCGTGCTCCCTCTTCGACAACGTGACCGAGATACATGACCGCGACACGGTGCGTAAGATGCTCAACGATCGCCAGATCGTGACTGATAAAGATGAGTGCCAGACCGGTTTCCTTCTGTATGTCGCCAAGCAGGTTGACGATTTGCGCTTTAACGGAGACGTCCAGCGCGGAAACAGCCTCGTCGCACACGATAACGTCCGGACTCGGTGCCAACGCTCTGGCAATGGCTATACGCTGCCTCTGGCCACCAGAGAACTGGTGAGGGTAGCGGTTTGCGGCATCGCGCGGCAAACCGACCACGTCGAGAAGAGATGCTATTTTTGCGTCGATGTCGGCTCTGCTCACCGCTAGCCCGAAGTTCACCAGTGGCTCCGCGAGAGTTTCACGGACGCTCATCCGCGGATTGAGGCTCGAAAAAGGATCCTGGAAGATTATCTGCACCCGGGCGCGGAATGCCTTCAGAGCAGCGCCTTGAAGCCTATCCGCCCTTTCGCCATTCAGCAGGAATTCGCCGCTTGTGGGGTCTTGGAGACGAACAATTGTCTTTCCGAGAGTGGATTTCCCACAGCCGCTCTCTCCAACAATCGAAAGCGTCTCTCCGCGCTTGAGCGCCAAGCTCACGTCATCCATGGCATGCACGGTTGCCGTCGGCCTGCCCCAAAAGTCCGGGCGCAGGAAATAATGCTTCTGCAGGTTTCTAAGCTCAAGTACGGGGGTTTCATTCGTCATGCCTGCAGTCTCCGTTCAACGTGATGGCAAGCAACCTTGTGGCCCGGTTCCACCGCTTCAAAGCCAGGGGCGGTATGACGACAGAGAACCGTGGCATGCGGGCAGCGTGACGCGAAGGCGCAACCGGGTATGAATTCGTGAAGGCTCGGCACCTGGCCGGGGATCTCCGTCAGTCTGGACGGGGCATTGTCGTCAAGCGACGAGCCGAGTTTGGCGATTGTTGCGAGCAAACCACGCGTATAGGGATGAAGGGGCCGCCGAAAGAGATCCTTCGTGGTGGCCTCTTCGACCGTCCGCCCGGCATACATCACGATTACCCGATCGGCGACATCCGCAACCACCCCGAGATCGTGCGTGATCAGAATAATTGCCGTGCCGGTGCGCTTCTGCAGATCCGCCATCAGTTCGAGGACCTGGGCCTGTATCGTCACGTCGAGTGCAGTCGTCGGTTCGTCGGCGATGAGCAGTTTCGGCTCGCAAGCCAGCGCCATCGCGATCATGACCCGTTGGCGCATGCCGCCGGACAGTTGATGCGGATACTCGTCGATCCGTTGTTCGGCAGCAGGTATATCCACCAGCCGCAACATCTCGATCGCGCGTGCGCGCGCCTGCGCCCGGGAGAGGTGCTGGTGCAGGACCAGCGTTTCGGCAATCTGCCGACCGATGGTGAGGACCGGATTGAGGGACGTCATGGGCTCCTGAAAGATCATGCCGATCTCATTGCCCCTGATCTGTCGCATCTCGGCCTCGCCAAGCGAAAGAATATCCCGCCCTAAAAACTCGATCCGCCCGCTGCTACGCGCCCTGCCGCCTGCCAAAAGTCGCATTATGGACAGTGACGTCACCGATTTTCCTGAGCCGGATTCGCCGACAATTGCTAGGGTCTCACCGCTCTCCAGCGTAAACGAGACGTTCTCCACCGCGCGAACCGGACCGCGCTCGCCGCGGAAGTGGGTGCGCAATTCGCTCACATTGAGAATGGGCATTTTTTGCTCCTCCTTCAGATTCGGCTTGCCGCACGCGGATCAAGTGCATCGCGCAGACCATCCCCGAGCAGATTGACAGCCAGCACGGTCAACGACAGGAAGACCGCCGGGAACAGAATGATGTACGGCTTGATTTGCCAGAGCATTCGGCCCTCATTCATGATGCCACCCCAGCTGGGGATGGACGGGGGCGTTCCAGCGCCAATGAAGGACAACGCGGCTTCGGTGATCATCGCAGCCGAACAGATATAGGTCGCCTGGACCATCACCGGACCGAGCGTGTTCGGCAGGATATGCTTCACAATGATCTTCGGCATGGAGGAACCCGATGCGATCGCACCGTCGATATAGGCCTGTTCGCGGATCGAAAGCACAAGCCCCCGCACCAGCCGGCTCATCCGCGGAAATTCCGCGATCGAAATCGCCAGGATCACGTTGAAAACCGAACCGCCGACCGCCGCCATCAGCGCAATAGCCAAAAGGATGGGAGGAACGGACATCAAGCCGTCCATCAGGCGCATGATCACCATGTCGAGCTTTCTGTAGGCGCCTGCCGCCAGTCCGGTTAAAAGCCCCAGAACCGTGGCGCACACGGCCACCGCGAAGCCCACGAGCAGCGAGACGCGCGCGCCGTACACGACACGCGAAAAGAGGTCGCGCCCCAGCATATCGGTTCCGAACCAGAACTCGGCCGTGGGTTCACGGTTGCGTTTGATGGGAGCGATCTTGTCGGGATCGATCGTTGCGATCCACTGCGCAAAAACAGCAATCAGCACCATCAGCAACAGTATACCTCCTCCCGCGACAATAGTGGGATGGCGGCGAACGAACGTAGCGACCCTGCCGCGCCTCGGTTCCGACGGGAAAAGATCGCCACTCGCGATCATATTGGATTTGATCGTCATCAGTAGCGCACCCTTGGATCAAGAACGGTGTAGAGAAGGTCGATTGCAAGATTGATCAGGACGTAGGCGACGCTAAACAGCAGGACGACACCCTGGATGACTGGATAATCGCGCCGTAGAATGGCATCGACGACAAGGCGCCCGACTCCCGGTATGGCAAAGACAGTCTCGGTGACCACGGCGCCACCTATCAGCAGGGCGACGCCGATACCGATGACTGTGACGATCGGAACCGATGCATTCTTCAGGGCGTGGATGAAGAGAACGGGACCTTGACCAAGCCCCTTCGCGCGCGCTGTGCGAATGTAATCCTGCGACAACACGTCGATCATCGAGGTTCGTGTGATGCGTGCGATCAACGCTATATAGACGCAGGAAAGCGCTATTGCCGGAAGGATAAGATTGGCAAGAAAGGGAGCAAAGCCTTCGGCCAGCGGGGTATAGCCTTGAACCGGCAGAAGGTCGAGCCGGATGGCGAACACCCAGCTGAGAAGATAGCCGACGACGAAAACGGGCACGGAGAAACCGAAAACGGCGACAGCCATAACAACCCTGTCGATCCAGCGACCCTGATTGGCGGCCGCCAGAACCCCCATCGGAACTGCAACGCAGACGGATATGATGACAGTGAGCAGCATCAACGAGAGCGTTGGCTCCAACCGTTGACCGATGAGAGTCGTGACCGGCAACTGGGAAAAGATTGAGATACCCAGATCGCCGCGCAACGCATGGCCCAGCCAGCCGACGAAGCGAATGTAAAATGGCTGATCCAATCCCAAGGTGACACGGATGGCGTCGATCTCTGTCTGCGAGGCCTGGTCGCCCGCAATCAGCGCGGCGGGGTCGCCCGGTGCGAGATAGAGAAGGCTGAATACGAACAAGGCGATGAACAGCATCACCGGTATTGTGGACAGCAGCCGTCGACATACGAAGGTAAGCATTCGAGTCTCCTCGGATAGTGGCTAGAGTTCAAGCCCGGGGGGCGGCTCCGACCCCCCAGGAGGAAGAATGCTACTTCCGCTCGACATTCCAGTAGACGGGAGCAGGGGGCGTGAGGAGACCCGACAGATCGTTGCGATAGGTGCGGATCTGATACTGCGTCGCGATCGGAATGTAAGGCACCGTCTGAAGCGCGCGAAGCTGGATCTTCTCGGCAAGCGCTTTGCGCTCATCGAGATTTGTCAGGTCGGCAAAGCTTGCTCGCATCGCCTCGATATCAGCGTCACAAGGCCAACCGAACCAAGCCTTTTCACAGTTCGATCGCAGTCCCAGATGGCCGACCGGTTCAAGGAAATCGAGCCCCCCAGGACCGGAAATGAAGATAGACCATCCGCCGGCGTCAACCGGCTCCTTGCTTGCACGACGGCTTGTGACGGTTGCCCAGTCCATCGCCTCGACCTTGGTTTTGATGCCGATTTCCTGGAGTAACTGGTCAGCCACTGTCACAAACGCATGAATGTTGGCATTTTCCGTCGCATCAAGCAGGACCGCAGGGGTGCCGTCATAGCCGCTTTCGGCGACCATTTTTTTGGCCGTCTCGAGATCCGGAGAAGGGAAACCAGCCTCCGTGTGGTACGGTGAGGAGCAGGTGTAAAAGGACTTACACGCCTTGCCCAAAGATGGATCGCTGATAACCGCCGCGAGAAAATCATCCCCGTTCACCGCATACAGCAATGCCTCGCGTATCTTCACATTGTTGAAGGGTGGCTTGATGGTGTTGAGACGGATTTGTTGCGCGACGCCGATGTCGTCCTGTTTGGCTACCGTCACGCCCTTCGTCTCCTTGGCCAACGGTATCAAGTCAGCAGAGAGATCCTCGTTGATGTCGATCTCACCTTTGCCAAGGGCGTCGAGTGCGGTCTGCTGGTCCGGTATGATCACCCATTCCACTCGATCCATTTTTGCGGTCTTGCCGCCTGCAAGACCACTCGCCGGTTCGGCGCGTGGCGTGTAGTTCGGGTTTCGTACAAAAGCTAGCTTGGCACCGGGAACCCACTCTTTTGCAAGAAACATGAATGGTCCCGAACCGGTATAGTCGGTCACCGGAGTCGTCGGCGGTGTCGCGTCGGCGACGCGAGCCGGCATAATGAAAGGAACCGGCGCGCCCGCCTTCCCAAGAGCGTCAAGCACCAAACCCCAGGGTTTCGACAAGGAGAGGGTGAATGTGCGATTATCGACCTCGACGAAGGTTGCTCCGTTGGTCATCATCTGCTGACCAAGGCTATCGTTTACACTCCAGCGCTTCAGTGAAGAAATCACGTCCTTGGCTGTGATAGGAGCGCCGTCGCTGAATTTCAGACCATCGCGCAGCGTAAAGGTGTATATTTTCCCGTCTGAGGACGTCGCCCATTTCTCGACCATTTGCGGCTGGATTTTCAGATCGGCGTCCAAGGCGAACAGGGTGTCGTAGACCATGTAGCCGTAGTTGCGCGCCATCGAATCCGAGCCGAGCATGGGGTCGAGAGCCTTGACGTCGCCCGACGGCTTGATGCGCAGTATGGACTCAGCGGATGCAGCACCTGCAAACGCCACGCTCGCCGCCAGAAAGCTGGCGACCAAAAGATGTAGTTTCATATCGGATCCTCCCGTTTGAAGTTAGTCTAGTCCTGCACGCCGGCAATGTTTCCCGCAGCAGCATTTTTCACTATTGCAACCTGTGACGATGTTCCTCCGCGGCGCAGATATGCAAAAGTCGCAAGGGACAGGGCCGAAGAAGGCTCCCGACCCAACTCCGATTCCACCAGCCGCAATTCGACATCGTCGGCCCCACCGAACAGCGAGGCGTTTATGCCCTTGCGGATAGCGGCAATGCTCTTGTTCCCAAGGCCGACAGGCCATCCACCAACCAGGACACGACGGGTCTGGACGATGTTCAGCGCATTGCCGATGGTAAGACCCAAGCGAGTCAGCCGCTCGCCAAGTTCTGCTTCCGCTTTCGACGCGATGGGAATGCGCTCGGGCCACTTGTCGCCGAGGTCCAAAATAGCGACCTCTTCAACCTTCAGGCACGGCGCGATCGCGGCAGTGGAGAGATAGGTTTCGACGCAACCGAAATTGCCGCAGCGACATTTAGGACCCTTCGGATCAAAGACCATATGGCCGATTTCACAGGGCGTAACGTCTCCGCTTTCAGCAAACTCATCGACGACGGCTGCCGCCACACCATGGCCGACGAACACATAAAAGCTGGGACTTCCGAGATGCCCGACCCGCATTCGGGTACGATGGGCGATCGCACGCGCAGCAATTGAGTTGGCAATCTCCGTGGCCACGTCTGGAAATGCATGCTCTAGGCTTTTGAGTAAATTTCCTGTGTTAAGCGGTATGATCGGGTTCGTGATGCGCCCGACGCCATATCCGGGGAGGGCGACGGCAATCTGTTCGAGTTGTGTGCCGTATCTGGCGCAGCCGCTGGTCAATGCACCTACCGCCTTTGACATGGCATCCTCCACGACCAGCGGATCCGCCCCGTCGACAAGGGGGAGACGTTCGATGAATATCGGCTCGCCGGTCACCGCTGCCACGCCCACGTGGATTGAATTGTTGGAGACCTCAATCGCACCGACATGCCTATTTTTACTCAATGTAAAAAACGCGCTCGGTCCGCCTTGATAAGGCGCCGTATGGCGCGTCTCGGCGATCACGCCCTCTGACTTCAGCTCGGCTACAATCCGGGAGATACTTGCATCAGTCAGTACAAGATTCTCAGCCAAATCAGGTCTGTAGGCGCCACCATTGCACCAAATGTAGTTGAGGGTCGCCGCACGGGTCTCGCGTCGGCTACGGTTCGGCTTCAACGCATCTCCTCCCTAGAGACGTTTTATTTTTACAGAAAGTAAAAATCAGTTAGCCGAAAATGAATGGGCGGTCAAGTGTGTTATCACATCTCGATGGCTGATCGCTTCGGCGGGATGGCAAGGCATGTCTTCGGCAAGTAACCTCGAGACTGCTTTGGCGAGTTCCTCTCTGTGGACGACCAACTTGACGCCATAAAACTGTTTGAACAACGAGCACCGCAAATGGAATCCAACCTACTCGACGCCTTGCGCCACCGCGGGAGGACGATATGAGCAATCGAAAGCTTGTGCTGGTCGTCGGCGCTCGGGTGTCGCATTTCTGAATGGCTGAAGACGCCCAAAATGCCACTTCTACTTTGCACACACGGACATTCCAACCTTGCTGCCACATGGATGCCTAGAGCACCGCACTTGAATTGAGAATCGAATGGCTTTTCTTGCGGATATAGCTGTGTTTCACTGCCTTTGGAGGTGAATCACATGGGAAAATCTCATTCTGTTGAACTTCGTCGGCGCGTTGTTTCGACGCTCGCCAGCGGCCAATCACGCCGCGCCGCTGCCCGGCATTTCGCTATCAGCGACAGCAGTGCGATCAAACCGCTGCAGCGCCGAGACCGAACCGGCACGATAACGCCTGCCGGACAAGGACGGCCGGTGGAGGAAAGCTGTCGCCCTATCGGGACTTCCTGGTTGCACAGGTCGAAGACAAACCTGACGTCACCATGCCTGAACTTGCTCCAACCGCGCAAGGTCGTCCCGCCTCCCACCACGAAGAGGATTGGATGGATTCGCTCCTCAGATGGCTGGAGTTCACGACCAATGGAAAAGACGTAGGAATTCAGCCGCCATAAATCGCGCATTATCCAATATGGCGCGGGAGGGCTTTGCTCTTCCCATTACAGCGAGTATGCCTATGCGCAACACCGACGAAGAGGACCATTGTCATGTCGAGTTTTGAAGAGCTGAACGGAAAGCGGCACATTTTCCAATTTTACGTCGCCAAGGCCGAGGCACGAGCCGCAAAGGCCGCAGAGGATCGTGACTTCGAACTGGCTGACCTTCTAGGCAGTCTCAGCAGCATTGTTCGCGAGGACATCCAGGTCCTCGACGATGCAATTGCAGATGAGCAGTTTGAAGGCGGAGGAGCGTCGGTAGCGGTACGCTAGGGTTGGAACCGGCCGGCTGCGGCTCGGCGTCGTACCGAAATCTCTGACAACGACGCG
>NZ_FWER01000009.1 GCF_900169785.1 Rhizobium sullae
TCGCGGCCGTCGACGCCGTGCTGTTCGTCACGCCCGAATACAATCGATCCATACCCGGCGGGCTGAAAAACGCAATCGACTGGGCGAGCCGCCCCTACGGCACCAATTCGTTCACACGTAAGCCATCAGCGGTGATCGGCACGTCGCCGGGCGCGATAGGCACAGCAGTCGCCCAGCAGAATTTGCGCAGTGTGCTCAGTTTCTGCAACTCTCCCCAGATGAATGCCCCGGAAGCCTATATCCAGTTCACACCGGGGCTGATTACCGATGACGGTGAGGTCACCAACGACACCACCGCCGATTTCCTTCGCACTTTCATGCAAGACTTCCATGTCTTCATCGCAAGGGTTCGCTCCGTGCTGCCGAAAGATGCCTAGCGCATCGGCCCAAAATCGGAATCGATTTTCGGAAGCACGATGCGTAGATTCAAACATCCTTCGCGGCGGATGCCATCAGTTCGCACGCAACCGGAAACGGCAGGCGCAGTGCGCCAGCTTCCGTTTCCGCTCGCCAAGCTGTGACCTGGCGTTTTGCCGCCGACGCTTAAGCATTTTTGCCCGGCACTAGCGCCATGGCTGATGAGGGTAGGCCTCGTCGGCGGCATGTCAGAAAAAGACCAGCAGAGAACGAAACACATCACATCCTGACGTCACCGACGACTGGATGTTCAAGAACAGGATCCGTACGCGCGGCGAGGCAAGGCG
This sequence comes from Rhizobium sullae, assembly GCF_900169785.1. Taxonomy (GTDB): domain Bacteria; phylum Pseudomonadota; class Alphaproteobacteria; order Rhizobiales; family Rhizobiaceae; genus Rhizobium; species Rhizobium sullae. The sequence goes on from NZ_FWER01000009.1 coordinate 705, forward strand.
TTATACTTGTCGCGACAGACGGGCACCAGCATCCACCCTTGGTAAGGGTGAGGTCGGTGGTTCAATCCCACGCGGCAGCACCAGCTTTTCCCGGAAAAAAGTTCTTCGCGATCCGTCCCATGATAACGCGTGGTCATACCTGAGGCCCTTGCTCAACTCCTTGTGATCGAACCCTCCCCGCGGACTGCGGTTCTATGATTAGGCAATCACGGAGGACGCTCTCATGTTTATTCGTCTCATCGCGGGTTCGATCGTGGCGGCTGCCGTCGCAACCACTGCCTTCGCACAAACGACCGGCACCCAAGGAGGGTCCGGCAGCGGAACCACGATAGCTCCCAATCTCAACGATACCGGCTCGGGCACGACAACACGCACGAATCCCGGCATCTCCAACAGCACGATCAATCCCGGCGCCGTCGATCTGAACAGGAGCGGCAGCACGGTCAACCCAAGCGGCGTCAACCCTGCAATCCCGTCACCGTCGACGACATGCACGAATTCAGCAGCAGAGCAGGATAGTGCGGCAACAGGGACCTCCGGGCTCGGCTGCCCGCCTCTTCCTCGATAAGGACTGGCGACACGCCAATCTGGCTGCAGGGCGCGCTGATTGCAAAAACGAGCGGTCATCCGATAAACGTGATCCGCTCGCCGGCGCCATTCTGTCATCAAATTCAGTCCGGTTTCACGCCTCCACGCCCGTCGCGATCAAACCCGATTGCCGACAATAAATAACCAGCTAATATAACCCATGTGTGCACAGCCCTTGCGAGGGGAACGCAACGGGCTGGATGTGCGTTTTGGCGTAAACACCGGAGGAATACGCCTATGGCAACGGAAAGATGGGACAATCCAGTCAAGGTCGGCTTCGAAAACGCCGATGCGCGGACTGTGAACGGCCCGTTCGATGCATTGAAATGCCTCACCGATCTTTGGCCCGCAACGCGCGGGCTTCGCTATCTCAAGGCCCGCAGCGCCTGCCGCGCGGCATTGGATGGACGCAAGACCGCCGAGGAAGCCCGCGCCGAGTTTCTGGCAGCGGCGGAAGAAGCCAAGCTGAAGCTGCACTGACGAGCGCGACAGGCGCTTGCGGCATCAACCGGAACATGCTTCTCCGTGCCGTTTTGGCACGGCCGACTATTTTCATTAACTGTTGAACCAGGATAGGCTGGAAACCCATTTTAAAGCGGTTGCGCGTCTGCGGCCGCCGCCAATAGAACGTCGCAGCCATCATGATGATGGTTAGAGGCTCGTTCCCTCTGCTCCAAGCAGGCGAGCCTCGTCCGAGCGCCATCACGCAGACACCCCATGGCTATTTTTGTTTTTCAGCAGCCACTGTCGTTTTCCATTTCGACATAGCCGACGCCGATGATGGTGCCGTCCGGGGCACGGATGAAGGATGGCAGATAATGCGCTTCGGCCGGAGTACAGCCGGGCGCGGCCGTATATTCATTGAGTGCAATCTGATCCTGCGGCAGCGCAGAATAATAATTGATACCGATTTCGAGCGCAGCGGACGCCGATGTGGCAAATGCGGCAGATGCAACAAGAACGGCGCCGCCGCCCAGATGGAATATCATCCTCATAACAGTCTCCAGCGTTGAAATTCAGACGATCAAACACATAAGATGCAGTTTTTGTTCCAGTTTTTTCTTGCGCATTTTCGTAAGAATCTTTCGGAACTTTTCCCGCTAGAGAAAGTTTAATTAAATTAGTCCGGAATCACGTCATTCAAAGTAGACATTGCTATGAGAACACTGATGCTTGTCATTATTGCAGCGATGGTCGCGTCGATTCTCAGTATCCTGGTGATCAAACCTTTCGACAAGGGCGCGGGAAAAGACGACACGCCGGCGGCGACCATCCAGCAGCCGGAACCGAACTGACGGTCACCGCCGCAGCAGCCGGCTTTTGACATAGCCTTTGCCTACGATGTCCTCTGCAATCTCCGCAGCGCGATCCTCGTCGCCTTTCCGACGGACGAAGCCTTCCAGAACGACATAGCGGCCGAGAACCGCAACCGTGATTTCGCCGGCGTCCAAGTCGTAGGCGGCGCGGAGGGCGCTTTCCACCGACGCTTTCGTGGCTGAACTGCTATGCCCCTCATTGCAGCAACTCTCATATTCCTTCCAGGTTTCGAGCCGAAGTACCACGGCCGCTGCCTCCACCACAGGATCATGCCGTTAACGCTCCAACCCGGCTTTTCGTTGCGTGCCCGGGGTAGCTCATTGGGAAACAAGCATAATCTCGGAACTGCCCTTGGCGTGCACTGGCAGGTTGCCCATATGCGATGGATCGGTAGCCGAGGGTGGTTCAATGAAAGTGATCATTTCTGCTTTTCTCGCGGCGGTTCTGCTCTGCGCTTGCACGTCCTCCGGCACATCGGAGCCCACGCCCATTCCTGGCAGCCTGACGTATGGCGGGCAGCCGCGAACGAAACTGGCCAAATCGCCCATCGGCAGCGCCATCTACAACAATTTCAACGATTCAAGCGGCAACCGGGTCGAGGAAACATATATCCTTCAGCCGGATCGCAGTCTCAAGCTCATGCGGCAGCAAGTCATGTCAATCCACTGAAGCGCGCTTGACAGGAATCATTATCGAGAACATTCAAGGAACACCTAATCTGTCCGTGCCGTAACGGCGCGCGGACACCAACGGACGGCTGGATGTATCTCGAAAAGCTCAATCCACAGCAACGCATGGCGGTCGAACACGGCACGCTTGCCAGCGGCAGCCATGTCGCCGGCCCGCTGCTCGTCATCGCCGGCGCGGGGTCCGGCAAGACCAACACGCTGGCGCACCGCGTCGCGCATCTGATCGTCAAGGGCGCCGACCCGCGCCGCATCCTGCTTATGACTTTCTCCCGCCGGGCGGCCGGCGAGATGGCGCGCCGCGTCGAGCGCATCTGCACCCAGGTTCTCGGCAGCAATTCCGGCATCATGGCCGATGCGCTGGCCTGGAGCGGCACCTTTCACGGGATCGGCGCGCGGCTGCTTCGCGACTATGCCGAGCAGATCGGCGTCGACCCCGCCTTCACCATCCACGACCGCGAAGACAGCGCGGACCTGATGAACCTCGTTCGTCACGAGCTCGGCTTCTCGAAGATGGAAAGCCGCTTCCCGACCAAGGGGACCTGTCTTGCGATCTATTCCCGGGCCGTGAATTCGGAAACGGAATTGCCTCTGATCCTGCGTGACGCCTTCCCCTGGTGCGCTGCATGGGAAAAACAGCTCCGCGAACTTTTCGCCGCCTATGTCGGGGCCAAACAGAACCAGAACGTCCTCGATTACGACGACTTGCTGCTCTACTGGTCGCAAATGGTTGCCGAACCAATGATCGCCGAGGATGTCGGCGGCCGCTTCGATCATGTGCTCGTCGACGAATATCAGGATACGAACCGGCTGCAGGCCTCGATTCTGCTTGCTTTGAAGCCTGAGGGACAGGGGCTGACCGTCGTCGGCGACGATGCGCAGTCGATCTATTCCTTCCGCGCCGCCACAGTCCGCAACATCCTCGATTTCCCGGCCTTGTTCACCCCGGCAGCCAGCATCGTGACGCTCGACCGGAATTACCGGTCGACGCAACCTATTCTCGCCGCGGCCAATGCCGTTATCGATCTCGCCTCGGAACGTTTCACGAAGAACCTCTGGACGGAGCGGCAATCCGGCGAACGCCCGCGCCTCGTCACCGTGCGCGACGAGGCCGACCAGGCCCGATATGTCGCCGACAAGGTGTTGGAGAACCGCGAAGAGGGCACGCGGCTGAAAAGCCAGGCCGTGCTCTTCCGCGCCTCGCACCATAGCGGCGCGCTGGAAATCGAGCTCACGCGCCGCAACATTCCCTTCGTGAAATTCGGCGGCCTGAAATTCCTCGATAGCGCGCATGTCAAGGATATGCTGGCCGCGCTCCGCTTTGCTCTCAATCCGCGCGACCGGGTTGCCGGCTTTCGGCTGATGCAGATCCTGCCGGGCGTCGGGCCTTCGACGGCCCAGCGGGCGCTCGACCAGATGGCGGAGGACCCGAACCCATTGCAGGCGCTCGCAGCCATGTCCGCTCCGCCGCGCGCCGGCGAGGATTGGGCCTCGTTCGTTTCGGTCATGCAGGAGCTGAAGACCGGGAAAGCCGGCTGGCCCGCCGAAATCGGCCTGGTCCGGGAATGGTATCAGCCGCATCTCGAGCGGCTGCACGAGGACGCCGCAACGCGTCAGGCCGATCTCCTGCAACTCGAGCAGATCGCCGGCGGCTATCCCTCGCGCGAGCGCTTCCTGACCGAACTGACGCTCGATCCTCCTGACGCGACCAGCGACCAGGCCGGCGTGCCGCTGCTTGACGAGGACTATCTGATCCTTTCGACCATCCATTCCGCCAAGGGCCAGGAGTGGACCAAGGTCTTCATGCTGAACGTCGTCGACGGCTGCATTCCGTCGGACCTCGGCGTCGGCACCAGCGCGGAAATAGAGGAGGAGCGGCGCCTGCTCTATGTCGCGATGACGCGCGCCAGGGACAATCTCGATCTCGTCGTCCCGCAGCGTTTCTTCACGCATGGGCAAAACGCGCAGGGCGACCGGCACGTCTATGCCTCGCGCACCCGCTTCATCCCGGCGACGCTGCTGCAGTTTTTTGAAGTCTGCGGCTGGCCGCAGGGCAAAAGCGAGAACGCTTCGGCGCAGCAGGCGCGCCAGATTCGAATTGATGTCGGCGCTCGCATGCGCGGCATGTGGCGCTAGAGGGCAAGAGGGCTACTGGGCGGTTTGAGGAACGGCGCGATCACCTCTTCATTCACCGCCTCGATGGTCGCGGGCAACCATTTTGGATTTCGATCCTTGTCGATCACCGCCGCCCGCACGCCTTCATAAAAATCCGCGGACTTCAATGTTTGCAGGCCAGCACCTAGCTCGCGGTTCAGGCATTCGGCGAGGCTTGCGCTTCGCCGCCCCTCCCTCAGCAGACGCAGGGTCAGTTTTAGGCTCGTTGGCGAACGCGTCTGCAGGGTGTTCCGTGTCTTGGCGGCGAATTCGCCTTCGTCAGCGGCAAGCGCTTCCAGAATCTCTTCGACGCGATCGAAACAGAAGGCATGGTCGATCGACGGACGAATGGCCTGCAAGCGGCTTTCGCCCGGCTTGCCGGAAAGATGTTTCAGCAGCGCATCGCAAGCTACCGGCGACGAGCCGGCCGGCATCCGCGCCAACGCATCGATGACATCTGGCAGCCGCGACGACGGGATCTCAAAATCGGCAAGGCCGGCATAGATGGCGTCGGCCGCATTCAGCTCCTGCCCGGTCAATCCTGCCCAGGTTCCCGTTTCGCCGGGCATGCGCGGCAGCAGCCAGGTCGCTCCGACGTCCGGGAAATAGCCGATGCCGGTCTCCGGCATCGCAAGCCTCGTCCGCTCTGTCACGATGCGGTGCCGCCCGTGTGCGGAAAGGCCGACGCCGCCGCCCATGGTGATGCCGTCCATCAGTGCGATATAGGGTTTGGCGTAGTTTGCGATGCGGTGATTGAGTGTGAACTCCTCGCGCCAGAACGTCTCGGCGACGTCGGTATTCGAACGCCCGCTTTCATGCAGCACGCGAATATCCCCACCGGCGCAGAAGCCGCGATCACCCTCGCCGGTCACCGCCACACTTGTGATGCCGTCGTCCTCCGCGAACTCGTCAAGTGCGGTCTCGATCATGCGCACCATGTCGAGTGTCAGGCTGTTCAGAGCTCGCGGCCGGTTGAGCCGGATGATGCCCGCCGTGCCGCGCCGTTCGATAATGACTTCGCGCTCGTGATTGTTCTGCATGTCCGCGGTCCGCCCTCGATTAACCCTCCTATCAATAAACAGGCGGGCCGCTTCATTCCAGTGGACTTTGCGTCAACAAAGACCAGTCAGAAGGATGCGGCGGCAAGCGCGCGGCGCATTTCGTGCAGATCCTCGACCCGACGCGTGATCAATTCCAGTTCCCAATCCAGCGCGCTACGGACGATCGTCTCCAGTGAGTCGTATTTTGGCGTCCACTCCAGCATGCGATGCGCCAAGCTAGCGTCGGCGACGACGCTTGCGGCATCGCCTGGACGGCGGGGCGCCATATGGATCTTGAACGCGTGACCATGCAGGCGCGTCACCATGTTCAGCACATCCAGCACCGAATAGCCCGAACCATAGCCGCAATTTGCCACCAGCGATCCTTTACCCCTGCGCAGGTGCTGCAGCGCCTTGAGGTGAGCCTGAGCGAGATCGGTGACATGGATATAGTCGCGCACGCCGGTGCCGTCATGCGTCGGGTAGTCGATGCCGTAGACATGCACGCTGTCTCGCCTGCCGAGTGCGGCCTCGCAGGCGACCTTGATGAGATGCGTCGCACCGCTGGTGGATTGTCCGGCTCGCCCGTGCGGATCGGCACCCGCGACGTTGAAATAGCGCAGCGCCACATAGTCGAAATCATAGGCCGCAGCAGCATCGCGCAGCATGAATTCGGTCATCAACTTCGATTGGCCATAGGGGTTTTCCGGATTGAGCGGCGCGGTTTCCTTCACCGGCTCTGACCCCTTCTGCGGACCGTAGACCGCCGCCGTCGATGAGAAGACGAAGTGGCGCACCCCGGCAGCGATCGCCGCGCTCATCAGCGCACGCGTCTTGCCGGAATTGTTGTCGTAATAGGAAAGCGGATCGGCAACCGAGGCCGGAACGACCGCGGAACCTGCGAAATGGATGATCGCCTCGATATCGTTCTCGATGAAGATCGTCTTCAAAACCTCGGCATCGGCGACATCTCCTAGGTAGAAGCGCGCCGCTGGCGCGATCGCCCAGCGAAAGCCGGTGGAAAGGCGATCGAGGACGACGACGTTCTCGCCTGCATCGAGCAGTGCCCAGACCATGTGGCTGCCGATGTAGCCGGCGCCGCCCGTCACCAAAATTGCCATGTCCCCGCCCCCTTTTTCTATCGGACAGGGGTATCTGACGCGGTTATTCCTTTCAGATTTTCTTATCGAGTGCCCGTTCTGGCACCTTTGGACCAGTAAGTTTGATGCTGTGGTTAGAGGCTGATTTCCACCTTTGCTACAATTTTAGCGAACTATCGTTTCGGGCATCAAAAAGGCCCGGCAGCGAGGCCGGGCCTTGGTGGTCAGAGCTTCAGAATGTAATCGCAGAGCTTGTCGGCTGCTGCGTTGACCTGCTGCGGATCGCGCAGGAAGCAGGCTCGCAGGAAGAGTTCGCCGCCTGCGCCGAAGGCGGTACCGGGCGCCAGGCCAACGCCTGTTTTGTCGACGATATCCAACGCCGCCTTGCGGCTGTCGGTGACGCCGTCGATCTTCAGGAAGGCGTAAAGCGCACCATCCGGCTTCAACGTCTCGACGCGGTTTGTGGCCATTAGCGCATCACAAAGAATGTCGCGGGAAAGTGCCGCTTTCCGGACATTGGCCTCGACGAACCCGTCGCCTTCGTTCAGGGCTGCGACCGCACCCTTCTGCATGAATTGCGCAACGCCCGAGGTCGAATACTGGATCAGGTTTTCAAGCACCTGCCCCGTTTCCGGCGGCGCTACGATCCAGCCGACGCGCCAGCCGGTCATCGACCAGTTCTTCGAGAACGAATTGACGAACATGATCTTGTCGTCGGGCGCCATGACGTCAAGGAAAGAAGGTGCCCGCCCGCCGGCATAGAAATAGCGGGCGTAAATCTCGTCCGCCATGATCCAGAGATCGTGCTTGCGGGCGAGGTCGAGGATGTCCGCGAGGTCTTTTCTTGTCGCGGTCCAGCCTGTCGGGTTGGATGGCGTGTTAACGAAAAGCGCTCTTGTTTTCGGCGTGATCGCCTCACCGATACTGTTGAGATCGACCGCCCATTTGCCACCTTCGAACTGTAGCTGGACGCCGACCGAACGGGCTCCGGCAATTTCAAGTGCGGCGGCGATATTCGGCCAGGCGGGCGTCAGATAGACCAGCTCGTCTCCCGGCGAGGTCAGCGCCTGCACAGCGATCTGGATCGCCTGCATGCCCGATCCGGTCACATAGAAATGCTCCCTCGGCAGCGTGACGCCGAAATGCCGGGCGTAGTAATCCGATAGCGCCTGACGAAGCTCCGGAATGCCGCGCTGCCACGTGTAGAAGGTCTCGCCGTCTGCCAACGCATCCATTGCCGCCGTGCTGATGAAGTCCGGCGTCGGAAGATCGCCCTCGCCGACCCAGAGCGGCAGCAGGCCGTCGCGGCCACGGGCATAATTGACGACTTCGACGATCCCGCTTTCTGGCGCCGAAACGGCGCGCGGGCTGAGGCTATTCATAATCGACATGAAGATCTCCGGTTTTCGCCTTCATAAAGCAAAACCGGAGACGAATCCCATGAGAATGCGTGATGCGGGATCGATTTTCGTCATGAATGAGCCCTGTTAAATGCAGAGCTCCGAGCCCGATCAAACTGCCGGGCGCCTGGCCAGCAGATCGCGGATTTCCGTCAGGAGCGCGACATCGGCCGGCGGCGGTGCATCTTCCGCTGCCTTTTGCTCGTTGCGCTCTACTTGTTTGCGCAGCATGTTCACGCCCTTGATCATCAGGAAGATGATCCAGGCAAGGATCAGGAAATTGATGACCACGGTGATGAAATTGCCATAGGCGAAGACGGCGCCCTGCGCACGGGCGGCGGCAAGCGTCGGCGCGTTGACCGCAGATGAAAGTCCAACGAAGTAGTTGGAAAAATCGAACCCGCCGAACAGGGCACCGACGATCGGCATGATGATATCGTCGACCAGCGATTTGACGATGCCGCCGAAAGCACCGCCAATGATGACGCCAACGGCAAGGTCCATGACGTTGCCTCGGGCGATAAAGGCCTTGAACTCATTGAGCATCCGATCTGTCTCCCTCTGATGTACCCTGACGATAGTCCGTTGTTTTTATTAGCTACATCTCTTGATTGATTATTCAATTGCAAAATTGAAACAGCCGGGGTCTTCCCGCATCTTGGACTTAATGCCTAGATCATCGCAATTTCCAAGTCAGACGATTTCCCTTAGTCTTGATGTCTTCTGGGAGAACCGGCGGATCGTGCGCCGGCGGAGGGTCAATGCTGCCAGGCTGGGTCATCATCGCTTTTGCCTTCGCCTACCTGCTGCTGCTGTTTGCGGTCGCAAGCTATGGCGACCGTAGAAGCCAGAAGCTGGGCATACCAGACGGTGGCTGGCCGGTCGTCTATGCGCTCAGCCTTGCGATCTACTGCACGTCCTGGACCTATTTCGGCAGCGTCGGGCTTGCCTCTCAGCGCGGCCTGGAATTTGCCGGCATCTATATCGGCCCGATCCTCGTCTTCACGCTCGGCATGCCGGTGCTGCGCCGGATCATCGAGCTTGCAAAGGCCGAAAAGCTTACCTCCGTCGCGGATTTCATCGCCGCCCGCTACGGAAAGAATCCGACGGTCGCGACGACGGTGGCGCTGATCTCGCTGGTCGGCACAATTCCCTATATCGCACTGCAGCTGAAGGCGATCAGCAGCACCGTGACCGCAATCGTCAATCCGTCGGATTACGGCATTGGCAGCGGCAATCTCTACTTCCTCGACCTGCCGCTGATCGCGACCTTGGTGCTTGCCTGTTTCGCCGTCATGTTCGGCACGCGGCATACCGATGCGACCGAGCACCAGGACGGCCTGATCCTCGCCGTTTCGATGGAATCGCTCGTCAAGCTCGTCGCCTTCCTAACCGCCGGTATCTGCGTCGTCTGGTTCCTGTTCGACGGGCCTGCCGATCTTTGGCGGAAAAGCGTGGACAACGAGTTGGTCAACGCAACCCTTGACTTCCGGACGCCGGTCAGCCGCTGGATCACGCTGATCGTGCTGTCGGCCTTTGCGATCATCTTGTTGCCGCGCCAGTTTCACGTCACCGTCGTTGAAAACCGCTCGGCGAAGCAGCTGCGGCTCGCGGGCTATCTGTTTCCGATCTATCTCGTCGCCATCAATCTCTTCGTACTTCCGGTGGCAATCGGCGGCCTGCTGATCTTTGGCGGCGCGGGCAACGCCGATTTTTACGTACTGTCGCTGCCCATTGCCGGCCAGATGTGGCTGGTCTCGCTGATTACCTTCATTGGCGGTTTTTCGGCAGCGACAGCAATGGTCATCGTCGATTCCGTCGCGCTTTCGATCATGGTGTCGAACGACATTATCATGCCGATCTTTCTGCGCCGGAAGCTCGCCGGACGTGCCGGCCAGCGCGACAATTTTGCGAAGAGCCTCCTCAACATCCGCCGCAGCGCGATCTTCGCTGTGCTTCTGCTCGGGTACGCCTATTACCGATCGACTGACAGCACGGCGGGCCTCGCCTCGATCGGTCTTCTGTCCTTCGCCGCGATCGCCCAGATCGCGCCTGCGCTTTTCGGCGGCCTTATCTGGCGGCGGGCGAACGCGCGCGGCGCCATCCTCGGCCTGACGTCCGGCTTCGTTGTCTGGTTCTACCTGCTTTTCCTGCCTTCGCTCGGCGGGCCGGATTATTCCTATGTCGCCTCCGCCTTCCTCAGCTTCATCTTCCCGGGCACGGCGCTCTTTGCATCGGTGAACGCCGATCCGCTGGTCAACGCCACGGCGATGAGCCTGCTCATCAATACCGGCTTCTTCATCATCGGCTCGATGACGCGCAACGCTCGTCCACTGGAGCGCATCCAGGCCGGCATCTTCGTGAAGCGGCAGTCGCGCTCGCAATTTGCGACCCGCGGATGGAAGACCCGCATCAGCGTCGGCGATCTGAAAACGGCAATCTCGCGCTACCTCGGCGAAGAGCGCATGCAGCGGTCGCTTGCGACATACGAACAGAATTCCGGCCGCAGGCTGGAGGACGACCAGCCGGCCGACATGGCGCTTATCCATTTCACCGAACAATTGCTCGGCAGCGCCATCGGCTCCTCCTCCGCGAGGCTGGTACTTTCGCTGATCCTGCAGAAGACGGAGGACGCGTCCGCCGATACGGCTTGGCTGCTCGACCAGGCAAGCGAGGCGCTGCAATATAATCAGGACATGCTGCAGACGGCGCTTTCGCAGATGGACCAGGGCATTGCCGTCTTCGACAGCTCCAATCAGCTGACGATCTGGAACCGTCGCTTCCGCCAGCTTCTCGACCTGCCGGAAGATGTCGGCCGTGTCGGCTTTCCGCTTTCGGAGATCGTGGCAATCTTGAGCCAGCGCGGCGACATCCCGGCTGCCGAACTCAGCCAAACCGTCCGGCATTTTCTGACGCTCGACAAACCCTTCTCCCTCGTTCTCGGCGGCGGCGAGCGGATTATCGAAGTGCGGTCCAACGCCATGCCGGACAAGGGCATCGTTGCGACCTTTACCGACATTACCCAGCGCGTGGCGGCCGACCAGGCGCTGAAGCAGGCGAACGAAACGCTAGAGCAGCGCGTCGCCGAGCGAACGGCGGAACTGACGCGCGTCAACCGCGAACTTGGCGAGGCGAGGGCGGCCGCCGACGAGGCGAACATCGGCAAGACCCGTTTCTTTGCCGCTGCCGGCCACGACATCTTGCAGCCGCTGAATGCGGCGCGGCTCTATTCCTCCGCCCTCGTCGAGCGTATCGCGCAGTCCGAAAACGGTCCGATCGTGCGCAATATCGATTCCGCGCTGGAATCAGTCGAGACCATCCTGGGTGCCGTTCTCGATATCTCGAGGCTCGACACCGGTGCCATGCGGCCGCGACTGACATCCGTGCCGCTTGCCGGCCTGCTCGCACGCATCGAGACCGATTTCGCGCCGGTTGCCCGGGCGAAGAAACTGAAACTTGTCATCATGCCGACATCGCTAAAGGTCCGCTCCGACCCCAATCTGCTGCGGCGCCTCGTGCAGAACCTCGTTTCCAACGCCATCAAATATACGTTGACCGGCAAGGTCCTCGTCGGAGCCCGGCGGCGGGGCAACCAGGTGGTGATCCAGGTGATGGATTCGGGCATCGGCATTCCGCCTTCGAAATTCCGCACCGTGTTCAAGGAATTCGCGCGGCTCGAGGAAGGCGCGAAGACGGCCTCCGGCCTCGGGCTCGGCCTTTCGATCGTCGACCGCATCGCCCGCGTCCTCAACCATCCGGTCGAGTTGCATTCGACGCATGGCAAGGGCACCGATTTCCGCATCGTCGTGCCGCTCGATGTTTCGAAAGTGAGCGAGACCTCTCCTTCCCACGCGCCGGCCGATCGTGTTCCGCAGCCCCTCAAAGGTCTCAGGATCCTCTGCATCGACAACGAAGCGAAGATCCTCGAAGGCATGCGCCTCCTCATTTCCGGCTGGGGCTGCGAGGTGGAGGCCATCCACTCCCTTGCCGCGGCCTCGACCTTCGGCACGCGTCAACCCGCGCCCGATCTCATCATCGCGGACTATCATCTCGGCGACGGAACTGGGATTTCCGCGATCCTGAATTTGCGGGAGCGCTTCGAGACCGATCTTCCGGCGCTGCTGGTGACCGCCGACCGGACACCGGAGGTCAGGGTGGAGGCGGAGCGCCATGGCATCGCCATCCAGCACAAGCCGGTGCGCCCGGCGGCGCTTCGCGCCTTCATCACGCAGATTTCCGGGCTGAAGCGTGCCGCGGCGGAGTGATCTCCATGACGCCGTTCACCAAGTCGCGGACGCGGTCGACCGAGGGCGCGTTGCCGAAGAGAATTCGATACATGATCGGCGAAACGACACGGTCCATGACGGCGTCGACCTCCGGAAAACTCTCGCCGCGAGACGCGGCGCGCGCGGCGATCATTTTGATCTGCTGCGTCGTATAGCCGCAGCACTGGTAAGCGCCGGTGCCGCCCTGTGCGGCGAGCACGTCGCGGATCATCTCACGGCCCGGGCCTGACGACATTTCCTCGGAATATTGCTCCGCCCAGGTCTGCAAGTCCTGCTGCGCGCTGCCGGTGTCGATCGGCTCCATATCCGGACGCAAGCGCTCAACGGCAACGTCGGCCAGCAATTCCTGCAGGTCGCCCCAGCGGCGATAAATCGTGGAGGGCGTCACGCCGGCTTCCGCAGCGATCAGCGGGACGGTGACCTCCGCACGATCCATCTTCGAAAGCAGTGACCGCACGGCTTTATGGACCGACGCCTGGACCCTTGCGCTCCTGCCTCCCGGACGCGGGCCTTCCTTTCCTGCCATGCCTTCAACCCACCTTTTCCACCCGGCGCTTATGGTTCAAAAACTTTGATAGCACCATTAACGCAAATAATTTGCTTTTAACGCGGCATCCCCTACATCAGGCAAACGCAACGATTTAGCTTTAAGGGGTATATAGATGTTCTCGGTCAGCAAATCCAGAGAGACTGCCGCTTCCCCGAAAAACCCCATCGCCTTCCATGCCGTGACGCTCGCCACCTTCTTCGGCGCGTCGGCAGCACCGACGCCGCTTTACCGGATCTACGAGGAGAGCTTTGCGGTTTCGCCGGTGCTAATCACGGTGATCTTCGCGGTCTATGCCTTCGCGCTTCTGGCGGCGCTGCTGATTGCCGGGTCGATCTCCGATCATCTCGGCCGCAAGCCGGTGATCTTCGGCGCGCTCACCATGGAGATCGCGGCAATGGCACTGTTTACGGTAGCAAGCGGACCGGGCTGGCTGATCGCGGCGCGGATCGTGCAGGGGCTTGCGACCGGCATTGCGGGCGCCTCGATCGGGGCGGCACTTGTCGACGTCGACCGGGTAAAAGGCCAGCTCGTCAATTCGATCGCGCCACTTTCCGGCATGGCGGTCGGCGCGGTCGGCACCAGCGCGCTCATCCAGTACGGCCCCTTCCCGCTGCATTTCGTCTACGGCCTGCTGCTTGCCGCCTTCGTGGTCCAGGCGCTGGCAATCTGGCTGACGGCGGAAACCGGCGGCACGCGGCCGGGCGTCATCGGCTCGCTGAAACCCCGTATCGCGATCCCGGCGCAGGCGAAGCGGCCACTGGCACTCGTTACGCCGATCAATATCGCCAACTGGACGCTCGGCGGTTTCTACCTCTCGCTTGTGCCTTCCCTCGTGGTCTCGACGACCGGCAGCCGGGCGCCGCTGACGGGCGGAGCGGTGGTGACGGCATTGATGCTTTCGGGGGCGGCCGCCGTCTTCCTGCGCCGGGCCAAAAGCCCGCGGGCGAACCTCACCTTCGGCGTTTCGGCGACAACGCTTGGCATTCTGACAGTCGTCGCCGGCGTGCATCTGACGAACGTGCCGGTGCTGATCCTCGGCACGCTTTTCACCGGCATGGGCTTCGGCACGAACTTCCTTGGCTCGGTCGGAACCATCCTGCCGCTTGCCAAGCCCGACGAGCGCGCCGGACTGCTTTCGGCCTTCTACATCCAGAGCTACCTCGCCTTCAGCCTGCCCGCAATTCTCGCCGGCTTCCTGGCAAAATCGATCGGTTACGCGCCGACGACCGATATCTATGCGACGGCGATCATTCTGGTCAGCCTCGCCGGGCTGATGGCCGTGCGCGCCGAACGGGCAAAGACTGCCGTGGCCTGAGCCCCTGCGCTTCATGCGCTACCGCCCAGCATGTTGAAGATTGACAATTATCGCTAAACGATTATCGTTAAATAGTACTTGCGAGGCAGGCGGAGCGTTCGGCCTGGAAGCGTAGACTCTGATTTTCCTCAATATTTCAAGGGAAAGGCGAAGCTATGATGGGATTTATCAATGGCGCCGTTGAGGCTCTGGTCACCGATCTCAGCAATGCAATTTCTAGCAATCACCAGTTCGCTCTCAACGATGCAGTCGTTGACGCGTTCGCGGAGTTTGAAGCGTCCTGCCGGATTCGTCCAGCAATCATCGACTATATCGAATCGAGGGTTACATCGACAAATAATGAGATACGGTTTTCCAGCAAGCAACTCCAATTGCTGATGCTGTCCATCATCGCAAGGTCGTCATCGACGTACGGAACTATCCCCGGAGTAGTAAGTCACCTAGCTCTAATCGGAGAGCATGAGGATGCAGCCATTTTGAATGAGAATGCCAAGAACGAGACGGGCGACCGTAGCAATACACCGCATCCAGTGTTGCTGTACGATTGCTTCAAGGTCATCGGCGAGGCGTTCTCGATCCCCTATTTGACGCCGGCTAGCTATCACATGCTGCGTCTCATTCTTATCGGGCGGAGCAAGCGCCCCGAGAGAGATTTGTTTACAGTCCCGGGTGTTAAACACTATCTGTTGGAGCAGGATTTATATGTCCCGCGCCATAGGGACGAGGACGTTCACGTTGCCCTTCAATACTGCAACATCTCGACACCGAACATCGCACTCTTGCATTCCGATATTCTAAAAATGGAATCTCGGATGGAGGATGGCACAGAGGCGCCATCCGGCAGAAATCCCTACGACAAGTTGTGGCTTACGGTCAGGCGATTGGAATTGGCAATGAGGGAGGCCAGCTCGGTTGACGAGCACGAAACACATCGATTGTCGTATATCGGTTCCTGGGGGCAGGTGGTTGACCACCTTGTAAGCGCGATACCCGAAAAAAATCACCATCGTGCGCGAGCTTGGGTTGAGGCGCACAACGACGAGATTGCCGGACAAGCAGTGGGATGGTCGGGTGCAGCAGAAGAAGGGCATGCTGAAGACGCCCGCGAGCAGGCTGTTCAGATGATGAAAACTTTGCGCCCGACGACCTTTGCGTCAGCGCTGAGCGAGGTCACGCTTCTCAATAACTTGAGGCTCAAATTCTGGGTTAGCGTTGTTGAAGGTTTGAGTGCGTTGGAGGTTGATGGATCAAACGACGATCGTCTCAATGGTAAATATGTTGGAATACAAGCGTTGCAGCCCGGATCCGCACGGCCGAGTAGTTCTATCGTCTTGCCATGTAGAAAGCGTGGAGCGTGGAATTGATCGCTCTCAAATTATTTGTGACGCCAGCATTAATGCTGGCCGTCACGCTCGCAGCAAATCGCTGGGGCAGTTTCGTGGGAGGCATTCTGGCAGGAATGCCTCTAACATCGGGGCCGATACTTCTTTACCTCACAATTGAGCAAGGACCGTCGTTCACCGCAATCGCAGCATCGGGTACAATAGCCGGCATCGCCAGCGCTCTTGTCTCCTACTTGGCTTACGGAATCATCAGCAACTATGCAGGCCGGACGATCTCGGCCGGCATCATGATCGTAGCGTACCTCGCTACGGCCAAGTTGATTATGTCGGCACCCTCTCACTTGCAAACTTGGACCGTGATTGTCGCAGCGTTATTCTGCATTTCCTACCTGACGCGGAAAGACAAGAGCCGAGAGGTATCCTCGTTGAGCCCCGTATGGGATCTTCCTGCTCGGATTCTCGCGTCCACCGCTATCGTTTTCTTTATTACGACATGGGCTCATCAGTTGGGCCCTGAATGGAGTGGGCTCCTCACCCCAGTCCCCGTAATTGCCTGGCCGCTTGTCGTCTTCGTTCAGGCACAACGGGGTCGTTCCGACGCCCTCGCGGTTATTCGGGGAACGGCAGCGGGTTCCGTAGCAACATTGGTATTCTGTACCGTCGTACTTCGGTTCATCGCTCACTTCCCCGTAGCGGGGGTTTTCGCTATTGCAACGATTGCGGCAGCAGTAACCTGCATACTCTCGGGCCTCGTCCTTATCCGATATAGAATGCACCTTGATCAGTTCCACAGACGGATGTGACGATAGGCCTATCGCTAGGAGAAACCGGTGGCAGTGAACAGCATACGTTTACGACAAAAACCCTCAACGACGGCATCGTTTGTCGTGGACGCCCTGCGACAGTCCATACTGCAAGGTCAAGTCTCCCAAGGAGAACGGATCCGACAGGACGCCACGGCCCTTCAATTTGGCGTAAGCCAGATGATCGTTCGAGAGGCGTTCAAGGACCTGGTGAATGAAGGTCTGTTGCAGGCGGAGCCACGCCGCGGTGTTTCTGTAACCGTCCTGAGCGTTGATGAAGCTCTTGAGATAACGACACTTCGCAGCATCTTAGAACCTCAGATTCTAGAATGGGCCATGCCCAACATTACCGACAGCGATTGTCAAAAAGCGGAAAACATACTGCGTGAATTAGACATCGCGGTTTCCATTGATGACATCGTCCGCCTCAATGAGCAGTTTCATATGGCCCTCTATTCACCCTCGAAGAGACAACGAACACTAGACCTGATCTCATCACTCCGATTGAATTTTGAACGTTATTTGCGATACACTTGGACTGCGACATCGCATCGCGCAAAGTCCCAGGAAGAGCATCACCGAATTCTCGAGTTGTGCCGAAGCCACAAAGCAAAACCGGCTTGCCGGCTCCTGAAAGATCACATCGTAGCAACGGGTGAACTCCTCATCGAGAAGCTGCGCCGATTAGACGCCTAGCTTTCCCCGGGCTCTTCGCCTCCGTGACAGCAACTTTCGTCTTTAGATGGTGGACAATGACATCAACGGTTCGGCGGATGTGACCTTCAAGAAGTATGCGCATCTCGCTCTCCTGCCCAGCTTGGCATATATCATCGACTGAATTCGAGTTGTCGATCGCATCGATGAGACCTGTTGCGGCGCTCAAATCTTCCCTGGACATGCCTGGCATGCTCCACAGCATCATTTGAATTTCCAGTAAACAGCGAAGCACGATCAACTCCGACACTTCGGCGATCGAGAGTTCTGATACGAGCACGGCGCGGTTGGGTTCAGAGACAACCAGACGCTCGACCGCAAGCTGTCTAAACGCCTCCCTCACCGGTGTGGCGCTTACCCCGAAAACCTACCCGAGGATGACGGAGAAGGGGCTGCGACGGCGCCAGACCGAAGGTTATCGCGCAGGCACGATGCAGAACTGGTTGCCTTCCGGGTCCTTCATGACGGTATAGCCTGCTTCCCTTCGCTGGACGTTACCGCCCAGCACGGTGATGCGTTCGATCGCGGCCGGAACATCATCGACGGCGATATCGAGATGGACGCGGTTGTTGCTGTAGTCGCGCAGCGGGACGCGCTGGAAGCAGAGCGACGGGCCAGGGCCATCCACCATCACCGTCGGGTCCGTCTCCGGCGTAAAGCCAAGCTTCGCCAGCCGGCTGATTTCGGCCTCGTCATAGGGGCGGATTTGATAGCCATCGAGGAGGGCCGCCCAGAAGGCGGCAAGGCGCGAGGGGGTTTCGGATTCGAAAACGATCTCAGCGATGGTGGCCATGGAAGGTCTCCCGAAGGTGGTGCGGGCAGCACAGAAATGCGAACCATCAAGCCTCGCTTGCGGCTGCGGGCGAAGCGGTCATTTCACTTCTCCCGAGACTTCGGCAGCCCTTCAGTGGCCTGATAACACGAGGGTCTGGACGGGGAGGAGCATCGCCTGCATCCGCAAGATCATGGCGTGCACGAGCCCGACGGCGTCCACCACGTGCAGGAACAGCCATCGCATCGTACCGATATTCTCGTCGGCGAGCGCCTCGTGATTGCTCGTGTAGGCGTTGGCGATGCAACTGCTTCCCGGTGGAATGTCATCAAGTTCTCCAGGAAAGAGCGGCTGCAGGAAGACGGTCAGGGTTCCCGGACGCGCCATTTGCTGGACATCGATAAGTTGATCCGTCGGACGTAACTGTCCAGCCGCGATCACATCCTGAACGTCAGTCACGACCAGTGGAATGATGGTAAACGGCTTTCCAATACAGGTCGCTTCGGCGATCATTCCTCGCTTTATCACCTGCGCTTCGATCTGGCCGAAACCGGCGATCAGTGTGCCTCGCCCTGCTTCCGCAGGAACGAGAATGCCGGCCGGACGCAGCATCATATTGAGGACATCGCCCCGACGCAGCGCGAACTGCTGGACGGTTCCCGCAACGCCGGCCCGAACGAGCGTCTTGTCCAGTTCCACCTGAGCCTGCGCCTGCGCAGCTTCGGCGCTTGCCTTTTGCGCCGGCAACAGGACATTGATCTTGGCTTCGAGAGTCTGCTTGTTGGCAAGCACAGCACTCACCGCACCCTTGCGGCTTTCGACGGTGTTTTCCAGACGGACGACCTCTCTTCGGGCGACGGCATCGTTCCTCAACAGCTGGGACTTCATCTCGTATTCGTCCACTGCAACCTGAAGGGCGCCCTCGGCCTCCTGGATCTGGCCGTCTGCAGCGGCCAGTTCGGTTTGAGCCACCGTGGTTTCCGCTTCGACTTCCGCGATCTTTCGACGTGCCGTCTCTAGCGCTGCTTTCTGCAGCGAGTCGTCCAGGCGGAACAGCGGTGCGCCGGCGGCCACCTTCTCGTTCACCCCGACATAGACGTCCACGACGCGTCCGGCTGCTTCCGGCAGGATCGTCACCGTGCGGAATACAGCTGTGACATTCTTGGTCGAGGGATGGAAATAGAAGATCATGGTGATCAGCGAAATGGTGAGGATCAGGCAGGCGGAAATACCCCAGCGCAGTTCGTACCACACGCTGTAAAGCGTGATCTCGCGACCGATCCGCTTTCCCTGAACATAACGCCGATAAAGATAATCCGGGAAGACGGTGAGCATAGAGCAGAGCAGCAACTCGAACATGTATCAGACACCCTCTCCGTGCACACCGGTCTTCGACTTCACCTCGGCCGGCCCCACCGGCTCTTCGGTTATCAATGCGGGATCGCCGCTGGTTACTGGATCACGGCCGGTAAGCTTTGCCAGCGATTGCGCGATCGAGTAGAGCGGCGTCGTAAAGTCCGGGATGCGCACAAAGGCCAGCAGGAGGCCGGCAATCCAATAGAGATGGTTGTGCGTGAAGAGCGAGATCAGCACCAGGACCGCCACAACCTCCATCTGCACCTTATTGGTGCGATGCGCGATGCGCTCCGGAACGGCATGGAGCCGGAAGTAGAGGTTGCCAATCACGAGAACGGCAACAATCAGAAAAATGGCAACGCCATTGAAGAGATAATCGGCTTGTCCTGGCTCTGTAATAAAGCCTGGCACGTGATCAACCGCGGCCGGATGCATCGATTGCGCCATTTACACTCCCCCTCCCAGCTGGAGAATCATGATGACTTCAGCAATACAAGCAGTATGGGCAGAAAACTCTATATATTTTCACAGAATCGCAGGCTTTGATTATTCAGACACCAAGTCCGGTAAATTTGTTGGCTTCAAGTTCCCCGCATGAAGAATTTACCATCCAGAATGCCATACAATTCTGCGTATGCTTCTCACTATATCATACGAAGGCGACCGCCTGCCATAACTTGGATGACACGGGCTCATGCAGGTGGAGGCTCAAAGAGGCGGCTCAAGCCGGGCTCAAGCCGCCTCTTTCTCCTTCCCATAGGGGTCAAACCGCCCGTAGAATGTCTCGCCCTTCGCCGCCATCTCCTTCAAGAGCGCCGTCGGCTTGAAATGCAACCCGTAAGCCGTAGCTAACGTTTCGCAGAGCTCCACGAAGGTCTTCGTGCCCATGCCGTCGATGTAGCTCAGCGCGCCGCCGGTATAGGGGGCAAAGCCGAAGCCGAGGATGGAGCCGACGTCAGCTTCGCGCGGGTCGGTGACGATGCCTTCTTCCACGGTGCGGGCAGCCTCGAGGGCGATGGTGACCAGGAAGCGCTGCTTCAGGGTGTTGATGTCGATCTTGTCCGCATTTTTCTGCGGGTAGAAGGTCTTGAGGTCGGGCCAGAGCGACTTCTTGGCGGGCTTCGGCGGGTAATCGTAGAAGCCCTTGGAATTCTTGCGGCCGAAGCGGCCTTCCTTTTCGACCATGCGGGAGACGAGCTCCATGTGGCGCGGGTCGACGGCTTGGTCGCCCAGGTCCGCCACCGTTGCCTTGAGGATCTTCAGCGACAGGTCGATGGCGACCTCGTCGTTCAGCGCCAGCGGTCCGACCGGCATGCCGGCCATCTTGGCGGCGTTCTCGATCATCGCCGGCGGCACGCCTTCGATCAGCATGTCGTAGCTTTCGGCCATGTAGCGCAGCACGCAGCGATTGACGAAGAAGCCGCGGGTGTCGTTGACGACGATCGGCGTCTTCCTGATGGCGGCGACGTAATCCAGCGCTACCGCGAGCGCCTTGTCGCCGGTTTCCTTGCCGAGGATGACTTCCGTCAGCATCATCTTTTCGACGGGGGAGAAGAAGTGGATGCCGATGAAATCGGCTGGGCGCTTGGAATTCTTTGCCAGGCCGGTGATCGGCAGGGTCGAGGTGTTGGAGGCGAAGATCGCGCCTTCGGGCAGCACTTCCTCGACGGCTTCGATAACGTCCTTCTTGACCTCGCGATCTTCGAAGACCGCTTCGATGACGAGATCGGCGTCCTTGAGATCGGCGTAATCGACGGAGGGCGTGATGCGGGCGAGGATGGCGGCGCCCTCCTCCTGCGTAAGACGTCCCTTACCGATAGAGTCCTTCACCAGCCCTTCGCCGGTCGTCTTGCCCTTGTTGGCCGCATCCATATCGCGATCGATCAAGGTGACGTCGATGCCCGCTGCGGCCGTGACATAGGCGATCGAGGCGCCCATGAAGCCGGCGCCGACGACGCCGACTTTCTTCAGCTCGGTCTTGGGCACGCCTGCCGGGCGGCGGGCGCCCTTGCCGAGTTCCTGCATAGAGATGAAGAGCGAGCGGATCATCGAGAAGGCTTCGGTAGTCTGCAGCACCTGCGTGAAATAGCGCTGTTCGATCTTCAGCGCCGTATCGAAGGGCACCTGCAGGCCTTCATAGACGCATTTGAGAATGGCGAGCGCGCCGGGATAATTGCCGGCGGTCTCCCGGCGGAGGATCGCGGGTGCGGCGGGCCAGAGCTGGGCGGCCGCCGGAGTCCAGATGCCCCCGCCAGGCGCCTTGAAGCCCTTCTCATCCCAGGGGGCCACGGGTTTGAGCCCGTCCTTGATCATCTGCTTGGCGGCGGCGATCAGCTGATCCGGTTCGACCACCTGATGCACGAGGTTCATCGCCTTGGCGCGGGAGGCCGAGAGCGACTGACCGGTCGTCATCATCTGCAGCGCCGACTGGGCATCGGCAAGGCGCGCGACGCGCTGCGTGCCGCCGGCTCCCGGGAAGATGCCGACCTTGACCTCGGGGAGTGCGATCTTGACCGACTTGGCATTGGACGCGACGCGACCATGGCAGGCGAGCGACATTTCCAGCGCGCCGCCCATGCAGGTGCCGTTGATCGCCGAGACCCATGGCTTGCCGCAGGTTTCGAGCTTGCGGAAGAGGCCGGTCATGCGGCCGACCTGATCGAAGAGTTTTTGCGCAGCTGTCTCAGGGTTTGCTGCCTTTTCCTGTTGGTAGAGCGTAAACATCGACTTGATCATCGAAAGGTCCGCACCGCCGGAGAAGGTGGACTTGCCGGAGGTGATGACGACGCCCTTGATGGCGGTATCGGCCACGGTCGCGTCGACGATGGCGTTCAGCTCGTCCATCACCTCTTCGGTGAAGACGTTCATGGACTTGCCGGGCATATCCCAGGTGACGAGGGCGATGCCGTCGGCGTCGGTTCTGACGGTGAAGTTCTTGTAGGTGCTCATTGGGGATTTCCTCTTCCCTAAATTTCTCAAGCTTTCAAAAGACGCCGAGCAGGTAACAACTCACGCCAATGACCAAGACGAGGAACAGCAGCAGGAAGCGATTCTCGCTCCGCAGTCGCCGCGCGTGCTCCTTCGGATTGACATGGGATGCCTCGGCAGAAGCTTGTTCCATGTCCTTATCCAGATTCCGAAGCTCGAAGTGACGTTTCGTCTCGTTCTGGCTCATTGGCTCGTCTCCGCTCGGCAATCCCCTTAGACGCGTTCAATCACCGTCGCCGTGCCCATGCCGGCGCCGATGCAGAGGGTGACGAGCGCGGTGTTGAGATCGCGGCGTTCGAGCTCGTCCAGTACCGTGCCGAGGATCATCGCGCCGGTGGCGCCGAGCGGGTGACCCATGGCGATGGCGCCGCCATTGACGTTGATCTTGTCGTGATCGATGCCGAAGGCCTGCATGTAGCGCAGCACGACGGCGGCGAAGGCTTCGTTGAGCTCGAAGAGGTCGATGTCGGAAAGCTGCATGCCAGTGCGCTTCAGCAGCTTTTCGGTCACGTCGACGGGGCCTGTCAGCATGAGGGCCGGGTCGGAGCCGATATTGGCGAAGGCCCTGATGCGGCCACGGGGCTTGAGGCTCATGCTTTCACCGCCGACCTTGGAACCGAGCAGCACGGCGGCGGCGCCATCGACGATGCCCGAGGAATTGCCGGCGTGGTGGACGTAGTTGATGCGCTCGACCTCCGGATGGGCCTGGATGCCGACGGCCTCGAAGCCGCCCATCTCGCCAGGCATCTGGAAGGAGGGGTTGAGAGAGGCCAGCGCCTGCATGTCGGTGCCGGGGCGCATGTGCTCGTCATGAGCGAGGATCGTCAGGCCGTTCTGGTCTTTGACCGGGATGACGGAATTCTTGAAGTAGCCCTTCTCCCAGGCGTTCGCCGCGCGCTTCTGGCTCTCGACGGCATAGGCGTCGACGTCGTCGCGGCTAAAGCCATATTTGGTGGCGATCAGATCTGCCGAGACGCCCTGCGGCATGAAATAGGCGGGAAAATTCACCGACGGGTCCATAAACCAGGCGCCGCCGGACATGCCGAGGCCGACGCGCGACATGCTTTCGACGCCGCCGGCAATGACGATGTCATCGGCCCCTTGCGAAATCTTGCCGGCCGCGAAGTTCACGGCATCGAGGCCGGAGGCGCAGAAGCGGGAGATCTGGATGCCGGGGGCGTGCGTCGAATAGCCGGCCTCGAAGGCGGCGGCCTTGGGGATGACGGCGCCGGCATCCATCACCGGATCGACGCAGCCCATGATGATATCGTCGACCGTCTTGGTGTCGAGCCCATTGCGGTCGCGGATCGCCTCCAGCGTCTTGGCGGCGAGGCGGACGGAGGGCACCTCGTGCAGCGAGCCGTCCTTCTTGCCGCGGCCGCGCGGCGTGCGGACGTGATCGTAAATGAAAACCTCGGTCATTGTCTCATCTCCCTGGGTGGCAAACGACTTGCCTCAAATCTGGTCACGGCGGGGAGAGAAAGACCCCCGCCCAACCCTCCCCCACAAGGGGGAGGGAGCAGGATCAAAATGCCTCGGCGGGCAAGGTCATCATCGTCTCGGCGCCGGTTTCGATGCGGGCCTTGCGCAGCGCGGTTTCCGGCATGATGCGCTCCATGAAGAAGCGGGCGGTCACGAGCTTGTTCCGCAGATAGCTTTCGCGCGAGGTATCGCCCAAGGCAAGGCCATCCTCGGCGGCTTTTGCCATTTTCGCCCACATGTAGCCGAGAACGACGAGGCCGAAGAGATGCATGTAGTCCGTCGAGCCGGCGCCGGCATTGTCGGGCTTTGCCATCGCATGCTGCATGAACCACATGGTCGCCGCCTGCACGTCGTTCAAGCCCTTCTTCAGGTTCTTGGTAAAGAAGGTCATCTTCACGTCGTTGCGGTTCTCCTCGCAGAAATCGCCGATCTCTTTGAAGAGCGCCACGACGGCGCGGCCGCCGTTCAAGCCAAGCTTGCGGCCGACGAGGTCGAGCGCCTGGATGCCATTGGCGCCTTCGTAGATCATCGCGATGCGGGCGTCGCGCACGTACTGGCTCATGCCGTGCTCTTCGATGTAGCCGTGGCCGCCGAAGACCTGCTGGGCCATAACGGCATGATCGAAGCCCTTGTCGGTCATCACGCCCTTCAGGATCGGGGTGACGAGGCCGAGAATATCGTCCGCCGTCTGGCGTTCGGCATCGCTCGCGGAGCGGTGGGCGATGTCCGACTTCAGCGCAGTCCAGAGCAGGAAGGCGCGGCCGGCCTCATTGAAGGCGCGGATGGTCATTAGCGTGCGGCGGATATCGGGATGGACGATGATCGGATCGGCTTGTCTATCCAGCGCCTTCGGGCCGGAAAGCGAACGGCCCTGGATGCGCTCGCGGGCGTAGTTTACGGCGTTCTGATAGGCAATTTCCGAGATCGAGAGGCCTTGCAGGCCGACGCCGAGGCGGGCCTCGTTCATCATCACGAACATGGCGTTCAGGCCGCGGTTTTCCGCGCCGATCAGGAAGCCGGTCGCCTCGTCGTAGTTCATGACGCAGGTGGCGTTGCCGTGGATGCCCATCTTGTGCTCGATCGCGCCGCAGGAGACCGCATTGCGGTCACGGGGCATGCCGTCGTCCTTGATGAGGAATTTCGGGACGATGAAGAGCGAGATGCCTTTCGTTCCCTCGGGCGCACCCTCGATGCGGGCCAGGACTAGGTGGACGATATTGTCCGTCATGTCGTGCTCGCCGGCGGAGATGAAGATCTTCTGGCCGGAGATTTTGTAGCTGCCGTCACCCTGTGGCACGGCTTTGGTGCGCAGCAGACCGAGATCGGTGCCGCAATGCGGCTCTGTGAGGTTCATGGTGCCGGACCATTCGCCGGCAACCATTTTCGGCAGATAGGTCTGCTTCTGCTCATCCGAGCCATGGACAAAGATCGCGGCGATCGCGCCCTGGGTCAGTCCGGGATACATCATCAGCGACATGTTGGCGGCGGAGGTATATTCGCCAACGGCACAATGGAGCGTATAAGGCAGCCCCTGGCCCCCGAATTCTTCGGGGACCGCCAGGCCTACCCAACCGCCTTCGCAATAGGTCTTGTAAGCTTCCTTGAAGCCCTTCGGCGTCGTGACCGAGCCGTCGTCCGCCCGCCTGCAGCCTTCCTGATCGCCGGAATAATTCAGCGGGAAGAGCACTTCCTCTGCTACCTTTGCCGCCTCGCTCAGAATGGCCTCGACCATATCCGGCGTCGCGTCGCCAAAGCCCGGCAGATTATTGTAGCGCTCGATACCGAGCACGTCGTTCAGCACGAAGAGCGTGTCGTTAACCGGGGCCTTGTAGATTGGCATCGTTCGAATTCCTCCAATTCGGCAACCGGACGGCACCGGCATTTGAGAGTCTCTTACAAAATATTGACGTTTGCGTAAACGTCAAATTCTGTATTCGCGCAAATTTGTAGGAAAGAATCCACTACGCCTGTCGGGTGACCTGCGCTTGAAACGTCCTTCGACTGTCCAAACACTGACAGTAATGGACGAGGAGGCTATGTAAATGACTAAGGTCAGCACGAATATCTGGTTCGAAAAGGACGCAAAGGACGCCGTCGAATTTTATGTCTCGATGGTGCCGAATTCTTCCATCCGGCGCACGACCGTGGTTCCCGCGGATACGCCGAGCGGGCCGGAGGGCAGTTGCAAGGTAATCGAGTTCAGGCTTGGCGACCAGGAATTCACGGCGCTGGAGGCCGGGCCGCTCGACCCGCTCAATCATTCCTTTTCAATCGTTGTCGCATGCGAGACACAAGCCGAGATCGACCGGCTGTGGGACGGCTTCCTGGAGAACGGCGGCGTGGGGGAGGCATGCGGCTGGCTGAAGGATCGCTGGGGGCTTTCCTGGCAGATCGTGCCGCGCGTGCTCGGCGAGATGATGGCCGACCCGGACCGCGCCAAGGCGCGGCGCATGACCGAAGTCATGCTCAGTATGGTCAGGCTCGATATTGCGAAGCTGGAAGCGGCGTTCCGCGGCTAAGCGGGATGCCGGATCCGCAGTCCGCCTGCGGCGCTATCGAGCAAATTTCTTCGCGCCAGCGACGCAGGCGACCACGGCCAGCGTAACCGCAAACATGCCTGCACTTACCGTCTCATGCAGGAGTGCAGCGGCAAGTGCGAGGCTGAAGAAGGGCTGTAGCAATTGCAACTGGCCGACGGCTGCGATACCGCCGAGCGCAAGGCCGCGATACCAGAATATGAAGCCGATCAGCATGCTGAAGAGCGAGACGTAAGCAAGGCCGATCCATGACGTGCTCGCGGCATCCGGGAAGGACGGCGGCCTGACGGCGACAGACAGCACGAGCATGACCGGCAGTGAGAGAACGAGCGCCCAGGAGATCACCTGCCAGCCGCCCAGCTTGCGCGACAGCCGCCCGCCTTCGGCATAGCCCAGCCCGCAGACGACGATTGCCGCCAGCATCAAGAGATCGCCGACCGAGGATGCGGAGTCTTCTCGCATCAGCGCAAAACCCGCGACGATGGCGCTGCCGAGGCAAGAGAACAGCCAGAACACCGGACGCGGGCGCTCGCCGCCACGCAGCACGCCGAAGACGGCGGTCGCGAGCGGCAGCAGACCGATGAAAACCGTCGAGTGAGCCGAGGTGATATGCTTCAGCGCAAATGCGGTGAGCAGCGGAAAGCCTATGACCACGCCGAGCGACACGACCGCGAGCGAGAGAAGATCGGCGCGGCCGGGACGCTTTTCGCGAAAGGCGAGCAGCAGGCAAAGGGCAAGGATGCCTGCAATCGCGGCGCGGGCGACGGTAAGGAACAGCGGATCGAAATTTGCGACCGCCACGCGCGTCGCCGGAAGCGATCCGCTGAAGATCAGCACGCCCAGAAAGCCATTGATCCAGCCGCCTGTCTTATCCATCGTCATGCTCCTTAGCTGCTGCCGCTATGAACCGAAGGGCATGGCGGCGCCAGCGACAATGCTGTACAGTTTCGACAAACTGTTATGGATACGGATGCAGTACAGATGGAACAAGCGGTCAAGGGAGCAGAGGGCGGCAAACGCATTGAAGCGGTGATGGCGGAAATCCGCAGCCGGATCACAGCTCGCAGGCTCGTGCCGGGGTCACGCCTGCCTTCGGTGCGCGCCTTCGCGAAGACGATGCAGGTCTCGCCTTCGACCGTCGTGGAAGCCTATGAGCGGCTAGGCGCCGAAGGCCTGATCCGTTCGCGGCCGGGTTCCGGCTTTTATGTTTCCAGTCCGCTGGCGCCGCTTACGCTTTCCGAGATCGGGCCGAAGCTCGATCGGGCGATCGATCCATTGTGGGTCTACCGGCAGTCGCTGGAAGACGGCCCCGAACTGCTGAAACCCGGATGCGGTTGGCTGCCGGCGAGCTGGATGCCGGAAGCGGCAATACGGAAAGCGCTTCGTGCCATCTCCCGTGGCGAAGGACGCGTGCTCGCAGACTACGGAACGCCGCTCGGCCTGCCACCGCTGAGGCAACTGCTCGCGCGCCGCATGGGCGAGCGCGGCATTCCAGCAGCTCCCGACCACATCATTCTTACGGAATCGGGTACGCAGGCAATCGATCTCCTGTGCCGCTTTCTGATCGAGCCCGGTGATGCCATATTGGTGGACGACCCGTGCTACTTCAATTTTCATGCACTGCTGCGCGCTCACCGGGCCAATGCCATCGGCGTTCCGATGACGCCCGACGGGCCGGATATCGAGGCATTCGCGCGGGCAATCGATGGGCACCGGCCGCGGCTCTACATCACCAACTCATCAATCCATAACCCGACAGGCGCGACGTGTTCACCGGTTGTGGCACACCGCCTTCTGAAGCTTGCCGAGCGGGCCGGGCTAACAATCATCGAGGACGATATCTTCGCCGACCTTGAGCACGAACCCGCCCCTCGTCTCGCCGCCTTCGACGGGCTGGAGCGCGTGGTGCATATCGGGAGCTTCTCCAAGACGCTTTCCGCTTCTGTCCGTTGCGGCTTCATCGCCGCCAGGCCGGAGTGGATCGAGCCGCTCACCGATCTCAAGATGGCGACAAGCATCGGCGGCGGGCGGCTCTCATCCGAACTGATCCTGCTGCTCCTCAAGGACGGCAGTTATCGCAAGCATCTCGATGCACTGCGCGTTCGTCTCTCAAAGGCCATGGACGAGACGGTTGCGCAGCTTGCGCCGCTCGGCATCACGCCATGGATAAGGCCGCAGGCCGGCATATTTCTCTGGTGCAGGTTGCCGGACGGCATAGACGCTGCCGATATTGCGCAAGCCTGCCTTGCCGACAACGTCGTCCTAGCCCCGGGCAATGCGTTCAGCCTGTCGCAGACAGCACGCGGCTTCCTTCGTTTCAATGTGGCGCAATCGGCCGATCCGAGGATTTTCCGATCGCTGGAAAGGGCGTTGAACAATGCGGCGCGCGGCGCGGGCCGCTGACTCGGCAATCACTGGCCGAAAGCAGCGTTTGCTTCTCCGGGCGAACACGCTACATTTCGCTGGCTAACCGACGAGAGCCCTGGGAGGAGCGATTTCATGAGACGAATGTGGCCTGAGGAGTTCAATTCCATCCTGAGCGGTGCAGAGGAAGTGACGTTGACGTTGCCGGCGGTCATCCATGAGGACGGATCGCGGAGCGAGGCGATCAGCAGGCAGGCTTTGAAAATCCGCATTCCGATGGAGGATTACGAGCGCATCTGGCCATTGGCGGAAGCACGCTACCGGCTCGGCGGAGAATTTGCCGGCAAGGCAATCACGCTGATCACCACCAATCCGCATTACCATGCCTGGCACCCGGCTGACGGCGGCAGCGTCGAGAACACCTCCGATAGCGGCAGGCACTACACGACGAATTACATCGTCGCGCATTTTCTGCTCGACGATGTACGGGAGACGGCTGCGGCCTGAGCCCCTTACGCTTCGTCCAGAGCGAGCGCCAGATCGGCGATCAGATCATCCGGGTGCTCGATGCCGATCGACAGCCGGATGGTCGATTCCAGAACGCCGATGCGCTGGCGCACATCTGCCGGCACACCGGAATGGGTCATCGCAGCCGGATGGCTGGCGAGCGATTCCGTGCCGCCAAGGCTGACGGCAAGCTTGAAGATCTTCAACGCGTTCAGGAACTTGAACGAGGCCGGCTGGCCGCCATTAATATCGAAAGAGAAAGTGGAGCCGGCGCCGGTGCACTGCGCGGCAAACGTGCGGCCAACCGGCGATTCCGGATCGTGATACGGCAGATAGTGGATCTTCTCGACCTTCGGGTGGTCGCGGAGGAAGTCTGCGACGGCGCGCGCATTGCTGTTTGCCCGCTCCATGCGGATCTGCAGCGTTTCCAGCGAACGGCCGAGCATCCAACAGGAATGCGGATCGAGTTGCGTGCCGATCGAGCCGCGCAGCGCCTTCACCTGTTTGACAATCGCCTTGGGACCGAGGACGGCGCCGGCGATGAGATCCGAATGGCCGCCGACATATTTGGTCAGCGAATAGAGCGAGATATCCGCGCCGTGTTCGATCGGTCGCTGGAAGACCGGGCCTAGCAGCGTGTTGTCGCAGACGACGATCGGCGTGTGGCCCTGCGTCTTTCCGACCGCATCGGCGATGCGGCGGATCATGGCGACATCGACGAGGCTGTTCGTCGGGTTGGCGGGCGTTTCGACGAGGATGACCGAGACGCGGCCTTTCGACACGGCCTCGTCAGCGGCGGCCCTGACCAAAGCCTCGCTGACGCCATCGGCGAATCCGACGGTAGCAACGTCGAGATTGTGGAAGGTCTTCGCCAGCAGCGTTTCGGTGCCGCCATAAAGCGGCTGCGAATGAAGGATCGCATCGCCGGGCCGGACGAAGGCAAGCAGCGTGGTTGCAATCGCCGCCATGCCTGACGAGAAGAGCGCGCCGCTTTCCGTCCGCTCATAGACGGCGAGCCTGTCTTCGACGATCTCGCTGTTCGGGTGGTTGAAGCGCGAGTAGACGAGGCCTGCCCCCTTGCCTTCCGGCGGTTCACGGCGGCCCGACACATAGTCGAAGAAATCGCGCCCATCCTCTGCGGTGTTGAAGACGAAGGTCGAGGTCAGGAAGACCGGCGGCTTGACCGCGCCTTCTGAAAGCTCCGGATCGTAGCCGTAGTTCAACATCAGCGTTTCCGGATGCAGCGCGTGATTGCCGATATGGGTTCTCGAAGGATGCGGCGCGGTCATGACGGTCTCCTCGGCCGATGGATTGGAACTGAAACGGCAAATTATATCAAATGCGAAGGCACGTTCCTGCTATTTGGCGCAGGAGGATGTCTTTGGAAGCGACTCCCGCGGAGCAATGCGAAATTTGGTGCAGACGATTGCCGCTGAGACCGACCGGCCAGCTTGGTGATGAACCCATCAGGGAATGGCGCATTCGGCCCGAAATCTGTGCCGGATTATTCAAACGTTAAAAAAATATCGCCGAAATTAACGGCTTGTTTACCACGTTTCGTGAAAGGTGCGGGGTGAGCAGTGGTGATCCGCATTCCTTTTTCAAGTTTCGCGTTTACTTGGAGTGCCGCTACGCCGTTCAAGTTGAGAAAAGTCTAATCAACTGCTCTCTGGTGAACGGTCTCTCAAGCCAATGGCCTGGCCCTGACGGGGGTCCGAGCAGACGAAGCGAGCAGGAAGATGAACGGATCGCGATCCAATATCCCCCGGCATCCCGACAGGGCATCGCTCGATGCCCTGAACCGCACGATCGAGGGGTTAGAGGCGCGCATCGAAGGGCTGATGGGCCAGGGCAACCGCGAACCGAGGCAGCAGCCCGCCGCGCCCGAGCGCGAAAGCTACAGCAGACCCTACGAACCGAGACAGCCTTATGCGCGGGCGGAAACCCGACCCGATCCGCTTGCAGAAATCCGCGAGCGCCAGCGCACGCTCGACGCCGGCCGTGAACGGCCGGCCTACCATGAACCGGCGCCGGTTTCGCGCATGCCGGCACCGCAGGCTGCACCTGTCTATGGCACCTCGCCCGACACGATGACCGAGATCGCCCAGGCTCTTGTCAACCTGCGCCAGGACCTGAAGCGCGACATTTCGGAGGGTGTGGCACGCGAGATGAATGCGCTGCGCACGGAACTGCGCGAGATCAAGACGAGCGCGCAGGACGGACGTTTCGCCGACGACATCCGCGAAGACATGAGCCGGCTCGCCCAGAGCATCAATCAGCTCTCCAGCCGTTCTGCTGGGCCTGAGGCTGCGGGTCTGCGCAGCGAATTCGAAGAGCTGCGGTCGCTGATGGACGGGCTCGCCCGCGAAGATTCCATCCGCCACATGGAACACCGCTGGGACGGCTTCGAGAACCAGCTGCATGCGCTGGATACGGCAGGCCTGCAGGAAGAGTTGGTCTCGCTCGCCTACCGGCTCGACGACATCAAGCGCCACATCAGCGGCATGGGCGAAAGTCCGGCGGTGCGCGCGCTGGAAGGCAAGTTGATCTCGATCGCGACCGCGATGGAACAGTTCGGCAGCATGATCCAGCCGCATGACCGCGCCATGGCCGAGCAGTTTGCCGCGATGGATACGCGCCTTGACGAAATCAGCCGTGCGATCGCGGCAAGCGGCCGAAGTGCTGCAAGCGGCGACCCGGCGCTGATGCATCGCCTCGAAGGCCGGCTGAATGCGCTGGCCGAACAGATCGACATGGTGGGCCGAAGCGCGGAAAGCCGCGCCCTGCCCGCCGAAGGCCTCGCCGACCGGCTGGAAATACTGACGCTGCGTGTCGAGGAGATGGCCAATACAAAAGCGACGGCACGGCTCGACGAGCGGCTCGAGCAGCTTTCCTTCATGCTCGAACGCGCCCAGAAGGCGGTTCCGCAGGCAGATCTCAACGGCACGCTCGCAGACATCTCCCGCAAGATCGACGCGTTGGAGAGCGGCGCGGTCAACGACGTACTGGCGGAGCGGCTGGATTATCTCGCTCGCCGTATCGACCAGATGGAAGTCCAGCCTTTGACCGCTGCGGCTGCCGACGATGGTGCGTTCCGCCGCATCGAGGGACGGCTCAGCGACATCGCGGCACGCCTTGAGGAAAGCACGGCCGCACCTGCGACGGATTCGCGAGCACTCAAGAACCTCGAAGACCAGATCGCCAATCTCTCGGCGCTGATGAACACGCCGCGCGCGGGTGACGGCATTCCGGTCGAGCTCGACCGCCGCATGGGCGCGCTCGAAGACTACATGGCGACCAGCGACGAATACATCATCGAGGCTGCCCGTCAGGCAGCCGAAGCCGTCGTCGAGGCCTATTCCCGCAATGGCGGTTTGCAGGCCGGCACGGTCCCAGCCGCCGACATGTCGGCACTGAATGCGCTCGCAGAAGATCTGCGGCAACTGGAAGAGCTCAGCCGCAGCAGCGAGGATCGCACGCACAAGACCTTCCAGGCGCTGCACGAGACGCTGGTCCAGATTGCCGAACGCCTTGACGACATGGACACCCGCAGCCGGCCAGCGGCCCGCATGCCGGTCGCTAGTGCCGATTTCGAGATCGATCCTTACGCACTGGTCCCCGCCGGCGCCGAGGAAACCGAAACGCAGGCCGTGTTCGGCCAGAAGGGTGCCTCGCCGCTGATGCGTGCGGCGGATTCCGTCAGCGAGCCTGTGGTTCCCACAGCCGAGACGAGCGCGATTGCGATCGAAGCCGCGACCAAATCCGCTCCCCCCGCAGTGCCAGTGAAGGGGAGCCTGCTTGCGGCCCTCGGCAAGCGGCTGATTCCGGGCAAAAGGCAGGAGAAGGCGAAGGCTGTCGAGCGGACCGTCATCGATCCCGCGCCGTCGATCGATCCAGTCGATCTTATGCCCAGCGACGAAGCGTCGAACGAGCCGCTGGAGCCGGGCTCGGGCGCACCGGACGTGAAGAAGATCCTGGAGCGGGTGCGCGCCAGCCAGGCGGCGGCCCGCAACAATCCAAAGCCGGCAACGGAGAACGAGCGCGCCGACTATATCGCCGCCGCCCGCCGTGCGGCTCAGGCGGCGGCCATGGAAGCCGATCCAAGGGCGCAGCCAGTCAAAGCCGAGAAGAAATCCAAGGCGCCGAAGCCTGCCGGCGGCGCCAGCGCCTTCAGCCGCTTCCGCCGTCCGCTCCTGCTCGCTGCCGGTGCCGTGCTGCTCGCCATCATGGCCTTCCCGCTCGCCCGCACGCTGACGAGCGGCGAACAGGCGCCTCCGGCCGAAGTCTCGGTGCTTTCGGATGCCGCACGGAACCCCGTTGCAGCCGACAGTTCAGCCATGCCCGAACAGAGTGTGGAAGCAACGGCGGCCGGCATTCCGGCAGAATCCACGGAACCCGAGGCCATGGCAGAGCCCATAGCCGAGACGGCGCAAGCCACGACCGAGGCCATGCAGCCTGCGCCGACCGATCACCTGACCGACACCGTACCGCTTGACGGTGAAGGCGCTTCGACGCTGACGCCGGGGGGACCGGCGCAGGATGCGGCTGCGTTCGCACCCAATGATGCTCCGGCTTCCGCAAACGTCACGCCAGCGGCACCTTCCATCTCCGTGCCGGGCACCATTCAGCCGCAGGCGCTTGCCGATGCCGCCCGCCACGGCGATCCACTCGCACTCTTCGAGATCGGCGCACGCTACACGGAAGGCCGCAACGGCCTGACGGCCGACCAGGCGCAGGCTGCCAACTGGTATCAGTTTGCAGCCGACAAGGGCTTTGCTCCGGCGCAGTATCGCCTCGGCAGCATGTACGAGAAGGGGACCGGTGTTACGCGCGACATCGGCAAGGCCAAGGCCTTCTACGAGCAGGCCGCCTATCAGGGCAATGCCAGCGCCATGCACAATCTAGCCGTGCTCTACGCCTCCGGCGCGCTCGGCGAGCAGGATTATGCGGCCGCGGCAAACTGGTTCACGAAGGCTGCCAATCTCGGCATCACCGACAGCCAGTTCAATCTCGCCATCCTTTGCGCCCGCGGCAACGGTGTGGCCCAGGATCTCGGCGAAAGCTACAAGTGGTTCGCCATCGCCGCTGAGGGCGGCGACAAGGATGCAGGCGCCAAGCGCGACGAAGTGGCAAAGGCCATGAAGCCCGCCGATCTCGAAAAAGCCCGTGCTGCAGCGGGCGCCTGGAAGCCGCAGCCTCTCGACAATAAGGCAAACGGCATCGAAATTCCGGATGGCTGGGCGGGCAACGGCACGAAGACCTCGACCGTTGACATGAAGAAGGCGATCCGCAACATCCAGGCAATCCTCAATCACAGCGGCTTCGACGCCGGGACGCCGGACGGCGAGATGGGCGCGAAGACGACGGCGGCGATCAAGAGCTTCCAGAAATCGATCGGCCAGGAGCCGAGCGGCAGAATCAACGACGACACGGTAAAGGCGCTCCTGGAGCGCAACGCCAAGAACACGACCAAGGCTTGATGGAAGAACAAGGAAAGCGTCCGATCCCGACTGTGGTCGAGCACCGCCTTTTCTTCCGTCAGCTCACAAAGTGATGATCGAGATCCATGGCCAACGAGCGAGATACTCGTCACATTTCCGCCTGAACAAATCCGGCTGAGGATTGAGTGGGTTCATTCGCAGAATGCCGTGCCACATGTCGTCGAGCTTGTCCGGTGCGTAGAGACCGCGGTCCTCGATGCGTATTCCAATCCGCGTGCATAAGGTAAGATAGCGGTCGATGCCGTCTTCGACGTTCTTCAGGAACGGATATGGCTTCCCGAATTTCTCTGAGTACCACAGGTGAACGCGAGCCTGGTTCTTGATCTCGACCTTTTCCGAGAGTTCGCCCAGCAATTCCCTGGCACGGCAGATGACCATGTCCTCCGCTTCCCAGGAGAGGTCACGGTCGTCGAAGTAAAAGACATCGTAATCCTTGATGCCAAACTGCGCATCATTCCCGCTTTTGAGATTCCAGACGGTCTGGACGAGGCACCCGGCAGTCAGCATGCACTGCGGTAGCTGCAGAGCGGACAGCTCCTCCAGCAACTGGACGTTAATAGGATTCTCTCTGACGTAAGCGAAGAACTGCTGCTCGGTGATCGACAACGTTGCTCTCCTTGCGATCAGGTTGGGATTGCCTTGGTTCTCGATGTCAACGACCCTCCGACAGTCGCCCACCTTCCCTGTGGCATACTATCTATACCGCAATTTTGAACGGCCTTTTTGCGTCCGCCGCAAAAGGGTCGTTTTGCTTGTGGAATTTCCCGGCGTGATTTGATCACCGATGGGGGATTCGTGAATATTCGGCGAGCCGACGTGCCTTATTTCAGCCAATGGGAAACGCCGGAGATGACGCTGCCGGTCGTGGCGGAGGGTTCTGCTGCGCTCATGCGCGATCCGCTGTGGCGGCATTCTGGCGCGGAGACGATCGAGGAATATGCCCGCTGGGCCATCAATGTCTGCGGCATGGCCTGCCTGAAGATGATCCTTGCCGCGCGCGGCGAAATCCATCCGACACTCGAGCTTGCCCGCGGCTGCACGGCCTATGGCGGCTATGTCGTCAACGAAGCCGATGCCTCGATCAAGGGACTGATCTATGCGCCTTTCGTCAAGTTCGTCACCGAACGTTTCGGGTTGGGTGCGGAGACAAAGACGAATGTCGATACGGCCTCCATTCCCGAGCTCCTTTCGAAGGGGCAGTTCTTCATCGCCTCCGTGCATCATGCAATCCGCTGGCCGGAGCGCGCGCCGCCGTCCAAAGGTGGCCACCTCGTTCTGGTAACAGCCGCCTCGCCAGAGACCATCCGCTCACAATCCGTCAGGACACAATCCGGAAAGCCAGGCGCATGTAACGCTGCCGCTTGCCGTCTTCGACCGCTTCTTCGCCAACCGCGGCATCGCCGTCGGCTTCTAAGTCTTTTCAACGACAAGTCATCCCGGAGACACTTACATGATCGATGCATCGAACCGACTGCGGATTGCGGTGCTATTCGGCGGGCGCTCGACCGAGCACGATGTCTCTGTGCTTTCGGCGACGAACGTGATGCGTGTGCTGGGACCTCAAAAATACGATGCCATTCCAGTGTTCGTTACCCGCGAAGGACAATGGCTGTTGAGCAGCTTCGAGGATGGAACGCTTGCGAAACCCGAAAAAGGGACCGAGGTCTGCCTCGTACCGGGCGGACGCGGGCGTGTGTTCGCAATTCCTGCTGGCGGACCGGCTTACGAACTGCCCACGATCGACATCCTCTTTCCGGTCCTTCACGGCCTGCATGGTGAGGACGGCTCGGTGCAGGGCCTTGCGGAGGTTGCCCGCGTGCCGCTCGCCGGCTGCGGCATTCTCGGATCGGCGACTGCGCTGGACAAAGACATCGCCAAACAACTGCTAAAGGCGGCCGGGGTGCCGGTCGCGCGCTCGATGACGATCCATCAGGGTACAGAACCTTCACTCGCCGCACTGGAAAGCGAACTCGGCCTCCCGCTTTTCATCAAGCCGGCGCGGCAGGGCTCGTCGGTCGGCGTCAGGAAGATCCATGCCAGCCAGGAATTCGAGGGGGCACTAACCGAAGGCTTCAAGCACGATCGCAAGCTGCTGGCCGAGGAATTCGTTCGCGGGCGCGAGATCGAATTCAGCGTGCTGGAGGATACGGCGAGCAACCTCTTCGTCTCGCGGCCGGGCGAGATCGTGCCGGCGGAAAGTCATGGCTTCTATAGCTACGATGCGAAATATATCGACGAGGACGGCGCTGCGCTGAAAGTGCCGGCCGAGCTGCCGCCGGAGGTCGAGGTCGGCATGCGGGATATGGCCGCAAGGGCTTTCAGGGCCGTC
The DNA here is from genome assembly GCF_900169785.1 of Rhizobium sullae. Lineage (GTDB taxonomy): Bacteria > Pseudomonadota > Alphaproteobacteria > Rhizobiales > Rhizobiaceae > Rhizobium > Rhizobium sullae. The sequence goes on from NZ_FWER01000009.1 coordinate 37,837, forward strand.
GGCTGCGACAGCATGGCGCGCATCGACTTTTTCCTGACGCCAGACGTGCAATTCCTGGTCAACGAGATCAACACCATCCCCGGCTTCACCGATATCAGCATGTATTCCAAGGCAATGGCGGCAAGTGGCGTCAGCTACGCCGAGATCATAGACCGGCTCGTGGCGCATGGGCTGGCACGCGCCGGTCGATGACGATGACGTCCATCTGCTGGTGAACTATCCTCCGACCGTCCAGCTGTCGAAGCTCGTCAACAGTCTCAAGGGCGTGTCGAGCCGACTGCTACGCGAAGCCAGGCCGGAAGTGGCGGGGCGCACTTCAAGGGCGTGTTGTGGTCGCCGTCATATTTCGCCGCGTCATGCGGCGGCGCGCCTTTGGACATTGTCCGGCAGTATGTCGAGACCCAAAGGTCGCGCGCTTTCCTCCCCGCCTGAAGGACGGGGTTTCCGCGCGTGGTTCCGACGAAGGACGAGAGCGCCATGCCGAACAGCTCCGCGAGGTCGCTGATGCTAGCCAGGCCCTCGCCCAAGCGGCCAAGCACGGCACGACGCGTCGGGTCCGCGAGCGCCAGAAAGATACCGCTTAGCTGTTCTGAATACTGATCCATAAGGCTAAGTATCATGGGGGAAACACGTAGCGCAGGAGCTAAGTGTTTCCCGGCGAAGAAACTCCTCGCGCCGTCGTCACAAAATCTGAAAAAAGCCAAATTAATCGGAACTTATCGCTCGCGTCATACGCGGATCGCGTGTCGTTTATCGAAAGCCTCTGGCAACGATTTCACCGTATGATACGCCATTCGAACGGTACGCAAGACGCCTGCCCGGCGGGGCAGTTCATAATTCGGGGTCGGCTGTGACAATCTATCTGCCCATAGCAGAATTGTCGGTGAACATCTTCATCATCCTCGGCATGGGCGCGGCCGTCGGCTTCCTGTCCGGCATGTTCGGCGTCGGCGGCGGGTTTCTGATCACGCCACTGCTCATCTTCTACAACATCCCGCCCGTGGTCGCCGTCGCGACCGGCGCGAACCAGGTGGTCGCCTCCTCGATCTCCGGTGCGATTACGCATTTCAGGCGCGGGACGCTGGACGTGAAGCTTGGAACCGTACTGCTTGTCGGCGGTCTTACAGGCGCGACGATCGGCATCTGGATCTTTTCGCTGTTGCGGCGGGTCGGCCAGCTCGATCTCATCATCTCGCTGATGTACGTTATCTTCCTCGGCACGGTGGGCGGGCTGATGCTGCTTGAAAGCATCAACGCCATGCGGCGCGCCGCCAAGAACGTGCCGCCGACACGGCGCCGGCCCGGGCATCATCACTGGGTCCACCGCCTGCCGCTCAAGGTGCGCTTCAAGAAATCGAAGATTTTCCTCAGCGTCATCCCGATCGTTGCGCTCGGCTTCGGGATCGGAATCCTGACTTCCATCATGGGCGTCGGCGGCGGCTTCATCATGGTGCCGGCGATGATTTACCTGCTGCGTATCCCGACCAATGTCGTGGTCGGTACATCGCTGTTCCAGATCATATTCGTGACCGCCTACACCACCGTGGTGCAGGCCGCGACGAACTTCTCCGTCGACATCGTGTTAGCCTTCATCTTGATGGTGGCCGGCGTCGTCGGTGCGCAATACGGCGTGCGCGTCGGCCAGAAACTGCGCGGCGAGCAATTGCGGGCGCTGCTGGGGCTGCTCGTTCTCGCTGTCGGCATCCGCCTTGCGGTCGCGCTGGTTGTGACGCCCGCCGACGTCTATTCCGTCGTGATGGGGGCGTATTGATGAGACGGTTGCGCCTTTGCCTTTTCGGTCTCTTCTGCCTCTTGCCGGGGCTTGCCGCCGCGCAGATGCTGCTGCCGGGGCAGAACTCCGAAGAAGGGCGCGAGGGGCTGGAGATCGGTACCTCCAGCAGCGAAATCGCCATCACCTCCGATTTCCGCGGCGCGGATCTGACGATCTTCGGGGCGCTGACCAATACCGACAACCTGCTGCTTGCCGTCGGCCAGTACGACGTCGTCGTCGTCCTGGAAGGGCCGCGCGAGGATGCGACAGTGCGCAAAAAGCAACGCGTCTTCGGCATCTGGATCAATACCGATTCGATGACCTTCGAGGGCGTACCGCATTCCTATTCGATGTCGAGCTCGCGCTCGATCGACGATGTCGTGACGCCGCTCGACGTCGCCGACCAGGGGATCGGCATCGACCATATCCCGCTGACGCCCGTCGGCTTCGTTGGAGACGGCAGCAGCCTCGGCGAGTTCCGCACTGCTTTCCGTCGGCTGCAGCAGACCGGCGGGCTCTACGAACGCGACCCGACCGGTGTGCGCTTCGTCAGTTCCAATCTTTTCAAAGCAAGCCTCCGCCTGCCGGCCAACATCCCGAACGGCGTGCACACGGTGCGCGCGTATCTCTTCAAGAGCGGCATGTTCATAACGCAGAAATCGGTGCCGCTACGCGTCATCAAGACTGGCATCGAACAAATGATCACCGACGCAGCCCATGAGCAGCCGATCCCATACGGCATGTTCGCCGTGTTCCTGGCGATCGTGACCGGCTGGAGCGCCAGCATCGTCTTCCGTAAGGATTGATCAGGCGGACTTCTTCTTTTTCGCAACGACATCGAGATAGGCCTCGGTCAGGCGGCCGAGCACCGAGAGCGTTCCGGGCGGCAACTCTTTGCCGAGGTGCTTTGCCCGCAATTCGTTCATGAAATCTTCCCAAAGCTGCGGGCCGCCATTTTCCAGTAGTTCGGCACGAATGGAAAGCTCTTCCGACACCGGCAGATGCTTGCGGCCCCAGGCGCCCATATGGGCGAAGAGCGGAACGAGATCGATCGCCATTTCGGTAAGGCTATAGATTGCCTTCTGCTTGTGCGTGGGGTCGTCTTCCCTGGTCAGCAAGCCCTTGTCCATGAGGCGGCGCAGCCGGTCGGCAAGGATGTTCGATGCTATGCCCTCCTCCGAATTCTGCAACAGCTCGCGGAAATGACGGCGGTTGCCGAACATGATGTCGCGGATAACGATCAGACTCCAACGGTCGCCGAGGATTTCCAGCGTCAGATTGATCGGGCAGCCGGAGCGGTGAAGGTCGTTCATTTTCATCTCCAAAAACCACTTGCATTTTGCCATCAGTTTATCTAGCTTTCAACCGATTGCTATTTGCAACCGGTTTTGATTGTGATATGCCTAAACAAGCGGATGGAGGAAATGGACATGAGAAAGCTTGTGATCTGGAATCTGATGACGCTCGACGGCTACTTCGAAGGCACGAAGCCGTGGGATATCGACTTCCACAATCTGGCCTGGGGACCAGAACTGCAGAAATATTCCGAACAATTGGGTGAGGAAGGCGACCTGCTCGTCTTCGGCCGGAAGACCTACGAGGGCATGGCGGCCTACTGGCAGACGGCGGAAGAGGACGGCAGGATCAAGGACTACATGAACAGCATCCCGAAGATGGCGGTGTCGCGGACGATGACGGAGCCGGGCTGGAACAATGCCCGCGTTGTCAGCGATCCGGTTTCCGAGCTTCAAAAACTCAAGAAGGAGGACGGCAAGACGATCTTCATCTTCGGTAGCGCCGAACTCTGCGACTCGATGCTGAAGGTCGGTCTCGTCGACGAGATCCGCATCTGCCTGGTGCCGGTGATCCTCGGCGCCGGCAATCCGCATTTCAAGGCGACGAAAGAACAACTGCCGCTGAAGCTGCTGGAGGCAACGCCGTTGAAGACTGGCGGAGTGATCCTGCGTTACGAGCCGGTCAAGGCGGCGTGACGCCGGCATTCGTGACAGTTTGATGCAGATCAAGGTGTTAGGCTGATTCCTCCGTCAACATGTGAGCGTTGAAGGAGGAACCAGTCTATGCACAAACACATTCTCATCCCGACCGAGGGTTCGCAGCTTTCCACCGATGCGCTTGAAAAGGCTCTTGCCTTTGCGAAGGAGATCGGCGCCAAGGCAACGGTCCTGACCGTTGTCGAACCGTTCCATATCTTTTCCACGAATATCGATCAGCTCGAATCCACGCGCGAAAACTATGACCGTCACAGCAAGGAAGCGGCAGACCGGATCCTGGCGGATGCCGGCGCCCGGGCCAGGACGCATGGCGTCGATTGCGACACGACCCAGGTGACCAGCCACGAACCGGCGAAGGCGATCATCGATACGGCCGCGCAACGCGGCTGCGACCTGATCGCCATGGCATCGCACGGACGCGAAGGCTTCACCGCATTCATGGTCGGCAGCGTGACGATGAAGGTGCTCGCCCATTCGAAGACCCCGGTTCTGGTCTACCGGTGATCGGATCAAGCGCCTGCGGCAGCGGGGGCAAGCTTCGGCGCGATGTGCAAGTTCACCTTTGACTAAAAACCGAGTGTTAAGATTTACGAGTTAGTAATCTCTCGAAACGAGAGGTTCTGTTTTGCGTACCCGTAGTCTTCTCGCCCTGGTGCTTCTGGCGCTTGCAGCCGGCTGCGCTACGGCACCTAGCCAGACCAGAGACATCTGCGCCGTCTTCGACCAGCGGAACGGTTTCTTCAGCAATTGGCAGCGCGAGGCCGAGCGGGCCCAGAAGAAATACGGCGTGCCGGTTCCGATCCTGATGGCGACGATGTATGTGGAATCCGGCTTCCAGCCGAATGCCCGTCCGCCGCGCACGAAACTTTTCGGCTTCATTCCCTGGACGCGCCCTTCGACTGCCTACGGTTATTCGCAGGCGCTCGACGGCACCTGGGACCACTATCAGTCGGCGACCGGCAATTGGGCTGCGCGGCGCACCAACTTTGCCGACGCGATCGACTTCATCGGCTGGTACCATTACAGCAACAGCCAGGCGACGGGCATCCAGCTCAACGACGCCTACAGCCTTTATATCGCTTACTATTCGGGACCGGCAGGCTACAGACGCGGCGACTGGCGCTCGAATGCGCAGTTGCAGAAGACGGCGCGAAGATTTGCGAACATGGCGGCGACCTATCAGCAGCAGTTGCAGGGGTGTGATTAAGGGTCTTCCTTCTTCCCAGCGGGGAGAAGGTGGCCTGAAGGGTCGGATGAGGGGGCGGCACGGCAAACTCGTCTTCGCTCTCCGCTCGGACGCTCGCTCCTTCCTCGCTCCTTCATCTGTCCTGACGGACATCTTCTCCCTGCTGGGGAGAAGAGAGAACCGGTGCTACCCCCGCAAATTCCCGTATCTTACCGAATAAATCCGATCCCGCCCCAGCAGATGAGCGACCAAGGACGGCCCATCGAACAGGCCCGTCATCGCCTTGTGGCCGAGGTCCAATCCGCCGGTCATGACGCCGAAGGCGGGCATGAGGAGGCGGGCGCCGTCGGTAGCGAAGCACGGGCGGCGAACGGCTTTCTCCCGGCGGCGGACGGTGGCGGCGGGGTGCAGGTGGCCGGCGATTTCGCCTTGCTGCAGGCCGCCCCTTGGCTCATGACGGAAGGTCAGGTTGCTGTAATGCATCTCATCGACGGAAGAGCCGGGCAGATCGACCGTGCCGTCAGGGTCGTGATTGCCGTTGATCCATATCCATTCGCGGCCGCGGGCCATGTCGACGATCAGGGTGCGGGAGTTTTCCGGCAGATGCGCCGAGCCGACGCGGTCGTGAAAATTATCGCCGAGCGAGACGACGAGCTTCGGATTGTAGCGGGCGATGACGGCGGAGAGGACGGTGAGCGTCGCCAGCGTGTCGTAGGGCGGCAGCAGCATGCCGCGGCGGGCGAAGGCCGCACCCTTTTCGAGATGCAGGTCGGAAACCACGAGGATGCGGGCATCCGGCAGATAGAGCGCGCCGAGTGGATCGCAGACGGCCGCGACGCCATGAACAGAGGTCTCGACGCCGGGCATCGGGACCAATCCGTTCAATTCACATGCAAGCGCCAGGCGGTTCATCATTCTCGTCTATCCTGCGTTATCAAGCCAGCGCTTCAGCGATCAGATCGCCGGCCGCTTCGGCGAGCACCGCATCGTGGGCCTCGCCATGAACGGGCTCTTTGCCGATCTCCAGCATCACCGGTACGGCGAGCGGGGAAATGTGATCCAGCGCGCGATGCGTGATGTGACCCTTGATTCGTCTCAGCATATCGCCAAGCCGGGAAATATCCAAAAGGCCGCTCGCGGCGTCCTGGCGCGTCGCCTGCAGCAGAATGTGGTCCGGCTCGTGGCTGCGCAACACGTCGTAGATCAGATCGGCGGACACCGTCACCTGCCTTCCGGTCTTTTCCTTGCCGGGGTGGCGGCGCTCGATCAAGCCTGCAATCACGGCGCAATTGCGGAAAGTGCGCTTCAACAGGAAGGATTCGTCGAGCCAGGCTTCGAGATCGTCGCCGAGCATGTCCTCATCGAAGAGGTCGGAAAGGCTGAGACGGCCGTTCCGGATCATCAGGCCCATGTCCTCCAGTCCCCAGATGCCGAGCGAATAGTCTGTGGCGACGAAGCCGAGCGGCTTGGCGCCGGCCCGCTCCAGGCGGCGGGTGAGAAGCATGCCGAGCGTCTGATGCGCGAGGCGGCCCTCGAATGGATAAGCGACCATATAGTCGCGGCTGCCGCGCGGAAAAGTCTCGATCAGCAGCTCGTCGCGCTTCGGGAGCATCGACTTGTCCTTCTGCAGCGACAGCCAGTCACGCACCTGATCCGGCAAGCGATGCCAACGGTCGGGATCGGCGAGCATGGAGCGCACCTGATCGGCAAGATAGGTCGAGAGCGGAAACTTGCCGCCGGCATAGGACGGGATTTTCGGATCGAAGGAGAAGGCCTGGGAGACAAGCGCTTCGTTTTCCCGGATGCCTTCGAAGCGGAGCACCTTGCCGGAGAAGATGAAGGTGTCGCCCGGTGAAAGCTGTTCGAGGAAATATTCCTCGACCTTTCCAAGGGTGCCGCCGCCGCGGCCGATCTTGCCTGTCTCGCCGCGCTTCACCATCCGGATATTGAGCATCGGGCTTTCGACGATCGTGCCGAGATTCAAGCGGTACTGCTGGGCGACACGCGGATTGGAGACGCGCCAGAGGCCGTCCTTCGTCTTGCGGATCCGGGCGTAGCGCTCGTAGGTGCGCAGCGCATAGCCGCCGGTCGCGACGAAATCGACGATCCGCTCGAAGGTTTCCCACGAGAGATCGGCATAGGGAGAGGCGCTGGTAATCTCGCCGTACAGCTCCAGCATGTCGAAAGGCTCGGCGCAGGCCATGCCGAGGACGTGCTGGGCGAGCGCATCGAGCGCGCCCTTGCCGACGGGCGGAGTGTCCTGCGCTCCGATATAATTGGCGTCGAGGGCTGCCTGGCACTCCATGACCTCGAAACGGTTGGCGGGAACGAGGATCGCCTTGGAGGGCTCGTCCATGCGGTGATTTGCTCGGCCGATGCGCTGGGCAAGGCGCGAGGCGCCCTTCGGCGCGCCGACATGGATGACGAGGTCGACGTCACCCCAGTCGATCCCGAGATCGAGCGTCGAGGTGGCAACGACAGCCCGCAGCCTGTTGGCGGCCATGGCCGCCTCCACCTTGCGGCGCTGCGCGACATCGAGCGAGCCGTGATGCAGCGCGATTGGCAGGTTCTCTTCGTTCACCGTCCAGAGTTCCTGGAAGAGCATTTCGGCCTGCGATCGCGTGTTGACGAAAAGCAGCGTCGTCTGGTGCTCAGTCAGCTGCCTGTAGATATCGGGGACGGCGTATCTGGCGGAATGGCCGGACCAGGGGATATGCTCCTCCGTCGTAAGGATCGAGATATCCGGCTTGGCGCCGCCTTCGACGGTCACCAGGCCGGCGTGCCGTTCCCTGCCCTCCTCCTGCGCAACCAGCCATTTCTGCAGGTCCATGGGCTCGGCGACGGTGGCGGAGAGGCCAATGGTCCTGAGCTCGGGCACGAGGCGGCGCAGCCGGGCAAGGCCGAGGGACAGCATATGGCCGCGTTTCGACGTGACGAGCGAATGCAGCTCGTCGAAAACGACATATCTCAGATCTTTGAAGAAGCGTTCCGCCTCCCTGTTGGCGAGCAGCAGCGCCACCTGCTCCGGCGTCGTCAGCAGGATATCGGGCGGATTGAGCCTCTGGCGCTGGCGCTTGGCGTTCGGCGTGTCGCCGGTGCGGTTCTCGACGGTGACCGGCAGGCCCATCTCACCGACCGGCTTCATGAGGTTGCGTTCGATATCGACGGCGAGTGCCTTCAGCGGCGAGACGTAAAGCGTGTGGATGCCCGTAAAGGCAGAGCCCGGCAGGCGTTTGCCGCGGCGCGTGAGATCGGTCAGCGCCGGCAGGAAACCGGCGAGCGTTTTTCCGGCGCCGGTCGGCGCGATCAGCAGCGTGCTTTCGCCTGCTTCGGCGCGGGCCAGCAATTCCAGCTGATGGGCGCGGGGCCGCCAGCCCTTTTCCGCAAACCAGCGGATGAAGGGGGCGGGCAAGGCGGCGCGGGCTTCGGAATCGATCTGGTCCACGGGACAAAGGTAGTGAAACCGACGTGAAAGAGAAGAGCGGCCGCGCCTCACATGGCGATATAGCGGTCCTTGCGATGGTTGATGGCGAGCGTGAGGTTCAGCACCATGGCGCCGAGCACCGAGCAGGCGATAATGAAGGGGCTGGCGACAAAGAAGGAAAGTGCCAGAATGAGGCCATCGAAACCCAGCTGCACGATGCCCGCACGCCAACCGAAGCGATCCTGGATGTAAAGCGCCAGGATGCCGATGCCGCCGAGGCTTGCGCGATGGCGGAAAAGCGCCAGCATGCCGGCGCCGATGACAAGACCGCCGAAGAGCGCACCGGCGACCGGATCGACATGCGAGAGGCCGAGGAAGCGCGGGGCGATCTCCGACAGTGCAGAAGTGAGCGCGATCGCAATAAAGGTCTTGATCGTGAAGGCAGGGCCGAGGCGGTGGAAGGCGAGATAATAGAACGGCAGGTTCACACCAAAGAAGCAGAGGCCGAAGCCCCAGCCTGTCGCATAGTGCAGCAGGAATGCCATGCCTGCGGTGCCGCCTGCCAGAAGGCCGGCGCTGGAGAGAAGCGAGACGCCGAGCACGGCAAGCATGCTGCCCGCTACAAGCCCCTGCGTGTCATCGAAAAGCGAGTGTCTGTCCGGCGACGAGTTCAGAAGTCCGGCAAAAGCGGCTTTTGCTGCCATTGTTTTCCCCTTGGTATTTTCGGTTGTTCTATCTTGCCTTTCGGGCTTGGCAAGCAGGATTTCGCTTATCTGCGCCTGGAAGGAATCGCCGGTCTACGACGCAAAGGAACGTGCCCTGCTCGGCTGGGTCGATGCGGTGACGAGGATCGCGGAGACCGGCGCACCGGATGCGGTCTTCGAAGCCCTGAAGGCGCATTTCAGCGAAGAGGAAATCACCAAGATCACGGTGGTGATCGGCGCGATCAACGTCTGGAACCGGTTGGCCGTCAGCTTCCGCAGCCAGCACCCAATCGATCAGCCAGCGAAGGCTGCGTGAGGAATTTTGCGCGCAGCAAAAGTTTGAGGCATTGCTTGAAGCGACCGACCCGATGGAAATCGGGTCGGCAAAATGTCGATCAGCTGCGACGGGCACCTGATCCGTCGAAGTTATTGATAAGTTCACGGATGACTTGGGCGATCCTTTCCGCGGAGGAGCCCTTAGCATACTCCTCGTTCATGCGGCGTCTGATAAGTTTTTCCAACTCTGACATATCTTCACCTCATCTATCCGGCGCGAGGCGAGTGTCGCTCTCGGCCTGAGAGGAGGCAAGTTACGATTTGTTTATGATTGAACTGCCGCTTCGCGAACCTACAGCGCGATATAGCGATCCGCGCGGTGGTTGATGGTCAGGAAGAGATTGAGGACGACCGCGCCGAGAACGGAATAGAGAACCACCGGCGGCGTCGTGACGAAGAAGGCGGCGGCAAGCACGCACATGTCGACGGAAAGCTGCACAAGACCGGCGCGGATGCCGAAACGCTCCTGCATATAGATACCGAGAATGCCGACGCCGCCGAGGCTGGCGCGATGGCGATAGAGCGCAAGCAGGCCGAAGCCGAGCAGTAGGCCGCCGAGAAGCGCTGCCCAGGCTGGATGGATGCTGGAAATCTCAAAGAAACGCGACTGCGCATCGGCAAGCGCCGAGGTGAGGCCGATGGCGACGAAGGTCTTGATCGTAAAGGCGATGCCGAGGCGCTTCCAGGAAAGATAAAAGAACGGCAGGTTGAGCAAGAAGAAGGCAAGGCCGAAATTCACGCCGAAAGCGTAATGGAGCAGGAAGGCGATACCGGCGGTGCTGCCGGTGAGAAGGCCGGCGCTGGCGAGCACATAAAGGCCGAGTGCGGAAACGAGGCTGCCGGAGAATATGCCCTGCACATCCTCGAGCGGCGTATGGCGCGTCGCGCTGGTGTTCCAGAAACCGAGGGCATTGATGAGCTGAGCCATGCCGGCAATCTCCAACAGCAGAAGAATTCAAGCGCGCCGGAGAGCGTTTCCCGCGCAACGGATTGTCTATGGTGAACAGACTGAGGCGCTCCTGATTGTTCTTCCGCGGCGCCGGTCAGCTATGATGGGAATTATCAAGCTTTTCGCAGTTGCGAGCAAGCGAAATATGTAAGCAATGCTGACCTATTTTCAAATCGCAAGATTTGTGCATGAAGCATCATCGCCGTGCAAGGAACAGAATGCCGGCAACCGGTTTGCCGCCATCCTGTCGAATCGTGGTTTTGATGGTCTCGATAACCTCAAGGGTATAGCGGCTGCAAAGACCGCGAACATGGGCTTCCGTGTGCGCATAGCGCAGTGATGGCGCGAGGTGGAAACCGTCGCCCTCGCCCGCGTCTTCGACCGAGAAGACGAAATCTGCGCTGGGGGCGGCGAGGCGATCGACGATCGCGAAAACGCTTTCGAGATTGCCGAGATACATGAGCACATCGGCAGCCGTAATCAGATCAGCGCGGTATTCTGCACCATCGGCAAAGACGCCGGAGGCTTCAGGCGCAAGAGAAAGGTCGGCCTGGGCCAAGTGATCATAGACTGCCTTCTCCTCGGCCTTGGCGAGCATTTTTTGCGAGAGGTCGTAGCCTTCAAGCCGCCCGGCGCGGGCGCGGATCTCCGGTCCGAGAAGGCCGGTGCCGCAGCCGAGATCAATGGCGAGCGAATATTTGCGGCCGGTAGCGGCAAGGAGCGCTGCGAGTTTCTGCGGAACGCTATAATCCAGCTTTTCGACGAGCGAGGTTTCGAAACGGGCGGCATAATCATCGAAAAGCCGCTCGACATAGCGGCTCGGCGGTTGCTCCGGCATTTCGGCGTCGCCAAGCAGGGCAAGCTTGAGGCTTGCGCCGAAAATATCCTCTGGATCGAGCAACAGCGTCTTCCGATAGGCTTCGATCGCGGATCCCACCTTACCGGCCCTCTCCCGGTAGATCGCGAGGCGATACCAGCCGGCGGCCCAGGCGGGCGTCAGCTCCAGCGCCTGCTCCATCAGTTCGGCGGCCGCATCCGCCTCACCGCCCTCGTCGAGCATCTTCGCATAATCGGCGCGGCGATCGGCGATGACGTCGCCTGAGGAAAACTGGCTTTGCTGCATGATGTGGCCCGTTGAACGCCTGCGCATTTGGCGGCGGCCACAAAAAAACTCAAGTCCTATTTCAGAGGCGGAACGGCCAGTTCCGGAAAAGGCTTGCGGGCGACGCGCCGCAACCGTATTTCAGGGCAAACAGGAGATGGCGCATGTCCGATCAGGTAAACAAATTTCTAGGTGACTCGCTCGGCCGCACATTGGTGAAGCTCTTAGTCGTTTCGCTGATCGTCGGTTTCGTGATGACCGTTTTCGGATGGGCACCGCTGGACCTCGTCTACGGCGTCCGGGATTTCATCCGCGAGATCTGGTACCGGGGTTTTGCAGCGCTCGGCCGCGTCGGCGATTATCTGCTGCTTGGCGCAACGGTCGTCATCCCGATCTTCATTATCATCCGTCTTTTCAACTTTCGCCGGTAAACATGACATCCATCGCTCTTTCCAGGCGCAATCTGCTGCGCTTTTCAGGCCTTGTCTTCCTGACGGGCGTCGCAGGCTGCACGACCGCGCCCAGAATGTCTTCCACGCCCTCGGACGGAGAGGACGAGACAACGGCGGCGCTGCCGCTCGTCAACCAGCTTCGTGCCAAGAATGGGCTGACGGCGCTTCGCGTCGATCCGGCGGCAAGCGCTGCGGCGGTCTACCAGGCCAAGCGAATGGCAAGCGCCGGCAAGATGACGCATCTGATGGGCATGGCCGACAGTTTCGGTGCACGCGTGAAAAAAAGCGGCGTGCAGCTTCCGGCCGCAGAGAACATCGCCGCCGGCCAGCAGAGCATCGATGCCGTCGTGACGGCCTGGATCAACTCGCGACATCATCTCGAGAACATGCTGGGACGCTATAACGGGCTCGGCGTCGCCGTTGCGCACAATACGTCTTCCCGGAGCGTGCCCTATTGGGCCATGGTTCTTACCAGCTGAGGCGATTCTGCCTCTCAAGACCGAGGCAGAAATGGATCACTGCGGGCGCGAAAACCGGCTGGCATTCGATGTGACGCACCGGCTGGTGCTGTCGATCGCCATTCCGATGACGCTCGGCTTCACGACGACGCCGCTGCTCGGCCTCGTCGATACCGGCGTCGTGGGCCATATGGGCGAGCCCGATGCGCTTGCCGGCCTTGCGATCGGGGCGATGCTCTTCGACCTTCTCCTCGGCAGCTTCAACTTCCTGCGCGCTTCGACCACGGGGCTGACGGCACAGGCGCTCGGGCGGCACGATACGCATGAGCAGCAGGGCGTTTTCTGGCGAGCCATGGTTTCCGCGCTCGGTTGCGGCCTTGTTCTTCTCTGTCTCTCGCCGCTGCTGCTTCCGGCAGGGCTGGCACTGATGGGACCCGAAGCGGCCGTCGCACAGGCGACGAATGTCTATTTCTCCATTCGGATCCTTGCCGCCCCTGCGGCTCTCGCGAATTACGCGATCCTCGGTTTCGTGCTCGGGCGCGGGCAAGGCGGCACCGGCCTTTTCCTGCAGGTGCTGATCAATGGTATCAACATCGTGCTCGCGATCTATCTCGGCCTCTGGCTCAACTGGGGAGTCGCTGGCGTCGCCTGGGGCACGATGGTGGGCGAGACGGCCGGTGCGGTGGCCGGCCTCCTCCTCGTTCTCAGAAGCTTCGAAGCCTCCGAACGGCCAAGCCGTGCGGAAATCTTCTCGCGGCACCGGCTGGCGGAGCTCTTTGCGCTCAATCGCGACATCCTGATCCGCACCTTCGTGTTGATCGGCTCCTTTGCGATCATGACGCGGATCGGCGCGAGCTTCGGCGCCGTCACGCTCGCCGCCAATGCCGTGCTGATGAATTTCTTCCTGCTCTCCGGCTATTATCTCGACGGGCTTGCCAATGCCGCCGAGCAGATCACCGGACGGGCGATCGGCGCGGCCCACCGGCCGGCCTTCGACCGCGGGCTGAAACTCACTGCCATCTGGTCCTTCGGGCTGGCGGCGTCCGTTTCCGCCTTCTTCCTTGGCGCCGGTCCCTGGCTGATTTCCGCGCTGACGACCTCGCCGGAGGTGCGGGCAGCGGCAGAAACCTATCTGCCTTGGGCGGCGATCACCGGACTGACGGGCGCACTCGCCTTCCTGATGGACGGCGTCTTCATCGGCGCGACATGGTCTGTCGACATGCGCAACCGTATGCTGATGTCATTTGCCGGCTATCTTGCCGCGCTCGCGGTCTTCGTGCCGCTCTTCGGCAATCACGGGCTCTGGCTGTCGATGAACGCCTTCCTGCTGTTCCGCGGCTTCTTCCTGGCCATGCTGGTGAAGCCGCGGGCCGATCAGACGTTCCGGGCCGCCCAGTGATCGGCGCGGGTGTCGCGCAATTCGCGGATCGACGTGACCTTTTCACGGTCGAGGAGCCTTGAGAGGCCGCGGACGATCTCGCCCGGTAGGCCAGGACCCGCATAGACCATGCAGGAATAAAGCTGCACGAGATCGGCCCCTGCCCTGATCTTTTCGAGCGCGGTTTCCGCCGAAGAAACACCGCCGACACCGATGATCGGGAGTGCAGCGCCGACCCGCTTGCGCATTTTCGCAAGAATCGCGGTCGACTTCTCGAAGAGCGGCTTGCCCGAAAGGCCACCGGCTTCCTTCGCCTGCCGCTGATCCTTCAGACCGTCGCGGGCAAGCGTCGTGTTCGAGACGATCAGGCCGTCCAGCCCATGGGAGAGCACTTCGGCCGCGATATCGTCCATCCCTTCTTCCGTGAGATCGGGCGCAATCTTGAGGAAGACCGGGATTTTCCGGCCAGAGCGCGCGGCCTCCTCGTCGCGGGCGGCAAGCACGGCGGACAGGAGAGCGGCCAGGCTTTCGCGCGCCTGCAGGTCACGCAGGCCAGGCGTATTCGGCGAAGAGATGTTGGCCGTAAAATAGCGCGCAACGGAATAGAAGCGGCGAATGCCGGCCACATAGTCGCCGATGCGGTCTTCGCTGTCCTTGTTGGCGCCGATGTTAACGCCGATGATGCCTTCGCGGCGGATCGCCGACAGGCGCCGGAAGACCGCATCATGGCCCTCGTTGTTGAAGCCGAGGCGGTTGATGACCCCTTCGTCATCCACCAGACGGAAGATGCGCGGGCGCGGATTGCCCGACTGCGGCTTCGGCGTCACCGTGCCGATCTCAGTGAAGCCAAAGCCGAGCTTGAGGAGGGATTCCGGCACTTCGGCATTCTTGTCGTAACCGGCCGCCATACCGAGCGGGTTTTCGAAGGTGAGGCCGGCGACCGTCTGCACCAGCCGCGGATCTGGAGAAATACGGCAGGCGGGAACCAAGCCGGATTTCAGCGCAGCGATCGACATGCCATGCGCCGTTTCGGGATCGAAGAGGAAGAGGCCCTTGCGGGCAGCGCTCTTGAACACACCAATCATGACAGGAGTTCCGGGAAGATATGCTGTCCGGCATCATCGAGCGGAAGCGGCTCTTCCCAGATGACGGCCGAAAGGGGCAGTTCGGCATAAAGATGCGGGAAGAGATCGCCGTTTCGGGAGGGTTCGAAGATCAGCTTGTCGCCGAGCTTGCCGCTATCGATGGCGATGAGCAGCAGGCCCGGCTGGCCTGCGAAAAACAGCGCCGCCGTCTGCCGCACCTGTTTTTCCGTCGAGAGATGAATGAAACCGTCTTGCAGGTCGATGCCTGCGCCGCGAAAAACGCCGCTTTGCCTGGCTTCCTGCCAGAGCGCCTCGGTCACGATCTTGTAAACGACGGGTGTCACGCTCATGATGGCCTCATGCAATGGCTGATGCTGTTGGTGAGCGCTTTGCCGGAAAGGAACGGCGATGTCCACGACTCCCCGCCGAAAAACAGGATAGCCGCAACAGAAATCCGGAGGATCATAGCATGAAGACGATAACAATCGGGATTGCCGCAGTTCTTCTTCTGCCGCTGCCGGCGCTCGCGGCCGAGCCGGACCCGGCGCGCTTCCAGCTCGAGCGGAGCGGCGACCATTTCGTCCGTCTCGACAAGCACACGGGTGCGATGTCGCTTTGCGAAGAAAAGGACGGTTCGTTGGTCTGCCGTATGGCGGCCGACGAACGCGCTGCTTATGACGACGAGCTCGACCGGCTTTCCGACCGCGTGACCGCGCTCGAAAACAAGAGCATCGTTAACAAGGCGCTGCCCACCGATGCCGAGATCGACCGCTCGATCAGCATCATGGAGCGGATGATGAAAAGCTTCATGGGCATGGTGAAGCAATTCCAGGAGGAAGAAAAGACCGCGCCTCTTCCGCAGAAGACCTGATTTGATGTAGTAATATGAAGAGGACGGCATGTGCGGCGGGTATCCCGCGCATGAGGAGGATGAAATCGGGCTCTTGGGAGGGGGTTTTCGATGCAGGAACAGACGATCATCATTGCGGACGACCACCCGCTTTTCCGGGATGCGCTGCGCCAGGCCGTGACCGGCATGGAGGGGCAGCACACGATCGTCGAAGCCGGCGATTTCACGGCCGCGCGCGCTGCCGCTACCACTCATCCGGATGCGGATATCCTGCTGCTCGATCTTGCCATGCCCGGCGTCAGCGGCTTTTCCGGGCTGATGGCGCTACGCTCCGAATTCGCCAGCCTGCCGATCGTCATCATTTCCGCGACCGATGACGCGACGACGATCCGCCGCGCCCTGGAGCTCGGCGCTTCCGGCTTCATTTCCAAATCGTCCGGCATCGAAGATATCCGCAGCAGCATCCAGGAAGTGCTTGCCGGCGATATCGCAACGCCGGAGAATTATCGCGACGGTGAGGAACAAGACCCGGACGTGGCCGACCTCATTCACCGCCTGCACACGCTGACGCCGCAGCAGAGCCGCGTGCTCACCATGCTCGGCGAAGGCCTGCTCAACAAACAGATCGCCTACGAACTCGGCGTTTCCGAAGCAACGATCAAGGCGCATGTCTCGGCCATCCTCCTGAAGCTCAACGTCGACAGCCGCACGCAGGCCGTCATCCAGCTCGGCAAGATCAACATGGCGATGGTTGCCTGACGCCAATACAGGATTTTATTCCTCATTTCTCTTTACTATGAGAAAGCCTGGCGTTAATCTTCCTGCCGATTGGAGAGCGGCGCCGGGGCGCAGGACCAAGCAAGATGCTGTCACACGAGCAGATTTGGGGAGCGATCGATAGGCTTGCCGAACGGCATGACCTGACACCGTCTGGTCTTGCGCGCCGTGCCGGCCTCGACCCTACCTCCCTCAACAAATCTAAGCGGTTGTCTGCCGATGGCCGGTTGCGCTGGCCTTCGACGGAATCGATCGCCAAGGTGCTCGATGCGACAGGCGCCACCATGGAGCAGTTCATGGGCTTCATGCGGTCCGCAAACAGCTTCTCCGGTCTGCCGGATGGCGCATCCCCCCCGCAGGGAGGCTCCATTCCCCTGCTCGGCTTCGCACAGGCCGGCGCAGGCGGCTTTTTCGATGATGGCGGTTTCCCGGCTGGCCAAGGGTGGGATGTAGTGGAATTTCCCGCCGCACCCTCGCAGAAAGCGGGCGTCTATGCCCTCGAAGTGCAGGGAGACAGCATGATGCCGCTTTATCGCGACGGCGACGTCCTGATCGTGGAGCCGGGCGCACAGGTGCGCCGCAACGACCGCGTCGTCGTCAAGACGCGCGAGGGCGAGGTGATGGCCAAGGTGCTGCTACGCCAGAGCCCACGCTCCATCGAACTGATGTCCCTCAATTCCGAACATCCGAACCGGACGATCGAGTTTTCCGATGTGGATTGGATCGCGCGCATCATCTGGGCCAGCCAATAGGAAAATCTTCCATGCGGCCTGCAGCACTTCTGACAGCTGTTGCGGGAATAACAATCGTCGCCGTGATGCTGGCGGCAGGCAGGGAGCGGTTTGCCGGGCCGGATGTGGCGACGACCGCGATCGAAGATCCCAACACAGCTGCCAAATCCGAGGAGGCACCAAAGCCGCCAATTGCCCTTCCCGATCCAAAGATCAGCATGAACGCGCGGCCGGTCGACCAAGCAAGCCAGTTCTATCCGGCTGAGGCGGAGGGCAAGCCGCTGGAACGGGTAGCCGTGCCCGAACCGGAAACGCCAAAGCCGGAGCCGCAGAAAGCCGCAACATTGCCGAGGCCGGTCGCCGAGAGTGCTGGCATTCTCGCCTTCGGCGACAGGAAACTGCAGCTTGCCGGCATTGTTCCGACACAGGCCGACAAGATTTGCAAAGAGCTGGATGGGAACGAATGGCCTTGCGGAATGCTCGCCAAGACGAATTTCCGGCTCTTTCTGCGGCTGCGCTCAGTCACCTGCGATCTGGAGGACGCCAACTGGACCGGCATCACGACGGCCTCCTGCAAGATCGGCGCGCAAGACCTTTCCGAATGGCTTGTCGAGAACGGCTGGGCGGATGCAGTCGCCGGATCGCCGCTTACCGGAGCGGGCGAAAAGGCGAAGGCGGAGAAGAAAGGCGTCTATGGCGAGGATCCGCGCAAGGGCGCGCCGCTGACCCTGCCGCCCGGACCGCCGCCGGATAATCCTCTCGATCCGATCTAGCGATCCCTTGTAATGGCGGACGGCAGTTCCTAAACTCCTGCCGAAGCAGAGGGAATGACCGAATGAACAAGCCGCTTTCCGCCCACGATGCCCTGATTTACGTGATGGTGATGGCATCCGCCGTCGACAGCACGATGAACGACCGGGAGATGGAGCGCATCGGCCAGCTGATCGGCTTTCTGCCAGTGTTCAAGGATTTCGACGACGACAAGCTGATTTCGATTGCCCGCGACTGCGCAGCACTGCTGGCCGGGCCGGAAGGTCTCGATGTCGTTTTGGAAACGGTGAAGGACACGCTGCCGGCGCGGCTCTACGACACCGCCTATGCCCTTGCCGTCGAAGTCGCTTCCGCCGACCTTTCCGTCAAGGCCGAGGAGCTTCGGCTGCTCAGCATGCTCCGCGACCGGTTGGGTCTCGACAAGCTCACCTGCGCGGCCATCGAACGCAGCGCGATCGCCCGCTTCCGCAACGGTCAATAGAGCCCATAAGGGAAATAACGCAGGTAGATTTCCTGCAGGCGGCCGTTTCTGGAAAGTGCTGCAAGGGCGTGGTCCAACGCTGCCGTCAATACGCTGTCGTTCTGGCGAAGCATGATCGTCATGCCCTCTCCCAGAAACTGCTCCGACAAATAGGGGCCGTCGAAGAGCGCGCAGCATTTGGCGGATGCCTGAGCGGAAACCCAGAAGGACAATTGCAGGGCGTCGGCGAAGGCAGCGTCCACCTTGCCATCCCTCAGGGCCGTCAGCAGTGCCTCCCTATTCTCGAAAAGCACGGCTTTTATTGCCGGAAAGTAGGCGTTAAGCATGGCCTCATGTACGGTCGCCTTGATGACGCCGACCGATCGGCCAGACAGCGCTGCGGCGGTATCCCCTTTTATCTCCGCTTTCGCATTGCGCACGAAACGGGCCGGCAGCATGAGGTAGGGACGGCTGAAGGTAAACTGCTTGCGTAAGTCTGAAGTTACGGCCAACCCCGCGATGACGGCATCGCCCTGGGAGGCAGCAAGCGTCTCCTTCAAATCGGCAAAGGGCAGCGCCTGGATCTCGCATTTTGAAGCCACTTCCAGTTCATTACATATCTCGCGCGCCAAATCGATATTGAAGCCCGACAGCTTGCCATTCTGGTCGGTAAAGTTGAAAGGTGGGAAATCGACAGCAGTCAGGAAGCGCAGGCGGACGAGCGAAGAGAGGTCCGGCTTGGCAAGCCTTTCACGGGCGTCAAAAAGCAAAGGCAGCGACGATGGCGCCTGCTGCGCAGACGTCGTCCCTGCAGAAAATACAACCAAGGACAGCCAAAAAGTTAAAAATCCCTTAAAACTTAGGGACGCAGGGAAAGATTGTCTCACTATCATCCGGCTCGGGTTAGGGTCGGGGCATCGCCGCTTGGCGATGGTGTATCAGAGTCATCCGTATTGGGAAATATGCGCCGGGCCGCACCACCGGCCATAAAAGTGCGCCAGCAGTCGGTCATGCGCCTTCATCAGCGGGAGCAGATCGTAGACGAAAGCACCTGCTTTCGCGATGTGATTGCCGTTCTTCTGAAGCGGGGCATCGGCTAGCTGGAGCGGGTGAAGGGAATCGAACCCTCGTATTCAGCTTGGGAAGCTGCTGCTCTACCATTGAGCTACACCCGCAATGACGGAAGCCTTCCAACAGATGGATGGCGGTGTCAAGGCATCTCAGATGCGGAAATGTTTGGAGAGCTTCAGGCCCTGAGCCTGATAGTTCGATCCAAGGCCGGTGCCATAGAGGCTTTCGGGCTTTTCCAGCATGTGCTCGTAAACCAGGCGGCCGACGATCTGGCCGTCCTCGAGGATGAAGGGCACTTCGTGGCTGCGGACCTCGAGGACGGCGCGGCTGCCCATACCGCCGGCGGGCGCGTGACCGAAGCCCGGATCGAAGAAGCCGGCGTAATGCACGCGAAACTCGCCGACGAGCGGATCGAAGGGCGTCATTTCGGCGGCATAGTGCGGCGGAACGTGCACGGCCTCGCGCGAAACGAGGATATAGAACTCATCCGGGTCGAGGATCAACTCGTTGCTGCCGCGACTGTAAAGCGGCTCCCAGAAATCGAAGATATCGTGCTCGGCCTTCTTGTCGACATCCACGACGGCCGTGTGATGCTTGCCGCGATAGCCGATCAAGCCCTCCTTGTCGCCAGCCAGGTCGATCGAGAGCGCAATGCCGCCGCCGGAAACGTTGGGCTTGGCGCTTGCGACCAGCGTTTCCGCATCATGCAGCGCCTGCAGTTCCGGCTCGCCGAGAATGGAATGCCCGACACGGAAGCGTATCTGCGAAAGGCGCGAGCCGCGGCGTACGACGACGGGGAACGTGCGCGGGCTGATTTCCAGATAGAGCGGGCCGGAATAACCGGCAGGAATCTTGTCGAATTCCTGCGCGTAGTCGGTGATGACGCGGGTGAAGATGTCGAGGCGGCCGGTCGAGCTTTTCGGATTGGCCGAGGCAGACATTTCAGCCGGAAGATCGAGCCGCTCCATCAGAGGCACGATATAGACGCAGCCCGTTTCGAGCACGGCACCTTCGGAGAGGTCGATGACATGCAGGCTCAGCCGGTCGAGCTTATCGGCAACGAGATGCGATGGACCCGGCATGAAACTGGCCCTAACGCGGAACGCCTTGGCGCCCAGGCGCAGGTCCAGGCTGGCCGGCTGGATCTGATCGCGGTCCAGTTCCCGCTCCGTCGTGAGGCGGCCGGTTTCAAACAACGCGGCTATTGCGCGATCGGCCAAGATTCCAGTTTCGCGAGCCATCATGCTCCATCCATAATTCGCTTCCGACAAAACCAAACTCAAGGAATTGACGCAAGAAGCTAACAGCAGTATTGCAGCTTTATCCCGTGGTGATTTGGCCGGTCGGCTTGCAGCCACGTTAAAGAAGTGGCTAAAAAGACCGGGTATGAAACCGGTCTGCTTTTGCGGCCGGTTTTTTTGTTGTTTGAAGGTGGTGATGGCATGAGCAAGACTTGGCGCCCGGCAACTCAACTCGTTCACGGCGGAACTCTGCGCTCGCAATATGGCGAGACTTCGGAAGCGATCTTCCTGACGCAGGGTTTCGTCTATGATACGTCGGAAGCGGCTGAAGCCCGCTTCAAGGGCGAGACGGACGGCTTTATCTATGCCCGCTACGGAAGCCCGACCAACGACATGTTCGAAAAGCGGATGTGTGCGCTCGAAGGCGCCGAAGACGCCCGCGCCACCGCTTCTGGCATGGCTGCCGTCACCGCGGCGATCCTCTGCCAATTGAAGGCCGGCGACCATATTGTTGCCGCCCGTGCGCTCTTCGGCTCCTGCCGGTGGGTTGTCGAAACGCTGGCGCCGAAATACGGTATCGAATGCACGCTCATCGACGGCTGCTACCTCGAAAACTGGGAAAAGGCGATCCGTCCGGCGACGAAGGTCTTCTTCCTTGAAAGCCCGACGAACCCGACGCTGGAAGTGATCGATATCGCAGGTGTTGCCAAGCTCGCGAATCAGGTCGGCGCCAAGGTGGTCGTCGACAACGTCTTTGCGACGCCGCTCTTCCAGAAGCCTCTGGAACTCGGCGCCCATATCGTCGTCTATTCCGCGACCAAGCATATCGACGGCCAGGGCCGCTGCCTCGGCGGCGTCGTGCTTTCCGACAAGGAATGGATCGACGAAAACCTGCACGACTACTTCCGCCATACAGGTCCGGCGATGTCGCCATTCAATGCCTGGACGCTTCTGAAGGGGATCGAAACGCTACCACTGCGCGTCAAGCAGCAGACGGCAAGTGCGGCCAGGATCGCCGACTTCCTCGCCGAGCAGAGGCAGGTGGCAAACGTGATCTATCCGGGGCGCAAGGACCATCCCCAGGCCGACATCATCGCCAAGCAGATGTCCGGCGGCTCCACGCTCGTCGCATTCGAGTTGAAGGGCGGGAAGGAAGCCGCCTTCGCGTTGCAAAATGCGCTCGATATCATCAAAATCTCAAACAATCTCGGCGATTCCAAGAGCCTGATCACCCATCCGGCAACCACGACGCACAAGAACCTGACCGACGAAGCGCGCGCGGAACTCGGCATTTCCGCCGGCACGGTTCGCCTTTCGCTCGGCATCGAGGATGCAGAAGACCTGATCGAAGATTTCGCTCAGGCTCTTTCAAAGGTTAGGTCCTGAACTTGCAATAGCGACGGCCGGACCTTGCCGGCCCGGCCGGATGCTCCACCTAATAAATAGCGCAAGAGTCTTGCTTCAATGCGGAAATGAACTTTGATAATTAGGATTAATGTTCGAAACGACGTGTAATCACGCTGTTTGAAGGATGATGCATGTGCCGTTTCTTGACGGATCGAGCGCTGCATAAGATACGGGTAACATATCTTGGCTATGGTGTAAGGCATGTACCGCGCCCTCACACGAGATATCGAAGTCGTCGTCGAGCCCTTTTATCTGGAGGAGCAATCCGATCCGGACGACGATCGCTATGTCTGGGGCTACCGGATCGTTATCAGCAATAAATCGGACCTGACCGTGCGGCTCATCAATCGCTACTGGAACATCACCGATCAGAGCGGCATCGTGGACGAAGTGAGTGGCCCGGGCGTCGTGGGCGAGCAGCCCCGGCTGGAACCCGGCGATACCTACGAATACTCATCCGGCTGTCCGCTCGATACGCCCTCCGGCCTCATGTTCGGCCATTACCAGATGGAAACGGATGACGGCGAGCTTTTCGATGTCGAAATACCCGCCTTCTCGCTGGACTCCCCCGGGCTGCTCAGAGTGCTGAACTGATCACTCGGCAGCCGATGCGACTTCCACGACTTCAAAACGATAGGTCGTGGAGCAGAACTCGCAAGTGACGGCAATCTCGCCGTTCTCCTGACTGGCATCGATCTCTTCCTCAGAAAAGCCCTTCAGCACGTTCTTGATCTTGTCGCGCGAGCAACTGCAGCGATCAATGACTTCCCGGGTACCGAAAACACGCACTCCGCGCTCGTGAAAGAGGCGGAAGAGCAGGCGTTCGATGCCGACCTGCGGATCCGTCAGTTCGTCCGCATCGATGGTGTCGACCAGCGCGCGCGCTTCGGTCCAGGTGTCGTCTTCCTTGTGTGCCAGCGCGGCGTTATCGCCGTCGCCGCCGTGGAGGTCGGGCTGACGCATACGCTCCGGCGCTTCCGGCAAGAATTGGGCAATGAGCCCGCCCGCCCGCCAGCGGTGGCGCGGCTGGCCCGCCTGGTCGCGATCGAACAGTTCGGCAGCCGCTAGGCGGACGCGCGTCGGGATTTGCTCCGACTGCCGGAAATAGGTGCCGGCGATATCTTCGAGCGAGGTGCCGTCAAGCGCCACGATGCCCTGATAGGGCTGGCTGAACTTGCCCTGGTCGATAGTGAAAGCCAGCACGCCCTTGCCGAGAAGCTGTTCCGGCTCGGTTTCGCCGGCAGCGACCGCCTTGTCGAGCAAGGCCTGATCGAAGCGTGCATAGGCGCGCACATTCTGCGGCGTCGAGAAATCGGCAACGAGAAGATCGACAGGGCCGTCGCCTTTTGTCTGCACCGTAAATTTGCCTTCGAACTTGAGGGACGTCCCGAGAAGTACCGTCAGCACGATAACTTCAGCAAGCAGCCGGGCGACGGGTGCAGGATAATGATGGCGCGCGAGGATCGCATCCAGCATAGGCCCGAGTTGGACGGCGCGGCCACGCACATCGAGGCCTTCTACCTGAAATGGGACTACGTGATCATCGCCAGCGAAATCGAACTCGCCGAGAGCACTTGCAATTTCTGCCATGGTCTTACTCCTAGTAGTCCAGGCGGCAGACCAGAGGTCTTTTCGCCCGTGCCGCCACGAGGCCATCAGGCCAGACGTGGCGCCCAGTATGGTTCAGATCGCCCCCAGGCACCATGCAAGAATCGACTTTTGCGCATGAAGACGGTTCTCCGCCTCATCGAAGACCACGGATTGCGGGCCATCGATCACATCATCCGTCACTTCCTCGCCGCGATGGGCGGGCAGGCAATGCATGAACAATGCATCCTTGCCGGCCTTCGCCATCAAAGCCGAATTGACCTGATAGGGCTGGAAGACGTTGTGACCGCGGGCCCGATGTTCCTGATTCATGGAGACCCAGGTATCGGTTACCACACAATCGGCGCCTTCGACCGCACGGTCGGCGTCATGGCCAAGCATGATTTCGGCGCCCTCATTGCGGGCCCAGTTGAGATAGTGATCCTTGGGCTCGGAACCAAGAGGCACAGCCATATTCATGCGATAGCCAAAACGGGCCGCACCTTCGACCAGCGAGTGCAGTACGTTGTTGCCATCGCCGGTCCAGGCAATCGTCTTGCCCCTGATCGGACCGCGATGCTCCTCGAAGGTCATGATATCTGCCATGATCTGGCAGGGATGCGTGTCGTCCGTCAGCGCGTTGATGACCGGCACCGTCGCATGTTCGGCGAGCTCCAGCATGCGGTGGTGCTCCGTCGTGCGGACCATGATCGCATCGACATAGCGCGAGAGCACCTTGGCCGTATCGCCGATCGTCTCGGCGCGGCCAAGCTGCATCTCCGTGCCGGAGAGGAAAAGCGTTTCGCCACCGAGCTGACGCATGCCGACATCGAAGGAAACGCGTGTGCGCGTAGAGGGTTTCTCGAAGATCATCGCCAGCATCTTACCCGCGAGCGGCTTATCGCCTTTGCCGGCCTTGAAGGCCTGCTTGCGGACGATCGCATCATCCATGATGGCTCTGAGATCGGATGCAGTTACCGCCGAGAGATCGAGAAAGTGTTTGGGGGAAGCCATGTCGTTCTTACCTGTATGCGCCTTGAGGGGCGTTATCCGTTCAAGCCGTCTTCCTGGTTTTTGCCGCGCGAATGCTTTCGGCAGCGCGCTCGACGCGGGCAAGGCCCTCGCGGGCTTCCTCCGCCGTGACGACTAGAGGCGGAAGGAGACGGATGACATTATCGCCCGCCGGAATGCCTAGAAGATGAGCAGCACGAATGGCCTGCAACAGTTCGGAAGACGGGACGGCAGCCTTGATGCCGAGCATCAGGCCTTCGCCGCGCACATCTTCGATGATATCCGGATAGCGATCCTTCAGCGAGGCAAGGCCCTGGCGGAAGACGAGTGCCACATCGCGGACATGCTGCAGAAAGCCGTCGGCGAGGATGACGTCGAGCACCGCGCTGCCGACCGCCATGGCAAGCGGATTGCCGCCATAGGTGGAGCCATGCGTGCCGGCCTTCATGCCGGAGGCGGCATCCGCGGTCGCCAGGCAGGCGCCGAGCGGGAAGCCGCCGCCGATACCCTTCGCTACCGCCATGATATCCGGCGTGACACCCGACCATTCGTGAGCAAAGAGTTTGCCGGTACGGCCAACGCCAGTCTGGACCTCATCGAGGATCAGCAGCAGACCCTTCTCATCGCAGATCTGGCGGAGCGCCTTCATGAACTCATTCGTCGCCGGACGGACCCCGCCCTCGCCCTGCACCGGCTCTACGAGGATGCCGGCGGTCGCATCGGTGATCGCTGCGCGGACCGCCTCGATATCGCCGAAGGGAACCTGATCGAAGCCCGGCGCCTTCGGGCCGAAGCCCTCGAGATACTTCTCCTGGCCGCCGGCGGCGATTGTCGCCAGCGTGCGGCCATGAAAGGCGCCTTCGAAGGTGATGATGTGGAAGCGCTCGGGATGACCGTTGGAATACTGATAGCGGCGCGCGGTCTTGATCGCGCATTCCAGCGCCTCGGCGCCGGAATTGGTGAAGAACACCTTGTCGGCGAAGGTGACGTCGGTCAGCCGCTTGGCAAGCGCTTCCTGGCCGGGAATTTCATAGATATTCGACAGGTGCCAAACCTTGTCGGCCTGCGCCTTCAGGGCTTCGACGACATGCGGATTGCCGTGGCCAACGGAAGTCACTGCAACGCCTGCGCCAAAATCCAGATATCGTTCGCCGCCTTCAGTGATTAGCCAAACGCCCTCACCTCGCTCGAACCGCAAAGGGGCGCGAGAATAGGTGTCATATAGCGGCGCGGCTTGAGCCATGGCGCGATCTCCTGTCATCGTTAGGGCAACCAGACTCCGGCTAAAAACCGGGTCCGAAAAATTAAAAATGCCGCCTTTCGGCGGCGAGTGCCACTATTGACGTTTCGCACCGCGATGTCAACAAAACTGCGGGCTTCGTGCGCCATGGGACCACCTCCCCGAACGAGGTCATTTATCAACAGCTAATGTTGCAGAAATGACTCGCTCGGGAAGCAAGTTGGGGAAAACTTGAAATTCGATTCATCCGGATTCCCGCGACTCTTGTCACGGAGTCAGCCTCACACTAGGTTAAAACTCAATTACTAGACTGCATGCGGCGGAACTAGTCACCACAATTGGTCAGGCGTTTCCTGCTTCGGATGTATCCGGAGCAAGGGTGGGGGATTCTGCCTTCACAACGCTAAACGGCGGAGACAGGGCATGAACTGGACAGACGAGCGAGTCGAAAAACTCAAGAAGCTTTGGTCCGAAGGACTGAGCGCGAGCCAGATCGCTGCGCAGCTCGGCGGAGTGAGCAGGAACGCGGTGATCGGCAAGGTCCATAGGCTTAGCCTTCCGGGCCGCGCCAAGGCCGGTGGCACCGCGGCGGCCGCACGAGCGCCGAAGCGCAATACCTCGGCTCCGCGCGCACCGAACTATGCATCGCGGATCGCGACCCGCACCGTCACGCGCCAGCAGGGCGCAACGATGCTCAAGGAAGAGATCGAAATCGATCTCATGGAGGAGGTAAGGTATCGTCCGGCCGCAAACGTGGTCGTGCCGATCTCCCGCCGCCTCGGCCTGACGGAACTTACGGAACGCACCTGCAAGTGGCCGGTCGGCGATCCGCTGAAGGATGATTTCCACTTCTGCGGTTGCGACAGCCCGGACTCTTCACCTTACTGCAGCTATCATGCGCGCCTTGCCTATCAGCCGGTCAACGAGCGCCGCAGGACAGCAGCCCGCGCAAATTGAGCCGGATAAATGACAAACGGAAACGGGCCTCGCAGGCCCGTTTTTTTATGCCCGGCAATGGAAGCGGCAATCAGGATTCCATGGAATATCCGGCACCGCGGACGGTGCGGATGACATCCTGCATGTTGGAGAAGTTCAGCGCCTTGCGCAGCCGGCCGACATGGACGTCGACGGTGCGCTCGTCGACATAAATGTCGTGGCCCCAGACACCGTCCAGAAGCTGCGAACGCGAGAAAACGCGGCCGGGCGACGACATCAGGAATTCCAGGAGGCGGAATTCGGTGGGGCCGAGGCGAACTTCGCGGCTTTTGCGGTGAACACGATGCGTTTCGCGGTCGAGTTCGATGTCGCCGCATTTCAGCACCGTCGAGAGCACCTCAGGCTTGGCGCGGCGCAGCATCGCCCTAACGCGGGCAACGAGCTCCGGCGTCGAAAACGGCTTGACGACATAGTCGTCGGCGCCGGTCGAAAGGCCGCGGACGCGCTCGCTTTCCTCGCCGCGCGCCGTCAGCATGATGATCGGCAGGCGCTCGGTCTCCGGACGCATGCGCAGGCGGCGGCAAAGCTCTATGCCCGATACGCCCGGCAGCATCCAATCGAGGATCAAAAGGTCCGGCGTGCGCTCCTGAAGCCGGATTTCGGCCTCGTCGCCACGCAGGATGGTATCGACCTCGAAACCTTCGGCCTCAAGGTTATAGCGAAGAAGCACACTCAGTGCCTCTTCGTCTTCAACGACTGCAACTCTCGGGATCATTCGCTTCTGTCTCCTGAGGGCGGGTTCAGAATTGTCATTCCGTCACCGCGCCGACGGTGTTGGCAGTATCGTCCTTCGGACGTTCGCCTTCCGGCTGGGCGCCGGTCGCCATGTAATAGATCGTTTCGGCAATGTTGGTGGCATGGTCGCCGATGCGCTCGATGTTCTTGGCGCAGAAGAGAAGATGCGTGCAGCTGGTGATGTTGCGCGGATCTTCCATCATGTAGGTCAGAAGCTCGCGAAACAGCGAGGTGTACATCGCGTCGATTTCCTCGTCGCGCTCGCGGATCGACTTCGCCCTGTCGGCGGCACGGGTCGTATAGACGTCGAGCACTTCCTTGAGCTGGACGAGGGCGAGCTCGGAAAGATGCTCGAGGCCGCGGGCGAGCTTACGCGGAACGCCGGTGCTTTGTACCGCGATGACGCGCTTGGCCGTGTTCTTGCCGAGATCGCCGACGCGCTCAAGGTCGGCTGCGATACGGATCGAGCCCATGATCTCGCGAAGATCGGAGGCCATCGGCTGGCGGCGGGCAATGGTGACGACCGCCTTGTCGCCGATCTCGCGTTCGGCATGATCGAGGATCACGTCGTCGGAGATGACCTTCTGGGCCAGAGCCGTATCGCCGTTGACCAGCGCGCGGACAGCGTCGGACACCATCTGCTCGGCAAGCCCACCCATTTCCGAGATGCGGCGGGTCAGGAACTTCAAATCGTCGTCATAGGCAGAAAAGATATGGGTCGATGCCATGGGAATTGTCCTTGAATAGCCTGAACGCCGCAACTCAGCCGAAGCGGCCCATGATGTAATCCTGGGTGCGGGGGTCGTCCGGGTTGGTGAACATCTTGTCGGTGTCGTTCTCCTCGACGAGATTGCCGAGGTGGAACATAGCGGTCCGCTGCGAAACGCGGGCCGCCTGCTGCATCGAGTGCGTCACGATGACGATGGTGAAGTTCTCGCGCAGCTCATGGATCAGCTCTTCGACCTTGGCAGTCGCAATCGGATCGAGCGCCGAGCACGGTTCGTCCATCAGGATGACTTCCGGGCTCACGGCAACGGCACGCGCGATGCACAGACGCTGCTGCTGGCCGCCGGACAGGCCGGTGCCGGATTCATGCAGGCGATCCTTGACTTCGTTCCAAAGGCCGGCGCGCTGCAGCGACTGCTCGACGATCTGGTCCAAGTCCGCCTTCGACTTTGCCAGGCCATGGATACGTGGCCCGTAGCTGACGTTCTCGTAGATCGTCTTCGGGAACGGGTTCGGTTTCTGGAAGACCATGCCGACGCGGGCGCGGAGCTCCACGACGTCGATATCCGGATCGTAGATATCCTCGCCATCAAGCGTGATCTTGCCTGTCACGCGGCAGTTGTCGATCGTATCGTTCATGCGGTTGAGGCTGCGCAGGAAGGTAGACTTGCCGCAGCCGGAGGGGCCGATGAGCGCGGTAACCGTGTTCTCGCGGATGTTTAGCTTCACGTCGAAAAGCGCACGCTTATCGCCGTAGTAGACCGACACGTCCTGGCCGATCATCTTGTACGGGATCGTATTCATTTTCTGGTCCAGAGCCTTCTCAACTGCTGCTTCAGTCAACATGTTCATGACTATGTACTCCGTTTACCAGCGACGCTCAAAGCGCCGGCGCAAGAGGATGGCTCCGAGGTTCATGACGATCAGGAACAGGAGCAGGACGATAATGGCGCCAGACGTGCGCTCGACGAATGCGCGTTCGGCTTCGTTGGCCCACATGTAGACCTGTACCGGCAGCGCCGTGGACGGGTCGAGCGGGGTGCTCGGCGCGCTGGCGACGAAGGCGACCATGCCGATCAGGAGAAGCGGTGCGGTTTCTCCGAGCGCGTGTGCCAAACCGATGATGGTGCCGGTCAGAATACCGGGCATCGCAAGCGGCAGGACGTGGTGGAACACCATCTGCATCTTCGAGGCGCCGAGGCCGAGCGCCGCCGCGCGGATCGACGGCGGGACAGCGCGCAGTGCTGCGCGGGTGGCGATGATGATCGTCGGCAGCGTCATAAGCGTCAGCACCAAACCGCCGACCAGTGGGGCCGAGCGTGGCAGGCCTGCGAAGTTGATGAAAACAGAAAGACCGAGCAGACCGTAGACGATCGAGGGAACGGCAGCGAGGTTGTTGATGTTCACCTCAATCAGGTCCGTCACCTTGTTCTTGGTCGCGAATTCCTCAAGGTAGATCGAGGTGCCAACGCCGATCGGCAGCGACAGAACGAGAACGATCAGCATCAGGTAGAGCGAGCCGACAAGAGCGACGCCGAGGCCGGCGGCTTCAGGACGGCTGGAGTTGCCATGGGTGAAAAGTCCGGTGTTGAACTCCTTGAAAAGCGCTCCGTTCGCCTTCAGCTCGTTCATCCAGCCGAGCTGCTTGTCGTTCACCTTACGGTTCTTCTCATCGACGGCAAGGTCGATCTGGCCCTTGTTGGCGCTGTCGACATTGGCGTCGGCCAAAACGGTCACATTGACGGTCTTGCCGATGATCGACGGGTCGGCGACAACCATGTCACGCAACTGGATCGGCGCGCTCTTGGAGAGCATCGCCGTCGCCCCACGGACATCCGGGCGGCTGGAGGCGTTGATGTTCAACTCCTTGACAAGCGCATCACGCAGCAGCGCGCCGTAATTGGCTGCAATCAGCACCGACGGATCGGTGGCCCGCTTGTTATCCGGGTCGATGGTCTTTTCAGTAAATTCGACCGGAAGCGAGATCACCGTCTGCTGGAAGGCAGTGTAGCCGTTGCGGATGACCGTCGACAGCAGGAACGCCAGGAAAATCAGGCCGAAGGAGATAGCGGCAATGCCATAGGCCCTGAAACGGCGCTCCGCAGCATAACGGCGCTTGATGCCGATATCGCGGCGCTCTGGCGCCTTGGAAATGGTGCCTGCAATGGGGGAAACAATATTCGTCATTCGTACTGCTCCCGGTATTTGCGCACGATGTAAAGCGCGTAGATGTTAAGGCAAAGCGTGATGAAGAAGAGCGTGATGCCAAGCGCGAAGGCGACCAGCGTCTGCGGCGAGGTGAATTCAAGGTCGCCGGTCAGCTGGTTGACGATCTTGACGGTCACCGTGGTCATCGGCTCGAAGGGATTGATCTGCATACGCGCAGCGACACCGGCGGCCAGCACGACGATCATGGTTTCGCCGATGGCGCGCGAGGCCGTCATCAGGAGTGCGCCGACGATGCCCGGCAGAGCTGCCGGAAGCACCACCCTCTTGATCGTTTCCGAGCGCGTGGCGCCGAGGCCTAGCGAACCATCACGCAGCGCGTGCGGCACTGCGGTGATGATGTCGTCCGACAGCGAGGAAACGTAGGGGATCAGCATGATGCCCATCACGATACCGGCCGTCAGAACGCTCTGCGCCTGAATGAAGTTGCCGTAATTGCCGGTGAGAAGGCCGTTCACTTGCGCAGACAGATCGCGCAGGAACGGGCCGACGGTAACAAGGGCAAAGAAGCCGTAGACGATGGTCGGGATACCGGCCAGAACTTCAAGAAGAGGCTTGGCGAGCGATCGAACCTTCGGGGAAGCATATTCAGCCATATAGATGGCGGCGAAAAGGCCAACCGGCACTGCGACCAGCATGGCAACAAAGCCGATATAAAGCGTGCCGAGCAGCAGCGGGATGAGGCCGAACTGACCGAAAGACGAGCCGCCTGCGCCGGCAAAACGCGGATCCCAGACCGTGCCGAAGAAGAAGTCGGTTGCCGGAACCGCTGCGAAGAAGCGGATGGCTTCGGACAGCATCGAAAAAACGATGCCGACCGTGGTCAGGATCGCAATGGATGATGCAACGAGAAGTGCCCAGAGCATAACACGCTCGACACGGTTGCGAGCCCGGAAGCGCGGCGCAATACCACGAAGCGCATAGAATGCGCCGCCGAGAGCGAGCACGAAGACAACCGCGGTCATGATCATGCGGCTGCCTGCGGCTTTGGCATTCAGTGTCTTCGCTGCATCGATCATGAAAGGCTGCGGCTCACCGGCGAGCGGAACACCCTTCCCGTTGAGTTTTGCCTGAATGGCTGCGGTATCGGAACCGAGCGCACTGATCTCATCTGACGTTAACAGGTTCATGCCGCGGGCGATGGTCGCGACCATGCTGTAGCTCAGATCCTGTTCTGCGGCGGTCTTCGCCTTCACGTCGTCGGGGAAAGCGTCGCGGACAGCGGATTCGACGATCCCCGGGCTTGCGGCGAGCCAGATGCAGAGAATGATAAGCGCAGGGAGAGTCGACCAGATGGCTGCGTAGGCACCGTAGTAGCCCGGCCGCGAATGAAGCGCGGACGGCTTGCCGCCGGCAAGCGCCATGGCACGGCTGCGAGCGGCCACATAGGCCAGCGCGCCAAGCACCACGAGACACAAGAGTATGATGGATGTGCTCATTCGTTACGTCCCCAGGCTCACGACCCAAAAGCACCCGCAGACCATCCTGCGCGGCTTCCCAATCATGGAGAAACTTGAAACCCTGCCGCCACTAGGCAAGGGCAGAAGCAGTCGAATAAAATGCCGGCGCGGCCTCAGGCACCGCGCCGGCACAATCCATTACATGGTCTTTTCGGCTTCGACGTTCTTGCGGATCTCTTCGCGCTCTGCATCCGGAGCAGCGACGAGGCCGTATTCGACGAGCGGGCCGTCAGGACCGATCATCTGGTCGGAGACGAAGAAGTTCACGTATTCCTTCAGGCCGGGAACGGCGCCGAGATGTGCCTTCTTGACGTAGAAGAACAGCGGGCGGGAAACCGGATAGGTGCCGTTGGAGATTGTTTCGGTCGACGGAACGACGCCGTTGACAGTTGCAACCTTCAGCTTGTCGGCATTGTTTTCATAGAAGGAGAGGCCGAATACGCCGACGCCGGTCTTGTTGGCGGCGATGCGAGACAGGGTTTCCGTGTAGTCGCCATCGATGTCAACGGCGGCGCCGTCCTTGCGAACTGCGACGCAAGCCTTACCCTGGGCAGCCTTGTCGGAGATTTCCTTGGCGATAACGTCGGTGGCGCCGGAAGCCTTGCAACCTGCGGCAAGAACCTTTTCTTCGAAGACTTCGCGCGTGCCGTGCTTTTCGCCCGGAATGTAGGCGGCGATTTCAACGTCGGGAAGCTTCGGGTTTACTTCCGACCACTTCTTGTAGGGGTTGGCGACGAGCTTGCCGTCGACGACGACCTGAGCGGCGAGCGCCTTGTAGATGTCTGCCGGAACGTAGGCGACGTCCGAGTTGGCGGTGTCAGTTGCGAAGACGATGCCGTCATAACCGATCTTGACTTCCTGGATATCCGTTACGCCGGCTTTCTTGCATGCTTCGATTTCACTATCCTTGATTGACCGCGAAGAGTTCGCGATGTCGATCGTGTCTTCACCGACACCCTTGCAGAATTCCTTGAGGCCTGCGCCCGAGCCGCCGGATTCGACGATCGGCGTCTTAAAGTTCGAGAACGTTTCGCCGAAGGATTCGGCAACGATCTTCGCATAAGGCAGGACGGTGGACGAGCCGGCGACCTGAATCTGGTCACGGGCGGCGGCGGCGCCTGCGAAGGCGACGGTGGCAGCGAGTGCTGCAACGGTTAGCTTAAGAGTGTTCATCAAAATCTCCCGGCATGGGCTTGTGTGAGCAGGGCCCCAGGCCCTCGCATTGCCTTTTTCATCGGCAGCATCTCTTTACTGCCTGATGCCAAGAGCTTTTATGTCATTTTGATGAAACATTTATGACAGTTTAGGCAATTGATTTTAAAAGGGAAAACTGCATCCACCGACCGACGCTCTTCAGTTTTATGTCAAAAACGCACGGTGAAGTCCGTTCCCCTGCCGATTTCGGACTTGACGATCAGCCGTGCGCGATGGCGCGTCAGGATATGCTTGACGATCGCAAGCCCAAGACCGGTGCCTTTTTTGGAGCGGCTGTCCTCAATACTGACGCGATAAAAGCGCTCCGTGAGGCGTGGCACATGCTCCGCGGAAATGCCCGGCCCTTTGTCCGCAACGCTGACTTCGATCGCTTCGCCAGGCGCACTCCTGACCCGGACATCGACGACCTTGCCTTCCTGGCCGTACTTGCAGGCGTTCTCCATAAGATTTTCGAAAACCTGGACCAGTTCGTCGCGGTCTCCGAGAACCTCTGCCTTACCTTCCGGCAAATGCAGGTTGATCTCGACACCGACATCCTTGGCGAGCGGTGCAAGCGAGTCCCTGACATGGCCAAGCAGCGGCACGAGATCGACCTTTTCGTCGGGTGCGATATGCGACTTGAGCTCGAGGCGGGAAAGCGAGAGGAGGTCATCGACGAGGCGGCTCATGCGCGTCGTCTGGTCAAACATGATGCCGAGGAAGCGCTCCTGCGCCTTCGGATCATTCTTTGCCGGACCCTGGATCGTCTCGATGAAACCGCGGAGCGACGCAAGCGGGGTTCGCAGTTCATGGCTGGCGTTGGCAACGAAATCCGACCGCATGCGGTCGATGCGCCGCACTTCGGAAATGTCGCGGAAGGAGAGCAGAAACAGGCGCTCGCCGCTCCCGGCGCCACCGAAATCGATCGGCGCACTGCGCACGATATAGACGCGCTCCGACGGCAGGCGCTCGGAATGCTCGATCTGGTTGGGCGTATTGGTGGCGATCGTCTCTCCCACCATGTCCAGAATGCCTGGCGAGCGTAAGCGGGCGGAAATATGCGCGCCGATCACCACTTCGCCGAAGGCTTTTTCCGCGGCGCGATTCTGGAAGAGAACCGAGGCGTCGCCTGAAAGGAGCATCACGGGAATGTCGAGGCCGGCCAGCGTCGCGGAGACGGCGGGCACCAGGCTTGCAGGTGCCTCGGGTTCGATTTCCGGCGCCTCCGCAAGCTTGGCCTGCACTGCTGGCATGCTGTTTAGCAGCACAATGGCGATCATGAAGACAACGAGCGCCAGCACCGCCCATTTGTTCATGCCGGCCGCAAGCGTAATGAGGCCAATGACGATCGCCGCAAGCAAGACCGTTCGCTGCTGCCGGATGCGGGCCATGAGCCCCGTTGTCCATGGCGTTTCGTCTTCCAAGTGTGCCTCGTGCGCCGCAAATCGAGTCGTTCTTATGGTTTCGAACTTTGCCTGATAGCCGGGATTCATGACAGAAGTTTTCAGTTACTGCCACTAATCGCAAAAGCTGCAACCGAAACGCACAGAAATTTCCCTCTCGCGATGGATTTGATTTTCAACGGAAAATGTGATCGCCTGCGAGGAAAGCCGCAGCCCGAGGAGGAAATATGGCCGAAGCTGTAGAAAGCCGCGCGGTTGAACTGGACATCAGGGGCAAGAAGCGCGTCTTCGATGTCGACGATCCGGCGCTTCCGGATTGGATCGATGAGTGGGCGCTGGAATCCGGGGAGTTCCCTTACAAGAAAAAGCTGAAAGAGGAAGAGTACCTCGAAGAGCTGGAAAGGTTGCAGATCGAACTGGTCAAAGTGCAGTTCTGGCTGCAGGCAACCGGCAAACGGGTGATGGCGCTCTTCGAAGGCCGCGATGCGGCTGGTAAGGGCGGCGCGATATCGGCCTCCTCCGCCCACATGAACCCGCGCCTTGCCCGCGTCGTCGCACTCGCCAAGCCAAATGACCGCGAACTCGGCCAATGGTATTTTCAGCGCTACATCGCGCAGTTTCCGACGGCCGGCGAGTTCGTTCTCTTCGACCGTTCCTGGTACAACCGCGCGGGCGTCGAGCCGGTCATGGGGTTTTGCACACCGAAGCAATATGAGGATTTTCTCAAGCAGGCGCCGCAGCTGGAAAAGATCATTGCCCACGAAGGTATTCACTTCTTCAAGTTCTATCTGGATATCGGCCGCGAAATGCAGCTGAAGCGCTTCCACGACCGCAGACACGACCCGCTGAAGATGTGGAAGCTTTCCTCGATGGATATCGCGGCGCTCACCAAATGGGGCGACTACAGCGAGAAACGCGACCGGATGCTTAAGGAAACGCACACGGAATTTGCGCCGTGGACGGTCATCCGAGCCAACGACAAACGGCGGGCGCGGCTCAACCTCATCCGTCACATGCTGAAGAAAATGGATTACGACGGCAAGGACGAAAAGGCGGTCGGCGATCTCGACGACAAGATCATCGGCGCAGGGTCCGGCTTTCTGAAATAAGGGTCACTGCCCCGGCAAAATGCGCACGGCGTAAAGGTTGATGCCCCGCGCCTTGCCGTCGACATCGCTGTTGATCATCAGCCTGCCGTCGGCATTCGGCGCCAGCGACCGGTCGAAGGTAACCTGAAGCAGTGCGTCGGATTTTTCACGCGTGACGCTGAAGCGATGGCGGGCGCAATTGCCGAGCGTCTGGAAATTGCACTCGACCGTGACCTGTGTCGGCTCGTCGCTCGTCGACTGCAGCGTGATCGCAATCGTCGAAGACTTGCCGGCGAGTTGCTGAAGCACGTCTCTCGGAACGCTGATGCCGATATTGCCATCGGCGCCGTTGCTTTCCGAGATCAACCGAATGGCCGGACCGTCGTTTTCGGCGATGTTTTCCGTCCGTGCCCGCGGGCCGCTTTCGATCCCGGCGGCGTCCGAAGGCTTGAATATCTCGATCCATTCCGCAGAAAAGCTGTTCTGCGGATCGATCGTCACCGGCTGATCGACATGCGGCGCCGTGTTCGAAGCATTTTCGTCCGCACCGTCGAAATCTTCCGGCTCGGTACTGGCAGGCGGGTTGGCGACGCTAGTGTCGCGCTCGGCCGCCGTCAGGAAGAGGCCGGACTTATAGGCCCACCAGGCCCCCATGCCGATGAAGGCGATCAGCACGCACCAGACGAGCAGCCGAGAGAAGAATTTCCGCGGTTTGCGGCGCTTCGCAGCCCCCTCCGGCCGGAAATCCATATGGGCAGCGGTCCGGCTTTCGGCTGCGAAACGTTCGCTGGCCTGAGGTGCGGCACCGAGATGATCGGTCGCGGCAGCATGGACGTCATCAAGCCTCGACTCGTCATAGACGGGCCTTGCCGAATAGCCTCGTGTTTCACCGCCGACCTGAGGCGCGTCATCTTCAAAGCGCTCGTCGCGCCGGACCGGCGGCGGGATCTCCGCAACGGGTGGAACGGGCACTTCCGGCGGCCCCTGGCGCGGATGCAGACGCTCGCGTTCTTCGGCCTCGATCATGTGAATGGTCGTTTCGAGCCGATGGCGATGATGCGCAATCGCTTCCCGGTCGGTGATATCCTGCTTGCGAAGGCCGGCCTCCAGCGCCTGGCGGGCCGATTGATAAATCCTTGCGCGGACTTCCGGATTATCGCGATCGGAGTTGTTAAGCGCCGTTCTGATTGCCGTTTCTAATCCGCTCACATCCGATCCTTCATGCTGGCATCAGGCATCACCCTGAAATCTTTACAAATGCCTAACAAAACTCGGTAGCGTCAATGGCTGAAAACCGCAAGTCTTGCGGCTGGCAGCATGCCGCATCGCAGGGAATAAATATGCCCTTTGGGCCGCGCTTGCCCACTCACCCGGATAGCCGATCTTCCAGGAATCGACAGCTCGGCACTCAAGCACGCTCTTTTCCTCGTTCATCAAGTCTGCTATCAAATTGACGTTTTCGTAAACGTCAATGGTGAACGCTGTGGCTCTTCCTAAAATCCTCACGGAAAATCTGAGACTGCCGGTCCTTGCTTCGCCGCTCTTTATCATCTCCCACCCGGCTCTGACATTGGCGCAATGCAAGGCAGGCGTGATCGGCGCATTCCCGGCGCTGAATGCCCGGCCCGAAAGCCAGCTCGACGAATGGCTGGCAATGATCACCGAAGACATCGCAGCCTATAACGCCGCCAATCCAGACAGGCCCGCAGCACCCCTCGCCGTCAACCAGATCGTCCATATGTCGAACAAGCGGCTCGAGCATGATCTGCGCCTCTGCGTCAAATACAAAGTGCCGATCGTGATCTCTTCGCTCGGCGCTGTCCCCGAGGTGAACGCAGCGGTGCACTCCTACGGCGGTATCGTGCTCCACGACGTCATCAACAACCGCCACGCCAATTCGGCGATCCGGAAAGGTGCGGACGGGCTGATCGCTGTTGCGGCAGGCGCCGGCGGGCATGCCGGCACGCTGTCGCCCTTCGCTCTGGTGCAGGAAATCCGTGAATGGTTCGACGGGCCGCTGCTCTTGGCAGGCGCGATCGCGACCGGCGGCGCGATCCTTGCGGCGCAGGCAATGGGCGCGGATATGGCCTATATCGGAACGCCGTTCATCGCGACTGGGGAAGCGCGCGCCACCGACGCCTACAAGCAGGCAATCGTTGCGGGTGCAGCAAGCGATATCGTCTATTCCAACTATTTTACCGGCGTGCACGGCAACTACCTGAAGCCATCGATCCAGGCCGTTGGCCTCGACCCGGACAACCTGCCGATGGCAGACCCGTCGAAGATGGATTTCGAACAGGCCGTAGGCGGCGCGAAGGCCTGGAAAGACATCTGGGGTAGCGGCCAGGGCATCGGCGCGATCAAGGCCGTCGAGCCGGTTGCCAAGCTTGTTGACAGACTGGAGGTCGAATACCGCGAGGCGCGCGCGCGCCTCGCGCTCTGAGCCGCGCCACCTTCCGCAGAGGGGCGTCTTTTTTGCCAAAGGCACGACAGAGCGCTTGAAATCTTCAAACAATGCCTGTATCAGCGCCATGCAAATCGCGGGCCGCACAATTCGGCCGCTAGGTTGCCGCTTTAGCTCAGTCGGTAGAGCACATCATTCGTAATGATGGGGTCACGTGTTCGAGTCACGTAAGCGGCACCAGTCTTTCCAAGATCAGCTTCTTTTGACGAAAAGCAGGGGCCTGTTGGCGCTACCGCCTGCAATCAACCGCTTCCGGCGTCAATGCCCCGACGGCGGATGCGGCAGCATTCGTTGAAGGTCTTTCCGGAGCCACAGGGGCATGGATCGCCGCTGCGGCGCTGCAGGCGGCCGATCAGGGGGAGCGTGGCTGCGGAGGGCAGCAAGGCCGCGGCAAGGGCGACAAGCTTGGCCGAGATGCCGGGGACGACGAGGCGGCGGCCGGATTTGAAGCCGCGCCAGGCGCGTTCGGCCACGTAATCCGAGTTGAGTTTGGGCAATATCTTGAACAGTTGTGCCCGGCCTGCGCCGGATTTTTCGAGGAACTCGGTCGATACCGGCCCCGGCGCGACGCATGTGACCGTCACGCCCGTGCGGCGCAATTCCTGATGGAGCGCTTCCGAAAAGAAGCGCACGAAAGCCTTGCTTGCGTAATACAGGGCCATATTGGGCCCGGGCGTGAACCCGGCTATGGAGCCGAGATTGAGCACGCCGCCGCGCCCGCGCGCCGCCATTCCCGGCAGGAAGCGAAGGGTCAAGTCGCTGAGGGCGCGTATGTTGAGATCGATGATGCCAAGCTGATCATCCACGGGAAGTAGCGTCGCTGAACCGCGCAATCCGTATCCGGCGCTATTGACCAGAACATCGCAGAACAACCCCTTCGCAGACAGGAAGTCCTGCAGATGCGCCGAGGCATCGGCCGCAAGCAGATCCAATTCAAGCGTGAATGCTTCGCCGCCTTCCGCCCGCACCTCCACCGCGGTAGCAGCCAAGGCTTCCGGCGAGCGCGCAACAAGCACGATGGTGGCGCGCTCGCGGGCGACGACTTTGGCGATCGACCTGCCGATGCCACGCGACGCACCGACCACGACGACAGCCGGCCGAAACTCACTTTGCATAATCATGCCGCCGCCCCTGAAGACGACGTATCGGGAGCGCAGGCACCTTGCGAGGCGATATTCCTTACCTCGCTGGCGACTTCACCGTTCAATATCTTTTCGAATCGCTCCAGCGCCCGAGCGACATTGGCGCCGTCCATGACCCTGTGGTCGTAGTGGATGCGGACGGTGACCGATCCATCCGCCGAGATCGGGCCGTAGTTGAAGATCGTGGTCAAAGGCGAAAGCGGATTGAGGGATTCCGCCCCGAGACCGGAATAGACCGACAGCTGGAATGTGCCGAACCGGCGGGCGCGCTGCCGCCCGATATTCAGTCCGAGCCACATCAGCAGCCACCTTAAAGGCGCCGGCGCACGGGCAAACTTCAATGCGCGCCGG
Organism: Rhizobium sullae; assembly: GCF_900169785.1. GTDB lineage: Bacteria > Pseudomonadota > Alphaproteobacteria > Rhizobiales > Rhizobiaceae > Rhizobium > Rhizobium sullae. The sequence continues at coordinate 77,625 of NZ_FWER01000009.1, forward strand.
AACTCCTTGATCTCCAGCACCGGGCGCGAGCGCACCGCTTGGATCAGGGCCTCAATTTCGGCGATCGGCCGCCGCTCTGGGGCCTTGATAGAGTTCAGCAAGACGATTCGCTCGCCGTCATATTCGCGCTCATGGGCAATCGAGGCCACGCTTTCCGGGTATTCATAGAGCTGTGGCCTCGGAAACTTGACGTAAGCGCGCCTAAGATCCGGCGTCTCCTGAGAGAGAAGCGCGTACCCCTTCAAGAAGAGTACGGTCCAGGAGGGCTTGCTCGGCTGCGTGATTCTGGCTTCCTGGAGCGGGGCAAGGTTCATCTGCCGCTGCACGGTGACCCGCGGCACACTGATCGAGAACCGCATCAGATCCCCGACAAGGCGGCGCGCCGCCGAAAGCTTGATGGTCCGGCCTCTCATCATGCCTCCTCTAATAGAGATAGGGAATAATTCGCGTGGTCCGGTCCATGTAGGCGCGGTACTGCGGGCCGAAAATTTCGAGCATCATACGCTCTTCCTTGTCCACCCGTAGGAAGAAAAGGATTGCGAAGCCAGTCAAGCCTGCGAGCCCTACCACCCAATTGGACAGCAGAAAGGCCTGGCCAAGGGCCATGAGCAGGAAAGACGTGTACATGGGATGACGGACGAAAGCATATGGACCGCTGCAAATCAGCTGATGCTGGTCGCGAATCTCCAGCGTGATCGACCAGTTGCGGCCGAGTTCCTTATGGGTCCTGCGAAAGACCCACATGGCGGTGGCAAAGAGTACCGCTCCGACGGCCACGGCCCAGGCGCGGGCCGGATAATCGGCTGCTTCCGGCATGCCGGTGGCGACATAGAATCCCGGCGCGATCGCAAGGCCTAGTAGCGCCGACGCAAGCCCGATCTTCTCTGTAGGCGAGCGGCGGTGGCTGACGACACGCACGCGTTTGGCGCGGCGCTCGAAGGGATATCGGATAACATACCAGGCAACGACGCCGAGCACCCATAGAATCTTGCCGACAACAGCTATGCTCAATTCAAGTCACCGGAGCCCTTCTGCGTCCTGCAATCGACTGGATGAAAGCGGTATAACAGCTTGCCGCCTCGCATTTAGGTATTCATTTCCCGAAGCTGCGTCACGAATTGTTGCGGACGGAGCCAGATGCTGGGTGCCTTATAGCCCATCGAGCGAGCGATTTCTGCTACGAAAGCGTTGCAATTGTAAACCGTAGCCTGCCAAAACTTGGACTTGGCTTTCAGCTTGCGTATGAAGGCAACGGTTTCGTTGTATTCGGATGGAGTCAGCAGGACTCGCCAGCTTGCCGACCTGTAGGCCTCCTCCAGATCACCGTCGCTGGCCCCGGTTTCCGCCGGCACAGGCAGGAAGTGGCCGAGAACATAGGGACCCGCATCATTGGTCGCAGGAGCAAGCCCCGCGACTTCCGGATTGACCATCCCGCCGGCTTTGTTCAATCGCCCAAAAACCACGTAGGTGTGGCCGTAGCTCAGCGCATAACGCGAGCGGAATTCGACGAAGTATTGGCCTTCTCTTTTTTGCGATGATTCGCCAACCAACGCTCCGCGCGCGTCCGAGACGAATCGCGGCTGCGGAGGCTCGTCTTCTGTCTGGCATGATGTGAGCGCGAGAGCAAATAGTATTACAAGTGACAGATGGCCCTTAGCAAGCGTCATCGCTACACTTTATCTCCCGGATCGAGCGAGCAAAAACACTGCTCTGCTTACCGGCCAATCTTTGCACTGCAAGCTTTGAGGCAGGTCCAGCCCGGACTGCACGATGTGGGAAGGGCCACGAATGCCCCCTCCCATTCAGCAACAGTTAGTTGCTACTTATACACTGGTGCCGGCGCTGCTTCTGCTGCGGGCGGCGGGGCCTTCCCCTTGCCTTTACCGACCGCTCCGCAAGCGGTCAGGCTTGCGACGGAAAACAATGCAACCAGGCACATGATCAGAATTCTGCTCATCAGTAGTCCTCTCCTTAGCACGGAATAGGTTATCGAAGGCAACGCTTCTACTAATAGCGGCAAAATAGGCCCAAGCCAAGTGCAGAAAGGACACAACTTGCCTTCCGTGCGGCCCGGGCGCCTCATAATGCCTAACAGATCATGGCATTATCGACGCAAAATGTAAGCATCATATGACCAATACCGGCGTTCCCACCGGAACTCGGTTGTAGAGATCGACAATGTCTTCATTGGTCAAGCGAATGCATCCATTGGACACCGCCTGCCCTATCAACCACGGCTCGTTCGTTCCATGCAGCCGAAACAGAGTGTCCTGTCCGCCGCGGTAGAGATAAAGGGCGGCGGCGCCAAGCGGATTGTGCGGCCCACCCGAAACACCGCCGGCATACTGCGCCAGATGCGGCTTGCGCCGAATCATGCTGGCGGTGGGCATCCATGAGGGCCATTCCGCCTTGCGTCCGATGGCCGCTCTTCCCTTGAGCGTGAGCCCCTCCTCGCCAACGGCGACGCCATAACGCAGTGCGCTGCCGCCGCCTTCGACCAGATACAGGTAACGCTCGTAGGTGTTGACGACGATCGTTCCCGGCTGCTCGTTTCCGTTATACTGGACCTGCCGCCGCCGGTAGCGGGAACTGGGACGCGGCGTTGACGAAAACATCGACCCCACCTGCCATCCCGTCGTTGAAGCACATCCAGATACCATCAAGGCCAGACTGCCCAGCAAGAGCCCCCGGCGCGCAATGCGTTTTTTGTCCATCTCTACCTGCTAAGCAATCGATCGGCCCTTATCATCCGTCTTTAGCATCCCGCTGCCGACCGGCCAAGCCTCGCGTTAAAGATGAAAGGTACAAAAGCTTTCGTTCGCCTTGAGCACGCTCTGCCGGACCGGGCGCTGCCAACCGGGAGTGGAGGGCGAAGGACTGGCAAGACAAAGAGACCGCGGCTATGAAAGCTCTTGCATCAATAGCATGCCTCTGCTCGACTAGCAGCGGCGTAATGAGGAGGGACATGATGACGACGCCTGACTTTACGGGGAAAGTCGCGCTCGTAACCGGCGGAGGCTCCGGTATAGGTGCAGCCATTTGCCGGCAGCTCGCTGACGAAGGAGCGGAGGTTATTGTTGCCGATCTCGATGCTGACGCCGCACGCGACCTTGCCGCGGAGATCTGTTCGCAAGGTGGTCGGGCGCGGGACTTTGCGGTCGATGTCACGGACGCCGGGGCTGTGGAAAAGCTGATCGGCTACGCTGTCGAGACATGCGGCGGCCTGCATCTGGCGGTTAACAACGCGGGCGTAGACGGGCCGAGGAAGGCGACGGCAGACTACCCGCTCGACAACTGGCACAAGCTGATGGACGTCAACCTGAACGGCGTTTTCTACTGCATGAAGTATGAGATTGCCTCCATGCTGCAACGCGGCGGAGGGGCCATCGTCAACATGTCTTCAGCCCTCGGTTCCGTTGGATTGCCATTTACGGCAGCCTATACGGCCGCCAAGCACGGAGTTGTCGGCCTGACCAAGGTCGCCGCAATCGAATATGCAAGACTGGGCATCCGCATCAATGCCGTCGGCCCCGGCTGGATCGAAACACCACTTCTGACCGAGCATCTGGCGATAGCGGGAAGCCGGCGTATGGAAGCGCTTCAGCCGATGGGCAGGCGCGGCCGGCCAGAGGAAGTCGCAGCGCTCGTTTGCTTCCTCCTGTCTGAGAAGGCAAGCTTCATCACCGGAAGCTACCATCTCGTGGACGGGGCTTACACCGCCCATTAGCTGCGTCTGTGAGCCGGTTGCCTAACTTGCCGCCACTTCGGCAAGATTCTGCGGCAGCGACTGAAGGAGGGTCTGGCGTGCAGAACGCAGATGCAGGCGGCAAGAAAAGTCGATTGCCGCCTGATCGCGCGATTCCAGCGCCGCGATATAATCGAGATGCTCGTGGATGGCACGTTCGTTGCGCTGGCGGGCAAACGCCTTGTTCCACTGGTAGTGATAGTGGAAGATGATCGCGATCGCATCGTAGAAGTCCGCGATGAAACGGTTCTTCGCGGCGGCATGGATCAAGAGATGGAAGCGCTCGTCAAGGGCTGAGAATTCCTTGAAGCGCGCAGAAAAATCGTTGAGCATCGCATGATGCTCGGCCTTGATATCGGCCAGCGCCGTCCAGGCTTCGCTTTCGATAGGCAGTCTACCAAACTCGGCGGCCGAATGCAGCTCGAACATTTCGCGGACATCCGCGAGTTCCAGTGCGAATTCGCGAGTGAAGCCCTTGAGGATCCAGTGGCTGTTGGGGCGCTTTTCAATAAGGCCGAAGCGCGAGAAACGGATAAGGAATTCGCGGACGCTGGTCGTGCCGGTGCCGATCTCTCGGGCCAGTTCCAGCTCGTTGATCTGCATGCCGGGCGCGGCATCATCCGACAGAATGCGCTGCATGAAGCTGCGCTCGATGATGTCGTGCAGCGAATCCGTCTCCTCGGAGGGAAAGAGATCTTTCTCGGTCGGAACACGCAGAACGATTTTCTGGCGCTTGTTCCACTGGATGATGCCTTCGTCGTTCAGGCGGGCCAAAATGGCCCGGGCCGTGCTGCGGCTGATACCGAGCTGCGCAGCGATTTCGGGTTCGGACGGCAAGGCTGCATCCTGGCGCAGAGCAGCGGCGTACCTGTTGTAAGCTTCCTTGAAGACCGTATTCTGTCTTGCCATGCCACCCCGCTCTTTCCCTGCATGACCTTTCGAACTTTGCAAAACCGCAAAGCCTGAGGCGCCAGGAACCAATCGACTGCGGCCTTTTCCGGCCGCCTGCGGCTGTTTGCCTCCCTTGCCGACAGGAGTAATATTGCCGTTGACTTGAAAATGTTTATTGTAGATAAAAAACAAAATCAACGCGTTTTTCGCCGATGCAGCGGGCGCTTCCTCAGGGAGAAGACAATTGGACAAAATGCCTTGGCTCATCCTGTCTGCCGGAGACAACGTCGCCGTCGCAACGGCCGCGATCGAAGCCGGCGCAACCATTGCAGGTATCCTGACCCGGCAGAAAATCGAGCCCGGCCACAAGGTTGCGATTGCCGACATCCCGCTCGGCACAGCGGTGGTAAAATATGGCCAGGCGATCGGCCGCACCACGGCCGACGTGAAGGCCGGCGACCATATCCACAGCCATAACCTGCATTTCGAGAACGACCGTCTGGCGGCAACGGCAAATTCCGCGCCGGAAGCGGCGACGGCGGAAGACCGTGCGCGAACCTTCATGGGCTACCGCCGTGCCGACGGCCGCGCCGCGACCCGCAACTATATCGGCATTATCGCCAGCGTGAACTGTTCCACCACCGTCTGCCGCGCGATCGCAGACGAGGCCAATCGCACCATCCTGCCGTATTACGAGGGCATCGACGGCTTCGTGCCGATTGTGCATGACCAGGGCTGCGGCATGAGCTCCACAGGCGACGGAATGTCGGTCCTGCACCGCACGCTTGCGGGCTACACGCGCCATGTCAATTTCGGCGGCGTGCTGATGATCGGTCTCGGCTGCGAGGTGAACCAGTTGACGCTCTATGGCCAGAGCGGCGCGGGCAATTCCAAGCGGCATTTCAACATTCAGGATGCCGGTGGCTCGCGGCGCGCCGTCGAACGCGCCATGGGCATGCTCCGGGAGATCGCCGCCGATGTCGGCAAAGAGCGGCGCACACCGATTCCCATCAACGAGATCATCATCGGCCTTCAATGCGGCGGGTCGGATGGTTTTTCGGGTATTACGGCCAATCCGGCGCTCGGCGTCGCGGCCGATCTTCTGGCCGCTGCGGGTGGTACCGCGATCCTGTCTGAAACCTCTGAAATCTACGGCGCTGAGCATCTGCTGCGCAGCCGCGCGATCAATGAGGATGTGGCAAGGAAGCTCGATGACAAGATCGCCTGGTGGGAGAAGTATGTCGCGCTGCATGGCGCATCTCTCGACAACAACCCCTCGCCCGGCAACAAGCGTGGCGGATTGACGACCATTCTCGAAAAGTCTCTCGGCGCAGTCGCCAAGGGTGGACGATCGCCGCTGACGGCCGTCTACGGCTATGCCGAGCGTGTTACGGCACCGGGCCTCGTTTTCATGGATACCCCCGGATACGATCCGGTTTCCGCGACGGGGCAGGTCGCAGGTGGTGCAAACTTGATCGCCTTCACGACCGGCCGGGGCAGCTGCTTCGGCTGTCGTCCGGCGCCTTCGATCAAGCTCTCCAGCAATTCGGCGCTCTATTTGTCGATGGAAGAGGACATGGATATCGATTGCGGCACGATCGCCACTGGCGATGCGACGATCAGCGGCAAGGGGCGCGAAATTTTCGACCTCATCATCGATACGGCTTCCGGCAAGAAGACGAAGAGCGAGGAGTTCGGCTACGGCGACAACGAATTCGTGCCGTGGCATTTGGGAGCAACGCTCTAAGATAGAGTTCGGCTCTTCACGGAGGGAAGATGAAGACGAGGAAGATCGGCAAGACGGAACTCAATGTCACCGAAATCAGTTTTGGTGCGGCGGCTCTTGGCGGCCTGTACCGCGCCTGCCCGCGCGAACAGGCTATGGAGACGTTGGAGGCTGCCTGGGCGAGCAACATCCGCTATTTCGACGTGGCGCCCTGGTATGGGCTTGGCCTCGCCGAACGCCACGTCGGCGATTTCCTGAGGGCGAAGCCCGAGAACGAATACGTGCTCTCCACCAAAGTCGGCCGGCTTTTGCGGCCCGTGCCAACGGGCACCGTGCCGGATTACGGCTATGTCGACCCGCTCTCCTTTGATGCCGATTACGACTATTCTTATGACGGCATCATGCGATCCGTCGACTTCAGCTATGCACGCCTCGGTCTCAACCGGATCGATATCCTCTATGTGCACGACATCGGCGTTTACACGCACGGTGCTGCGAGGAATGCCATCCACCTGAAAAATTTTCTCGAGTCCGGCATCAGGGCGCTTGAGCAGCTGAAGTCGTCGGGCGCGATCAAGGCCTTCGGCCTAGGCGTCAATGAGGTCCCTGTCTGCCTCGACGTCATGCGCAACGCCGACATCGACGTGATCCTGATGGCCGGGCGCTACACGCTGCTCGATCGCTCCGCTGTGGCCGACCTCCTGCCGCTGTGCCGTCAGAAAGGCACGTCTCTGGTCGTTGGCGGTGTTTTCAACTCCGGCATCCTTGCAACCGGTCCGGTGCCGGGCTCGCATTTTGATTATATGCCCGCCACACCGGACGTGCTTGCCAAGGTGGGTGCGATGGAAGACATCGCCAAACGCCACGGCGTTCCGCTTGCGGCCCCTGCGCTGCAATTCCCGCTCCGCGATGCAGCCGTTTCTTCCGTGCTGATCGGCACGGCGAAAGCGTCCAGCCTCGAACGCAACATGGAACTCTTCGAGCCCGCACTACCCGATACAATCTTCCCTGAATTCGACCCCCTGACACTCGTCGCGCCGCCGCTCGGCGAAGACGCCGTGCGCGTTTAAGGACCAGACGATGCTCAAAGGAATTCACCCTGTTCTCAGCCCGGATCTTCTGCGCGCCATAGCGCGTATGGGGCATGGCGACGACATTGTCATTGCGGACGCCAACTTTCCCTCCAGCACTATGGGCCCGGATGTGATTCGTGCCGACGGCGTAACGGCGACGGAAATGGCCGAAGCCATCTTGACGCATATGCCGCTGGACACGTTCGTTCCGGAAACGGCGTGGCGCATGGAGGTCGTCGGCGATCCCGGGGCCATGCCGGAGGTTTGCATCGAGTTCCAGGAGATCGTGAACAAGCGGGCTGGCGATTTCAGGATCGCATCGCTTGAACGCTTCGCATTCTACGAACGAGCCAGGAAGGCCGCGTATATCGTCGCGACAACCGAATTCCGGCTGTATGGAAATCTTATTCTGAAGAAAGGCGTCGTGCATCCGCATGAAGTCTATCGCGGCTGAGCTTTATTTTAGAATGCAGTTTAATTTATTTAAAAACAGGAGCTTGAGAGTATAGTCGAAACACTCGCAGCCGGCCTCCAGCCACTTGCAATTTGAAAGGGTCTCGGCTAGCTTCCTTCGGTAACTGTTTTTTATCGATAAAAAATCGTCCGCCTGCGTTCAGCGGTCTGGTTTCTTGGAGGAGAACGCACCTTGAGAGGAGAACCCACATGCGCATGAAATCCATTCTGTCCCGTCGAGCCTTTACGGCTCTCGCGGGCGCCGCCGCCATCGCAACTGCAATGCCGTTGCCGTCCGTCGCAGCCGACGTGACGATCCCGATCATCGTCAAGGATACGACGTCCTTCTACTGGCAGATCGTGCTCGCCGGCGCCCGCAAGGCCGGCAAGGACCTCGGCGTCAACGTGCCGGAACTGGGCGCGCAGGCCGAATCCGACATCAACGGGCAGATCAGCATTCTTGAAAACGCCGTCGCCGGCAAACCAGCCGCCGTCGTCATTTCGCCGACCGAATTCAAGGCACTCGGCAAGCCGATTGACGAAGCCGCCAAATCGGTTCCGATCATCGGCATCGACTCTGCCGCCGATTCCAAGGCATTCAAGTCGTTCCTGACGACGGACAACGTTCAGGGCGGTCGTATCGCAGCTGACGGTCTGGCTGCTGCCATCAAAGAAATGACGGGCAAGGAAGAGGGCGAAGTGGTGATCCTCACCAATCTTCCGGGCGTCGGCTCGCTCGAGCAGCGCCGCGAAGGCTTCCTGGATCAGGTGAAGACCAAGTATCCCGGCCTGAAAGTCATTGTCGACAAATACGGTGACGGCCAGGCAACGACCGGCCTGAACATGATGACCGACCTGATCACGGCCAACCCGAACCTCGTGGGCGTCTTTGCCTCCAACCTGATCATGGCGCAGGGCGTTGGCCAGGCGATCGCTGAAAACAAGCTCGGCGACAAGATCAAGGTCGTCGGCTTCGACAGCGACGACAAGACGGTCGGCTTCCTCAAGGAAGGTTCGCTTGCCGCCCTCGTCGTTCAGGACCCGTATCGCATGGGCTATGACGGCGTGAAGACGGCGCTTGCCGTGTCCAAGGGCGAGAAGGTCGAAGAAAACGTCGACACCGGCGCTAACCTCGTCACGAAGGCAAACATGAGCGACCCGAAGATCGACGCTCTGCTCAACCCGAAGGTCAAGTAAGTACGAGCCGAGGCTGCGCGCGAGAAATCCCGCGCAGCCTTTTCTTCACCTGTGTTATCGTTTTGCCTGAGGGGCGCGGATTGCAGGTGAAGAGACAGCAAATCGTGAGGAGGAGACGTCCATGAGCCTGGAAGAGGTCAGTCATCGCCACGACGACAGCGCGACGCTCAAAGAAGCAGACCGCATTCCTGCGGGCTCACCGATCCTCGAGCTCAGGGCATTGCAGAAGAATTATGGCTACGTCCAGGCGCTAAAGCCCGCGACGATGACGTTTCTGGCCGGCGAAATTCACGCGATTGTTGGCGAAAACGGTGCGGGCAAATCAACTCTTATCAAGTTGCTGACCGGTGTGATCAGCCGAACCGCCGGCGAAATTTTCTGGTGCGGACATCCGGTTGCACTTGCGACGCCGAACGAGGCGATTGCGCGGGGTATCAACGCCGTCCATCAGGAGGTGGTGCTTTGCCCGCACCTGACGGTCGCGGCCAATCTCTTTCTCGGCGACGAAGTCAATCAATACGGCCTGATGCGAAAGAAGCACATGGTCAGGATGGCGCAGGCCGTCCTTGACGATCTCGGCTTCGGCCTGCCGGCAAATGTCCTCCTGAGTTCACTCACCATCGGCCAGCAGCAGCTCGTTGCAACGGCACGCGCAGCCATGCGCGGCACCCAGTTCCTCATCTTCGACGAGCCGACGGCTTATCTTACCCGACAGGAATCCGCCCAACTCTTCAAGCTCATCCGTCGCCTGCAGGGCGAGGGTGTAACGATCGTCTACATCAGCCACCGGATGGAGGAAGTCTTCGAGCTTGCCGACCGTGTCTCGGTGCTGCGCGACGGCACCCACGTCGGCACGCGCGCGATCGGCGAGACGAACGATGCGGAGCTGATCGCGCTGATGATCAACCGTTCGATCGAGCAGATCTATCACAAGGAAGATATTCCGATCGGCGAAACGATCCTGGATGTGCGCGGGCTTTCGGGACCGGGTTTCGAGGATGTGTCATTGACCGTGAAGGCCGGCCAGATCGTCGGGCTTTACGGCCTGATCGGAGCAGGACGCAGCGAATTCGCACTCGGCCTCTACGGCCGCGAAAAGAAGACGGCCGGCGAAATCCGCTGGATGGGTCAGCAGGTCGACATCAAGAACGAACGCACGGCGATGGAGCTCGGGATCGCGCTTGCGCCCGAAAGCCGCCGCGACCAGGGGCTCTGCCTCAACCTGTCTATCAGTCTCAACATCAACCTGCCGGTCTTCAAGAAGCTGAGCAAAGGCCCCGTCATCAGCCACAGCGAGGAAGCGCAGAATGCCGACCGGCAGATCCGCAATCTTTCGATCAAGACCCCGAGCCGCCGCGTGCTCGCGTCCAGCATGTCCGGCGGCAACCAGCAAAAGGTCGTCATCGGCAAATGGCTCAGCCACGGCGCGCGGCTGTTCATCTTCGACGAACCGACGGTCGGCGTCGACGTCGGCACCAAGGCCGAAATCTACCGGTTGTTTGCCAAGCTTCTAAAGGACGGCGCAGGCATCATCTTGATCTCGTCCTACCTGCCGGAAGTCTACGAGCTTGCCGACCGGCTGCATGTATTCCGCCGCGGCCAGTTGGTCGCAAGCCACGACTACCACGCGGCGACGCATGAAGAAGTGCTCGGCGAAGCGATCGGCGGCTGAGTAAAAGAATAAGAGGGAGAGAGAACCAATGACTGTAACCCCGACGGAAATCGTCGCGCCGCCGCCGCGCCGAAAAGTGAACATCCTGTTTAGCTTGACCCTGATCGGGTTGCTTCTCTTCCTCTGGATCCTCCTCGGCATCGTCACCGTCAGTTTCTGGACGCCGCTCAATATATCGAACTTGCTACGGCAGGGCGCGATGACGGCAATCCTGGCGCTAGGCCAGACGTTCGTCATCATCACGGCGGGCATCGACCTCTCTGTCGGCGCCATCGTCGGCTTTGCCGGGGTCATCCTCGCATGGCTTCTGCAGGCGGGGGTTCCGGTCTGGGCGTCCATCATCATCACGCTGCTGATCGGCGTCGGGATCGGAGCCTTTCACGGCTTCGGCATCGTCAAGATGGGTCTGCCGCCGTTCATCATCACCTTGGCGACGCTGACCTCGTTGCGCGGTATCGGGCTGCTCATCACCAACGGATCGACGATCAATATCGTCAACGAGCCTTTCACGAACTTCGCCCGCGCGAACTTCCTCGGCGTGCCGAGCCTCTTCTGGATGGTCATACTCGTCGCGGTTCCGTCCTTCATCTTCCTGCATCTGAGCCGCTGGGGCCGCTATCTCTTCGCGGTCGGCTCCAACCGCGAGGCGGCGCGCCTTTCGGGCGTGCGCGTCGACGGCATGATCTACCTCGCCTATATTCTCTCGGCGACCTTCGCCGCCTTTGTCGGCGTGCTTCTTGCCTCGCGCATCGCGATCGGCAACGCGACCCAGGCCGATGGCTGGGAACTGCAGGCGATCGCCTCTTCCGTGATCGGCGGGACAAGTCTCTTCGGTGCGATCGGTTCCGTGCACGGCCCGCTGATCGGCGCCTTCATCCTGGCCACGATCAACAACGGCGCGAACCTCTTGAACGTCAACTCGTTCTGGCAGCGCATCATCACCGGCCTGCTGATCATCGTGATCGTCTATTTCGATCAGTTGCGCCGCCGCCGGAGCCAGTGAAAGCGAAACATCGTGAAGCCGGTCCCGCGACCGGCTTCTTCATGTTCTGAATGCGAGATTCCTCATGAAAGCAGTGCTTTGCCAAAAGCCCGGTGTGCTCGAAATGGTCGAGCGCCCCTCCCCCGGAACGCCCGAGCCCGGTTGGGTCCGGCTTGCCGTCAGACATGTCGGCATTTGCGGCACGGACTATCACATCTTCGAAGGCAAGCATCCCTTTCTCGAATATCCGCGCATCATGGGCCACGAAATCTCGGCAACCGTGCTCGAGGCGGGTGACGGCGTCGCCCTGGTTGCCGGAACGCCGGTGATCGTCAACCCCTACCTTTCCTGCGGCAACTGCGTTGCCTGCCGGCAAGGCAAACCGAACTGCTGCACGAATATCAAGGTGCTCGGCGTCCACACTGATGGAGCGTTCTGCGAGGAGATCACCGTTCCGGCCGGCAATCTCTATGCCGCGAAGGACCTGAGCCTCGAGGCCGCCGCAACCGTGGAGTTCCTGGCCATCGGCGCGCATGCCGTGCGTCGTTCCATGGCGCCTGCCGGTTCGCGGTCGCTCGTCATCGGCGCCGGTCCGATCGGGCTTGGCGCGGCGATCTTCTCACGGATTGCCGGACATGACGTGACGCTGCTCGACACCAGTTCCGAACGGTTGCAGATGGCTTCGGAGCGATTCGGCTTCACCTCCGGCATTGTTGCAAATGACGAGACTGCGGAAGCGGTGAAGGCCAAGACGGACGGCGAAAGCTTCGATGCCGTTTTCGACGCGACAGGCTACGGTCCTTCGATGGAGAAGGCTTTCCGCTTCGTGGCACATGGCGGCGCGCTGGTGCTGGTCAGTGTCGTGAAGGACGATATCCGCTTTTCCGACCCGGAATTCCACAAGCGCGAAATGATGGTGATCGGCAGCCGCAATGCGACGCGTGCGGATTTCGAGCATGTGGCGGATTCGATCGTCAAAGGTCTTGTGCCGGTCGACAAGCTGATCACCCACCGTACGACACTTGCGGACGCGCCGCGCGACCTCGCCCGCTGGGCACATGAAAAGACCGGCCTGATCAAGGCAGTCATCAAGGTCGGTGCTTAGGCTACATCGATCGCCTGGCGCATCTGCCGGACAACCGCAGTATCCGTCCGGTAGGAGCCCGGCACCTCGAAACCGAAGGAGACGGCACGCGGATCCATGGTTGCAGCAGGCGAACTGCAGGAGCCATGGATCTCGCGGGCGCCCGTTGCGCGCAGAATTTCCGCGACATTGCCGGGGCGCACGCCGCTGCCCGGCATGATCGAAATCCGGCCGGCGGCCTTCGCGGAGAGACATCTCAGCGTTTCGAGGCCATCCATCGCTCTCGGCGTGCAGCCGGAGGTGAGGATGCGCTCGCAGCCGAGCTCGACGGCCTGCTCCAGTGCAACATCGGCATCCGGCACGAGGTCGAAGGCCCGATGCAGCGTCGAGCCCAGACCGGCAGCATTCGCCTTCAAGCGGCGGATAAGCGGCATGTCCAGCGTGCCATCGGGACGGTTGGCACCGAGGACGACGCCGGCGAGGCCGAAAGCGCGCACGGCATCGATATCCGCCATCATTGCATCCTCGTCCGCTGCGTCGAAGATGAAGGGGCCGGCATGCGGGCGGATCATAGCGTAAACCGGGATCGGCGCTGAGGTTGCGGCCTTCATGAGACCCGCGGCCGGTGTCAGGCCGCCCAGTTCAAGAGCCGAGCAAAGCTCGATGCGGCCCGCGCCACCTTCGATTGCAGCAGCAAGGCCTTTGGGGCTATCCACGCACACTTCCAGCAAAACCGGCATCTTTTAATCTCCTTCATCCGCCGACACTCTGTTAGGCGACAGCAGCGGTTTTCGCGAGAGGCTCCGAGATGATCTTGTGGACGGCTGCAGCAATCATGGCGCAGGCATCCGCCGATGCTTTTCGGTGATTGCAGGCGACATGATAGGAAATCGGGATATGTTCCGCGAGCTCGACGATACGCACGCGGTCGGCGATCGGCAATGCGCTGACGCGTCCAAGGAACGAGACATAACCGTGGTTTGCGACAAGATCGACGATGACCGGCAGCGAATCCGCCGCCATGATATCCTGGTTGCGAAAACGGCGGCTTGCGGCGCGCTCGCGGCTCAACGCCGTTGCGGCATCGCCCAGGCCCGTCCGCTCGCTCGGCGTGCAGATGGGATGCCCGGCGACAAGATCAGCGACGGTCGATGCCGTACTTCCAAGCGGCGCGATTGCGACCAGATCGGTGCGAAGCAGCTCGCGATGCTCGAAGCCCTCCAACCCAAACACCGAATCCAGGATCGCCACGTCAATACGTCCGGATCTCAGGGCCTCCCGCAGATCGTCGGCGGTCATCGAGATCAGCGAGATGGCATTCTTGCTGCGCGCCGCATTCCAGTCGGCCACCAAAGCGCTCAGGCAGCGCGCAACCCAGCTTTCGGCACCGGTCGGAATGATCGACCCGATGCGTAGTGAGCGTGCCACCCGCCGATAGCGCTCATCGGCCGCCGATTTGAGATCATTCCAGGCCTGGCTCACCGCCGAAAAGATGCTGTAGGCCGACCTTCCCTTCCGGGTCAGCGCCGAGCCCTGCGCCTGACGTTCGAGAAGCTGATGCCCGATGAACTTCTCAAGATTGGCAATCTGCAATGAAAGTTGCGGCTGGCCAAGCCGAAGACGCCGGGCGGCGCGATTGATGCTGCCCTGATCCGCCACTTCCAGAAAGCGCTCGATCGTTACGATCTTGATTGGAATGCGCGAAGCCCATCTTTCGAATGCTACAGCAGGTTCGCCGGCGAGTTCATGGAGTTGTGCTATCGCGAGCATGATAGGCTGCAACCCGTCGAGCACCTTGCCGCTTGCGATTAGTTTGACGAGTTCTCCGGAACTGCGCTCGGTCAGCTTGATCGCAAGTTCGCTCTCAAGGCTGCTGACCGCCGCCGATACCGTGGAAGCCGCGAGCGAGAAGCGCCGCGCGGTCTCGCGCACCGAACCCGAGGCGAGGACGTGGCTGGCGACAAAAAGAGCACCGAGATGCAAGGCATTCTCCGGAAGTGACTGAAAAATCGGACGATATGATGTGTTCGCTAAAAAAGATATCCCTGCTTCGGAATTGGCGGGCTATCGTCTTTTCAAGAACAAATCCGCGCGCGGCAGCAGAGCTGATAAAGAGCGCCGGAAGACTGCGGAAACACGCAAGGGAACAAAAACAAATCGCCGCCGCCTTGCAAAAGGAAATGCAATTTCGCGCGCGGTGATGCCTTTATGGCGATAATCGTGCCGCGACGGCAGATACTGGAGAGGGGTTGCATCGATTTTTCGAGAGCGCACACTATTTCCATGATGCTCGCATCTCCGGCGTGATCGCGGCTTTTCTGCTTTCGCCGGCGGATTTCATGCGCGAAGGTTCCCGCCGGAACCTCGCGAGTCAAACGGTGTTAACCAAGGGGACACTCCATGCTCAAGAAACTCGCGCTTGCCGTCTCACTTTCCGCCTTTGCGGCGGGTGCGGCCCATGCTGCCGACGTCGTCGTCTCGTCGAAGATCGATACGGAAGGCACGCTGCTTGGCAACGTCATCGCGCTGGCTCTGGACGCCAACGGCATCAAGACGCAGGACCGTATCGCACTCGGCGCGACGCCGGTCGTGCGCAAGGCAATCACGGCCGGCGAAATCGACATCTATCCGGAATATACCGGCAATGCCGGCTTCTTCTTCAACAAGGCCGACGATGCCGCCTGGAAGAACCTCGACCAAGGCTACGAAATGGCGAAGAAGCTCGACTACGACGCCAACAAGATCGTCTGGCTGGCGCCCTCGCCTGCCAACAACACCTGGGCGCTCGGCATCCGCAATGATGTCGCCGGTCCGAACAACCTCAAGACCATGTCCGATTTCGGCAAGTGGGTGGCCGACGGCGGCGATGCGAAACTTGCAGCTTCCGCCGAGTTCGTGAACTCCGCCGGTGCGCTTCCCGCCTTCCAGACGACCTACGGCTTTCAGCTGAAGCCGGACCAGATGGTTGTTCTTTCCGGCGGAGACACGGCGGCGACAATCAAGGCTGCTGCCGACCAGACGAACGGCGTCAACACCGCCATGGTTTACGGCACGGACGGTGCGATCGAGGCTGCCGAACTTACCGTTCTCGCAGACGACAAGAGCGTGCAGCAGGTCTATGCGCCGACCCCGATCATCCGCGAGGCGGTGCTGAAGGCGAACCCGAAGATCGAGGAAATCCTCGCTCCGATCTTCAAGAGCCTAACGGCGGATGAACTGCGCAAGCTGAACGCCAAAATCCAGGTCGAAGGAGAGCCGGCGAAGTCCGTTGCCGAAGCCTATCTGAAGGAAAAGGGCTTTCTGAAGTAATTTTCTGGTGCTCCGCCCTCATCGCCGGGCGGAGCACTTCTTTCCGGACAGGGATGGATCGATGGAAGAAACCTTAGCGGTCCGCAAACTGGATCGGCTCGGCGTGGTTCTCGTGGCTGCCGGCGCCATTGCCACGGCACTTTTGCCCTTCATCTATGTGAAGGCAAACCGCATCGCCTCCGGCAAACCGATGCTGCTTACGCAGCTTGTCGACCAGCCTTCCGTCATCATTCTCACGCTTCTACTCGCCGCCACTGCATTTGCAGCGCTCTGTGTGCAAAGCGCCGCACTGCGGCTCGCGATCGCGACGCTTGCGCTGGCAGCGCTGATCGCGGCACTTGGCCTCGTCGCCACGGGCTTCACGCCACCCAACAGCAATGCAGCGCGCATGACGCCGGGAGGCGGTTTTTGGGTGCTCTTTGCCGTCGTCGGTCTCGTCACCTCGGATGCCCTCGTCAAAATCCGGCTGACACCGTGGATGCGGGTCGCAGCACTGGTCATTTATACGGCGCTATTGGCCGCCTACCTCTCTTCCGGCCTGCTCGACAGTCTGTCGATCATGAAAGAGTTTGCGACGCGATCGGCGCAGTTCCGATCGGAGGCCATTTCCCATCTGCTGCTTGCCCTCGGTTCCGTTGCGATAGCCATCGTCCTCGGTCTGCCGCTCGGCGTCCTCTGCTTTTGGGTGCCCAGGTTGCGTGCCGCCGTACTGCAAGGGCTCAGCCTGATTCAGACTATTCCAAGCCTTGCGCTCTTCGGTATCCTGATGCTGCCGCTCGGCTACATCGCGACGCATGTGCCGCTTGCGGCGGACCTCGGCATCCGCGGCATCGGCACGGCGCCGGCGCTGATCGCCCTCGTGCTCTATTCCCTGCTGCCGATCGTCGCCAATACCGTCGTCGGGCTTGAGGGCGTCGATCCCTCCGTGCGGGATGCAGCCGCCGGTATGGGGCTGACGCGACGGCAGATCCTGACCGGCATCGATATGCCGCTTGCCTTTCCAGTCATTCTCACCGGCATCCGCATCGTGCTGGTGCAGGCGATCGGCCTCGTGACGATCGCAGCGCTCATCGGCGGCGGCGGCTTCGGTATTTTCATTTTCCAGGGCCTAGGCCAGACCGCCATGGACCTTGTGATGCTCGGCGCCGTACCGACCGTTTTCTTCGCCTTCTCATCGGCCGTCATCCTCGATGCGGTCATCGACAGCATTCGGGGATCCGCCGCATGACCATGATCGAGATCAGGAACGTCACCAAGCGCTATGGCGCCGCAACCGTCGTCGACGATGTCTCGATGAGCGTCGAGAAAGGCTCGATCACCGTCATCGTCGGCACCTCCGGCTCCGGCAAATCGACGCTGATGCGGATGATCAACAGGCTGGTGCCGATCACCGAAGGGCAGATCTTCGTCGCCGGGCAGAATGTCATGGATGTGCCGGCGACCGAGCTGCGCCGCAAGATCGGCTATGCGATCCAGGGCCATGGGCTCTTTCCGCACCGGACCGTGGCGCAGAATATCGCAACCGTACCGGAATTGCTGGGCTGGGACGCAGCGCGCACCGCCGGGCGCGTCAACGAGCTGCTCGGCCTCTTCAATCTCGGTCCGGCGACTTTCGCCTCCAAATATCCGCATCAGCTTTCCGGGGGTCAGCAGCAGCGCGTCGGCGTTGCCCGAGCGCTCGCAGCGGAGCCGGATCTGCTGCTGATGGATGAGCCCTTCGGCGCGCTCGATCCGGTCATCCGTGGGAAGGCGCAGGACGATCTTCTGGCGATCCAGAAGCAATTCGGCACGACCGTCGTTCTCGTGACCCACGATATGGACGAGGCCTTCCACCTCGGCAACCAGATCGCCGTCATGAGCGAGGGCAGGCTGCTACAATGCTCGACGCCGGAAAAGATACTGACGGAACCGGCAGACCCCTTCGTGCAGCAACTGACTGGCACGTCCGATAGAGCCTTGAAACTGATGTCGCTGCTGCCGCTCAAGGCAAGCATGGCGCCTGCTAAGACCGGACTGCCTTATGCGCTGCCGCAGTCGATCAGCCTTCGGGACGCATTGGCGGAAATGATCTGGCAAGGGGTGGATGAGGCAGCGGTGCAGGATGCCGACAGGGCCCCCGTCGGCTCGATCTCCATGACGCGGCTTCTCGAACTGGGCCGCAAGGCATGAAGCTTGTGGTCGCCAACCTCTTTCGTGTCGTAGCGCTGGCGGTGCTCCTGATTCTGCTTTTCAGGACGGAGTGGCTTTCCTTCATACTGGTGGCGCTGACCAACAACAACGCGCCGCCGGTCTACACGCAAAACAGCCTGCCGTCGCTTGCCCTTGGCCACCTCGAATTGGTCGTCGTCTCGATTGTCGGCAGTGCCATCCTGGCGGTTCTGGCCGGCATATTCGTAACGCGGAAAAGCGGCGAGGATTTCCTGCCGCTGTCACGCGCAATCGCCAATGCCGGGCAGACCTTCCCGCCGGTGGCCGTGCTGGCGCTTGCCGTTCCTGCCACAGGCTTCGGCGCCGCGCCGACTTTGATCGCGCTCTTTCTCTACGGCTTGCTGCCGATCTTCGAAAATACCGTCTCCGGCCTGCGGCAGGTCTCGCCGTCCGTTCTCGATGCCGCCGACGGCATGGGCATGGATGCGACACAGCGGCTTTTCCGCGTCGAGCTGCCGCTTGCGCTGCCACTCATCCTCGAGGGCCTCAAGGTCGCGACCGTCATCAATATCGGCACGGCGACAATCGGCTCGACGGTTGCGGCAAAGGGTCTCGGCGAAGTCATCATCGCCGGCCTGATCTCCGACAATACGGCATTCATCCTGCAGGGCGGCCTTATCGTCGGCCTGATGGCCGTTCTGATCTACGACGGTATGGGGCTCGTCGAAAACGCGATCACGCGAAGAATAGGCTTGCGCCCGGCATGACAGGGCAGCTACCAAGGCTGCCATAGTGTCGGCAACGGGAGGCCGCCTTGGCAAAGATGATCCACTCCATGATCCGCGTTCTCGACGAGGCGCGCTCGGTCGATTTCTACAGCAAGGTCTTCGGGCTGACAGTTGCCGACCGGGTCGATTTCGACACCTTCACGCTGATCTATATGAGCAATGCCGAGACCGGCTTCGAGCTAGAGCTGACAGTCAACAAGGGCCGTACCGCATCCTACGATCCCGGTGATGGCTATGGTCACCTCGCCTTTTCGGTCGATGAGGTCGCCGTCGAACATGAGCGATTGACGAGGGCCGGGCTCAATCCCGGCAAGCTTGTCGAGCTCAACCGCGATGGCAAGCTCTTCGGCCTGTTCTTCTTCATTACCGATCCCGACGGCTACAAAATCGAAGTGCTGCAACGCCACGGCCGTTTCCAATAAGAGCTTTCGATGATCGAAAAAACTGAACTCCGTAGCGGCTGGACGCTTTCCTGCAACGATACAGGACGCCCCGGATTACCCGAATCTATTCCCGCGACCGTGCCCGGCTGCGTGCATCTCGACCTCTTGGCAAACCGGCTGATCCCCGATCCCTATCCCGACGTCAACGAGATCACCAACGACTGGATCGGCAAATCGGAGTGGGTCTATCGCTGCAGCTTCGAAGCAGCTTGCGACGAGGGCAAGGCTCATGAGTTGGTTTTCGACGGGCTGGATACGATCACGACGATCCGACTGAACGGCGACGAGGTGGCTCAAACCTTCAATCAGCATCGCACCTACCGCTTTGACGTTTCAGCTTTACTGAAGAGCGGCATCAACGAACTCAGCGTCACCTTCCACTCCGCCTATGCCTATGGCGCGGAAATGGAGAAGCATTACGGCTACCGCCCCAACAATTATCCCGGGCCTGGAAACCTGATCCGCAAGATGGCGTGCAATTTCGGCTGGGACTGGGGACCGACCCTGGTGACGGCGGGAATTTGGAAGCCGGTGCGGCTGGAAAGCTGGGATCGGGCACGACTGGCCGAGATGCGGGTATCGGCGACGCTTGCGGGTGGCGATGGCCTGGTGAAGGTCCATGCCAGGCTGGCGCAGCATGGCGCGCCGTGCGCCTGCAGGATCGTCACCGCGATTGCGGGCGTATCTCACACGGCCGAGATTGCGGAGGGTGCCGGAGATGTTAGCTTCGACATCTGCGTTCCATCGCCAGAGCTTTGGTGGCCGCATCATCTTGGCGCACAGCCGCTCTATGCGCTAACGATCGAGTTGCGCGATAGCGTAAGCGATGACCTACTCGATAATTATTCAAAGGAAATCGGTTTCCGCTCGGTGCGGCTGGATACAGCACCGGATGAACATGGTTCAGCCTTCACTTTCGTAGTCAACGACGTGCCGCTTTTCATCTGCGGCGCCAACTGGATTCCGGACGACTGCTTTCCGTCCCGCGTGACCGCCGAGCGCTACATTTCGCGCATCGACGAGGCGAAGGCAGCGAACATCAATATGCTGCGCGTCTGGGGCGGCGGCATCTTCGAGCGCGATGAATTCTACGAGGCCTGCGACCGCGCCGGCATGCTGATCTGGCAAGACTTCCTCTTTGCCTGTGCCGCCTACCCAGAGGAAGAGCCGCTCCGCAGTGAAGTGGAAGCCGAAGTGCGTGACAATGTCGTCAGGCTGATGCCGCATGCCTCGCTGATCGTCTGGAACGGCAACAACGAGAATATCTGGGGCTTCGACGAATGGGGCTGGCGGCCGGTCATCCAGGAAGGCGTCACCTGGGGTCTCGGCTATTATCTCGACCTTCTGCCTAAGCTGTGTGCCGAACTCGATCCCGACCGGTCCTATTATCCCGGCAGTCCCTATTCCGGCACGATGGATATTGCGCCGAATGCCGACGAACATGGCTGCAAGCATATCTGGGATGTGTGGAACGACGTCGGCTACGAGGTCTATCGCAACTACATCCCGCGCTTCTGCTCCGAATTCGGCTGGCAGGCGCCGCCGAATTGGGCGACGCTCGAAGAAAGCGTGCATGACAATCCGCTGACACCACAATCCCATGGCGTCTTCCACCATCAAAAGGCGACGCAGGGCAATGAGCGGCTGATCCGCGGCCTTGCCGGCCACTTGCCGGTACCGAAGTCGATGGACGACTGGCATTTCGCCACGCAGTTGAACCAGGCGCGCGCGATCCGCTTTGCCGTCGAACACATGCGCTCGCACCGCGGCATCTGCAAAGGCGCGGTCGTCTGGCAGTTCAACGATTGCTGGCCGGTAACCTCATGGGCAGCACTCGATTCCGCGGGGCGGCGCAAGCCGCTCTGGTACGCGCTGCAGCAGGCCTTCGATCCGCGTCTGCTGACGATCCAGCCGAGGGGAGACAAACTCGCCGCCGTTGCCGTCAACGAGCGGACACTTTTCTGGCGATCGAAAATCACCGGCAAGCGCATGAAACTCGATGGGACGGTGCTAGCGGAATTCGAGTTCTGGCGGCTGCTCTGCGACAGGTTCGAGGCGAAGGAATTCATCCTGGCAGACGACATCGCCACTCCGGATGCGGCGGATGACGAGGTCGTCGTCGTGCAGATGCTCGACAAACGCGCCTTCCACTATTTCGTCGAGGATGTCGACTTGAAGCTGCCGAAGGCGCAGTTCGATGTCGCAGTCACGCGTGTTGCCGACGGCTGCGAGGTGAAGGTCACAGCCAGAAGCTTTCTGAAGGATCTTTGCCTGGTGGTGGACCGGCTCGATCCGGCTGCGGTGGTGGATTCGATGCTCGTTACCCTCCTGCCGGGTGAAACCCATGTTTTCACACTGAAGACGCAGATGGTATTCGCTGCGGAAGACATCGTTCCCGGAAGGGCTCTCCGCTCGGCCAACGATCTTGTCTAAAGACGCCAAAAGGCCCCGCCAGCCGCGGGGCCCTTTCCGGCTCGTCCGCGCGGACGACGTTACATCCAGTAAGGCGGCACACCGTAGTAGTCATAGATCCGGCGGCCATTATCGTTGTACCAGCTGTCGTCATCGTCCGCGTAGCTCGGTGCGCTCTCGATCTGTTCCTTCGTCAGATCGATGCGATAGCCGTCAAGCTCCGTGTCGTAGTTCAGCTTTTCCCAAGGCAGCGGGTAATAGTCATTTCCGATGCCCAGGAAGCCGCCGAAGCTCAGCACGGCATATGCCACGCGGCCATCCTGCTTTCCGATGATCAAGCGCTCGATCGAGCCGATGTGCTTGCCATCGGCGCCATAGACACGGGTACCTTCAACGCGGTCGCTTGCAATCAGCGACGGGGTATCCTTCACGTTGGGATCGTGGCGGCTGACATCAGTGTCCTCATTGAGCATTTCTGCTTCTCCTTGCTTGTCAGTCATGAAAATAAAACGCGTCGTCGGATTCAAAAGTTCCGGACTATCGTGTGTGGACGCCCCGTTGACGTTTACGTCAAAGTTAGTGTAACTCTAATCCCGCTTGAACCGTTCAGGCAATGGCATAAGCTGCCCTTCGGAGGATGGAGGATCATCCGACCGGCAGCCGCAGACCGGCATCCGTGGCCGGGTAGGGAGAGAGACACGATGAGCAGCATTTCCGTCCACCCGGGTGGCGCAGAGCGGGAAAAGCCCTGGCTTGCCACATATCCAGCGGTCGTTCCGGCCGAACTGCCGCCGCCGGAACACGAATCGCTGGCGGAGCTGCTGCAAAAATCCTGCGAGAATTATGCGAATCGCGTTGCATTTTCGAGCATGGGCAAGGCGCTCACGTATCGAGAGCTCGGAGAGCAGACGCGCAAAGTTGCCGCCTGGCTGCAAGGCACCGGTCTTCAGAAAGGCGATCGGGTGGCCGTGATGATGCCGAACGTGCTGCAGAACCCTATCGCGGTTTACGGCATCCTGCGCGCAGGCCTGGTCGTCGTGAATGTCAATCCGCTCTATACGCCGCGTGAACTGGAACACCAGCTGGGCGATTCAGGCGCGAAGGCGATCTTCGTATTGGAGAACTTCGCCCGCACGGTGGAACAGGTACTGGCAAAGACCGATGTGCGCCATGTGGTGGTGACTTCGCTTGGGGAAATGCTGGGCCCAAAGGGATTGATCGTCAATCTCGTCGTCCGCAAGGTGAAAAAGCTGGTTCCTTCCTGGTCGATCCCGCAGCACAAGACATTCAAGCAGATACTAAGCGAAGGCGCACGCAGGCCGCTACAACCGCCGGCCATCAAGGGCAGCGATATCGCCTTTCTTCAATATACCGGCGGCACCACGGGCGTAGCCAAGGGAGCGGTGCTGACGCACCAGAACCTTCTTGCCAACAAGCGGCAGCTGCAGCTCTGGCTGAAATCCGCCTTCGAGCTCAAGAAGCAGCCGGACGTGCTGAATTTCATGTGCGCGCTGCCGCTTTATCACATCTTCGCGCTGACGGTGAATTCGCTTATGGGCATGTCGCTCGGCGCGCACAACATCCTGATCGCCAATCCGCGTGACATTCCGGGCTTCGTCAAGGAATTCGGCAAGTCGAACGTCCATATCTTCCCCGGCCTCAATACGCTTTTCAACGCGCTGATGAACAATGCCGATTTTGCCAAGCTCGATTTCTCCTCGCTCATCATGTCGCTTGGCGGCGGCATGGCGGTGCAGCGGCCGGTCGCCGAGCGCTGGCTGAAGATGACGGGCTCGCATATCACCGAGGGCTACGGCCTTTCCGAGACCTCGCCGGTCGCAACGGCCAACCGCTTCGATTCGCCGGAATTCACCGGTTCGATCGGCTTGCCTCTCCCCTCTACCGAGATCGACATCCGCGACGAAAACGGCAATTCCCTGCCGCTGGGCGAGATCGGCGAAATCTGCATCCGGGGGCCGCAGGTGATGGCCGGCTACTGGCAGAAGCCGGAGGAGACCGCGAAGGTGATGACGGCGGACGGCTTTTTCCGTAGCGGCGACATGGGCTTCATGGACGAGCGCGGCTACACCAAGATCGTCGACCGCAAGAAGGACATGATCCTGGTTTCCGGCTTCAACGTCTATCCGAACGAGGTCGAGGAAGTCGCCGCCATGCACCCGGGCATCGTCGAGGCCGCCGCAATCGGCGTGCCGGACGGCCATTCCGGCGAAGCGGTGAAACTCTTCGTAGTGCGGAGAGACCCGGCGCTGACTGAGGCCGATGTGAGAGCCCATTGCGCCGCCAACCTTACCAACTACAAGCGTCCCCGCCATATCGAATTCCGCACCGAACTGCCGAAATCGCCGGTCGGCAAAATTCTGCGCAAGGATCTGCGCGGCTGATTTGACACCTGCATGAAATTTAGAGCCATCCCGCCTGGTGCGGGTGGCTTTTTTGCATTCCGGCGGTGGCTGAACTTGATTTGCGCCCTACAAAGCGAATAGTTTCCGCAACCCTTTCCGCCTTCAAGGAGCCTCCCATGAACGCCATCGTCGAACAGCTGAAGAACACTGCGGCCGCCACGAAGGCAACCGATATCCGCGCTGCCTTCGCGGCCGATCCTCAGCGCTTCACGCGCTTCACCGCCTCGCTTGACGACCTTTTGATGGACTATTCGAAGACTGCCATGAACGGCGAAATCCTGGCGCTTCTCGTCAAGCTCGCTGAAGAAGGCGGTGTAGAGAAGAAGCGCGAGGAAATGTTTTCCGGCAAGGCGATCAACTTCACGGAAGACCGCGCCGTTCTGCACACAGCGCTTCGCAACCGCTCCAACACGCCCGTGCTCGTGGATGGCAAAGACGTGACGCCGGATGTCAACGGCGTTCTCGCCGCCATGGGCAAGTTCGCCGACGGCGTCCGCTCCGGCGCGCTGAAGGGTGCGACGGGCAAGCAGATAACCGACGTCATCAATATCGGCATTGGCGGCTCGGACCTCGGCCCGGTCATGGCGACGTTGGCGCTCGCGCCCTTCCATGATGGCCCGCGCGCGCATTTCGTCTCCAACATCGACGGCGCCCACATCGCCGATATCCTGAAGCAGGTTCAGCCGGAAACGACGCTCTTCATCATTGCCTCGAAGACCTTCACGACGATCGAGACGATGACCAATGCGCAGACGGCGCGCAACTTCATCGCCAAGGTGCTGGGTGAGGCTGCGGTGCAGCACCATTTCGCCGCCGTCTCAACGGCGCTCGACAAGGTTGCCGCCTTCGGCATCGACAGCGAACGCGTCTTCGGATTCTGGGACTGGGTCGGCGGGCGCTATTCCATCTGGTCGGCCATCGGCCTGCCGCTAATGATCGCGATCGGACCGGAAAACTTCGGCAAGTTCCTTGACGGCGCGCATGCTATGGACAACCACTTCCGTAAGGCACCGGTTACCGAAAACCTGCCGATGCTGCTCGGCCTCGTCGGCTTCTTCCATCGCAATGTCCTGGGTTATTCCACCCGCGCCATCCTGCCCTATGACCAGCGCCTTTCACGCTTTCCGGCATATCTGCAGCAGCTCGACATGGAATCCAACGGCAAGGGTGTGACGATCGACGGCACGCCGGTCGAGAACAATTCCGGTCCGGTGGTCTGGGGCGAGCCTGGGACCAACGGCCAGCACGCCTTCTTCCAACTCATCCACCAGGGAACGAGCATCATTCCCAGTGAATTCATGATCGCCGCCAACGCCTTCGAGCCGGAGCTGCGCCACCAGCACCAATTGCTAATGGCGAACTGCCTGGCACAGTCCGAAGCGCTCATGAAGGGCCGCACCTTCGAGGAAGCCAAAGCGCAGCTCACAGCCAAGGGCATGGACGACAAGAAGGCAGATTTCATCGCGCCACACCGGGTCTTCACCGGCAACCGGCCTTCGATCACGTTCGTCTACGATAAGCTGACGCCCTATGCGCTCGGCCGCCTGATTGCGCTCTATGAGCACCGTGTCTTCGTCGAAGGCGTGCTCTTCCGCATCAACTCCTTCGACCAATGGGGCGTCGAGCTCGGCAAGGAACTGGCGACCGGCCTGCTACCGGTCATCGAAGGCAAAGAGAGCGCGGCAGGGCACGATTCCTCGACCCAGGGGCTTGTTGCAGCATTGACGAAGCTCGCCACGTAAGATCACTCCGATCCTTCGGGTTGCACCCCAGGGGAGATGGCAGTCGGCTCCTCCTCCCAGAGTGACATATGCGGACGTATCTCGCCGAGTGGCAGGCGTTGATCCGAACCAGGTGAGAAGCCGGCGACAGTGACGTTTGGTGCCGAAGACAATCGGTAATACTTTCGCCTGCGCCGAAACCTGGTTGTAATATTTGAAGCATTCGCGTAAAGAGTTTATATGTGCAACAACCGATGAGCCGCTACGATGGATACGATTCCCACCGAAGGCTTTGACGCGGCCGTGACCCTGACAGACCATCTCGACCACCTGCCCGACAAGAAGCGCCGAGAGCTTGCCCGGGTTCTGCAGATCCTGTTTTTCGAGGTCGAGCAGTTCCGCGCCACCAAGCTGTCCGGAAAGAAGGCGGCCGGCAAGGTGCTCATGGTGCTGCTCTACGGCTCGTACGCCCGCGGCGACTGGGTCGAGGATCGCTCAAGCGGCTACCGTTCCGACTATGATCTTCTGATCGTCGTCAACACCAAGAGCTTTGCCGAGGAGCATGAGCTGTGGGAGGCGCTGGAAGAACGGCTGTTGCAGGAGCAGATCAGCCATCGGATCGAAACGCCAGTGATCCCGATCGTCCACTGCCTGGCAGACGTCAACGACCAGCTGGCACGCGGCCGGCCGTTTTTCACCGACATCGCCAGGGATGGCATCGTGCTCTACGAGGAGCCAGGCCATCCCCTCGCCCAGCCGAAGGCGCTGACACCAGAGGAGGCAAAGGCTGAAGCTCAGCGGTATTTCGATCAGTGGTATCAGCTGTCAATCGAGGCTCTTACCGGGGCCGAACTGATGCTTGGGCAAAAGATCTGGCGGGACGGCGCGTTCATGCTTCACCAAGCGACCGAGCGTGCATATCACTGCGTCTTACTGACCCTAACCCTCTACAGCCCGAAGTCTCACCGCATCAGGGTGCTGCGTTCGCAAGCTGAAAGCGCCGATGCGCGGCTGGTGTCCGCCTGGCCACGCGACAGCCGTTTTGCCCGCCGCTGCTTTGAGCTGTTGTCGCGGGCCTATGTCGAGGCGCGATATTCGTCGAAATACACGATCAGCGATGAGGAGCTGCAATGGCTTGTCACCCACGTGAAGGACTTGCAGGCGCTGGTGGAGATGATCTGCCAGGAGCGGCTCGGCTCATGAAGCCCGATCTCGCGATGTTGAGCGGTGCAAATCCGTTCTGGGACCATATCGGTCTGACATTCGAAGGACATGACGGCTATCGGATCGTGCTTCAAGACACTGGATCGGATCTGTGATTTTTCATTTGAAGCTGTCGAAACGCGCCACATCTGATCGTCTGTATCAGGAAGGGAGAGCCAAATGAGTGTGATGGACGACGAGCTCAAGATTTTTGAGGCAGAGGGCGCGCAGCCGCTGCCGGCCGTAGCATCCGCAGGTTTCGTCGAGCATGATGGTGCCAGTATCTGGTACGCCACTTACGGGGCCGGTCCTGCGGTGGTCCTACTGCATGGCGGGCTTGGTAACAGCGGCAATTGGGGCTACCAAGTGCCGGCACTAATCGAGTCCGGCCGGCAGGTCGTGGTCATCGACAGCCGTGGGCATGGCCGCAGCACCCGCGATAGCCAGCCCTATAAATACGAGCTGATGGCTTCGGACGTCCTTGCGGTCATGGATCATTTAGAGCTTGCCAAAGCAGCCCTCGTCGGCTGGAGCGATGGCGCCTGCACCGCGCTCATCCTTGCCGATCAGCATCCGGACCGCGTCTTCGGCGTCTTCTTCTTCGCGTGCAATATGGATCCGAACGGCACGAAAGAGTTTGTTGCGACACCGGTCATCGATCGCTGCTTCAGCCGACACAGGAAGGACTATCAGGCACTATCGGCAACGCCCGATCAGTTCGATACCTTTGTTCAGGATGTCAGCAGGATGATGGCGACCGAGCCCAACTACACAGCGAGCGATCTCGAGCGGATCAAGGTGCCAGTCGCGGTCGTGCTGGGTGAGCGCGACGAATTCATTAAGCCCGAGCATGCCGACTATCTCGCGCGCACCATCCCTGATGCAGAGCTCATCCTGCTGCCCGATGCCGGCCACTTCGCGCCATTGCAGCGGCCCGAGCACTTTAATCGTGAAGTGATCGGCTTTCTTGATCGGCTTGCGTAGCTCAAAGGCCGATTTCGTGCGCCCAGGGCGGGTTGGCGCCGGCACGCGAAACGGTGACGGCCGCGGCCTTCGCCCCAAGCGACAGAGCGTTGTGCAGCGCCTTTTCGTCGAGGGAGGCAACCTGGCCCTTGGTCAGCAGATTATCCATCTTAAGCGAAGCGAGAATTCCGGCATCGAAGGTGTCGCCAGCGCCGACAGTATCAACGACGGTGACGCGCTGGCTCGCCACAACGACCTTGCGATCCTTGGTGTAGCCCTCCGCGCCCTCCGCGCCCTTGGTGATGACGACGAGCTTGGCGCCATGCTTCAGCCAGTAGGCCGCCAGATCGTCATGGCTACCTTCGAGGCCGAACCATTCGAGATCCTCGTCGGAGAACTTGACGATATCGGCCTTCGCCGCCATGCGCTTGATGCGCGCCATGTGGGCTTCCTTGTTCTTGATGAAGCCTGGGCGGATGTTCGGATCGAGCGAGATGACGCGCTTTCCCGCCTCACGATCGAGCAGCGCTTCGTAGGTTTCGCCGCAGGGGCTCGGGATCAGGCTGATCGCGCCGAAATGCAGCGCCTCACAATCGTCGCCGAGGAGCGGCAGGTCGTCTGTGGTGATCATGCGGCCGGCCGTGCCTTCATCGTAGAAGGCATAAGTCGCCTGACCGTTCACCAGCTTAACGAATGCGAGCGTCGACGGGCGGGCCGATATGGCGCAAAGGCTGAAATCGACATTGCTGGCGACTAGAGTCTCGCGCAGGATATCGCCCATCATGTCATCGGCGATGCCGGTAAAGAAGGACGTCGGAACGCCAAGCCTGCCGAGCGCAATCGCCGTGTTGAAGATCGCTCCGCCGGCATAGGGCGCGAAGCTCTTCTCGCCGAGCGTCGTCTCCCGCGGCAGCATGTCGATCAACGCTTCGCCACAGCACAAAATCATTCCGGCCTCCCAACGTATGGTGAATTTCGATCTTCAAATCGATTAGATAATTTCGTGGCAAAAGCAAAGCCGCACTTCGTCGATCTGCCGTTAAAGCGACGAAACGCCGCCGTTGCGGCCGGACCAGGCGAGCGGCGCGTCGAGGAAGGCTTCCACTTCGCTGAGCGTCTTCTCGTCGAAAAGCTCCTGTGCTTTCGCAACAGCCAGAACGTCGCGCCAGGTAGCGATGTAGTGCAGCTTCACCTTCCCGTCAGCAAAGCGCAGCGCGCCTTCGTCAAAGATGCCGTAGTAGAAGAGTGCAATGCCGTGATCAACGATGCCGCCAGCCGCGCGGACGGCATCGATGAACTTGAACATGCTGCCGCCCGCCGTCGTCAGATCCTCGATGACAAGGACGCGCGAACCTTCCGGCATATTGCCTTCGATCTGCGCATTGCGACCATGACCCTTCGGCTGTTTGCGGACATAGATCATCGGCAGGCCGAGTCGGTCGGCAAGCAGCGCGGCGAAGGGAATGCCTGCCGTCTCGCCGCCGGCGATGCAATCAAACTGTTCGAAACCGGCGTCACGAAGGACGACGCCTGCGGCAAAATCCATCACCGTGGAACGGATGCGCGGGAAAGAGAGCAGCTTGCGGCAATCGATATAGACAGGACTCGCCATGCCGGAGGAGAGCTTGTAGGGCTGAGCGGCGTTGAAATGGACCGCCTTGATCTCCCAGAGCATCTTCGCCACCAGTTCGGCCATGACGGCGCGGTCGGGAAAAGTCGTCAAGGGCATCGCTCTCTCCTTCGCTTAAATCCATGAGGCAATAGCAGCAAGCGCGCAAAGATTCCAGAACTGCGGTGGGCCGGCGTCAAGAATAGCAATGAATGCGTCAACTCTTTCAAACATTTCGGATTGTGCGATGGCGCAACAGGAATATCGTTAGGCCATGGAACATATCGAAATCTTTCAGCGTCTCGGTGTCGCGCTTGCGATTGGCCTGCTTGTCGGCGTCGAGCGGGGCTGGCGGGAGCGCGAGGTCCGGGCGGGCGGCAGGACCGCGGGCATCCGCACATTCGCCCTTACGGGTTTTCTCGGCGGAATAGCCGGGACACTGAATTCGATAGTCGGCCCCTTCCTGCCGGCGACGGTCGCGGCGCTGCTCGGCCTTGCCTATATCGCCGGGAATTGGCAGGAGACGCAGGAAGACGAAGATTACAGCATAACCTCGGTCGTGGCCGCGCTGGCGGTTTTCGGCCTCGGCGTACTCGCGGCTGTCGGCGACATCGTGACTGCGGCTGCAAGCGGCGTCGTGATGACCATAATTCTTGCGGCGCGCCACAGCCTGCATGGCTTTTTGAGAGGTTTGACCTGGCCGGAGCTTCGCTCTGCGCTGGTGCTGCTTGCCATGACCGTGGTTGCTTTGCCGCTGCTGCCGGACAGGCCGCTCGATCCTTGGGGGGCGCTCAACCCCTTCTCCCTATGGGTGCTGACCATTACCATCGCCGCGCTTTCCTTTGCCGGCTATGTCGCCATCAAACTGACCGGCACGGGCCGCGGTATTCTGCTGGCGGGCGCAGCCGGGGGACTGGTTTCTTCCACTGCGCTGACGCTCTCCTTCGCCCGCTATTCCAAGCAGGCGCCTCAGGGTTCGACGCACCTGGCGGCCGGAGCGGCCGTCGCTGGCGCCTTGTCCTTTGCCCGCGTCCTTGTCATCGGCGGCGCCTTGTCGCTCGATTTGATTCCTCCGCTTGCGGCCGGCCTGATCCCGGCGATCATCGGCTTCCTGATTGCGGGTTTCTTCTGGGTCTGGCGCTCCGGCTCCGCGACGGAGGTGCCGGAAATTGAGCTGAAGAACCCGTTCGAACTGCGCATGGTCTTCTCCTTTGCCGCGCTGCTTGGGTTGATCACCCTGATTTCAAAGATGGCAATCGATTATATCGGCGCGTCGGCACTTTACGCCGTGGCCGCGATCTCCGGGCTGGTCGATGTGGACGCCATCACACTTTCGACGGCGCGCCTTATGGGCACGGCGATCAATGCCAAAACCGCCGCCGACGTCATCCTCATAGCCGTCGCTGTCAATGTCGTGACAAAGGCGGTGCTGGCCTTCACCGCCGGCAAGCGGGAATATGGTGTAGCCTTGGCATTGGCGTCAGCGGTCGCCGTCGCCATGGGAGCAATCGCCTATCTCATGCTCCGCAGCTTCATGCCCGACTAAATCACGGGCTGTCGAGAAGCCGGCCGATATCGGCCGGCAGCATCCTTTTGTAGAGCGCGATCGCGGTCCGCCCCTCCTCCTCGCCGACCGAGATCGAATAACGCACGGCGGCCGCAAGCAAATGCATCGTCAGCCGCGCAATCGCCAGCAATTCGCCTCCTTCACGCTCCGGCCACAGTTTTTCCAAAACCTCAAACAGTCTTTGCGAGTGGAATTCCATGTCTTCGGCATCGACTTGCTGCAGCAGCTTGTCGGCCTGGGTCGCATGCCAGATGTCGCGCATGACCGGTTCTCTGCGGAAGAAATCACAATACTGATCGACGACGTTGCAGAGCGCCCGCTGCAGCGCTTCGGCGCTCGTCACCTTGGCCAGCTCTTCTTCTACGCAGTTCCTGCCCTGCTCGTTGAAGCGTTCGGCAAGCGTCCGGATGATGGAACTCTTGTCCGGGAAATACTGATAAAGAGCGCCGAAGGAAAGCTCCGCCTTTTCAACGATTTCGCTCATCTTCAGGGCGTCGCTGCCGTTCTTTTCGATCAGTTCCATTGCCACCGACAGGATCTTCTCGAAACGTTCCCGCCCACGCTGCTGGCGCGGGATTCGGCGTGGCTGGCCGGCCGACTGCAATCCTCTTTTACGCCTAACTGCGGTCTGTTCTGGCATTCGGCACTCCATTTTTCTATTGACGGAGAAAATAAGAGAGTTTATCTCATTATGCAAATAAGAGATTTTCTCTCATTCTATGGAAGGAGCAGTCCAATGCAGAATTCCGAAATCATCCTTGTCGGCGGCTCGGGGAAAACCGGCGGTCGCGTCGCCGCCCGGCTCGAAAAGCACGGTACCAAATCGCGCTTCGCTTCGCGCTCCAGCACACGCCCTTTTGATTGGGAGAACAGAGCGACCTGGTCGGCGGCGCTTGAGGGCGCCACCAGCGCCTATGTCACCTTTCAACCTGATCTCGCCGTGAGCTGGGCCGCCGACGCCATTGGCGCCTTAGCGAAGGCGGCCGCCGATTCGGGCTTGCGGCACATCGTGTTGCTCTCCGGCCGCGGCGAAGACGGCGCGGAACGCAGCGAAGAGATGCTCAAGGCCTCCGGCATCGGCTACACGATCCTTCGCGCCTCCTGGTTCTGCCAGAACTTCAGCGAAGGCGCGTTCGTGGAATCGATTGTCGCGGGAGAGCTGGCTCTGCCTGCGGGCGAGGTAAAGGAGCCCTTCACCGATGCCGACGACATTGCCGATGCTGCCCTTGCCGCACTGACCGACCCGCGCCACCTCGGCAAGACCTACGAATTGACCGGGCCACGCGCGCTCACCTTCCGCGAGGCGGTGTCGGAGATTGCGACGGCAACCGGCCGGACAATCCGCTATCGCCAGGTTTCCATGGGAGACTTCAAGGCCGGGCTTTCCGCGACCGGCGTGCCGGCAGGAACGATTGATCTTCTCGAGGAGCTCTTCGGCAAGGTTCTCGACGGCCGCAATTCGCGCGTCATGAACGGTGTTGCCGAAATCCTCGGGCGGCCGCCGAAAGACTTCAGCCAATATGCCCGCGAAACCGCGGCGACCGGCATATGGGGGGCATGAACATGGGAATGATCCTCATTCTTGCGCTCGTCGCCGCTGCGATCGGCAGCGGAATTGTCGCCGGCATCTTCTTTGCCTTCTCGACCTTCATCATGACCGCCTTTTCCCGTATTCCACCGGAACAGGGCATCGCGGCAATGAATTCGATCAACGTCACGATCGTGCGCTCGCCGTTCATGCTGATCTTCGTTCCGACCGCCATCCTCTGCGTTCTGATCGCCGTCCTGGCCATTATCGACTGGCGTGGAGGCTCTGGCGTCTGGATGCTGGCTGGTGCCAGCCTCTATGTCATCGCATCCTTCATCTCGACGATCGTCTTCAATGTGCCGATGAACGACGCGCTAGCAAAGGTCAGCGGCAACGGCGCGGAAGCCGTCAGCGTCTGGAATACCTATCTGAAGGACTGGACCTGGTGGAACCACGTCCGCACGATAGCATCGCTGCTTTCCGCAATCGCCTTCGTTCGCGCCTTGATGGTCCTTTGAAGAAAGCGGGAGGGCGTTGCTCCTCCCCGCCCGTTCTCAGCGTTCGACATCCCAGTGTAGCGGGAACATCGGATCGAACACCGTCACGGTTCCGGCTCCGGTTTCGATTTTTTCCGGAAATGTCACAGGCACTTCACGCTTCACCAGCGTGATGAGCTCTTCGTTCGGCGGCAAACCATACCAGCCCGGGCCGTTCAGCGAGGCGAAGGCTTCGAGCTTGTCGAGCGCCTCTTCCTGCTCAAAAGCATGGGCGAGGCAGCTCATCGTGTTGATCGAAGTATAGATCCCGGCACAGCCGCAGGCGCACTCCTTCAGCGGGTCGATATGCGGCGCCGAATCCGTGCCGAGGAAGAAGCGCTTGTCGCCGCTCACGGCGGCCGCGCGCAGCGCCAGGCGGTGGTTTTCGCGCTTGGCGACGGGCAGGCAGTAGTAATGCGGCCGAATGCCGCCGACGAGGATCGCGTTTCGGTTGATGATCAGGTGGTGCGTGGTGATGGAGCCGGCGAGATTGGCTTTTGACGACTTGATGTAGTCGATGCCGTCCGCCGTTGTCACGTGTTCCATCGTGACCTTCAATTCCGGCAGGCGCTTGCGCAAGGGATCGAGGACGGTCTCGATAAACACTGCCTCGCGGTCGAAGATATCGACCTCCGGCGTCGTGACTTCGCCATGCACGCAAAGCGGCAGGCCGATCTTCGCCATCCGCTCCAGCACTGGCATGGCCTTTTCCATGTCACCCACGCCACTATGGGAATTGGTGGTCGCACCCGCCGGATAAAGTTTCACCGCCGTGATCAGTCCGCTTTTCTTGCCTTCCTCGACATCATCGGCGCTCGTATGCTCCGTTAGATAGAGCGTCATCAGCGGCTCGAAGCGATCACCGGCCGGCAGTGCCTTCATGATCCGCTCGCGATAGGCTTTCGCATCCGCCGTCGTCACGACCGGCGGAACGAGGTTCGGCATGATGATGGCGCGCGCAAAGTTGCGGCTGGTATCGCCGATCACACCTTCAAGCATAGCGCCGTCGCGCAGATGCAGGTGCCAATCGTCAGGGCGGCGGATGGTGAGGGACTGCATGCGCTAACTCCGGCAGGGCGGCTTTTAAATCCTGCCCGCGCATTATCACCCCGGCACGGCTTATGGCAAACATTTTGCCGCTTTAATTGTCAGGCGATTTCGAGCGTTACGTCGGCAGGACGGCGGTTTTCCAGGATGAGCCTGCCATTCGGCAGGTCATTGCCATAGACCTTGGCGCTTGCTTGCTCTTCTGTCAGCTTATAGCCGCGCCAGCGGGCCCAGAGCCGCCCTTCCAGCACCTCGATCGGCGGGGCAAGCATAATGGAGTAGTCGAAGATGCCCTCAAGCTCCGCCCATTTGCCTTGGTTGAACAGAAGGTAGTTGCCCTCGACGATGATGAAGCGGTGCTCCGGCGACACGACGCGGGCCGACGCGATGGCGATCTCGCGCGACCGGTCGAAGACCGGGATCAGCACCTCCTGGTCGGCGCGCTTGACGGCGCGGATGATATCGAGGAAGCCGCGCACATCGAACGTCTCCGGGATGCCCTTGCGGGCGAGCAGGCCGCGTTCGATGAGGATCGCATTGTCCATGTGAAAGCCGTCCATGGGCAGTACTTCCGCACTTTCACTCTTGGCTTTCAACGCATCGGCGAGATTATCCGCCATGGTCGACTTGCCGGAGCCGGGCGGGCCAGCGATGGCAATCAGGAAGCGCTTGGTATCGCCAGCGCGGCTGATAACCTCGCCGGCGATTTCCCCGACGGTTACGCTCATGCGGCAACCGGATCCGTCGGAACAGTCTTGGCGCCGGTCATGAATGCCACCGCGTCGGACATGGTGTATTCCTTCGGATTGATGACCGTCAGGCGGCGTCCGAGCCGGTGGATGTGGATGCGATCGGCGACTTCGAAGACATGCGGCATGTTGTGCGAGATGAGCACGATCGGCAGGCCGCGGGACTTTACGTCAAGGATCAACTCCAGCACGCGACGGCTTTCCTTCACGCCGAGTGCGGCTGTCGGCTCGTCCATGATGACGACCTTGGAACCGAAAGCGGCCGCGCGCGCGACCGCCACACCCTGGCGCTGTCCGCCGGACAGCGTTTCGACCGCCTGATTGATGTTCTGGATCGTCATCAGACCCAGCTCCGAGAGCTTCGAGCGGGCGCGCTTTTCCATCGCCGGCCGGTCGAGCATGCGGAACCAGCTGCCGAGCACGCCCGGCCTTCTGATCTCGCGGCCAAGAAACATGTTGTCGGCAATCGACAGAGCCGGAGAAAGCGCAAGGTTCTGATAGACGGTCTCGATGCCCGCCTCACGTGCCTCCATAGGCGACCTGAAGTGCACCGGTTTGCCCTCCAACGTGATCTCGCCTTCGTCGGGCGTGACTGCACCGGAAATCGCCTTGATGAGCGACGACTTGCCGGCGCCATTGTCGCCGATGACGGCGAGGATTTCGCCGGGATAGAGGTCGAAGTCTGCGTTGTCGAGTGCGGTGACGCGTCCGTAACGCTTGACGAGGCCGCGGGCGGTAAGGATGGGTTCAACAGCCATGATTACACCGAAACCTTTCTGATCCACTGGTCGATTGCGACGGCGGCGATGATGAGCACGCCGGTCAGCAGGACTTTCCATTGGGGGTCGGCCCCGAGCATATTGAGTCCCATAGACACGACGCCGACGATCATCGCGCCGAACAAGGTGCCGAGGATGGAGCCGCGGCCGCCGAAGAGCGAGATCCCGCCGATCACAGTCGCGGTGATTGCCTGCAGGTTAAAATCGGTGACGGCTGAGGACGGCGAGATGGAGCCGTTGCGGCCGATCGACACCCAGGCTGCAAAAGCGGCGATGACGCCCGAGATTGCATAGACCGTGAGCAGCACGCGCTTGGTTTGGATGCCGGAGAGCTTTGCCGCTTCCGGATCATCGCCGACCGCATAGACGTGCCTACCCCAGGCCGTGTGGTTGAGAACATACCAGAGCCCGAGTACCAGCAGCACCATCGCGATGACGCCGAGCGTCAGGACCGCATTGCCGACCTTGAAACTGAGCGCGAAGAAATGCAGCAGCGGCGCCTGCGCATCCACGTCCGCATCGCGGATCGTCTCGTTTGCCGAGTAGATGAAATTCGTCGCCATGACGATGTTCCAAGTGCCGAGCGTCACGATGAACGGCGGCAGCTTCATGTAGGCGACGAGGAAACCGTTGAGCAGGCCGCATACGCCGCCAACCAGCATGCCGAGGATGACAGCAATCGGCGTCGGAATTCCGTAAGTGATCGCAAAGTTGCCCATGATGACGGCGGAAATGACCATGATGACGCCGATCGAAAGATCGATGCCGGCGGTCAGGATGACCAACGTTTGGGCCGCGCCGAGGATACCGACGATTGCGATCTGCTGCAGGATAAGCGTCAGCGTGTAGGACGAGAAGAACCGCCCGCCGATCGCTATGCCGAAGATGATGATCGCCAGCACTAGCACTATCAACGGCACCGCTGCCGGCGTCGAATGCAGGAAGTGCTGCGCACGTTTCAGAAATGAGATTTCCTGGTGTTCAAACGACGCGACATTCTTGTCGCTGCTGTCAAGAACCCGTTCGAAGTCCTGTGCTCCGGTCATTTTTCCTCCTCCGCTTTCGCGCCGAACCGCGCGCGGAAGCTATTGCCCATATTGCTCCGGTCTTCGAACGCCGGTTCTTGTGGCAAGAGCTTATCGTCTGTCGAAAGCGGCCGGGGATCAAGCCCCGGCCGGTGTTTTGGCTAGAGAACCAGGCTCAGCCCCAGCACTTGTCGGTGCCGACCTTGGTGTCGATCGATTCGACGCCGGAAACCGGCTTGTCGGTGACGAGCGAAACGCCGGTGTCGAAGAAGGACTTGCCTTCTGTCGGCTTCGGCTTTTCACCGCTGTCGGCGAACTTCTTGATCGCCTCGACGCCGAGAGCCGCCATCATCAGCGGGTACTGCTGCGAAGTGGCGCCGATGACGCCGTCCTTGACGGACTGGACGCCCGGGCAACCACCGTCAACCGAAACGATCAGCACATTGCTCTCCATTCCGACAGCCTTCAGCGCCTGGTAGGCACCAACAGCGGCCGGCTCGTTGATCGTGTGGATCACGTTGATGCTCGGATCCTTCTGGAGAAGGTTTTCCATGGCCTTGCGGCCGCCTTCTTCGTTGCCGTTGGTCACATCGTGACCGACGATACGCGGATCGTCCTCATCGCCAATCTTGTTCGGGTCCTTGGTGTCGATGCCGAAGCCCATCATGAAGCCCTGATCGCGCAGGACGTCGACGGTCGGCTGCGACGGTGTCAGATCGAGGAAGGCGACCTTGGCGTCCTTTGCCTTGTCGCCGAGTGTTTCCTTGGCCCACTGGCCGATCAGCTTGCCGGCAAGCAGATTGTCGGTCGCAAAGGTCGCGTCAGCGGCATCAGCCGGATCGAGCGGCGTGTCGAGCGCGATGACCAACAGGCCGGCGTCGCGCGCTTTCTTGACCGACGAAACGATGCCCTTGGTATCGGATGCAGTGATCAGAATGCCCTTTGCGCCATCGGCAATGCAGCTTTCGATAGCGGCAACTTGGCTCTCACTATCGCCGTCGATCTTACCGGCGTAGGACTTCAGCGTAACGCCGAGCTCCTTCGCCTTGGCCGTTGCGCCTTCCTTCATCTTGACGAAGAACGGATTTGTGTCCGTCTTGGTGATGAGGCAGGCGGAAACATCCGCGGCCATGGCCGGAGCGGAAAAGGCAACGCCGAGTGCAAGCGCGCCGAAAGCCAGAACTGATTTCTTCATGAACTCCTCCCAGAGATTAGCCGGAACTCCCGCATGGCAGAACCGGAATTTGAGACACAGGACGACATCGCGGATTCAGTCAAAGGCCTCCTCCAAAGCCGTCCCATACTGTTGACGATCGCAATTAAGAACGAAAAGAAATTCGCTTGTCAATAAATAAATCCAATTGAATTATTAATTCCATGTGGCATGTTGATTAAAAATCGGGCATAGGCCAATGAACGGGAGGAGTGGCCAATGTCGTCCTTGGACGGTCCGACGCACGCGCCGGGCACACCACCAATTCTAAATCCGGCGGGAGGCGCGAACCAGGTCAGGGTGCGCGCCTATAACGAGCGGCTGGTCCTTTCGCTGGTGCGCCTCTACGGCTCGCTTTCGAAGGCCGATATCGCACGCCGCAGCGGCCTTTCTGCTCAAACCGTTTCCGTCATCATGAGGGAACTGGAGAGGGAGGGGTTGCTTTCAAGAGGCGAGCCCGTTCGCGGCCGCGTCGGCCAGCCGTCGATCCCGATGCGTCTCAATCCCGACGCCGTCAATTCCTTCGGCGTAAAGATGGGCCGGCGCAGCGCCGATCTGGTTTTGATGGATTTCGTCGGACGCATCCGCATGCAGTTGCACCGGACATATGCCTATCCGCAACCGGACGAAATTCTCGCCTTTATCATTTCCGGTATCCGGGAGCTTGAAAGCAGGCTCAGCGACAGGCAACGGAGCCGGGTCGCAGGAATCGGCATTGCCGCGCCCTTCGAGCTTTGGAACTGGGCAGACGAGGTCGGTGCGCCGGAGGGCGCAATGGAAGTCTGGCGCGGGTTCGACCTGCAGGCCGAAGTCGCCGCGCGCGTTTCTTATCCGGTCTATCTGCAAAATGATGCGACCAGCGCCTGCGGTGCGGAGCTCGTCTTCGGCGTCGGCCCGTCCTATCCGGATTTCGTCTATTTTTTCATAGGGTCTTTCATCGGCGGCGGCATTGTCCTCAATTCGGCCATCTTCTCCGGGCGCACAGGCACCGCCGGCGCGATCGGACCGCTTCCGGTACGCGGCAAGAACGGCGAAAACCGCCAGCTTCTCGATATCGCCTCGATCTTCGTGCTCGAAAACATGCTGCGCGAGAAAGGCATCGATCCTCAGCCGCTTTGGTATTCTGCCAACGACTGGGTTGACTTCGGCGAGCCGATGGAAACCTGGATCCAGGACACTGCGAAAGCGCTGGCTCAGGCGGTCGTTGCCGCTGCCTCGATCGTCGATTTCAGCGCTGCCGTCATCGACGGCGGCTTCCCCGGCTGGGTGCGCACGCGTATCGTGAACGCGACAATCCGCGAGGCCGCGAAACTCGACCTGCAGGGTGTTGTGATGCCAGAGATCATCGAGGGCGTGGTGGGCGCGCAAGCGCGCGCGATTGGTGGCGCGAGCCTGCCGATTTTTGCGCGCTATCTAACCGACCAGAACGTGCTTTTCAAGGAGATTGAAAATGCTGAAGGGACTTGATCCGCTCTTGAGTCCGCAACTGCTCTCGACATTGCGCGAGATGGGCCACGGCGACGAGATCGCCATCGTCGACGGCAATTATCCGGGTGTCGAGCATGCGCGGCGGCTGATCCGCCTGGACGGCCACGGCATCGTGCCGGTGCTCGACGCAGTTCTAAGCGTGCTGCCGATCGACGATTTCGTGCCTGAGGCGATCTTCCGCTCGACCGTCAAGGCCGAGCGCGACAAGCTCGATCCCGTGCATGAGGAAATGATCGACTGCTGCGCCAAGCACGAGCCGCACCGCGACGTGACGCCACTTGTCGGCCAGGATTTCTACAATCGTGTGCGCGCCGCCCACGCCGTCATTCAGACGAGCGAGCCGCGCCTCTACGCCAACATCATCCTGCGCAAGGGCGTCATCTACCCGAAGGCTGCCGGCGAACATGTCAAGACGACCGTCGAGCCTTTCGACTATTGACGCTCAAATCTCGCCCGCCTGCGGTCCCCAGACATCTGTCAGCGCGAAGCCGCCCGAGTGCGGGTCGAAAGGGTCGAGCGCCACCTGCGACAGGCCGAAGGTGAAGCCGCGGCCGGTGATCGTCGGGATGATGGCCGGGCGGCCTGCAACTTCGGTTATCGCCTGCAAGCCGACCTCGAATTCCGAGCTGATGATCGAGCGCGACTTGAAGATGTCGCCGGCCTTGGCCTTGCCGCGCGCATGGAGGGCCGCCAGGTTCGCTGAACTGCCGGTGCCGCAGGGCGAGCGGTCGGCGCGGCCGGGCCACATCGTCGTGCAGGTGCGCACCGCGCCATCCGGCTCGCTATCGCGGAACATCACATAGGCAACGCCGGAGATCGCCGGAATTTCCGGATGCACGACCAGGATATCACGATTGATGATTTCCTTGAGGATCATGCCTGCCTGAACGAGGCCTGCGGCATTTGCCTTCTCGATCGTCAGGTTGATCTGGCGGACATCAATCAGCGCATAGAAGATGCCGCCATAGCAGATGTCGGCTTTGACCTTGCCCCAATGCGGCGTTTCGATCTCGATGTCCAACTGATGGACGAAGGCCGGAACCATGGTGAGCCGCACCTTCTCGCAGCGACCGTCGCGGCAGGTTGCCACCGCCCTAACCAAACCGGCAGCGGTCTCGAGTGTAACGACCGTTTCTGGTTCCTTCATCTCGACGATGCCGGATTCGAGCAGCGCGGTGGTGACGCAGATCGAATTCGAGCCGGAACTCGCATGCGCCTGATCCGGCTGAAGAATGACGAAGGCTGCATCGGCATCGGGATGCTTGGCGGGCAAAAGCAGGTTGACGGACCCGATCGGCGCGCCGCGCGGCTCGAGGCAGAGGAAGCGGCGAAGCTCAGTGCCCTTGGGATCCGTATTCAACCAATGAAGCTGTGCGGCGACCGTCTCACCGGGGATCTTCGGCACGCCGCCGATCGCGACCCTGCCGATCTCGCCTTCGCAGTGAACGTCCAGAAGCTGGATGGTACGCTTCCACCTCATTTTTTACTCCTATCAAACGTGACGCGTGACGCCGCCATCGACGCGGATATTCTGACCCGTGATGTAGCCCGCGCCATCAGAGAGCAGGAAGGCTGCCGTCTTGGCGATTTCTTCCATATGACCGATGCGCTTCATCGGGATCTTGTCGGCGGTTTCGGGCTTGTGGTTGAGGCTGTCGATATAGCCGGGCAGGATGCAGTTCATGCGGATATTATCCGCAGCATACCGATCCGAATAAAGCTTCGTGAATGCGCCTGCCGCAGCGCGATAGGTGCAGGAAACGGGGAAGATCAGCGACGGCTCATAGGCGGCGAAGGTCGTGATGTTGACGAAGGCGCCCTTGCCTTGCTTTAGCATGACAGGCGTCACGAGGCGTGCCATGCGCACCAGCGACAGGATCATCATGTCGGAACCGAGCGTCCACATCTCGTCGGTAATGTCCAGGAGATCGCCCTTCGGCGGATGA
The DNA here is from genome assembly GCF_900169785.1 of Rhizobium sullae. Lineage (GTDB taxonomy): Bacteria > Pseudomonadota > Alphaproteobacteria > Rhizobiales > Rhizobiaceae > Rhizobium > Rhizobium sullae. The sequence goes on from NZ_FWER01000009.1 coordinate 119,345, forward strand.
CCGGTGTGGTTCACGACGGCGTCGACGCGGCCATAGGAATTCATCGTCAGGTCGAAAATCGCCTGGATGTCTTCGGCTTTTTCCGCCACGCCGCGTGAGGCAATGCCGCCAAGCTCGAAGGCCAGCTTTTCGCAGCTTTCGGAAGGCGACATCAGGGCCAGAAGATAGCCTTGCGCGGCCAGTTCGCGGGCGATCGCCTCGCCCATGCCGCGGCCGCCACCGGTAATCAGCGCTACGGGCTTCGTGCTATCGGACATTGGTTCCTCCTAATATCGGTTTATGCGGAAGGGGATTATGTCGACCGTGGGTTTGACGCCCATCACCATATCGGCGATCAGCCGCGCTGTCGTCGCCGAAAGCGTCAGGCCGAGATGGCCGTGGCCGGTTGCATACCAGACGCCGGGCATCTTCGATGAAGGCGAGATAATCGGGATCGTATCCGGCAGTGCCGGGCGATGACCCATCCACTCGGTCGTCTCTTCGATCTTCAAACCCGGCAGCGCGCGTTGCGCATGGCGCACGAGCACCCGCGGGCGGCGGAAATCCGGGAGCGCGTCGAGACCCGCCAGTTCGACGTTGCCGCCGACGCGAATGCCGCCGGCCGTCGGCGTGACCATGAAAGCGCGATGCGGCCAGATAATCGAATAGCGCATCGAGATGCCGGGCTTCATGATCTGCGTGTGATAGCCGCGCTCGGTTTCCAGCGGGATCGGCTCGCCAAGCTTTGCGGCAAAATCGCGCGTGTGCACGCCGGCTGCCAGTACCACCGAGTCGACCTCGATGCTGCCACCGCCTTCGAGCAGTACGACAGCATCGCCCGCCGGCCTGCGTTCGATATTGCGCACGGTACCCGGCACGAAGCGAGCGCCCGCCGCCTGAGCGGCATCCGCAAGCTTGACTACCAATTGGTAGGGATCACGGATCGATTTATTGTCCGGCAAAAGCACGGCCATGGCGATCGAGGGCGAAAGCTCCGCCTCGTAGTGCCGGATCGCGCCGCCGTTCAGGACCTCGAAATCGAAGCCGTAGCGCTGCATCATCTCGATATGGTCGCGGTCGGCGGCGAATTCAGCTTCCGTTTCATAGATGGCGAGGCAACCTTCCTCCGTCATGAGTTCCGGCACGCCGATTGCAGAAAGCATGGTTCGGAAATCGCCAGGCGCTTGGCGGGTCAGACTCATGCCCGCATCTTCGATCTCGCGCAACCGGGACGGGCGGCCGGCAGCAATGAAGCGCAGCAACCATGGCAGCATTTTGGGAGCGTAAGAAGGCCGCACCCAAACCGGGCCCTGGGGGTCCATCAGCCAGCCGGGAATCTTCTTCCACGTCGCCGGACCGGAACCCGCCGCAAAATCGAGCGCGATGCTCGCCATGTTCCCGTAGGACGCGCCACGACCCGGTTCGCCCTTGTCGATCAACGTCACCTGAAATCCGCGCCGCTGCAGTTCGAAAGCAATCGACGCCCCAATTACGCCTGCGCCGACAACGGCGACGGTCTGCTTCCTCTCATTCGCCATATCATCATCCATCAAGGCAAGGCTTGAGCGCCACGATTTCCCTGTGATATATCAGAATGGGATGAATGCCTATGAGGAATTTTATTGTGTCGGCAAACCGGCGCCGACAGTATCGCCGACAGAGCCCGCGGTATTTTCCATCGACTGGCCGAAGCGCTTTAGCTGGGCATCATAGTTGCGGCGCGTGCGCGGATCGAAGATCGCAATCGGCGTGCTGACGGCAACGCTGGCCGCACTTCCGACCGTTTGCGCGGCGCCCATTGCGACCGCCCCGACCGCTTCGCCGAGACCGACCTGCGAGTCCGTAATCGTCTGGCCAGCGATCAGCCGGTCTCCGATCAGCTTCACCACTTCCGGACTTTCAGCGAATTTGCCGTGGTTCAGCCGGTCGCCGCCCTTGAGCTTGGTGAGATCGAGGACGGTAATGCCCGCCGCCTCGAGCTTGCTGCGATAGGGCTCCGCCGAAGGATCGATCTGGCCGAGGCGATCGACATTGCCGGAAATGCGGCGCGAAAGTGCCAGCGCACGGTCGTCCCGCGAAACGAAGATGGTGAAGTGCGGCCTCTCCTCGCCGAGGCTCACGAACTGCCGGCCGAAGACATCGACGTCGAGATCGGGGGAGGCAAGGATGACGTTGTTGATCTTGCTTGCGACGTGCCCATCCCGGATCGCCATCTGGCGCAGCGCCTCGACCGTCAGCCAAGTGCCCATCGAATGGGCCATGATCGTGATATCGCTGACTGCCGGATTCTGGGCGGTGCGGCGCAGCAGCTCTTCCAGCGCATCGCGGGAATAATTCGTGCTTTCCTTGTCGTAGTTGTAGTCGAAGATGCTGCCGCGCGACGGCCAGGTGAAGACGACCGGCGCCACGTCCGCATGCGAATCGTGAACGATCTGCGCGAAGCGGTAGACAGAATCCTCGTAGAGATTGTTGAAGCCATGGACGAAAACCAGCACACGGCGGCTCTTCGGCATATGGCTCTTCAACCAGACCTCGCCTGCCCGTTCGCCTTCCAGCGGATCGACCGAGACGGTGACGAAATCGCGGAGCGGATCTGCCGGCAGGCGCTTTGGCCATTGCACCTGACCGATCTTGCGATTGGCATCCGGCGGTATCGAAACGTTGACCGCATTGACCATCAGGCCGGTGCCGCGCTCGCCGGAAAAGAGGACGGCGGGATCGTTGTCCCGTGCGCGCGTGGTTGCGACAAGAAGATCGACTTTCGAGGTGCCCGGCTGCACCGACCCCACTGGCGTCATCACGCCGATGTGCCGTCCGCCGCAGGCCGATAACAGGAAGGCAGCGAGCGTGAGGCTCGCAAGCGTCTTCTGCATGGCCCCCGATCCGTCAAACATGCCTACTCCAACATCGACGCCTGGCTGAACGCACTACGGCTGCTGCTGCTCAAATAAGCCGTGGGCGCGAAGAGAGTCAAATAAGGCAACGGCTGGATGGCCATCGCGTAGATGGGCAACTGATTTTCCAGGGCTGAAATAGAAAAGAGCCCGGCGCGGGAGGAGGTGCACCGGGCTCTTGATCCTGACTGGCAACTGGGAGGAGGAGTGTTACCAGTCTGCGTAAGAGCGCTGGGAGGAGGAGTGCGCTGCTTACGAAGCTATTAATACCTAATCGATTTGATCGAGAACAGGGTTATTACCGCAATGCAGCAATGCGTCTTTCGCATGGCTCGGCGCCGAATTTTGCGAAGACGCCTCATTTTGCAGCAATTTTGATCAGCTGGTCAAAAAATCATTTCGACAGAGCGCGATAGCCTAACGCCGATTTTTCGCCTCATCCCCAAAATCCGCCAGCATCTTCCAAAGATCCGCAAAAAGCTCTCGGGCAAAGGCCTCGAACGGGCCTTCTGACGGACGTTCCTGCCAGCGTTCGCCGCCGACGCGCAAGGCTCCGATGACGACCGCCGAGAGGAGGCGCATGCGTGCCCGGACTTCCTTCCCTTGGCCGCCTCTTGCGATCAGTGCTTCCGTCAGCTTCTGCTCAAGTTTTGCATACTTCATCTGATCGCGCGCTTTTAGCACCGGCGTGCGACGGATGAGTTCGCCAAGGGCGAGACCGCGTTCATTGGCAGAAGCGACGACGGTCTCCACGATCGCTTCTTCAACGACCTTCAGGGGCGGCTCGCTCTTCGGCCTTGCGGCGATGGCAGCCATCAGATGGCCGGCAAAGGAATCCTGCCAGGCGAAGACGACCTCTTCCTTGGAGGGGAAATAGTCGAAAAAGCTGCGCTTCGATACGTCGGCGGATTCGGTGATGTCCTCGATCGTCGTGGCATCGAACCCGCGTTCGAGGAACAGCGTCATTGCCGCCTGCTCGATGCGCTCGCGCGTCTGCCGCCGCTTGCGTTCGCGGCGGCCTTCCGTCGCGCCGGCTTTTTTCACTTCAGTCATCTGCGTTCGGATGCCTCAGCCGTCAGTCGCTTTGGCGGCCGCGCCAATTTCCTCTTCCCTGCGATGATATTTGAAGCGCTCCCGCGAGAGCTCAAGCGGCTTGCGGCGCGAAATTCTGTAGACTGCAGCAGGCGGCAGGTTACGCATCGTGCCGCCGATATGCGTTGCCTTGAGCCCCATGCGGTCGAGGATCGGACGCGGCACGGGGCAGCGCGGCCCATAAGTGAACTGATAAAACGCACCGCCGGGCCGCATGTAGGTGAAAGCACCGGCAAGGATGGCGGTGATTTTGCGTGGCGACATCGAAAGCAGCGGCAGACCGCTGATCACCGCCCCCACCGGCTCGCCTTCGAAGATGTCGGCGTGAGCCAATTGCCCCGCGTCCATCTGCAGGACGCGAGAGTACGGAAAGCGTGCTTTAAGGTTGCTGATGAATTCAGGCCCGTATTCGATCAGCGTCAAATCCGCCTCTCTGACGCCTCGGGCGAGCAGCGCGCGTGTGAAAACACCCGTGCCAGGTCCCAGTTCGATGATCGGCCCGTCAAGCGCGGCGATCTCCTTCGTCATCAGCTTGGCGAGCGAAACCCCAGAGGGAGCGATCGCGGCGACGCGGAGTGGATTGCTTACCCATGAGCGGAAGAAATGCAGGAAATCGGAGCATACAATGTCTGCGGTCATCTTGATTAGCCCACTTTTTTTGAAATGCAATGTGATTATCCCGCCGCCATCGCCTTCAGAAGGGCAATTCCAAGGCGTCACTGGCCCGGCGCAGCGCACGTCCAGTCTTTCATCCCAATTGGATCGGATCCTATCCTTCAATTATTGCAGTTTTATATCTATTGCATTTTTGCATTTAGTGCAACTCATATGAGCCGAGTTTATGGAACGGCCGTATACAGATGCTGCCACACCGGCCAACAAGCCGTTTCACCTACCTTCAAAGAGAGCATCCTGTCGCTGCCCTATCGATCGTAGACCGCGCGATAGCCTTCTGACGAGGCGCAGGCGTCATACTGCCTGCGCGCAGCGTCGCGTGAGAGCGCTTCCGCTTCGGCGCCATGGTAATCGCCAGTCATCTGTGCGCGCAGTTTGTATTGCTGCATCGCTTCGCCGTACATCGCATTGGCTTCGCCGATGCACATGGCGTGGGCAACGAATGGCGGATTGACCGGGCTGCCGACGGGATAAAGAACAGGTTTCTCGGCATAGCTGACGCATCCGGCAAGAACGGCCGCGATCGGCGCTATCGAAATCACAACCAGGGTTCTCGCCTTCATAATTCTCTCCAATGCGCCCGCTCCGCACCATCGCGGCGCAGAACGCAGATACAGGCGCAAGATTGCGCGAAGCTAAGCAAAGGAGATCGATGGCCGTAGCAGGATGGTCTCCCAGCCACTTACATTTGCGGCTGCCCATTCGTCGTTGACTTCCCGGATGATGAGAGGAAAATGTCCTTCTATGCGTCCCACGCAACATAAGGAGTGCCTACGATGACGATCGCAGGAAAACTTCAGGACTATATCGCCGGTGAGGGTATCGCTTACGACACCGTCGCTCATCACCGCACAGCAACAACCAGCCAGTCGGCGCAGGCCGCGCATATTCCCGGCGGCAGGCTGGCCAAATCCGTCGTCGTACATCACGAAATGGGGTACGTCCTAGCCGTTGTCCCGAGCACGCACCGGATCGAATTCTCCACATTGCAGGATGTGATGAACCGGCGCCTTGGTCTCGCCTCGGAGGAGGAGGTCAGCTCGCTTTTTTCCGATTGCGACATCGGCGCAGTGCCGCCCATCGGCCCCGCTTACGATGTGCCGGTGATCCTCGACGAAAGCCTCGGCGACGCGAGCGACGTCTATTTCGAAGGTGGCGACCACAAGACACTCGTGCATGTCAGTGGGCCTAACTTTCGCAGCCTGATGAAGGATGCGCAAATCGCCCGCTTCAGCCACCTGCCGTAGACGATCCTGGGCCTGCTCCCAGCAGTGACAGTGGCCGCGAACCCTGGCTAGACGGCATGACAAAATATTTGACCGCCTCTAAGGCATCGGCTCGCTGTCCGTACCCCTGCGACCCGAGTTGGAATGAGCTAACCAACCGATGCTCCTACGTCAGGTTGGAACGCCCATGCCGAATAGGTGAATCGGCGAGCCTCCGCCTTGATCTCGGTGTCTGCTGGGGAAGCTGCCAGGAACCCGCCGTGAGGGCCGGCTCCACAACGTGGAGTTCGGCCGTTACGCCTGCACGCCGGAGGGCTCGGTGCATGCGCACCGTATCGGACAGAAGTAGGTCGCGCGTTCCCGTCGCCAGGCTCGCAACGACCAATGCCGATGGCGGATAACTTGTCAGGACCTCGGTATAATGCTTCGAAGGTCCGTCTCGGACCCTTCGAGACGTTTGTCATTCGTGGCCGCCATTCAACGCGATTACGGCGATGCGCACTCCGGAAGGCGCAGCGGCTTCTTTATCTTCGCGAGCTCTTCTGCCTTGGCGCAGTCCGCAAAGCCGGCGAGCCGCATGGTTTCGATCAACCGCTGGCGCTCCGCTTCATTGAATCCGGGCTGATTGACAAGTCCCTCGACGGTCAAATTGGGAAACCGCCTGAGTGCGTCGGTTACTGAGACCTTCGCCTCTTCAGTTCGGCCAATAGCCGCAAGCGCGCCAGAACGCATCACCCAGTGTTTCCTTCCATAGTTTTCCGGCGTCAAGCGGTCCAGCATCCGCAGGGCATCCTCATACCGGCCCGCCATGAAGTAGGCGTGAGTGAAAATCCTGGCACTCCACATCGGGAAACCGGGGTTGAGACTGACCGCCTTGTCGACCAGTTGCGCGCCGCGCTCAGGCTCGCCGAAGGTCGAGGCCCAATCGATGTAGAAAGTCAGAACTTCGAACTGGCCGGGAGCGAGGCGCAGTGCGGTATCGAACTCTGCCTTGGCGCGTTCCAATTCTCCTTTGTCACCCAAAGTGCTCGCGTAGACGACATGTGCCTCTGCATCGCTCGGATCGAGCCGGACGGCGCGCTCGGCTGCCTCGGCAGAAAGAGCCCGGTTCTTGTCGGGTTCAACCCCAAAACCGGCCAAGATAACATGGGAATGGCTAAGTTCGACCCAGGCGCGGGCAAGGCCGGGGTCCAATTCGACCGCGCGGGTGAGCAGCTTGACGGCCTCCTCGACATCCGCCTGATTGACTTGCTCGAGTTTTTCGGTGCCGAGCAGATAAAATTCGTAGGCATTGAGATTCTCGGGCGGCTTTCGGTGGGCGGTGATGCGGCCCGCCTCCTGGACCAAACCTGCGCCGCCGCCGAGGCGGTTCGAAATCTGCTCGGAAATTTCGATCTGGATTGCGAACAAGTCCTCGTCCGGGCGGTCCCAGCGCTGCGACCAAATGTGTTTGCCCGTTTTGGCGTCGATGAGCTGCGCCGTAATTCTTACGCGGTCAGGCTGACGCTGGATGGAACCCTCGACCACAAATCCTGCGCCAAGCGCCTTACCCACTTCACTCGGCACGGCTGGTTGGTCCCGGTATTGTTCAGTCGAGTTACGGGCGATCACCTGGAATTCAGGGAACCCCGCCAGATCGGTGATTATGTCGTCAGTGAGGCCATCGGCGAGGCGTCCGGTCGCCTCGTCGCCGCCATAGTTGTCGAACGGCAGCACCGCTACCGACGGTTTGCCGCCTAATGTCGCAGTCGGCCAGAATTGCCAGGCCGTCCCGGCCAAAACCAGAATAAGGACTGGCACGGCTGCTGCTGCCCAAACCCAGCGCGGAGGCCATGACCGCGCTGGTTGGCGTGGGGCTTGTCCCTCAAGGATAACGCGGAAGGCCTGCACCGGTTCGGCGATATTCTTCACCTTCTGGTCGCCCATCGGCTCGAAGCCGAAAGCCAGCTTCTTCTCAACCTCCCTGGCGACCTTTCCCGAGACGCAGATGCCGCCCGGGTCTGCCAACTGCTGAAGCCTGGCCGCGACATTGACGCCCTCGCCATATCGGTCCTCGCCGTCGACGATCACCTCGCCGAGATTGATCCCGATCCTGACCCGGATCCGCTGGTCCTCGGGAACGGCTGCATTCCGTTCCGCCAGCCCGCGCTGCAGCGAGACGGCGCATTCCACGGCGTCCACCACGCTGCCAAATTCGGCGAGGATCCCGTCGCCCATAAGCTTGAAAATCTGGCCGTGATGGCGGGCAATCTCCGGCTCAAACAGTTCCTTGCGTCCGGCACGAAGGCGCTCGAATGTGCCAGCCTCGTCGCGTTCCATCAGCGCGGAATAGCCCACGACATCAGCAGCGAGGATGGCGGAAAGCTTGCGGTCCATTGGTTCGGCCTAACTTCACCGGATTATAGGACTGGTCGCACTTAAATGAAACGACCGACCTCAACAAGCGCTTCAGGGGAACCCGCGCTTCATCCAACACTTCTACTGAACGCCGCAGGCAGTCCCCCCGGTGTGGAATGCCCATGTGAGCCCGATTGTTCGTGTGCCTCCTGCAAGTCGCTTGCAATGTGAGGATCGTCGTCGAACGCGGCCCCACGGACCGGTGTGGGTGGCGAAGCGGCGCATGGCCTAGCCGTAGCCTTAGTCCATTTCCGCAAGTTTCGAGACATTCGAGCTGGCCTCCCGGAATGGCCGACTCGGGTCCAGACTGTGTAAAAGCGCTGTTTATGAAAGTTTTAAGACGCTCGAAAAACGCGTCATGTCGCCGAGCTTCGTGTCGCGCATCGAGGCGGCAAGAACGCTTCGGAAACACAATCCGGGAACGTGCCGGGAATGCCAGGAACGGCGTTTATGGAAGCCTTAGGGAAAAATGGCGCACCAGACGGGATGAAACTGAGAACTCGTATGTCCTTACCATAGCTACAGATTTCTAGCTGGGGCCAAACGGCATCGGCAGGCCGCCTCGCCGATAGCGGTCACAGATCGGACGGAAGTGACCGTCGAGGAATGGCAGCGGGGGCCGACACCTGCGGTGAAAGCGCGAAATCGGGCGCCGACCTTGTTCAGGATCGCTTCCGCCAGGGTTGCGGCGTGAACGCCGGAAAGGCTCGTCGGCCACGGCAGCTCCTGCGCGTCCCGAAATCCTTGGGGCTTCCCATTCAATGAAGCCTTTCGCCATGGTAGACTTAGACGCTGCAAACTTGGAGAATCGCTAATGGCGGACGATCAACTGAACTCGTTCGCCTGACAATCGTGCAATCCAGGAGGGGCCGCCATGGCGTCGATCGACGAGAAGCATCTCGAAGAGAAGCTGACGGCGCTGGAATCGGCCCGGACCTGGAGTCCGCGGCTCGTATCCAAGCTCGAAAGCCACATCCGTTCGGCAAGCGACTCCGAGCTCCTGCGCATCAATCCAATCAAATTTGCTACCGACAAGACCCTTAACGAGAAGGAGGCGATCGATCTCTTCCTGCACGCCGCCGCGCTAGGTCTCTTCGATATGACCTGGATTCTGATCTGTCCGGTCTGCTCCTGCGTCATCGACAGCTTCCGGGCGCTCAAGAATCTCCGCAGTCGCTGCCGCTGCACCCACTGCCATCTGGATTTGGTGGCGGCTCTCGACGACATGATCGCGATCACCTTCACCGTGAACCCGGCCATCCGCCGCATCGCCTATCACGATCCGCAGACGCTGTCGGCGGAGGATTATCTTTTCCGCTACAGGTCGGCGATTGAGGGCTTGATCCCGGACGGCACGCCTTTCGTCAAGGTGAGGGAGATGCTGAACCGCGGATTAGCCTATATCGAGCCGGGCAAGACGACCACCCTTGAGATAATCGCGGAGGCCGGCGCATTGCATGGCAGCAGTTCCGACAGCGACGCAGGGATCCTGTTTATTGTCGATCCCGCGCTTCCGCCCGGCGAGCAGCGCATTGCAATCCGTGTTGACCTCGAGTCCAGTACGCCGGACACGGGCACCATCGCGGCCGGCAAGGTGATTTTTGAGCTGTCCAATGTCGCGGACAGACGCTTCGAGTTCGGGATCCTCCAGCTGCCGCCCGGCATCGACCGGCCGCCGCCGCTCCACTTCGCACCGTTCCTCTCAGGGAAGCGACTGCTCACGACCCAGACGTTCCGCGACCTCTTCCGCTCCGAGGTGATCCGTGGCCACGAAGGGCTCGGCGTCAAGGACATCGCTCTCCTTTTTACCGACCTGAAGGGCTCGACCGCGCTCTATGACCGGATCGGAGACCTGAATGCCTTTGCACTCGTCCAGCAGCATTTTGACCGGCTGCAGGACGTGACGGTCCGCCACAACGGCGCGATCATCAAGACGATCGGCGATGCGGTGATGGCGGCGTTCCTGAGGCCCGCTGATGCCGTGCAGGCGGCGCTCGACATGCGCAGCGAGATCGCCTCGTTCAACAAGCGGCAGCCAGACAAGGCGCTGATACTCAAGATCGGCGTCCACAAGGGCGCGGCAATCGCGGTCACGCTGAACGAGCGCCTCGACTATTTCGGTCAGACCGTGAACATTGCTGCGCGCGTCCAGGGCCTCGCCGACGCCGACGAGATTTTTGTCAGCCAAGACGTTTACGACGCGACCGGCGTTCGCGACGGACTGGCGGCTTTTGCGGTCGAGCCGCGAACAGCACAGCTTCGAGGCGTGCAGCAGGAACTGCCGGTGTTTCGGGTGGGGGCGGCCGCTTAAGACGAGTTGACCGCTTGGCCCACGGACCGTGCGTCAGTAAAGCAACTGCGTGCCGCGCCAGTCGTCTGCGAGCGCTGCTGCGCAGACCTCAGGCATGTCCGGCTGCCACCACCGATTTTGGAATGCACACAACTATAAATTGGCGCGCTCGACAGGATGAAACTGAGAACTCCTATGTCATTGTTTGCGCTATATAACTTTTGCGACAGCCGGGAGCGGATGAATGGAATCGGGCGGTATTTCTCCAATACCCACGCGGTCCGAGGCGGCAGAAATGGGGCCGGAAGCGGTCCATCTGCCTCGAAGCCCTGATCTGAGATGGCCGCCGTTCAGCAGCACATCTGCCAACAGCGGCTGCCGACCCGAAGCAGAAGTCCGATCCAGTCCATAATTCAAAAATGTTGAAATTGCCGGAAGGTATGACCGGAACATTGACGCAGCGAGCTCACTCAGCGCGAGGGCCAGGCGGGAATCGGATCGCCTGTCTTAGAAATTCGCCGCGGCCCGACCGTGCCGAAGACTAACGGCCGTGCTATCATGCAAGGGTATGAGATCCGCGAAAGGAGGACCAATGAAACCTCAGATCGACGTGATCACGCTGGCCGTAGAGAACTTAGAGCGGGCGCTTGCCTTTTACCGGGCGCTTGGGCTCGAGTCGCCCGGTGTGACAGCAACCGAATTCGCTGGCGACGACACTCACCCCGCGGGGGCAATAGTCATGTTCCGCCTGAACGGGGGGCAGATCCTCGCCCTCTATCCGCGCAGCGAGCTCGCGAAAGANGGGGGCAATAGTCATGTTCCGCCTGAACGGGGGGCAGATCCTCGCCCTCTATCCGCGCAGCGAGCTCGCGAAAGACGCCGGCATCACGCAGGGGCCAGCGCAGAGCGGCGAGTTCAGTCTCGGTCACATTGTTGCGACTCGCGACGAGGTGGACNGGGGGCAATAGTCATGTTCCGCCTGAACGGGGGGCAGATCCTCGCCCTCTATCCGCGCAGCGAGCTCGCGAAAGACGCAGGCATCACGCAGGGGCCAGCGCAGAGCGGCGAGTTCAGTCTCGGTCACATTGTTGCGACTCGCGACGAGGTGGACGCGCTCTTGGCCAAAGCCAGGGCTGCGGGGGCGCCCGTCACCGCCCTACACGACCGGCCCTGGGGCATCTACTCCGGCTACTTCCGCGACCTCGACGGACACCTGTGGGAAATCATCCACAACCCAACTAGCACCGACGCCACCACCTGATCGGGCTATATCGAGTGCAGAGACGGTCGCAGTCGAGGCCACAACCGCCAAAAACCAAGAATTTTGCATTCGCACCGCACGTGCGCACATGCCAACTCGTTGCTCATTCGACAAGCAAGCTGCGGTGTCCGCTTCCCACCCCGAGCTGGACATTCAGGTCGCATGAGCCGAACGGCAGCTTTGAGGAAATCTCTGAGCCTGTCTGGATGACGGAAATGGCGGCGCAAAGGGGTCATAGTCCGTTTGCGCCACTGCTGCGAACAAGCAGCGGGATCGGTCGGACGCGCGTCAGTGGCGCTGCGGCAGGAGAGCTGGGGCGTCGCGCGAGCCATAGTCTCAAGAGGCGTGATCTGTGGTATCATAGGCCGGTAAGGCCGGTAAGGCCGGAGGCGCCGGTCCTGCCTGCCTCTGACCTGCGGCTTGCGAGTCGTGAATCTTTATTGAGGCTCAACATGGAGCGGAAGCTCGCTGCCATCCTTGCCATCGATGTTGTCGGGTACTCGGCGCTCATGGAGGCGGATGAAGCGGGCACCTTCGACCGGCTGAAACGTGGCCGCAAAGAGCTGTTCGAGCCGGAAATCGCGACGCGACACGGGCGAATCTTCAAGCTGATGGGAGACGGCCTGCTGGCGGAGTTCGGCAGCGTGGTGGATGCGGTCGAATGCGCGGTCACGCTTCAGCGCGGCATGGCGGAGCGTAACGCGAGCGTCGCCGAAGACCAGCGCTTCGAAGTCCGGATCGGAATCAACCTTGGAGAAGTGATCGTCGAAGGGGACGATCGCTATGGCGAGGGCGTGAACGTGGCGTCGCGTCTCCAACAACTCGCCGAGCCCGGTGGTATCTGCGTTTCGGAGAAGGTGTCCAAGGAGGTCAGGCAGAAGCTGGCGTTTGCGTTCGAGCCCATGGGCGAGCAGCGGGTGAAGAATATAGCCGAGCCGATATACTGCTATCGCGTGAACCTGCACGTTCTGAGAGCCGCTCCGGTCGGCCGACTGGCATCGCTCGAATTGCCCGACAAGCCCTCGATCGCGGTCTTGCCTTTCACCAACATGAGCAACGATCCGGAACAGGAAACCTTTGTCGACGGCTTGACCGAAGACCTGATCACCGACCTGTCTCGCTCAGCCGGCCTCTTCGTCATCGCGCGCAACTCAACCTTTGCTTACAAGGGGCGGTCGGTCGATGTGCGTTTGACCGCGCGTGATCTTGGGGTGCGCTATGTGGTTGAAGGCAGCGCCCGGCGCGCCGCGGCGCGCGTGCGCATCAATGCGCAGCTGATCGACGCGATCGGCGGCGATCATATCTGGGCCGAGCGCTACGACAGCAGCCTCGAGGACATCTTCGCAGTGCAGGACGAGGTCACGGCCAAGATCGTCGAAGCCCTTGTCGGCCGATTGGCCGGACAGCCGGCGCGCAAACGGCCCACGAGTCTCGAAGCCTATGACCTTTGCGTGCGAGCCCGCGGCGTCAGTTTTCAGACCGGGTTAGGCGCGCGGGAAGCGCGCATGCTCCTGGAAAAGGCGATCGGACTCGATCCCGACTATGCCGAGGCACATAGCTTGCTGGCCCTCAATCTTTGGCTCGGCTGGCTGTTCTGGAACGAGCCGAAGGAAACCAACCAGCCTCGCGCGCTGGCGGAAGCGCAGCGGGCTGTGGCGCTCGACCCTAACGATGCGGGGAACCGCTGGGGGCTGGGCATCATACTTGGTCACGAACGGCGTTACGCGGAATCGGATGCCGAGTTCGAGGCAACCTTCAAGCTCGATCCTAATCATGCCGATGCCTGGGCGATACGCTCGGATCTCATCACCCTGAGGGGCGACGCGGTCAAGGGCGTCGAATTCGTGAAGCGGGCGTTGCGGCTCAATCCGCGCCCACCGGGATGGTACTATTGGATGGCAGGCCAAGCCTATTATGCGCTCGGCGACTATCAATCCGCGGTTGAGGCTTTGCGCAAGCCGGAAACCTACCGCACCACGTCGCGGCGCTTGCTTGCGGCAGCCCTCGCGCAGCTCGGGCGCCTGGATGAAGCCCGTCAGGAGGCGGAATTCTTCATGATGAACGATCCCCATTTCAGCATCAGGCACTGGGCAACATCGCAGCCATTCGACAACGAGGAAGTGCTCCAGCGCTTCGTCGAAGGCTACCGCAAGGCTGGCCTTCCCGACTAAAGAGCGCATCATTCTGGATCGCCGGCTTGCTTTGGTCAGGACATAGGCTCGTCTTTTGGCTGTGAGGGCAATGCCCGTGGGTTCCATCGATCAATGTCCGTTGATGGCGCGCGAGTACGACGTTGGTGATGGATCCTGCAATGTCCGCTTTCGAGAAGCCGGAAAAGCAGTTTTGTGACCGACAAGAAGGCGCAAAGCCGCCTTCTCTGCAGTTCTTAGTTTTGTTCTGGAGTGGTAGAAAAATGGCGCACCCGGAGCGATTCGAACGCCCGACCCCCAGATTCGTAGTCTAGGAAAACGAATGCGCGAGAAAATGCGACGAGATGCGAGTATGCGCATAATTATTTGAAAATATGGTGCTTTTCCTGTTTCACCTCATGCGCTATTATGCGAGAAAATGCAAGGTAGCGCGGGATTTAGTTGCCCCCGTGTTGCCCCCAGCCTACCGGGGGCAAGTCTACGGCCTCCAGATGGGAAGGACAGGAAATTGGTAAAACTCACCTCCGATCTTCTCAGGAACTCCATGCCAGGGGCCACCGGGGATCGCTTGGAATTGCGCGATGAGGACGAACCTGGCTTGTTGTTCCGCGTCACCAAAAGCGGCGCACGGACTTGGTCGATCCGCTACGTTAACAACGCCGGTGAGCACCGACGAAAAACAATCGGCCCGTTCCCAAGCATTGGCTTAGCGAAGGCACGTGAGCTGGCCCGCAAGATTAAGGGCGAAGTCGCCAGCAAGGTCGATATCGTCGGCGTCGAAAGGAAGGTGAAGGCCGAGGCGCAACGGAAGCACATGAACCGCCTCGACGGTCTGGCTGATGCCTATTTCGCCGACGCCGCCCTCGGTCTCCACCGCGCACGGTGAAGGCCAAACCGAAACGCGCGAGCACCCTTGCCGAGGAAAAGCGCGTCTACGAAAAGTTGGTCAAGCCGCAGTTCGGCGATACGCCGGTGGCTGATATCAAGCGCAAAGACGTTGCCGATTTTGTTTCGAAACAGACGCGCAAGGCGAAGTCGACGGGACGGCATTGCCGTAACATCCTGCGCCAACTTTTGAGCTACGCCGTCCACAAGGAACTAATAGACTACAACCCGGCTAACAGCATCGCCGTCGTGAATTCCGAGCCGCGTGAGAGGGTACTTTCCGACGATGAATTGCGTGCCTTTTGGCAGGCTTGCGAAAGGCCGGGGGAGATCGAAAATCTGACCCTATCCGAGGATATGGGCATTGCCTTGCGCATGGCGCTGGTGACGCTGCAACGGGGGGGCGAGGTCGTCGGCATGCGCTGGACGGAGATCGACCGCAAGGCGCGCACGTGGTTGATTCCTGCGGCAAGGATGAAAGGCAAACGGGCGCATCTGGTGCCGCTTTCCGATCTTGCCATATCCCTCCTCGATGAGGCCAAGCAAATCATTGGCGGCAAGGAGTTCGTGTTCCAATCACCCCGATCCGATGATGACGTGCCTATGGACCGGCGGGCATTGACGCGCGCTATGAACCGGATCGTGACGGCGCTGAAAATGCCACGTGCGACGCCGCATGACTTCCGCAGAAGCGGGGCGACCGCCATAACCGGCGAGCGGATCGGCATTCCGCGCTTTATCGTCAGCCAAGTCATTGCCCACGCCGCCGATACTGGCGGGGCAGCAGCAGTGACAGGTATGCATTACGATCTGAACGATTATCTACCGGATAAGAGGCGCGCAATCACCGCTTGGGCAAACCTCCTTCAGGCAATCGTCGGAGGCAACGAACGGCCAGACAATGTGATCCCACTGACGCAAGAGGGGTGACGTTCCCCGGGGCGATGACAAAGACTTAGCAAAACGGCCAAAAAAATGACGATTTCGCGGCTTCGTCAACCTCGTCGGAGCCAAGGGAACCGGCATTCAAAAGAGCGAAGTCATGGAGGGACTGGATCAGCCTAGCAGCAGCCCGTCCACTCGGTATAATGCCGATCTGACTCAGAAAAGCTTCGAATTCGGTGCTGTTCTTCCCATATCTTTCAAATGCGATCTTCTGATAGGCTGCAATGGATTCTGATGAATTTTGTAGCGTGGCGGTGACTTGTTGCCCAAGTTTATCCCGCACAACTGCTCTGTTTTGGGCTGCACGCGTCCCCCACTCCCCAGCGCTCTCATAGCCCCGAGGTGCAAGTTCAGCACGCCAGTCCTGAACAAACTCGACGTCTGTGAAGACGCGCTCAAGTGAAACGCCCTGCTCGAATTGCGCTGCGAATTTTGACACATCCACAGGTTCGTCTGAAACACTTTGTGCTTTTACACGGCTGGAAATCGCCAAGCTAGCTGCAAGCCCGGCGCAAGAAAGAATCAAACGTCTACGGTCCAAAACCCAATCCCCCTAGGGACGCAGCAGATGCATGTTGCGCCACAGAACATAGAAAAGAACCACCATGCCGGCCCCGAAGGAAAAAACCTGAAGCATGGAAAACCACATAATGTGGCCTAAACCTGTGTCTGAAAGATATTTGGTGGCAGATCCGGACCCCCAATTAATCGCATGTAAAGCTGGCACCGATGCTACCAAAGCACTCTTGGTCAAAACCCCGAACAAAATTGCGAGAAGATGACAAAATATTGCGACAAATACACAGTTGGTGGCGGCCATAGAAATCTTTGTAGTATTCTGCGAGTTATGGAAAATTATCTGGGAGAGCAACGCAAATGCACCGGCGGCCACACCAAGGGAGAGGGTCGTCAGAAGTTGCTGATAACTCTCGATGTTCGTTATTAAATCCGAAGCGACATCACTCATTTATTTACTGCAGTCCTTCCACAAGCATGAACGTAAATTTCTTTCCTTTCAAAAGGGTTTACCGGATTTGCGGGGGAAAAACGTAATTTCCGCTTTCCAGAAGCTAGCCGTAAATCTTCAGGTCGCGATTAAATGGACAGCCTCGTTTGTCGAGCAATCTCGACAAAGTCAGTACGGCCCGGCTTCAGGCTCCGCTTCGATCGCTGTTCAGGGCTAAGAACCGTCACCTGACGATCATGCGGGCAAAACTCAATGCTGCCAATGACCTGCGGACCTGCCTCGACAAGCTGGCGGCAATGTGGGGTATGGCAACGCGGCGGTGATAGCCCGCTTTGCCGCTAGGGACGCCCGTCAGCGCGATTCGCGGGTATAGCCGGGGAAAGGATAGCGCAGCTGCCGCGAGGATGCTTATGAGGCGCTGCACCTCTTGAGGCTTCGGCGAAGCGTGGCGACATCGGTGCTGACGGAAATAATCAGGTCGTCGGTCTTGTCGGCCATCAGCCTGTCGCCTTATAAAAACGAAAAAAGCCCGCGCGATGGCAGGCTCTTGGAGAACGATAATGAGGAGAGAACGAAACAGACCCAAACTTGCCAGAGTACTGGTCGCGGTTGGATGTGTTATTTACTTGCTAGATATTTCGGCGGCACAAGCCGAAACCTACAGACTTATTCAAGCACTGGGAAACACCGAACACGAGTCGGCTCGCGGTCTTTCTAAGCCTGAATGCGAAGAAAAGAAGCGCGAGCTTAACGCGATTGGGGAAGCATTGGGGACATCAGGGTCGATCAAGGCGACGCCATTTTCGAAATCGGACGTGAGCTTGCCGCCGCGCAAGAGCTTTTCAAATATCGGCGAGATGAGGGCGGCTTTCAAGGATGGCTTGAAACTAGGTTGCCCCATATCCCGCGCTCGTCAGCATATCAGGCAATCACAATCGCTAACGGTTTGCGGGAGGAAATGTGTCTACAAGGTAGACACTTAGCACCCGCGTATTGGACAGCCGAGCCGGACGTTCAGGCGCTCATCGCCGAGCGCGTCGAGGCTGGCGAAATATTCACCGCTGCCAAGGTGAAAGAGATACGTAAAGAGGCCAAGGGCGTCATTGCCGAGTTGCCGTTTCAGGCAGCAGTTCGGAAAGCGGATGCCAACCGCAACACGGCCTCGGCAAATCTCGGCTTGTGTCGGCATCATTGACCGAAACAATTTCTAAAATGTCGGCACGCCGAAATCGATGCCTTACCCCGGCAGCATCTATGAACACAGACTCGCCTTGGAAGGTCAGACCTGTCGCAAGGAAGTTACGCTCGTCCCCACCATCAAGTATCGACACAACAAACATTTGATTCGCCCTATGTATTAGCTGCGCGATACATACATTGATACACGCAAGTTAAATTTGTCCTTCTGTTTTGAGCAAGTCCTAGAAATTGTAGAACAGTTTTGGTCAGCAGGTGCGTTGACGCGAAATCCCCCGCTCGATAACAAAGATTATCGCGTGAGGGGAATTTGATGAAATATCAACTGATAATGGTGATGGCGCTTCTTTCCGGATGCGCCACAAGCGCTTCTCCGACCTTTGACCGCGGTAATTATTTCATGACCGGGGATGCTTCCTGTGTGACCTATCAGGCGCATGTGTCACGAACACACATCGTTTGCCGGAATGCGCAGGGACAACCGACAGAACGGCGAGAAGCCATGACACCGCAGCAGATGCAAATGTACGCCTATCAACAGCAAGCGGCCCAGGCGCAACAGCAACAACAGGCCGCAGCCTATTCGTATCAGCCGATGCCGATGGTTCAGTATCCGCAGATGGTGACGCCACAAGTGGCACCATTGACACTCGGCAGCGGGAACCAGGTTAGGTGCATCTCGACCGGGATCTACACGAACTGCCGCTGATTTCGCGACAAGGGCGGCTGGGTAGCGCTAATTCCCCGTCCTCAACCTTGCGCGCAAGATCGGGATAGCTTTGACGCAATCCGTCTAGCGCCACCCGGCTCCGCTCCTCCTCGGTGTCAGATTTTTCGACGCGATCTTTTGTCGTCTGATAGGCCGCGTTCAGCGTCACGGCACCATTCATGACGGATTGCGCGAGGGCTTCATCATGGCGGATGACATAACGGGCCATTCGAAGGGAGCTGCCAGGGACTTCCGCCAAACTTGGCGGAGGTTCAACCGCCAAGTCTGTCCGCTTCCCTTGTTGGGGTATTGTCAGCATTGCCCGCGCCATAGCCCGTTGCCCGGCGGAAAGGTTCCCGCTTGTTCCCACCCTGCCACCGCTGCTACGACTTCGTCAGAATGGGAGGGATGGGGAATGACGACGAGCAGATATGAGGAACTTCAGGAACTCACGACACAGTATGGAGAGTATACCTGGGCGTTCTACAATAGGGTTCATGATGCCGGGTCGAAGATCATCGAATCATATAGCGCCTTTCTAGGGGGACCAAAGAGCGCGGCGAATGGTGTTCCACCGTATGGTGAATTCGAACCCCGAGGCCTTTATCGCGATGCATCCTTTAGCAGCCACGAGCGAGGCACGACCTATTTGGAACCGATCTTCATGGGCATTTGCACCGAGATCGGAAACAAGGCGGATGACGGCGCGACATGGGTCCGAACGGTAATCGAGTTTAAACCTTCGGGATCAGAGCTTGTCGCGCTCGTCGGCGTTCGCAGCCGCCGGGCGGTTATCGGACAGGAACCCTCTGCAGCGATGGAAGCGATCTGCGAAGCTATTTTTGAAGACGTGCGGGAAGCATTCTCCGCAGAACTAGATGAGGCGAGCGGACGCACCCGAATTGGGTTCATCGCCGCGAGGGAATGATCGGGCAATTAGCTCCCGGCCCGCGCTGGACCTTGCAGGATCAGTCGGGGATATCCGCAGCCGCTTGAACTTGGGCACAAACGGAGTGATCGAAGGTTGTCCGCTGCCATGAGCATTCCATATCCGCCTGACGCATTTCTTGCGGAACTTGGCAGGTTTGTGTCCCTGTCATCGCAACTGGAGTTGCAATTCGACATGCTGTTTATCAGCGAGGTGATCTTCCGCGGAAGCCACAGTGGCCGCGTCGAAGAAATCCGAGCGAGCAAATTGATGGGCATGCCGCTCGACAAGCGTATTGTTCTGATTCGCAAGGTCTTCGAAGTCGGGCAGGCCAAGATCAAACTGCCTTTCGCGGAGTTGCAACCGACTTTGAATAGGTACGCAGCCGCCCGAAAGGCCCGTGACAAGCTTTCCCACGGCCAACTGACTTTGGTGATGGACAAGGATGGAAAGATTGATCCGCAAGCGGCACAGCTGATGTACAAAAGCTGGAAGGCTAAGGGCGATTGGATCATGGAACGGGTGACCGTGGCAGACCTGCAGGCCGTGATCTCAGATGGTGAAGTTTTGCTTTGGGAGTTCTTCGATATCAAAATGGGGACCGCGCCGCGATCCAAAGGATCGGCGTCGGCGCGAGTTCTTGGCCAGAAACAAGCTGCTAACTCTTCAGGATGAATCCGCTCGCGCCCTTGGTGAAAACCCTGACACTTGGTGCCCGAAATAGGAATGTCGCTTTCCACCCACAGCGGGAGTCTGTGTCGGGTACGACGCGTTAAATCGGTGCGCGATGTTCTCAGCGAGGATCAGCGCGACGGTGGCGGCGCATAGGGACTCCAGCCGAAACGGCTTCGCAACATGAATTGAATCGCCTTGAGCGCAACCCCGTCGCCGCCACCGGCAAGGCGGAGCAGATGCCCAATAAGCGCGGCTTCGAGCCTCGCGGAACCTCGGTCAAGCTCACAACGATAGTATCGCCTTAGCGTTTTCGGATCGATCTCCAGCGCGCGGCAGATTGCTGACTGCGGAATGGCCTCGCCTGCAAGGAGTGCGACCATCCGGCGGCTCGTGTTCGTAGGGTGATGCCGGGGTCGACCATGGGTGCGTTTCTGTTTTTGCATAGGCGGGCGGGAAAAAGTCATCTTGTCTCAGGCGATTTTTCTGGCGCCAGAAAAAATCTACGAATGAGATCCGCGCGGGTCCCGAGGCCGCGTGCCTTGGCAAGTTTCACCCGCCCCCCAACCTGATGGTGCATCCGATGCCGCATCGACGGCTTTGTCGCGCCCCACTCTGAACTCCTGTATGCTTGGAATAAAGCAAGGGGAGGAGCGCATGTCGGGAACATCGGGATTTTTCCTTGTCGGCGAGGGTAAGACCTACCAACTCGGGCAGATCAGAATAACCTTCAAGCCTACTACTAGCGGAGACTATAGCCTCTGTGAGATGAGCAATGCTCCCGGTTCAGGTGCGGGGCTCCACCGTCACGCCTACGACGAGTGGCACATCATCATCGAAGGTAGCTACGAATGCCGAGTTGGCGAAGAGGTTCGCCCGCTTGGCCCGGGGGATATGATGTTCGCCCCCGGGGGAACCCCGCACTCCATTAAGAACCTCGGTCCAGGTGTCGGACGTCAGTTGGGGATCACCTCACCAGCAGGTGTGTTTGAGGCATTTGTTGCAGAAGTCGTCGAATCCCAGGTCGATAGCGGTAGTTCTTCAAGGCAGGGCGCGCCAGCCTTTAGGGACATTGCTGCAAAGCACGGAATCGAGATGATCAATGCCTAAGAGAACTATTCCGGATTCGCTGCTAGGTTAACCTGCCTCCCTCATGAATATCAGCCAGCCGACCTCGCGCCATGCCGACAGCAAGAAGGCGTCTTCCGTGATCGCCATGGGCAAGCTGACCGACCAGACGAAGGTCTGATCCTCATCAGGTGTATGACCATAAAAGCAAATCGAGCGACCGTCATCGCCAAGAACGGGGTCGACCTGCTCGATGTCAGCGGGCGTCATCGTCATTGCTGTTCCTCCCAACCGCCCTTATCCGCACGACCGGCTTCGACTTCTCGATGCCTGCCTGAGCTTCGAGAATGGCGAGGCGCGCCTCCATCGGCTCTAGCTGGCGGCGCAGGTAATCTTTGACGATGCCGACGACTTCCCGGCCAAATTTCTCACCATCAAAAGCCATTTGTCTCTCCGATCAGCCGCTACCGGCGGCGATATATGCGACGCTGCCCGGTCGAGCGACCTGCCAGTTCACCGCCCGCTCGGCGACAATTCCCGCCGCGTTGGCCTGCCACAGATTGACGAGCACAGTGCCGGTGCCGGTGGTCGCGTCCTGCGTCGGGGCACTATCCTTCATTTCAATAGTCGCCTCAGTCGTGATGCGGACGGCGGCAGTGCCTTCGCCAAGGGCAATGCCGGTCGGATCAGCCAGCGTGATGTCGCCCTCTGCCACGTTCCGCGACGTGACGACCGGCACGCCGAACAATTCGCCACCCCTCGCGCCGATGTTCGGACGGTCAGCGCTCGACAAGGAGACCGCTGTTGCCGGGTTCATCACAAATACGGCGGCGGACAGGTCTCCGGCGAAGTCCGAGACGAGCGCCTCCAAATCGGCGGAAGGCGTCAGACCGTTGGTGATCGACGCAGGCATGACATCGGCGATGCCAGCGTTCGCCGGATTAACAAACGCGCTGTCGAGCGCATCGACCACGGCGCGGAGGAGATCGGTTTTGAGCACGCCCTCAGCCGCCGGATCGGCGCTTTCGAGTAGATCGCGCGTGATGACCGTGAGTGCGATCACCTTGCGCGACGGAAGGAATGTGTCGCCGAACACCATCGCAGTAATCGGCTTAGCCTTGCCCTGGCCCACCCAATGCGCGGTGGAACCGCCGATGACCGAAATCGCTTTCGTCAGCAACGGCATACGCCGCAGCCCGGCCATCCTTCCGATGATGGAGCGCTCGGCCACCAGTTGAAAAAATTCGGCGGTGGCCGTCGCGAGATCACCTGCGAGTTCGTTGCCCCAACTGCCACCGGCCAGCTGGCCAGCGCCGATGGCATCTTTCGCGACGCGCGCGGCGGGCGACATCGGACCCCATCGACCTGCCGCAACCTCGGCTGCGTCGGACATGTCGCCTTTCGTGATGGCCAGCGCCATCGCAAAGCGGATGAACGCTGATCCTTTCGATGCGAGCGAAATTGACGACATGGGCGGCGTCCCTTGCTGAAGAATTGTGACGCCGCAAGTATCGGCCCGAGCCGCGTCTGCTGGAAAGTCGGTTTCGGGTAGTTTCGGGTAGTTCGGGCCGGTCAGGCATCGCTTTTTCCGCCGTCCAGAAGCTCAGCGAGGTCTTGGAGGTGGTAAGTGACGGTGCCACCGATTTTGCTAAACGGCAGCGGTCGCGCTCCGGCGCGCCAATTTCGGAGCGTTTGCGACGCCTTACCGAGAAGCGCGGCGGCGTCATTTTCGCCGACGCGGCCATCAGCCGTAACGATCACTCCGCGCTCAGCGCATGCCATCCGCAACATCGAAACGGTGTCGGTCTGATCGATGCTTTGCGCCCCTGCGCGTTCGCCGAGCTGTCGGTCGAGCTTCCGCTCAACGTGATCAAGCCGCTCGGCCATGCGTTTTTGCTCCGCGAGCAACTGCTCGATCTGGTTGAGCGCGTCATCCCTCATCATAGGTCGGCCTTCCTTTCGCGCATGAGGCCGGGCAGCGAGTGATAGCCCGTCGCCCGGCCCCGGCAGATCAGCTACTCCAGGGCAAGAAGGGGTATTTGGCCCGCATCTCGGCCTTCTTGGCAGGCGACGGGATATAGGCGACACTGTTCATCGACGCTGCGTTGTAGGCAGTCTCAATGTCCTCGTCACTGAGCGACGGGAACTGGGCACGGATGCGAAGGCGCATCGCCGCGTCGAGCCGCTTGCCCTCGTCCTCGTCAATCTCGTCCTCTTCGGTCGTTCCGTCGCCGAATGGATCGCGCAGTCCGATGGCGGCGAAATTGCCATCAACATAGCCGACGATGAAGTAGATCGCTTTTTCCAACTCAGTCATTGCTTCTGCTCCTTTCGTGCCGGGCGCGGGATTGCGCCGGGCTCCAATATCCACGAATGCCAAGATCGCGTTCATGGTCGTCGCATCACTCATCGTCTTTCTCCCATGTTGCCGACGCCACTACTGCGCCGGGATTTTCTGTTGTGGCGAGCGATGAACAGCACGGCCATTGGCCAGTCGGAGTAGCACTGCTGGAAAGCAGGCTCGGCATCGGAGTATTGCTGGCGGAACGGAAACGCCGGAACTGGCGGGCGATGGCCGCCAGTTCCGTGTCGCTGAATTGCCGCGTTTTATTTTTCTTGGTCATGGTGGCTGTCTCCGTCGTTTGGAGGGCGGGTCGGGGCTCGTGGAGGGCGGGGCGGCGGAGGTCGTGGCGCGGTTTGGACCCTTGGGCCCAAAGTCAGCGATCCGCCATCTGACTGATGGGATATTTCAGGTCGCGCACGCCCCAGAGTTAAATTCAATGGGTTCTTTAAAAGAGTTTGCGGGGCAACGGTGCCACCAGGGGCGGGGGCGCAGGTGCCACTAGGCAACGTGGGGCCGTTGCCACTATTTTGACGCCCGAAAGTGGTGGCAGCGTCGCCACCATTCTTGGCGCGCCGGGAGCGTTTTGGCGGTCTCTTGTTCGGGTGCATGTGCGACGTTTCTGCGGGCTCGACGCCGGACTTGCGCCGCCCTTCGAAGTCCTTGACTATCAGGCTAGCCAGCGGAAAATTCGGGCTGTAGGAGTTGCGAGAGCTGTTACCACCATGAGGCCGTCTTGCGAATAAGCCGAATTGCTCAAGCTCATTGATCGCGTCGAAGATCGTGCGACGGTCGATGCCGAGACGGCGCGCCAGTGACGTTGCGCTGGGATCGCACTGAGCTGTCTTGAAGTTGTAGTGATCGAACAAGGCGCAGCCAGCCGCCTTGGCCTGGCCGGATATCGGCGCGAGACACAGTGCCTTGAAGAAAGTTAACCCCGGTGGTGGCTGCTTTTGGCTCACGGCGCGCGTCCCTCCAGGCGGAGGCTCAGGACGCGCCAAGCACGATCCGCGTCACGTCTGATTTCGTCGGCAATCGCGGCGTCGCGCACGCTCGTTGGTGATGTATTGGGCATCGGTCGGTTCCTCCGTTCACTGGAAGAAACCGCCGCGAATTGACGCGCGAGGAAGCTCGGTCTAGGCTTCAGCCCTTAAAGTCTCAGACACAATCAATGCTGACTAGGAGCCGTCGCGCGCGCAAATCGCGACGACTCCTACGCATGGGACTGAGTGTCGGCTACGTCGGTAGCGGATACCTTGCGCGGGCGGCCACGCGGACGGGGTGGGCTATCGTCTCGGCGTGGCGCCACGTTGAGCGTCGGCGGCCTGCCAGTAGCCAGAAGCTCATCACGCTTGGCGCAACCTCTCGCACATTTCGAGAAGTTCGTCGCCCATCCAAGCTACAGCGCGCGGGCCGGTTTGCACCCGGCGAGGTGCCTCACCGCGTGCTTCCATTTCATAAAACGTCCGTATTGGAATGCCGACGATCGACTCAATGAGATTGCTGCGGACTAAAAGCGGAACGGTGATTTCTTTTACCATCGCTAACTCGACTCCACTGAATTTTGGGGATCGATTCGCGACTGATTAGAGGTCGGGGCCCTTACCACGGTTCATCGCCCTCTATGGGGCGACTTCACGCATTAGAGCGCGTGGGTAAGATGAGCACGGACACACGGTACTGGCCGAATCTTTTAATATTAGGCACGCTCTCGCATGACATTGCAAGTGGGGAAAATGATTCCGAAGCAACACGGCATCGACTTGCCCCCAGCTTGCCCCCGGCTCACCCTAGAATCAAAGGGCTCTTACGAGCATCCGGTAAATTATTGCTTTTCTTGAGAAAAATGGCGCACCCGGAGCGATTCGAACGCCCGACCCCCAGATTCGTAGTCTGGTGCTCTATCCAGCTGAGCTACGGGTGCGTGCCAAAGCGGCCGTGCCGCTTGCGTGGGCGATCCTCTAAAGCGTCCTTTGGGCGAATGCAATAGCAATTCGAAAAAAATCATGACTTTGGTTGCGGATGGCTGAGTTGCGGAATTTGCATCACTTTTCCGCCTGGGTGCGCGAACGATAGTCCTCCAGCGAAACCGGCCGGTCGGGGATCTCGATGCGGAACTGCGTGCCGGCCGTTGGTTTTTCGACGAGAGCGATCGTGCCGCCATGCGCAAGGACCAGTTCGCGCGCGATTGTCAGGCCAAGACCCGTGCCGCCGCTGCGCGCCGAACCACGGAAGGCCGCAAAGAGATTCTGCCGGGCCTTTACCGGCATGCCTGGCCCGGTATCATCAACGATGATGCTGACGACGCTGCCGACCCGCTGTGCCGACACCGTGATGCGTTTGACGCCGTCGGAAGCCGTTTCGCCGGTCAGCGCCTGCAACGCATTGCGGCAGAGATTGTGGATCACGCGGAAGATCTGCTCGCTATCGGCATCAATTTCTATGTCCGGCGGCATTTGCTCGGCAAACTCCACGCCGCTATGCGGATCGATCGCCAGCATATCGCGCACCTCCTGCGTCAGATCATAGAGCCTGACGCGCCGGCGGCGCGGCGCCGATTCGCTTGCCTGCCCGAAGGAGAGCACTTCCGTCGTATAGCCGACCGCGCGATCGATCGTGCGCAGCAGCTTCGGTGCAAAGCTCTTTACCATCGGGTCATCGACATCCACGAGACGGTCAGACATCAGCTGCGCCGAGGCGAGGATGTTGCGCATGTCGTGATTGATCTTGGAGACCGCAAGGCCGAGTGCCGCGAGATTCTTCTGATGCTTCAGCGTCTTTTGCAGCTCCATTTGCATCGCCGTCAGATGCCGTCCCGCGACCGCCAGTTCATCGCGCCCGCCGTCGCCCACGAAGACATGCTGCGGGT
Organism: Rhizobium sullae; assembly: GCF_900169785.1. GTDB lineage: Bacteria > Pseudomonadota > Alphaproteobacteria > Rhizobiales > Rhizobiaceae > Rhizobium > Rhizobium sullae. Next base: position 145,890 of record NZ_FWER01000009.1, read on the forward strand.
TTTCCGGATCGGCTGAAAATTGCTGCATACTGCCGGTCAGCCTGCGGATCGGGCGGATCAGGATGCGGTTGATGACGAAGAAGATCAGCGTCGCGGTAAAGAGCGAGATCAGCACCGAGAGAAGCAGAACATTGCGCGCGTAGACGAGCATCGCCGTGCGCAAGGGCTTTTCCTTCATCAGCACTTCGACGCCCATGTTGGTCTCGCCGACCGGACCGTAAACGCGGATGATGCGGTTGCCGCCAAAAAGCAGCGTGTCCAGCGCGTCTCCCATGGAACTGATCGGCGTGGTTTTGGTCAGGTCGTATTGCTCATCGACGGATGTCGGCATGCTGCTCATCGCCAGAAGCCGGGAGGTGCCTTCCTTGCGAAGAACGATTGCCTTCGTGCCGGTCGCCGCCAATGTCTCCTTCTGCAAAGCGCGCGGCAGTTCGACGGGCTGTAGACCATCGATGACGATGGCGGCGGCGGCAGCCGTGTTCAGCTTGTCCTCCAGCCAGCGGATGCGCATGGTCGCGATGGACGGGAAGAACACCAGCACTTCGGCGAGCATGATAAAGAGTACGGTCAGCCAGAGCAGTTTGCCCGACAGGCCGCCGAATGCGCCCGCCGGACGGCCATTCACGCTGTCCATCGCACTATCGACGTTCGAATTTTCGCCTTGGTGTTGCTCCGGCATTTGTCATTCCGATCGGCGAAAGCGCCTGACACTCAACCTTTATAATACCCGATCGAACTGCGCTTTCAAATCTTCGCGAACAACGGCATGCCGTTACAAAAGAAAACGCCGCCCGCAGGCGGCGTTTTCTGACGGTCGAAGATACTCAGAACTCTTCCCAGTTCTGGCCGGCGACCGCCGCGTTGCCGTTGAAGGCCCGCGAGACGGTTTTCATTACCCGGCGCGCCGGCGAGGCGACCGGACGATGTTCTTCGCGGCGGGCAACGGCGACCGGCACAGCAGCCGCATTCGATATCCTGAAGCGGGCGATAAGATTGACCAGGCCGTCGGCTTCTGCGGAGAGCTTGTGCGTCGCAGCCGAGGTTTCCTCGACCATCGCTGCATTCTGCTGCGTCACCTGGTCCATCTGGTTTATCGCCGTGTTGACCTCCTTGAGGCCGGTCGACTGTTCCTTGGCGGCGGTGGCGATCGAGTGAATGTGATCGTTGATCGCGATAACTCGGGTTTCGATCTCGCCGAGCGCCTCGCCCGTCGCCTGTACCAGCTTCACGCCGACATGAACTTCATCGCCGGATTTGGTGATCAGCGACTTGATATCCTTTGCTGCCGTTGCCGAGCGCTGGGCAAGTTCGCGAACTTCCTGCGCGACGACGGCGAAACCCTTGCCTGCGTCCCCGGCACGTGCCGCTTCGACACCCGCGTTCAGTGCTAGAAGGTTGGTCTGGAAAGCGATCTCGTCAATCACGTTGATGATCTGGCTGATCTCGCGCGATGCCTGCTCGATGCGGCCCATGGCATCGACTGCGTTGCGGACGACGACGCCGGAGCGGCCGGCATTGTCCTTCGCTTCCGAGACCATGATGCTGGCCTCCTGCGCCCGTTCCGTCGAGTTCTGCACGACGGCCGTGATCTCATCGAGGGCTGCGGAGGTCTGCTCGAGGGCTGCCGCCTGTTGCTCCGTGCGCCTGGAGAGGTCATCGCTGGCAACGCGGAGCTCGTTGGTGTTGCCATTGATCGCTTCGGTGGTCTCGCGGATCTCGCGCATAGTCGTCTGCAGCGTCTGGAACGTGTTGTTGACGTTCTGCTGCAGCTCGGCGAAGACACCCTGGAAGTCGCCGCGCATGGTCTGCATCAGATCGCCATCCGCAAGACTTGCAATGACGCGGCGGGTTTCGCCGACGCCGGCATCGACGCTCGAAAGCAGTGTATTGATGTTGCCTGCGAACTGATTGAGGTTCTCGTCCTCATAGTCCTTCTCGATACGGCGGCTGAAATCACCAGCAGCCGCGGAAGCGACTACCACGGACATGCTGGACTGCAGGTCATCGCTCTTGGCGCGCATGGCCGTTTCCTGTGCATTCAGACGCTTGATCGCAAGGCCATTTTCCTTGAAGACGGCGACAGCGGCTGCCATCTGGCCGATTTCGTCGTTGCGCCCGGCATAAGGCACTTCCGCCTCGAAATTGCCGCTGGCGACTTCGTTGATCGCGGCGGTGACGCGCTTGATCGGACGGCTGAGATGATTGGTGCCGATGTAGAAGCCCATGCCGACACCTGTCGAAATACCAACGCCAGTAATGGCGAGCACGAGCCAGAACAGCGAGGCACGGAAAGCTTCGATCTCGGCATCGACAGCCTGCAACTCGGCCTTGTCGGTCTTTACAATCGAATCGATCTCGGCCTGGAAGGCCTTTCGGTTCGCACGGTTTGCCTCGTTGTTGCCTTGGGTGTTCGCAGCTGCCGGACCGACTTCGGTGCCGAGGCGGGCCGTCTCGGTGCGGAAAGTGCGAAACTCCTTGGCGCGTTCGACGAGCTTTCCGAAACTTTCCTTCTGGCTTTCGGGAACCAGCGGCGCCCATCCGGCAATGACCTTGTCGATCTCATCGAGATCGGCCATCAGGCCCTTGGCGAAGTTGCCGGTATCCTTGATTTCCTTCGCCGCGTAGATACCGCGGGATTCCATAACCGTCGCAGTCACGAAGCGGTTGAGCCGCTCGCCAGCATAAGCGCGCTGTGAGGCGCTCTTATAGGCGCTGAATTTATTGTTGTACTCGTTCATGGCAACGAGGGCGGTCGCGCCGATAATAAGGGCGACAGCTGCCATAACGGAAACGAGCAAATTGATCTTGCCGCGGATTTTCAAAGGAATGCCTCCAGAGGGACTAACGACAGTCTGGAAAGCAAATTCCCAGCCGATAGGATGAAGATCGGCTAAATTTCTTAATGTTACATTTCGAATGCGATGATTTAGTACTACAAAAAATTACCCGTATTATTCGGACATCGACGGCTTTCTTCGCAAAAATTGCATGGACTTGAGAAAAAAATTGCAGATCGCATGTCCGTTAGCGCGGAACCAGCAAAATTCAACCTATCGATGCAGTGAGCGTAATCGTTAACACCAGGATGCGAACTTTCGCAGTGTCAAACGGCCGACTGATGAATCACCGGGTGATAATTGACTTCTTGGGGCTTCATCCGTATAAGCCGCCGCACGTTCGGTCACTTTGGCCTTTGGCCTCGCCCGTTCGAAAAACAACGCTCCTTGCAATATATGCAAATTCAAGAAGGGCCGCACTCCGCGGTGTTTAAATAAATGAAGCGTACCTACCAACCATCGAAGCTTGTCCGCAAGCGCCGCCACGGTTTCCGTGCGCGTATGGCCACCAAGGGCGGCCGCAAGGTCATCGTTGCCCGCCGCGCGCGTGGCCGCAAGCGTCTTTCGGCCTAAGGCCGATTGCCCGGTTAAAGATGGCGGGCGAAATGACGACCACTGACAAAAATATTGCAGGGCGGCTGAAAAGCCGCCCGCAATTTCTTGCTGTCCGCAACGGCGAAAAGCGCAGGGGTGGCCTCTTCCTGCTTGAGGTTTTCGACCGGAACGAGCCCGAGACCGAAGCCCGCGTCGGCTTCACCGTCACCAAGAAACATGGCAACGCAGTTGAACGGAATCGCATGCGCCGCCGCCTCAAAGAGGCGGTGCGGCTTCATGCGGGGTTTGCAATGCAGCCCGGACACGACTATGTGGTTGTCGCGCGAAGAGACTGCCTCACGGCGTCCTTCAAAGAATTGAGCGCGGAGCTTAAGGCACGCGTCGAAAACAAGCCGAAACACAGGCGATCCTCCGACGGACGCCCCAGGAACGTATGATGCAAAACAACCGCAATTATTTCATTGCGATCGCTCTCTCGGTGCTGATCGTTCTCGGCTGGCAGTTTCTTTACATGAATCCGCGGATCGAGGCTCAGCGCAAGGCGCAGGAAGCCCAGAAAGCGCAGCAGCAGACCGAACAGACGCAGGCCCCTGCCGCAGGCGGCCAGCCCGCACAGCAGCAAACAAGCGGCGCCGCGCCGACCGGCCAGGCGGCTGCGACCGCAACGCGCGAGGAAGCGCTTGCCAAGGCGCCGCGTGTTGTGATCGACACGGAAGCGCTCGCAGGCTCCATCAACCTGGCGGGCGCCCGCCTCGACGACCTGAAGCTCAAGGGCTATCACGAGACCGTCGACAAGAGCAGCCCGATCATTACGCTTTTCTCGCCGGCCGATACCAAGGATGGCTACTTCACCGAACTCGGCTATATCGGTAGCGACCAGACCGGCGCGGTTCCGGGCGCGTCGACCATTTGGACGGCGCCGGAAGGCGCCAAGCTCACCGACAAGTCGCCGGTGACGCTGACCTATACCAACGACAGGGGCCTGACCTTTGCGCGGACGATTTCAGTCGACGACCGCTACATGTTCACCGTCACGGACAAGGTGACGAACAGCGGCAGCGCTCCAGCCTCCATTTCCTCCTACGGCCGCGTTACCCGCTACAACAAACCGACGACGCCCTCCGTTTACGTCCTGCATGAGGGCTTTATCGGCGTCATCGGCGACGGCCTGGTCGAGAGCAAGTACTCTGCTGTCGAGGAGGAAGCCGTCACGCCCGCCAAGTCCACCGGCGGCTGGCTTGGCATGACCGACAAGTACTGGGCCGCGACGATCGTCCCGCCGCAGAAATCGGCTTATGAAGCGCGCTTCTCGCATTTCACCGACGGCCAACCACGCTATCAGGCTGACTACAAGGAAGACGCCGTAACGGTTGCCCCCGGACAGTCCATTGAACTCAAGAACCTCGTCTTCGCCGGCGCCAAGGAAGTTCCGGTCATCGACGGTTACGAGGCCTCCTATCAGATCCCGCGTTTCGACCGCCTGATCGACTGGGGCTGGTTCTATTTCATCACCAAGCCGATGTTCAAGCTGATGGATTTCTTCTTTCGCTACTTCGGCAACTTCGGCGTCGCGATCCTAATGACGACGATTGTCGTCAAGGGCCTATTCTTCCCGCTTGCCAGCAAGCAGTACGCCTCGATGGCGAACATGAAGCGCGTGCAGCCGAAGATGGAGGAGCTCAAAGCCAAGTTCGGCGACGACCGCATGGGCCTGCAGCAGGCGATGATGCAGCTCTACAAGGAAGAGAAGATCAATCCGATTGCCGGCTGCTGGCCGATCGCGTTGCAGATTCCGGTCTTCTTCGCGCTCTACAAGGTCATCTACATCACGATCGAAATGCGGCATGCGCCGTTCTTCGGCTGGATTCAGGATCTCTCGGCTCCCGATCCGACCACGATCGTCAACCTCTTCGGCCTGCTCCCCTTCGAAGCGCCCGCCCTCCTGCATCTCGGGATATGGCCCCTGATCATGGGTGTGACGATGTTCGTGCAGATGCGCATGAACCCGACGCCGCCCGACCCGACACAGGCGATGATCTTCAACTGGATGCCGCTGGTCTTTACCTTCATGCTGGCAAGCTTCCCGGCCGGCCTCGTCATTTACTGGGCCTGGAACAATACGCTCTCCGTTATGCAGCAAGGGGTCATCATGCGCCGCCACGGCGTGAAGATCGAGCTCTTCGACAATCTCAAGGGCTTGTTCCGGCGAAAACCGGCGCCATCGAAATGAATGAAAAGCCTCGCTTCGGCGGGGCTTTTTCTTTTCGGCAAAAGAGCGCACCGAGTGCATCGGTTGACAAAATCGCCCGAAACCTGAATGCCATACACGCAATGAATTAGGACGCTGGAAAAGCGGAATGACGCAAAAGAACGAAAAGCCACTCTTCGGGCGCCCATGGATCTTCATCCGCGGCGTGCCTTCCATGAAGTTCCTGCCGCCGGAAGGGCCACTGGAAGTGGCATTTGCCGGACGCTCGAATGTCGGCAAGTCGTCACTCATCAATGCGCTTGTCGGGCATAAGGGGCTGGCCCGTACCTCAAATACGCCGGGCCGGACGCAGGAGCTGAACTACTTCGTGCCGGACGGTTATTCCGGCGAAGGCGGCGACCTGCCGCCGATGGCGCTCGTTGATATGCCGGGCTACGGCTATGCGCAGGCGCCGAAGGATCAGGTCGATGCCTGGACGAAACTTGTGTTCGATTATCTGCGCGGCCGGGCAACGCTGAAGCGCGTCTACGTGCTGATCGACAGCCGCCATGGCATCAAGAAGAACGACGAAGACGTTCTGAGCCTGCTCGACAAAGCCGCCGTTTCCTACCAGATCGTACTGACCAAGACCGACAAGATTAAACCGCCCGCGGTCGCCAAGCTGCTCACGGAAACCACCGAGAAGATCAAAAAGCGTCCGGCGGCCTTCCCGCTCGTCATCGCAACCTCCTCAGAGAAGAGCGAGGGATTGGACGAGTTGCGCCAGGCCATTGCGGATACAGTTGAGATTTCCTACTGGAAATGAAGGAGGCGCCCCCGAGGCGCCTCCCTCCTTCGTCCTGCAATCCCAGTCTAATCACGTCTTAGGCAGAAGCACCTTGTCAACGACATGGATAACGCCGTTCGCCTGCTTGACATCGGCGATCGTCACATGTGCCGTGCCTCCCATTTCATCGGTCAGCGTGATCTTGCCCATGCTCTCCTTGGCCTTCAGCACGCAGCCGCCCACCGTCTTGATGTCGTGTTCGCCGCCATCGTCCTTGATCATTTTGGCGACGGTCTTCGCCATCGCATCTGCAGCGACCACGTGACAGGTCAGCACCTTGACGAGCGCGGCCTTGTTTTCCGGCTTCAGAAGCGTCTCGACTGTGCCCTTCGGCAGGGCGGCGAAAGCCTCGTTGGTCGGTGCGAAGACCGTGAACGGGCCTTTGCCTTCGAGCGTGCCGACGAGCCCGCCAGCTTTAACCGCGGCGACTAGGGTGGTGTGGTCCTCCGAGTTGACTGCATTTTCGATGATGTTCTTCGTCGGGTACATCGGAGCGCCACCTACCATGGGGTTCTTGGCCTGCGCAGCGAAGGCGGTTGCGGATATGGCAGTGGCAAGCGCGATGTTGCGCAAAGCAGACTTCATCATGATCGTTCTCCTCACGTCCGGCGCCGGCTCGCGTGCGGAATGCCTCGGCCCGCCCGGACACCGAGATGTACGGGGCGATGCAGGAAGAGTTTCAGAGGAGACGATTTTGTCTAGCGGCGATGCGTGGTGCCGCTGGCGACAACTGGTCCCGTCGGCGCACCGGTCGTCGAGCCGCCAAAAGGCTCAAGGCTGACGGCGAGCGTCACGCCTTCGGCAATGTTGCCGCGCAGATCAGCGGGGATGATAAGCTCACCATTTTCACCCGGCTGGAAAATACCGAGCGACCTGGGAGCTCCGCTTCCGGGAACCAGCCAGAGCTCCAGCGATTTTTTCTCTGCGCCGCCGGCCGCGACAGGAACGAGGTGGAGGCGGCCGCTTTCGGCGTGGTAGGAGGCAAGCAGATTCACTTGGCTGTCGGCGGACGACAATTCAGCGACCAGCGACGACGAACCATTCGGCGGAACGACGCCGGAGGCGAAGATGATTGCGCCGATTGCGACGACCAGCGAGGCGAAGGTCAGCGAGCGCCAGAAGACAGCGGAATTCCAAAGGCCCCGCGAGAAGGACCGCGAAAGCTCCGGCTCGCCGAAAAGGCGCGCCTCGATCTGCTTGAAAGTTTCCCGGTCCGGGGTGGCGGCTACCTCATACTCATCGTTGAAAGCAGAGAGGTTCGTTTCCCAGCGGCTGACGATCGCGGCAAACTGGCGGTCCCTGCGCATGCGCTCCTCGACCACACGGCGATCCTGAAACGAAAGAACACCAAGCACGTACTCGCCGGCGAGCACTTCATCACGGGAGCGGCCTCCCTTGCTTTGATCCGGCGATGTCATCGCTCCATGCACTCTCTCAGCTTCAAAAGGCTGCGCCGCAGCCATGTCCGCATGGTGTTCAGCGGAACGCCAAACTGATCGGCAAGTTCCTGGTAGCTCAGTCCTTCGACATAGGCTCTCTTCACCGCCTGCGCCCGATCAGCTTCCAACTCTTCCATGCAGGTGTCAATCCGCCTTCCTTCATCGGACAGCACAGCCTGCTTTTCCGGGTCGAGGCCGGGATCGGGAAGATCGTATTCACTGTTCAACTCATCGGCGACAGGCTTTCGCGCCCGCATCGCATCGATCGCCTGGTTGCGGGCAATCGCTGCAAGCCAGGAAGACGGCGCGCCCTGAGTCGCGACGAAGGCGCCGGAGCGCTGCCAGATCTTTACATAGACCTCCTGCAGGGCCTCCTCGGCTTCAACGCGATCGTTCAGGATACGCAGGCATATGGAGAAAAGTTTCGGGCTCGTCTCCTTGTAGAGATCGGCAAAAGCCCTCCGGTCGGCCATGGCGATGCGGCCTATCAATTGCGCGATTTCATCGCTTGTCATGCCGCGGCCCATCTATCTTTGACACGATGCCAATAAAGGGCGACGGCTCAAATTGACAAGAGGCACAGCAACTAATGCGCCGGGCATTATTCCATCTGTCAAAAACTTGAGATAAAAGGCCGCGATCCATTCTGCGGGGTATGCCATGAACCAGTCCGAAAGCGAAACCCAAGCACGCCTTCTCGCACAGGCGCTGCCTTTCATGCAGCGTTACGAGAACAAGACGATCGTCGTCAAATACGGCGGCCATGCCATGGGCAATCCCGAACTCGGCAAGGCTTTCGCCAGCGACGTCGCGCTTTTGAAGCAGTCCGGCGTCAACCCGATCGTCGTCCATGGCGGCGGTCCGCAGATCGGCGCGATGCTGACGAGGATGGGCATCGAGTCGAAGTTCGAAGGCGGTCTTCGCGTCACCGATGCCAAGACCGTCGAGATCGTCGAGATGGTGCTTGCCGGCTCCATCAACAAGGAGATCGTGGCGCTCATCAACCAGACGGGCGAATGGGCGATTGGGCTTTGCGGCAAGGACGGCAATATGGTCTTTGCCGAAAAGGCGCAGAAAAAGGTCAAGGATCCGGATTCGAATATCGAGCGCGTGCTTGACCTCGGCTTCGTCGGCGAAGTGGTCGAAGTCGACCGCACGCTGCTCGACCTGCTCGCCCGCTCGGAGATGATCCCGGTCATCGCCCCGGTCGCCCCCGGCCGCGACGGCGCGACCTACAACATCAATGCCGACACTTTCGCGGGCGCTATCGCCGGGGCGCTGAACGCCACGCGCCTGCTCTTCCTGACGGACGTTCCCGGCGTGCTCGACAAACAGGGCAATCTGATCAAGGAACTCTCCGTTGCTCAGGCGCACGCGCTGATCGCCGACGGTACGATTTCCGGCGGCATGATTCCGAAGGTCGAAACCTGCATCGACGCGATCAAGGCCGGCGTCCAGGGCGTCGTCATCCTGAACGGCAAGACGGCCCATTCCGTGCTGCTCGAAATCTTCACCGAGCACGGCGCCGGAACGCTGATCGTTCCGTAATTCAAGCTTGGCCCGCGGCGGCGAAGACCGCCTCGGCTGCCTCCTTCAACTTCTCCATCATTGCGCGATAAGGCCCCGGCCCATAACTGACACGGCCGACACCGAGCGTTGCCAGCGTCTTCACATCCGGCACGCCTTGCCGCATCATGATGTTGACCGGCAGTGTAACCGCTTCACAGAGCCGGCGGATCAGGTCCCGGTTCGACAATCCCGGCGCAAAGAAGCCGCTGGCGCCAGCCTCAGCATAGGCGGCTGCTCGCTCGATTGCCTCGTCCACCAGCGGCACATGCCGGTCGGGATCGGAGAGTTTGAGGAACAGGTCGGTGCGGGCATTGATGAAGAACGGAATGCCTTTCGTCTCGGCCATCTCGCGGATGGCGCGAATGCGTGCGACCTGCTGATCGATCGGATGCAGCCCGCTACCGCCGACGACCTGGTCCTCGAAATTGATGCCGACGGCGCCTGCATCAATCAGCTTCGCGACGTTGGCGGCGCCTCCCGCTGGCTCGGTCGAATAGGCGCCCTCGAAATCCACGGAGAGGGGTAAGTCGTTGGCAGCAGTGATCGATTGCACTGTTGCGACAAGCGCCTCCAGCGGGATTTTTTCGCCGTCGGCATAACCTTGCGCCGCGGCAACCGACCAGCTGCCTGTCGCAAGCGCCTTGGCGCCTGCATCGCTGACTGCCTTCGCCGTACCGGCATCCCAGATGTTGTAGAGGACGACAGGATTGCCCTTCCGATGAAGTGCGCCGAACGCCTTCGCCTTTTCCACGTGATTCATTGAACTTCCTCCTCAAACAGCCCCTGGGGGCCTCATTTTTCCTTCGTGACGTAAAAGCCATTGCTTGCGCCAGAGCCCGCCGCCATATCCGGTCAGCGATCCGTCCGCGCCGACCACGCGATGGCAGGGGATGATGATGGCGAGCTGGTTTGCGCCGTTGGCCCGACCGACCGCGCGCATCATCTGCGGATTTTCCATTTCCCTTGCGAGATCACCATAGCAACGCGTTTCTCCGACAGGAATTTCCAGAAGCTTCGCCCAGACCGCCCGCTCGAAGGCCGTGCCGTTGCCGAACGCCAAGGGTGTCTGGAAATCTGCGGATCTGCGCTCGAAATAGGCCCGCAGCTCGGCATCGATCTGCTCGATCGCAGGCGTTCGCCCGGCGGCAACGGAGGAGTGCGTCTTGCGCTGCAGGTTTTCCAGTTCAGCCGGCAGCGCCTTCCGATCATGGAATTCCAGAAGATGCAGGTGCGTCTGATCAGCCACCGCGACCATCGGCCCGAGCGGCGTTTCGAACCAGTCGGCAAAGAGCAGTTCCCGGTTCTGTGACATGGCAGGCGCCTTGCCAATCAGTCGCTGAAACGCGGCGCGAAACCCGCTGCCCGACTCGTAACCGGCATCCAACTGGGCATCGATGACGCGGGCGCCGCCTGCGAGCTGTCTTGCCGCCTCCCCGAGGCGCCGATAGCGGGCGATGTCGAGGAAGGTCACGCCAAGCGATCGTTTGAATGCACGCCGCACGGTGGAAGGATCATAGCCCTTGCGGATCAAGTCGTCCTCGGTCCATCGCGCCGCCGGATCGCGGTCGAGCGCTTCCAGCAGTTCGCCGACGATCGGTTCCCTGCCCGTCTGTTCCAGCGGCTTACAGCGCTGGCAGGGCCGGAAACCGGACTGTATGCAAGTGGCGATGGAATCGTGGAAGAGCGTGTTCTCCCGCTTCGGCTTGCGGGCCGGACAGGTCAACCGACAGAAGACGCCGGTCGTCCTCACGCAGACATAGGCGAGCCCCTCATAATCGGAGCTGCGGGCGATCAGCGCATCATAGAGCGTATCGTCATTGGGGAGATCGAAAAGCATGAAAGCCTTTTATCATCCCTTCCCGTTGCCGTCCGTCGAAAATCGGGCGTCTATTTTTTGTTCGGCAATTTCCTTGGCCCGTGCCATAACGCCGCCATGACCAAGATAGATCGTACTCCGACCAAAGCCGATTTTGCGCATGTGACCGAATGGGTCTTCGACCTCGACAACACGCTTTATCCACATCACGTGAATCTCTTCGCGCAGATCGATAAGAACATGACGGCCTATGTTTCTGCCCTCCTCCAGATGGAGCGGGACGAGGCACGCAAGCTGCAGAAGCAATATTATCTCGATCATGGCACGACGCTGCAGGGTCTGATGATCCATCACGGCGTCGATCCGAACGACTTTCTGGAAAAGGCCCATGCCATCGACTATTCGGGCCTTACGGCTCAGCCGGAATTGGGCGCAGCGATCAAGGCACTTCCCGGCCGCAAGTTCATCTTCACCAACGGCAGCGTCAAGCATGCCGAAATGACCGCTGGTGCGCTCGGCATCCTCGAACATTTCGACGATATCTTCGACATCGTCGCGGCGGATTTCGTGCCGAAACCGGCGCATGTCACCTATGACAAGTTCATGGCGCTAAAACGCGTCGAAACCGGCAAGGCGGCCATGTTCGAGGATCTCCCGCGCAACCTTGTGGTTCCGAAGGCGCTCGGCATGCAGACTGTCTTGCTCGTGCCGAACAATCTCGAGGAAACCGTCGTCGAATGGTGGGAACAAACCAGCGGCGACGAGGATCATATCGATTTCGTCACCGACGATCTGGCTGGGTTTCTGGCAAATGTTGGGGACTAGGGTTACGAAAGTTTCACCGAGCTTACCCATGTTTGATTGGTCAAATTGACACATTGGCGCTACCTTTCGAGCGTGATCCCCAGCGAGATTGCGAACCCGAAAGGAAATACGATGTCTCGGAACACGCTGACACTGATCGCACTTTCCTCCGTCATGATCGTCGGTGCTGCAGCCGGCGCCAGTTTTGCCGCTCCTGGCGACAGGGCCCGCCAACCGTCGCGCCAGATGATGGGCGACGGTATGCGCGCTGAAGCAATGCGCGAGGTTGCCTTTGTGCGCATGTTGAAGCAGTTCGACACCAGCAAGGACGGCCGGATTTCCAAACAGGAAGCCCAGGACGGCATTGAGAAGGTCTTTGCCGCGATCGATGCAAATAACGACGGGTCGCTGACGCCGGGCGAGATCCGCAAGTACCATGAAGCCCAAATGGAGGACCGCAGGGCACGGGATGACCAAATGGGCGCCAATGACGACAGCGTGCCCAACGCTCCGCGGACGGCCGACAACGGCGACCAGCCGAAGATTCCGAAGCGCGCCGACCGTGATCGAGGCGACGGCGATCGCGGCCGCGGCGATCAGCGCTGGGGGATGCGCGACGGTGGCAGGATGATGTTCACGTCTATGATGCGCCGCGTGGACGCGGACGAGAACGGCCAGATTTCCAAGCAGGAGGCCGAGGCTGCCTTCGACATGTTCTTCATTCGCATGGATCGCAGCAAGGACGGCGTGATCTCGATCGACGACATGCCGGATCGACCGCTCCTGTAAGCTGGAATTTATCGAAACCGATGCCCGTCGCAATTCGCGGCGGGTTCTTTATGACTCATGCTCGTAAAAATCCTGGATGATCTTCCAGGCAGCATCCGCCGAATCGACGAAGCTGATCAGCTTCACGTCGTCAGGCGCGATCGTGCCGAATTCGGCAAGTGCCTCGAAATTGACGATGCGGCGCCAGAACTTCTCGCCGAAGAGAATGAGCGGCATCTTTTCCATGCGTCCCGTCTGGATCAGCGTCAGGCATTCGAAGAATTCGTCGAGGGTTCCGAACCCTCCCGGAAATACCGCGATCGCTTTCGCCCGCACCATGAAATGCATCTTGCGGATCGCGAAATAATGGAAATTGAAGCTGAGCTCCGGCGTCACATAGGCGTTTGGGGCCTGCTCGTGCGGCAGCACGATATTGAGGCCGATCGAGGGGGCGCCTTCATCGGCCGCTCCGCGGTTTCCCGCTTCCATGACGCCCGGACCGCCGCCCGTGACGATCACATACTCATGGAAATCGAAGCCGGCGGAATATTTTGAGCATAGCCGGGCGAATTTGCGTGCCTCGTCATAGTAGATGGAGGCTGCCTCCAGATTCGCACGCTGGATGTCGTTGCGGGCTGCCCATGCGCTCTGGCCAGGGGCGGGAATACGCGCGCCGCCGAACAAGACCACGGTGGATTTGATGCCGCGCTCCGTCAGCATCATCTCGACTTTGAGGAGTTCCAGTTGGAGACGGATCGGCCGCAATTCCTCGCGGCAGAGAAAGTCGTCGTCGGCATAGGCGAGGCGATAGGAAGGAGAAAGCGTTTGCGGCGTCTTCGGCACGGCCAGTGCGCGATGCCTGTCGATCTCGCTCGACTTCAGCGGAGCCCAGACTCCATCCTTGCGCCTGGGCTTGCCATTCTTTCCCTTCACCATTTCAAAATGCCCTTCAAGAAAGCCGGCAATACTTGCCGGGTATGTCTATAACGCCTTGAATCCAGAAACGATCTCGTTCGAAAAATCATTCCATTTTAGCCGCTCATGCGATAGAGCAGATCGCATCCCGCCGATCACAATTCCCGGAGACTTCTCAGTCTCAGGATAAAGTTCGAAGTTTAAGGAATTCTCATGAGCGCCACCAACCTCGCATCCCTCGAAAAGACCATCGAAGCGGCCTTCGACAACCGCGAAAACGTGAACGCGTCAACGAAAGGCGAAGTTCGCGAAGCTGTCGAGGCAGCGCTCGAACTCCTCGACGGTGGCAAGGTTCGCGTCGCCGAGCGCGGCGCCGATGGCATCTGGACGATCAATCAGTGGCTCAAGAAAGCCGTCCTGCTTTCCTTCCGCCTGAACGACATGGAAGTCGTCAAGGGCGGTTCCGGCAATTCCACCTGGTGGGACAAGGTGCCCTCCAAGTTCGAAGGCTGGGGCGAGAACCAGTACCGTGCCGCGGGCTTCCGCGCCGTTCCGAACTGCGTCGTCCGCCGCTCGGCCCACATCGCCAAGAACGTCGTGCTGATGCCCTCCTTCGTCAATCTCGGTGCCTATGTCGATGAAGGCACGATGGTCGATACCTGGGCCACCGTCGGTTCCTGCGCGCAGATCGGCAAACATGTGCATCTATCCGGTGGCGTCGGCATCGGCGGCGTGCTGGAGCCGATGCAGGCCGGCCCGACGATCATCGAAGACAACTGCTTCATCGGCGCCCGCTCGGAGGTCGTCGAAGGCTGCATCATCCGCGAAGGCTCGGTGCTCGGCATGGGCGTCTTTATCGGCAAGTCGACCAAGATCGTCGATCGCACCACCGGGGAAGTCATGTACGGCGAAGTGCCGCCCTATTCCGTCGTCGTTGCGGGTTCCATGCCGAGTGTCAACAAGACCATGGCAAACGGCCAGCCTGCGCCGCATCTCTATTGCGCCGTGATCGTCAAGCGCGTCGACGAACGGACCCGCTCGAAGACCGGCATCAATGAATTGCTGCGCGACTAAGCTTTCAGTGACAGCCGGATTCCGATCCGGTAAACAGACGGCGTTCTTTTTTCAGCGAGGCGGTTCGCCGCCTTGCCATGTCTTTGCCATTCCCGCCGGATAATTCGACCCTCATGACCGCCACCGATCCCGTCGCCAATCTTCAGACGCTCATCCGCTGCCCCTCCGTGACGCCTGCCGAAGGCGGCGCGCTTTCTGCGCTCGACACCATGCTCTCGCCTCTGGGTTTTACGGTAGACAAGGTGAAAGCGACGGAAGCCGGCACGCCCGACATCGAAAACCTTTACGCGCGACTGGGCGGTGATGGCCCGAATCTGATGTTCGCGGGACACACGGACGTCGTCCCGGTTGGCGACGAAGCCGCATGGACGCATCCGCCCTTCGCCGCCGAGATTGCTGGCGGCGAGCTCTTCGGCCGTGGCGCGGTCGACATGAAGGGTGGGATCGCCTGCTTCGTGGCAGCCGTTTCCCGGTACGTCGAAAAACATGGAAATCCAAAGGGCTCGATCTCCTTCCTGATCACCGGCGATGAAGAAGGCCCGGCGATCAACGGCACGATCAAACTCCTGCAATGGGCGACAGAACGCGGCGAGCGCTGGGATGCCTGCCTCGTCGGCGAGCCAACCAATCCGGATGCCCTCGGCGACATGATCAAGATCGGCCGCCGAGGTTCACTCTCCGGCAAGATCACGGTGCACGGCGTTCAGGGCCACGCCGCCTATCCGCACCTCGCAGACAATCCGGTACGCGGCATGCTGCAGCTCACCAGCGCATTGATGGATCCCCCCTTCGACAAAGGAACGGAGAACTTCCAACCGTCGAATCTCGAAGTGACGACCATTGATGTGGGCAATCCGGCCACCAATGTCATTCCGGCGAAGGCAACGGCGAGCTTCAACGTCCGCTTCAACGACACCTGGACGGTTGACACGTTACAGGTGGAAATCCTCCGTCGTCTTGACGTCGCTGCCAAGGACGGCGTGTTGCGCCCCGGCCGTGAGCCGGTAAGATATGACATCGTCTGGGCCGACCGGCCGAGCCATGTCTTCCTCACCCACAACAACGCACTGATTGCATCCCTCTCCTCCGCCGTGGAAAGCATTGCCGGCAAGGCACCGAAGCTTTCGACCACCGGCGGCACGTCGGACGCGCGTTTCATCAAGGATTATTGCCCGGTCGTCGAATTCGGGCTCGTCGGGCAGACCATGCACATGGTCGATGAACGCGTTACCGTTTCCGATCTCGAAACGCTGACGCAGATCTATGAAGCCTTTATCGAGCGCTGGTTTGTGAATGCCGGGGCTTAGAGAGGTTCAATACTATCTGTCGGGTTTGTGGCTGCTGATCCGTATGGATACGCGCGGCTTCCGGTTTCTCGACATGTCGGACCGGGGCGTCAACCGCTCTTTCTGGGCGATGGCCTGGTGCCTGCCGCCGATGGGTATTTCGTGGCTCTGGTGGCGTCAGGCTTTCCTGCAGTCGATGCCGCCGCATGTCGACGTCGGCCTGCCCTTCTATTTCCGCTTGGGTCTGGTCGAAATCGCCAACTGGTTCGTGCCGCTGGTCTTTGCTGGACTGTTGCTGTTTGCCTTCCGCATGGGTGATCGCTTTGCCGCCGTGGTCGTCAGCGTCAACTGGCTGGGCGTGCCGCTTTCCTACATCAACGGTCTGCTGCTGGCGCTGGTCTTCTTCATTCCCGGCGCCATCAGCGTCGTGTCGGTCCTGCTCTTGGTCTTCATGATGGCGCAGGTCTTCATGCTTGCAAGGATTTTGCGGATGATCTTCCACGGCCACGGGCTGATGGTCGGGGCGCTGACGCTGGCTCTGCTGGTGCCGACCATGATCTTCGCTGAATATCTCCAGCGCTTCCTTGGCATTTATCCGGTCTAGGTCAACGATCTCGCGTAGGCCAGGTCATGACAGATCGTCATCACCATTTTCTTCCGTCCGCTTGCGCCGGTCGATGATCACCGCCGGATAATCGACCTGCATGAAATAAAGCCCCTCCGGCGGGGCGACCGGACCGCAGGCCTTGCGGTCCCGTGCTTCGAGCGCGGTACGCACATCCTCCGGCGTCCACTTGCCTTCTCCCGCGAGCTTCAGCGTTCCGGCGAAGGAGCGGATCTGGTTGTGCAGGAAGCTCTGCGCCGTTGCGCGGATTTCGATGAGTTCGCCGTTCCGCGTCACGTCGAGCCGGTCGAGCGTGCGGACCGGGCTGTTTGCCTGGCAGTGCGCGGAGCGGAAGGTGGAAAAATCATGCTTGCCGACCAGGATCTGGGCGGCCGCGTGCATCACCTCATGATCGAGCGCCTTTGGCACCCACCAGGCCTTGCCCGCTTCGAGCGCCAGCGGCGCGCGGCGGCTGACGATGCGGTAGAGATAATGCCGCCGGAGCGCCGAGAAGCGCGCGTCGAAGAATTCGCTCGCCACCGTCACGTCGAGGATCGAGACGGCCTCGCCGGCAAGCTTCAGATGGGCGTTCAGCGCATTCTGCAACTTGAAGGGCGACCATTCCTTCGCGAGATCGGCGTGGATCACCTGCCCCATCGCATGCACGCCGGAATCCGTGCGACCCGCACCGCGGATCGACACCGTCTCGCCGCTCGCCGACAGGATCGCCTTCTCGATCGCCCCCTGTGCCGACGGCCCGTTTTCCTGCCGTTGCCAGCCGACATAGGCGCGGCCGTCATATTCGACCGTCATGCGGTAGCGCGGCATCAGGAAAGCCTCGTGCCCATAGCAAGCGGCGTCCCGCGCAGGAAATCGGCGGCGGCGAGCGGCTTGCCGCCGGCCTTCTGCAGCTTCGTCAGCCGTACCGCGCCGGAACCGCAGGCAACCACCAGATCGTCCGTCAGCACCTCTCCGGGGTTCCCCTGCCCTTCGGCAGGCATCGAACCCAACACCTTCACCCGCTCCGGCTTGCCGCCGATCCCTATCTCGAACCAGGCACCCGGAAATGGCGACAGTCCGCGGATATGATTGTGAACGTCCTTTGCATCCCTGCCGAAGTCGATCCGCGTCTCGCCCTTGTCGATCTTCGCGGCATAGAGGACTCCCTCTTCCGGCTGCGGCGTCAGCGGCAGGTCGCCCATTTCGAGCTTGACCATCGCTTCAGCGATGGCCTTGGCGCCGACGTACATCAGCTTGTCATGCAGTTCACCGGCCGTCATGTTCGGTCCGATCTCGACTTCGCGGGTCAACGCGACGGGGCCGGTATCGAGCCCCTTGTCCATCTTCATTACCATCATGCCGGTCTTTTCGTCGCCTGCCATGATCGCTCTCTGGATGGGTGCTGCGCCGCGCCAGCGCGGCAGCAGCGAGGCATGGCCATTGTAGCAGCCGTTGCGCGTTCCGTTCAAAATCGCCTCCGGCAGCAGCAGCCCATAGGCGACGACAACCGCCACATCCGCATTGAGCGCCCGGAAGCGCTCCCGTTCTTCCGGCTCCTTGAAATTGACCGGTGTGAAGACCGACAGGCCGAGCAGTTCGGCGGCCTGATGCACCGGCGACTTCTGCAGGTCGAGACCGCGCCGTCCGCCCGGCCGCGGCGGCTGCGTATAGACCGCAACGATCTGATGCCCCGCATCCGCCAGCTTGCGCAGGGTCAGGACCGAGAACTCCGGCGTTCCCATGAAAATGATGCGAAGCGACATTCTATCCCGCCAAGTTTTAGGGCCGCCCGCCGCCCTGTCTAAATCGCCTTCGACTTCGCCGCCTTTGTGAACTTCTTGATCACCATTTCGCGCTTCAGCCGCGAGATATGATCGATGAAGAGTACGCCGTTCAAATGGTCGATCTCATGCTGTAGGCAAGTGGCGAGAAGGCCATCGGCCTCCACCATCTGCTCCTTGCCGTCGCGATCGAGGTATTTGACCGTCACAGCCGCCGGACGCTCGACCTCGGCATAATAGTCCGGGATGGAAAGGCAGCCTTCTTCATAGACAGATCGCTCACCCGAAGACTTGAGGATCTCCGGATTGATGAAGACCTGCGGCTGATTTTCCTCGCCCTCGCGCGAAACGTCGATCACCAGCATACGGCGCGGCACGCCGACCTGAATTGCAGCCAGACCGATGCCCGGCGCGTCATACATCGTTTCCAGCATATCGTCGGCAAGACGCTTGAGATCGGCATCGACCCGCTCGATCGGCTTGGAAACCTGGCGGAGGACGGGATCTGGAAGAATGATAAGTGGCTTGATGGTCATGGCGTTCCCATAACCTATCTTTTCCGGCTAGGGAATTATCCTGAAACCCCTGAAGGCGCTTTTTTGCGCCGCCTTTCCGAATTTGCCGCATTCGGTTAGGCTGCGCGGCATTCTGGAAATTGCGCCGTGGATTTGTTCACGTTTTGATCTAGCCATTGCCGCCGAGTTTGTTATTGTGCGCGAATGAACAACGCTACCGACTCGCTGACGATTTCGCTCGCAGGGCTCAGCCCCGTCATCCTTGCTCTTGCCGGCGGCGCTATTGCGGTTGTTGTCGTGGTGCTCGTGTTTCTGCTGTTCAGGAACGGCAATCTCCGCCGCGAGCAGAATGAGGAGGCAGCGATCCGGGCCGCGGAAGCCGATGCCCGGATGTCCGAGCTTCTGAAGGTCCAAGCCGAGATGAAGGGACGCATCTCGACGATGGCTGAGGTCTTCGGCACACGTCAGGCCGAACTCAACCAAGCAATCGGTCAGCGCCTCGACGGCATGTCGCAACGCGTTAACACGACAATCAGCGAACAGACGAAATCGACGCACGAGAACCTTCAGCGACTGCAGGAACGGCTTGCCGTCATCGATGCGGCTCAGAACAACATCCAGACACTAGCGAAAGACGTCGTCGGGCTTCAGGCTATCCTCTCCAACAAGCAAACGCGCGGCGCCTTCGGCCAGTCCCGCATGGAGACAATCGTCGCCGACGGCCTGCCGATGGGTGCCTATGCTTTCCAGCAAACGCTTTCAAACGGCTCGCGGCCGGACTGCACCGTGCGCATGCCGAACAGTGCACCGCCCCTGGTCATCGATGCCAAATTTCCTCTCGAAGCATGGAATGCCATTCGCGACGCGGGCAATCCGGACGCCACCAAACTTGCCTCGCAACAATTCCGCCGCGACATGGAAATCCATATCCGCGATATCTCGGAGAAGTATCTTATCCAAGGTGAGACGCAGGAGACGGCATTTCTCTTCGTTCCTTCGGAATCGATCTTCGCTGAAATCCACGAGAATTTCGAGCCGATCGTCCAGAAAGCGCATCGTTCCCGCATCGTCATCGTTTCGCCTTCGCTGCTGATGCTGTCGATCCAGGTCATCCAGGCCGTTTTGAAGGATCAGCGCATGCAGGCGCAAGCGCACGTCATCCAGGGTGAGGTAGCAATCCTGATGGATGATCTCGGGCGGCTTGATGAGCGCGTTCGCAAACTGCAGACTCATTTTTCCCAGGCACAGCGGGATATTGATCAGATCATCACATCCACTGACAAGCTCTCCAAACGCGGCGCAAAAATCGAAGCGCTGGAATTCGAGGGCGGAGGAGCACTCAAGGAGGAACGTGAAAGCGGACCTCCGGCAAAGTCGGTCGAGAGCCGCACCGGGCTTCTTAAACTCCGGGTGGTTGACGAAGAGTGAGCCCATCGGGCAGTGTCCGTCCGCATAAGAAGCATGATGGGAAACCCTTTATGATCACAGTTTTCGGCTCCATTAACATGGACCTCATCGCCACGACCGATCGCCTGCCGAAGCCCGGCGAAACGGTGGCCGGCAACGGCTTTGCAACGGCGGCCGGCGGCAAGGGAGCCAACCAGGCATTGGCCGCGCGACGTGCCGGCCGAGTGGTCCATATGGTGGGCGCAGTCGGCAAGGATGAATTCGCTGCTCCGGCCCTTGCGCTTCTCGATCAGGCAGGCACCCGCCTTGCGGGCGTCAAGCATGTCGAAGGGCCGACCGGAACAGCGCTGATTCTTGTTGGTGGAGACGGCGAGAACATGATCGCCGTCGTGCCGGGCGCAAACGGGACTATCACGGCTGGGGACGCCGATGCGGCAATCGGCGCCATGAGCAAGGGCGATGTCCTGATGCTGCAGTTCGAAGTGCCGGCGCCGGCGGTTGAGCGTGCGCTAACCGCAGCCAAGGTCAAGGGCGTCACGACCGTCCTCAATCTCGCCCCGCTTATTGCGGACGCCCCACGGCTCGGGCGTCTCGCCGATATCGTCATTGCCAACGAGACGGAGTTCGAGCGGCTTGCCGGCCAGGACAACATGAGCACAGCTGACCGCGAAACGGCGTTAAGGCGCCTGCACGAAGAGACCGGACAGACATTGATCGTGACGCTCGGCGCAGACGGCGTGATCGCAATCCGGGATGGTGTCGTTACACGAGCGAAGGGACTGAAAATCGAGCCGGTGGATACCGTCGGCGCTGGCGATACGTTCTGCGGCTACTTTGCCGCAAGCCTCGATGAAGGCCTCGACTTCGAGGCTTCGCTGCGCCGGGCCGCCATCGCCGGCTCGCTGGCCTGCCTCAAGGCCGGAGCACAGCCATCCATTCCCTTGTCCGCCGAAGTCGCAAACAAGATATAGTCTTATCGATTTTGACCGAACGCTCGAAGAAATATGAACCAACTCAATACATTAGCAGAATGAATCGATATAGTTTCATTCAAATTTAAGGGATTTCCGGCGATCTTTCTTTTGATCGTCTGGCTTTTCTCGAAGGGCCTGGCACGTCACGGCTGCTCCATGACGGCGCGGCATTTCCTCCCCGTGCCGGAGAATGCGCCTCCGGTGCGTCGCCATTGCCGAGGAACCCATGTCCATCTTCCGCATGAAGTCGCTTGCCGCAAAGCTCATCCTCATTACAGGCGTGGCCATCGCGCTTGTGATGCTGATCTCCAACCTCTTCCTGATCGACCAAACGCGCGATCGCGTTCAGATGCTGACGATGGACCAAGCCAATCTCGAGGCGAAATCAATTGCCAACGAGATCGCTGCAAA
Source organism: Rhizobium sullae (assembly GCF_900169785.1). GTDB lineage: Bacteria > Pseudomonadota > Alphaproteobacteria > Rhizobiales > Rhizobiaceae > Rhizobium > Rhizobium sullae. The sequence continues at coordinate 167,680 of NZ_FWER01000009.1, forward strand.
TGTAGGCGAGTTGGCGAGCGCCGCGCGCTCGATGTCGGGCGTCGTCGGCCGCGGTCACGAAGGCAAGACCTTCGACCGCAAGGGCATCGTAAACATCCTCAAAGCTAACCTTGAGCAGAATGCTTTTGCCTTCGGAAGCTGGTTCTGTGAACAGCTCGGCGCCTTCGACGGCAAAACAACCGAGATCGCCGATAAGCTCGATGAGGGCACGAACAAGAACGGCGCCTTTACGCCCTATTGGTCGAAGACGAGGGAAGGCGCCATCCAGTTTTCGACCTTCGACAACGATTATGCCGCGGAATGGTGGAAACTTGCGGCCGAAAGCGGCAAGGGCGCCATCACCTCACCCTATCTCGCCGAAGGCACCGATGTTCCAACGCTGCTGACCTCCATCGCCTATCCCGTCATGTCCGGCGGCAAGATGATTGGTGTCGAAGGCGTCGACATCTCGCTCAAATCGCTCACCGACAAACTGCAGGCATTGCATCCCTTCGGTTCGGGTCGCGTCACCCTCGTTGCGCAAAACGGCAACTGGATCGTGGCGCCGACGAAAGAACTGATGTCGAAACCCTATGGCGACGGCGAAGGTGCGGCCGAAGTTAAGACAGCGCTAGCCTCGATGACATCAGGTGTGGTTCGTAACCTCTCCCTTGATGGCTATGAACCTTTCGACCGCGTCGTTTATCCGTTTGCCGTGCCGGATCTTCATGCAACGTGGGTCGTGCTCGTCGATGTTCCCCACAGCGCCATTAACGCACCAGTGCGCGATCAAACCTTCATGATGATCGCCGGTGGCATTGTTGTCCTCGGTGCCGTCATGCTGGCTCTCTATTTTGCCGTCCGCTCTTTCGTGCAAAAGCCTCTTGGCTCGCTCGTTGCGAGTGTCAAAGCGCTTAGCGACGGCAAGTATGAAGAGCCGGTCACCGGTCAGGACCGCGCGGACGAAATCGGTTCCGTCGCCAAAGCCCTCGAAGGATTCCGGTTTGCGCTTGCCGATACGCAACGGCTCGAAGCAGAGGCTGACAATCAGCGCAGGGCCGCCGAAACTGAACGCAACCGTTCTGAAAGCGAGCGGCAGGAGTCGGTCGCGCTGCAGCGCCAGATCGTTTCCATCGTCGGTGCCGGGCTCTCCGAACTATCGCAGGGCAACCTCGGCCATCGCATCACAGAGGCGTTCCCCGGCGAGTACGACAAGCTGAAGCAGGATTTCAACGCTGCGCTTGCCAGCCTTGAAGAGACGATCAACACGATGAACCTCAGCGTCGTGAACATTGGCTCCGGCACCAGCGAAATCAGCAACAGCGCCTCGGATCTTGCCAAGCGCACGGAACAGCAGGCGGCAAGCCTGGAAGAAACCGCCGCCGCGCTCAACGAGCTGACCGCTCAGGTCAATTCGAGTGCCGACAATGCGCGGACGGCCGCCGACAACGTTAATCTCGCCTGCGAAGACGCAGAAAAATCCGGCGAGGTGGTGCAAAAGGCAATCGCCTCCATGCACGGCATCGAGCAGTCATCGACTGAAGTCTCTCGCATCATCGGTGTCATCGATGAAATCGCCTTCCAGACAAACCTCTTGGCGCTCAACGCAGGCGTCGAAGCGGCGCGCGCCGGTGAAGCGGGTAAGGGGTTCGCTGTGGTTGCTCAGGAAGTCCGCGAGCTGGCCCAACGCTCTGCAAATGCAGCCAAGGAAATCAAGACGCTCATCAATACCTCGGCCATCCAGGTCAAGGAAGGCGTCGATCTCGTCGGCCGGGCCGGGGGTACGCTGCATAAGATCGCCGAGCAGGTGATGGGCATCAACGGTCTCATCCGCCAGATCTCAGCCTCCGCAAGTGAGCAAGCGATCGGCCTCAAGGAAATCAACCAGGCCATGAACCAGATGGACCAGGTGACCCAGCAGAATGCGGCAATGGTCGAAGAGGCGACAGCAGCCAGCGTTGCGCTGAACGACGAGGCGCAGACGCTGAAGGCCCTCGTCCTTCGCTTCCGTGTGTCTGGTCAGGGAAATGCCACGGCGCTGCGCTCGGCGGCACAGCAAATGCGCGCCCCTGCAACTCCGGCGCCGACCTACCGTTCTCCGGCTCCCGCGCCGCGCCGAGCTGTGCCACAGGCGCACGGTTCGGCTGCCGTTGCGCAGGACAACTGGGAAGAGTTCTGAGGCAGGGCTCGGCACTGATCAAAAGAGGCGTCCGGACAACCGGGCGCCTCTTTTTATTTTAGACGATCGTCCGCCGCTCAGGCAGCGTTGGATGCTTGCTCTTCGTTGAGGAAGGCATAAATCGCCGATGCGGAATCGGTGGCGCGCAGCTTCGCGACGAGATCGTGATCGCGAAGCACCCGCGCAATGCGCGACAGCGCTTTCAAATGGTCTGCGCCCGCCCCTTCCGGAGCGAGAAGCAGAAACACCAGATCGACCGGCTGGTCGTCAAGCGCTTCGAAATCGACTGGACTTTCCAGCCGCGCAAAGACACCGACAATCGAGCGGGTGCTGGCAAGCTTGCCGTGCGGAATGGCGATACCATTGCCGACACCCGTCGAGCCGAGACGCTCACGCTGCAGAACGACGTCGAAAATTTCCCGCTCGGAAAGGCCGGTGATTTTGGAGGCCTTTGCCGCCAATTCCTGAAGCAACTGTTTCTTCGAATTTACCTTTAGGGCCGGAATGATCGCATCTTGGTGCAGCAGATCTGCCAATGCCATTTCTTTTTCCTTCTGTCGCCGAAACCGGATGATCGGGAGAGCGGCGTCCCCGCCGCTCATCGCCCGGATGTCAGCTCTTGATATTGGCCGCGTCGATCCAGCCAATATTGCCGTCATGCCTGCGGTAAACGATGTTCAAATGTTCCTTGCCCGGGCTACGGAACAGAAGCAGCGGCTCATCCGTCATATCGAGCGCCATCACGGCGGTCGCGACGGACATGGTTTTCAACTGCTTCGTGCTCTCGGCAACAATGACCGGGGCGAAATCGTCGGGAACCTCTTCTTCATGATCCGGGACCGCGTCCATGACCGTATAGGCGACTTCCGCAGACCCATTCAGATGGTTTCCGGCATGATGATCCTTGAGCTTGCGCTTGTAGCGGCGGAGACGCTTTTCGATGCGCTCCGAAGCTGCATCGAATGCGAGCTGCGGGTCCATCGCTTCGCCTGCCGCATGCAACACCACCCCGCTGTCGAGATGAAGCTTGCAATCGGCAGAGAAGCGCGAACTCGATTTCTCCACAATCACCTGACCGGAATAGCCCCCGTCAAAGTATTTCGTGATGGCCATGTCCATTTGGTCCTCGATCCTTTGACGGAACGAGTCCCCAATTTCCATGTGTTTACCGGATACACGCACACTCATCGAGTTTCCCTTCTTATAGTGGTTTGCGGTACCAGTTTACGCCAACGCCACACCTCATCCAAGCACTTCACGTAGACTCAAGCAAGATCGGCTTAAGTCGCGTGCTCCAAGCGCCCTGAGGATGATGGGGATAAGTCCAAACGCTGTTCACAGCGCCAATTGCGGCGGGCTTCTAGCGGTAGACGATCGAAATGTCAACGGGTGCGCCGCGGCGCGAATATGGAAATTCAGTCAAGGGTTGATTTAGCTCGGCTTTAAAAGCCGGCAACCTTCGCCAATGCCCGCTTTTCGCGCCGCCGCTGAACGGAGGACGCGATATTCATCGCCTCGCGGTACTTTGCAACCGTACGGCGAGCCAGATCGATGCCGTCCTTCTTCAGCATATCGACAATGTCATCGTCGGAGAGGACAGCATCCGGGCTTTCCCGCATGATCAGAGAGCGGATCCTGTGGCGAACGGCCTCAGCAGAATGGCTGTCGCCGCCCTCCACCGCGCTGATCGAAACCGTGAAGAAATATTTGAGTTCGAAGAGGCCGCGCGGCGTCAGAATGTACTTATTCGAGGTGACGCGGCTGACGGTCGACTCATGCATCTTGATGGCATCGGCGACCGTCTTCAAATTCAGCGGGCGCAGGTAATCGACGCCATGCATCAGGAAGGCGTCCTGCTGGCGGACGATCTCGCTTGCCACCTTCATGATGGTCTTCGCGCGCTGATCGAGACTGCGCGTGAGCCAGTTGGCGCTCTGAAGGCATTCGGACAAGAATGCGTAATCGCCGCCGTTCTTTGTAACCTTGGCAAAATAGGACTGATTGACGAGCACGCGCGGGAGCGTATCCGGGTTCAGCTCTACCAGCCAACTTCCATCCGATGACAAACGCACGACGACATCCGGCATGATCGCTTCGGAAAAGCTGGTCTCAAAGCCGCTGCCGGGTTTCGGATTCAGCTGGCGAATCTCCGAAAGCATATCAAGCAAGTCTTCCTCGTCCACGCCACAAAGCCGCTTCAGCGTCGCGAAGTCGCGCCGTGCCAGCAATTCGAGGTTGGAAACGAGGGCCTGCATGGCAGGATCGAAGCGATCCTTCTGTTTGAGCTGGATCGACAGGCATTCGGCCAGGGTGCGCGCAAAGACGCCAGGCGGATCGAGGGTCTGCAACTCGGCAAGAACACGTTCGGCGGCCGCAGGATCGGTGCCCAGTCTTTCACCGATGCCGGCGGGGTCGCTCTGCAGATAACCCGCCTCGTCGAGCTGGTCGATTAACTGCTGCGCGATCAGCCGGTCACCTGCATCCGGCAGGATGAATGGAATCTGCTGCGCAAGGTGATCTCTGAGAGAGACCTGGCCGGCAACAAAATCGTCGAGATCGTAATTCCCTCCGTCGCCGCCTCCCGGCATCGACTTCCACTGGCTGATCAGTTCCGGCGCATCGGCCCGCGGCGGCGCCCCATCATCCTGGTAGACGTTCGCATAATTGGCGTCCAACTCCTCACTCAGCTGGCTGGTACTGCGGCCGTTGCCGTTGTCGTACCAGTCTCCGGAAAGTGCGTCGAGGCGGTCATCATCTTCATCGCCCTGGCGGCCGTGCAGTTCATCCTGCACATCGTGATCGCTGCCCGTTTCGGCGTCATCTGACGGAAATTCGAGCAATGGGTTCTTCTCAACTTCCTGCGCAATGAACTGGACAAGCTCGAAGTGCGTCATCTGCAGCAACTGGATGGATTGCATCAGTTGCGGCGTCATCACCAAGGACTGGTTCTGTCGCAGGAAAAGATTGGCAGACAGGGCCATAGCGGACGCGAAACTCCCGTTCAATTCCTCCGGGAAACCGCGTTCGAGAAGAGTTCGGGCCGCGGAAATCCAACTTGGCCCAAAAATTGCTTTTTTATTCTATTTGGTCAAGCGCAAGTATGACAGGAAGGTGAATTTCCGTCGCCTTCGATCCTATCAAAGGCTGAATTTGTCACCAAGATAGAGCCGGCGCACTTCCGGATTGTTGACGATATCGTTCGCGCGGCCATGCGTCAGCACTTCGCCGGCATGGATGATATAGGCTCGATCGATGAGGCCCAGCGTCTCGCGCACATTGTGGTCGGTGATCAAAACGCCGATGCCGCGTGCCGTCAGATGGTGCACGAGGTTCTGGATGTCCGCGACCGAAATGGGATCGACGCCAGCAAAAGGCTCGTCAAGCAGCATGAAGGTCGGATCGGTCGCAAGTGCGCGGGCAATTTCCAGACGCCGGCGCTCACCGCCCGATAACGCGACAGCCGCCGATTTTCGCAGCTTGGCGATATGGAATTCCTCCAGAAGCTCGTCGAGCTTCTTCTCCCGCTCCGTCTTGTCCTTCTCATGCACTTCCAGCACGGCGCGGATATTCTCTTCGACCGTCAGGCCGCGGAAGATCGAGGCCTCCTGCGGCAGGTAGCCGACACCGAGACGCGACCGGCGATACATCGGCATCGTCGTCACGTCATTGCCATCGATCTCGATCGTGCCTTCGTCCACCGGCACGAGACCGGTGATCATATAAAAGCAGGTTGTCTTGCCGGCACCGTTCGGTCCCAGAAGGCCGACAGCTTCGCCGCGCCTAACGACCAGCGAGACGCCGTTGACAACACGCCGTGTGCTATAGGTCTTCGTCAGACCGCGTGCAATCAGCGTGCCGTTGTAACGGCTCTTGTCGCCGCCAGCGGCAGAGTCCGCGCCCGATTGCGGCCCGGCCTTGCCGAACATGGTTGAAAGCGAGAATAATTTCACGTCGGGAGGCCGGTTTCAGTTCTTTTTCTGGGATTTTGGATCAAGCTGAATCTGGACGCGCCCCCCGCAGCTATCCAGTTGCGCCCGTCCGGTCTGCATGTAAACGGTGAGCTGGCAGCCTGTGAAGACATTCGGGCCATCCGACAGTACAACCTTGTCGCCCTTCAGAACGAAAAGCTGCTGTGCCATATCGAAGGAGCCGTTGTCGGCGGTTGCCGTCTGCGTGCCGGAGCTCAAGAAAACCTTATCGGTCACAATGATACGGTCGATGTCGGCATTGCCGGACGAGATCGACGCCGCTCCAGCGTCAGTCTTCGCGCCGGCTGGCTGCGAGTCACCTGCCTTTGCCTTGTAGAAGACCGTCATATGACCGGCCTGCAAGGTCGTCTTCCCCTGGACGACTTTTACGTTGCCGGTGAAGTCGGCCTTGTGCTCCTGATCTTGAATCTCGAGCTTGTCGCTTTCGATCTGGATCGGTTGATTGCTGTCGAGCTTCAGGCCATCCATCTGGCTGGTGGTCGCCTGTGCAAAGGCCGCCCCTGCCACTAGCAGAAGCGCTATCGCGCTGCGGGCAAATGTTACGCCTGACTTACGAATTGAAAAGTGACAATCTATTGTCATGAGTGACCCGGCTGTTAGGTGCCCTGTTTACGGATGACGGATGGATCGACATTCATGCGAACGTTCCCCTCGAATGTGATCACGCGCCCCTTATCCGTCATCTTGAGCGACTGCGCAACAATCGAAGCGCCGTCTTTTTGAATCTCGATAGGGTCGTCCGTTGTCATTTTGCCGCCCTTGATATCGAGCTTGGCAGATTGAAATTTCGCCGTCAGACCGTTGCTCAGCAAAATCGTGAATGGGTCTCTCAGAGCAAGGTTGTCCGTGGATCGATCATAATCGGCCGTGGCAGCCTCGACGCGGGCGATCAGATCATCGCTGACCGGCACCGCAGCCTTGATCGTTTCGAGCGTGATAAGGTTCGGATTCTTGATGTCCTGCAGCGCGCGCTCGGCAAGCATCGAATAGTTGATGCCGTCGGCATTACGGCCGGCGATCGCCGGCTTTTCCATGACGATCTTGCCGTTTTCGATCTTGGCGCCTTCGATCTTGAGGTTCTCGGGCAGGTAAGCCCGGACCATCGAGACCGCAATGAAGACAAGCGAAATGGTGACAGCAGCGATAGGCAGCAATATCTTCAAGCGGCGGACACGTGCAGAATGGAAGAGCGCGGCCGTATAGGCGCTCTGTACGGGCCTGACAAAGGCAGGCTTCCCGCTGCTGTTCAATGTGTTGAGCATTAACATGTCCGTGTCTGTTGGTCGGCAACCCTATATAGGAACTATGCCCGCCAATCACAGATCGTTTCGCATTATTACACTAGCTTGCCAATATGGATTTTTTTCTGCAACTAGCAAATAAGGCATGAAAATGAAGTAAACCGGGATTTCCGAAGGGGAATGCCACCTTATCTGATGCCATGTTGCATGAAGCCGGCGTGCCGGCTCTGGAGGACTTTATGGACAGTTCGACGATCGCTGATCGCCGCAGGCTTCGCCGCAAACTCGGCTTCTGGCGCATTGCGGCGGTGGTACTCTTGGTCGCGCTCGGCTTTGCTCTTTACCAATTCATCGCAGGCGACATCGCCACACAGCGGCCGCACATCGCCCATGTGACGATTTCCGGCCTCATAACCGACGACGACGAGTTGCTTGAGAGGCTGAAGAAGATCGAAGAGAACGACCGGGTCAAAGGCGTCATCGTCTCCATTTCTTCGCCGGGGGGCACGACGTATGGCGGCGAAAAGATATTCAAGGCCATCCGGGCGATTGCTGTGAAGAAGCCGGTCGTCTCCGATGTCCGGACGCTTGCCGCTTCTGCAGGCTATATGATCGCGGCCGCCGGCGACACGATCATTGCCGGCGAAAGCTCGCTCACCGGTTCGATCGGCGTGATCTTTCAGTATCCGCAGATCCAGCCGCTGCTCGACAAGCTCGGCGTCTCGCTGCAGGAGATCAAGTCGTCGCCGCTGAAGGCAGAGCCATCGCCCTTCCATGCTGCCAGTGAAGAGGCGAAAACCATGATCAATAATATGGTCATGGACAGCTACGCCTGGTTCGTCGACCTTGTTGCCGACCGCCGCAAACTGCCGCGCGACGAGGTGCTGAAGCTCGCCGACGGCACTATTTTCACCGGCCGCCAGGCGGCGAAGGTCAAGCTCATCGACCAGGTCGGCGGCGATCCGGAGATCCGCAATTATCTCGCTATGCGGGATGTCGGCAAAAACCTTCCGGTCGTTGACTGGGACAAGACGAGCACCACGCCTTTTCTGCTTGCGGGGGCTGTTTCCAGGCTCGCAGCTCTGCTCGGCTATGGTGATCTCGTGAGGAGCCAGGACATCGAGGGAATTCTGCCACAAAAGTTGCTCCTTGACGGGCTCGTTTCAGTTTGGCAGGTTGGCCGCGATTGATAAGAAATCAATAATTTAAGGGGGCGACCGTGATCAAGTCGGAATTGGTGCAGATCGTTGCCGCGCGCAACCCGCATCTTTATCACCGGGATGTCGAGAATATCGTCAACGCGGTCCTCGACGAGATCACCGATGCGCTCGCAGCGGGCAACCGTGTCGAGCTTCGCGGCTTCGGTGCATTTTCTGTCAAGAACCGCCCTTCGCGCTCCGGCCGCAATCCGCGTACCGGCGACACCGTCTTCGTCGAAGAAAAATGGGTGCCCTTCTTCAAGACCGGCAAGGAGTTGCGCGAGCGGCTGAACCCCGGCCAGCCCAACCACGAGGATTGAGCTTCGTCCGGACCGCGTCGAAACCGCGCTTGAACTTCGCGCGCACCTTTCTATTCTGCTGAGCAGTCATGCGCCGCATCGAAGCGGCGCGACCACGCGTGGAGGCCATGGATGGCGAAGAAGATCATCAACCTTTTGATTTTGCTGCCGCTCGGCATCATTCTCATCGTCTTCTGTGTTGCTAACCGGCAGAGCGTGACGCTGGCATTCAACCCCTTCCGGCCCGACGATCAGGTTCTTGCGCTTTCTGCGCCTTTCTTCGTGTTCATCTTCATCGCGTTGATTATCGGCATGCTGATAGGCTCGGCCGCCACATGGTTCGCCCAGAGCAAACACCGCAAGCGCGCGAAAGTCGAGGCGAAAGAAGCCGTTCGCTGGCAGAGCGAGGCGGATCGGCACAAGAGCCGCGCGGAGGAGATCGCCGGCCAATTGCCCTCCCGCTGATCGAGCATCAGGCAGGAATGAAGCTCAGTTCCTCGTAGTCGCCTTCGGCGGACGTGCCATTGCCAGTGACCACAAAGCCGCGGCCGGCATAGAATGTCTTGGCGCTTCTGTTGTTGACCAAACACTTCAACCGGTATCTACGACGCGGCCACCCCGGCAAAGCCTTCAGCAGCGCGGTACCGACACCCTCCCCCTGCCATTCCTTGCGAATGTAGAGCATGTGGATGAAATCATCCGCGGGCCAGAGTGTCATGAAGCCGGCAATCTCGCCCTCCGGCGCTTCGGCGACCCAGACAATTTCACCCTGCGAATGCGCGAGGAAATCCTCATGGCGAAATTTGCCGGGATCGACCCAAGTAAAGGTCTGCCTGCGCACGTTGAGATAGATATCGCTGAGCTGCCCGTTGTCTGAAGGGCGCGAATTTCTGACTGTGTATTTCATAGATGCGACTTAGAATAGGCCGAAGACCGTGCCAAGCCTGGAGCCGCTATTGCGCAGCCTTTTCGCTGACGACCGTATTGAAATCCGAGAAGAACTGCTGCGCAAGCTTTTGCGAGGTCGAATCCACCAGCCGCGCTCCAAGCTGGGCAAGCTTGCCGCCGACATGTGCTTTGACCGCATATTGCAGCACTGTCTCGGCACCTTCCGCCGTCAAGGTGACGTCGGCCCCGCCCTTGGCAAAGCCTGCTACGCCGCCCTTTCCCTCACCCGAGATCGTGTAGCTCTCAGGCGCGTTGACATTTGTCAGTGTCACCTCACCGTTGAAGGTCGCCGAAACGGGGCCGATCTTGACCTTGACGACCGCCGCAAGCTCGGTTGGCGACTTCATCTCCAGGCTTTGACAGCCGGGGATGCATCGCTTCAAGACTTCTGGATCATTCAAGGCTATCCACACCGCATCGCGCGGTGCATTGATACGTTCCTCGCCAGTCATGTCCATACGAAACCCTCCCGTTCCATTTCTCCAAACTATCACAGCCGGAAAGCACTTTGCCAAGGTGGCAGGGGAATGCTATTTGCACGGGCTCCATCAAACTTAAGACGCGGAAAACACGTTGAGACAGAAAGAGCGCCGGCCGAGCCATAAGCTGCAGCCTGCCGGCTCCCCTGGCAATCGCCGTAATGACGAGCACTCGAGCCGCCCGCCAAAAGCGGTTAAACCTCTAGCCGCACGGGAGACCGCGCGAGAGGCAGCCGCGCCTGCTGCAAGCGAGCGGCCGTTGAAGAACCGCGCCGGCGACCGTCCTCATGAGCGCGTTCCTGTTATTCTGGAATCCCTCGGCGCAGGCGATTTTCACCTCATCGACAGCGGCAACGGCCTGAAGCTCGAACAATACGGCCCCTATCGCATCGTCCGACCCGAGGGTCAGGCGCTCTGGCAACCATCGCTGGCAGCCCATGTCTGGGAAAAGGCCGACGCGATCTTTACCGGCGATACGGACGAGGAAGGCACTGGCCGCTGGCGCTTTCCGAAGGAGGCGCTTGGCGAGACCTGGCCATTGAACCTCTTGGACGTAGATTTTTACGGGCGTTTCACGTCCTTCCGCCACGTAGGCGTCTTTCCCGAGCAGATCGTCCACTGGAGCTGGATGAAGGAGCGGGTCGAGGCGGCCGGGCGGCCGCTGAAGGTGCTGAACCTCTTCGGCTATACCGGCGTTGCATCGCTGGTTGCGGCAGCGGCCGGCGCGGAAGTCACCCATGTCGACGCCTCCAAGAAGGCGATCGGCTGGGCGCGTGAAAATCAGGCGCTTGGCCGCATGGAAAAGCTGCCGATCCGGTGGATTTGCGAAGACGCGATGAAGTTCATCCTCCGCGAGGAACGCCGCGGCAACACCTACGACATCATCCTCACCGATCCGCCCAAATTCGGCCGCGGCCCGAACGGCGAGGTCTGGCATCTCTTCGAACACCTGCCATTGATGCTCGATGTCTGCCGCGATATCCTGTCACCGCAGGCGCTCGGCCTGGTGCTGACCGCCTATTCCATCCGTGCAAGCTTCTATTCGATCCACGAATTAATGCGAGAGACGATGCGCGGCGCAGGCGGCGTAGTGGAATCCGGCGAGCTCGTGATTCGCGAGGCGGGCCTTGACGGCAAGACGAAGGGCCGCGCGCTATCGACCTCCCTCTTCTCCCGCTGGGTGCCGAAATGAGCCATGAAAATCGGGGCCACGGCCCGCATAAGGTCGGACATGTGAAAGAGGTTACCTCGCTTGCCAATCCGATCATCAAGGACATCAAGGCGCTGACCAACAAGAAGTCGCGCGAGGAGAGCGGCACCTTCATGGCGGAGGGCCTGAAACTGGTGATCGACGCGATCGAGCTCGGCTGGACGATCCGCACGCTGGTTTATGCCAAGGCCGCCAAGGGCAAACCGCTGGTCGAGCAGATGGCGGCAAAAACCGTTGCGTCCGGCGGCCTCGTTCTCGAAGTCAGTGAAAAGGTCATTTCCTCGGTCACGCGGCGGGACAATCCGCAGATGGTGGTCGGCATTTTCGAGAGCCGCTGGAAGCCGCTGAAGGACATTCGCCCGAAGGATGGAGAGACCTGGATTGCTCTGGACCGTGTGCGCGATCCCGGCAATCTCGGTACGATCATCCGCACGGCGGATGCCGCAGGCGCCTCCGGAGTTATCCTCGTCGGGGAAACGACCGACCCGTTTTCCCTTGAAACCGTGCGCGCCACGATGGGCTCCGTCTTCGCCGTGCCCGTCGCCAAGACGACGCCTGAGGAATTCATCAGCTGGAAGAAATCTGCCGGCGTGTCCGTCGTCGCCACGCACCTTGCAGGCTCCGTCGATTACCGCACGATCGATTACAAAAAGAAGCCAGTCGTTCTCCTGATGGGCAACGAGCAGTCCGGCCTGCCGGATCAGCTGGCCAAGGAGGCCGATGCACTTGCGCGTATCCCGCAGCAGGGACGCGCGGACTCCCTCAATCTCGCCGTCGCCAGTGGCGTGATGCTTTTCGAAGCGCGCCGCCATCTCCTTTCACTTTCCGAGGGCAAATGATCGAAAAGATGCTTGACCGTCCGGCGCTCTTCTCGCGCCCGGCGCCGATCCTGATCTTCATTCTCATCGCAGTCGTCATCGACCAGGTCGTCAAGATCGCGGTCGATCGCTATTTGCCGCTTCAGGAAGCCGTGCCGGTGATCCCAATGCTGGCGCTCTACCGCACCTACAATCTGGGCGTCGCCTTTTCGATGCTGTCGGGCATGGACGGCTGGTTCATCGTCGGCATGCGGCTCGTTATCGTGGCCTTCGTTCTCTGGCTCTGGCATCGGACCTCGAAGGACCGTTGGATTGCGCATATCGGTTTTGCGCTGATCATCGCCGGTGCGCTCGGCAATCTGATCGACCGCTTCCTCTACGGCCACGTCATCGACTACATTCTCTTCCACACCGAAAGCTGGTCCTTCGCCGTCTTCAATCTCGCCGACAGCTTCATCACGGTCGGTGCCGGCTGCGTCATTCTCGATGAGCTTCTGCAGCCGAAAAAGACGGAAAGCTAAAATCTTACGCTTTTCCTGAAGGCATTCGGAACGGCGCATATGTTAGCCAGCAATTATGCACAGTCTGGCCCAATTGCACGAACGTCTCGCCGCCGCATTCGGCGCGGCCGCCAAACCGCATGATCCGCGGGCCGCAGACGATGTTTTGCCGCCGGCGCCAGCCGCCCCAAAGCAAAAGCATCCGCTGCGCACCCTTCTCTTTTACTGGCTCGGCGGCCTTGGCCTTCTTGCTGCGATCGCACTCCTTGCACTCGGGCAAGCGGGCGGACCTCCGCTGCTTTCCGCCGGCCTTGCGATCCTTGCCGTAGCGCTTGTCGGTTATGCATTGCTGGTGAAGCCGCGCCAGCGGGCCGGCAATCGGCCGCAAGCAATTGATGCAGCTGAACTTTTCGCCAATGTTCATGACGCCCTCGGCGACATAACGGTTACTCGTACCATCGATCGGCGGATCATCGGCGCCAATGCCACCTTTCGCCGGCTGACGGGCCGCCTGAAGCCGGAAGGCCAGACTTGCGAAGAAATCGGCATCGCCTTCCGCCCTGGCGCTGAGCCATATCGTTTCGATGTTGAGATCTCGACGCCGGAAGGCCAGCGCATCTTCGTCTGGCATGATGTCGTCACCCGCGATCCATCGAACGGCCGTCTGCTACTGCAGAGCGTCGCCCGTGACGTGACCGCCGAACATCTTTCAGCGCAGGCGCGCGAGGAGGCGCGCCAAAAGGCCGAATACAACAGTGCTGCAAAATCCCGCTTGCTCGCGACCGTCAGCCACGAGATCCGAACGCCACTGTCCGGCATCCTCGGGATGACTCACCTGCTTACGCAAGCGCAAATGACCCAGGAGCAGCAGAACTATATCGAGGGCATCCGTCAGTCAGGTCATGCGCTGACCCAACTTGTCGAAGACCTCCTCGATTTCTCGACGATCGAGGTCGGCCGCTTCCAGCTTCGTCCACGCACCGAATCGCTGCGCCAGCTACTGGAAAGCGTCGTCGAGATGCTGGCACATCGCGCCCACGAAAAAGGCATCGAGATCGGTGCGACGGTCTCTTCCGACGTGCCGGAATTCATGAGTTTCGATCCGGCACGACTGCGCCAAGTGCTCTTTAACGTCATCGGCAATGCAGTGAAGTTCACCCGGGCGGGCGGCGTCTTCATCCGCGTATCCTTGCGCGGTGACGACCTCATGATCACGGTGACAGACACCGGCCCGGGGATGACCGCGGAAGAGCAGGCCCGGATCTTCGGCGAATTCGAGCAGGGGGGAACCATGATGGAAAAGAGCGGCGGCACCGGGCTCGGGCTCACCATCTCCGCTCGCATCATGCGCGAATTCGGCGGTTCGCTGACCGTCGCCAGCGAAAAGGGCAAGGGCAGCGAATTCACGATCTGCTTTCCTGCAACCATTCCAGTAGAGGCTCGCGGCAGCTTCAAATCGCTGCTTGCCGGCAATATCGTGGTGCTTCTTGCGCCGGCTGGTGCCGCCCGCGCCGCAATCGCCGAGACCATCGTCGCGCTCGGCGGCGATTGCCATCTGGTGGCCGACGGCGAAAAAGCCCGGGAGACGCTTCTCAACATTGCGGGTAAGGGCCACCGCCCGACGGATATCATCATCGATCACCGCATGTCTGCCGAATTTACCGAACATCTTGCTGACCGCGTTGAAATTGCCGCGCTTGGCCTGCGCAAGACCCTTCTCGTCAATCCGGAAGAGCGTAACGCCTATCCGCTTGATCTCTTCGATGCCTGGCTTATCCGGCCCCTTCGCGAGCAATCGCTGATCGACGTGCTGCGTGGACGCATGCGCGGTATGGAAAAGCGCGATGCGCTTAACGACAACCAGCCTGGCTTCACCGCCGCCATTCCCGAAGCGAATATGCCGGGCGGGCTGAACATCCTGCTCGGAGAAGACGACCCGATCAATGCGATGCTCGTCCGTGCCATGCTGGAGAAGGGCGGACACAAGGTTCAGCATGTCGAAGACTTCGAGACCTTGCTGGATTGCGCACTTGCCGAAGGCAGCACTCGGCCCGACATCATCATCAGCGATCTCGCGATGCCGGGCGGCGAAGGAGTTGAAATGATTGGCCGGCTGCGCGGTCATGAGCGGCGGCTGCAAGTCGTTCCGGTGCCCGTCATTGTTCTGACCGCCGACAAACGCGACGAGTCGCGCCGTCAGGTCTTGCTTGCCGGTGCAAACCGCGTGATGCTGAAACCTGTCGATCCGATCCGGCTACTGACGGAAGTCCATGCCGTGGCAGCCCTTTCCGCCCGCCGAGCCGAAGCGCTCTGAGCGGGGTGACATAAGCGTCATTTTTCCGTAAAGTCCATGTCACTTTCCTGTCGCATAGAAGTGTTTTATGACGCGTTATGAGCCGGCAACGGGAGAATCATCATGTCCATCGACATCCTTAATCGCGACACAACGGCGGAGGTTTCTCGGCCTGCAGCGCCCGTCGCGCCGAAGGAAGGCGACGTCCTTGGCCGCATCGGCAACCTGGAGACCCGCCTTGCCCGCACTGCTCGCGAGATCGATGCTGCGCAGCATGTGCGTTACCGCGTTTTCGTTCAGGAAATGCAGGCGCAGCTTCCGCCAGAGGCCATGCGCCGCGAACGCGACGTCGACGCTTACGATGCATTCTGCGATCACCTTCTCGTTCTCGACCGGTCGATCGAAGGCGACAGCGAAGACCAGATCGTCGGCACTTACCGCCTGCTGCGCCAGGAGGTGGCGATGGCAAATGGCGGTTTTTACTCGGCTTCCGAATTCGCGATCGGCGAGCTTCTTGCTCGCCATCCGGACAAGCGCTTCATGGAACTCGGCCGCTCCTGCGTGCTGCCGGAATACCGCACGAAGCGCACAGTGGAACTTCTCTGGCAGGGCAACTGGGCCTATGCCCTGAGGCATGGCATGAGCGCCATGTTCGGCTGCGCTTCCTTCCCGGGTGTGCACCCTGAGAGCCATGCGTTGGCACTTTCCTTCCTGCATCACACAGTCCTCGCCAAGGACGAATGGGCGGTTGGCGCTCTGCCGGATCTGGCCCGGAGCATGGATCTGATGCCGCCGGAAGCCGTTAATCCGAAGAAGGCGCTGATGGCGCTTCCACCGCTGATCAAGGGCTATCTCCGCCTCGGCGCGATGGTCGGCTCCACGGCGGTGGTAGACCATGCGTTCAACACGACGGACGTACTAATCGTGCTGCCAATTTCCAGCATCTCAGATCGGTATCTGAATTACTACGGCGCCGACGCCGGCCGCTTCGCGAGCTGATTTTTCAGAAATTCAATCAAAGCTCGCCCCGAAAATTCGAGGCGAGCTTTTTTGTTGCCATCACCCCGCCGAATAAGCTGCGATGGCCGCCATGTTGACAATGTCGGAATCCTTGGCGCCCATCGAGGTGATCTGAACGGCTTTATCGAGGCCGACAAGGATCGGGCCGATGACCGTCGAGCCGCCGAGTTCCTGCAGCATCTTCGTCGAGATTGAAGCGGAGTGGAAGGCCGGCATGACCAGCACGTTGGCGGGAGCCGACAAGCGGCAGAACGGGTACTGCTCCATCACCTTGCGGTTCAGCGCCACGTCGGCGGCCATTTCGCCGTCGTACTCGAAATCGACGCGGCGCTTGTCAAGAATCTTCACCGCTTCACGAACGCGCTCGGAACGTTCGCCCGAAGGATGGCCGAAGGTGGAATAGGCAAGCAGTGCAACGCGCGGCTGGTAGCCCATGCGACGTGCAAGGCCTGCCGCTTCCTCGGCAATGTCGGCCAGCTCCTCTGCTGTGGGCATATCGTGCACCGCGGTATCCGCGACAAAGACAGTGCGACCGCGGACAAGCACCAGCGACACCCCGATAACACGGTGGCCCGGCTTCTCATCGATGCAGCGGCGCACATCTTCCAGCGCCGTCGAATAATTGCGCGTGATGCCGGTTACCATACCGTCCGCATCGCCGAGCGCCACCATCGTCGCGGCGAAATGATTCCGATCGTTATGGATTAGGCGCTGCGCGTCGCGGTGCAGATAACCCTTCCGCTGCAGCCGGGCATAAAGATAGTCGGTGTAGGCCTCGATGCGGGTCGATATGCGTGCATTGACGATCTCCAAGCCTGGCCGGTTGAGATCGATGCCGGCGCGCTCCGCTGTTGCACGGATCAGGTCTTCGCGGCCGAGAAGGAGTGCTGTGCCAAGCTGCTGGTTGGCGTAGGACATTGCCGCACGCATGACCTGCTCTTCTTCCGCTTCGGCAAAAACCATCCGTTTCGGACGGCGGCGCACCCGCTCGTAAAGGCTCGCAAGCGTCGAGGCGATCGGATCGCGCCTTGCCGATAGCTCACGGCGATAGCCGTCCATGTCGGTGATCACCTTGCGGGCGACACCAGTTTCGATCGCAGCTTCCGCCACGGCCGCCGGGATTGCCGAAATCAAGCGCGGATCGAAGGGTACCGGAATGATGTACTGCGCGCCGAAGCGCGGCCGGTTGCCCTGATAGGCTGCGACAACGTCGTCCGGCACATCCTCGCGGGCCAGATTGGCAAGCGCCTTGACGGCGGCAATCTTCATCGCGTCGTTGATCGTGGTGGCCCGCACGTCGAGTGCGCCGCGAAAGATGTATGGAAAGCCGAGAACGTTGTTGACCTGGTTCGGGTAGTCCGACCGTCCCGTTGCCATGATGGCGTCATCGCGGATGCGGGCGACTTCCTCCGGCGTGATTTCCGGATCGGGATTCGCCATCGCGAAGATGATCGGCCGGTCGGCCATCGAGCGGATCATTTCTTCAGAAAAGGCGCCCTTCTGCGACAAACCGAGCACGACATCGGCACCCTTCATCGCATCCGCTAGCGTGCGGGCCTTCGTCTTGACCGCGTGTGCCGATTTCCACTGGTTCATGCCTTCGGTGCGGCCCTGATAAATCGCACCCTTGGTGTCGACGAGGGTGATGTTCTCAGGCGCAAAACCCATCGACTTGATGAGTTCGACACAGGCGATTGCCGCAGCTCCTGCGCCATTGCAGACGAGTTTCGTCGTCTTCAGGTCACGTCCCGTCAACTCCAGGGCGTTGATGAGGCCGGCCGTTGCAATGATCGCCGTGCCGTGCTGGTCGTCGTGAAAGACCGGAATATCCATCAGCTCGCGCAGGCGCTGCTCGATGATGAAGCAGTCGGGCGCCTTGATGTCCTCCAGATTGATGCCGCCGAAGGAAGGCCCCAGAAACCGCACGCAGTTGATGAACTCGTCGACGTTTTCCGTGTCGACTTCGAGGTCGATGGAATCGACATCGGCAAAACGCTTGAAAAGGACGGATTTGCCTTCCATGACCGGCTTGGATGCCAAGGCGCCCAGATTGCCGAGACCGAGAATCGCCGTGCCATTGGAGATGACGGCTACCATATTGCCACGTGTCGTATAGTCGTAGGCAGTGCCCGGATCGGCGGCGATTGCCTTCACAGGCGCCGCGACGCCCGGCGAATACGCGAGCGACAGATCGCGCTGCGTCGCCATCGGCTTCGTCGGGTTGATTTCCAGCTTCCCGGGCCGTCCCATGGCGTGGAATTCAAGCGCTTCATTGTCGGTAACGGACGTCACCGGCCGTGGCTTCTTTTCGATATCAGGCATTCTTCCTCCAACGTCCTGTGGGTGACGCCTTGCTCTTCCTCAATGGCGGTTGTCATCTATAGCGGCGGGCGGCTAGGGTTGGCACCTGTTTTTTTGGAAAATTGCACCTCCGTGAACCAACGAATAGACGCCAGGAATGAAGCCTTTTCGGCTGCCGAGCTTGCCACGGAGGAAAGCCGTGCTTCGGCCACGCCGATGATAGAGCAATTCATCGAGATCAAGGCAAACAACCCCGACTCGCTGCTTTTCTATCGGATGGGCGATTTCTACGAATTGTTCTTCGAAGACGCCTTGGACGCCTCGCGCGCGCTTGGCATTACGCTCACGAAGCGCGGTCAGCACATGGGGCAGGATATCCCGATGTGCGGCGTTCCCGTGCATGCCGCAGACGACTATCTGCAGAAGCTGATCGGGCTCGGCTTCCGTGTCGCCGTCTGCGAACAGGTCGAAGACCCGGCGGAGGCGAAGAAGCGCGGCTCGAAATCCGTCGTCAAACGCGACGTCATTCGCCTTGTCACGCCGGGCACGATTACCGAAGAAAAGCTGCTATCACCCTCCGAATCGAACTATCTGATGGCGCTTACCCGGATTCGCGGCGCGAGCGAACCGCTGATGGCGCTGGCCTGGATCGATATTTCTACCGGCGTTTTCCGCCTCGCCGAGACGGAAGGTTCGCGGCTGCTTGCCGATATCCTGCGCATCGATCCGCGTGAACTGATCCTGCCGGATACCATGTTTCACGATCCCGAGCTGAAGCCGGTCTTCGACGTGCTTGGCCGCACTGCGGTTCCGCAGCCTTCCGTGCTTTTCGACAGTGCGACAGCAGAAACCCGCATCTCCCGCTATTTCGGCGTTTCGACGCTCGATGGCTTCGGCACCTTCTCCCGCGCCGAATTGGCAGCCGCCGCGGCAGCTGTTGCCTATGTCGAAAAGACTCAGATCGCCGAACGCCCGCCACTTGGCAAACCGGAGCGCGAAAGCGGCGCCTCGACGCTCTTCATCGATCCCGCGACCCGCGCCAACCTCGAGCTCGCCCGCACGCTTTCGGGGGACCGCAACGGTTCGCTGCTGAAAGCAATCGACCGGACGGTCACCGGCGGAGGAGCCCGCCTTCTCGCAGAACGGCTGATGTCACCGTTGACCGATCCTGACCGCATCAACGAGCGGCTGGATTCGATCGGCTTCCTGATGGAGGAGCCGAGGCTTTGCGGCGACCTGCGCGACGCGTTGAAGCACGTGCCGGATATGCCGCGCGCACTGTCCCGCCTCGCGCTTGACCGCGGCGGCCCGCGCGACCTCTGGGCGATCCGGCAAGGGCTTGGTGCTGCTTCGGATCTCGCGAAGCTGCTCGGCAATTCGCTTTTGCCGGAAGAGCTCGGTGCTGCACTTTCCGGCCTGCAGGCGCTGCCTTCATCTCTCGAATCTATGCTTACCAAGACTCTCGCCGACGAACTTCCACACTTGAAGCGCGATGGCGGTTTCCTGAGGGACGGCGCCAATGCCGAGCTTGACGAAGTGCGGGCGCTTCGCGATCAGTCGCGCCGGGTCATCGCCGGATTGCAATTGCAATATGCCGACGAGACCGGCATCAAGTCGCTGAAGATCAAGCACAACAATATCCTCGGCTATTTCATCGAAGTGACTGCCGGCAATGCCGGACCGATGACGGATACGGCGGAGGCCAAGGCACGTTTCATCCACCGTCAAACCATGGCGAATGCCATGCGCTTTACGACGACCGAGCTTGCCGACCTTGAAAGCCGGATCGCAAATGCCGCAGATCGCGCCTTGCAGATCGAGCTCGAAGCCTTCGAGCGGATGACGGCTGCCGTTGTCGCTGAAGCCGAGGCGATCAAGGCCGGCGCCCGCGCGCTTGCCGTCATCGACGTTGCCGCGGGTCTGGCACTGTTGGCCGAGGAGCAGGCCTATTGCCGCCCGCTCGTCGATGCTTCGAAGATGTTTATGATCGAAGGCGGACGCCACCCTGTTGTCGAACAGGCGCTGCGGCGCCAGTCTTCCGGACCCTTCGTCGCCAATAACTGCGATCTCTCACCTGTCGCGGACGGCAAGGATGGGGCGATCTGGTTGCTGACCGGTCCGAACATGGGCGGTAAGTCGACATTCCTGCGCCAGAACGCGCTGATCGCCATCCTGGCGCAGATGGGCTCCTTCGTATCCGCAACCTCCGCTCACATCGGCATCGTCGACCGGCTTTTCTCCCGTGTCGGCGCTTCTGACGATCTCGCCCGCGGTCGCTCGACCTTTATGGTGGAGATGGTCGAAACGGCGGCCATCCTCAACCAGGCGACCGATCGTTCGCTCGTCATCCTCGATGAAATCGGCCGCGGGACTGCAACGTTCGATGGGCTTTCGATCGCATGGGCTGCTGTCGAGCATTTGCACGAGGCGAACCGCTGCCGTGGCCTCTTCGCAACACATTTCCACGAACTGACGGTGCTATCTGAAAAGCTTGCCCGGCTATCGAACGCCACCATGCGCGTTAAGGAATGGGATGGCGATGTCATCTTCCTGCACGAGGTGGGACCGGGTGCGGCGGACCGTTCCTACGGCATCCAGGTTGCGCGTCTTGCAGGCCTGCCAGCGTCCGTCGTCGCGCGCGCCCGCGACGTGCTGACGCGCCTGGAAGATGCCGACCGCAAGAACCCGGCAAGCCAATTGATCGACGATCTGCCGCTCTTCCAAGTTGCCGTGCGGCGAGAGGATGCCAATCGCGGGCCGTCCAAGATCGAGGAAGCGTTAAGGGGAATGAGCCTCGACGACCTGACGCCGCGCGAGGCGCTTGACGCGCTTTATGAGCTGAAGAAAAAACTGAAATAGGAGCGCACCGATGTTCATGGAGGGCCTGCTGCGCGAGACCCAAAAGCTCGCCAATATCTTCACGGCGATGGAGGCGCTGCGCCTTGCCGACGAGCACGGCAATCCACGCGGCTGGGCCTCGCCCTTCGGCCTGTTGCAGATCACTAGGTGCTGCGCCATCATCTCCGATCTTGCCTTTTCGATCGCCAAGGCCGGCTATCGCGAATGCGACAAGGCAACGCTCGACGAAATCGCCAGCGAAACCCGCAAGGTTCTCTATTCGGTGAATGCGCAAGTCGGCGCTTGAGCGCCAGGCTTCCCGAACCTATCTGCGGCACAGCACCCCGCTCGATTGGCGTGGCAACACCTTTTCGCCAAAATTAAGGGTTCTTGCAGTATGAAGGCCCGTGTCAAACGCGGGGTAAAGAGGCTATAGCGCATGCAGACGAAACGAGACGCGGTCGCACCGCGCGAACAGGAAGCCGCTCCGCGCATGGCGACGATGAGTGACATCGATTTCTCGGAAATTCTCGACACGGCCCTTTTGCAAAAGCTCTGCGGCGCCGTTGCTGAAGCCAACAAGACCCGACCAGACGTCATGCGCTCCGACCTGCTTGCTGTGCTCAAAAAGGCAAGCGGCGACGGCCGCCAAAAGGCGTGCGCGCTTCTCTCTGCCGATGGCAGCGGGCTAAACTGCGCCCGGCGCATCTCCTGGCTGCAAGACCAGATCACGACGGCACTCTACGAGTTCGTCTGCGCATACGTGTTCCCGAAGCAGAAGGACAAGTTCGCCGTGACGGCGGTCGGCGGCTATGGCCGCGATACGCTGGCGCCGGGCTCCGATATCGACCTGCTCTTCCTCTTTCAGCCAAGGCCGGCAGAGGAGACGCACAAGGCTGTCGAGTTCATGCTCTATGTCCTCTGGGATATGGGCTTCAAGGTCGGCCACGCGACGAGGACGATCGAGGAGTGCATGGCGCTCTCCAGGTCCGACATGACGATCCGCACGGCGATCCTCGAGATGCGCTACATCTGCGGCCTGAAATCGCTGGCAACGGAACTCGAGACCCGTTTCGACAAGGAGATCGTGACCGGCACCGGCCCGGAATTCATTGCCGCCAAGCTTGCCGAGCGCGACGAGCGCCACCGCAAGGCAGGCGACACACGCTACCTCGTCGAACCCAACGTCAAGGAGGGCAAGGGCGGACTTCGCGATCTGCATACGCTCTTCTGGATTTCGAAATACTATTATCATGTCCGAGATACCGTCGAACTCGTCACGCTCGGCGTTCTCTCCAAGCATGAATACCGCGTTTTCGAAAAGGCCGACGATTTCCTATGGGCCGTGCGCTGCCACATGCACTTCTTGACGGGCAAGGCGGAGGAGCGGCTTTCCTTCGACATCCAGCGGGAGATTGCCGAAGCGCTCGGATATCATACGCGTCCCGGCCTTTCGGCCGTCGAGCGCTTCATGAAGCATTATTTCCTGGTGGCGAAGGACGTCGGCGACCTGACGCGCATCCTCTGCGCGGCGCTCGAAGATCAGCAGGCGAAATCAACGCCGGGGCTCACCGGTGTGATCAGCCGTTTTGCCCATCGCAGCCGCAAGATCGCCGGCAGCACCGAATTCGTAGAGGATCGCGGCCGCATCGCGCTTGCCAGCCCGGACGTGTTCAAGCACGATCCCGTCAGCATCATCCGTCTTTTCCATGTTGCTGATATCAATGGCCTCGAGTTCCATCCCGATGCACTGAAGCGGGTCACGCGATCGCTCAACCTCATCGACAACAAACTGCGCGAAAACGACGAGGCGAACCGCCTCTTCATGTCGATCCTCACCTCCAGGGGCGACCCAGCGCTCATTTTGCGTCGCATGAACGAAGCAGGTGTGCTCGGCCGCTTCATCCCGGAATTCGGCAAGATCGTCGCAATGATGCAGTTCAACATGTACCACCACTATACGGTGGATGAGCATCTGATCCGCACCGTCGATGTGCTCTCGGAAATCGACAAGGGCAAGGCCGACGACGTGCACCCGCTCGCCAACAAGCTGATGCCAGGGATCGAAGACCGGGAGGCTCTTTATGTCGCAGTCCTCCTTCATGACATCGCCAAGGGCCGCCAGGAAGACCATTCGATCGCCGGCGCGCGTGTAGCCCGCAAGCTCTGCGCACGCTTCGGCCTATCCCAAAAGCAGACGGAGCTCGTCGTTTGGCTGATCGAGGAGCATCTAACGATGTCCATGGTTGCCCAGACCCGAGACCTTACCGACCGCAAGACGATCACTGACTTCGCCGATCGCGTTCAATCGCTCGATCGCCTGAAGATGCTGCTGGTCCTGACGATCTGCGACATTCGTGCCGTCGGCCCCGGCGTCTGGAACGGCTGGAAGGGTCAGTTGTTGCGCACGCTCTATTACGAAACCGAACTGCTGCTTGCCGGCGGCTTTTCGGAGGTGTCGCGCAAGGAGCGCGCCAACTCCGCGGCCGAAGCGCTGTTCAATGCGCTTTCCGATTGGAGCCAGAAGGATCGTAAGACCTACAGCAAGCTCCACTACCAGCCTTACCTGCTTTCCGTGCCGCTGGAAGACCAGGTCCGTCACGCCCATTTCATCCGCCAGTCGGACAAGAACGGCCAGGCGCTCGCGACAACCGTGCGAACGGACAGTTTCCACGCGATCACCGAAATCACCGTTCTCTCGCCAGACCACCCGCGCCTGCTCGCCGTTATTGCCGGGGCATGTGCGGCCGCTGGCGCTAATATCGTCGATGCACAGATATTCACGACGTCGGACGGACGCGCACTGGATACGATCCATGTCAGCCGCGAATTCCAGGACGATGCCGACGAGCTTCGCCGCGCAGGCACGATCGGGCGCATGATCGAAGACGTGTTGTCGGGCCGCAAGCGGCTGCCGGAAGTCATCGCTACGCGTACGAAGAACCGCAAGAGGAGCAAGGCCTTCGTCATTCCGCCGTCGGTCAACATCACCAACAACCTGTCGAACAAGTTCACTGTCATCGAAGTCGAATGCCTTGACCGCACCGGCCTGCTTTCGGAAATCACCGCGATGCTTTCTGATCTTTCGCTCGACATCCAGTCCGCCCGCATCACCACCTTCGGCGAAAAGGTCATCGACACCTTCTATGTCACGGATCTCGTCGGTCAGAAGATCTCCAGCGACACCAAGCGGGCCAATATCACCGCCCGGCTGAAGGCCGTGATGGCCGGCGAAGAAGATGAGCTCCGCGAACGGATGCCCTCCGGCATCATCGCGCCCGCCGCCTCCGCGCGGACTTCGCCGCCGAGCGAAAAGAAAGTCGGGTCTACGGCATGAGTCTCGTCAAGAAATTCGCCACCGTCGGCGGCGCGACCCTCGGCAGCCGCATCTTCGGTTTTGCCCGCGAAACGCTGATGGCGGCGGCTCTCGGCACCGGCCCCATGGCTGACGTCTTCTACGCAGCCTTCCGCTTTCCCAACCTCTTCCGCCGGTTGTTTGCCGAAGGCGCCTTCAACGCTGCCTTCGTACCGCTCTTCGCCAAGGAGATCGAAGCGAACGGCACGGAAGGAGCAAAGCGGTTTTCGGAAGAGGTTTTCGGCGTGCTTTTTTCGGTGCTGCTGCTTATCACCATCGTGATGGAGCTTTGCATGCCGCTGCTTGTACGCTTCATCATCGCGCCGGGCTTTGCCGACGATCCGGACAAGTTCTCGATCACGATCCGCATGGCGGCGGTGATGTTCCCCTATCTCATGTGCATGTCGCTGACGGCGATGATGAGCGGCATGCTGAATTCGCTACACCACTTCTTCGCCGCAGCGGTCGCGCCGATCTTCCTCAATGTCGTGATGATTGGTGCGCTCTTCTACGCTCTCTATACCGGTGCGGAACCGCTCGCAACCGCCTGGTATCTCTCCTGGGGCGTGCTGGGGGCCGGTATCCTGCAGCTCGCCGTCGTCTATATCGGGGTCCTTCATGCAGGCATGAGCATCGGCTTTCGCTTTCCGCGCATGACGCCGAACGTCAAGCGGCTGCTGATCCTCGCAGTCCCCGCCGCAGTCACAGGCGGCATCACGCAGATCAACCAGCTGATCGGCCAGGCGATCGCCTCATCCCGCGACGGTGCCATCGCCGCCCTGCAATATGCGGATCGCATCTACCAGCTGCCGCTCGGCGTCGTTGGCGTTGCCGTCGGTGTCGTATTGCTGCCGGAGCTTGCCCGCGCTTTGAAGGGCGGCAATCTGCGTGAAGCCGGGAACCTGCAGAACCGTTCAATCGAATTCGTGCTGTTCCTGACGATCCCCGCGGCCTTCGCCCTTTGGGTCCTTGCCGACGAGATCATCCGCGTGCTTTACGAACGTGGAGCCTTCCATCAGGAGAACACAGCGCTCGTCGGTTCGATCCTCGCGATCTACGGCATCGGCCTGCCGGCCTTCGTGCTCATCAAGGCGTTGCAGCCGGGCTTCTATGCCCGCGAGGATACCAAGACGCCGATGCGCTTTTCGGCCGTTGCCGTCGGCGTTAACTGCGCCACGGCTCTGACGCTTTTCCCCTATCTCGGCGCACCGGGCATCGCGGTGGCGGAAGCAGCCGCCGGCTGGATCAGCACGGTATTGCTTTTCGCAACGCTGCTGCGCCGCGGCCATCTTAACTGGGAATGGGCGCTGGCCCGGCGGGCGGCTCTGCTCGTTGTATCGGCATCCGTGATGAGCGGCGGCATCGTTTTCCTGCAGCATCGCTGGGAACCGTGGCTCGCTTCCGGTGCCCATCTGGCGACCAAGGCCGGTACGCTCGCCCTTTTGATCGCCATTTCGATGATCGTCTATTTCGCGACCGCCTTTTTGATTGGCGGCGCCGATGTCGGCATGATCCGGCGAAACCTCAACCGAAAGCCTTCGCCCAAAGCCGAAGGATGAACCGCAGCCTTTGTTATCAGCAGTGGCTCCAGCGCCGCTTCGGCCCGATGTCGACGTGGACGATGCCGTTGCAGTATCGCCCAATACCGCCGATACCCGGTGCCGTCTGCGCTGCCGCGATGATCGTCCGTTCCGATAGGCCCGGCACGCGGATGTCGGCTGCGTTGCAATGGCGATGCTGAGAATGCGCGCGGCCGGAATGCGGCCGGTGGCCGGACGTGACCATCGGTCTTCGGCCAGTCTTGGCCGCGATATGCGCGAGAACGGCTCTGAGTTTTGGCGGGAAGCAGCCGATTCTGACGCTCACGGTCTGAACCGTATAGGGCAGCGATGTCGTGTACTTGAGAAGTCTTACCGGGGGTTTTTTACTGTTCTGCGCGCCGGCATTGACGCAACAGGACAAGGTGAACAAGCCAGCAAGAACGAGTGATAAAATCGTATGCATGACGTCCCCTCCAGATAGAGCGCAGTGGATTTCCACTGAGGCTCGGATTGGCGTCGAGAACGTTCATTCGAAAAGTGGCCAATTTGTGAAATTTTATGCCAACTCACTAAGTGAGACACCCTCATATTATGGACCTAATTACAAAGTTGATAGCTAAAATTGAGTATAAAATACTCTCTACCATTCGATGAAAATCAAGACCTTGCAACAACGCGCATTAGAGGGAACAGGCCACCAGGAGAAAGGCGCCATAATTCGAATTAGCGCCGCCGACAATTTAATTTGGCACGATCAAAAAGCTGTCCTGCCGGAGCAAGCTCTTGACCAAGTATCGAGTCCCCGCAACAAAAGATCTCTCGAAGCCGGAGTTTATACGTGCGCCAATCCCTCTTCCTGGTCACCCTCGTCATCGATGACTACGACCGCGCCAAGGCTTTCTACTGCGGCGCGCTCGGCTTCGACTGCCTACAGGACGAAATGCAGCCGGATGGCAAGCGCTGGGTAGTGGTGAAGCCCAAAGGAGGCGATGGCGCAGCGTTCCTTCTTGCCCGGGCAGTCAATGACGCACAGAAAGCGGCAATCGGAAATCAGACCGGCGGGCGTGTCGGCTTCTTTTTGAAGACTGACGATTTTGCACAAGATCGTGCCGCCATGCTGGCCAACGGTGTGCGCTTTCTCGAAGAACCGCGGCATGAGGTCTACGGAACGGTGGCCGTGTTTTCGGATCCTTACGGCAACACTTTCGATCTGATCCAGCATGCCGCACCGGCCGCCTCTTGATTGCAGTACCGAGCACGTGCATAAGCCGCCGCGTTAGCATCATGGGCGTCTCTGCCCTGGGGCCCTCCACCAGCCTAATCGAGGATGACGTGACCGAATTCAAGAAGCTCGTATTTTCCGGCGTTCAGCCGACCGGCAATCTCCATCTCGGCAACTATCTCGGCGCGATCCGCAAGTTCGTGGCGCTGCAAGAAGGCAACGACTGCATCTATTGCGTCGTCGACCTGCATTCCCTCACTGCGCAGCTCGTGCACAACGACCTGCCGGGCCAGATCCGCTCGATCGCCGCAGCCTTCATCGCCTCCGGCATCGATCCGGAAAAACATATCGTCTTCAACCAGTCGGCCGTGCCGCAGCATGCCGAACTCGCCTGGATCTTCAATTGCGTCGCCCGCATCGGCTGGATGAACCGCATGACGCAGTTCAAGGACAAGGCCGGCAAGGACCGCGAAAATGCCTCGCTCGGCCTGCTTGCCTATCCGAGCCTGATGGCCGCCGACATCCTCGTTTATCGCGGCACGCATGTTCCGGTCGGCGACGATCAGAAGCAGCATCTCGAGCTTGCCCGCGACATCGCGATGAAGTTTAACCTGGACTATCAAGATCACATCCGCCGCGCCGGCCAGGGCGTCGACATCACCGTCGGCGACGAGCCGGTGCACGCCTATTTCCCGATGGTCGAACCGCTGATTGAAGGCCCTGCACCGCGCGTGATGTCGCTGCGCGACGGCACCAAGAAGATGTCCAAATCCGATCCGTCCGATCTCTCGCGCATCAACCTGATGGACGACGAGGACGCGATCTCGAAGAAGATCCGCAAGGCGAAGACCGATCCGGACGGCTTGCCGAGCGAGGTCGAGGGCCTGAAGGGCCGCCCGGAAGCCGACAACCTCGTCGGCATCTATGGGGCGCTTGCCGACAAAACGAAAACTGAGGTGCTTGCCGAATTCGGCGGCCAGCAGTTTTCCGTCTTCAAGCCGGCGCTGGTCGATCTCGCCGTTCAGGTGCTCTCGCCGATCACCGGTGAAATGCGCCGCCTCATGGACGATACCAGCCATATCGACGCTATTCTCCGCAACGGCGGCGAACGCGCCCGGGCCCGCGCCGAAGCGACCATGAAGGACGTCCGCGACATCATCGGCTTTCTCTATTGAGACAGCCTTTCTTCTCCCCTCGGGGAGAAGATG
Source organism: Rhizobium sullae (assembly GCF_900169785.1). Classification (GTDB taxonomy): domain Bacteria; phylum Pseudomonadota; class Alphaproteobacteria; order Rhizobiales; family Rhizobiaceae; genus Rhizobium; species Rhizobium sullae. The sequence continues at coordinate 196,299 of NZ_FWER01000009.1, forward strand.
TCCAAAGGACAGATAGGGGTGAGCGACCAAAGGCGCGAACGGCCTGAGCGAAAGCGAGGGACGAATTTGCCATACGCAGCCCTCATCCGACCCTTCGGGCCCCCCTTATCCCCAAGGGAAGAAGGGATAAAGGAGGGGCTTGCAAATTTTCCGGATCAGGTGTCAGAGTCCGCGCCATGGTATCAAAGCGACTCTCACGGCTCGAAGGGCATCGCCGCAAGTTCATGGCGGTGATCGATGGCACGCCGGAATGCCAGAGCGCCGTGCACTATGCCGGCAGGCGCGCCAAGAATTCCAATGGCGGACTGGTTCTCGTTTACGTAATTCCCGAAGGCGATTTTCAGCAATGGCTGGGCGTCGAGGAGATCATGCGAGCCGAAGCCCGCGAGGAGGCCGAAGCCGTCGTCTCCAAGTCGGCGCAAGTGGTGCGCGAATCGATTGGCATCGAGCCGGAAATCGTCATCCGCGAGGGCAGCGCGGTCGAAGAGATCAATGCAGTGATCGAAGAAGATCGCGACATTGCGATCCTGGTGCTGGCCGCAAGCTCGGCCAAGGAGGGTCCCGGACCATTGGTATCGTCCGTTGTCGGAAAAGCAGCTACCTTTCCTATCCCTGTTACCGTGTTGCCCGATACGCTGACGAATGAGGAATTAGACGCGCTGGCGTAAGACAGAATGTCGAATGGCGACTATTTGTGGAGTCTTTATCTCTTGAATAGCGCCGCCGATCGGCTTATTTTCTTTTGAAGAATTCTAAAGACGGCCTGAGCGACAACCTGGCCCGCATGGAGAGCGAAATGTTCATTCAGACCGAAGCCACGCCGAATCCGGCCACCCAGAAGTTCCTGCCGGGCAAGGTCGTGATGGAAACTGGTACGGCCGAGTTCCGCAGCGCCGAGGAAGCTCAGGCTTCGCCCCTCGCCGCCCGCCTTTTTGAAATCCCGGGCGTCACTGGCGTCTATTTCGGCTACGATTTCATCTCCGTTTCCAAGGAGAACCAGGAGTGGCAGCACCTGAAGCCCGCCATCCTTGGCTCTATCATGGAGCACTTCATGTCCGGAAAGCCGGTCATGGGCGACGCCTCCGTATTTTCGGAAGAACTCGATGCGGACGGTGAATTCTTCGATGAGGCCGACGAGACCATCGTACTCACCATCAAGGAACTGCTTGAAACCCGCGTGCGCCCGGCAGTTGCCCAGGATGGCGGCGACATCACGTTTCGCGGCTTCAAGGACGGCAAGGTCTATCTCAACATGAAGGGCTCCTGCTCCGGCTGCCCCTCTTCGACCGCAACACTGAAGCATGGTGTCCAGAACCTGCTTCGCCACTTCGTTCCCGAAGTGCAGGAAGTCATCGCTGCCTGACGATCTGTTCAAAATTCATCCGGCTCAGCATTGCGCCGGATGAATTTGTGATAGGCTTTTATTCGGAAATTGATGACATGATTGTTCTGGCGCTCGACACGGCTGGTGTGGATTGCGCTGCCGCTCTCTACGACAGCGGCAGGGATGCGGTGCTGGGGGAGGCATCGGACTTGATCGGCAAGGGCCATGCAGAGCATTTGATGGGAATCATCGACCGCGTGCTCAAGCAGGCGGACATGAAACTCGCGATGGCCGAACGTGTTGCCGTTACGATCGGTCCCGGCTCCTTTACCGGAATCCGCGTTGGCGTTGCCGCAGCACGCGGGTTCGGCCTTGCGCTTAATATCCCGACTGTCGGCATCACGACCCTGGAGACCATGGCCGCCGCCCAGCGCGAGAAGACGCCCAGCCGCCCCGTCCTTGCCGCCATGGACGCCAAGCGCGGCGAAATCTACCTCCAGAGCTTTTCCGCTGACGGCTTGGCGTTGGACGAACCTCGCGCAGTGACAGTCGAGGAAGCGCAGGCTTTCGCGGCCAACTTCGACGGCGAGATCACCGGATCTGCAACGCCGCTGCTGAAACCCAACGCGACGGGCGAACACGCCAATAAATTCCCAATTTCTATCGTGGCACGCCTTGGTGCGGCCGCCGATCCCGGTTCAGGAAAGCCGAAGCCTCTTTATCTGCGCGGACCCGATGCCAAACCGCAGGCCGGGTTCGCGATCGCGCGAGTATGACCATGCTGGAATCCTATCTGACTCTGAAGCCGGCTTTCGAGATCGTCGCAATGGACAATGACGATTGCCAGGCGGTTGCCGTGCTGCATGGCGAACGCTTTGCCCGCCCGTGGGGCGACGGCGAGTTCTATAGCCTGCTCAGCCAGGACACCGTCTTCGGCTTCGTCGCGCGCCAAACCAACGCTTTCCTGAAAAAGCCTCTGCGGGGCTTCGTGCTTGCCCGCCAGGTCGCCGGCGAAGCGGAAATCCTGGCAATCGCCGTGCAGGCGAAGGTTGGCGGCGCCGGCCTCGGCTGGCGGCTGATGCAGGCGGCGATGCGCGAAGCCAAGCTGCGCGGCGGCGAAAGCATGTTCCTGGAAGTCGACCACGGCAATGCCGCCGCCCTCGGCCTCTACCGTAAGCTCGGCTTTGAGAAAGTCGGCGAGCGCCGCGGATACTACAAGGATGCGAACGGTGCGGTTTCCACGGCGCTTGTCATGAAGCGCGTTCTTCGCTAGTGCCGTTTGAGAACCGGAATCTGGAATGAAGGCCGCCAATGACCGACACAACCAAGACCCTTGAGGAGCTTTGCACCGAGCGCGGCATGCGAATGACCGAACAGCGCCGCGTGATCGCCCGTATCCTTGAAGAGTCGGAAGATCACCCGGATGTCGAGGAACTGTACCGTCGCTCAGTTAAGGTCGATGCAAAGATTTCGATCTCCACCGTCTACCGCACCGTCAAGCTCTTTGAAGACGCCGGCATCATCGCCCGCCATGATTTCCGCGACGGCCGTTCACGCTATGAGACGGTGCCGGAAGAGCATCACGACCACCTGATAGACCTGAAGAACGGCGTGGTCATCGAATTCCGCTCGCCGGAGATCGAGGCCCTGCAAGAGCGCATTGCCCGCGAGCATGGCTTCCAGCTCGTCGATCACCGGCTGGAACTCTACGGCATTCCGCTGAAGAAAGACGAACGCTGAGCCGATGACCGCAGCCGCAGGGAGTTCGCGTTGATCGTCTGGCTGCGCATCGCCTATGCCGCGGTCGTTATCGCCGCCGCCAGCATGCCGCTGATGCCATTGCAGCTTCTCAGTCTCCATTTCGACTGGAGGCTCCGCCGCATGCTTCCGCGTCTTTGGCACCGCGCGGCCTGCCACGCACTCGGAATTCGCGTGAAGGTCCACGGCAAGCTCGAAGGGCGCAGGCCGCTGATGCTATGCGTCAATCACGCGTCGTGGATGGATATCATGGTCATGTCCTCGGTCGCCGATGTCGCCTTCATCGCCAAAATAGAGGTGCGCGACTGGCCCATCTTCGGGCTGCTCGCCCGCCTGCAGAAAAGCGTTTTCATCGTCCGCGAAGAAAAGCGGAAGACCGGCAGTCAGGCAAGCGAGATTGCGGACCGGATGGCGGACGGCGAGATCATCGTGCTCTTTCCCGAAGGCACGACTTCGGACGGCAATCGTTTGCTGGACGTCAAATCCTCGCTCTTCGGAGCGGCCGCCATGGCAGTGCCGCACTCGCCGCACGGCTCCGTCTTCGTGCAGCCGGTCGCGATCGCCTATACCAAGGCGCACGGCGTTGCGATGGGCCGCTATCACCGCCCGCTGGCCGGCTGGCCCGGCGACGTGGAACTCGTGCCACACCTGATGGACGTCGTGAAATGTGCGGCGCTCGATGCCGAGGTCTCCTTCGGCGAGGCGGTCGAATACCGCTCTGATTCGAATCGGAAGGACGTCAGCGCCACCATCGCCCGCCGCATCCGTGCTATGCTCAACAGCCGCCTGCGCGGCCGCGAAATCTCTTGAGGGAAAATTTCGATTTTCTAAAGGGCAAAAAACCACTAAATAGCCCGCCATGACCCAAGACACCGCCCTTCTTCCGCCCCCGGAGACCATCCCCAGCGAAGGCCTCCGCAATGGCAGCAACAGCCGCAAGGTTTTCATCAAGACTTACGGCTGCCAGATGAACGTCTACGACTCGATGCGCATGAGTGATGCGCTCGCCCGCGATGGTTACGAGCCGACGGAGAATATGGAGGAGGCCGACCTCGTCCTGCTCAATACTTGTCACATCCGCGAAAAGGCCGCCGAAAAGGTCTATTCGGCGCTCGGCCGCTTGCGCGATATGAAGAAGAAGAAGGCTGCCGACGGGCGCGAGATGATGATCGGCGTCACCGGATGCGTTGCCCAGGCCGAGGGTGAGGAAATCCTGCGCCGCGCGCCTGCCGTCGATGTGGTCATCGGCCCGCAGACCTATCACCGCCTGCCGGACGCGCTGCGGCGTGCCAAGGAAGGCCATCGCGTTGTCGATACGGAATATGCGCTGGAAGACAAGTTCGAACACTTGCCGATCGCCGAAACCAGAAAGATCCGTTCGCGCGGTGTCACTGCATTCCTGACGGTGCAGGAAGGCTGCGACAAGTTCTGCACCTTCTGCGTCGTGCCTTACACGCGTGGTTCGGAGATCTCCCGGCCGGTCAACCAGATTGTCGAAGAAGCACAGAACCTCATCAAAGGCGGAGTGCGGGAAATCACATTGCTCGGCCAGAATGTCAACGCGTGGCATGGCGCCGGGACCAATGGCGAGGAATGGAGCCTTGGCGATCTGCTCTATCGCCTCGCTGAAATTCCGGGGCTTGCCCGGCTCCGGTACACCACCAGCCATCCGCGCGACATGGACGACCGCTTGATCGAGGCGCATCGCGATCTGCGGGCGTTGATGCCCTACTTGCACCTGCCGGTGCAGGCGGGCTCGGACCGCATCCTGAAAGCCATGAACCGGCGCCATACAGCAGCGGAATACATGACGCTCATTGAGCGCATTCGCGCAGCCCGCCCCGACATCGCGCTGTCGGGCGATTTCATCGTTGGTTTTCCCGGGGAGACAGACAAGGATTTTGACGCTACACTGAGTTTGGTGGAGGAGGTTCGCTATGCGCAGGCTTTCTCCTTCAAATATTCGACGCGGCCGGGTACGCCCGGGGCGGAACTGAAGGACCAGGTGCCGGAAGAGATCAAGGCAGAACGGCTCGAGCGCCTGCAGGCGCTTCTCCTCAAGCAGACGCAGGAATTCAACAGATCCTGCATCGGCAAGGAAATCGATTTGTTGCTTGAAAAGCCCGGCCGGATGCCGGGACAACTTATTGGTCGTTCTCCCTGGCTTCAGTCAGTGAATGTTGATGCAAAAGCATCGCAAATCGGTGACATTATCAAAGTGCGAATCACCGGAACCGGAACGAACAGCCTGTTTGCCGAGTTTGCAGAGGCTGGGGTTTTAACCTAGGGAGCTCGACCGCTTGAACGGACAAGAATTGGTTTCTTCTTCACCGCGCCACCCACGCATTGCGAGCGACGCCAATCACTTCGTCCTGACGTTCGAGAACAACCGGTTCGCCAGCGAGCTATTCGGTCAGTTCGATCAGAACCTGAAGCTTCTGGAGGAGCGGCTGCATATCGACGCGCGCGCGCGCGGCAATTCCGTTGTCATTACTGGCGATGTCGTCGCCACCAATCAGGCCCGGCGTACGCTGGACTACCTCTATGAAAAGCTCCAGAAAGGCGGCAGCGTGGAACGATCCGACGTGGAAGGCGCAATCCGCATGGCGGTTGCCGCCGACGATCAGCTGAGCCTGCCGACCATGGAGAAAAAAGCCAAGCTCACCATGGCGCAGATTTCGACACGCAAGAAGACGATCGTTGCGCGGACGCCGACGCAGGACGCCTATATACGCGCCATGGAACGCGCGGAACTGGTCTTCGGTGTCGGCCCAGCCGGCACGGGGAAGACCTACCTCGCCGTCGCGCATGCGGCCCAGATGCTGGAGCGCGGCGCTGTCGAGAAGATCATCCTTTCGCGGCCGGCGGTCGAGGCCGGCGAGCGTCTTGGCTTCCTGCCTGGCGACATGAAGGAGAAGGTCGATCCCTATCTCCGGCCGCTCTATGATGCGCTCTACGACATGATCCCGGGAGACAAGGTCGAGCGCGCGATCACGGCTGGCGTCATCGAGATTGCGCCGCTCGCCTTCATGCGCGGGCGCACGCTCTCGAACGCGGCCATCATTCTCGACGAAGCGCAGAACACAACATCGATGCAGATGAAGATGTTCCTGACGCGCCTCGGCGAGAATTCACGCATGATCGTCACCGGCGATCCAAGCCAGATCGACTTGCCGCGCGGCGTGAAATCCGGACTTATCGAAGCGCTGCATCTGCTTGACGGCGTGGAAGGAATTTCGACCATCCGCTTCAAGGATGTCGACGTCGTTCGCCATCCGTTGGTCGGACGGATCGTGAGGGCCTACGACGCCACCTATACGACGCGGCCGGAAGACGCCGGCCCGCAGGTCTGATGGCCGAACTCGACATCCAGATCAGCATCGAGGAAGGCGACTGGCCCTCCGAGGGTGAACTTCAGGCTTTGGCGGAACGCGTGCTGGAAGCGGCGGCGACGTTTCTCAAGAAAAATGAGAAGCAGCCGTTTCCCACGACGGCAACTGAGCTTTCGCTTGTCTTCACGGATGACGAATCCATCCGCACCATCAACGCCGAATGGCGCAAGAAGGACAAGGCCACCAATGTTCTCTCCTTTCCGGCTTTTCCGATAATCCCAGGAAAGATGCCAGGTCCGATGCTTGGTGATATCATTATCGCCAGGGAGACCGTCGAACGGGAAGCGCGGGAGCTCGAAAAGCCGTTCGAAGACCATCTGACGCATCTGATGGTGCATGGTTTCTTGCATCTCTTCGGCTACGACCATATGAATAGTGACGAAGCCGAAATTATGGAGGGTTTGGAGACTCGCATTTTGGCAGTACTCGGCCTATCTGACCCATACGAGGGTCAAGACCTTAAAATGGAACCATGAGCGACTTTACAACGAAACCGGCGGCGGACACCAAGGACGCCGATCAATCCTCCTCCTCAGATGAGGCGGGCAGTAGTAGCAGGTATTCCGGACGATCATTCTGGGCGCGCGCCGCCCGCATCCTTCGCCCGCAGCAGGGCTCGCGCATTCGCGAAGATCTCGCCGACGCGCTGATGACTAACGATACCGGCGACGATGCCTTTTCGCCCGACGAGCGGGCGATGCTTCACAACATCTTGCGTTTCCGCGAAGTGCGCGTTGCCGACGTCATGGTTCCGCGCGCCGACATCGAGGCGGTCGACCAGAACATCACCATCGGTGAATTGATGATCCTCTTTGAGGAATCAGGCCGCTCTCGCATGCCGGTCTATGCCGATACACTCGACGATCCGCGCGGCATGGTGCATATCCGCGACTTGCTTTCCTATGTCGCCAAGCAGGCGCGCAACAAGCGCCGGACAGGCTCCAAGACTGTTAAGCCGGTCGTCGAGATCGCTACCGAGAACATTCAGAAGCCGGCGCGCTCGGCAAAGCCGAATTTCGACCTTGCGCGCGTCGACCTGCAAAAGACGCTTGCCGAGGCCGGCATCGTCCGCAAGATCCTTTTCGTGCCGCCATCGATGTTGGCATCCGATCTGCTTCGCCGCATGCAGGTGAACCGCACGCAGATGGCGCTGGTCATCGATGAATATGGCGGCACCGATGGGCTTGCTTCGCACGAGGACATCGTCGAGATGGTCGTCGGCGATATCGATGACGAGCATGATGACGAAGAGGTCATGTTCAAGCGCATTTCCGAAGACGTCTTCGTAGCGGATGCCCGCGTCGAATTGGAAGAGATTGCAGAGGCGATCGGCCCGGATTTCGACATCAGCGAGCAGGTGGACGAGGTCGATACGCTGGGTGGCCTTATCTTCTCCGCCCTCGGCCGCATCCCGGTTCGGGGCGAAGTCGTCCAAGCGCTGCCGGATTTCGAATTCCACATTCTTGAGGCCGACCCGCGCCGGATTAAGCGGGTGCGCATCACCCGCAAGCGTCAGGCAATCCGCCGCCGCGTCAAGGCAGACGACAGTGCGACTGGACCTGAAACGGCTGACGAACGGCCTGCCGAATCAACATCGAACTGATTTCCGTGAGGCACGACAACGCGCCGCTTTTTTGAAAGACTGCGGAGCGGGTTGATTCGCGGCGTGAATGGAGTGCGCATGGAGCGGCTTGCGGACAAGGTCATCCTGGTCTGGGGGGTCAAACGGGCAGTGCTGGCGGTCTTTGCCGGCGCATTCGCCGTTCTGGCGCTTCCGCCGATCGGCTTTTTCGCAGCGATGTTCCTTTCATTCACGCTCCTCGTCTGGCTGATCGACGGCGCAACTGCCTCCCCCGAGGCGAGCTTCCTCGGCCGCCTCTGGCCCTCATTCGTGATCGGCTGGCTCTTCGGCTTCGGCTATTTCGTCGCAGGCCTTTGGTGGCTCGGCCATGCCTTGATGATCGACTCGGAAGAATTTGCCTGGGCGCTGCCATTGGCGACCCTCGGCCTGCCGGCGGTGCTGTCAATCTATTATGGCCTCGCTGCAGCTATCGCCCGTGTCTTCTGGTCGGACGGGATGGGCCGCATTGCGGCGCTCGCCGCAGCCTTCGGCCTCTTCGAGTGGTTGCGCAGCGTCACTTTCACGGGCTTTCCCTGGAATGCGATCGGCTACGGCATCATGCCTATGCCGCTGATGATGCAATCCGCGCATATCATCGGCGCCATGGGCGTGACTGCGCTTGCCGTCTTCGTCTTCGCTGCGCCTGCCCTTCTTGGTACGCGTCAGGGTGCGACGATGGGTGTGGGACTCGCCACACTGCTCTTTGCAGCTCATCTCGGTTATGGCGGCTATGTCCTTTATGTCGCGCCGAAGGCTCCGCCGCTGCCGCAAGAGAAGCAACCGGTTATCCGCCTTGTGCAGCCGATGATTGATCAGGCTGCCAAGCTCGACAACAATGCCGATCGCTCGGCGATCTTCGAGCTTCACTTGAAGTTTTCCGCCGAGGCGCCGAAGGATGGAGGAAAGAAGCCGAACATCATCGTCTGGCCGGAGACGTCGATCCCTTTCATCCTCACCGATAATCAGGATGCCCTTACCCGGATCGCCGATACGCTCGACGACGACCAGATTCTGATTGCAGGTGCTGTTCGCGCCGAAGAGATGGGGCCGGGAAACCCCGTGCGCTACTACAATTCGATCTATGCGATCGACGGACGCGGCCAGATCGTCGCGGCTTCCGACAAGATGCATCTCGTTCCGTTCGGCGAATATGTGCCCTTCGAGAATATCCTCGACAATTTCGGCATCACGAATATCGTCGAAATGCCGGGCGGGTTCTCTGCCGCGGCGGCGCGCCATCTCCTGGAACTGCCGACGGGACTGAAGCTCTATCCTCTCGTCTGCTATGAGATCATCTTCCCGGATGAGATGACCGGCGACATCGCTGATGCGGGCGCGATCCTGAACATCACGAACGACGCCTGGTTCGGCAATACGCCTGGCCCTTATCAGCATTTCCAGCAGGCGCGGGTACGTGCCGTGGAGACCGGATTGCCGCTGATTCGCGATGCCAACAGCGGCGTTTCAGCGATCGTGGACGCCCACGGCCAGATTGTCGCAGGACTGGGTCTCAATCAAGCAGGCTTCGTCGACGCAACTCTTGAGGGATTCGGCAGCGCTTCCCGGAGTTCGTTTTCGCGACAGACTTACTTCTGGTTGACTGAAACGTTACTGATTTTGATTGTGTCGATTTCCCGTTTTGGTTTTATTTTCAAGCCGAATTGACCAAAAACCCCTAAAATTGCATAGTGGTCGCGATCGGCGTTGTTAACGTATGCTTGATGATAGGGTTTACGCCGCTTACAACGTGGCGTTACGGATGGGTCTGGGCACTGCCGGTTTAACCAGGTTGAAAATCTTTGCTAGGGCACGACCATGATTGAAAACAAGAAGAAGCCTAACCCGATCGACATCCACGTCGGCAGTCGCATTCGGCTTCGCCGTACAATGCTTGGCATGAGCCAGGAGAAGCTGGGCGAAAGCCTCGGGATCACTTTTCAGCAGATCCAGAAGTACGAGAAGGGTACAAACCGCGTCGGTGCGAGCCGCCTGCAGAACATCTCGAGTATTCTCAACGTCCCGGTTTCCTTTTTCTTCGAGGACGCTCCGGGCGATCACGCCGGCGGATTGACCGGCATGGCAGAGGCATCGAGCTCGAATTATGTTGTCGATTTCCTCTCCTCCTCGGAAGGGCTTCAGCTCAACCGGGCCTTCGTAAAGATTTCCGACCCCAAGGTTCGCCGCAAGGTCGTGGAGCTTGTGAAGGCGCTGGCCGCCGAGGCCGACGCGGACTGAACCCTTTGATGACCGCAGTTTTGAAAGGTGGTCGAAAGGCCACCTTTTTTGCGTTTTATGGGCAAAATTTACCATTTCGCCGCAGATATAAAGATATATATATGTCCTTGTGTGCTTGTTTTTCGAACGCGAAATGAGTACCAACTACACGGCTTTTGTTCTTTGAGGGGAATCCCGAATGCGCGCGAATTATTTTTTCACCAGCGAGTCAGTTGCCGAAGGTCACCCGGACAAGGTGTGTGACCGCATCTCCGACGAGATCGTCGATCTGGTCTATCGTGAAGCGGCCAAAACCGGCATCAACCCCTGGGGCGTGCGCATTGCCTGCGAAACCCTGGCGACGACGAACCGCGTTGTGATCGCCGGTGAAGTCCGTCTGCCACCGAGCCTGATGAAGAAGGATAAGAACGGCAACGACGTCATCAACCCGTCGAAATTCAAGGCTGCAGCCCGCCGCGCTATCAAGGACATCGGCTACGAGCAGGAAGGCTTCCACTGGAAAAAGGCAAAGATCGACGTGCTGCTGCACTCGCAGTCTGCCGATATCGCACAGGGCGTCGACAATGCAGCCGACCAGCAGGGTGACGAAGGTGCCGGCGACCAAGGCATCATGTTCGGCTACGCCTGCAAGGAAACGCCGGACCTCATGCCAGCTCCGATCTACTACTCCCACAAGATCCTGCAACTGCTGGCCACAGCCCGCAAGAAAGGCGACGGCGATGTCGCCAAGCTTGGCCCGGACGCCAAGAGCCAGGTGACCGTGCGCTACATCGACGGTAAGCCTGCCGAAGTGACCTCGATCGTTCTTTCGACCCAGCATCTCGATGACAGCTGGGATTCGAAGAAGGTTCGCGCCGTTGTGGAGCCTTACATCCGCGAAGCGCTGGGCGATCTGCCGATCGCCAAGGAATGCAACTGGTACATCAACCCGACCGGCAAGTTCGTCATCGGCGGCCCGGACGGCGATGCTGGTCTTACCGGCCGCAAGATCATCGTCGACACCTATGGCGGTGCCGCTCCCCACGGCGGCGGCGCATTCTCCGGTAAGGACACGACCAAGGTCGACCGGTCCGCAGCCTATGCTGCCCGCTATCTTGCGAAGAACGTCGTCGCCGCAGGTCTTGCCGACCGCTGCACGATCCAGCTCTCCTATGCGATCGGCGTCGCACAGCCGCTGTCGATCTATGTCGATCTGCACGGCACCGGCAAGGGCGTGACGGAAGACCAAGTCGAGGCGGCGATCCGCAAGAACATGGACCTGTCACCGACCGGCATCCGCCGCCATCTCGACCTCAACAAGCCGATCTACGCCAAGACCTCGGCCTATGGCCACTTCGGCCGCAAGGCAGGCCGTGATGGCTCGTTCTCATGGGAACGCACGGATCTCGTCAAGGCGCTGAAGGAAGCCGTGAAGCTTCGGGCGGTGGCATGACGGATATGGAGCGCCGGGGGCGCGCGACCGAAGCTTTCTTCGGTCGCCGCAAGGGAAAGGCTCTCCGCGAACATCAAGCGGAAAGACTTCATACGCTGCTCCCGGCATTCCTCATCGATCTTTCGGCGGCTCCACCAGAGCCGCTGAAAAACCTCTTTCCGGTTCCGACTGAACGGCTGCGCCTGGAAATCGGTTTCGGCGGTGGCGAACATCTGATCCACCGCGCTCTGGAAATGCCCTCCACCGGCTTCATCGGCGTCGAACCCTTCATCAATTCCATGCAGAAACTGCTGGCGAGCATTGAGGCAAAGGGTGCAAAGAATATCCGTGTCTATAACGACGATGCAACGCAACTGCTCGACTGGCTGCCCGACGGCAGCCTGGATCAGATTGATCTGCTCTATCCCGATCCATGGCCGAAGCGGAAGCACTGGAAACGGCGCTTCGTTTCCAAGACCAATCTCGACCGTTTCCATCGCGTACTGAAGCCCGGCGGGCTCTTCTGCTTCGCCTCGGACATTGATACCTACGTGAATTGGACGCTGCTGAAGTGCCGCGATCACGGCGGCTTCGACTGGCTTGCGGAAACCGCCGCCGACTGGCTGACGCCCTATGAGGGTTGGCCGAGCACACGCTACGAGGCCAAGGCCCGGCGGGAGGGCAGATCCTCCGCCTATCTGACGTTCAAGAAGGTCTAAGCCTGCTTTTCAGTGCAGGCTCACCGTCTTCAGTTCGTCTTCAGCTGCCTTGAAGAAGGTGCTGGAGCGATTATCCGTGAGCAGGATCGGCGTTCCGTCTGCGCCGAAGAGGGCCCAAAGGTCCACGCCCGGATCGATATCCGGCGCTTCGGGGAAGCACTTCGACACCTCATCAGTGCGCATCTTGCGGATATAGGCGACCTCGCCGTTGCCGATACCGGCTAGCTCGGACTTGGTCAGGTGAGAATTCGCTTCTTTCATCAACATTCCTGTACCTCCGGGAGAAGGGACCAACAGCCGAATGGGCCGTTGTCCTACTGTGAGACCGAAATGTTAATTTTCTTCACCATGCGCGCCGGTTCCGGACGAACGAGATCGACGGCCAGCAATCCGTTCCTGAGGCTGGCACCCAGAACCTGCATGCCATCTGCCAACACGAACGTGCGCTGGAACTGACGGGCGGCAATACCGCGATAAAGATATTCATGCTCGCCCTGCTCGACCTGGCGGCCGCGGATCAACAGTTGGTTCTCTTCGATGGTAACGTCGAGCTCTTCTTCACTGAAGCCCGCGACAGCAAGCGTGATGCGCAAGCGTTCAGGTGCCCCGTGACCGGCGGCGATACGTTCGATATTGTAGGGCGGGTAACCGTCGCTTGCCTTGGAAATGCGTTCAAGCGTCTTTTCCATGGCATCGAAGCCCAGAAGCAGCGGGCTGGCGAAAGGTGTCATGCGGCTCATCTTTCAAAGTCCTTGATGCAAGCGACCTTCCCGGACCTAAGCGTAGCATCCGGACGCCGTTAATATGGGAAGCGTGTACCTTTCGCGCAAGACATATGCGGCGCATCGCCGACATATGAATTTAAGACGGTTGGACTCAAGCAGTTGCTTGACAAAGATCATGGCGGCTCGCATCAAATCGTCGCCCGCAACGGCTGCGCCGATCTGCGACGGAACGATAAACGAACGGTGCCTGCCACGACGTGCACCTTGAGACGGAACGACGAAATGGCGACCCCCAGAAAGATCATCATCGACACCGATCCCGGCCAGGACGATGCAGCGGCCATCATGCTTGCCTTCGGCAGTCCCGAAGAGCTGGAAGTGCTCGGCATTACGACCGTCGCGGGCAACGTGCCGCTCTCCTACACGAGCCGCAATGCGCGCATCGTCTGCGAGCTCTGCGGACGGACCGACACGAAGGTTTTTGCAGGTGCGGATGCACCAATCGCGCGCAAACTGGTCACGGCCGAGCACGTGCACGGAAAGACCGGCCTCGATGGACCTGAGCTCGATGAACCGACAATGCCGTTGAAGGCAGGGCACGCGGTCGACTTCATCATCGAGACGCTTCGCCGCGAGCCGGGAGGCATGGTGACGCTTTGCACGCTGGGACCGCTCACCAATATCGGCATGGCCTTCCAGAAAGCGCCGGATATCATTCCGCGCATCCGCGAACTGGTGATGATGGGAGGCGGGTTCTTCGAGGGCGGCAACATCACACCGGCCGCGGAATTCAACATCTATGTCGATCCGGAAGCGGCCGACATCGTCTTCCGTTCGGGCGTGCCGATCGTGATGATGCCGCTCGACGTGACGCATCAGCTGCTGACGCGGAAGGATCGCGTAAAGCGCATGGCCGATCTCGGTACGGCACCGGCGAAAGCAATGGTCGAAATGCTGGAGTTTTTTGAGCGCTTCGATGTCGAGAAATATGGCTCCGACGGCGGGCCGCTACACGATCCGACTGTCGTCGCCTACCTGCTAAAGCCGGAGCTTTTCAAGGGCCGTGACTGCAATGTCGAGATCGAGGTGAAGTCGGAGCTGACCGTGGGCATGACGGTCGTCGACTGGTGGCATGTGACCGACCGTAAGCGCAATGCCAAGGTGATGCGCCATGTGGATGCGGACGGCTTCTTCGATCTACTGATCGAGCGCTTCGCCCGCATCTGATTTTCAGACTGATCGTTGAGGCGTCTGAGAGATCAGGCGTCCTTTTCGGTGAACGCCGTATTGATATCCGCTTCAGCTGCCTTCGGGCCGCCCTTGGCGACGCCAACCATTGCCGGGCGAAGAACCCGCTCGCCGATCGTGAAGCCTGCCTGAACGACCTGGACGACCGTGTTGTTCGGCACTTCGGCATTCGGGACCTCGAAGATCGCCTGATGGAAGTTCGGATCGAACTTCTGTCCGACCGGATCCAGCTTGCGGACGCCGTGACGCTCAAGCGCGGAGAGCATCGAGCGCTCCGTCATCTCGACACCTTCGATCAATGTGTCGAGGCCCGCCTCGCCCGCTTCCTTCGCTTCGGCTGGGATAGCATCGAGCGCGCGGCGCAAATTATCCGAGACGGCAAGCATATCGCGCGCGAAGCCCGCGACTGAGTAGGACTTTGCATCCTTCACATCGCGCTCAGTGCGACGTCGCAGATTATCCATTTCGGCGGCAAGGCGCAGATAGCGCTCACGCAGCTCGACATTCTCAGCCTTGAGCACTTCAAGCGGATCCGGCTGTGGCGGCGCTTCAACCGTGGTTTCGTTCTCGACGTTTGCGGCAGCGTCGTCTGCGGCTTCAGCCGCGGCAGCGTCAGGTCCGTTTTTCGTCGTTTCGTCCGTCATGACGGTCTCCGGTAGTGGGTTTCCTTGAGATGCGCCCGATATCGAACTTCGATCGCAAAAAATCAAGTCTGCGTGACAAAGAAGGAGCAATTCGGGAGTTTACAGCGTGCCGCGCGCAAGTCGGGAAATCAGCTGTGCTGTGTAGTCCACCATCGGCACGATGCGCGAGTAATTGAGCCGCGTCGGACCGATGACGCCAACGGCGCCGACAATGCGGTCGTCATCATCGCGATAGGGCGCAACAATCAGCGAGGAGCCGGAAAGCGAAAAGAGCTTGTTCTCAGAACCGATGAAGATACGCACGCCCGGGCCGGTTTCGGCCAGATTCAGCAGCTCGATTAGGCTGTCCTTCTTTTCGAGATCGTCGAAAAGCATGCGCAGACGGTCAAGGTCCTCCGCGCCTGCCAGGCCCTCGAGCAGATTGGATCGGCCGCGAATGATAAGCTGCGGTGGCTTGCCTTCATCCGCATCGCCAGACCAAACGGCAATACCGCGCTCGACAAGGTCCCTGGACAGCGCATCAAGCTCGTGGCGGACGTTCTCCTTTAAGTGACTGAGCTGCTTGCGCAACTCCGGCAAAGTCTGGCCGGACATGTGGGCATTGAGGAAATTCGCGGCCTCCGTCAGCTGCGACGACGTAACGCCTGCTGGCAGTTCGATAATGCGGTTTTCGACCTGATCGTGATCGCCGACGAGCACGGCCAGCGCCTTGGTGGGCTCCAGGCGGATGAACTCGACATGCTTGAGGACCGGATCGCTCTTCGATGTGATGACGAGCCCCGCGCCCCGCGAAATGCCGGACAGCATCCGGCTTGCCTCGTTCATCATCGTTTCCACGGGAGCATTAAGGCTTTCAGGACGAACCTGGCGGTCGATGTTCGCACGGTCCTCGGCGGAAAGGTCGCCGACCTGCATGAAAGCATCAACGAAGAACCGGAGGCCGCCCTGCGTCGGCAGGCGTCCCGCGCTGACATGTGGCGAGTAGATCAGGCCTAGCGCTTCCAGGTCGCTCATCACATTGCGCACGGAAGCGGGCGATAGCGACATAGGCAGGATGCGCGAGAGATTGCGGGAGCCGAGCGGCTCGCCACTTTCCAGATAGCCCTCAACGATGCGGCGGAAGATTTCCTTAGAGCGTTCATCCAGCGCCGCAACGGCATCCGAAACCGACGTCGACCTGAACCCCATGAATCTCCTTTGACCTGCGCGTTGATGACGATCCCTAAAATATAGCCGTTCTTGCCCTCGTAGCAAAAGGGAATTTGCAAATGGTTGCCGCCAATCGTAGAAGCGGTCGATACCATTGAGCACTTCACGACGTTATCCGAAAACCGCTTAACGCATTTCGGCATCATGCTTCAGGAGATTAGAATGCGGCCTTCAGGCAGAAAAACCGACCAGATGCGCAAGGTCACTTTCGAGCGCAATTTTTCAAAGCATGCGGAAGGTTCCTGCCTCGTGAAATTCGGCGATACACATGTGCTCTGTACCGCAAGCCTGGAAGACAAGACGCCGCCGTGGCTGCGCAATACAGGAAAGGGCTGGGTCACGGCCGAATATGGCATGCTACCGCGCGCAACCGGCGAGCGCATGAAACGCGAGGCCGCAGCCGGCAAGCAGGGCGGGCGCACGCAGGAAATCCAGCGCCTCATCGGCCGTTCGCTCCGTGCCGTCGTCGACCTTAAGGAACTCGGCGAACGCCAGATCACGCTCGACTGCGACGTTATTCAGGCTGATGGCGGTACGCGCACGGCCTCCATTACGGGCGCCTGGATTGCGCTGTACGACTGCCTGAAATGGATGGAGGCCCGCAACATGATCAAGGTCGAGCGCGTGCTCAAAGATCACATCGCCGCAATTTCCTGCGGCATCTTCGCCAGTCAGCCGGTGATTGACCTCGATTATCTCGAAGATTCCTCTGCAGAAACCGATGCGAACTTCGTCATGACGGGCGCAGGCGGCATCGTTGAAATTCAGGGTACCGCGGAGGGCACACCTTTCACCGACGGGGAATTTGCCGCGCTGATGACGCTGGCGAAAGCCGGCATTGCGGAGCTCGTCAACATGCAGAAACAGGCCATTGCCGGATGACTGCCCTGCTGGAAGGCATGCTGGAGACCGCGCTCTATGCGGATGATCTCGACAAGGCCGAGGCTTTCTACGAAGGCGTGCTCGGCCTTGCCAAGATCGCGCGCGCCGGAAACCGGCATGTCTTCTTCCGCTGCGGGTATGGAGTGCTGTTGATCTTCAACCCCGAGGAAACGGTGAAACCGCCGGCAGCCGATGCCCTGCAGGTGCCGCCGCATGGCACGAAAGGTCAGGGCCACGCATGTTTCCGGGTGTCAGATAAGAACATCGATGCCATGGCGGCGAAGCTCAAAGCCGCGGGCATCGAAATCGAATCCGAAGTGTACTGGCCGAACGGCGGCCGCTCGATCTATTTTCGCGACCCAGCAGGAAACAGCCTCGAATGCGCCGAAGCCAGAATCTGGGGCATTGAATAGGATGAACCATGCGCAAGCTTGAAACGAAGACGATCGTCGTCGCCAGCCACAATGCCGGCAAGATCCGCGAGATCCAGGATCTGATCGGACCGCTCGGCTTTACCGCCAAATCGGCAGCAGACCTCAACTTCATCGAGCCGGACGAGACCGGCACGACCTTCGAGGAAAACGCGGCGATCAAGGCGCTCGCTTCCGCCAAGGCAGCAGGAATGCCGGCGCTTTCCGACGATTCCGGACTGGTGATCGATGCGCTTGGCGGCGATCCGGGCGTTTATACCGCCAACTGGGCCGAAAAGCCGGACGGCACGCGCGATTTTGCGATGGCGATGGAAAAGGTGCAAAGGGCGCTGGAGAAAACCGGAGCCACCAAGCCCGAGCAACGGCGCGCGCGCTTCGTCAGCGTGCTCTGCCTCGCCTGGCCGGACGGTCATACGGAGCTTTTCCGCGGCGAGGTCGAAGGCACCGTCGTCTGGCCGCCGCGCGGCACACAGGGTTTCGGCTACGATCCGGTCTTCCAGCCGGAAGGTTACGGCATCACCTTCGGCGAGATGAGCGCCGAGGAGAAGCACGGCTGGAACATCGGCAAGCCGCAGGCCCTGTCGCACCGGGCGCGCGCCTTCAAACTCTTTGTCGAAACCTGCCTGGAAGCGTAAGGTCGGTTCGTGGAGATTCTCGATACGCCAAGCTTGATGCGCGATGCGACGCTTCTGCCCGATACCGGAGAGCCCGGTTTCGGCGTCTACGTGCATTGGCCCTTCTGCGCGGCGAAATGCCCCTACTGCGACTTCAACAGCCATGTCCGCCATCAGCCGGTGGATCAGGAGCGATTCACCGCTGCCTTCCTGAAGGAGATGGCCACCGTTCGCCGGATCAGCGGACCGAAGACGGTGACGAGTGTCTTCCTTGGCGGCGGCACGCCGTCGCTCATGCACCCGGCAACAGTGTCAGCCATTCTCGACGGCATCTCGAAGCACTGGCATGTGCCGAACGGCATCGAGATCACCATGGAGGCGAATCCCTCGAGCGTGGAGGCCGAGCGCTTCCGCGGCTATCGCGCGGCAGGCGTCAACCGCGTGTCGCTCGGCGTTCAGGCGCTAAACGACCGGGACCTGAAATTCCTCGGCCGCCTGCACGATGTCGCCGATGCGCTGAAGGCGATCAGGCTGGCGCGCGACATCTTCCCGCGCATGTCCTTCGACCTGATCTATGCCCGCCCCGACCAGACGGTCGAGGAGTGGGAGCGGGAACTGAAGGAAGCGATCTCCTACGCGGTCGATCACCTCTCGCTCTACCAGCTGACGATCGAGGAAGGCACGCCGTTCTACGGCCTGCACAAGGCCGGTAAACTGGTCGTTCCTGATGGCGACCAGTCGGCAGATCTCTACGAGGCGACGCAGGAGATCACAGCGCACGAAGGCATGCCAGCCTATGAGGTTTCCAACCATGCGCGGCCCGGCGCGGAAAGCCGCCACAACCTCACCTATTGGCGCTACGGCGACTATGCCGGGATCGGTCCGGGCGCGCATGGCCGCCTGACGCGTGGGCCAGAGAAGATCGCAACGGCGACCGAGCGCAAGCCGGAGGCCTGGCTCGAGCTTGTAGAACGCGACGGACATGGCATTCTGGAGCAGGAACGGCTCGGCTATGACGAGCAGGCCGACGAGTTGCTGCTCATGGGGCTTCGGCTGAAGGAGGGCGTCGATCTTGCCCGCTGGCAGCATCTTTCCGGTCGGGATCCGGACCCGAAGCGCGAGGAATTCTTGCTGGAGCACGGCTTCATCGAGCGAATCGGCAATTCCCGGCTTCGCTGCACGCCGTCCGGCATGCTCATCCTCGATTCCGTCGTCGCCGATCTCGCCTGCTGAGCCTCAGGCTGCCCGCCTTTTTCCAAGCGACATCAGCCGCCCGTCGATCGCCGCAAGACCGACCGCGATCGTCGCCATGCCTATCAGATGTTTTGCCTGCAGCTGCTCGCCGAGGATGATCGTCCCCAACAGAATGGCGCTAACGGGAATCAGGAAGGTCACCAGCGCCAGGTTCGTCGCGCCCGCTGTTGCGAGAATACGGAAGAAAAGCAGATAGGCGATCGCCGTTGAAAGCAGCGCCAGACCAAAGAGCGCCAGCCAAATTTCGATGTCGGGAACAGGCAATGTCCAAGGCCGGTCGACAATCAGCGCGATCGGCAGCATCAGGATGGTGGATGCCGTGACCTGGCCCGCTGCAGGCAGCAGCGGCGGCAGGCCCATAGCGCGGAAGCGGCGTCCCCATATACCGGCGAAAGAATAGGAGACCGCAGCACCAAGAACCGCGAGCTGCGCCAGTACATTCGAGCCGATATCGTGAAACACATCGAAACCGATCATATAGGCCACGCCGGCAAAACCGATAAGCACGCCGATCAGGCGATTGCCGGTCATCTTCTCGTCGACAGTCAGGATATGGGCGACAACAACCGTGAAGAGCGGCGTCGTGGCATTCAAGATCGACGCCAGGCCGCTTGCAATATGGGTCTGACCCCAGACGATGAGACAAAAGGGGATCATATTGTTGAGCACGCCCATGCCGAAGAAAGCGACCCAGGTCTTGCCGTCACGCGGCATTGTATGACCCATGAGCCGCACGATAACATTGAGCGCGACTGCAGCCAGCAGCACGCGGCCCGTTACGATCGTAAACGGCGGCAGCGCCTCCACCAGAATGCCGTTGAAGAGGAAGGAGCCGCCCCAAAGGAGGGAGAGGACCAAAAGCATTCCCCATTCGGCTAGGCCCATCTGTTTCTGCATCTCTGCCTCCTTCATTGTTCGCGGGCTTACGACACGGCGGCGCATCTCGCCACCCGTTTCCTGCGCGCCAGTCTCTGCCAACTGCGAGTTATGCTCGACGATTATCGCTTCGTGATTCTTTTTTCAGATCGCTTTCACTTTTGATATTATTTCTATAATTCTACTTCGACAAACGAGTCTTTTTTCGATGAACGCTTTAGCTGAGCTAAATCATGAGCGAGTTTCTGCCATCTCTTTCGGCCCTGCGAGCTTTCGAAGCTGCGGCGCGGCATCTCAGTATGACGCTGGCGGCGAAGGAGTTGCACGTGACGCCTGGCGCCGTCAGCCTGCAGATCCGCGATCTGGAGGCTGCACTCGGCGTACGGCTTTTTGACCGGAAAACGCGGGCGCTCGCCCTCACCGTCGAAGGCGCGGACTACTTCACCACACTGCAGACCGCCTTTCGGATGATGCGGGAGGCGACCGCGGCGCTTACGGCGCGGCCACGCGGCTCCGTGCTGAACGTCACCTGCACGGCAGGCTTCGCGACCTATTGGCTGGTGCCGCGGCTTGGACGTTTCGAAGAGACCCATCCGGAAATCGACGTGCGCATCAGCGCCTCGCATCGTGTGCTCGATTTTCAGCGCGACGGCATCGATCTGGCCGTCCGGCACGGACTAGGCGGCTATGACGGACTCGTCAGCGAACGGCTGGTGGATGACGAACTGGTGCCAGTCTGCATCCCACGGCTGGCGGCAGAGCTTGGAGACCACCCCTCGCCTGACACGCTTGCCGGCTTCCAGTTGATCCATGATGTCTACCGGCACGACTGGAAGCTCTGGCTCGAGGCAGCAGGCGCGACGAAGGTGGACGCCTCGCGCGGCCCGATCTTCATGCATGGCAATGGCGCCTACGAAGCCATGAAGGCCGGTCTCGGTTTTGCATTGATGCGGCGCTCGTTCTTGGAGAAGGAGCTCGCCGAAGGCGCCGTCGTCGCGCCCTTCCCGCTTGGCGTTGCGAGCCGCCTCGCCTTCCATCTCGTCTATCCGGGCGCTGCGCTCGAACGCCCGGCCGTTGCGACCTTCCGGCGCTGGCTGCTTTCGGAAGCGAAGAGCTAACTTACTGCTGCCGTCGCCCGTCTTCCTTCTAAAAAGTGGAGAAATTTACTCATAAAAGGTTTTCATCCGGCTTTTTGTTGACTATTACACTCATGAAATAATTTGAAATGGACTGCCGAGAGTCGTAAGCTGATGAAAATACACGTTTTTGCCATGAGATCGCTGCAGGCATCCGCATTGACGGGCGCCGTGATCGCCCATCTTCTTCTGCCGGCCGCCGCACAGGATGCTACTGCAGACGGCCCGCAGGATGATGGTGCCACAGTGCTGCAGGACATCGTCGTCAATGGCGGCAGCGGCGGCGTGATTCAGGCGGACGGCTATGTCGGCAAGAGCAGCGCGACCGGCGCGAAAACAGACACACCGTTCATCGAGACGCCGCAGTCGATCTCGTCCGTGACGGAACAGCAGCTCAAGGACCGCAACCCGCAGACGCTGCTCGACACGCTCGCCTATACGCCAGGTACGCGCGTCGGCGCCTACGGCTTCGATCCACGCTTCGACAGCTTTACGGTGCGCGGCTTCGATGTCACCTATTCCGGCGTCTTCCGCGACAACCTGCGCCAGCCAGGTGCCGGTTCCTCGCTCTTCAAGACCGAACCGTACGGCCTTGAGGGTGTCTCGATCCTGCGGGGCCCATCTTCAGCACTCTACGGTTCTTCCGGCGCTGGCGGCCTCTTTAACCTCATCACCAAACGCCCAACGGAAGACCCCTACCATGAGCTCCAGCTCCAGTACGGCACCGAGCAGCGCTATCAAGGTCAATTCGACTTCTCCGGCCCGGTCAATGATCAGGATCCCTTCTATTATCGCGTTACGGGTCTCTACCGTGACGCCGACACGGAACAGATCAGCGTTCCGGATGATCGCATCTACATCGCTCCTGCTTTCATGTGGAAGCCAGACGAGGACACGAAACTCACCATTCTCGGCGAATATTCCCGGACAAAGACAGGCGGCACCGCGGCCTACTACAACGACCCGCTCACCGGCGAAGTGACGGACTATTTTGCAGGCAATCCGGCTTTCAACGATTCGATCCAGAATCAGGGACGCATCGGCTATGAATTCGAGCACCGGCTGAACGATACTTTCGTATTTCGCCAAAACGCTCGCTTCTCGACGCTCAATATCGATGCCGACTGGGCTTTTGCTTACGCCCCCAATGCAGTTGATCCCTCACTCATCGACCGCAGCGCCGGCACCTTTGACGAGCGGCTGAACGTCTTTACGGTCGACAACCAAATCGAGGCCAAGTTCGATACCGGCGAACTCGACCACACGCTGCTGACGGGGCTTGATTTCACTCGGCTGCAGTGGCGCTCGCTCGACGGCCGCGGCGTCTCTCCGCCGCTTGACACCAACAATCCGGACGCAGGCGCCCCGGTTCCGCATATCGATTACCAGACGCGCACCGTCCAGGACCAATGGCAGGTCGGCACATACGTGCAGGACCAGATCCGCTACGACGCCTGGACACTGACGCTTGGGGGGCGCTACGACTGGGTGTGGACCGACACCGACAATACGAATCTTCTCGCCGACACCACCGATACGATCTCGCAAAAGGACAACGAGTTCTCCGGACGCGTCGGCCTGAGCTACGAGACCGATTTCGGCCTTGCGCCCTATATCAGCTATTCGACCGCCTTCTCGCCGAATGCCGGCGTCAACCAGGAGACGGGCCAGCCCTTCAAGCCGACCTTGAGCGAACAGGAAGAGATCGGCGTCAAATATCTGCTGCCGAACAGCAATACGCTGATCACCGCCGCGCTATTTAACATCGACCAGAAGAACAGCCTCTACTACGAGGTCGTCAACCTGCCGACGGGTCCGGCCAACATCCAGGTGCAGCGCGGCCAGATCCGTTCGCGCGGCTTGGAGCTGGAGGCGAATACAAGCCTCGACAACGGTCTGTCGTTGGTCGCCTCCTACACCTACACGCAAGCCAAAATCCAGGAGGGCGCGACGGGTACGGTCGGCAATTATGTCTCATCGGTGCCGAAGCACATGGCCTCGCTTTGGGCGAACTACACGTTTCAAGAGAGCAGCCCTGTCTACGGCCTCGGCATCGGGGTCGGCGCTCGTTACCTCGGCAAGAGCTACACAAGCGACCGCAATACGGCGCAGAATGGCTCCCGTGTGCTCTTCGATGCCGCGATCAGCTACGATTTCGCAGCGCTCGACACGAAATACGAAGGGTTGAGCCTCCAGGTTAATGCTACCAATCTCTTCGACCGCCGCGAGCCCGTCTGCTCAGCGGGCTTTTGCTACCGCGACCAAGGCCGCGCCGTGATCGGCAGCCTGCGCTACACATGGTAGCCCGATGGCAAGCGCATCGCGTCAGGACATGAACATGCAAGACAGGCCGCGTGACCTGTCGCCTGCCTTTTCCGGCGAGCATTCCTGGTGCCGGGACAAGATGATGCTAAGCGAGGACCTTGCCGGCGGTGTGCCACTGCCGGCCTTTTTCCGGGACGGCGGCTTTCAGCGGGCGATCGATCGCTATGCGGAGGTTTGCGGCGGCAGCGACCGGCGCGCCATCGTTTCCATGTGGTCGCTCTATTACTTCTCCGGGCTCTCGATTCCCTACCTGCTTGCTCGGCGCTTGGCCGCGCAGGCCCTTCCCGTCGCCTTCGAGGAGATGACGATCGCACTGGACGATGCTGGCCTGCCACGCGCCTTCGGCGTTCCGCATGCCGGTACGATCGAAAGCGAGATCGAGACCGAGAGTTTCGCGACCGTGGGTCCCCTGCTTGAAACCCATCTCGGCGAGGCCGTCATGCGGTTGAAGGCCTGCGGCATCTCGGCAAAACTCTGCTGGAACAACGCTGCCGTCTATATCGATTACGCATTGCGGCTCACGGGAGAAGAGCCCTCAGGCGGCCCCGACCTTCCACTCTTCCTGCGCGGATGTCTGCCGGATGGCGGCGTAAATCCGTTTTGCGGCTGCGTGACCTATCTGGATGAAGAAGGTGAGCAGGTCGCGCGCCGAAAGGTCTGCTGCCTTCGATACATGCTTCCTGGAATTCCAAGCTGCGGCAAGCTCTGCGCATTGCCAAGCCAGAGGAACCCGCAATGACACGATCTTCCATGACGCGGCGCAGCTTTCTCGCTGCGGCGGCTTCAGCCGTTGCCGGCGCTCCTGCCAGGGCACAGTCCCGCTGGCCGCTAACGGTGACTGACGCCATAGGGCGGACGGTGATCATTCAAAAGAGACCGGAAGCCGTGATCCTTGGGACGGGATTCAACCTTATCGCCCTGTCGCTGATCCATCCTGATCCCGTCAGCTTGCTCGCCGGCTGGGCGAACGACATGAAAGGTGACAATCCCTTCATCTATGAGGCGTTCCGGAAGAAATTTCCAGCAATCGAGACCGTGCCTTACGTTGGCAACGGGCAGGCGGATGGCCTGTCGTTCGAGACGGCGCTGTCGCTCAATGCCGATCTCGCGATCATGGGCATGTGGCAGGCTGACAGCGAACTCGGCCGGCGCGCGATGCAATACCTCGAATCGGTTGGGGTCCCGGTCATCGTCGTTGATTTCAGTCGCGACCCGCTGAGAACCACGCCGCGCGACATGCGCCTTCTCGGCCGGATCTTCGAGCGTGATCAGCAGGCCGAGGATTTTGGGAGGTTCTTCGAGACGCGGCTGGCGCGCATCAAAGCCAAGACGGCGAGTACGACAGATAGCGGCCCTCTGGTGTTGATGGATGCCTATCCGAGCGATGTCCGCGGAAGCTGGGCGATCGGCCGCACCGGGCTCGGAGAACTGATAGTGCTGGCAGGCGGCCGCAACGCCGCCGACAAGAACCTGCCGTCACAGGGCGGACCAGTGACCGCGGAATATATCCTCGCAGCCGATCCGGATGTCTACATTGCTACCGGATCGCCCGGCGGAACCTACACGGCTTTTTCCGTCGGTCCCGGCGTTGATCCGTCGGAAGCGCGCCGCTCGCTTGGGGAAACGGTGAAGATGCCGAATCTTGCGCCGCTGAAGGCGGTGCGGGAAGGCAGGGTCCACGGCCTATGGAACTTCTTCAACGCCGTGCCGCTGAACATTCTGGCAGCCGAAGCGGTGGCGACCTGGGTCCGGCCGGACCTCTTTGGCGA
This sequence comes from Rhizobium sullae, assembly GCF_900169785.1. Classification (GTDB taxonomy): domain Bacteria; phylum Pseudomonadota; class Alphaproteobacteria; order Rhizobiales; family Rhizobiaceae; genus Rhizobium; species Rhizobium sullae. Next base: position 221,872 of record NZ_FWER01000009.1, read on the forward strand.
TGTCGACCCGGCAAGCAGTCTTGCCGAGCTCAACGATCGCTTTGCGGCCGTGCCTATCGAAGGCGCCTATTGGACGAGCCTGAAGGCCTAACCGTGGCTTGCAGCGCTGGCCTTGAACAGGCTTCCGGTTGGCGTCTGCAGGAACATGTCGAGCGGGATGTGCTCCTGATGCAGGAAGCCCGTTGCCGGCAGCAGGCCGTCACGGACCATTTCGATGACGGCGACGACGGAAGCCGACGTCGTCCAGGCAATCGCCGTGCGGCGCGCGCCGGCGATCTCGATCGGATAATAGGCCCGCACGAACTCCTTGCGGCGGAGGCTTCCTGCCTCCGTGCCTTCGGCAGCAACATGGACATAGACCACATCGTCCTCGACCGGCGGCTTAGCATTGGTCAGGATTTCGCCGGCTAGCTTTCGCTGGTCCCGCATCAGCAGCTCATGGAAGAAGAAATTCATCAGGTCCATATGGCCCGGATAGCGCATCGTCTTGTAGTCGAGATTGTCGACCTTGCCGTGCAGCGTATCGCACATCGTGCCGAGACCGCCCGACGTGGTGAAGGCTTCGAGCTTGACGCCCTCGACATAGACCGTTTCATGCCATTCCATCGGCGAGACGAGCTTGCGCATGCCGCCTTCGATGACTTCGCAATCGTTCAGATATTCGTTGACGACGCCTTCCGGCGACCAGTTGAAGGCATAGCCGAGCAAACCCGTCGGGTTCTGTGGCAGGGCACCGACACGCATGCGGATCGAGCGGCAGCGATCGAACCCATCAGCAAGGCTTGCACCGACGATGCCGACGAAGCCTGGCGCCAGGCCGCATTGCGGAGCCATCAGGGCGCGCGACGTCTTTGCGAGTTCGATGATGAAATTGGTGGTCGGAACGTCTTCCGTCAGGTCGAAGTAATGGATGCCTGCCGCGTGGGCGGCCCGTGCAAGCTCGATATTGAGATGATAGGGCAGACAGGAGAGCACGGCTTCCATGCCGGAAAGCACCTCAGTCACGAAGGCCGAGTTGGAAATATCGCCAGCACGGCATGTGAACGGCACTTCGGCCTGCGGCAATTGCGCATCGACGCCCCTAACTTCGAAGCCGCCCTCATGCAAAAGCGTTGCGGCCAGCCGTCCGACCTTACCAAGGCCGAGAACGGCGATCTTTTTGAAACTCATGTCTGCCCTCCCATGCGCCGTCGAATTCCGGCGCTCATTTCGTGGTGTGCGGCTGTATAGAATAAAGAACGCATAAAAGAAAACGGCCGGAATTGCTTCCGGCCGCAAATTTCAGGTGGAGGATCGCCGATTATTCGTTGATCAGGCGCTTCAGAAGCTCGATCTCATGCGACAGCTTGGTGTCTCCCGCAATCAGTTCCTCGATCTTGCGAACGGCGTGCAGCACAGTCGTATGATCGCGTCCGCCGAAGCGGCGGCCGATTTCCGGGAACGAGCGCGGCGTCAACGTCTTCGCGAGATACATGGCGATCTGCCGTGGCTTGACGATAACGCGCGTGCGGCGGTTCGAAACCAGTTCCTGACGCGAGACATTGTAGTGGCGCGCGACGATGCGCTGGATGTCTTCGATGCGCACACGGCGTGGTTCGCCGGAACCGACCAGATGGGCAAGTAGCTCATCCACCCGTTCGATCGACAGGTTCGGCTCGAAGGAGCGCCGGAAGATCAGCTGATTGAAGGCGCCTTCGAGTTCGCGGCCGCTTGCCGTCACGCTGCGGGCAACGTGCGAGAGCAGTTCGGCCGGGATTTCCAAAGACGGATCCTCCAGACGGGCCGCAGCCAGGCGGCGCTTCAGAATCTCGAGGCGCATCTCGTAGTCCGGCGCATCGAGTTCGATCGCCACCCCGCCCTGCAGACGGGAACGTACCCGCGGGTCGAGCGATTCAAGCTCCCAAGGCGCCCTGTCGGCGGCAACCACCACCTGCTTGGCGCTATCGAGCAGCATGTTCAGCAGATGGCAGAACTCATGTTGGATCATCTTGCCCTGCAGGAACTGCATGTCGTCGATGATCAGAAGGTCGATATTGCGGAGCGAGTCCTTCAGCGTGAGCGCATTGTTGTCCCGGATCGCCGTCGCGAAACGCCACATGAAATACTCAGCAGTTAGGTAAACGACACGCAGCGCCCGCGGATTCTGCACCGCTGCGTTGGCGATCGCCTGCAGAAGGTGGGACTTACCGAGACCGACATTCGAATGAATGAAGAGCGGATTAAAGCGCACAGCACCCTGGCCTGCTTCCGCGATCGTCTTTGCCGCCGCAAGCGCGACGCGGTTCGAACTGCCTTCGACAAAGGTGTCAAAGGTGAAGCGCGAGTCGAGCGGCGAGCCGAAGAGGGGCTGGCCAGCCGTCGCGGGACGCGCCGCAGCGACTGCCGAAACGGCTTGTTGAACCACTTGACCTGCAGGCTGAGCAGCGAGAGGGCGACGCATCGGTGCCATCTGGGAGGCCGGCTCTTGAATAGCCACCTCATCCACCGGCTTCAGGCCGGCACGCGCTGCTGTACGGACGAGGATTTCCACCTTCAGGATCTCAGCATCTTCCTGCTGGAAAAGGCCGGTGATGAGATCGAGATAACGGTTGTTGATCCACGACTTGAGAAATGTGGTGGGAACCGAAAGACGCACGACGCTCTTTGAAACCGAATGCAGCTTCAGACGTGCGAACCAGCTTGCATAAACGTCTGGACCAACCTGGGCCTTCAGACGCGCACCGACACGTTCGAAAAGTATGCCATGCTTCATCTCTCCTTTTTCCCCCGCCGCATCCGGGCAAATAGAGCTAAACGCCTGCGGTGCCTTATCCCCATTTTCAAGAGCACCCGTCGTCAATGAATTCATTTGCATCATGCCGCCTTCCAAATTGATTTCATCGGGCGGATATCAGCCAGCCGCCCGATCAATTTTCCCCGTTCTGGCACGCCGGCAGCCCGTTCATGGGCCATCATGCATGCCGGTTCACACAAACACCGTCCCGCCTAGCGAGACCGACGCAGAGGACCGTGGCAGACACCGCGTTCATGCGGTCCCTGTCATGTTCACTACGCCAAGGTGGCTGCCAGGCCTCGTTTCCCGGCCAACCGCCCAAACGCAAATATACTATCCCCATCCCCTTCGGCTCACCTTAGGCGTGCAGCCGCTGAGCGCACAAAGCATCCTCGTTCCGCGACCAGCCACGGTCCCGGCGCAAATTGCTCAAGTGCTTGAAAAAACGGAGAGATAAACTGCTCCGTAGCAAATGGCACAAACCCATCGGCCTGCCGGTGTGGCAGTTTAGACTAAGCCTTTGCAGGTGATGTCCGCGCCCTTTGCTGGACGCCATTTAGGCAGGATCAGTTGCGGAGATCAATGATGAATTTTACGCAAAATTAAGAAGCGGCCATTGACTCCGGGGCCCGCTTTTGGGCGTCACGCCAATGTCAAAAAAGAATCGCAGGAGAATCAAGGAGATTCCTTAAGTGGGTATTTTGGACACGCATTGAAAGAAAAAAAATAAAAATCCGCTTGACTCACAACTAAGCCCGCCGGAAGGCAGGAGAGTCGCCCAAGCTGGAAACATCCTTGCGCAACTATTTGATTTTAAACATTTTTTCATGTCACCTCAGTGACACGAAACAGTCGCTAAATTAACCAATCCGGCGGAGATCGTTAGAATCGAAAAAGCCCGGCTTGATTACCGGGCTAATCATAACGATCAATTTGTTAACGAAAGATTATGCGGCCGAAGCTGCCGACAGCGCCTTCACGCGAGCAGCGAGGCGCGAAACCTTGCGGGATGCCGTGTTGGCGTGAAGCACGCCCTTGCTTGCAGCGCGCGCCAGTTCCGGCTGAGCTGCGAGGAAGGCTTCCTTTGCCTTTGCAGCATCACCTGCCGCGAGTGCCTCTTCGACTTGGCGAACGAAAGTGCGAACGCGCGAGCGACGAGCCTTGTTGACGTCGGTACGGCGGGCGATCTTGCGGGTCGCTTTTTTCGCCGAAGTTGTATTGGCCATGGATGCCTCTCTCAAGAATTCGAACAAACTCCGTCATTACCGCGGGCCTTGCGGCCACAATATCCAGCAATGCGGGAGCATAAACGGAAAACCTGATCGGCTTCCCGAACCGTGGGCGGGCATATAGCTCTAAAGCCGACCCGCGTCAACGCGCATTTTCAAGGAAACGCCGCCTTTCTCCGTGGAATGAAGATCAGCGGTGTTTAAAGGCCGGTTTGCGCTTCTCGATGAAGGCAGCCATGCCCTCCTTCTGATCTTCCGTTGCAAAAAGGCTGTGGAATAGACGGCGCTCGAAACGCAGGCCCTCCTCCAGCGTGGTTTCCAGCGCGCGATTGACCGCCTCTTTGGCCATCAGCACCGAGGGCTGCGACAGCGACGCGATCTTGGCCGCTGCCTCCAGCGCTTCGTCGAGAAGCCGTTCCGGTGCGACCACACGAGAAACAAGCCCTGCACGTTCCGCTTCCGCCGCGTCCATCATCCGGCCGGTCAGCACCATATCCATCGCCTTCGACTTGCCGACCATACGCGTCAAGCGCTGCGAGCCGCCCATGCCGGGGATGACGCCGAGCGTGATTTCAGGCTGACCGAATTTCGCGGTCTCCGATGCGATAATAAAGTCGCACATCATCGCCAGCTCGCAGCCGCCACCGAGCGCGAAGCCGCTGACGGCAGCGATGACCGGCTTGCGGGCCTTGGCAATCTCATCCCAACCGCTGATGTATTCGGCCTTATAGATATCTGCAAACTGCAGCGGCTGCATTTCCTTGATATCGGCGCCGGCTGCGAAAGCACGTTCCGAGCCCGTCAGAACGATTGCGCCGATCGCCTCGTCTGCGTGGAAGTCCGCATAGGCGTGCTTCAATTCCTTGAGTACCGTGGAGTTCAGCGCGTTCAGCGCCTGCGGCCGGTTCAGCGTAATCAGACCGACATTGCCGCGGGTTTCGACGATCAGCGTTTCATAGGCCATGTTTCTCTCCCCTATTTCTGGCAGTCCGGGCAATAGAAGGTGGAACGCCCTGCCTGCACGATGCGCGAGACCGTACCGCCGCAGCCGGGTGTGCGGCAAGGCAGACCTTCGCGGTCATAGACCGAGAAGGAATGCTGGAAATAGCCGAGCGAGCCGTCGGTCTGGATATGGTCGCGAAGTGACGAGCCGCCGGCCTTGATCGCATCGGCGACGACATCGCGGACCGATGCGACGAGAAGGTTTAGCTGCTCCTTCGGCTTTCCGGTTTTGCTGACCAGCGTTCCAGCAGCACGTGTCGGCATCAAATGCGCGCGCCAAAGCGCTTCGCAGACATATATATTGCCAAGCCCGGCGATGTTTCTCTGGTCGAGAAGCGCACCCTTCAGCGGTTGTGCCTTTCCGGCAAACCGCTCCGCAAGATAAGTGGCGCTCAGCTCGTTGCCGGTTGGCTCCGGCCCGAGGCCGAAGAGGAAAGGACTGTTCTGAAGCTCAGACCGATCGGCGATATCCATGAAGCCGAAGCGGCGCGGGTCATTATAGATGACGCGGCGCTCACCACCCTTGCCTTCCAGATGGAAGATCGCATGGTCATGCTTCTCGTCCTTCGACCGCTCGTGGCGAAAATCGCCGGGCGTTTCGCTGACTGGCCCCTGCTCGATGCGGAAGGAGCCGGACATACCGAGATGGGAGATGATGGTCTTGCCGCTGTCGAGATCGATCAGCAGATACTTGGCGCGGCGGCCAAGTCCGATAATGGTGCGGCCTGAAACCTGGTCTTCGAAATTTTCCGGAAAAGGAAAGCGCAGATCGCCGCGGCGAAGCTCCAGCCTCTCGATGCGTGCACCCTCCATGACGGGTGAAAGACCGCGCTTCACCGTTTCGACTTCTGGCAATTCCGGCATCTTAACCCATCTGTATTTAAACGTGTTTCAACTGCGGACGATGTGGGTTATAGCGCCAGTAAGCCGCGGGTATTACCCGCCCCCACAGATAGCGTCTTAAGCGACGTTTCGCTATGGTCGCGTACCGATTTCGAGTAACGGAGTAGTCCGATGCCAGAAAGCCGCACTTCCGCCGATGGCGGCATGGAAACGTCCTACGGCTTCCGCGAGGTGCCGAGCGGCGAGAAGCAGGGTCTCGTCAACGACGTCTTCCACAAGGTCGCCAGACGCTACGATATCATGAACGATGTGATGTCGATGGGTATGCACCGCGCCTGGAAGGATGCGATGGTTGCGGCGCTCAATCCGCGCAAGGAACCGGGCTACAAGGTGCTGGATGTAGCGGGCGGCACAGGCGACATCGCCTTCCGTATCGTCGAGGCGTCGAACCGCATGGCACACGCGACCGTGCTCGACATCAACGGCTCCATGCTGGGCGTCGGCTCAGAGCGGGCAGAGAAGAAGAAACTCTCCGACAATCTTACCTTCATTGAGGCCAATGCCGAGGACCTGCCCTTCGAGGCCGGCAGCTTCGATGCCTACACGATCGCCTTCGGCATCCGCAACGTGCCGCGCATAGACGTCGCGCTCGCGGAAGCCTTTCGCGTGCTGAAGCGCGGCGGCCGGCTGCTCGTGCTGGAATTTTCGGAAGTGGACATGCCTCTTCTGGACAAGGTCTACGAGGCCTGGTCTTTCAACGCCATTCCGAGGTTCGGCAAGGCGATTACCGGCGACGCCGAGCCCTATCAGTATCTCGTCGAATCCATCCGCAAGTTCCCGAACCAGGAAAACTTCGCGGAAATGATCCGAAAGGCCGGCTTTTCGCGCGTGACCTACACCAGCTATACCGGCGGGATCGCGGCCTTGCACTCGGGCTGGAAACTTTGATCTAAATGAGTGCTTTCGGAGCATATTTCCGGCTCGTGCGGGTCGGCTGGGTTCTAGTGCGCGAGGGCGTTGTTTCGGCCTTGCCCTCCGAGGAATTGCCGCCGTCTGTCAGCCTTGCGAAATCGTTTGTCGGCCTGTTTGCGCGCAGCCAGGCGAAAGCCAAGAAACGCAGCGATCGGCTGGCCCAGGCAGTCGAGCGGCTCGGACCTTCCTATGTGAAGATTGGGCAGTTCCTGGCGACCAGACCGGATGTCGTAGGCGTGGAGTTCGCTGACGACCTTTCGCAACTTCAGGACCGGATGGCCTTCTTCCCGATTGCGGCGGCAAAGGCGAGTATCGAAGGTTCGCTCGGCCGCCCGATCGAAGAGCTTTATGCGAGTTTCGACGATCCGATTGCCGCAGCCTCTATTGCGCAGGTGCATCCTGCAGAGGTAAATACCCCCAATGGCCGCAGGAAGGTCGCGGTCAAGGTCGTGCGTCCCGGTGTGCGGCAGCGCTTCGCCCATGACATCGAGGCGATGTATCTCGTCGCCGGTATGCAGGAACGCTTCATGCCTTCGAGCCGGCGGCTGAGGCCGGTCGAAGTGACGAAGACGCTCGAGCAGTCGACCAAAGTCGAGATGGATCTCCGGCTTGAAGCGGCGGCCCTTTCGGAGATTGCCGAAAACACGGGGCAGGATCCGGGCTTCCGCGTTCCGAAGGTGGATTGGGAGCGCACAGGCCGCGACGTCATCACCATGGAGTGGATCGACGGCGTGAAGATGTCCGATGTCGAGGGGCTCCGCAGCGCCGGGCACGATCTTAACACGCTTGCCGATAGGCTGATCCAATCGTTCCTGCGCCACACGCTGCGCGATGGCTTCTTCCATGCCGACATGCATCCCGGCAATCTCTTCGTCGATTCGGGCGGCATGATCGTCGCCGTCGACATGGGGATTGTCGGTCGGCTTGGAAAGAAGGAACGGCGCTTCCTCGCCGAAATTCTCTATGGCTTCATTACGCGTGACTATGTGCGTGTTGCGGAGGTCCATTTCGAGGCGGGCTATGTGCCAGGCCATCACAATGTCGAAAGCTTCGCGCAAGCAATCCGGGCGATCGGCGAGCCGATCCATGGCCAGCCGGCCGAAACGATCTCGATGGGCAAGCTGTTAACGCTGCTGTTCGAGGTGACGGAACTTTTCGACATGCAGACCCGGCCCGAGCTGGTCATGCTGCAGAAAACCATGGTGGTCGTCGAAGGCGTCTCGCGCATGCTGAACCCGCGTTTCAACATGTGGAAGGCATCGGAGCCAGTCGTCGGAGATTGGATTCGCAATAATCTCGGCCCGAAGCGGATCGTCACCGACCTCAAGGATGGGCTGAAGGCTGCCGTGAAGCTTGCGGAAGCCGTTCCGGAAATCGCCGCGCAGACCGAGAAATTCCATCACCAGCTGCTGCATATGAGCGAGCATGGACTGCGCTTCGATCCGCAGACAGCGGAAGCGATCGGCAAATCCGAGGCACGATACAGCCGATCCGGCCGCCTCGCGCTCTGGATTATCGCGTTGACGCTTCTCTATATTGCCTGGATGTTGAGCTGAGGTTCAGACACAAACAATCACATGCTGTGTTCGGCATTTGGGATATCCCACAATGCGCAGTGCTCGCTTAGTCTCGCATTCAAGGAGACCTGCAGATGAAGCATGAACGCCCTGGCATCGAACTTTCCGGCCAACCATTCGGCTTTGGCGACATGGTGAGGATAGGGTCCGGCAGGGTGGCGCTATCAGCTTCGCCGACGGGCATGGCACGGGTGGAGATCGCGCGTTCCGTCGTCGAAGAAGCGATCCAGGCTGGCATTCCCGTTTACGGTTCCACTACCGGCGTCGGCGCGATGAAGGACGTCGAATGGTCGGCGGAGGAACTCGATACCTTCAACCTCGGCCTCGTGCGCGCCCATCACTTCGGCACCGGCACGCCCTTTTCCAGCGCTGTCGTGCGGAACGCCATGGCGATCCGCGTCAATACCGCGCTGACGGGCCAGGTCGGGTGTACGCCGGAACTCATAGAAACCTATCTGCGGCTGCTCAGGGCTGACCTCATCCCGCTCGTGCGGCGCACGGGCTCGATCGGTTGTGCCGATATCGGCCTCATGGGACAGATCGGAGCGGTTCTGACCGGCGTCGGCGAAGCCGTCTATCGCGGCAAGCGCATGCAGGCGGCCGACGCCTTCCGGGCGGCGGGGCTCGAACCGGTCACCATGGCGCCGCGCGACAGCCTTGCTTCGCTCAGCATCAACGCGGTGAGTTTTGCATCTGCCGCCGAGGCGACGCGCAATGCGGCGGCTTCGATTCGCGTTCTGCTCGCAACCGGCATGATGGCGGCCGGCGCTCTTGGCGCGTCACGCGACCCCTGGCGGGCAGTACGCCATGTCGGCACCCCGCGGGAAGCGCTGATCGGCTCGTGGCTGTGCAATGCGTCAGAGGCTTGGGAATGGCCGGTGGCCACCCACGTGCAGGACCCGCTCAGCCTTCGCATGATCGCCCAGGTCTTCGGCGCGGTGATCGAGAACCTACTTTCGACCGGTCACAAGATCCTTGCTGCCACCGGCCGTTCGGACGACAATCCGGTCGTCGTCGAGGGCCGCGTAATGACGTCCGGCGGTTCGCTACCTCTCGATGTAACGATCCTGCTCGAATCGGCAGCACTCTGCATGGCGCATGCGGCACGCAATTCATTCAACCGCTGCGTCCTGCTCGGCAACGGACAGCGGCGCGACCTGCCCGTGAACCTCGTGCCGCCCGGCCGGATTGCGACCGGTTTCGGGCCGATCATCAAGCTCGCCGGCGAGATCTTTTCACGCGTGCTTTCCATGTCCAACCCAGTGTCCGCCCAGTCGCTGGTGGTTGCGGCGGGGCTTGAGGACGAAGCCGCTTTCCTGCCGCTGGTGATCGAGCGCTTCGAGCGGCAGATGCGGGCGCTGAAGCGTCTTGCCGCTCTCGAGGCTCTGCTGGCATCACAGGCGGCCGACATTCTCGGCGACCGGCCCGAGGGCGTTGCGGGCATGATTTACGATGTCGTCCGCAAGCACGCCGATTTCTACACCGTCGATCGCCCCCTTTCGGCGGAGGTCGAAGCGATCGAGGAAGAACTCGGGTCCGATGAGTTCGTCTCGAAGCTGATCGAGCCTGTGCCGATCGCCGCCTTCGACGATTTCTTCGCCCTCGGCTCGGTGGAGTACATCGACGGAGACTGACGCAGGAAGCGGTCGTCATCTAAGCTTTTAACCGGAGGAAAACAGCGTGGCTGATTTCGATCTCGTTTTGCAAGGTACCGTCGTGCTGCCGGAGCGCATCCTCGATGAGGGTTATGTTGCAGTCCGCAACGGCAAGATCGCCGAGGTCGGCGTCGGCGTGCCGCCCGCGGCCAAGGAGCGGCACTTGCTCGGCAAGGCGCTGATCCTGCCCGGTGCGATCGATGCGCAAGTGCATTCGTTGAGCCAGATGGATCAGGAGGACTTCATCTGGTCGACGCGTTCGGCGGCTGCTGGCGGCGTCACGACGATCGTTGACATGCCTTATGACGAAGCCAATCTCGTCTGCTCGGCGGAAGCGGTAAAGAAAAAGACCAACCATGCGAGCCCGCAGACGCGTGTCGATTTCGCTCTCTATGGCACGGTCAGACCTGAAGAAGGTGCGGCCCGAATACGCGAAATGGTGGATGCCGGGGTCGCCGCCTTCAAATTCTCGACTTTCGGGACCGATGCGAAGCGTTTCCCGCGCATTCCCCCTGCCCTCCTTGCCGAATGCTTTGCCGCAATCGCCCCGACCGGGCTGACGGCCGGTGTTCACAATGAAGACGATGAAGCCGTTCGAACTTACATGGAGAAGGTCAAGGCAAGCGGCGTGACCGACTGGCGTGCCCACGGTCTTTCACGCCCGCCGATCACCGAACTTCTCGCCATGCACACGATCTTCGAGACTGGCGCTCATACCGGCTGCCCGGCGCATGTCGTGCATTGTTCGCTCGGTCGCGGCTACGATATTGCCCGTGCCTATCGCCGCGGCGGCTTCGAGGCGACGGTCGAATGCTGCATTCATTACCTGACGCTTGACGAGGAAAACGACGTGAGGCGCCTCGGCGGCAAAGCCAAGATCAATCCGCCGATCCGGCCGCGCGCCGAGGTGGAAACGTTGTGGCGCAAGATAGCGGAAGGCAATGTCTGGCTGGTGTCGACCGACCATGTGAGCTGGTCAGAAAACCGCAAGACCAATCCGGACATGTTGGCGAATGCCTCGGGCGTGCCGGGGCTCGAGGTCATGGTGCCGCTTTTCGTCAAGGGAGCGTTGGAGCGGGGCATTCCACTCACATGGGCCGCGAAGCTGATGGCCGAAAATCCGGCGAAGCATTTCCGCCTCGACCACATCAAGGGCGCACTGACGCCCGGCAAGGACGCCGACATCGTCGTGCTGGAGCCGCGAGAGAGTGTCTACGACGCTGCCGTGAGCGGTAACAATCTCGTCGGCTGGAGCCCTTATAACGGTATCCGTTTGCCATGGACAATTTCGGCGGCATATCTGCGCGGCAGCCAGATAGCCGATGGCGCGAACGTGCTTGCAGAGCCTGGCACGGGACAATTCGTCCGTCCGCTGCCGCGCCAGATCATTTCCGGAGAAGCCGCATGAGCCGCAACCTGCGTGTCAACGCCGATCGCATCGCCGAGGATATCGACGCACTGGCAAAGATCACCGAGCCCGATCATCCATGGACACGCCGGGCCTTCTCGCCGCTGTTTCTCGATGGCCGCGCCTATATCGAAGCGCGCATGAAGGCGGCCGGGCTGGAGACACGGATCGATGCGGCCGGCAATCTGATCGGACGCCGGGTGGGGACGAAACCGGGTCTTGGCACGATCATGGTCGGTTCGCATTCCGATACTGTACCAGATGGCGGGCGCTTTGATGGCATTGCGGGCGTGATCTCGGCGTTGGAAGTCGCCCGGGCGCTGAACGATCGGGGAATCGTGCTAGAGCACGATCTGGAGGTCGTCGACTTCCTCGCGGAAGAAGTCAGCATCTTTGGCGTTTCGTGCGTCGGCAGCCGCGGCATGACCGGGCAGCTTCCGGAGGCATGGCTTTCGCGCACTAGCGGCGACCGCGACCTGGCTGAGGGGATTGCGCAAGTCGGCGGCCGTCCAAGCGTGCTGCTGCAGCAGAACCGGCCCGATATTGCCGGCTTCCTCGAACTGCATATCGAACAGGGGCCTGTGCTCGAGGACGAGAAGAAAGACGTCGGCATCGTGACGGCGATCGCTGGCATCACCCGGATTGAAATTACAGTCGAAGGCCGAGCGGACCATGCGGGTACGACGCCGATGGATGGCCGCGCGGATGCGCTGGTCGCCGCCTCGCGACTGGTGCTCGATATCCGCAACGCGGCAGGCGAGCGGGCGAAGACGCCGGGCCATTTCGCCGCGACCGTCGGCGAATTCCGGATAGAGCCGAATGCGGCCAATGTCGTGCCTTCCAAAGTCGTGCTGCTGATCGACGGGCGCGCGGAAATCCGCAGCGACATGGAAGCCTTCTGCGAATGGCTGGATGCGCATGTCGTCAAGCTTGCGACCACCCACGGTGTGACGATCGAACCACCGAAACGCGTTTCAGACAACCATCCGACACCTGCAGATGCCAGCTTGCTGCAGACGCTGGAGCGCGCCTGCAACGCAGTCGGCGCCAAACACCGGCGCATGGCATCCGGCGCAGGGCACGACACCGCCTGGATCGCCAAGGTGGCACCCGCGGCAATGATCTTCGTGCCTTGCAAAGAGGGCCGCAGCCACTCGGCCGACGAATGGGCGGAAAATGACGACATCGCGCTTGGCGCGGCGGTGCTTTTTGAAGCGGTGCGGGAGATGGACAAGGCGCTGAGCAAGGAGAAGGCTGATGGGACGCATACTCGTTGAAAAGGACGTCGAGGCGGCAGTCAAGGGTGGCTCCGTCTATGCAGCAGGCGGCGGCGGCTGGGCCGATCACGGCCGTATGCTGGGTTATGCCGCGGTCAGCATCGGCAAGCCGGAACTCGTTTCCATCGATGAACTTAGAGACGACGACTGGATCGCGACGGCAGCGGCGATCGGCGCGCCAGCCTCCACGACGCCTTGGGAAATGCAGGGCATCGATTACGTGAAAGCCGTCCAGCTTCTTCAGGACGAACTCGGCGAAAAGCTCTCCGGGCTCATCATCGGGCAGAACGGCAAATCCTCGACGCTGAACGGCTGGCTGCCCTCGGCCATTCTCGGCACGAAGGTTGTCGATGCGGTTGGCGATATCCGGGCGCATCCGACCGGCGACATGGGCTCGATCGGCATGGCGGGTTCGCCCGAGCAGATGATCCAGACGGCCGTTGGCGGAAACCGCGCGGAGAACCGCTACATCGAGCTTGTGGTGAAGGGTGCGACCGCGAAGATCTCTCCGATCCTGCGAGCCGCCGCTGACCAATCGGGCGGCTTCATCGCCAGCTGCCGCAATCCGCTGCAGGCATCCTATGTGCGCACGCATGCGGCACTCGGCGGCATCTCGATGGCGCTTGCGCTCGGCGAAGCGATCATTGCGGCGGAGAAGAATGGCGGATCGGCCGTCATCGATGCGATTTGCAAAACAACCGGCGGCAGCATCCTCGCTGAAGGCATCATTACGATGAAGGATGTCGTCTACACCAAAGAAGCCTTCGACATCGGCACGATCGTCGTCGGCTCCGGCGCCAAAGCCGTGACGGTGCATGTGATGAACGAATACATGGCCATCGACGATGCCGATGGTAAGCGCGTGGCGACGTTTCCCTCGGTCATCACGACGCTTTCGCCCGAAGGTGAGCCGCTCAGCGTCGGCCAGCTCAAGGGCGGCATGCAGGTTTTCATCCTGCATGTACCCATGGATATCATTCCACTTTCTGCAAGCGTCCTCGACCCAACCGTCTACCCGCCCGTGGAAGAAGTGATGGGTATTGAGATTGGGCGCTATGCCTTGGCAGCAAAGGCGTGACTTATGGCGCGGGATGCCGGTCTTGAGGAACTGATGAGAGAAGAGCTCAGCGGCCATCCGGGTCTCAGCGAAAAGGCCATGTTCGGCGGCTGGGGCTTTCTGTTGAACGGCAATCTTCTCTGTGGTGCGCGAGAGGATGGCATGCTGGTTCGGCTCGGCAAAGGCAATGACGGCTGGGCACTGGCTCTACCGGGAGCGGTGCAGATGCGGTCGGGCGAGCGCCTGATGCACGGCTGGGTGCGCGTCAATGCCGATGTGTATGGCGAGGATGCACTGCGAAAGCGTCTGCTTGATGCGGCACGCGCCTATGTGGAGATGCTGCCGGGGAAATAACAAGACAGGACTTGAGGAAGGACATTCCATGCCGAAGCCTAATCCACGTCATCCAAAATTTCCGATTCCCGGCGGGCTGGAACTGCGGGCCAAGGGTTGGCGGCAGGAAGCGTTGCTGCGTCTCCTCGAAAACGTGCTTGCCGTCGGCGAGGACCCGGACAATCTCGTCGTCTATGCGGCGCTTGGCAAGGCCGCGCGCAACTGGGCGGCGCATAAGGGCATCGTCAAGGCGCTGACGGAGATGGAGGAGGATCAGACCCTGCTGATCCAGTCCGGCAAGCCGATCGGCCTCGTGAAAACCCATGCCAAGGCACCGCTCGTCATCATGGCGAACTGCAATATCGTCGGCCAATGGGCGAAGGTCGAAGTGTTTTACGAACTGCAGCGCAAGGGATTGATCTGCTGGGGTGGGCTGACGGCGGGCGCCTGGCAATATATCGGCAGCCAGGGTGTTATCCAGGGCACCTACGAAATCTTCATGCGTATCGCCGAGCGACGCTTCGGCGGCGATCTCTCCGGCCGCTTCGTGCTCACCGCCGGCCTTGGCGGCATGGGCGGGGCTCAACCGCTCGCCGGCCGCATGGCAGGGGCCGCGATCCTCTGCGTCGATATCGATCCCGAGCGGGCGAAGAAGCGCCAGCAGATCGGTTACCTGCAGGAGATCACACCTGATCTCGATAGCGCACTGCAGATGATCGATACGGCCGTGAAGGAAAAGCGCGCGCTATCCGTCGGCCTCGTCGGCAATGCGGCCGAGATCTACCCGGAGATCGCCCGGCGCGGCATCGTGCCGGATATCGTGACGGACCAGACCTCGGCGCATGATCTCGTCTATGGCTACGTGCCGAAGGGCATGAGCCTTGCCCAGGTCAAGGAACTTCGCGATGACGGCCAGGGCCAGTTAATGGCCGCAAGCCGCGCCTCGATCGTTCAGCATGTAACGGCGATGCTGGAGTTCCAGAAGAAAGGTTCCGAAGTCTTCGACAACGGCAACTTGATCCGCACACAGGCGAAGGAAGGCGGCGTTGCCAACGCCTTCGACATTCCGATCTTCACCGAAGCCTATCTGCGGCCGCTGTTTGCCCGGGCGATTGGCCCATTCCGTTGGATGGCGCTTTCCGGCGAAGAAAGCGACATCGCCCGGATCGACGATCTGCTGCTCGAAATGTTCCCGGACAACAAGATTATCACCAACTGGATCCGGCTTGCCCGCGAGCATGTGCCCTTCGAGGGCCTGCCGGCGCGGATCGCCTGGCTCGGCCACGGCGAGCGCACCGCGCTTGCCCGCCGCGTCAACGAATTGGTCGCCAGTGGAGATCTGAAAGGCCCTGTCGCCTTCTCGCGCGATCATCTTGATGCCGGCGCTATGGCGCATCCGAACATCATGACCGAGCGCATGAAGGACGGCTCCGACGCGATCGCCGACTGGCCGCTGCTCGATGCCATGATGCTCTGCTCCTCGATGGCCGACCTCGTCGTCGTCCATTCCGGCGGTGGCGGCTATGCCGGCTACATGACCAGTTGCGGCGTGACTGTCGTCGCCGACGGCACGGCGGCTGCCGACGAACGCCTCGACCATGCGCTCACCAATGATACGGCGCTCGGCGTCATGCGCTATGCAGACGCCGGATACGAGGAAGCGCTGGACGAAGTGCAGAAGAAGGATGTGTCGTATATCCGGCTTGATTGAAATATCGGCGCTCCATCAAAGATGCCGCGTCTCCTCCGGGGGACCGTCATAGCGGTCGCGCAGGCCGTCGACGAAGGCAATGGGTGCGGCGATGAGCTCTTTAGCAGTCGCATCGTCCAGACAACTTACGGCGATCGCGTAGAAGGTGCCGAGATGTTCGTTTTCGCCCCAACTGTAGGAGCTGATGCCGCAATCCTTGCAGAACAGATGATGCAGTTTGCGGGAGGCAAACTGATATTCTCCGAGCTTTTCTTCCCCTGATAGAAGGCGAAAATCCTCCGGCTGGGCCACCGCCAGCCAGTTGCGCTTCTTCATGCAGATCGAGCAATTGCAGCGGAACGTGCCGGCCGACAGATCGAGCCTGGTTTCGTAGCGGATTGCGCCGCAATGGCAGCTGCCGTGATAGGTCTTCTTCATTACTTTCTCCTTTTGACTGCGGCTTCCGCGTAGGCAGCGGCCTTATCGAGCGCCTCGCGCCAACCTTCCGACTGTAATTTGAATTCGGTATCGCTCGGCAGCTCGCGCTTACGGAAGGTGAGGCGCGTACCCTCGCCCCGTTCTTCCAACTCGACCGTTACGCACATCTCGTGCTCCGGCTTTCCGGCGTCATTTTCCCAGGCAAAGGTGAAGACGAGGCGTTCCGGCGGACTGATCTCAACGTACCGGCCCCGGCTCCAGTATTCCTTGCCGTCCAGCCCGAGAATGCAATGACGCCAGGCGCCGCCTTCGCGCAGATCGACCGAAACCGAGGACGCCGAGCAATGGTGCGGACCCCACCATTTCATCAGGTGCTCCGGCTCGGTCCACAGGCTGAAGACAAGCTCGCGCGGCGCATCGATCTCGCGAGTGAGCACGATCTCACGGCTGCGACCGCCGGCGACGCGGATTTCATTTCTTGCCTTCATCCTCGTTCTTCCTTGGCTTGAGGGTGGCTGCGTAGGCTTCCAATCTATCGAGGCTTTCGCTCCAGAACCGGCGGTAGGTGTCGAGCCAGTCATCAACACCGCGAAGTGGCCCTGCCTCCAGTCTGCAGGGTCGCCACTGTGCTTGCCGTCCTTTTGATACGAGGCCGGCATTTTCCAGCACTTTAAGATGCTTCGATACGGCAACGAGGGACATATCGAATGGTTCGGCGAGTTCGGATACCGAAGCCTCGCCGAGCGCCAGCCGTGCGAGGATCGCGCGGCGGGTTGGATCGGCGAGAGCCGAAAACGTCATGCTTAGTCGATCGGCAGACACAATAAACTCATCAGTTAATTAACCTATGGATTAAATATAGGCGACGAAGGCGCCTGTCAAGCCTGTGCCTGACAGCGCTTCAAAGGATCAAGTTGGATACTTCGATGAGATTGCCATCCGGATCGAGGAAATAGACCGAGCCGACAGTACCGGTGGCGCCGGCGCGCTCGACCGGCCTACCTCGATTGGAACATCCGCCGCTTCGAGATGGGCGATGACCCTTCAAGCGCTATCTCGGCGATAAAGCAGTGCCCCTCAGAACCCGGCGCCGGATGCCTTGCCTTGGGCACGAACTCGCGTGCTACCTGGTGCAGGTTGATCTTCTGATTGCCGAATTTCAGTGCCTTGCTGCCTCGAGGTGCTGATGCGGATCATAACTTTCTCCTCGAAAAGATGCCTGCGGCGCAGGCCGCCGCAAAGGCGAGGGTCAGCATGCCGAGCGTGAAGGAGACGACAGCCGACCAGCCTTCGATGGCAAAGAACCAGCCGCCTGCCGAGCCCATGACGCTCGAACCGACGTAATAACCAAGCATATAGAGCGACGAGGCATGTCCCTTCGTGCCTATGGCAAGCTTGCCGACGAGGCCGCTTGCGATCGAATGGCTCATGAAGAAGCCACTGGTGAGCACGATAATGCCGAAAATGATGGTCGGAAGGGAGGCGGAAAGCGTCAGGGCGCTGCCCGCGGCGGTAATTGCGATGCCCGTCAGCAGGACAGCGAAGTGGCCGAAGCGATCGCCCAGCATGCCACCGATCGAAGAGGCGCCGATGCCAAAGAGATAGACGGCGAAGATCAGACCGAGTTCGGTCTGCGTCAGATCATAGGGTGCTGCAACAAGCAGGAAGCCGGCATAATTGTAAATTGTGACGAAGGATCCCATCGCGAAGAAGGCAATGGCGAAAATGAACGGCAGCGCCGGATTGCGGACATGCCCGAGCCAGGCCCTTAGGTGGAACTTCGGATCGAATCCAGAGCGGCGGGCGAAATTCCGCGAGGGCGGCAGCAGGGCGATGAAGCCAATGGCTGCGGCAAGGCCGATTGCGCCGACTAAAAGGAGCGCCGGCCGCCAGGTCAGATATTCCGCGAAGATGCCGGTCAGCACTCGGCCCGACATGCCGCCGAAGGCGGTGCCGCCGACATAGAGGCCCATCGTAGCGCCTAGGCCGCGCGGATCAATTTCCTCGGCGAGATAGGCCATGGCGACCGCCGGAACGCCACCGAGCACCAGACCCTCCAGCGCGCGAATGACGAGCAGTAGATGCCAGCTCGGCGCAAAGGCCGTAGCGATCGTCAGCAATGCGGCCCCGACGAGCGAAATCGACATCAGGCTGCGACGGCCAAGACCTTCCGAGACGGCCGCAGCGCATATAATGGCAACGGCAAGGAAACCCGTCGACAGCGAAAGTGCCAGCGAGCTTTCCGCGGGGCTGACGGAGAATTCATCCGAAAAAATCGGCAGCAGCGGCTGGACGCAATAGAGCAGCGAGAAGGTGGAGAAGCCCGAGAGGAAGAGTGCAAGACTGGCACGGCGATAGGAAGCCGTACCGCGCGTCAGGTATTCTTTCGCCGGTGATTTCGCCGGCACCTCAATTGGGGAAATGTCGCTCATTCTGGCTGCGGTCTTGTGCATGGCTCAAGCCTTTCGCCACTCATCTAGTCAGAAGGGCATAAGTTGTCCAATATATGGCACTGACGTTTCCGATATGTTTTGGAGATACCACATGGAGCTTCGGCATATTCGCTATTTTCTGGCGGTCGCGGAAGAAGGCAATTTTACGCGGGCGGCCGCAAGGATCGGCATCGGCCAGCCACCGCTCAGCCAGCAGATCCGCGATCTCGAAGCTGAGGTCGGTGCGGCCTTGTTTCATCGCGTGCCGCACGGGGCGGAATTGACGGTGGCGGGCGAGGCGTTTCTCGGCGAAGCCAAAGCGTCGCTTGCTTCTGCCGAGAAGGCGAAGCTTGCCGCGCAGCGTGCCAATCGCGGCGAGACGGGCAAGCTGGCGCTCGGCTTTACGGCATCCTCGGCGTTCAATCCGGTGGTCAGCGCGACGATCAGACGGTTTCGTGCGCAGTGGCGGGAGGTACGGCTGTCTCTGACGGAAATGAACACGCTGGCGCTGATGGAGAGGCTCAATCGCGGCGAGTTAGATGCGACCTTCATGCGCCCCAGCCTCGATGATCCGCCGGGCGTGCGCCTGAAGCGCCTTGATGACGAGCCGATGGTGGTCGCCCTGCCTGCAAACCATCCGCTGGCGAAGTACGAGCGTCTGCCTTTGGCGCTGCTGTCGAAAGAGCCGTTCATTCTCTTCCCGCGGCTGGTTGGCCTCAGCCTCTTCGACGATGTCGTGCTCGCCTGCAGGAAAGCGGGTTTCGAACTGACGGTGGCACAGGAGGCGCCACAAATTTCCTCCGTCGTCAATCTGGTTGCGGCAGAACTTGGAGTGTCGATCGTTCCGGCATCGATCGCGCAGATCAGGCTCGATGGCGTCACCTATCGCCCGATCGACGGGCCGCCTGCTGTCGCGCGGCTGGCGCTTGCCGTGCTGAAGACGCAGCGCTCGCCGGTAACGGATAACCTGATGAGCCTGCTTTGATTTAGCCTGCAGGATCCCAATAAGGCGGATCGCCGAAGGCTTTTTTCAGGTGATCGGCTATGGCGCGGAGTTTGGCGGAAGGGTTACGGCCTTCCGGATGCGCCATGTAGATGAACTCAGCTTCGGGCTTGTAGCCGACATCAATCTCGACAAGCTTGCCTTCGCGGATTGCCGGACCGGCAATGAAGGTCGGCAGCAGCGCGATCCCGAGACCGGCGATTGCCGCATCGCGAAGCATGTCGCCATTATTGATACCCATCGCCAGCTTCGCACGCACGACGATTGCACCCTCCGGGGTCTGGAAGCGCCAGTCCGCGATACCGCGATTAGTGTAGAAC
Source organism: Rhizobium sullae (assembly GCF_900169785.1). GTDB lineage: Bacteria > Pseudomonadota > Alphaproteobacteria > Rhizobiales > Rhizobiaceae > Rhizobium > Rhizobium sullae. The sequence continues at coordinate 241,881 of NZ_FWER01000009.1, forward strand.
AGGCCTCGATGATCGTCGAGATCGGCCAATGTCGCCGGTGTCCCATGGCGGTCGAGATAGGCCGGGGAAGCCGTCAGAAGACGGCGGCTGCGCGAGAGCTTCCAGGCCACCAGGCGTGAATCGGCGATCGGCCCATGGCGGATGATGGCGTCGTAGCCTTCCGACGAGGCGTCCACGCGACGGTCATCAATGTCGAGCGTCAGCGCGATTTCGGGGTGCTCCGCCAAAAACGGATAAAGCGCCGGACCAAGATGGAGGCGACCGAGGGTGACAGGTGCTGCAATACGCAAGGGACCGGCGAGCGTACCTCGGCGTTCGGCCATGTCGGCTGCGGCCTCTTCTATCTCACGCAGGATTCGAAGCGCACGCTCCATAAAAGCCGTGCCGTCTTCCGTCAGCGTTAGCTTGCGTGTCGTGCGGTGAAGCAGCAAACCGCCAAGTGTCTTTTCCAGATCAGCCAGCCTTTCGCTGACAACGTCAACCTCACCGCCTCTTTCCTGGGCGCCAAGCACCAGATCGCGGAAATGGCGAAACACAGCGGCGGCTCGGTGATCTTCACCTCTACCTTCGTCGGCTACAGCTTCGCCTTCCCGGGCGTTGCCGCCTACGCCGCCAGCAAGTCCGGACTGATCGGCCTGACGCAGGCACTTGCTGCCGAGTTCGGCCCGCAGAATGTCCGCGTCAATGCCATCCTGCCCGGCGCAGTCGATACCGACATGTATCGCGAGATGAACGATACGCCGGACAAACAGGACTTCATCACCAATCTGCACGCCCTGAAGCGCGTCGCAACGCCGGAAGAGATAGCCCGCTCCGTCCTCTACCTTGCCTCCGACGACTCGAGCTTCGTAACAGGCACGGCTTCGCTGCTCGACGGCGGCGTTTCAATCACTCGCACGTAACCGCAGCGCGATTATCTGCCACCCAAACCACCAGGGTTATCGCGAACGCTTTTGAATGCACGTCGACCTATCAACAGCTGCATGAATCCTCGGCTATCACCAATGGATTCATGCAACTTTCCAATCCGAAATACCCCTTCCTGTTGGCCTCTTCCAGCGATCAAGGCTGGAAAACAGATGTCGCGGCTGAGACTTGCCCGCATATCACTCGAGCATCCTTTTTGCTTTTCGGGCACCCTCGACCCTCAGGTGAACCATGCTCATCGGTGTCCTTTGCGGCCTCGCCACATGCGCTTTGTGGGGACTGACTTTCGTCGTGCCCCGTGCCATTGCGCCATTCAACACGATGGACCTGACAATCGCGCGCTACGGGCTCTTTGCCGTGGCGAGCGTGGTTCTGATGGTCAATCCACGCTTCCGGCCGAGGAACATAAAGCCTCGGCTTGCAGTCACCGCACTGCTTCTCGGCGGTGTCGGCTATGTCGGCTATTTCGTCAGCGTCGCCTATGCCGTTCGGCTTGTAGGCGCTGCCATTCCGCCGCTCGTCATCGGGACCATGCCGGTGATTCTCGCAGTCATTGCGAATTTTCGCGACCGCTCCGTTGCCTGGCAGATGCTCGCCCTGCCGCTGCTCTTGATTGCAGCGGGCATCGGTTGGGTGAATGTCTCGATCTTTTCCGCCACGCCTTCCGGCGATGAGGCAGCGATCATCCTGGGTATCGGCTCAACGCTGATCGGTCTTGCATTGTGGGTCATTTACGGACTTGCGAGCACGGCGGCAATGCAGTCGCCGGAGGCGCCGGATATCCTGCAATGGACAGGCCTTCAGGGTATCGGCGCAGGTATCGGTAGCCTCGTGCTCATCCCATTCACTTCGATCGGCACGGACATCGTCTTCACAGGCGCCGAGCTTTTACGATTCATTCTCTGGTCGCTCATCATGGGGCTCGCCGGAGCGTGGTTGGCGACGCTGCTCTGGATGATCGCTTCGAAGCGGCTGCCGCTTGCGCTTGCCGCGCAGTTGATCGTTGCCGAAACGATCTTTGGACTGATCTTCGGCTTCCTCTTCGAGCAACGCCTGCCGACGCTCGCGGAAGCAGGCGGCTCCATTCTCCAACTCGCGGGCGTCGGACTTGCGATCGCGATCTTCACGCCGAATGGCCGGAGAGCTTAGGCGCGCCGTGATGATTGCATGTTATCCGCCAAAGGCTTAGGGTCGGCAGTGGTCAACAAGGCGACGGGTAGAAGGCCATGGCTCTCAGCGGCAAACGCATCCTGCTTATCATTTCAGGCGGCATCGCGGCCTATAAAAGCCTCGACCTGATCCGGCGCCTGCGCGAGCGCGGGACCTCGGTACGTCCGGTGATGACGAAGGGCGCGCAGGAATTCGTGACGCCGCTTGCCGTCGGTGCGCTTGCTGCAGACCACGTGTTCACCGATCTCTTTTCGCGGCAGGACGAGCAGGATGTCGGCCATATCCGGCTTGCCCGCGACTGCGACCTCATTGTCATCGCGCCGGCGACGGCCGATCTGATGGCCAAGATGGCAAACGGTTTCGCGGACGATCTGGCCTCGACCGTTTTGCTCGCGACGGACAGGCCGGTCCTTGCCGCGCCGGCGATGAACCCGAAGATGTGGTCGCACGCGGCGACGAAGCGGAATTTCGGCATCCTGAAAAGTGATGGAATCCATTTCGTCGGGCCGATGGCGGGCGAGATGGCAGAGGGCAAGGAGGTCGGCACCGGCCGCATGGCTGAACCGCTGGAGGTCGTAGCCGCCGCGGAAGCGCTGCTTGACGATGGACCGAAGCCGCTTGCAGGGCGCAGGGCGATCGTTACCTCGGGACCGACCCACGAGCCAATCGACCCGGTCCGCTACATCGCCAATCGCTCCTCCGGCAGGCAAGGGCACGCGATTGCCGCATCACTTGCGAGGCTCGGCGCGGATGTGACGCTCGTCTCCGGACCAGTGGCGATTGCCGATCCCGTCAGCGTCAGGACGATTCATGTCGAGCGCGCCGAAGAAATGCGCGATGCGGTGCTCGCGGCGCTGCCGGCCGATATTGCCGTCATGGTGGCGGCCGTGGCCGACTGGCGCGTGGCCTCTGCCGCCGATCAGAAGATCAAGAAGCATCCGGGCGAGTCCATCCCGACGCTGTCTCTCACCGAAAACCCGGACATCCTTAAGACCGTCGGCCACCACACGATGCGACCAAAGCTGGTGATCGGCTTTGCCGCCGAGACGCAGGATGTGGAAAGCAACGCCAAGGCCAAGCTCGAGCGCAAGGGCGCCGACCTGATCGTTGCCAACGACGTTTCTGCGGCGACGGGCATCATGGGCGGCACGCGCAACAGCGTGAAGCTGGTCAGCCGAAGCGGTGTCGAGAAATGGCCCGATCTCGCCAAGGAAGAGGTTGCGGAAAAGCTGGCGGCGCTGATTGCCGAGCGCTTCAGGCAGAAATAGCGATATCCGCCACGACGCCGCTGCGCTTTTCCGGCTTGAAGGCGGCGACCTCGATGCCGTTCTCGCCAATCGTAACTGCGCTACCGTCCGGTATTTCGGTCCAGGCATCGATGTCGTCGTTCAACGGCTCGGAAACAAGGCAATGTCCCTGGCGCATCGGTGAGGCATAAAGCGTCGGCGCCCTTCGATCGGTTGCATAACGAATTCCGTACAGCGACCGTCCGTCGGAAAACGCGGCAGTGAAACGCAGATGGGCTCTGCCCAGGATGTTTTCAGCAAGCCCTTCGACGAAGCTCACCATTTCCGCCATCGCAACGAGCGGCGCCTGGCGCAGACCGAATTGCAAAGCGAGCAGGAACATCAGCTCGGAATCAGTCGTGCCGCTGCGAACATTGAAGAGCTCGTCATCGAGCATCGCCTCCATGGCACGGCGCAGGCGCTCGAAGCCGCCGATCTGGCCGTTGTGCATGAAAGACCAATTCTCGTGCGTGAAGGGATGGCAATTATCGCGCCGTGTGCCGCCTCCTGTGGCTGCTCGAACATGGGCCAGGAAAAGCGACGAGCGGATTTGCCGTGCCAGGCTCTTCAGATTGCAGTCGGACCATGCGGGAAGGATGTCGCGATAGCGGCCCGGCTCCGGCCGGTCGCCATACCAGGCAATACCGAAGCCGTCGCCGTTCGTTGCGGTCTTGGCGCGGGTGGCGCAATGGGATTGTTCGATGAGTGAATGGGCGGGAGAGGACACCAGTTCCTCGAGATAGAGGGGGTCTCCACGATAGGCTGCCCAGCGACACATGCTTTTCTGACTCCGGAACCCGCCGTCTCAGCAACGGGACTGATTGGAAATGCCCGATCGATTGTCGAGCGCGATGGTGAATAAAAACTTAACGATTGCAAATTTTGCAAGGCGGCATGCGGGTTGGAAACACTGCAGGCGATCACATTCGGCGATCACGTTTCTTCGTTTGTGAACATTGCCTCTCGGCCGCGTCACGGCGGTCATCGCAAGAATTTCCCTTGCATCATCGAAATTTTTCCTTACCTTTTAATCATCAGCAACAGAACGAAAGGAAGGTGATCCAATGTCTAATGAGATTTCGGACCTCGTAACGGGCATGGGAGAGGTGACGAAAGCGAGGCAGCCCTCGCTCTAATCCCCGCCTTCCTGGGGCCGCCTTGACGGTCCAGGCCAGTTAACAGGCCAAACTCATGGAAAGGGTCGCTGAGGCGGCCCTTTTTATTTTGCAGATTTTCTTTGACAGGCGCCGAGGCACTGGCATATTCATAAAGTCATCTGATGACTTTGAATATGCCATGCAGCCGCTCAACAAAACAAACTTGGCCGAGACCGCGATTGAAGCAATCCGCGGCGAGATCCTCGCGAAGCGATGGAGCGTCGGCGACAAGCTGCCGAACGAGGCGGCACTTTCCGCCGCGCTGGCAGTCAGCAGGGGCACGATCCGTGAGGCCGTGCGCGTGCTTGTCTCTCAGGGCCTGCTCGAAACGCGGCAGGGCTCCGGAACCTACGTCCTTTCGACGATGGATGCGACTCGGCCGCTGACGATGGCCCGGCGCGCAAGCCTGCGCGACCAATTCGAAGCGCGTTGCGCCCTGGATGTCGAGGCGGCCCGCCTCGCTTCGCTGCGGCAGACGCCGGAAATCATCACTCGGCTGCGCGACCTTCTGGCCAAGCGCGGCAACTACGAAGGCGGCGACAAGGCGGCTTTTATCGAGCGCGATCTTACCTTTCATAAGGCGATCATCGCAGCCTCGGGCAACCGGGCGATGATCGAGATCTATGACTTCTTCTCGGCTTCGATCGCCGAAACCATCGAGGCAACGCTCGGGCAGGATATTCCCGAACCCGACATGCAGGCGCACGTTAGTATCATCGATGCCATCGAGACCGGACGCCCTGCGAAAGCTGATGCCGCCGTGCGCCGCTTCATGCAGCCGGTGATCGCCGCCCTTGAACGAATGATTCTTTCATGACCACCTCCAGTTCGGATACAGCCGAGGCTCTCGACGCCATCGACGAGCAGTTGATCGATGCCGAGGCGGACAGCATTCCCGCACCGGAAGCGCCTGCACAGTCGACAGCGGCAAGCCGCATCATTCTCGGCGTCAGTCTGTTGCTCATTGCCTTTAACCTTCGCCCGGTCTTTTCCAGCGCATCGGCGCTGCTGCCGGAAATTCGCTCAGGTCTCGGCCTTTCGGCTCTCGGCGCGAGCCTGCTGACCACGCTTCCCATCGTTTGCCTGGGTGTCTTTTCGCCGCTCGCGCCAAAGCTGGCACAGCGCATGGGTGCCGAGCGAACGCTCCTCGGCGTGCTGTTGCTGCTGGCGCTCGGCACGGCCATGCGCGGGCTATCCTCTGTTCCGCTTCTCTTTCTCGGAACAGCACTCGCTGGTGCTTGTATCGCCATCGGAAACGTCCTGCTTCCCGGCCTGGTCAAGCGCGACTTCGCCGACCGCACCGCGCTGATGACCGGCTGCTACACGATGGCGCTTTGCGCCGGCGCGGCGAGTGCTGCCGGTTTCACGCTGCCGATCGAGCACACGCTCGACGGATCGCTGGAGGGCGCTCTTGCCGCCTGGGCATTGCCCGCCTTCGTCGTCGCTCTGATCTGGCTTCCCCAGGTTCTCGGGATTCCGGCTCAGCCGCGCCGGAGCGGCTTCAGAGTCGAGGGGCTTTGGCGCGACCGGCTTGCCTGGCAGGTCACGCTTTTCATGGGCCTTCAATCAGCGCTGGCCTATTGCGTCTTCGGCTGGCTCGTGCCGATCCTTCGCGAGCGCGGACTCGACGGTGTGACTGCCGGCGCCATCGTTTCGGTATCAGTCGTGGTGCAGGCTGCTGCTTGCCTCGTGACGCCGCATATTGCCGTGCGCGGCAAGGACCAGCGGCTGATCAATGCGTCGCTTTGTATCATTGCCGTGGTAGCCCTGCTCGGCTTGCTCTTCGCGCCGCTTTCGACGGTCTGGCTTTGGGCGGCGCTGCAGGGAATAGGACAAGGCGGCCTGATTGCAGTCGCAATGACGACGATCGTGCTGCGCTCGCGCGATGCGCATGTCGCAGCTCACCTATCCGGCATGGCACAATGCGTCGGCTATCTGCTGGCCGCTGTCGGCCCGCTGATCGTCGGGCTCATTCGCAGCGCCACGGGAGGTTATGCCTGGTCCGCGATACTCTTCGTTCTGCTCGGACTTGGAGCCGCGATCAACGGCTGGAATGCCGGACGTGCACTGTACGTCAATGCGCGGACGATCCAGAAGACGTAAGCGCCCTCCTCACCTGCATATCACCATCTCTTGATACCGCTCTGGGATCGCAGATGTTACGCTGCCGCTGATCGTGTTCCATCGCCCAGGAGGAAAGAGTGTCCTTCCGATCTGCCATCCTGTTCGCCCTGCTGGCTCTTGCCGCACCTGCTATCTCGAATGCCCAGGAGCGGACCGGCGTGTTGAAGCTGTTGCCGTCCGATTCCGTGACCCAGCATGAGCGGAACATCGGTGGCCGCAGGCTGGCCTATACGGCGACGGCGGGCACGCTCGACCTCTTCGGTCAGGACGGCTCGCGGACAGGCGCGATATTCTACACCGCCTATACCGCCAAGGAGGGTGCAGCCGACCGGCCCATCACGTTCGCGTTCAATGGTGGTCCGGGTGCTGCCTCCGCATTCCTGCATCTTGGGCTCGTAGGGCCGCGCATATTGGATTTCGGCCCGCAGGCCCGGGACGGCGCAAACGCGAAGCTCGTCGATAACCCACAGAGCTGGCTCGATTTTACCGATCTCGTGCTGATCGATCCGATCGGCACGGGATGGAGCCGCACAGCGAGAGCCGACGACGCATCGAATTACTACAACGTCAGCGCCGATGCGCAGAGCATCGCAAAGGCGATCGCGCTTTATGTCGCGCATAACAATCGCTCAGGCTCACCAAAATATCTTCTCGGCGAAAGCTATGGCGGTTTCCGAGCGGCGAAGGTCGCTGCAGCCCTTCGGCAAAGCCAAGGCGTCATCGTCTCCGGCGCGATCATGCTCTCGCCGTTGCTAGAGGGCCAGTTGATGTTCAATGCAGACCGGTTTGCACTTGGGGCTGCTCTCGAGTTCCCGTCGCTCGCCGCCGCTGAAGCCGAACGCCGCAAGACCTTCGACGAGAGGACGCAGCAGGACGCGGAGAAGTTCGCGCTCGGCGAATATCTGACGACCCTGGCCGGCCCGGCGCCGGTGGGGGACGCTGCGAAAGCATTCTATGGCAAGGTCTCGGCGATGTCCGGCATTCCCGAAGACGTCGTCACCCGAAACCGCGGCTTCCTGGGCAACGCCTTTGCCAAGAATTCCGCCAGGTCGCTAGGCGAGGTGATGAGCCCCTACGATGCTTCGTTCGCAACGCTGGACCCTTATCCGGAGTCAGACTCCGATCGCGGTGACGATGCGGTCCTCGACGGCTTCACGCGCGCTTATGGGGGCGCTTTTGCCGATTACGCGCGCAACGAACTCGGCTTCAAAACCGAGATGACCTATGCGCTGCTCGAAAGCGACGTCAGCCGTCAGTGGGAATGGGGGGGTGGACGCGGCGGCGGATCGCGGCTGCAGGCGAGCATAACGGACGACATCCGCGAATTGCTGGGTTCCAATCCAAGCTTTCATTTGCTGATCGCACATGGTTACAGCGATATCGTCACGCCCTACGGCGTTAGCCGCTATGTCGTGGATCATCTGCCTGAAAGCCTCACCCGAGGCCGTGTAAGCCTGGACGTCTATCGCGGCGGCCATATGTTCTACACCAATGTGGAAGCGCGGGCCGCCTTCACCGCCGATGCCAAGGCCTTCTATGGCCAGCATCCGGCGACGCAGCTGGCGGATTGAGGAGCCGATGCACGTTACCGGTGGATGCCATTGCGGCGCGGTTGCCTATGAGGCCGAGATCGATCCGGAGCGCGTCAGCATCTGTCATTGCACGGATTGCCAGCGGCTGACAGGGACGGCTTATCGCGTCAGCGCGGTTGCGCGGCAGGAGGACTTCCGGCTTCTCTGCAGCACGCCGAAAATCTATGTCAAGCATGGCGAAAGTGGCGCGCGCAGCCGGCAATTCTTCTGCCCGGATTGCGGTTCGCATCTCTATCGCATGGGAGAGGACAACGCCTTCGTTGGCATCCGCGTCGGCACGATCGATCAGCGGGCCGAGCTGCGGCCGCGCAAGCAGATCTGGTGCCGCTCCGCTCTACCCTGGACCGCCAATATCGAAGGCCTGCCGCGTTTCGAAACGGAAAGCTAGGGTTGCCTGAAGCGGGGCCTGACATAGATAGAGCCTCATGTCATACCAGAAGCAGTCTCTCAGCGCCTCGAAACCGGATACGGCTTCAGGGAAAGATTCTATTCTCGCTATGCTCTCCGCCGAGCCGGAAAAATGGGCTCTCTTCCTTGATATTGACGGGACCTTGCTCGAGCTAGCCGAAACGCCGGACGACATAGTCGTTCCGCCGTCGCTGCCTGCAAATCTCGACACCTTGTCGACAAGGCTCGAGGGTGCACTAGCCCTCGTGACCGGCCGGCGGCTTGATTATGCCGACCAGCTTTTTTCGCCGTTTCACTTTCCGATCGCTGGGCTTCACGGCGCCGAGCGGCGGGACCCGGATGGACGCGTGCGCAAAGTCGAAGTAACAGCGGAATTCGAGCGGCTGAAGGAGGATCTCACCGCCGAGACTGCAGGTTGGGCCGGAGTTCTGATCGAGGATAAGGGAGCGGCAGTCGCCGCACATTATCGGCTTGCGCCAGAGAGGGAGCTCGAACTCGAACCATTGATGGAACAGGCGCTTAGCCGAGCGGGACCGAATTGGACGATCCAGCACGGCAAAATGGTTATCGAAATTCGTCCCGCCAGCGCCGACAAGGGCCATGCGGTCGAAGCCTTTCTCGCACAGCCGGTCTTTGCCGGCAGACGCGCCATTGCGATCGGAGATGACGTGACCGATGAAGCGATGTTTCGCACGGTCAACCGGCTTGGCGGCCATTCGATCCGCGTCGGGCCGCTTTCGCCTGCGAGTGAAGCGCGCGGCTCCATCCCCTCTGCCGAGGCTTTGCGCGGCATCATTGCGACATTGGCCTCCTGAAGATTTGAGCACTCGTAATATTTTCTTGTATGAAAGGAACTGGCATGGGCCGTCTCGTCATTGTCTCCAATCGCGTGCCCGTTCCCGACAAGGGCGGCATTGCGCCCGCCGGCGGGCTGGCAGTTGCGCTGAAGGCAGCCCTCGAAGAGCGCGGTGGCATATGGATGGGCTGGTCGGGAAAATCGAGCGGCGAGCATGAGCCGCCGCCGCTTGCACGGCTGCAGCAAGGCAATATCACCTATGCACTGACGGATCTGACCGATACCGATGTGGATGAATACTATCACGGCTTTGCCAACCGCGTTCTCTGGCCGATCTGTCACTACCGGCTGGATCTCGCGGAATACGGCCGCAAGGAGATGGCCGGCTATTTCCGCGTCAACCGTTTTTTCGCCCATCGACTGGCGCCGCTGATCGAACCCGACGACCTCATCTGGGTGCACGACTACCACCTGATCCCGCTCGCTGCAGAGCTGCGTCAAATGGGTCTGAAGAACCGCATCGGCTTTTTCCTTCATATTCCCTGGCCGCCTGCGGACGTAATCTTCACGATGCCGGTTCACGAGCAGATCATGCGTGGCCTCTCGCACTACGATGTCGTCGGCTTTCAGACGGATCACGACCTTGAGAATTTTGCCGGATGTCTCAGACGGGAAGGTATCGGCGACGAGCTTGGCGAAGGGCGCTACAGCTCCCACGGCCGGACTTTCAAGGGTGGCGCCTATGCGATCAGCATCGAGACTGCAGCCTTTGCCGAATTCGCCCAAAAGGCCGCGACCAACAGCATGGTCAAAAAAGCGCGTCTAAGCATAGAAGGCCGCAGCCTGATCATCGGCGTCGATCGTCTCGATTACTCTAAGGGAATCACGCAGCGTATCGACGCTTTCGAGCGCTTCATCCTGGCAAACCCAGCGCAGCAGGGGCGCGTCACCTATCTGCAGATCACGCCGAAATCCCGCTCCGAAGTGCCGGAATACGAAGCCATGCAGCGCACCGTGGCCGAGCAGGCCGGCAGGGTGAACGGCGCTCTCAGCGCCGTCGATTGGGTGCCGATACGCTATATCAACCGCTCCGTCGGCCGACACATCCTTGCGGGCCTTTACCGGCTCGGCAAAGTCGGCCTCGTGACGCCGCTCCGCGACGGGATGAACCTTGTAGCGAAGGAATATGTGGCCGCGCAGGACCCGAACGATCCGGGCGTGCTCGTACTTTCGCGTTTCGCCGGTGCCGCCCGTGAATTGAAAGGCTCCCTACTGGTCAACCCTTACGACATAGAGGGTACGGCAAACGCGCTGGCGCGCGCGCTCAGCATGCCTATGGAAGAGCGCAAAGAGCGCTGGCAGATGATGATGGACCATTTGCTGGAACACGATGTTTCGCGCTGGTGCCGGGATTTTCTCAAAGATCTTGCGCCTTGACCGGGTCCATGCCTGCCTCAGAGATCAGCCAGGCAGCAAGCCGATCGGTCTCTGCGCTCTGCGCTTTCGGCGGCAAAAGCCAGTAACCGCGGTCCTTGGCCTCCAGCATCGGTCCGGCCGCGACGAGCATACGTGACGAGAGCAGCGAATCGACCAGACCCATCCAGCCGATCGCCAGCCCCTGCTCACCGATCGCCGCCTGCACGACGAGCGAATAGGTGTTGAAACTGAGCTCGCCCTGCCCTACGGCCGCATCACGGCTGATGCCGAGTTCGGCGAGGTAACTCTTCCAATCGAACCACGGCGACGGCGCGCGCGAATCGAGATGCAGAAGACGCGCGCCGGCAATCTCGAACGGATCGAAGAAGGGGCCGTTCCGATCCAGAAAGCCTTGGGTGCAAATCGGGACGACCCTTTCCGGCAGAAGTAGCGTTGCGTTTCTGCCGAATTCCTGCCGCGTTCCGAAGACGACGGCAATGTCGCCATCCGACGGGCCCTGCTCCATGCGCTGCGTCGCGACGATCTGGATGTCCATTTCCGGATAAAGCAGGCGGAAGGTATGCATACGCGGAATCAACCAGAGCGACGAGAAAGCATAATCCGTTCTCAGCCTGATCGCGGGGCGTTCGGACTGGCTGCGGAAGCTGCGCACCAACGCGTCGACATCATCGACCGTGCGTGAGGCGACGTCGAAAAGCCGGCGTCCCTCCGGCGTCAACTCGACACCGCGATGCTGCCGCTGCAGGAGGCTGACGCCCATCTGCTCTTCGAGGCGGCGGACCTGATAGCTGACGGCAGGCTGGGTCAGGCCGAGAATGCCGGCCGCAGACGAGAGACTGCCCATTTTCCCCACCGCTGCAAATACGCGAACCCATCCAAGGTCGATTGGTCGCTCCGCCATAAAAAATCCTTTGATCATCCATTGAAAAAAGCCAGCTTCACAAAGGAAACCAAACTGATGTTCAATAAATTGCTCGAATAACAGAGGAACTGCAATGAAAAGAATTTTACGCATGAACCGGATCGCTGCAGGCTTCCTTCTCTCCACCGTCTCCAGCGTGATCGCTTGACGGAGAGCCTGCTGCAGACGCAGTAAAAAGTTCTCGCGGCCTCTAATATCCAAGGACAGACTACGCATGGCGCGCCCGAATATCCTTATCTTGATGGTCGATCAGTTCAACGGGACCTTGTTTCCGGACGGACCGGCCGAATTCCTCCATGCGCCGCATCTGAAGGCATTGGCGGAGCGCTCCGTGCGCTTCGCCAATACCTATACGGCAAGCCCGCTCTGCGCGCCGGCGCGGGCTTCCTTCATGTCCGGCCAACTCCCAAGCCGGACGCGCGTCTATGACAACGCCGCGGAATTCGCTTCCGACATCCCAACTTATGCGCACCACCTGCGGGCCGCCGGATATCAAACGGCGCTTTCCGGCAAAATGCATTTCGTCGGCCCGGATCAGCTTCACGGCTTCGAGGAACGGCTGACGACCGATATCTATCCTGCCGATTTCGGCTGGACGCCCGACTATACGAAACCCGGCGAACGGATCGACTGGTGGTATCACAACCTCGGTTCGGTCACCGGCGCCGGTGTCGCCGAAATCACGAACCAGATGGAATATGACGACGAGGTCGCCTATCACGCGACCCGCAAACTCTACGATCTTTCACGCCGTCAGGACGAGCGGCCGTGGTGTCTGACTGTCAGCTTTACACACCCGCACGACCCTTACGTTGCGCGGCAGAAATTCTGGGACCTCTATGAAGACTGCCCGGCGCTCGACCCGCAAATCGGACCAGTCCCCTTCGACGAGCTTGACCCGCATTCGCAGCGCCTGCTCGAGGCGTGCGATTACGAGGCCTTCGACATTACGCCCGAGCAGATACGCCGGGCGCGGCAGGGCTACTTCGCCAATATCTCCTATGTGGACGAGAAAATCGGCGAAATCCTCGACGTGCTTGAGCGCGGACGGATGGCGGAGAACACCGTCATCCTCTTCGTCTCCGATCATGGCGACATGCTCGGCGAACGGGGCCTCTGGTTCAAGATGTGCTTTTTCGACGGGTCTGCGCGCGTCCCGCTAATGATTGCCGCACCCGGCTGGAACGCAGCGCGAATCGATCAGCCGGTTTCGACGCTGGATGTAACGCCGACACTGGCGGGCCTTGCCGGTCTAGACATAAGCTCGCTCACGAAATGGACGGACGGCGAGGATCTGGCGCCGCTCGCTATGGGCACGGGCAGCCGCGGGCCTGTGCCGATGGAATATGCGGCGGAAGGCTCGATTGCGCCGCTCGTCTGCCTGCGCGCCGGGCGCTATAAGCTGTCGCTTTGCGAAAAAGACCCGCCGATGCTCTTCGACCTTGATGCCGATCCGCACGAACTTAAGAACCTCGCTGTCGACCCTGCCTATGCCGCGATGCTCACGGCATTGACCGAAGAGGCAAGCAAACGCTGGAATCTCACAAGCTACGACGCAGCGGTGCGCGAAAGCCAAGCACGCCGCTGGGTCGTCTATGCGGCGCTGCGCAATGGCGCCTATTATCCCTGGGATTACCAGCCGCTGCAGAAGGCATCCGAGCGCTATATGCGCAACCACATGGATCTCAACGTGCTGGAAGAGAATCAGCGATATCCGCGCGGAGAATGACCCGCACGGACATTTTTGCAACGTATCAGGCTGCCTGCTTCAGGTAGCCCAACGCTTCATCCAGCGAGACGTGACCGAGGAAGCGGCCGCTGCTTTCGACCTGTTGTTCGTGTTCTATCGCCAAGGCGAAGCGCACCGCCGGATTTTCCTGCAGCCTTTCATAAAGGCTGTTCAATGCCGGGAATTGCTTGCGATCCACGACATTATGGAAGTCGTTCCAGCGGGCGATGCCGGCGAAATAAGCGTCAGCAAGGCTGGGTCCTTTGTCAAGCAGCCACATGCGGCCGTCAAGGAGCTGCTCGAGTTCGCTATGCACCTTCTCGACCTTGGCAACGCCATAGGCGACCAGTGCCTTCTTTGCCTCCGGCTCCAGCTCGTGTTCGATCGAATACCAGAGGGGGCTGAAGGCGTTGAAAAAGCTGGTGTTGAGATAGGCAAGCATCTGGTTCAGCCTGTCGAACTCAGCGCTGCCCTGTGCAAAGCCAAGACCCTTGCCGATATGGTCGGAGGCGATGCAGTTGAGAATGGCCATGCTCTCGTTGATGACGCGGCCATCGCCAAGCATGAGCGAAGGTGTTTCGCCGATCGCGTTGATGCGTTTGTAGTCGTCACCCGATACCACCTTCGGCATCTCGACACGGCAAAGGCGATAGGGTTTGCCTAACCATTCGAGCGCGACGATGGAGCCGAAGGAGCAGCCTTCCGGCACGCCGTAAAACAAAATCGGAGACATTCATCATTCCTTTCAGTTTGAACTGATTTCACGATCGGAATATCGTTTTGTAGACGATCAGTGAAAAGCAGCCAAAAATGCACATCAAAGTCTATGAATTTGGAAGATCGAATTGACCTCCTTCAATCTCAATGACCTCAACCTCTTCGTTCATGCAGTCGAAAGCGGCAGCTTCACGGCCGCTGGACGGCGGCTTGGTGTTCCAAAATCAACGGTGAGCAAGCGGGTTGCGGAACTGGAGGCGAAGCTGGGCGCGCGACTGATCCAGCGCACCTCGCGCAGCTTTTCGCTCACAGATTTGGGACGCGATTTCTTCGAGCACGCCCAGGCATCCGTGATCGAAGCAGAGATGGCGGAGAGCATTGTTCGATCGCGTCTCAGCGAGCCGAGCGGCACGGTGCGTATCACGGCCTCGGTGCCGACTTCGCAGTTTACGCTCGCGGAGCATCTACCGGAACTCGCAATCCGATATCCGAAGCTCAAGGTTTCCCTGCATGTCACCGATCGCTTTGTCGACATCATACAAGAGGGCTTCGATATTGCAGTACGCAGCCATCAGCTGCCGCTTGCCGATTCAAGCCTCGTGCAGCGCAAACTGGCGGAACACGAATTCTTTCTTGTTGCCGCACCATCCTATGCGGACAGGCACGGGGTTCCGCAAAGGCCGGAAGAACTCGTGGCGCATGCTGCCGTCATGCCCAGCCTCTCCGACACGGTCTGGCGGCTTTTCTCCACCTCGGGGGAAGAGACGTTGGTCAAACCACACTCAGTGATGGCAGCCGACGAACCTTTCGTCTTGCTGAGAGCTGCAGCGGCGGGAATGGGAATCACCATTCTTCCGACGTCCGTCTGCCGAGAGCCTATCGAGCAAGGTCAATTGCTCCGTATCCTGCCCGAATGGACAGCGGGTAGGATCGCGACAACGGTGCTCGTGCCGCACCGGCGTGGCCAACTGCCATCGGTACGCGCCACCGTCGAATTCCTGAGTGAGCGGCTGGGGCGGCTATGAGCGCCCGGTTATAGGCTTGCGAAAAGCCCCTGCTTCAGCGCCGCGATGCGCTCCTCGTTGCGGCGATAGAATATCCATTGCTTGATACGCTTGGCATGCACCAATTCCGCCTGCACGAGGATACGCATATGTTCGCTGAGGGTGGCGGCATTTATCCCGAGTTTGCGGGCGATCAGCAGCGCGCACACGCCATCCTCGACCAGGTCGCCATCAACCTGCGGCTCGAAATGAAGCCGTGGCTGCTTCAGCCATTCGAGAGTAATGAGGCGCTTTTCATTCGCCAGAGCTTTGAGAACATCAACATCTTGCATTTCGTCATTTTGCCAAGTAACAAAATATTGTCAATCCACGGGAGAGCCTGCATGCCGATCGAAACCGCCCTTTCTCTCGAACGCATTGCCGAAACCGAAGGGCTGATCCGCCCCTATATCCGCCGCACACCCGTCATGCGCGTCGACATGCACGATTTCGGCGGAGCGCCGCTCAAGGTCGATCTCAAGCTCGAATGCCTGCAGCATTCCGGCTCCTTCAAGGCACGCGGCGCCTTTTCCCACCTCCTGACGCGGCAGGTGCCTGCAACCGGCGTCGTGGCAGCCTCGGGCGGCAACCACGGCGCGGCCGTTGCCTATGCCGCATCGCAGCTTGGCGTCCCGGCCACCATCTTCGTGCCGAGCGTCTCCTCGCCTGCCAAGTTGGAGAAAATCCGCGCCTACGGTGCCAATCTGGTTACCGGCGGCGAGCGTTACGCCGATGCGCTAGCGGCGAGCGAGACCCATGTGCGGGCGAGCGGCGCGCTTGCCATACATGCCTACGACCAGGTCGAGACGCTCCTCGGCCAGGGAACGCTTGGCAAGGAGATCGAAGAGGACGTGCCGGACATCACCACATTGCTGGTCGCGGTCGGCGGCGGGGGATTGATCGGCGGCATCGCCGCGTGGTTTCGCGGCCGGGTGAAGATCGTGGCCGTCGAATCCGACGGCGCGCCGACCCTCTACGAAGCCTTCAAGGCCGGCAAACCGGTGGACGCTCCGGCAGGCGGCATCGCGGCAGATTCGCTCGCCCCGAAACGGGTTGGCGAACTGATGTTTCCCCTCGCGCAGCAATTCGTGCAGCCGCCGGTGCTGGTAACGGATGACGATATCCGCGCTGCCCAGAAAACCCTATGGGAAGGGGCAAGGGTCGTTGCCGAGCCGGGAGGTGCTGCGGCATTCGCAGCCGTGCTTTCCGGCAAATATGTTCCGGCGCGGGATGAGCGCGTCTGCGCATTGGTCTGCGGTGCCAATACTGCAGCGGTGAAGTTCGACTGACTATTCCGGCGCCAACGGCACAGAGGGCCACTCGGCCGTCACTTGCGCCTGTACCGGCCGGTCGAGATAGGTGGAGAGCGCGACATAGCTGCGCGTGCCGCGAACGCCCGGCACGGAATGAATCTGCCCGAGGAGAAATTCCAGCGCCTGCGGATTTTCCAACCGCACCTTGAGGATCATGCTGGTATCCCCGGCGACCGAGTGCATTTCTTCCACTTCCGGAAACCGGCTGATCTGCATCAGCTGTTCGCTCTTGCCCCAGCCAGCCGCCTCCACATGCACGAAGGCCAACAACGGCTTGCCGACTGCTGTACCATCAAGCCGGGCGACCACATCCCGGATGACGCCGGACCGCTTCAGCCGCTTGACCCGTTCGTGCACCGACGGCGGCGAGAGCCCCACCTTCTCCCCAAGCGCGGCGTAGCTCTGGCCCGCATCGGCGGCGAGCGCCGCTAATATCTTTCGGTCGAACGGATCGATTGAAGCGCTCTCACGCCGCTTTTGCCGAATGCCTTCTGTATTTTCCATCCACACGTCTCCTCTGCTTTTCAGCCGAACTTTATTCGGCAAGATAGCGGCAAGGCCATATAGAGTTCCAGAGGAGCAGAAATGGAAATGATCGTTCGCAATCCACGCGACGGCATCTATGCCGCAACGCCTGATTACGTGCATGCCATGGAGGTGCGTCAGCCTGAACGTCTTGTCTTCGTCAGCGGAACGATGGGCCTTGACCCCGCTGGCAGAGCCGGCGCCGACCTAAACTCCCAACTCCACCTGATCTGGTCGAACCTCAGGCGAATTCTGGCAGAGACTCAGATGACCACGAAGAACATCGTGCGAGTGACCAGCTACCTGCGCGACGTATCCTTCACCGAGGCAAACCAGAATGCACGGGTGGCGGCGCTCGGAGAGCATCGGGCGCCGACAACAGCCATCGTCGTCGAAACGCTGCAAGACGACTGGCTGGTCGAAATCGAGATCATTGCCGCAGCGTGAATGGAAATCACGCCGCATTGGCGATGTGATATTCCTTGATCGCGACCATCTTGATCGCTGGATAGCGCTCCGCCTCGTAGCGCAGCGAGAAGCTGTCCTGCGCCAAGAACACCGGATCGCCGTCGAGATCGCGGGCGATATCGCCGCGTTTGACCGTCAGGAACTTTTCGAGTTCAGCCGACTGATCGGCCGAAATCCAGCGGCAGACCGAAAAGCGCGACATTTCAAAGGAAACCGGTAGGCCGTATTCCGCCTGCAGGCGCTCCTTCAGCACGTCGAGCTGTAGCGCGCCGACAACACCAACGATCGCCGGCGAACCGTCTTCCGGAGAAAAGAGCTGGACGACGCCCTCTTCGGCCATCTGCTGCAGGGCTTCCTTGAGCTTCTTTGCCTTCATCGCATCTTCAAGACGGACACGGCGAAGGATTTCCGGCGAGAAGTTCGGTACGCCCTGGAACACCAGCGCTTCGCCTTCCGTCAGCGTATCGCCAATGCGCAGCGTGCCGTGGTTCGGAATGCCCACGACGTCGCCAGCAAAGGCGGTATCCGCAAGCTGCCTCTGCGAGGCGAAGAAGAACTGCGGCGCGGTTAATCCCAGCTGCTTGCCGGTGCGTGACAAGCGCGCCTTCATGCCGCGTTCCAGCTTGCCGGAGCAGATGCGGGCAAAGGCGATGCGGTCGCGATGGTTTGGGTCCATGTTGGCCTGGATCTTGAAGACGAAGGCCGTCATCTTGTCCTCGGACGCATGCACCGTCCTTAAATCGGCAACCTGATCGCGCGGCGGCGGCGCGAAGTCTCCAAGCGCGTTGATGAGATCGCGGACGCCGTAATTGCGAAGCGCCGAGCCGAAGAAGACCGGCGTCATGTGACCCTCCAGGAATGCCTTGCGGTCGAACGGCCGGCAGGCCTCCATCGCGAGCTCCGTTTCGTCGATAAACACTTGGCGTTCGTTTTCCGGCAACCGATCAGCGACGTTCCGCGGACCGTTGACCGGCGTTGCTTCCACTTCCGTGTCTGAACCGCGCACAGTGTTGGTCGCCAGATGATATGAGCCGCAGAACGTTTTGGAGCGGCCGATGGGCCAGGTGATCGGCGCGGTATCCAACGCCAGTTTCTCCTCCACCTCATCTAGGATCTCGAACGGATCGCGGCTTTCGCGGTCCATCTTATTGATGAAGGTGATGATCGGGATGTCGCGCATACGGCAGACTTCGAAGAGCTTCAGCGTACGCGGCTCAATGCCTTTGGCGGCGTCGATGACCATGACGGCCGCGTCCACCGCCGTCAGCGTGCGATAGGTGTCGTCCGCGAAGTCTTCGTGGCCGGGCGTGTCGAGGATGTTGAAGACGTTGTCGCCATATTCGAAGGTCATGACGGAGGTGACCACCGAGATGCCGCGCTCGCGCTCGATCTTCATCCAATCCGACCGGGTCTGGATGCGGTCCTTCTTCGCCTTGACCTCACCGGCGAGCTGGATTGCGCCGCCGAAAAGCAGCAGCTTTTCGGTGAGCGTGGTTTTGCCCGCATCGGGGTGCGCGATAATAGCGAATGTGCGGCGGCGGGAAACCGCCTCGGCGAGGCTTTCGGCCATGGTGTGAATCCTGTGGAATTGCCGCGTATCTAGCGATTAAAGCCGACCATTGCAATTGACCTTGGGCGTCCTGGCGCAAAGTAATGGCTCATGACCATTCACAACGACATCCGCCCGCAGCTCAACCTTGTCCGTTTGCCGAACGGCGAAGGTCTCGACCTGCCCTCCTATGAAACGAGCGGCGCCGCCGGCATGGATCTTCGGGCGGCTGTTGCCGGCAACGAACCGATGACGCTTGCGCCCGGCAAGCGCGCACTGGTGCCGACCGGCTTCATTTTCGAGATTCCGGATGGCTACGAAGCGCAGATCCGCCCCCGCTCCGGCCTCGCCTTCAAACACGGCATCACCTGCCTCAACACGCCAGGCACGATCGACAGCGACTATCGCGGCGAAGTGAAGGTGCTGCTCGTCAATCTCGGCGATGAGACTTTCGAGATCACGCGCGGTATGCGCATCGCGCAGATGGTGATCGCCCCGGTCACGCAGGTGCGGGTTGCGGAGGTCACCCAAAGCAGCGCAACTGCGCGCGGCGCCGGCGGCTTCGGCTCGACCGGCATATGAGCAAGTCTTTCGACAGTGCCGGGCTGACCTTTCGTCAGGACTATTTCGATGATCTGGCGGCATGGGCCGCGCTCGTCTCTCTCCTCGACGATACATTCGGCATTGACATCGGGCCGCTGCAACAGCTCGGCGGCCCGGATCCGACAAGCATGCCTTTCGGCTGGTTTGCCGCCGACGGCA
Source organism: Rhizobium sullae (assembly GCF_900169785.1). Taxonomy (GTDB): domain Bacteria; phylum Pseudomonadota; class Alphaproteobacteria; order Rhizobiales; family Rhizobiaceae; genus Rhizobium; species Rhizobium sullae. The sequence goes on from NZ_FWER01000009.1 coordinate 261,806, forward strand.
CCCTTGCCGCCAACCTGTCCGCCTTTGCCATGCCGCTCGTCATCAATGGCCGGCAGATCAACGCGGCCGCCTTTCAATCCGGCGCCGTCCGCCCGCCGTGGCGCGGGCGCGGGCTTTACCGCGACGTGACACGGAAAGCGCTTGAATGGTGCAAGAGCCAGCAGTTCGAAGCTATCGTGCTCTACACTGACAAGCCCTCGCTCTACCAACCTTACGGCTTCCGCAGCCTGCCGATGCAACGCTACTCCGGGGCAGCACCAAAGCTACATCCCGCGACAGAGCCTGCCCGGCCGCTCGATCCGAGAAACGGGACAGAACTTACCCCGTTGCAACAAGCGCTGACGACGCGTGCGCCGGTTTCGGATGTGCTGGCTGTTTCGGGCAATGCAGCGATGTTTCTCATCAATACGCAACTCGATCCCGACGTTCGTTTGAGCTGGCTCGATGCCGAGCAAGCCGTCGTCGCGTGGAAACCCGGAGAGGCTGGCCGCTTCAGCCTGCTTGACGTCGTCGCTGCGGAAATTCCGCCGCTTGCCGTCATCCTCGGCGGGCTCGGCGTGACACCTGAACATGTCGACGTCTTCTTTTCGCCGGACAAGCTTGAGTGGCGCGGAGAGGCGCTCAGCTTCGACAACGGTACGGCCTTCATGATCCGGAGCACGGCTGATCTCGCGCCTGCGTCTCCCGCGATGCTCTCGCCGATGGCGGACTTCTAAACGGTCCAGCTCACGGGCCATCGACTCAGCGGGTCGAAAGCGGCGGCAGGCGGCGTTTGACGGGGGAAGCCTTGATCATCGAGGTGTTGGTCTCGGCCTTCTCGGCCACCTTGTCCAAAATACCATCGAGTTCTCCCATCGAGCGGACGACGAGGCGGGCGATGAAGCAATCGTCGCCGGTCACCTTGTCGCATTCGATGAATTCCGGCGTCTCCTGAATTATGCGTTCGACAACGTGCAACTGTCCCGGCAGCGGTCGGACACGAACGATCGCCTGCAGCGGATAGCCGAGGGCGGCCGGATCGATATCGATCGTGAAAGCCTTGACGATGCCGCGCTCCTCCAGTCTGCGCAGCCGTTCCGCAGCGCTGGGCGACGAAAGGTTGGCGGCCTGCGCCAACTCCTTCAGCGAAATGCGTGCATTCTGCGCCAGCGCATCGAGGAGACGCTGGTCGATGATATCCAAGCGAGACACCTCATTAGCCACCAAAGCGATTTTACCTTTCATTATTAGGAGAAGACCGATTATCGCGCATTGCAGATTATAGAAGTTGGCATCCAAACACAATAATCTCCAACACACAAAGGAGATCGCAATGCAGAACGATATAGGAAAAGGCACGGTTGAGATGACGGCCGCAATGGTAATCTCGGGGACGATCGGCTGGTTCGTCGTCATGTCCGGCCAGCCTGTGAGCGGGGTCGTTTTCTGGCGTTGCCTGTTTGGTGCTGCGAGCCTTCTTGTCGTCTGCGGTGCCCTCGGATTCCTGAAGCCCCGCATTCTCTCGCCGAGAACTTTCGGCATCGCCGTTCTCGGCGGGGTCGCCATCGTGCTGAACTGGCTGCTGCTTTTCGCCTCCTATTCGCACGCATCGATCTCGATCGCGACCACCATCTACAATACCCAGCCCTTCATGCTGTTGGCGCTTGGCGCCGTATTCCTCGGCGAAAAGATCACGGCAGCGAAACTCTTTTGGCTGGCCCTCGCCTTTGCCGGCATGATGGCGATTGTCGAGGCAAAACCTGAGGCCGGGGGCATTTCAGCAAGCTACGGGCTGGGTATCGCGCTGGCACTTGGAGCCGCGTTCTTCTATGCGCTGGCGGCACTTGCTGCAAAGTGGCTGAAAGGTACACCGCCGCATCTGATCGCGCTCATTCAGGTTTCGACCGGCATTCTCATGCTGGCGCCCGTGACCGACTTTTCGGACCTGCCGACGACCGCCGGATCGTGGTCCATTCTGGTGGCGATGGGCGTCGTTCACACCGGCTTGATGTATGTACTGCTCTACGGCGCGATCCAGAAGCTGCCGACACATCTCACCGGCGCGCTTTCCTTCATTTATCCGATCGTTGCGATCGCGGTGGACGGCCTGGCTTTTGGCCATGCATTGCAGCCGCTGCAGATCCTCGGTGCGGCAATCATCCTTGTTGCGGCCGCCGGCATGAATCTCGGCTGGACGCCAGGGCGTTGGCTGCGGCCTATCCGAAACTGATCGCAGCCGCCTTCGCAAGCCGGATTTCGTGGCTGCCGGCATCGAACTCATCGAGCACGGCGTTGTGATGGGCGATGATCTGCTCGAAGCGGAGTTCGCCTATGTCCGCGGTCATGTGCCCATCGGAAATTAGCGTCACGTCGTAGCCGAGCGAAACGGCGCGGCGTGCGGTGGTATCAACGCAGAACGGGGTCATGCAGCCGCCGACCACCAGCCTGGTGATGCCGCTCTCCTTGAGGCGCTGCTCAAGTTCGGTTTCGAAAAACGAGTCGCAGCTGCGCTTGTGAACGACGATCTCGCGATCTTGAGGCGCAATCTCGTCACGCAACTGCCAGCCTTCGCTGCCTGCCGCAAGACGGTGGGACGCATGCCCGTCATGCTGGACGATGACGACCGGTGCATTCACCGCGCGAGCCTTCTGGAGAACCTCTGCGAGACGCGCCACCGTCTCGTCCAGCGCCCTGTCAATCAAGGGCTGGCGTGTGGGGCTTCCGAGGCCTTTCAAGATGGCATTCTGAACATCGATGAGCAGCAACGCGGTTGTCATTTGTTTTCTCCTTTTCGGCGCCCGTTTATCTGATTCGATCGTGTGACTTCATCTTGAAAGCAGCCCATAGCATCAGTAAAAGAAGCTGCCTGAGGAGAGCAAAGATGACCGTTGCAGCCCTGCTTGCCTATAGCGGCGCCCTTTTCATCGCCGCGATCATTCCCGGACCCGGCATCACCGCGATCGTCGCCCGCGCGCTCGGCTCGAATTTTCGCGAGACCTTTTTCATGGGTCTCGGCCTTGTTCTCGGCGACATCACCTATCTGACGGCGGTGATCCTCGGGCTCTCATTCGTGGCGCAGACCTTCACCGGGATTTTCCTCGTCATCAAGTTCGCCGGCGTCCTTTACCTCTGCTACATTGCCTACAAGCTCTGGACCGCAGGTCTTTTGCCGCAGGATATTGCCGCACGCAAATCGAGCAGCGTCGGAATGTCCTTCCTGTCCGGCCTGCTGGTAACGCTCGGCAATCCGAAGACGATGCTCTTTTACGTCGCCCTCGTGCCGACGCTGATCGACATCAACCATATCGGCCTTCATGAATACGGCATACTTCTGATCGCAACCTTCGTCGTGCTGCTGGTGGTTTTGATCCCCTATATGCTGCTTGCGGCGCGCGCCCGCACGATGCTGAAACAACCGCGTGCGCTGCAAGCGCTCAACCGGGTTGCGGCAAGCATCCTGGCCGGAACGGCAGCCTTTATCGCCGCGCGCGCTGCCTGAAAAAATCATTCGACAAAGCATCGTTTTCAAACGATTTTTTCTCTTGGACAGCGGTTCCGTGGATCAAGGCCCTCTGGCCTGCTTCGGCCTTTGACCCTATTCTCTCGCCCAACAATCATTAAGGGAGCGCACTCATGTCGAGAAAACCGGGCCGCGGCCGCATCTACTCGTCGATCACGGAAACCATCGGCGATACGCCGATCGTCCGCCTCGACAAGCTCGCCAAGGAAAAGGGCGTGACGGCCAATCTGCTCGCCAAGCTCGAATTCTTCAATCCGATTGCTTCCGTTAAGGACCGTATCGGCGTCGCCATGATCGAGAGCCTTGAAGCGCAAGGCAAGATTGCGCCCGGCAAGACGACGCTCATCGAGCCGACCTCCGGCAATACCGGCATCGCGCTCGCCTTTGCCGCCGCCGCCAAAGGCTACAAGCTGATTCTCACCATGCCGGAGACCATGTCGGTCGAGCGCCGCAAGATGCTGGCGCTGCTCGGCGCCGAACTCGTGCTGACCGAGGGGCAGAGGGGCATGAAGGGCGCAATCGCCAAGGCGGAGGAACTTGCGGCGACGCTTCCCGACGCCATCATTCCGCAGCAGTTCGAGAACCCGGCCAACCCGGAAATCCACCGCAAGACGACGGCCGAGGAAATCTGGAACGATACGGAGGGTGCCGTCGACATCCTCGTTTCCGGCATCGGCACCGGCGGCACGATCACCGGCGCCGGCCAGGTTCTGAAGTCGAAGAAACCAGGCATCAGGGTAATCGCCGTGGAGCCGGAGGAATCTCCCGTTCTTTCCGGCGGCCAGCCGGGACCGCACAAGATCCAGGGTATCGGCGCAGGCTTTGCGCCGGCCATCCTCGATACGAAAATCTATGATGAAGTCGTCACCATCAACAGCGCGCAGGCGATGGAAACCGCGCGCCTGGTCGCCAGGCTTGAAGGCGTTCCAGTCGGCATTTCCTCGGGCGCGGCGCTGGCGGCAGCAATCAAGGTCGGCAGCCGCGAGGAAAATGCCGGCAAGAACATCGTCGTCATCATCCCGTCCTTCGCCGAGCGCTATCTTTCGACCGCCCTTTTCGAGGGGCTCGGAAACTGAGTTTTCCAGCGGAATTCGGGTACGCTTCGGCGCCCCTTTTTCCGTCAGGCCGCCGCCGTCAACCGTTCGCCCGCAAGACGATGGGAAATTGCCTCCGCCAGATGAATGCGCCCGACGTCGCCTTGCCATCCAGATCGGCAAGCGTCCGCGCCACCTTCAGCACGCGGTGGTAGCCACGCGCTGAAAACCGCATTTTCTCGGCAGCGTCGCGCAACAGTTGGAGGCCGCTAGCATCCGGCTCGGCGTATTTTTCGATCAACGCGGTCGAGCATCGGGCATTCGTGGCGATGCCGCCGAGGCCCGCTGCGATGAAGCGATCCTTCTGAATTTTCCGGGCACGGGCGACCACGGCAGCACTGGTTTCCGCGGGCATCGGCCAGATGCGATCGGTCGCGGACACCGCCGGAACGTCAATGCGGATATCGATGCGGTCCATCAGGGGAAAAAGCGGCGGCAGAATGGAAGGCAGCCGCGCGGCAAGCATCGACTTACCTGAGCCGGGCGGACCAACCATCAGCGCGATATGCCGACCTGTCCGCATTGCGCCGCCAGTAGGAGAGATCGGCGTCGGGTTGGATGAGTGACCGCTTTGGGGCCGGTTGCTGCCGGGCAGCTCATGGCCATAATCCAATGAGAGCGGACATCGCAGTGGATACCCGTCGCGCTTCTGGCGTCTTTTCGCCGGTTCCTCTCGCACCCACTTAGATCACTGTGCGCGCCGGCGATATTCTCCGGGGGTGACACCGAGACAACGGCGGAACACCGTCGTCAAATGGGACTGGCTTGAAAAACCGCAAGCGAGCGCGACATCGACGAGCGGCTCATCCCCCCGGCGCAACAAGGCTCGAGCCCGTTCGATCCGCCGTACCAGCACATAAGAATGGGGCGACATGCCAACCGTCTCTTGGAAGCGATGGGCAAAATGATAGGTGCTCATCCCTGCGACGGCGGCGAGCGATGACAGTCGCAGGTCATGGTCGATGCCATCTTCGATGTAATCGACGACGCGTGCGACACACCGGGCCGGAAGCTTGCCGAATGGTCCGTGCCCGTTTCGCTCGCCGTGACTCGATAACCGCAGAAGGAATGTTTCGGCGACGATCAATGCCCAACTGTCGAGGAGGAGATTGGTAGGCTCGATCGAGGAGGCCGTATGCCGTATGCGCTCCAGGCTATGGTGCAGGTGGGCATCTAGCACGTCGGCAGGCATCCGGATATGATCGTGGGTGAGCTCCTTTCCGAACAGCGAAACGCAAACCATGCCCATCAGGTCGAATGGAATGTGGAATTGCATGAAGCTCACCGGCTGCTCGAAGCGCCATTGTGCGCCTTCGAACGGCAACATGGACACCAAGCCTGACGGCGCCGCATCGCGCCAGGCCGTCGCTGTGCTCGTTCGGAGCGAGGCACTGACGAAGTTCGGATCACCCTCTTGCGGGGAATCCTCGACGGTCGAGAACCAATAGCTCAACTTGAGCGACGTCGCCGTTTCGGCGCCGATCGTGCGTACCGGTGCGATCAGATGATCTGTCCAGTATCGCGGCACGCCAGATGTGTAAACCGCCCTGCAGGAAGCAAGGCCGGCGCCCTCGCCATCCCGCGCTTCACTGTGGCCGAACCCCTTCCAGGCCACTTCGAATTTCAACCGCCCGCCCTCCAGGCCGCCTCGACGCTTTTGGTGACGCAAATTTTTGCGAACCATGGAAGCGCCTAGCGCGGCAAAATAGCAAGATTCTGAAATACGCGCCAGCCGCGGGCTCTTATCTGACATCGGCGTTCGCTTCGTGTGGCGCGCGGGGATAACGAAACCGCCGGGATGCACGGCAATTTTTTGAGGCAAGATGCAACGTGATGCTGCGCCAAGAAGCACCAGGTCAGGCCGCCGAGCGCTCGCGCAAGTTCAGGGAGACAAAAGATGGTAGAAAATCATGGGCAGATTTCAGGCGGCCTCAATCGCCGGGACGCGTTGAAAAGCACGGGCGCGGTGCTGGCCGCATCGATGACCGGGATGGCGACGCCGACCGCGGCGCAGGGGCGGCAGACGGCTTTCTCGGCCATCCCCGAGCTACCGATTGGCCCCCGATTGCGAGGCGTCCAACATTTCGGCCTCACGGTCCAGGACATGGAACGGGCCTTCACCTTCTATACCGAGGTTCTCGGCGGCACCGAGGTGATGCGGGACGGCGATTTTCAGGGTGAGCGTATTCACAATACGCTGCTGACCGGTCAGGAAATCGAAGCGCGCGCACGCGGTGTCAATCCGCGCACGATGGGAATTCCCGACCTTCGCGGCGGCGCGCAGCGGCTCGACGTGCGCTTCATCCAATTCGACAATGTCGTGATCGAGCTTCTGCAATATCGCGACGCCGACCAGGCAATGGGTGGTCCGCGAGCATTCGCCGAGCCGCTCGATCATATGAGCCCTGCCTTTCCGCGGATGATGCACATCTGCTTTCACATTCGCGACGATGTCGATTTCAACCAGTTCATCGCCGACCTCGAAGCGGAATCGGCGCGGCGCGGCATGACGCATGTCCGCGCGAACCGCGTCGTGACCGTGACGAGCGAGGCGGAACGCAGCGCAGCCCCGCTCGACGCCAATTCCAACCCGATCACGGAGGGCAAGTCGGATGGGTGGCGGCTGATCTACTGCACCGGCTCGGAAGGCGAGCAGCTCGAGTTCGTGCAGGCGCTGGGTCCGGTCAAGCAAACCTTCGACGGTGCGCTGGAAGCGCGGCGTAAAATGGTGGCCGCATCGCGCTGAGCGGAGTGCAGGCAATGAACGACGTTGCCGCCACCGCGACGTTACCCGCCAACCCCTTCCTCACCGGCGTGTATACACCGATGAAGGCCGAACTCACGATCGAGGAAATGGCGGCGAGCGGCGAGATTCCTTCGGCACTCGAGGGCGCTATCTGCGCCTCGGTCCGAACCCCATGGCGCAGCTCCAGCGTGAGACCTAAGTGCGACGAGCGAGCAAGCGAAGGAAGGAGATAAGTAATGCCACGGAGATTCCTGTACCACATCACGCCGGCGGCGCTGATCGCGGCCGCTTTTGCAGCGAACTCGGCGATCGCCCGTGACGCCGGCGGCCTGCGCTACGCCGATATGCCCGCCGACGCTTATGCCGTCGTCGCGCAGGTTCGCGCCAAGCCCGGCAAGGAGGATGCGCTGCGCGCCATCACGCTATCGCTCGTGCCGCAGGTCCGCGCCGAACCGAATAACTTGCTCTACTTCCTTCAGGAGAGCCGCGAGGCGCCCGGACATTTCATCTTCTATGAGATCTTCGCCAGCCAAGCCGATTTCGAAGCGCATAACCAGACGCCGCACGTGCAGTCTTGGTTCGCGCGCCTGCCCGAGCTTGCCGATGGCGGGGTCACCGTGATCCGTATGGGTATCCTCAACAACGCGGCGACCGGCCGCTGATTGCCCAGCCGAAAGATCGCGTCGGCTACCACGCTGCGGACGGTGCCGTTCCCAAAGTTAGCGGGATCGACGTAAAGGTCACTTCGGCGGAAACGGGCGACCGCCCCTTCGTGCTCGTTACCGATAAGCGCCGTGCCGCAACGGTTAACTGCGGCAACGACTAAGTGATCCGCTATTTTCCATCTTCGAACCGAGCGAGGTCGGGCGGAGGGTGCGCGTTTCTCTCGCCGGTCTCTGAAGCGCCCACCCTGCGCCCTGGCGCCGACGAGGCCCGATCCTCACAATCGGCACGCAGGAGAGCACGGTTGTGCGCACCGACGCGAACGGCAGCTTTTAGGACCGGCTTTTAGAACGCTCGATGACCATTATGGGGGCGCGTTCCGGACGTCACCACTCGAATAGCAGACTGACCGCTTCCAGAAAAGAAAGTGGGTGGCGTGAACGGCCGGTATGACGGCGCTCTGCTGACGGGCAGTTCGACGGCTGAACCGGGGCTGAGTGCGGGCGGTCGGCTTTTGGTGCCCGAGAAGCGATAGCAAGGCTGGAGCGAATGCGTGAGATTCGACCCAAAGTTGCCGTGGGGTCTTGGCAGCGGCTAGCGCGAAGTTACCCTCCTGTTATCAAGATCACTGAAGCGGCGCAGAGAGGTTTCGCTTTTTCCGTCCCGAACGTCCGCATGGTTGAGGAATTGGCATTTCACATTTGCAACTGGAGCCTGCACAGACCGAAATCTGTCTGAGTTGAGTCGCGCCCAATCAAGCATTTCATTGTCCGCCCAAGCGCGAAAATGATGACTCTTTTCAGCTCATTCGAACGTCCTTGTCGCGACTGCCTTTGCGCGGTTTGAATCGAATGAGGAAAAGAACATGGATTTGGATGGAAAACGAATAGTTGTCGTCGGTGGTAGCCGCGGGTTGGGCTTCGGAATGGCCGAGGCGTTTGTAGCGCGCGCAGCTAAAGTGACCGTCGTCGCTCGCGACGTGACGACTTTGCAAGCGCTGGGCGAGCAACTAGCCGTCGCGACTGTGTCTGCTGACGCGACCAATGCTGACGCCGCGAAGAGGATCATGTCAGAGACACGACCTGATGTCGTCATCATGAATGCCGGCGCGGAACCGCCCATGGAACGTATCGACCGTGTTGACTGGGAGGCGTTCACGACCAACTGGAACGTCGATGTGAAGGCCGCCCTGCATTGGGTCCAGGCCGCTCTGACGTTACCGATGGCGTCGGGCGGGCTGGTCGTTCTCGTTTCCAGCGGAGCCGCGGTGCAGGGCTCGCCGCTATCTGGAGGCTATGCAGGAGCAAAACGGGCACAGTGGTTCATTGCAAAATATGCTGAGGGCTTGTCGACCCAGCTCGGCCTGGGCTTGCGTTTCCGGGTCATTGTTCCCCGGCAGATGTTCGCAGGAACCGGCGTGGGCAACGCCGGAATTTCCGGCTATGCTGCGGCGGCGGGCCGGACATTCGCCGAACAGGCCGCTACCTGGCCGGACATGACAGCGCGTGGCTTTGGCGATATGGTAGCCGAACTGATCGGCAAGACGGCGCTGGAAGAGGCTATGATCTACGCCGTGCGTGGAGATACGGGCGTGACGGTCATCGAATGATGGATGAAGCTCCCCTCGAAGCAGAAGCGAAGAACACACTGTACGCGGCGCTGGCCAAGGAGGCGGATGCGGTTCGCCCGGAACTGCATCGCTATGCCGCCCGATTGGTCGGCTCGGTGATCGACGGCGAGGACTTGATACAGGACGCGTTAGTCAGTGCGTTCGCGATGGTCGGCTCGATCTCGTCCGGCACGCCGCTGCGACCCTGGCTGTTTCGCATTGTTCACAATCGCGCCATTGATGCGCTGCGCCAGCGAAGTACCCGTCGGTCGGAGCCGCTGGAGACGGCCTTTGATCTAGCTGATGTCAGTGCTGTTGATCCAGAGGATGCACTGATTCGGCAGGACACGGTGCGGATCGCCTTGGCTCACTTTGCTAAATTGCCGGTGCCGCAGCGTAGCGCGGTGATCCTGAAGGATGTGCTGGGAGAGTCCATCGCAGACATCGCCGCGCTATTGGGCCTGAGTATCGATGCTGTCAAAGCCCATCTTTCACGTGGTCGGGCAGGATTGCGATCCATCTCCGAGTCAGAGTCCGAAGTTCCGCTGCCCCCAAGTGCCGAGGTTCTGAATTTCGCAGCGCTCTTCAACGCGAGGGATTGGACGGCCTTGCGCAAGCTGCTTGCCGAGGATGTTCGGCTTCGTCAGGCACGACGGCCGCAGGTCTCCGGTGCGGCGAACGTTGGCCGATTCTTTTCCTATTATGCGGACTATCCGCGGGTTTGGATCGAACCGGCTTGTCTGGAGGGCAGGGAAATACTGCTGGCCTCGGCTGCGCCGTCCGGTGCTCCTGCTTACTTCATGGTGCTTGAATGGAGGGACCAAAAGATAATACTGATCCGCGACCATCGATATGCGACCTACGTCATGGAGGGCGCGGCTGTGACGCGGGCCGCATCGCAACACGAACATTAGGCCTGGCGCTCTCACGGCTCGTGTTGGCGTACAGATGTCGTCGCGTCAAACAAATGCGATGGCCGCTTTCGGTCCGAGGCAACAACTGCCTCTACGACCGACAAGCGGGCGCGTTGCCGCCCGGCCGTTGCCTACCTTATTGCGGTCATTAGCCTTCCGCTCCGACAAGGAAAGCTTCTGTACCGAAGCTACCGCTCGAAATGAACATTCAAGGCCACACCGGGGCTTCCCCGGTCCGGACTGCGTTCAGGATGGCCAAATCGGCGTCACCCGCTCAATGCGATATCTCTTCTCGAACTCACAGAGCACCATTTCGAGCGTTGCCTCAAAAGCACCCTGGTCGAACATCATCGATTTATTTGCCTCGTGAAGGTAGCGCCAGTCGGTGAATGCATCTTGGTGCTGATACAGAATGTGACGAATGCTGTGGTCGATGAAGAAACCGTTGGGATGATACGGGGCCACTGACCTTCTGAACTCCGCGTCGAGTTTCTCTTGGCTTTCGGGCTTTAGGCTATCAAACAGTTTTATTAGGTTGTGCGATTTGACAACTTTTGGATCGTCGTAGTCGAAAACGAACCACGCTTTCAATGCCAACTCCATGGAAAGCGCCAAAAGCATCGGTTCAACACCGACGTGTTCGCTTTCGCGGAGGTCTGCATGCTTTCCGAATTCTGGGCCTGGAAAGCTCTGAGTTTTTCGAAAAATCGCCTTTGCGGCTTCCCCGATTCTAATGGCCGTCGATAGGCGTGCACTCATTAGAGGTCCATTTGATTGATGTAGACTGGTTTTGGAACTTGAGCTGAGACATTGCAAGAACGCTATCGCTTGGGCCAGGTGGCACGGAGTTACAACTTAACGACAACAAGGTGGAGCTGAGTTCACCGCCGGGGCCCGTTTTCCCCCTCTTTGGCGCACGAATCCCATCTCGCTGCGCCCCTTATTTTCTGAGGTGAGCCAAGGACTATCCCGGCGCATCAATGCTTTGGCGAAAGCCTGAGCTCCTTTCGCCTTCGCGCAAGAAGGCCATGGCGGCAAGTTAACAGGCGCGATTGACGCGAGCCGGAGGGTTAACCCGCTCACAAGCTGCAATCTGTGAAAACCCTGTTTCGGTCCGACGCACCCGACTATTTCCGCCACTGAAACGTCAAATAATCTCTGCATCGCCAGGCTCTGGGTGCTACCGTATATTTGTGCCCTTCCATTCAGGGGTCAAGTCCGCCGCGCGGTTCCGCCTCATTCGGGAACGGGATGGCTTTGCCGGAAGAGGTTCTGGACATTCGACGGACCTACGTTTGGACATGTTGTCGTGAGCGTCACCAAACTCGTGCTGATCTTGCCGCTGATGGCGGCCTTCGCGTATGTGTTGCTTGTCGGCCTGATGTATCTTTCACAGCGCGCCCTCCTCTATCCGGGCGCCAGCCCTACACTTGCTCCAGAGCACGCGCGCTGGGGCGAGAGCATCTTTATCAGGACGCCCGACGGAGAGACCCTTCACGGACTCTACCGCCGGGGCGAGTCCGGCAAGCCGTCAGTGCTCTTCTTTCTCGGAAATGCGGATCGGGCCAGCAACTACGGCTTCCTCGCCCAGGCGTTGGCGGCGCGGGGCATTGGCCTGCTGGCGATTTCCTATCGCGGCTATCCGGGATCGACCGGCTCGCCGAGCGAGGACGGGCTTCTGACCGACGGCATCGCCGCGTTCGATTGGCTTTTTATACGCACTGAAGGCCAGATCGTTGTGCTGGGCCAGTCTCTGGGCAGCGGCGTCGCCATCAACACGGCGGCACAAAGGCCGGCTGCGGCCGTCATCCTGGTGTCCGCCTACCTGTCGGTCCTGTCGCTCGCACAGACGTACTACCCGTTCGTTCCGGTTGCGCTTCTTGTCAAGGATCCCTTCCGCTCGGACCTCAGAATAGCGAAGCTGAGGCAACCGAAGCTGTTCATCCACGGCCGGCGCGACGATATCATCCCGCTGTCTTCGGGCGAAGCGCTATATTGCATCGCTCCCGAGCCAAAGCAGATGCGGATCTATGACGGCTCTGGTCACAATGATATTTGGTACGACGACACGATTGGCCAGGTCATCCGCTTCGTGGAGGCGCTGAAAAGAGACATCACCAGAGCCGCCCCATGATTGCTTTAGCTGCCATTTCGGCGTTGTGTCTAGCTCAGCCCGCCGAGATCATTTGTTCTTGAAGCGGGCCGCTTCTTCGGACCCGCCCGTTACATCACCGGCACCATAGGAATGTGCGCCGGCGTCGGCGAGCCGTCCTCCGTCGACGATCAGGTATTCCTCGAGAATGGGCCGCCCTTCGAACCAGCATTCGAGAATCTCCCGCGTTCCGGCCGCGCACCGCGCGTGCGCGGACAACGAGGTTCCGGAAATGTGCGGCGTCATCCCGTGATGGGGCATGGTCCGCCGCGGATGTTCTTGCGGCGACGGTTGCGGAAACTAGACATCCCCCGCATAACCGGCCAGTCGCGAGGCTCCGGCTCAAGCCTCGTGCTCAATCATATGGACGAGTTCCTCGATGCCGCGGGATTGGATGCCCAGTTCTTCAAGGCCCGGAAGATCGTTTGCCGCGACATTGTCACGCCGCATGAGATCGACTTGGTTGCGCGTTAGGGACACGGCGGGAAGAAACTCCGCAGCAGTCGCCACTATGCTCCATACTGCGAATGGCACGGGCACAAGCCTGCTTCGCGCGTTGAGTTGAGTGGCGATCTCCTGGACGAGTTCCCGATACGAATAAATGCGCGGACCGGCGCACTCGAAGATCGAAGCATCCGTGGAATACTGTCCTGAGGCCAAGCGGCTCACGGCTTCCGCCACGTCCTCGACATAAACCGGCTGCAACCGAGTGCCGCCTTCTCCAAACAGCGGATAGATCGGGAGGATGCGCACCAGCCTCGCGATCGTTGTGATGAACGCGTCGTCGGGTCCCGCCATTACAGAGGGACGGACGATCACCGCGCCTGGAAACGCCGCCTTCACCACCTCCTCGCCGCGGCCCCGGGCCCGGATGTAATTCGAACGGGATTTCGGATCCGATCCAATGCCCGAAATCTGGACGAACATCTCGACGCCTGCATCCCGTGAAGCGGTCGCCAGATCGGCCGCGGCTTCTACATGGACACGCTCGAAGGTGTGCTCACCGCGCTCGACATAAAGGCTGACCGCATTCACAACCGCGCGAGATCCAGCCACGGCAGCGGCGATCGAGGATGAATCGAGTATGTCCGCCTCGATCTCCTGAGATGGCCTCTTACCGGACACATTGTCCAACTTATATTTGTGCGGATGGCGCGAGACGGAACGCACATCAACAGCCTTGTCCAGAAGCCTGGTTACGATCCGCCGCCCGAGGAAGCCCGTTCCGCCGAACACTGTCACAATGTTTTTGCCGGCTAAATCATTTCGACCAGGTTGGTTAGTCATCTTGCTCTCTGAGACCATCACCTAGCGACGCATCGTCGCATTCTCCGCGTTTACCAGAATACCCGCCTCAGCTCTTGATCCCGCTCGTGGGATGAGAGTTTCTGGTTCCACGAGTCCTCGCTGGCTGCCGAACCATACGGAAGCATCCCATTCTACGGCCGATCGCAGGCAGGCATTCGAGGTAGAGGCGAGGAAACGTTTCCAATTGGCATCCGTTCCGCGAACGGTCCCCAATCGCAATCAAAGGGATCGATGCAGGTCGGCTCAGGGTCATGGCGTCACGTGGATGACCGTGCGACAAACGGACCCTTCGGGTTGAGAGGTGACCTTCGCGGCATCCCCAAGGTCCGGATGCGGCGCATTGCCGCCCGGCAGCATTGGCTCGGTCGGTGGTGTCTCTAACCGCATTTCTGCTAAAGCTGCAAAGCAAATCGCCCGCGATGTCACCAACTGCCGAAGTGCGAAGGGCGCAACGGGCTGATGGGCCTCTCGCTCATCAGGCCTCTTGTCTTGAAGGAGGAGCGCTAGGATGAGCACCGACCTGGATACCGTGCGGTCCTATGATACGGTCGCGGCGGAGTACGCTGCCGAGGCCGCGGCGATGCCCGAATGGGTCGCGACAGAGATCGANCTATGATACGGTCGCGGCGGAGTACGCTGCCGAGGCCGCGGCGATGCCCGAATGGGTCGCGACAGAGATCGATGCATTCGTGACCGAGCTGGGCGGCTCGGGCAGGGTGCTGGAGATCGGAAGCGGTGGCGGGCGAGATGCACTTGAGCT